>NZ_SELS01000009.1 GCF_004197395.1 Paraburkholderia sp. UYCP14C | reverse complement strand
TGTTGCCATGGAAGATGCCCGCCGATCTCCGCTGACCCTTCTCCATACCACACCATTTACGCCTCAGAGTACCTCTGAGCGGCGTCGTTTGTGGACCGCATACGCGCCGAGCAACATGCTGCAGGCCTGGCTGATCATCTGGAAGCTGCCGTACACGCCGCGCCGCTCCACCGGCGCATGTTCGACGAGAAACGCGGTCGCGCTGCCCACTTCGCCACCGGCGGAAAAACCCTGCAAGAAGCGTCCGATCAGCATCAGGACCGGCGCAAAGATGCCGATCTGCGCATAAGTGGGCGCCAAAGCGATGATGCCCACGCCCACCGCCATCAACGAAATCGTCACGACGAGCGCGGACTTCCGGCCGTGCCGATCCGCGTAATTACCGAGAACGATGCCGCCGAGCGGCCGCGTCAAAAAGCCGACCCCGAATGTCGTCCATGCGGCTAGCAGCGACGCGGTCGCGTTGTCGCTCGGGAAGAACTGCTTCGCGATGATCGCGGCGAAGAACGAGAAGACCGTGAAGTCGAACCATTCGAGCGCATTGCCGATGGTGGCGACGACGATCACGCGCGCGTCGAAGGTCTTCGTTGTGGGGGTGCTGAGAGGTATCGCGTCGGACTCGCGTTGGTGAACCGATACATCCATTCCTGTCTCCATGTTCGTGGCGATGGGCTCGCTCGCTATATCGCCTGTTCTTTTGACCTCATTGTCCATAGCCGCTTAAATCAAGGAAAGCTAAAATTTCTTGTTATTCGCTTCAAGAAATTTGATGTGTCGCGACGCGCGTTGTCGTCGCTCTCTCCACCTGGTCGTGTTTCTGCCCAATAGACTCGAGGAAATTTGCAATAAGCTCAAAAAACGTCACTTGATATAAATGAACTGAAAAATCGAGAAATATGATTGAGAGATGTCAGCTCCATTATCAAAACCTATGTCCCACGGCGTCATCGCGACACCGATCGCAAACAGCAGCGGCAGCGCCGATATTGCGCACGGTCGGCAAACGCTTGCCAATCTCCGCGCAGGTGAAGCCGAAGAAGGCCAGCACGGCGATCGCCATCGAGATCTCGCCGGGTACCTTGCCCGTGATCGCGAATCCCGCGATCAACGCGAGCAGGATCACGTAGACCGGCAGCGAAATGATTCCGATCCGGTATTCCATCAGCTTCCACCAGCCATCGGGCCAGAAGCGCAGCTTGATTCGGGTTGCGGCGGGGGTACCTGCCGCGACGTGTCTGAAGTAATTTGCACGAAGTGTCTCCTCGGCGTGCGAAAGCCGGTGCTGCATCCGGATGAAGCGCTCGAAGGCAGCCCGGCTCCTGATCTGATCGATCAATCGTATGGATGGCCGTTGGCGCTCACGCGACGAATCGCACGTTCGACTGCGGTGTGCGCGTGTCGAGATTGCGGCCGCGATTCAGGTGGTCGTCGATCTCCGCCGCGCAGCCAATCATCCGGCCGTACAGGAACACGGTGAAGGCCTCGGTTTCGAGCGCCTCGGTCGAGAAGTCTCCGGTTCGATGGCGCGCCCACAGCATCTTCAGCAAGACCAAAGCGATCACCGCATCGACGTTGACCGCGAACACATTTCGCGTCACGTTCGCGAGGCGCGACAGCATCGCCTCGACATCCGATTGGAAATGCTTTCGTATCTAAGCCACGACGGACGGATATCGGCCAATATCGATGTCTGTTCGATCACCGCGAGATCCGGCGCAGGGCCGATTCATCAACTCAAGTGTGAGGCGGTGTCCGGAGGTACGGGGCAAATCCAGTCGTCACACTTAAGCGCTTTATGTGGAATGGTAACAGTCGCCACGGGTGCAAATGCTCACATTACAATGAGCTTTCATGCCCTGCGATCGGAGAGCATTCGATGCTTCTATTTCATCATGGCGCAGCGATTCAAGCGTCAACGATAAGGTGCGGCAACACGTTCGTGGCCCGCGCCTGCATCTTGAAGAAGGACGGCGAATCTACCTCATTGGGTGATCTTGGTCAGTTTGCAAGCCGGACGTGTGCATACGAGTTTGCTGTGCGCTGTGCTTGCGCGTTTGTGGATGGCGTACCGATACCTCGCTCCCCGTTCGGCAGATCATCGACTTTGAACAATGCAGCAAATAGCTAACGCCGTATCGCGGGATCCGGCAGACGTCCCTAAGGCAGTGAACGACTGCCTTCACCGCGACTCCTGCAATCGGTCAATTCAGAAGCAGCTACGGAAACGTGATGCACAAACCACTGTTAAGCCGTTTTCAATACACCCGCAAGTACGGCAAGCGAAGGACATACGACATAACGATCAACCTCGTGCAAAAGGCTTCAGGTGTTTGCGCGTACGCAGCATGGGTGCTTTTCGAAGCTGAATTCAAGGGTTCCGGGCTGATGCTCCCGCTCGTTGCCAACACACTCGATGCCGCTGCACAGGAGGCTCAGATGCGTGTCCAGAAGGAGATTGACGGTCTGGTCGGCATCGTCGAGTAAAGACCAATGCATGTGAAATGCGTGGTCTGGCTGGAAGAGCGTTGCGACGGTGAACCAAAATCCCCGTCTCGGTGAATCTCTTCGCCTGCCGGTCGAACTGGATGTAGCGGCCGGCACCGAACCACCGTCGCGGCTCGTCCTCGATACTAGTCGTGCGCTACCGTACCCAGCGTCACGGGGGGTACGTCTCCACTCCGTCACGAGGACGATCGCGGATCACGCATCCGAGCGCTTCAGTCGCATTGACACCGAGAATCGCGCCGCCGGATGAACACTGATCGATACCTCGAACGTCTCGCCCGCTGAGTCGAGATATCGGCGCACGATTTCAAGCGCCGCCGCACCCACCTCCACTTTCAGCCTGTTTGCCATTTCATTCGATATCAATGCACCGTTCACGTCCTGCTGGATCTCGGCGATGCAGCGCCCGTAACGTGCTTCGATCAACGAACTGATCAACGTGTCCGGTTGCGCCCGGGCCGCGTCCGGGATGTCGGTGTAAGCGGGATCGATATACACATCGGTCCAGCCGATCGGCGGACTCTGTCTGTCGCCGTCGATCCGCAAGCTCGACACGCGCAGCCAGCGCGTCCCATCGGCGCACTTCAATGTTCTCGCCAGCTTGCCGCTGGCGACGATTTCGTTCACGGCATTGCGTCGGCGGGCGACGTTCGAAGCGCGGGCCGCGTCGGCTGGCGTTCGATCGTCTACTTCGAAGTCGTCTCCACCATCGCACTGATGGTGGGCCTGTTCGCCGGCAACGTGCTGCAGATCGGCAAAGGCATGAGCGCGGTAACGGTCGGCGCGCTGCCGGCAACGGCGGCGAAAGCTGCACCGCAGGGCTTCACCGAGTTCATCATGCATCTGGTGCCCGACAATTTCATCGGTGCGTTCGTCAAGGGCGAATTGCTGCAGGTGGTCGTGCTCGCGGTGATGGTCGGCATCGGCATTCTGGCGATCCCCGCGCGCCGCCGCGTGCGAATCACCGAGGGTCTCGATCTGATCTCCGAGGTCCTGTTCTCATTCATCAACCTTGTCATGAAACTTGCGCCGCTCGGCACCCTGGGCGCGGTGGCTTACTCCGTGGGAAGCAACGGCACCGAGGTGCTGATCGCGCTGGCGCAGCTTGTGTTCAGCTTCTATGCCGTGGTGGTCCTGTTCATCGTGGTCGTGATGGGCATCATCGCGAAACTGGCCAGAATCAGTTTGTGGCGGTTCCTGCGCTACATCAAGGACGAAGTCTTCATCGTGCTCGGCACGGCGTCGTCGGAAAGTGCATTGCCACGTCTGCTGATCAAACTCGAGCGGCTCGGCTGCGCGAAGCAGACCGTCGGTCTGGTGCTGCCTACCGGTTACGCATTCAACCTCGACGGCACATCGCTGTTCATGTCCATGGGTGCCATGTTCATCGCGCATGCGTATGGCGTTCCCATCACGCTCGAGCACCAGATCGGACTGTTGTTGCTGATGCTGCTGACCTCGAAAGGCGCGGCCACGGTTTCGGGCGGCTCGTTCGTGGTATTCGCGGCGACCGTCACGTCGACCGGCATCTTGCCGGTCGAAGGCGTGGCGATAATTTTCGGGGTCTATCGTTTCATGTCGATGGCCATCGCGACCTGCAACACCATCGGCAACAGTCTGGCGACCGTGGTTATCGCGAAGTGGTCTCGCACGTTCGACGCGAGCGTCGCGCAGCGGCATCTCTATCCCGAGCGATTCCCGGAGACTGCTCGCGCCGATGAGAGCCTCGGCGACGGCAATCTGCTGCCTGAAGATACGAGCGACGCCAATCCGCATCCGACGGGAATTCCGATGAACAGGGCAGGCTGATGTCCCGGAAAATGCCCCCTGCGACGTCGCGCAACAAGCCCAAAACGAGTAGCCGATAGACCTGCGCAAGTCGCAGCGCACCAGTGCCGGCGCGGATATGATGACAGGCGTAATCGGACCCAGCGCCTTCTCCCTTCGAGAATCCAAACGTGCCAACGAATCGCAGTAGACCTGAAGACGAACGGCCTGACGGACTGCACGATCTGCGCGTGACGAAGTATGGCTTTCTTCTGCTCCACGATTTCTCGCTGATCGCGCTGGCTGCGGCTGTCGATCCGCTGCGGATCGCAAACATGGTCGTCGGTCGGCGCGTCTATGACTATCAGCTGATCGCGACCGGCGCAGACTTTGTCCAGTCGAGCGACGGCATCCGCGTGCTGCCCGATGCAACGATGGCCGATAGCGGTTCGTTGGGCGCAGTGTTTGTCGTTGGTCCCAATCCGATTCCGCGCAGGGGCATCGGCGCGGTGCTCGACTGGTTGCGCCTGCTTGCCCGCCGCGGGACGGCGCTTGGCGGGCTCGATACCGGCAGCTACTTTCTCGCGCGCGCCGGCCTGCTGAACGGCTACCGATGCACGATTCACTGGGAAGATCAGGACGTGCTGATGGAACAGTTTCCCAGGTTGACGGTGTCGAATCACCTGTACGAGGTCGATCGCGACCGTTATACCTGCAGTGGTGGCGTCGCGCCGCTGGACCTGATGGTGCATCTTCTTGGCATGCCGCCCGGCAGCCGCTCGCTTGCGGCGCGCGTGCTCGAACTGCTCATCGCCGAACGGCGCAGTCACGAGCAGCGCCAACGCACCTCGCTGCGCCAGTACATGGGCGCCGAACACGCGAAGCTCGACGAAGCGCTGCAGGTCATGGAAAGCAACGTCGAAGAGACACTTACCGTCGCCGAGATTGCGTCATATCTGCGCGTTTCGCAAAGGCAACTTGAGCGCTGGTTTCATGAGCGTCTCGGCAAGACGCCAGCGCAGGCTTATCTGGAGATCCGCCTGCTACGTGCGCGTCAGTTGCTGTATCGCACCTCCCTGCCTCTGGAAGAGGTCTGCGCGCGTACCGGCTTCACGTCGATGACGCACTTCGCCACGCGCTACAAGGCGCAGTTCCAGATCGCCCCGAGCGTCGATCGCCGCCGTTATCAGAACGCGTTGTAGGACGTGCTCGCGACGCGCTTGCGGATCACGGTCTCCTGCTCGCCAGAAGCACGCCGTGAGCGTTCCGCAAACCTGTCTCCCCCTGTTATCCGATAGCCCGTTCATCGACGCCTCGGGCCTGCAAACGCGCTCACCGGCGTAAACCCTCAATGTCGAAACGGGAAACTGTTTCGTCGGATCTGGAAATTTTATAAATCACTGAACTCCTACCATTCGCTCACACCAACCGACCTTTTTCACCAAGGAGCGAGCGCATGAAACTGGAGAGTCTGATCCGGATCGAAAACGGCGAAAAGGTGAAGCACACCTTTTCAGACGCCGAGTACGCTAACCGCCAGGGAAAACTGCGCGAGCTGATGGCGCACGAGAACATCGACGCCGTGCTGTTCACGTCGTATCACAACATCAACTACTACGCGGACTTCCTGTATTGCTCGTTTGGCCGCAAATACGGGCTCGTGGTCACACCGAAGAAGGTGGTATCGATCTCGGCGAACATCGACGGCGGCCAGCCGTGGCGTCGCACAGTCGGCGACTACAACGTGGTCTACACCGACTGGCAACGCGACAATTTCTTCCGCGCCGTACAGGGCGAGATCGACAACAAGGGGCGCGTTGGCGTCGAGTTCGACCAGTTGCCGGTCGAGGTGCTCGCGAAGCTGAAGGTGGCGCTGCCGTCCGTCGAATTTGTCGACATCAGCGCCCAGACGATGCGCATGCGCATGATCAAGTCGGCCGAGGAAATCGAAGTCATCAAGCACGGCGCCAATGTTTGCGACGTGGGTGGCGCCGCACTCGCGGCCGCCGTTCATGAAGGTGTGCCCGAGCACGAAGTCGCGCTCGCGTCGACCCAGGCGATGGTGCGCGAAATTGCACGCCGCTTTCCTGATTCCGAACTGATGGATACGTGGACCTGGTTCCAGTCGGGCATCAACACCGACGGCGCACACAATCCGGTGACGACGCGCAAGGTACAGAAGGGCGACATCCTGAGCCTGAACTGCTTTTCGATGATCGCCGGCTACTACACGGCGCTCGAACGCACGATGTTCTTCGACCACTGCCCGGACGAGCACCTGCGTCTCTGGAAGGTCAACGTCGAGGTGCACGAGGCGGGGCTGAAACTGATCAAGCCCGGTGCCCGTTGTAGCGATATCGCCCACGAACTCAACAAGATCTACGCCGAGTATGGCCTGCTGCAGTACCGCACGTTCGGCTACGGTCATTCGTTCGGCGTGCTGTCGCACTACTACGGCCGGGAAGCCGGGCTGGAACTGCGCGAAGACATCGACACGGTACTGGAACCGAACATGGTGGTGTCGATGGAGCCGATGATCATGCTGCCGCAAGGCCTGCCCGGCGCGGGCGGCTACCGCGAGCATGACATCCTGGTGGTGGGCGAGAAGGACGCGACCAACATCACGGGTTTCCGGTACGGTCCGGAGCACAACATCATCAAGGTCTGACCCGCCTGCGTTCAAATAGCCTGCGGCCACGGCCGCAGGGTTCCCATGATGTGGCAGGAGACGTTTCAATGTTTTCAACAGAACAAACGATTGCCGGGTTCGATCCGGATCTGTACGACGCGATGCGTGGCGAGCGTCAGCGCCAGGAAGATCACATCGAGCTGATCGCATCGGAAAACTACGCCAGTCCGCGTGTACTTGAAGCGCAAGGCTCGGTGCTCACCAACAAATACGCCGAAGGCTATCCGGGCAAGCGCTATTACGGCGGCTGCGAGCACGTCGACGTAGTCGAGTCCCTGGCGATCGCGCGGGCGAAGCAACTGTTCGCAGCCGACTATGCAAATGTGCAGCCGCACAGCGGCTCGCAGGCGAACGCCGCAGTCTATCTGGCGCTCCTCTCGCCCGGCGACACGATTCTCGGGATGAGCCTTGCGCACGGTGGGCATCTCACGCACGGCGCGAAGGTGTCGTTCTCCGGCAAGCTCTACAACGCGGTCCAGTATGGCGTCGATACGAAGACCGGCCTGATCGATTACGACGAGGTGGAGCGCCTCGCGCTCGAGCATCGACCGAAGATGATCGTCGCCGGGTTCTCGGCGTACTCGCGCGTTCTCGATTTCGCCCGCTTTCGCGCGATTGCGGAGCGCGTCGGCGCTTATCTGTTCGTTGACATGGCGCACGTCGCCGGACTCGTCGCAGCCGGGATCTATCCGAATCCCGTGCCGTTTGCCGACATCGTCACGACGACCACCCACAAGACCTTGCGCGGCCCGCGCGGGGGGCTGATTCTGGCCAAAGCCAATGCGGAGATCGAAAAGAAGCTGAACGCGATGGTTTTCCCGGGCACTCAGGGTGGTCCCCTGATGCACGTGATTGCGGCGAAAGCGGTCGCATTCAGGGAAGCGCTCGGCTCCGGCTTCGTCGGGTACCAGAAACAGACCCTCGCGAACGCGCGCGCGATGGTCACCGTATTCAACGAGCGGGGCTACGACGTGGTGTCCGGCGGTACCGACGATCACCTCTTCCTGGTCAGCCTGATCGCGAAGGGCATCACCGGCAAGGACGCGGATGCCGCATTGGGCCGTGCACACATCACCGTCAACAAGAACGCGGTGCCGAACGACCCGCAGTCACCGTTCGTGACCAGCGGTATCCGTATCGGCACACCCGCCATCACGACCCGTGGTTTCGCCGAGGCCGATGCTGCGCTGACCGCCGAGCTCATTTGCGACGTGCTCGACAACCTGGGTGACGAGCATATCGAGCAGCGGGTTCGCGAACACGTCGCGAAACTGTGCGCCCGCTTCCCTGTATACACCGGCCTCTAAAAGGAACGGACCCGGCGTCTCGCCACGCAACGGACGCATCGAACGTGCAGCCGCAAGAGCCGCCATCAGAAACGCAGCAATCTCACGATTCATTCATGTTTGGAGACGACAAATGAGTACCAGGAAAGCGGTTTCAGCGCAGTCAGCCATGGCCGCCATCACCTCGCAGCCCGGCGTGGCGCTCTCGTCGGACCATGATCGGGCGAGCACAGCACCAGACGGGCGCCTGCTTAAGCGCGCGGCGCTGGCGAGCTTCATCGGCAATTTTGTCGAGTGGTTCGACTACGCGTCCTACGGCTATCTGGCGACGATCATCGCGGTCGTATTTTTTCCCAAGACCAACGCGGCGACGGGTCTGCTCGCCGCTTATGCGGTATTTGCGATCTCGTTCATCGTGCGGCCTATTGGCGGCATTGTCTGGGGACACTTTGGGGACAAGATCGGTCGCCGGACAGCGCTCTCGCTGTCGATCCTGATCATGTCGGCTTCGACCTTCGTGATCGCATTCCTGCCAACCTATGCGCAGGTCGGCATCGCTGCGCCGATTTTGCTGTTGTTGGTCCGCATCGTTCAGGGCTTCTCGGCTTCCGGTGAATATGCGGGCGCGTCCGCATTCCTCGCCGAATATGCGCCGCAAGGCAAGCGCGGCTTCTACACGAGCATCGTCCCGGCCAGTACCGCCGCAGGCCTTCTGTTCGGTTCGATCTTCGTGGCGGTACTGCACGGGGTCTTGACCAACGACCAGATTGAATCGTTCGGCTGGCGGCTGCCGTTCCTGCTCGCTGCGCCGTTCGGGCTGATTGGCCGCTACATCCGCGTGCGCCTCGAAGATACGCCGAAGTTCAAGGCGCTCGAGACCTCCCACCACGTGGCACGCGCACCGGTCACGGAGCTGCTGAGCGTACATCGTGGCAAGATGCTGATCGCGTTTGGCGTGACGTGTCTTAACGCGGTGGCGTTCTATCTGGTGCTGAGCTACATGCCCACCTACCTGTCTACAGAGATGGGCATGGGTGAAACAGCCTCCTTCATTGCGGCCACGATCTCCCTTGCTGCCTATATCGGCTTCATCTTCATCATGGGGGCATTGTCGGACCGCGTTGGCCGCAAAACGATGTTGATCGGCGCCTCGATCCTGTTTGCCGTGCTGACGGTACCGCTGTTCAAGGGTCTCGCCGGCGCCGGCTTCGCAACGATTGTGATGATCCAGATCGCGTTCGGCGCGCTGCTGACGATGAACGACGGCACCCTGCCCTGCTTCCTGTCGGAGATCTTTCCGACCCGTGTGCGCTATAGCGGTTTTGCGTTCTGCTTCAATGCGGCGAATGCGCTGTTCGGAGGCACGGCGCCATTCGTTGCCACCTGGTTGATCCACACGACCGGCAGCAAGTTGGCCCCGGCGTGGTACATGGTAGGCGCGGCAGGCGTCGCTTTGATAGCCATGCTCGCGAGCCGGGAGACCTCGCGCGGGCCACTCGCCGACTGACTTCCGCTGGACTGAAGCTAACCGGCTCGCGGCAGATTCGGCACGCTTTGGCGGAAGTTCGCAAACATGCATATAAGTGAAGATTGACGAATTGATTTACTAAGCTTCCGGCATTCGTGCCAATCAATATAAGTACAGCCATGGCAGGCCAGCCAACAAGACCCTGCGGGATCTCAAAATTCCAGCGCCAGAAAATATCCCGGAGTGGGTAAATGGGACCATGAACTTCGTATCCAAAAAAATCAAGGATCAGGTCTTGACTTTGACGTTGTAGAAATCTGATATGGCTGCGTCTGTCCTGGAATTTGTTTTGAATACTTTCGCTCGGCGGCGGTTGCAGGCTATGCGCCGGCTTTCTCTAGACTCGCGCTCAGTTGGACAGACCTGACGCTGTCATCGTCATGTTTGGCGCATGCGCAAACCGGCTCCCCGAACAACAGGATCGCGGCGCCTTTCTCCAGCCACGAATCGCGCTCAGGAATCCCGGATCGCTTGTCACGTATGGCGTGACAGCTGATGAGGCTCACCGCTTCGGTTTGCCGTAGCTGTTCGATCGCAGCGGCCGCAAGGTCATGCTCAATGCGATGGGCAAAAGCCTGCTGCCGCACGCGCAGCAACTGCTCGCCGTGTACGAGGCGATGCGCGTGATGGCGGGCGGCCTTGAAGAAGACGTCGGGCCGGTGTCGATCGGCGCGGTCGAATCGGTCGTCGGCGCATTGGCCGAAGCCGTCGCGCACCCGAAGATGACGCGGCCGAGTCTCGACGTGCGCATTACGGCCGCGAAATCGGTCGATCTCGCCGCGCGCGTCGATTCGGGCGAAATCGACGCGGCCGTGATCATCGGCACGCCGGGCCGCCGCCCGGCCAGCGTGCAATGGACACCGGTCTATTCGGAGCCGCTCGTATTGCTCGCCAATGCCAACCTCGCTGAAGCGCCGGTGGTCGAGCTATTGCGCACGCAGCGCTTTTTGCGCTTCGATCGGACTCAGCGGACCGGCGTGATCATCGAGCGTGCGTTGCGCAAGCAGCGCGTGAAGGTCAACGAGTTTCTCGAACTCAATTCGCTGGAAGGGATCGCCGAGCTCGTACGCCAGGGGATCGGCGTTGCGGTGGTGCCGCTGCTGCGCCGCTCCTCATGGACCCGCGACGACGCATTGCGGGTCGTGCCGCTGCCCGAAGCTGGCGTGCGGCGCGACGTCGGAATGCTGGAGCGCGCGCAGCATGGAAAGATGAGTGTGACCGCGGCGATCGTGCGGCAGTTGAAGGAAGTGATCTGAACACGTCAAACTCTCAACCCTTGCACTTGCCTGTCGCCCGATGCCCGCCGCGTGACGGCGACCTCCCATTTCGCGCACCGCCCGATGAGATGTAGCTTGACCGTCCAGTGTGATTGTCTTCGGAGCAAGCCCTTGACTCCTGATCGCTTTCGCGAAGAATGCCTCGGCCGAAGAGACATCCTGCCTGGCGCTAAGCCGGAAGTCGACCGTCTTTCCCGCAGGGTCTGCACGGTAAAGACAGACTCATTTGCCACGGACTTTCACGTTCGTCTCGTCGACTCTCCATGAACGACCAGCGGAGTTCGCAAACCGATCCCAGCGCTTGAGGAACTCCAGCGTTAAGCGTTTGACCCAGCGCATGATCGTGATGTGCGCCAACGACAGCCCGCACTCGGCCGTTATTTGAACGAGGTCCCGAAAACTGAGCTTGTAACGGAGGTACCAACGCACGCATAAGACGATGACTTCGCGAACGAAATGCCGACCTTTGAACAGCCTCTCGATGTTCCTCGGCTGACCCATCTGTTTGTCCTGCGCGCGTCAAGACCTGGAGCCTAACCCATCGGCCTCCCTTTTTGCGCCACAGCCATCCGACGCGTCTCGCAACCTGACAACGCCCGGCAAAAAAAGGAGGCGTTCACACGAAAGTCATATCAGCATCTAGTCCAGCATGCGGCGGCGTGCCTTCAGGTACTGCGCCTCGCGCCCGGTGTCCCATTCGTGGATGCCGCGCCCGGTGCTGCGCCCTTTCTCGCCGCGCTCGACGTGCGCGCGCAGCAGGTCCAGTACCTCTTCGTCCTTGGCCAGCTCCGGCATGAGGTGCTCGGAGATCTGCAGAAAGGTGTGCAGCCCGCCTGCATCGGCGCCCGTCAGCGGGCCAAACCAACGGTAGCGCCGCCCCAGCGAGTGCACCATCACCCGGTCGATCGTGTCCGCATCGGCCACGCCCTCGCGCAGTAAATGCAGGGCTTCGCGAAGCACCGCGAACTGGATGCGGTTGCCGATGAAACCGGGCAGCGCCTTGGCTAGCAGCACTGGTTCGCAGCCGGCCTGGCGCAGGCATTCGACTGTGTCGTGCAGTACTTCGGGCTCGGTGTACGGGCCGGGCACGACTTCCACTAGCGGAATCAGGTGCGGCGGATTCCAGAAATGCGCCACCAGGAAGCGCTGCGGCCGCTGCATGCGCTCGCCCAGCAACGTGGGCATGAAACCGCTAGTGCTGCTGGCGATGCACGTGGAGGCCGGCACGCAGCGCTCCAGTTCGGCATAGAGAGCCTGCTTGGCGGGCAGCGACTCGACGATGGCTTCGATCACCAGACTGGTGCCGGCCAGCGCATTCAGGCTTGGCGCGAAGTGGATGCAGGCCTCGGCAGCGTCGGCCTGCGCGCGCGTGATGGCCTGGGCGTCGATCAGTTCGGCCAGCACGGCCGCGCAGGTACCGCGCACGCGGTCCTGCGCCCCGGACGCGTTGTCATGGACCTGCACCGCCACGCCGGCGAGAGCAAGCTTGGTGGCGATGCCGCAGCCCATCAGACCACCGCCGGCTACGCCAACGCTCATGTCCAGCACGTTCATTTGTGCTCTCCTATGGTTATCTTCTTGCGCATGGCGCGGTAGAGGGATTGGCAGCTGCGCGAGCGCTCAGGCCAACCCCGCGAAGAACCGGCCGACTCTCTCTACAATGAGATCCTTGTCGATATCGAGCGTCGCGACATGGTAGCTTTCGTTGAGCCACAACAGCCGGACATCGTCTGAGCCGATGCGGGTCACGATGTTCAAGGCGTTCGCCGGTGGCACGACGTGATCGTCGCGACCGTGGATCACCAGTGCGGGACAGGTGATCTTGTGCACGAGATCGCGCGTCGCCGAGATCAGCACCATGATGCTGCGCATGCATGCGACCGGTACTTCCCCGTAGGCGACTTCCTCCACACCCGGCGCCTTGATGTCCGAGCCGATACCGGGAACGCGCCTGGGTGCGTTGCGATCGGCCACCACCGCGGCGAAATCCTCCGACAACGGGCCGACGGCGGCAGCGATCGGCGCAATGCCGCTCACCAGATGCGGAAAGCGTGCTGCGAGGTTGAGCGTTAGCGTGCCGCCCATCGAAAGCCCGGTGATGAATACCTTGCGCGTGCGCCTGGAGAGATCCTGAAGCGCGTCCTCGACATGGCCCAGCCAGTCAAGATAGGTCGTGGCTTCCATGTCGTCCGGCGATGTGCCGTGGCCAGGCAGGCACGGCCCTTCGACTGTGAACCCGAACTGCCGGTGAAGCTCCGTGCCCAAATGGCGAATGCTCTGCGTGGTGCCCGTGAATCCGTGCAGCACCAGAACCCCGATGTCATTACCCGCGGAGGAAAAGGGCTCCGCGTCCTTCAACACTGCAACCATGGCTTGCTCCTGTGCGTTGTGAGCCGTCACGCTCTCTGCTTCGCGCCGTTGGCGGCGTAGATAATCGCGGCCAAGGCGATGATCGCTCCCTGAACCATCTGCTTGCCGGGTTCTCCGAGTCCAAGGCTGGTCAGGAGATTGAAGCAGAACATCAGCATGAAGGCCGCGACGGCCGGTCCCACCACGCCACCTTTGCCCGAGCCGAAAGTGACACCCCCGAGAATGACCGAGGCGAGCGAATTCAGCGCCAGGTCGGTGCCTATGTCCAGGCTGCCCATGCCCGTGACGCCCAGGATCAGCAAGGCGCTGACGACCGCCAACACGCTGGACACGATGTGTGCGGCGAAAATGACCTTCTTGTAGGGCAGGCCGGAGGCCAGCGCCGCGCGAGGGCTGGCGCCGATGGCATTGACATAGCGCCCGAACACCGACGTGCGCAGAAACACCGCCAGCGGGATCAGCAGCGCCAGCCAGACCAGCACCGGCACCGGCACTCCGCCTATCCGCGCCTGGCCGATCACGACCAGCAGGTCCGGCGCATCGCCCGGGGCGCGCAACTGGCTGAACGCGGTAGCCACGCCACCGAGAATCAGCACCATTGCCAGCGTCACGATGACGGACGAGGCGCGCAACTGGGCGATGAAGAAGGCGTTGATCGCCCCGACCGCCACGCCCATGAGCAAGCACAAGGTAATCAGCGCGGGCGCGGGCAGGGGCAGGAGTCCGCTAGTGAGAACGTAGCTCGTCAGCATGGCCACCCCGCCAAAGGAAAGATCCAGCGACAGCAGGCGGATGCAGATCGACTGCCCGAGCACGGCGATGCCTAGCGGTGCGGCCTGCCGCAAGATCAGCATCAGCAGGAGCGGATTCAGCAGATTCGGCTGCGCGACTAGCGCATAGACGGCCAGGGCGGCGGTGCCGATGTAGGCTGCCGGATAGGACAGGACGCGCGAGACGATTGCGCTTGCCCGCCGGCGCTGCCCGGAAGTAATTGCGGTGGAGATCTCGCTCATACGCCGATAGCCTCGCGTCGTTGGAAGCTGACCGCCATGATCAGGAGGATGCCGGTGATCGCGGTACAGAAGAACGGCGACACCCCGAGGAGGTTCATGCCGTTGGTGATGAGCCCCAATGTGATCGTCCCGGCCACGGCGCCGGCGGCGCTGCCGATGCCGCCGGTGAGTTGCACGCCGCCCAGCGCGATGGCTGTCACGGAATCGAGACCGAAGGATTGCCCCATCTGCGGATCGCCCGAGGCCACGCGTCCCGTGAGGTAGAGGCCTGCGACAACTCCGCACAGGGAGCACAGGACATAGCAGGCGATCTGTGTCGCGCGCACGCGAACGCCGGTGAGCGCCGCGCTTTGCGCGTTGGCGCCGACGGCGAACAGGTGAAGGCCGAAGCGTGTCTTGTAGAGCAGGACCGAGATCAGAGCCACGGCCGCGACGAACCACAGGACCGCCCCCGGCACCCCGAAGACATTCATATTCACCAGTGAAATCAGCGTCGGCGGTACATTGCCGCCGGTGCCCGACAGCAGCAGCGCCAATCCCTGCACGAAGGTCATGGACGCCAGCGTCATGATCAACGGATGGACGCCGAAGACCGCCATGCCGGTCCCGTTCACCAGGCCGACGATCAGGCCAACGGCGATGACGGCAGGGATGGCGATCGTCGGATCGACCGTCGTGACGATCACGCTGACCAGGCTGATGACCGAACCGATCGAAAGATCAATTCCGCCTGCCAGCGCCACGAGCAACTGACCCAGCGCAGCCAGCAGCAGGGCGATGATCTGACTGTTGACGTTCGAGATGTTTTTCAGCGAGAGGAAATCGGATGTCGAGAGCGCCAGCGCGACGAACATCAAGATCGGAAGTCCGATTGAGACCGGGCCGAGCCCGGAGCGCCGGACGGTGCGAAGACGATTTTGTTTCATGCCGCAACCTCCTGTTGGTCGTTGCCCAGAAGGGCGTAGTGCATCACGGTCTCCTCGCTGGCCTCGGCGGCCGGCAACTGCGCCACGATGGCCCCTCGCCGCACGACGAGCAGGCGGTCGCACAACCCGAGATGCTCCGTTAGTTCGCTTGACGTCAGCAGCACGGCACCGCCGGCGTCGGCAAACTCACGCAGGAGACGGTAGATCTCCGCCTTGGCGCCGACGTCGACGCCGCGGGTGGGTTCCTCGATCAACAGGATATCGATGCCCGAGGCCAGCCAGCGCCCGATCATGACCTTCTGCTGGTTGCCCCCGGACAGCGACGACACCGCTTGACGCTCGTCGCGGGCACGCACATTCATATCGCGGATCAGGGATGCAAGCCGGCTGCTGTCGATGCGCGCGCGCATCGCCAGCCCGGAGCGGCGCAGCATCCCCAGCCCGATGTTCTCCTCGATCGAAAGCGGCAGGTACAGCCCTTCCGTCTTGCGGTCCTCGGGGATAAAACCGACACCGGCCCGCACCACCGCGACGACGTCGGCGGGCAAGGTCTGTGGGGGCTGTGAGGTCTCCTTCGGTTCATGCCGCGCAACGTGCCCGGCGGTAGGGTCCTGAAGGCCGCCGATGCAGCGGATGATGTCGCGCTGCCCCTGGCCTTCGAGGCCGGCCAACCCCAGGATTTCGCCGCGACGCAATTCGAACGAAGCCGCGGGCATGCCGTGCTTCGGAACAAGTCCTTCAATGCTCAATGCCGCAGCGCTGTCTTTCGCGGCCGGCCGCTGTGGATAGATCTGGCCGACTTCCCGCCCGACCATCAGCGATACCAGCGATCCGCGGGTCAGCTCGGCTGTCGGGCCGGTCCAGACGTGCATGCCATCCTTCAGCACGGTTGTGGTGTCGCACAACTCGAAGATCTCCTCGAGCCGATGGCTGATGTAGAAAATGAGCTTGCCCGAGGCCTTCTGCTGCGCGATCAACTGGACGAGCTTCCTCACGCTTTCGGCGTCGATCGCGGCTGTCGGCTCATCGTAGATGATGACGCGCGACTGAGCTTGCGCGCCCTTGGCGATCTCGACCATATGCTGCTCGCCGATGGTGAGGTCGCCACAGGGCAGATCGACGGAAAGGTCCAGTCCGACCCGGTCCAGCGCTTCGCGCGCCATCCGTCGCATGGCTGCGCCGTCGACGAACCCGAGGCGCCGCGGTTCGCGGCCCAGAAACAGGTTCTGCGCGATGGTCAGATTCGGCAGCAGCGTCAGTTCCTGGAAGACGGTCGCAATGCCGGCGGCACGTGCTTCGAGGGCGCTCGTCACCCGCATCGGCGAACCGCCGAGGCGGATCTCGCCCGCGTCCGGTGCATGGACCCCCGCGAGCATCTTCATCAGGGTGGATTTTCCCGCCCCGTTCTCACCCGTGACGGCGTGAACAGAACCCGCGTGGCCCGCGAACGAGACGCCGGACAGCGCGGCGATCTGGCCGAAGTGCTTCTGGACGTCGACGAACTCGACCACGGTCTGGCCAGACGGGCTCGTTGGTGCCGGTGCGCCGGCGGCAAGCGATTTCAGCATCGTTGCCACCTTAGCGCTTGAAGGTTGTCTTGATCACATCTGCCGGTAGCGTCGAAGGCACCCAGAACGCGTCGTTGAGGTCCGGCCGGTAGTACTGGTCGAGGTTGGTAGTCGTGATCGGTTTCGGGTCGGAGTCGTAGACCGTGTAGAGCGACTGGCCCGACAGCAGAGCCGTCGCCGCCCGCACCATGCCAACCCCGAGCCCGGGTGTGAATACGGCGCCCACGCTCTTGAGGCCGTGCGCCTTCCAGATCCGCAGATAGCCGTTGTTGCCCTCGCCGGTCATCGGCACGAGCGGCTTGCCGAGTTCCTTGAATACGTCGACACAGGCGCGCGTCATCTCTGCGCCTGAAAACCAGATGCCGTCCACCGGGCGGCCCGACTCGAGCAGGTTCTCGCACAGCTGCTTGGATTTGACGTAGTTCCACTCGCCGTACACTTCCGCGCCGATCTTGATGCCCGTGCCGTCGATGGCTTTACGGAAACCGTTGTAGCGCGCGGTGTCGTCGGAACTGCCGGCCACGCCGCGGAAGGCCCAGACCGTGCCTTTGCCCTTAAGTTGGTCCTTGAGGAATTCGCCGCCCACGCGGCCGAAGTATTCGCCGCCGGCGCTAAACAGAACGGTGGAATCCACAGTGGTTCCCCTGGCGGAGTAGACGATCACCGGAATCCCCTTGGCCCTGGCTTCAGCGATCTGCGCTTTGACCAGTTCGGGATTGATCGGCAGGATCACCAGTGCGTCGACCTTGCGCGCCATCAGGTCTTCGATGTCGGCGACCTGCTTGGCCGGTTGCCAGTTCGCCTCGACGATGCGCAGATCCTTGATGTTCGGATCTTTGCTTGCGGCGAATTGGGCTTCCTTGATCGCCTGGACGATCCAGGTGTTACCCACGCCGGGCCAGGAGAAGCCGATCACCCAGGGCCCGGCCTTCTTGAACTTGCCAGCCGGCACCATCTCCGTGGACCCCGGTGCGAGAAGCGATGGGGGTAGAAGTTCGGTATCGGCCGCGAACGAGGCACCGCTCGACAGCAAAGCGCTTGCAGTCAGCACGGCGCAGAAAAAGGCCTTGAGTTTCATCACTTTGTCTCCTTTCGCAGGGGGTAACTTTCTGGCAGAAAGTGAATTTCGTATTTGTTTCGGTTTTAAGTCTATTCGAAACATAGATCGCGCGCAATACATGGATTCGCAATCATCCGGCCTGCGATACACTCGATGTGACAAGCCCGCCGAAGTGTCTTTGCATCGTTTGCTTTGGTGCTTGTGCACTTGGGCCGGTCATTCGGAAATGTGAACGTAGGGAGCTGCATGCTGGACTTGACTCAGAGACAAAAGGAAATTGTCAGCGTCGCGAGATCCGCCGGGAGGGTGCTCGTAGACGATCTGGCGCGACGCTTCGACGTGTCCGCGCAGACCATTCGCAAAGATCTCGGCGAGCTGTGCGACGGGCGCGTCCTCAGCCGCGTACATGGCGGGGCAATCATCGCCTCGGGGGTTGAGAACCTGGCCTACGAGGCCCGCCGCTACGTCGCCGCCGAGGAAAAACGTGCTATCGGCGTCGCCGCGGCCGCCCATATCCCGAACAACTGTTCGCTCGTCATCAACATTGGCACCACCACCGAAGAGGTGGCGGCTGCGCTTTCCGAGCACGAAGGTCTGCTCGTCATCACGAACAATTTGAACGTGGCGATGCAGCTCTATAAGTTTCCGGGGATTGAGGTAGTCGTTGCCGGCGGCGCGGTGCGCAAGAGCGATGGAGCGGTGGTCGGCTCCACTGCGATCGACCTGATCCGCCAGTTCAAGGCCGATTTCGCCATCATTGGCGCATCGGCGATCGACGAAGAGGGCACGCTTCTCGATTACGACCTGCGGGAGGTCCAGGTGGCTCAGGCCATCATCGAGAACGCGCGCAACGTCATTCTGGTCGCCGACAGCACCAAGCTAAACCGCAATGCGCCAGTACGCATTGCCCATATCGGGCAGGTTGACACCTTCGTGACCGATTGCCTGCGTTCCCCGCAATTGCGAAGCCTGTGCGAGAGCCGCGGCATTCGTCTCGTCGAGGCAATGCCGGGCCAGCCAGGGCCGGGAGGCGAGAGCTGATCCGAATTCACACTTCGTTTTACTTGTGAATTTTTCGTCAAATGAAACAAAAACGCTTAAATAAGTTGGAGCGCAGCTCGAACGGGTTGTGGTGCAAATAGCGCAAACGAGCGCGAATGGGCGGCGACAATTATCTTGTCCGGCGCATTGACTCAGGATATTTGTTACCCGACCGTGGTCGTTGCCTCATGTATTTTGCTACCTGCCAGATGGCTGGCAGGGGCGACTTATGGCGAGGCGATTCAGCATGGCAACCAGACGGGAATCCGCCCCAATGATTTGGACCCCGCCCCTGCGCCATCTGAGCGAATGCAGAACACTGAATCGCCCAGACCGTGAGCCATTAAAGGACTGGCGTCGTCGTCATGACGATAGCCATAGGTAATTTTGAAGCTCGTCCGCATCGGAGTGAACGAGATAGTATCCCTCGGACAGCGGCAACGCTTTGCCAAACGGTTCCACAAGCGAACCCGCAGCAAGCTCGGCTTCCACCAGGATCGCACTGGTCAGGGCAACGCCTTGCGCACGCACGGCGGCGTCAATCGCCATCAACGACTGATCGAACTCAATGCCGACGATCGCCTCGATCTGCTCATGAATCATGTCAACCAGGCTTTCCAGTGTGGATGCAGCGTGTTGTGAAGCAGCGTCGACGATTGGAGGTCTTCAGGCCGCTTCAAAGCTTATTTTCCGATCTTTTGTCCACACCCACGACGAGGCCCGTTTGAGTACGATCCGTTTCCTCCGCACCTTCGCCGCTGTCGCGCGTCACGGCTCGTTCGCGATTGCCGCCGAGCAGATGGCGCTCACGCAGTCGGCGGTCAGCATGCAGATGCGCGCGCTCGAAGCCGAGTTCAAACACGAGCTGTTCGATCGCAGCGGCCGCAAGGTCATGCTCAATGCGATGGGCAAAAGCCTGCTGCCGCACGCGCAGCAACTGCTCGCCGTGTACGAGGCAATGCGCGTGATGGCGGGCGGCCTCGAAGAAGACGTCGGGCCGGTGTCGATCGGCGCGGTCGAATCGGTCGTCGGCGCATTGGCCGAAGCCGTCGCGCACCTGAAGATGACGCGGCCGAGTCTCGACGTACGCATTACGGCCGCGAAATCGGTCGATCTCGCCGCGCGCGTCGATTCGGGCGAAATCGACGCGGCCGTGATCATCGACACGCCGGGCCGCCGCCCGGCCAGCGTGCAATGGACACCGGTCTATTCGGAGCCGCTCGTATTGCTCGCCAATGCCAACCTCGCTGAAGCGCCGGTGGTCGAGCTATTGCGCACGCAGCGCTTTTTGCGCTTCGATCGGACTCAGCGGACCGGCGTGATCATCGAGCGTGCGTTGCGCAAGCAGCGCGTGAAGGTCAACGAGTTTCTCGAACTCAATTCGCTGGAAGGGATCGCCGAGCTCGTACGCCAGGGGATCGGCGTTGCGGTGGTGCCGCTGCTGCGCCGCTCCTCATGGACCCGCGACGACGCATTGCGGGTCGTGCCGCTGCCCGAAGCTGGCGTGCGGCGCGACGTGGGAATGCTGGAGCGCACGCAGCATGGAAAGATGAGTGTGACCGCGGCGATCGTGCGGCAGTTGAAGGAAGTGATCTGAACACGTCAAAGCCTCGAACGTCTCCGTTGCCTGTCGACAGCGCGTTGCAATGTCGAGCCGCATCGAAAAGCCGTGCCGTGATATTTCCGGCCATTCACGCCCGATATACTCCCCTCTCCCCTGAACGTCATTCAGCCACGGGCGAGCACTCGTACCATGAAAGCAACGGACCTCGAACAGCGCATCCTCAAACAATCGCTACTTTGCACCGTGATGATCGCCGGACTCGGCATCGCGGTCGGGATTCTGAGCGGCTCGCTGGCGATCATCTTCGACGGCATGTTCTCCGCGCTGGACGCCGCGATGTGCAGCCTGTCGCTGCTCGTCACCCGCCTGCTTCAACAGGAGAGCAGTCGACGCTTCCAGCACGGCTTCTGGCACATCGAGCCGCTCGTGCTGGTGTTCAACGGCAGCCTGCTGTCGGTGCTGTGCTTTTACGCCTTCATCAACGCGGTCAAAGGCCTGCTCGACGGCGGCCACGAGCTCGAATTCGGTTGGGGCGTCTTCTATGCCGTGGTGGTAGCCGCGTTCTGCTTCGTCATGTTTTTGCGCGAGAGGCGCGTGAATCGCGCGATCGACTCCGAACTGATCGGGCTCGACATTAAGAGCTGGCTGATGTCGGCATGCATCAGCTCGGCGCTGCTGCTGGCGTTTTCGATTGCGTGGCTGCTCGAACGAATCGGGTACGGCCACCTGACGCCGTACATCGACCCCGGCGTACTTGCGCTGCTGACGCTCGTCCTGATCCCGATGCCGATCGGCACCGTGATCGGCGCGGTCAAGGAAGTGTTGCTGATCACGCCGCCGGATCTGGAGCGCGAGTTGCGCGACCTGATGCAACAGCTGACCGCCGACTACGGCTTCGTCAAGCACTCGCACTATGCGACGCGCGTCGGCCGCGGCCTGTTCGTCGAGGTGCATATCGTGTTGCCCGAGGCGATGGAGCACGCCGGCGTCCGCCAGCTCGATCAGATCCGCGACAGGATCTCGCGCGCGATCGGCGAATCGGGCCCGGACCGCTGGCTGACGGTCGCGTTCACGCGCGACCCGCGCTGGTTGTAACCACGCGCTCCGATGCTTGCGTCGCTCAGTTCGGCGGCCGGCCGCAATCGGGCGGCGGCCCTTTCGGCGGTTGATTGCCGTCGCCGTCGCGCGGTGGCGGAGGCGGCGGTGGATGACCCGAGTCCGATGGCGGAGGTCCCGGCGGATGATCGAAACACGGCGGGGGCGGCCGATTGCCGCCATCGCCGCCAGCCGATTGCGCCTGCGCCGTCACCGATACGCCGAGCGCGCACCCGGCCAACACGAGCGCTACAAGGCTGCTTTTCATGTAGCGGTCCTTCTTCGAACGTCGCCGCTGCGACAACGCCCGCGACCTTATCGCGTCGAACCGGGCGATTGCGCTACCGTAAGTTGCCGGAAGCTTCAGTTGCCATTCCGGTTTCTAACATGCGCACGCGCAGCCGCCATTCCAGACATCACGGATAAGCGCACCGTTAGTGCCCATGCCATCAAGAACGAACAGGCCATCGACGTCTTTCGCGACTAGTCCCCAAACGGGTTGCCCGTGTCCTTCACTTCGGTACTGAGGTTGTATTCCGCTCGCACGGCCTTGAGTACGCCCTCGATGTCGCGCTCGAAGCCGATGGCGTTGCCGAAGTGGGTCATGTTCCAGTTGCAGCCTGTCTTGTCGGCCTCCTGCAACTGCGGCCGCGGCACGCGAATCTTCACGCCATCCTCGACGATTTCCTGCAGTCGATGGATTCGCCGGTTGACCTCCTGCTGAAGCTGCGAGGCATTGAGCGTCTTGCGTATCATCCAGGTCTCCTTCCGGTTGCTCGAGCCAGTCTAGCGCAAGTGAGGCGCTTCGCGACCTGGCGCTGACATGCAACGTGCCAGAGAGTAAGCAGCCGCGTTGGGTCGTTGGGACGCGTGAGCCGGCGCCGACGCGCACGAAAACGCGGCGGCTTCAGGCCACGATGGTTGTGCACCGCACCACACATTGGTGCGCGTTTTCTGTCGCCGGCCTGGATTGTTTCCCCGATAGGCAGAGACACGGTTTGCGCGGAACATAGGCCTGCGCTACAAGTTGCCAACGTGTAAAACCGGTGGGGGTGAGCATGGGACAACTCGACTTCAGCACCTTCGAGCACGAAGGTTGGGAGCGGGTCGCGCAGGCCTATCATGAGTATTTCGGCGATTTGACCGCCCAGTCGAACCACGCAATGCTCGAGACCCTGTGCGTTCGGCGGGGCACGCGTTTTCTCGACGTCGCGTGCGGCCCTGGCTACCTCGCGGCGGCCGCTACGCGGTGCGGCGCGGATGTCGCTGGCGTGGATTTCTCGGTCGCGATGGTCGACAAGGCGAGACGCGTCTTTCCGGGACTCGAGTTCCGCGTCGGCGACGCGGAGGATTTGCCATTTCCCGACGAAAGCTTCGCGGCAGTGGGCATCAGCTTCGCGCTGTTGCATTTTCCGCACCCCGAGCGCGCAGTCGCGGAGGCGTTTCGTGTACTGCAACCTAACGGCAGAATCGCCTTCACGGTATGGGCGACACCGAACAAGGCGGTAGGCTTCGGCATCGTGTTAAAGGCAATCGAAGAGCACGGCACGACCGATGTACCCGTCCCGCCGGGACCACCCTTCTTTCGCTTCAGCGACTGGGAGGAATCGCGACGCGTGCTGCTCGATGCCGGGTTCGTCCAACCGGAGGTGCGGGAGTTGGATCTGACGCTCACGCTCCGTGCGCCCGATACCCCCTTTCATGCACTGCTACGTGGCGGCGTGCGGGTTGCCGCGTTGCTACACGCGCAGACGCCGGCCGCGCTCGCGTCAATTGAACGGGCCGTCGGACGCGATGTAGAGACGTATCAGACCGACACCGGGGAACTGCGGCTTCCCATGAGCTGCGTTCTGGCTTCCGCACTCAAGCCGTAGGTCGCCGGTGCTCGAACGCGCCGAAGGATGCGGCAACCCTCCGACATCCACTAGAGCGTCGCGGCGAGCTTGAATTCATCGAACCTGGCCACGGGTAGCGGTAGTTCCTGGACTTCCAGCCGGTCCACCAAAGCTGCATGCGTACCGTCAACCAGCCACTCGCAAATTCGGTCGAGTGCTTCAGCTTGGCCTTGCAACGCGGCTTCGACCGAACCGTCCATCCGGTTGCGCACCCAACCCGTGATTCCTCGGGCCGTGGCCTCGTCGATGCAAGCCTGCCGGTAACCTACACCCTGCACCTGACCATAGACCCGCACCAGTCTGGTCCGCAAATCGGTATTGAACTGTGTCATGGTGCACCCAGCTCCAGTCCCGAAACAAAAGCTCTGCAGGCTACGAATCGCGGATTCGACGGTCAACCTCCGCGCATCTCATCGCTTTCGCCTGCCGAGTCCGCTTCCTCCCCATCAGCCTGTGTCGTTACCGGTGGCGTCGCGGGCTTGACACGTGTCCACCCCGCGGTATTCGCCGGTGCATGGAAGCGGAACTGCATGTTCCATGCGCCCCAAAACTTACGCTGTGCAGCCTGGGATGTCGGGAGAACAAAACCCAACTGCTCGGCGAGTGCCGGCAGATAAAGGTCAAACGCTGCTTTGACGACATCGCCCCAGCTTCTTGCCGCAAGAATGGCAAGCCGATACGCGATTGCTGCAATGGCGGCCGCAATCGCAGCATTGCGCAACAGATCAGCCAACAGGCAACTAGCAGGCAGCCCCTCTACGAGCCACATGTCGATCGCTCGCACGAAGGTGAAGATGAACGTGAACGTACCCAGAACGACGAGCCCGACCAGAAAGTCAACCGGAGCTCTCGCGTCCGCAAGTGCGGCTTGATAGTCCTTTGGGATGACTGCAAGAAGACGCGGCCATACGAATATGCTGTCAACCTTATAGACTTCGCTCGAGTAACCCTCGAATGCCCGCAACGTGTTCCCAAAGGCCGTAGAAAGGACAAGATTTTCATACCGGGGGAAATCACGGGCGTTCTGCTCCTGGGTGCGGTACAACCTCGCCCTCACGGTGGTTCTGGTCGATTCTGCCGTTCTGTATTCCGACGATTCCTTTGAGTCTTCAAGCCGCTCGATCGTACTGTTCGCCGTATCGAGTTCCGTACGGAGGCGATCTATCAGGTCCAGCTGACGCTTGCGGCGATTGCGCTGTTCGCGCTTCCACGCCTCGCGATCGAATGGCCATTTGTATCCTTCGAGAACCTGATAAAACCAGTTGTTCGATACCAGCAGGATCAGCGATAGAACCCATACGACTATGACGAAATAGAACAAGCCTCCAACCTTTTCGCTGTCCGAGCTCGCCTTGTTCAGCAACTCGCAAAATGCCGGGATATCCGCGTTGGCTGCGAGAAAGCCTGTGAAGCCAAGCAGGGCCGGCAAAAAGAAGCCGAGGATAAATGCCTTGTCCAGCAGTTTCGATAGGCCCGAGAGCATCGGAGGTTATCCCCTGGCAAGTTCAGCGACGCACTGGCGGCGGGTTGTCGTCATCCGGGTCTTGCTGCGACTGTCCCGGCAGACCTCCAAGCAGAAGCGCCTGGTGAACGGCGTCCAGATCGATGCTTGCCAATTTGCTGGGTGGCGTCACCGAGCCCGAGTCGTCGACGAGATGTCGATGAAGAAAAGCGACGACCGCCGTGAGGGCTGTGAGGGCGCCCGTGTAATCCTGGGAAATTGCCAGATCATGCACTTCTACGGTCCGCTTCATCACCAATTCGCGTAGCGGTTCCGGTGCGGACTCGTACTGGCGAGCGAACGCGCTGTTCCGTTTGATCTCTTCGAGCCGGTCATTCGCTTTCGAGGCACTCCGGCGGGTTTGCCCCCTGGGTACATGCGTAGCGGTCCGGCCGACCACTTTTGTCAGCAGTTCGACGATTTCCCGAGACGAGTTTTCTTTCATCCTGGTCCTCCTGGAGGGAAGCACGCCTGCCTCCCCGGCGCCGCCCCGGTCGTCAGTGCTCGAACCGTTACTGGATGTTAGTACAGCTGTTCAGTAGGAGGAAACGGTATATCGGTGCGTATCCCCCACAGGCGGGGCTTGCGAAGTCGTTGGCAATGGCTCGCACTGCAAATGGGTAGTTGGTCATTCGTTCTTCTTGTAGTGGTACTTCGCAGTAAGTGAATTGTCGCCAGGGTTCCAAGCCGTTCAAGCGGTTGGAACCGGACAATTTCTGAACACTTGCCGGGCAAACATTCAACCCTTGCGGGGCGATTCGTTGCAGGGAAGTGTTGGGTTCGGGTCGTCGCAGCGGGTCAAGGTGTACGGTGCGTCCCACCACCGCGTTCGCGTCGCCATCGTCAGACAGCAGTCAACAAGGGTGCAGGCGGCCGGCAGCATGCTTCCCGGCAGGCCCCTGCGTCGGCACAGCCTTTGCATACAAAGACCGCGTCAACTGGAGATAGCCATGATGCGATGTTTTGCAGACCTCGCGCCCAAGCGAGCGGTTCGCGGCAGTGCAGCCGTGCTTGCTGCCGCCCTACTCGTCGCGACCTGCGCGACGGGAATCGCGGCATTCGCTGGACTGCTTCCGAAATCCGACGGGGTAGCGACCGCCGTGACGGCGACGCCGTTGCTTGAAGTGCAGACCACCTTGATCGATCTCATCGAATCCGGCTCCGTCGACACGCCGTCAAGTGCTGACGAAGCTCGCGCGCAAGCGTGGTTCGTCAGCGAACCTTGCCCACCGCTTTGAGCGGGCAATGCTGAAGTCAAAACGCCTCGGCGCAAAAGGTCCTGGGTTCCACAGCAACCTGAATATTGCCGCAACGCACCACGCGTCATCACTTTCGGAACCCACTCCACCGTTAATCACGCGTAGAAAACGCTTCGCCGGCGACTCTGCCGTCTCCCTTTCCCAGCGGCAAAATCTCCCTCGCTTGCCATCCCGCCCGGCAAAGTTAACCTACACTCTGTGCGTGTCGCATTCCTCAACAGGCTGTTGCGTATCCATGCGCCGACGGCATCGCGCCGCTCCGGACCGCCAGCCACAACACGATCACTTTGATGGACTGAGGCTGCGCCGCGTGGCCGATCGGGGTCCGCGCAGCCGCGCCAGAACCGCGGCGGTTCGTCGTGCCCGGTGTCGCGACGACGACACGCCGTGCGAGGTGCTTCACCCGCCGCAAGCGTGAAGCGCGCGCGACCCGAGCGACGCTGCGTTGAACACCGGATCAGGCGCCTCAGCACTGAGCGGGCCCGCCGCCGGTGCGTCTGCCGAAATCGCGCGACGCGTGCAACCGATGAGGACTCGTCGCGCCCGCACAGGGGAAGAACATGCGCGCGCTCGACATCATGACTTCTTCGGTCATCACCGCCACACCGGATATGACCATCCACGACGCAGCGAAGCTGTTCGTCGATCACCACATCAGCGGCATGCCGGTGCTCGGTGCTGACGGCCAGGTGATAGGCATCGTCAGTCAAGGCGATCTGCTGCATCGTGTGGAAAACGGCACCGGGCACGGCAAACGTCGCTGGTGGCTCGAGTTGCTGTCGTCGTCGGCGCGCGAGCAGGCCGCGAGGTATGTGAAGGAGCATGGGCATGTCGTCGGCGACGTGATGTGCGAGAACGTCATTTCGATTCCCGAAGACATGCTGCTGCACCAGATCGCCGATCTGATGGAACGCCGGCATCTGAAGCGCGTGCCGGTGCTGAAGGATGGACAGCTCGTCGGCATCGTCAGCCGCTCCAACCTGATCCGCGCACTCGCGGCCGTCGAGCCAACAATCGACACAGGCTCGCACGACGATGCGAGCCTGCGTGACGCAATCCTGCGCGAGATGCACGGACAGCGCTGGGGGCTCGCGAAACACGGCGTATTCGTCAAGGACGGCGTCGCGCATCTGTGGGGCATCATCGAATCCGAAGAGGAGAAACGCGCAATCCGCGTCGCCGCGGAGAACGTGCCCGGCATCAAGCGGGTAGAGAGCCATCTGGAATCGCCGAGCGTGATTCCGACGATGTAGCCGAGGCGCCGTCTATACGCCGAACGTTCCCGGCTTGAGTGGTCGAGTGCGGCCGGCGCGGTATGGAACCGCGCCGACGTGTCAGTCCGGAATCTCCGGCTCGACCAGCTTCGCCAGCTGCGCAAGCGACTCCTGCCAGCCGAGGTAACACATCTCGACCGGAATCATTTCGGGGATGCCCTCCTGCACGATGTTCAATTCGGTACCGCACGACACCTGCCGCAACGAAACGGTCGTGTGCATCTGACCGGGCAGATTCGGATCGTCGAAATGGTCCGAATAGCGGATCTTTTCGAACGGCACCAGTTCGAGATACTCGCCGCCGAACGAGTGACCCTTGCCCGAGCCGAAGTTGCGAAACGACATCCGGTAGGTGCCGCCGACGCGCGCATCCATCTGATGCACGTCGCAGGTGAAACCATATGGCGGCAGCCATTTCGCCATCGCGGCGGGTTCGAGGAACGCGCTATAGATACGCTCGGGCGTCGTGCGCAAAACACGGTGAAATTTGACGGTTCCGGTAGCCATGATGAGTGTGCCTTTCACTGGAGTGGGTTGAACATACTGTCACGACGCGCCCGCGTTGCGGGAATCGACACGCACGAGACCAGGCAAAACCCGTAGACGGCGTCGACACGATCCGCTGCCGCTTTCGCTTCCCGCCCGCTGTCCGCGCGCCTATTTCCGCACGACGGCCTGGCCGACCACGAAGCGGTGTCCGTCGGGCGTTGCGGCGACGAATTCGCGCATGCCGTACGGACGGTCCGCCGGCGGCGAAACAATCAGCGCGCGTTGCCGAACGAACTCGTCGTGAAGCACGTCGACATCGTCGACTTCCATGTAGCCGAAGTAACTGTGATCGCCGATCGACGAGGCCGGTACGGCGTCCGGGCAAGAGCCGAGCATGACGCGCACCTGGCCTCGCGACAGCAGGCGCCAATCGGAGGCGTCGGCCCAGTCCGCGTGGAAGCCGAGCACGTCGCGGAAATACGCGGTGCTTCGGTCGAGGTCCTGGACGGCGAGGACGAAGGCAAAGGGGTGCAGTGAGTTCGGGGTGGGCATCAGGATTCCTTGGGTAGTTCGACCGGGCAGGCCCGATCGAAGTTAGGAGCCAACCGGGAGACGTTTGCCTCGCACGTATGGTGCATTCGCCGCGCAGATCACCCCATCGACGCCTCGAACACGCGCCGATAATTACCGCCCAACAGCAATTCGCTTTCCTGCTGCGAGAATCCGGCCGAAAGCAGCGCGGCCCCCAAAGCCGGCAACTGGTTATAGTCGCGGAAAACCGGCGGTGAGATGAAGCCGTACATATCCGTACCGAGTCCGACATGCTCGACGCCGACCACGTCGACCATCCGTTTGAAGCCGTGCGCCATCCCATCGAGATTGTGGAACGTCCCCGAACTCGGCCACACGCCGATCACGCCGCCCGTCTGCCGTGTGCGATAACACCAGCGGCTTCGTCGTGACGGACGCCGCGCGCTTCACCAGGTCGTACGTGCCATGCGCGACGTCCACGACGATGCCTAGCGCGTTGCAACGGCGCACGACGTCCGCGCCGAAATCGGTGAGACCGCCATGCACGGGTGGCACGGTTTGAATGTCGCCGAGTTCGTTGACGCGGAAATGCGTCAACTGCAAATGCCGCAGCTGATGCTGCGAATACGCTTCGTCGACACGCTCCAGTTGGCCTTCGAGAAAATCGCCGCCTTCGGACGCGATGATCACATGTGGAGTCCGCGGGTCTGCGGACGCGAGCATCGCCGCATCGGTCACGACGACCAGTCGCTCGCGCTCGATCAACTCGTGCGCACGAGCAAACTCGGTCTGACCCAGTTGATAAAGCTCGCCGGGCTGCGGCGTGCGCCATGCCTCGAAGCGTTTGCGGTCGGCGGACACGCGCGTGACGACGGTATCCGTGACGATCGCGAGGCAGATCACGTTCATGCCGCCCGCGCGCATCGGCGCGCTGACCGGCGTCAAACGCCGATGCGCGCCGAGCTTCGGATTGCGCGAAACGATCAGATGGCCGGCGTGACTGTGCATGTCGATGGTCAGCGCACCGGCGGCAGCTTGCCACTGCGCAGCTTCGCTGTCGCGCGGCTCGGCCGGGTCAGGCTCGTGCGAATCGGTGTAGCCCGCGAAGCGTCCCGGCGCACAGGCCGCAAGACTCAATGCAGCGCCGCTCGCGAGAAACGCGCGCCGGCTCATGCCCGCGCCGCTCCCCGATGCGTGCATCGGCTCCGACACGCGCCGCGCCGCTTCGAGCCGATAACGCCAGCCGGCCGGATCGTCGATGAGCCGGATCAGACGGCCGCGCAGCCGGACGGGACCGCCGTCGAGTTCGAGCGAATCGTGTGAAGTCACTTCGATGCAGCGCAACGGGTCGCGCGGCACGCATCCGCCGCAGCATGGTTCGTCCTCGGTAAGCAGAAAATAATCGGCAGCGCTCGCGTTCGGATCGAGCGGAATCATCCATCCGCCGATTTCCACCGCCGATGCGTTCGGCTCGAGCGTCGAGTCGTCGCGCATCGCGTTCCATACGGACTGCGTCGCGCTCGAAGCGTCACCGGTCGCCATTGAGTCACCCCGTCGTGATTGGTCGAGCGATGATAGCAACGCGTGCTTTCTTTTCGCCTAAGATGGATCGTTCCTGCCACTGCCGTAAAAGGAAGGTCATGGGCATCGACTCGACGCATCAAACCGCCATCAAAGCTTTCGTGTTCGATGTCTTCGGAACCGTGGTCGACTGGCGAAGCGGCGTCGCACGCGAAGCGCAAGCGTTTCTGCAGCGACATGCACCGAATCTCGACGCGTCCGATTTCGCGGACGCATGGCGACGCGAGTATTCGCCCGCGATGGAAGAAGTGCGCAGCGGACGGCGACCGTATGTGCGTCTCGACGTACTGCACCGGGAAAACCTCGTCAAAGTGCTGGCGCGCTTCGGCATCGCCAACGTGCCCGAGCCGGACATCGATGAGTTGAACCTCGCCTGGCATCGGCTGGACCCATGGCCCGATTCCGTCGACGCATTGCAACGGCTAAAGGCGCGCTTCATCATCGCGCCTCTTTCGAACGGCAACATTCGCCTGATGGTCGACATGGCAAAGCGCGCCGGTCTGCCCTGGGATGCCATTCTCGGCGCGGAGGTAGTCCGCGCTTATAAACCGTCGCCGCAGGTCTATAGCGAAACGGCAGACATTCTCGGCATCCCGCCACGCGAGCTATGCCTCGTTGCCGCGCACAACAACGATCTCGCCGCCGCCCGACGCGTCGGTCTGAGCACCGCGTTCGTGCTGCGGCCGACCGAGCATGGCCCGCAGCAGACAAGCGATCTGAAGGCGGACGAGGCGTGGGACTTCGTCGTCGGCGATCTGCACGAACTCGCGACGCAACTAGGCTGCGCGCGCTGAGGCAACCCCGCGTAAAGCGACGTACTGCAACAGCATGATCGTCTTGCCGTCGACGATTTCCCCCGCGTCGACCGCTCTTAACGCGGCTTGCAACGGCATTTCGATCACCTCGAGATCTTCCCCTTCCTCCTCGACGCCGCCGCCATCGTTGATCCGCATCGACGCGTCGTACTCGCCGACATAGAAGTAGAGCTTTTCGGTTACGGATCCCGGACTCATGTAGGCCTCGAAAATCTTGTGAACCTGCCCCACGCGATACCCCGTTTCCTCCTCGACTTCGAGGCGGATGCGCTCTTCCGGCGAAGCGTTGTCGAGCAGGCCGCCCGGCGCTTCGATCATCATGCCGTCGTGACCGTTCACGAAGGTGGGCATGCGGAATTGTCGCGTCAGTATCACGTTGCCGGTGCGCGGACTATGCAGCAGGATCGTCGCGCCGTTGCCGCGATCGTAGGTCTCGCGGTTCTGGCGCTGCCATGTGCCGTCGCGACGCAGAAAGTCGAACGTGACCTTCTTCAGCGTGTACCAGTCGTCCGACAGCAAGGTCGTTCCGACGATGCGAACCCGGTCTTTCGTTGCAGTCATGGTGCCTCCTGTCGACCATGGATGATGATTCATGGTATCGTGCAACTTCGTGCAATTTCAAGATATTTCGTGCAGCCCAATGTTGACGACCCAACGCAAGAAAGCGATCCTCGACGAACTCGCGCGCAACGGCCAGGTGCTGGCAGGCGAGCTGAGCGCGGCGTTCGGCGTGTCGGAAGATACGATCCGCCGCGATCTGCGCGAACTGGCCGCGGAGGGGCGCTTGCAGCGGGTCCATGGCGGCGCGCTGCCCGCGTCGGCGGCGCTCGCGTCGTTCGAGCAACGTCAGGACATCGAGACGCTCGCCAAGCGGCGCATCGCGCGGCGAGCGGTCGAGTTGATCGCGCCGGGGCAAACCGTGATCGTCGACGGCGGCACCACGTCGGCGCTACTGGTCCAGGAACTGCCGGCCGATTTGCACGCGACCATCGTCACGCATAGTCCGAGCGTCGCGACGGCGCTGGCCGCACATCCTTGTGTCGAGGTGATCCTGATTGGCGGGCGGCTCTACAAACATTCGATCGTCGCGGTCGGCGCCGCGGCGATGGAAGGCATTGCGCGCATCCATGCCGACCTGTACTTCATGGGCGTGACCGGCGTGCATCCCAGCGCGGGGCTGAGCACCGGCGACTTCGAGGAAGCCGCCATCAAGCGCGCGCTCGCCGCGCGCGCGGCGGAGACGGTCGTGCTCGCGTCGGCGTCGAAACTGAACGCCGCGTCGCAGTTCGTGATCGGCGAGATCACGCTCGCGCAAACCATCGTGGTGGAGAAAAAGACCAGCGTGGAATTGACCAAGCCGCTCGAAGCGGCCGGGGTCACCGTGGTGAGGGCTTAGGGTGTCAGCGTCGACACCCAGCGCGCTCAATCATCCATCGGCCGATCGTTCGGGTGCTCGAACACGGCCTTCATCGTGTCGCTCATCGGCATGTCGAGATTGATGCCTTTCGGCGGAATCGGCGACATGAACCACGTTTTATAGAGCTTCTCGCCTTCGCCGCTCTGTTCGATCTTCGCAATCGCGCGGTCTACGATCGCCTTCATCGCGGGATCGTCCTTCGGCAACATGCAGGCAATCGCCTCGTGCGTTTGCGGATCGCCGGTCACCACGTAGTCGGCCGGATTGGACGAGGTTGCACGTTCCGCCGACAGCACGTCCGAATCCATGAAAAAGGCCTGTGCACGTCCCGTTTCGAGGTTCAGGAACGAGCCGCTATGATCGCGCGCGGCGACCACCGTGATGTTCGCGTGCTTCTCCTCGACGTATTTGCGCAGAAAGCGCTCCGAGGTGGTGCCAGCCGTCACGGCAACGGTCTTGCCATTCAGATCGTTGAACGAATGGATCCCGGAATTGGCTTTCGTCAGCAGCCGCGTTTCGGTCACCGAAATCGTGTTGGAGAATCCGACCTGCTGGGCGCGCTCCTTATTGTTGGTCGTGCCGCCGCATTCGAGATCGATCGTGCCGTTCTGCACCAGCGGGATGCGGTTTTGCGCGTTCACCGGAATCATCCTGACCTGCAGCGATGGCGCATTGATCGCCTGCTGGATCTCCTTGACGATTTGCTGCGCGATGTCGTGCGAATAGCCGACCACCTTCTGCTCGTTGTCATAGTACGAATAGGGCAACGACGATTCGCGGTAACCGAGCACGATGGTATTGCGCGCCTTGATATTGGCGAGCCGCCCCGTCAGATCCTGCGCGTGTGCGCCGAGCGTCAAACAGCCTATCAGCAGCGCCGGCAGCGCGCGTTGTATCAGCGTATGCATGGTGTCTCCTTGGCAGATTTATTATCAGCTTTCCTTCACGCATCTCTCGTTAGCGATTCGCACGCGATGGCGATCCGCCGGCATCCTTCCTGAAGCTGCTCGTACGACGTCGCAAACGAGATCCGGAATGCCGGCGACAAGCCGAATGCCGCGCCCTGGATCACGCCGACGTCCTGGGATTCGAGCAGGTACATGACGAAATCGCTGTCGTTGGCGATCACGCGTCCGTCGGGCGTACGCCGCCCGATCACGCCCGCGCATGACGGATAGACATAGAACGCGCCGGTCGGACGCGGACAATAGAGTCCGTCGATGGCGTTCAGGCTGTCCACCACCAGATCGCGCCGCCGCTGGAACTGTGTGCGCCAGTCGGCGAGAAAACCTTTTGGACCATTGAGCGCGGCCAGCGCGGCCGCCTGGCTGATCGCCGATGGATTCGTCGTGCTTTGCGATTGCAGCTTCGCCATCGCCTTGATCAGCGTCTTCGGACCGCCCGCGAAGCCGATGCGCCAACCGGTCATCGCATAGGCCTTCGATACGCCGTTGACCGTCAGCGTACGTTCCTGCAGATGCGGATTGCACTGCGCGAACGTGGCGAATTCGAGGCCGTCGTAAATCAGATGCTCGTACACGTCGTCGGTCAGAATCCACACGTGCGGATGGCGGCTCAGCACCTCGCCCAATGCCACCAGTTCGCCGTGGGTATACGACGCACCGGTCGGATTGCACGGCGAATTGAGCACCAGCCATTTCGTGCGCGGTGTGATCGCAGCCTCCAGTTGCGCCGGCGTCATCTTGTAGCCGCTATCGACATCGCATTCGACGATGACGGGGCGCCCGCCATTGAGCAGCACCATGTCCGGATACGACACCCAGTACGGCGCGGGCACGATCACCTCGTCGCCCTCGTCGACCGTGCAGGTCAGCGCATTGAAGATGACCTGCTTGCCGCCATTGCCGACGCTCACTTCATCCTGCGCGAAAATCAGGCCGTTTTCGCGCTCGAACTTGTCGCGCACCGCGCGCTTCAATTCGGGCGTACCGTCGACCACCGTGTAGCGCGTCTTGCCGCTCTTCATCGCGTCGTACGCCGCTTCGATAATATGGGGCGGCGTATCGAAGTCCGGCTCGCCGACCGTGAGTCCGATAATCTCGCGCCCCGCCGCGCGCAGTTCCTTGACGCGCGCGGTCGCCATCGAACTCGGCGAGGGTTTGATCCGGTCGAGACGCGTTGCAATCAGTTTCATGTGTGTGCCTTTCGCTTTAATCGTGCGCGTTCGCGGTGCCTAGACGATCACGCCCTGCTCTTTCAGATAAGCGTCGATCCAGCCGCGCTTGTCCTGTCCGGCCAGAATCGCCTCCTTGCGCTGCTGTTCGCGCTGCGCCTGTGCGCGCGCCGCCTGCAGCACTTCGTCGAGCCGAGCCACGGGCACCGCGACGAGACCGTCTTCATCACCGACGATCAGATCGCCCGCCTCGATCACGAGGCCGCCGATCGCAACCGGCACGTTGATCTCGCCGGGGCCTTCCTTGAACGGCCCTCGATGCGTATTGCCGCGCGCGAAGCACGGAAAATCCGCGTGATAGAAGGCAGCGACATCGCGTATCGCGCCGTCGATCACGAAGCCCGCCACGCCGCGCACCTGCGCATGCATCTGCATCAGTTCGCCGACCAGCGCCTGCGTCACTTCCCCGCCGCCATCGACGACGATCACGTCGCCGGGCTCGGCGATATCGATCGTCTTGTGGATCATCAGGTTGTCGCCCGGGCGCACCTTGACCGTCAGCGCACGGCCGACGAGCTTCTTCTCGCGGTGATAGCGTCGCAAGCCGATCACGCCGCACAGGCGCTGCATGTTGTCGCTGATATGCGGCGTCACGATCGTGCCGAATGCGTCGATCATGTCAGCCGGAATCGGCGCGGGCATCGGCAATATGCGGAATCCTAATTTGTTCGAATGGCTCATGGATGTCTTCCTCGCTACGGATACGGTGATCAGAAAGCCGGGTGTCGAAGCAGGTACGGAACGAGGCCGCCCGCTTCGAGAATGGCGAGCATCTCCGCCGCAATGGGCGCGGCCTGCACCGGCTCGGCATTGCCAGCGCAGCGCACGATGACTCGCGCGCCCAGCTCGATGTGCAACGCAGCGCCTTCGCCGATGCGGCTCGTGTCGCATTCGATCGGGTAGAGCCCGTTATTCACCGCGTTGCGGAAGTAAGTGCGCGCGAAGCTTTGCGCGAGCACGACCTTGATGCCGGCGCCGACCACCGCCGTGACGCCCACCTCCATCGCCGAGCCGCAGCCAAAGTTCTTGCCGGCAACGAGGATGTCGCCCGCGCGCACCGATGCGGCGAAGTCAGGCGCGATCGTCTCGAACAGATACTGTTTCAGCACGGCGGGATCGAGCGATTCCCGCTTGCGCCGTGACGAAATGATGTAGTCGGTATTGACGTTGTCGCCGAAGCACCGCGCCCTGCCGCTGATCGAAGTGGTCATGTTCACTGTTCTCCAGCGCCAAGCTTGCGAGGACTCACGATGCGCCCAGCGATCGCGCTCGCCGCACAGACCTCGGGAGACGCGAGGAAGATATTGGCGCTCGAATTGCCCATACGTCCCTTGAAATTGCGGTTGGCGGTGGAAATCACGTTCGCGCCGTCCTCGGGAATCGCGCCGCTCGTGCCGCAGCACGCGCCACACCCCGGCGTCACGATCACGGCGCCGAGCGCGATCAGCTCGGCGAGTTCGCCGCTGCGCGTCAGTTCCAGCAGCACCTCGCGCGAAGCTGGCGTCACTACGAGCTGAACGCCGTCGGCGGGAGCGCCAAACTCACGGAATACGTTCAACGCCTGGCGGAAGTCTTTCGTACGGCCGCCGGTGCAGGTGCCGAGAAACACCATCTGCACGGTTGTCGTATCGAGCGCGCCGACCCGCACGTTGTTCGACACCTCGTGCGGCACGGCGACATATGGCTCCAGCGTCGCGAGATCGATGTCGAGCGTGCGGGAATAGATTGCGTCGGAGTCGGCACTGACCGCGCCGGACAGGTCGTCGACGCGCCCTTCGAGGTAGCGCCGGCACGCGTCGTCGTACGGGAAGATCGCGTTCTTGGCGCCGAGTTCGACCGACATGTTGGCGACCACGAGGCGGTCCTCGAAGTCGAGGCTTTGCACGCCGTCGCCGGCGAATTCGAGCGTCTCGTAGGTGGCGCCGTCGTTGCCGAGCAATTGAGCGAGGTAGAGGGCAAGGTCTTTCGGATAGACGCCTTGCGCGAGCCGGCCGCGCAAGTTCACGCGAATCGAGGTCGGCACCTTGAGCCAAACCTTGCCGGTCTTCATGACGCCCGCCAGATCCGACGAACCGATGCCAGTCGCGAAGCAGTTCGCCGCGCCATACGTGACCGAGTGACTGTCCGCGCCGACCAGCAGGCGACCCGGTGCGGCAAAGCCCTTTTCGACGACGAGCTGATGGCCGATGCCCTCGCCGATGTCGAACAGGCGTATACCCTGCTCTTTCGCGAAGCGGCGGATGCCGGCCTGCAACAATGCGGCTTTCGGGCTCGGCGCGGGAGCGTAGTGATCGAGCGCGAACAGCAGCTTGTGCGGCGCGTGCACCCGGTCACCGTCCATCGCGGCAAAGTAATCGATGGCCATCGGAATCGAGCCGTCGGTGCCCAGCGCGTAGTCGACCTCGCAGATCACGACGTCGCCCGCGCGAACATCGCGGCCCGCTTTGGCCGACAGAATCTTTTCAGACAGGGTTTTTCCCGACATGGCCTCGATCTCGTCGCTAGACTCCGCGTTGGCGCACCGTTCAACGCGCTATCGGCACAGTATCGCAAAGACAAATGTGGCGAACGCGGAGAAATCGGCATCTCCATCCATGAAAAAAATTCCTGGTTCGCAGCCTGGACGCTTGCCAGATCGCCGCGCCGCATTCGATACTGCGGGTTATCACCGAACTGGCGCATGGGCCAGATCTTCTCCCCGCCACTGAACTTCCGACCTACGTGATCACCCTCAAGCAGCTCGAAGCGGTCTACTGGGTGGCCCGGCTCGGCACCTTCGCCGCGGCCGCGGATCGCCTGCATACGACACAGTCCGCGATCTCGAAGCGCGTCAACGAACTGGAAGTTTTTTTCTCGACGCCGCTCTTCGATCGCAGCCACCGCGCGCCTCGCCTGACGCCGAAAGGCCGCGAGCTGCTCGACACCGCGGAGGAAATGCTGCAATCGCGCGACCGGCTGCTCGAAAGGATGGGCAAGCAGGTCGAGGAAGTCCGGCGCTTTCGCATCGGCATTACCGAGCTGATCGCGCTGACCTTTCTGCCCCGCCTCGTGCGCGAGATCAGGCACGCGTATCCGGCGGTGTCGTTCGAGCCGGAGATCGACGTCAGCACGAAACTGACGGAGCGGCTTTTCGCCGGCGAGATCGACTTCATCATCGCGCCGACCCCGATCCGCACGCCGCGCTTCACGTCGATACCGCTGCGCAAGATGCATCTCGCGTGGATGGCCAGCCCGTCGCTGGTCGGCGAAGCGCGCACGCTATCGCTCGACGAGATCGCCGCGTGGCCGATCCTGATGCAGGCCGGCACTTCCGGCGTGGACGCGATCTACGAGCGCTGGTTCGAGTCGAACAACGTCTCGATACGCCGCGCGTTCGCGGGCAACAGTCTGATCTCGCTGTGTTCGCTGACGATCGCGGGTGTCGGCGTCAGCTACCTGCCCGCGCTTTATTTCGCCGAATTCGTTCGCCAAGGCGAACTCACGGTATTGCATTCGCAGCCGGAGCTGCCGCCGGTGCGGTACTACGCGGTCTATCGCAGCGACGGACCGCAGCCGCTCTATTCGCACGTCGCGAGCCTTACGCGGGAGTTCTGCGATTTTTCGAAACCGGAGTTTCATCCCCGCGCGTCCGCCTCCGAACAAAGATGAAACAGACGACTTTTGGAGTGCTAGGATGACGCCCGCACCCCGACTTGTTCCACGGAGGGAGACTGTCGTAGGTGCAAACACGATGATGAAATCGTTGCGTTGTGCAGCCTGATACTCAAGTACAGAGGAGACACTCAATGAAACTTTCGAAGCTGCTGATTAACGCGCTGGCCATCTCCGCCCTCGGCTTTACTGCAGTCGCGGCGCATGCCGAAGATCTGCTCGACTCGGTCAAACAGGCCGGAGTCCTGAAGATCGGTCTCGAAGGCACCTATCCGCCGTTCGACTCGCGCAACAAGGACGGTCAACTGGAAGGCTTCGACGTCGATGTCGCGAAGGCCGTGGCAGCGAAGCTCGGCGTAAAACCGGAGTTCATTCCGACCGAGTGGAGCGGCATTATCGCGGCGCTGCAAAGCGGCAAATTCGACGTGATCATCAATCAGGTCACCATTACCCCGCAACGCAAACAGGTTCTTGATTTCAGCCAGCCGTACACTTACTCGGCCGCGCAACTGATTCAACGGGCGGACGACAAGCGTGAGTTCAAATCGCTCGACGAGTTCAAGGGCGACAAGAAGATCGGCGTGACGCTCGGCACCAACTATGACCAGATGGCGCGCGCGGTGCCCGGCATCAACGTGCAGACTTATCCGGGCGCGCCCGAGAAGCTGCGCGATCTCGCCGCGAAGCGTATCGACGCGACGATCGACGATCGGCTGATGCTGCCGTACATCATCAAGAACTCGCAATTGCCGCTGCGCACGGGCGCGGTGCTGAAAGGCGCCGATCAGGAAATGGGCATCCCGTTCCGCAAGGACAATCCGAAGTTCGCGAAAGCGCTCGACGATGCGCTGACCCAACTGAAGCAGGACGGTACGCTGAAAAAGATCTCGATGCACTGGTTCGGCACGGACGTGACGCAGCCTATCGCGCAGTAATTTTCTCGTTGTTCTCGCGTACCCGCGCCGGCCTGCCGAATGGTCGACGCAGGTACGTCGTTTGCTCGATGAGCGGTTTCTCTCGCGGAACCGCTCGCGATCGACACTTCCATTGCTTCAAATCACGAAGCACGCGCAAATACGCGATTGCGCGCACCCTCCCCTTCGTTCATCACGTTTCATTCTTCATGCTGAGTGCATGCAGGATGCGCTGCGCCGCAGTTGCCTGATGCTTCGAAAGCGTGCGATGCTCTCGGAGCCATTGATCCGGCCACCTCGTGTCGGACTCGCGTGTCGCCGGGAGACGGCATCGAATGGCGTGCGATGAGACCAGTGAAATGCCCACAACCTTGGAGGCATCATGAGCATTCAATCACTGTCTCGCATCAGCATCGCATCAAACGCGCATCTCTTCCCCGGCTCAAATAAGTACTTCGTGCTGCGGCGTTCGCCGATCACGCTCGGCGTCGCCTGTATTGCCTCGCTCGTCTTCGCGTCCGCGAGCAGTCTGGCCGATACCCAGGTGGGCGGCACGCTGCCGCCCGCGCCCGACATTCTGTACGGCGATCTGTTCGTCGCCGTGCAAACCGCGCAGATCTTCGCCGACCAGAAGACGTTCGTCGACGCAACGCCGAACGGCAATCCCGCCGCGATCGTGCAGTTATACGAAACGCAGAAGAACCAGCCCGGCTTTTCGTTGCAGAAATTCGTCAGCCAGTACTTCACACCGCCGCCCGATCAGAGCATCACGCCGCCGCCGAACCAGAGTTTGCGCGAACACATCGACTGGCTTTGGAACGGCCTCACGCGCACGACGACGAGCGCGCCCGACTACAGCTCGCTGATCCCGCTGCCCAAGCCATACGTGGTGCCGGGCGGCCGCTTTCGCGAAGGCTACTACTGGGATACCTATTTCACGATGCTGGGGCTGCAGGAGTCCGGGCGCGAAGATCTCGTCGACGACATGCTCGACAACTTCGCGTACATGATCGACACGTTCGGGCATATTCCGAACGGCAATCGCACGTACTATCTGAGCCGCTCGCAGCCGCCGTTCTACTCGTATATGGTCGAGCTCGCGGCGCAAAAAGAAGGCAACAAGGTTTATCAGAAGTACTTGCCCGAACTGCGCAAGGAGTACGCGTACTGGATGCAGGGCTCGACCAGCACGCCACGCGGCGGCGCGACGCGCAATGTGGTCGTGCTCAATGATGGCACCGTGCTGAACCGCTACTGGGACGAGTTGGACACGCCGCGCGACGAGTCGTATCTCGAGGACGTGCAGACCGCGCAGGCGAGCGGGCGGCCGGCCAGCCAGGTCTACCGCGATCTGCGCGCGACCGCCGAAAGCGGCTGGGATTTCAGCTCGCGCTGGTTCGGCGACAACCAGACGCTCGCCACGGTGCGCACGACATCGATCATCCCGGTCGACCTGAACAGCCTGTTGTTCCATCTCGAGACGACGATCGCGCGCGGCTGTTCGGAGACACGCGACTTCCGGTGCGTCGCGCAGTTCATCGGCCACGCGGCGCGGCGCGCGGAAGGCATCAACCGCTATCTGTGGAACAGCAACGGCTACTACGGCGACTACGACTGGCAACTCGGCAAGTCACGCGACAACCAGACACCGGCGATGCTGTATCCGCTGATGGCGGGCGTGGCGTGGCCCGATCGCGCGTGGAAGACCGCGCGGACCGTGCAGAACGTGCTGCTCAAACAGGGCGGCCTCGCGACGTCGACCTATAACACCACGCAGCAATGGGATGCGCCGAACGGCTGGGCGCCGTTGCATTGGATCGCGATTCAGGGCCTCAAGCGCTACGGACGCGCCGACCTCGCTCAGCCGATCGGCACGCGCTTTCTCGCGGACGTCCAGAACGTCTACAACACGCAGCAGAAGCTCGTCGAGAAGTACGTCGTCGAGGGTGCGGGAGAAGGCGGTGGCGGTGGGGGCGAGTATCCGCTGCAGGACGGCTTCGGGTGGACCAATGGCGTGACGTTGATGCTGCTCGATCTGTATGGCAATGGGCAGTGACATGCTGCGGCATTCTCAAGCGAGTGCCTTGAGGTCGGTCTTGCGATTCTGAAGACATCACATCGTGCCTGCGGGGTCGTAAAAACCTCGCAGGCAGAATTGCCCCCGCCTCGAACGCTCGATACACCGACGCGGATTCGCCGCACGAATCGTTCTTCCGTCAGTCCAAATCTGATCGACGCCGTCTTTAAGATCCTCCCCCGGTGGAAGCTGAATGATCTGGCTCGCCAATATTGTTCTCGTACTGCACGCGCTGATCGTGGTGTTCATCGTGGGCGGACTATTCGCGATCTGGATCGCCTACGGGTTGCGACTCCCGTGGGCGCGCAATCGAACATTCAGGACGACACATGTTCTCGCCATCGGCATCGTGGCGACCCTCGCAGTGCTCGATGTGCCGTGCCCGTTGACCGTTCTGGAGGACTATCTGCGCACTGGAACGGCGGGGCCGCAAGGGTTCATACAGCGCTGGGTCGGCGCCTGGCTGTTTTACGACTTGCCGGGCTGGGTGTTCGTGCTCGCTTATGTCGCGTTCTTGCTGGCGGTGCTTTTTACCTGGTATCGAATCAGGCCGCGATTGTGACTCGAACACGGGCACCCGGGCGCTCGCAGGCGGAAGCGCACACCGTACTCTGCGGCCGCTTCATTGGCTCGACTCAGCTTTACACAGGTTATGCAGACCTTCCTTGATATACCTCAGCAAGGCAAACGTAGCCTAGCGATCGCCCGCCACGCGCAGATCGGAACGCTGTTTCACCTGCACGACATGAATCAATACCGCGCTCACTGTCGCGGCACCGCCTGCGATGACCTGGAGAGCAGGTCTTTCGTTGAATGCAATCCAGATCCAAAACGGCGCGAGTGCCGTTTCGAGGAGCAGGAATAGCCCCGCATTGGCTGGTGGAATGAAGCGCGCGCACAGCGTGAGCAGGCCGAGCGACAACGGCATGACGAGTGCGCCCTCGAACAAAATCCAAACTGCGCGATCGGAAATCAGCAAGTCAGGGATCTTGCTTGCAAACGCATGCTGACTGACGATCACTAACAACGACGCAACAAGTGCGCCAAGCGAAGGTAAACCGACAGTACCGCCTTCGACACGGGACGAAAGCAGGAAGGCCAAGGCCATTGATACCGCGGTCGCAAAGGCAAAACAATTTGCAGTCAATGCGCCGCCTCCTGGTGCGTCACCGATGACCAACACGACCCCGGTCATCGCTAGTGCCGCTACGGCCAACATCGCGCGATCGATGGGCTCCGAAAAAAAGGCACGACCAAGAAGCGCGGCCAGAAACGGCGTCGACGAGATGATCACGAGTACGGACGCGACTTCCCCTTGCGCGATTGCGTTGACGAATGTGGTTGATGCTATTGCAAAGAAGAAGGTCGGCCACACATTCTGGCGTGTCGGCCACGGCTTACCGATCAAGAGCCGCCAACGCGGCAAGAGGCAGTAGAACATCAGGAGGGTGGTCCACATCAGGAAACCGCGCATTACAACGATCGCCCACGCGTCCTCGATACGCATTAGCCTGATGAGGAGCGCATCCGTGCTAAGCAGCACGCCACCGGCAATTCCCAAGCTGGTTCCAACTAGTCTGCTTGACTTCATTGTCGGGTAAGTCGAACGAGAGTAGCACGGATGTCGGCGGCAAACTCAATAGGGTCGCCTTCAAAGTTTCCGCGTGCCCATTTTGCGATCCTGAGTACGTCGACAGCCGGAAAGTAAGTCGCCCCCGCTTCGTGCAATGCGGCTTTGCTCAGACTCGCAAAGGCTCGATGGCGGAAGCATGCGAACGGCAGAGGAAAACCGAGGTCGGAAACGCAGAGGATTGAAGCATCGGCAAGGCTCGCTTGCACATTTCCAGTCGTCGCCTTGTTGAACGCGCATGCACCTGATCGGTCCAGATTACTCAGAGCTTCAATCAAGGGTGCCTGCGAAGCCGTGGCCCCCTCGAATTCGTCCAGCATGTCACGTGACGGGAGCGTGATGAGATCGTTCCGGACGGCGATCACGGCAACACCGACAGTGAGCGCCGCATGCTTGTGCAGGGGAGCGACGAGCACATTGGCGGTTTCAATCAGATCTGCGTGCAGGTTGGTCGCAAAGCTATGCGAGGCATCGACAATCTCAAGTGGCGATCCTGACGCAGACAATCGGCACACTGTGCCAACGTACGGTGCTACGTGCGTAGTGATCCAAGCATCGCACACCCCATATTTCCAGAAAACTGGCTCGCGGAACAACTCTGCTATAGGCGCGTAGTGTGAGCCGCTTCGCAGACCAACTCGCTGTCCGGTCAACTCGAGCCAATGCTTAAGCACGAGCACGCCGTAACGAACCGAAGGCACAAAGTGTATGGAGAAGTCCTGCAAGCGATAAGTCTCCGCCAGGCGGCCACGCAATTCGTCACGAAGTTGCTTTGTGTGACGGAAGAAACTTCCGGTCTGATTTGCAAAGATCGGCGCGATCGAAGCTCTGTCCATATTGGCGTCCATGAAGCGTGCAAGACGCTGTGTAGCGCTGCGTCCTTGATGGATAGAAATCAAGCGATCAACTTTTTGCTTATCAGGAGAGGAATCACGGCATCGCGGAAAATCGAGCCTATCTTTAGATCCTGCGTTGGATTGTCGCTGCGATACCAGATCAATTCATCGATTTCCATCCCAGGTTGTGGTTCGCCTGCAATCTCGACCAGATATACGTGCATTTCGATTGGCATCTTTTCGAATGTCGACGTGCCTGTGAATAGGCCGAGGTATGTTTGCTTGCCAACTTCGACATTGAGCTCTTCGCGAACTTCGCGAGAAAGACAATCCGCATAAGATTCGCCTAAAAATGGCTTGCCACCTGGCGAGATAAACGTTTCGGTTCCCTGCTTTCGAGTCAAAAGCAACGACTTCTCGTGAATGATAGCCGCGGCGCACTTGACAATGATGGCGCTATGCATATGGTTTTTGACCGATAGGAGGACTGTTGCCGACAATCAACTATGCCGTCTTGATACCGTCGTTGCCGGCCAGCGCCATGTTATGCCACTTGTTCGAGCAATGCCGCCTGGTACGACTGCAGTTCACCACCGGACAAAAAGTCAACGATGTTCAGCGCCAGCGGTAATTTCTCTTCGAGATAGGCGAGAATGACTTCGTCCGACGGCGTAGTGAAGCTATCGCCGAAGATGCTGACGCCCTCGAGTGATTTGGTTGAAATCCCCAGTTGCAAAAGCTTGTACTTCACATCATCGGCAGACTGGGCGAATTTATAGATCGGTGATCGATATACGATGCCGAACTTTTTCATCATGTCGACGAAAAATTCCTTGGCAACGAGACGTTGCTCAGGAAATTCCTTCTGATAGTGAGTGATTCCGTCGTTGATGATTTCAACGCCGTTGCGATTGCAGAAATCCGCGATGTGGGCGTGAATAGCAAGCTTCTCGCCCAGCAGGACGAGGTTCTTGCGGTATTTGATAATGTCTGCCTCGATGTTCTCGATGGCGATGGCGCGAAAGGCTCCGCTGATGTCTTCTACAGTGTGACCCACCACCAGATCCCCAAAACGGCGCCGCAGTTCATCAACGCGGTGGGCAAGCACGCCACGATGCAATGAGCAGCCACTATTCGCCGAATAGAGCTGCACCGGGATGCCCTGCAACATCAGATGACAAGCTGCGAGGGTGCTATCCCGTCCGCCTGTAAACATAACCAGTTGTGTTGGAGACGTATTATGCATCGCGTTCCTTCATTTTAGAGTGGAGTGAGGCGTTGATACGATTACCATCAGACTGTCGTATGACCGGTCCGATCGAGGCAGAATGGCGCGATTGGCGCGTCCGGAATCGGAACCCGTCGTTTCAAGTAGTTGACGATGCTATCTGCATCGTCAAGAATTTCGATTTCGTTGAGCTCTCCTGCACTGACCAAGCCCGCCGCTTCCAGATTTGCTCTCATCCAATCGACGAGTCCTCCCCAGAACTTTGAACCGATCAGCACGACTGGGAACGGGGCAATTTTTCCTGTTTGCTTTAGTGTCAATATTTCAAATAACTCATCCAACGTTCCCATTCCACCCGGCATGGCGATAAACGCGCTCGAGCATTTACAAAAGGCAAGTTTTCGCGTGAAGAAGTTCTCGAAAACAAGAGAAATATCTTGAAATTGAAAATCGGTCGGCTCAAAAGGGAGCGCAACGTTGAAACCGATGGTATGTGTTTTTCCCGTACGCGCACCTTGATTGGCAGCCCGCATCACTCCGGGACCTCCACCTGAAATTACGGTATAGCCCTCACGCGATAGCCCGGAAGCAATCTGATGAGTGAGTTTGAACATTTCGTGGCCAGGCTTGATGCGCGCGCTGCCGAATATGCTTATGGCAGTGCCGATGCGACCCGCAAGCTGTTCGATGCTCTCAAGCTCTCGCAAAATAGTTGCCTTCATGGACTTGCTTACTTAAGATAAAAAGGACTCTTAATGGAATAGATCAACAGTTTATCGACTTGAAACTGGACTGAGTAGCGAAATAGTTGCACAATTGGTGTGAATTTTTTTCTACCCTGAATCATGCGTATATTGCCCTCTCTTCGGGCTCTGCAATGCTTCGAAGCCGTAGCTAACTATGAGAGCTTTACCAAAGCTGCAAATGAATTATGCATAACACATAGCGCAGTCAGCCATCAGATTCGGGCGCTGGAAGCCTGGTTCGGAAAAGACATTTTCGTTCGCCACAGCGGCGGAGTTCGACTGACCAAAGAGGGCGAGCGGCTGAAGAGCGCATGCTCGGTCGCACTTGCGCTGCTCGAAGACGAATGCGTCGGCATTCGTCTTCGAGCGCCAGAGCGTAAACTCACGATTGGCTGCTCTGTCAGTTTTCTCGCTCACTGGCTTCTCCCCAGAATCGAGGAGTTCTCGAGGCGCGTGCCGGAAGTTGTACTGAATTTTCAGGCGCGAGGCGACGTTGCGGCATTGTTGGGGCGCGAAGTCGATGCCTTGATCGTCACCGATCGATTTCCGTCGTCGGCCATCAAGGCGACGTGCCTGACGACAGACATGATAGGACCGGTCTGCGCGCCCAACTGCTCGAATCTGCCGAGGTCTCCGCACGACCTCGGTGAGATGCGCCTGCTGCACGCAAGATCACGCATGAATGCGTGGAGTGAGTGGAGTCAAACTGTGGGGGTTGGCGTCGATTCGTGTTGCGGGCAGGTACTGGACAGCCTGTCATTGACTATCGAAGCGGCAAGAAACGGGGTGGGACTCGCGATCGCTCCGGAATTGTTGGTCCGGCGCGATCTCGCCGATGGCCGGCTGATTGCGCCAATGGGATTTGTGCGTGTTGAGCGGTCGACCTATCTTTACGTGCGCGCTTCAAACTCCCAGGAAGCCGATATTGAGATCTTTCGCGACTGGTTACTCGAAGAATGCCGCAAGGATCTTCCGCTCAGCGCTTAACGACGGGATCCGCTGCTAAAGCGATCGACGCAACAAGCTACACGCCTCGCGACGGCGCGGCGGGCTGTGCCGCCGGCCGCGCGGCGTCACTACGATGCGTCGACATGATGACTGACCAGGTCGCCATCAATGCTATACGTTCCAGCGTACGCACTGAGTCCGTTATAGAGTTGGATGCGCTCGGCGTCGGTTGGCAGGACACCGGTAGGTGCCTTGCGTCCTTCCTTGAGTAGGATCGCCTGCATGCGGCCGTCGGGGCCGTAGCTCAGATTACCGTCCGGGTGTGCGCCGAACAGGTCGGTCCTTTCGCCATTGGCCAGCTCTTCGGTGGTGAAGGACTGAAGCTTCCAGGTTCCCAGCAGCGCACTGTTGTCGTTACGCCGATCTCGTGCCATAGCTACCCCTTTCCGAAAACGAACGACAAAACTCCCCGACGACACTACCCGCAACCGGCGGCCTAAGCAATCGACGCCGCCCGAACGGAATTTCCACGGCCTGCCTTTTTAATCGCATTGAGAAGGTATTTTTACCGGTTAAATTTACCATTTAATTATATTTTCCAATCGCAATTAATTCCGACGAGGCGCCCACGAAAATCCGCAGTTCAGCGTCGCTATTCAATGCAATTCGGATAAGCCCCGCCGGAATTTTTCCACCCTCTTGCCGCCGCGCCCGCACCAATGCTCGATCGCACAGCCCGACTCCTCGAGAACGAGCCAAGCTTATTCCGAATCGCATAATCACCGCTTGATCCTTGACAAGACCTCATTTCACCGCCTATTTTCACTCTTGCTGTAAGCATCGGAAAGATTCAATTCTAAATTTCCCTTGAAATTTCGAGATAAATCGACAGGGAATTCCTTTGCCCATTCAATCTTCAATTTGAGAAAGCAAATAGAAATATCATTGCAAGTATTTTGAATTACTACATTGGGAAAAAGCTGTCCATGCAACCGCTGCGTGCCTTCGAGTGCGGTGCGGGTTATTCGATCTCCCACGCGCGCGACCGGCGAAAAGCGGCCTTTGTGTAGCGGTATCACTCACCAGGGAACGAGATGAAACCAGACAGAAGGAGTACCGGCGATGGCCGCGTCCGTCGTCATGGCCGGCTAGCCGCGCTAAGCGCGCTGACACTCGGAATCGTCATCCTTGCCGGATGCGGCGGAGGCGACGGAGTTTCGTCGGCGTCGGCGGTGCCGAGCAGCATGGCGCAGGTCGCCAATCAGGCGCAAGCGGCAGCCGCGCCGCAAACGCCATCCGCCAATCAGCCCTACATCGATCTCACCAGCTATTCGACGAGTGCAACGTCCGGCATCGCCGCGTCACTGGTCGCGGAGAAAGCCGCGATCATGCATTACCAATGGACGTCCGGCAGCACCACCGTCAACTACACGACGACCACCGGTCACCTAACCGCCATGGATCTGACCAGCGGCGCACCCGAAGCGACGATGTCCTACGTGGCCTACACCGCGCCGAGCACGAACGGCAAGCCGCGCCCCGTCACGTTCGTCTATAACGGCGGCCCTGGCTCGTCATCGATCTGGTTGCGTCTCGGCTCGTTCGCGCCGACGCGCGTCGCGACCACCGACCCGCTGCTGAATGGCACCAGCTGGCCGAACTACCCGCTCGTGAACAACACGGAGAGTCTGATCGACACGACCGACCTCGTGTTCATCGACCCGCCGGGCACGGGCCTCTCCGAAGCGATCCTGCCGAACACGAACCAGACCTACTGGAGCACCGATGCGGACGCGAACATCATGCGCGACTTCATCATCCGCTACCTGACCGTCAATTCGCGCAGCGGCTCGCCGATCTATCTGTACGGTGAATCGTACGGCACGCCTCGCACCGACATTCTTGCGCTCGCGCTCGAATCGGCCGGCGTGCATCTGACGGGGATCACGCTGCAGTCTTCGATCCTGAACTACTTCGCCGATGCGATCGAGGCGGTGGCGATCACGGGTTCGCCCGATCAGCTCGCGCTCGAAACCGATACGTTGAGCGGCTACATGCCGGGCTATGCCGAGGTCGCGGCGTACTACCACCAGGTATCGCCAGCGCCGACGAACCAGGCGACCTACGCGCTCCGCAGCGAGGCGTTCGTGACCGCCAACTACAACCTGTTCAAGAATTATTCGCTGTACTGGACATTGAGCCAGCTCGGCGCGCCCACTTACGCGGGACCGCCGAACTTCCCGCCGACGTGGCTCGAGAAGTTCTGGGACGCCGAATCCGGCCTCACGTTGCAGGCGATGCAGGGCTACTTCAACATCAATCCGTTCAACTACACGCTGGTGCCGGGCTCGACGATCGGCCGCTACGACGGTCGCGTGTCGCTGCCCAACTCGGACCCGCGCCTGCAGACCGATGGCGACCCGTCGGACATCCTGATCTCGCTGCCGTTCACCAATGCGTTGGCGACGCAGATGCCGGATTACCTCGGCTACACGGCACCGAATGCGGCCTACATGCCGCTGAATGACGCGATCATCGAGGTGTGGGATTTCTCGCACGGCGGCCAGCCGCTGCCCGACACGATCCCCGATCTGCTCGGCGCGCTGAAGCTGAATCCGCAACTGAAGGTGCTGGCGGAGAACGGCTATCACGATCTCGCCACGCCGTTCTTCAACACCGAGAAGCAGCTCGCGCGGCTCAAGACGGTGCAGGGTCTCAACCCGAATCTGCAGGTCAACTTCTTCCAGGGCGGTCATATGATCTATCTGGACGACGTGGCGCGCCCGCAGATGAAGACGGACCTCGCGGCATTCTACGGTGGCACGCCGATCGCGGGCGCACTCACGCTGGCGACGCTGCCGAAGCCGTGGGCTGACGAAGCGCCGGCCGCTACGCCGACGAGCGAGGCGGTCGCCGCGGCCGCGCCCTGATTGATGGTGGTTTCGCTTCGCGCGAAACCCTCCGACTACTTTTTATGGCGAGTGATCATGTCCTCAATCGATATCTTGCGACGTACGCTGGCGTTGATCGTCCTCGGTGTGGTCGTCGGCAGTGCACACGCGTTGCCGCCTCAGCCGGTGGCGCCCGTGACGCTACCCAACGGCGGACACGGCGTGGATGGTCCGTTCTTTCCTCATAACCGTGCTAACGCGGTCGCGCCAACCACCGGCTCGACGCTGCAGCAGCAGGCTCAGCAGCGCATGGAGAGCAGGCTGGGCGCGAATTCGGTGCTCAGCAACGGCTCGTCGATCACCAAGGCCCAGGCGCAAAGCAATGGGCTCGGCTATATCGCCAAACATTTTGACGAGATCGATAGCGCGCATTCGGGCCGTGTGACGTTGAACGACGTTCGGCAGTATCTGCAGCAGCATCAGCAGTGATGGCCCAATAGTTCAGTGGTCCATTGGTCCGGCATGAAGGCCGGCGGCGCGGCGCGATCGTGCGACGCGCCGTCGACCGTATACGGTCCGACGTATTTCCGATTCACGCCCCCGGTCAGTCCCCGAGCCCGCTAGAATCCACTGGTTCAAGCGCTCGCCCATGCGACGCGTTCAGGCCATCCCAACAAGAATGGCGAAAACTCAGGAGACACCGCCCATGAGCGATCAGCCGTTTGGACGCTCCCGCCGCGACTTCATGCGGCTTGCCGTGACCGCCGGCACCACCGCCGCGCTGCCGTGGATGCAGGAGGCCAACGCGCAGTCGCCGGCGAGCGCGACGCCCGCAGCAACGACCTCCGCGACGACCGGCGCCGCCACAGCCGGTCCCTCGACCAACGGCACCCAGCTGATCCTGCTCGGCACCAAAGGCGGCCCGACGCCGTCGGATCTGCGCGCGGCGCCGTCGAACGTACTGGTGGTCGATGGCCAGCCGTACGTGGTCGATTGCGGCAACGGCGTCGCGCTTCAATTGACCAAGGCGGGCATCAAGCTGCCGGGCATTCGCGACATCTTCCTCACGCATCATCATTCGGATCACAACGCCGACCTCGGCAATCTCGTGTTCCTCGCGTGGGCCACCGGTCTGCGCACGCCGGTCAATCTGTACGGGCCGCCGCGCATCACGAAGATGATCGACGACTTCGTCGACATGAACGCGATCGATCTCGACGTGCGCATGCGCGAAGAAGGCCGCCCGCCGATGCGTCCGCTGATCAACGTCCACGAGTTCGACGGGCCGCGCGTCGTGATGGAAGACGAGCGCGTGCGCGTTACGTCACTGCTGGTCGATCACTACACGATCAAGCCGGCATTCGCGTACCGCTTCGAGACGCGGGATCGCACGATCGTCTTCTCCGGCGACACGACCTACTATCCGCCGCTCGCCGACTTCGCCAGGGGCGCGGACGTACTCGTCCACGAAGTGATGTACCTGCCCGCGCTGGAAAAGTTGATGAAGACCGTCGACAACGCACCGACGCTGCTCGATCACCTGATGAAGAGCCACACCACGACCGAGCAGGTCGGCCGGATCGCCGCCGCGGCCGGCGTGAAGACGCTGGTGCTGAGCCACTTCGTGCCCGGCGGCGACCCCGCGATCACCGACGACATGTGGGCCGCCGACGCGCGCAGGCATTTCGACGGACGGATCATCGTCGGTAAAGACCTGCAGGTGATCTGAGTGACGCAGAGCCAGCTCGCGCACGCGGCCCCGATTCCCGTCACGCTGCTGACGGGGTTTCTCGGCTCGGGCAAGACCACGCTGCTCAATCGCCTGCTGCCGCAGCCGGTGCTAGGCCGTTGCGCGGTGGTCATCAACGAGCTCGGCGCGATCGGTCTCGATCATCTGTTCGTCAGCACGTCGCGCGACGAAACCGTCGCGCTGCTCGAAAACGGCTGCCTGTGCTGCGGCGTGCGCGACGAACTGGCGGCGACCGTCGCCGACCTGCTCGCGCGCCGCGAGCGGGGCGAGATTCCGGCGTTCGAGCGGATTCTGATCGAGACCACGGGGCTCGCGCGACCCGGCCCGGTGATCTCGCTGCTGCTTGGCGACGCGGCGCTCGAAGGACGAGTGCAACTCGACGGCATCGTGACGACCGTCGATGCGAAGCACGGCGCCGCGCAGCTTGAACGTCACGAGGAATCGCGTCAGCAGGTCGCGGTCGCCGACCGTCTGTTGCTGACCAAAGCCGAGCTGGCCGATGCCGCGGCGCTCGCCGAACTGAGCGCGACGCTCGACACGCTCAATCCCACGGCGACGCGCATCCCCGTGCGCAACGGCGAGCTCGACGCGCGCCAGTTGCTCGGCATCCTGACGCCGCGTACCGTGCGGCCGTGGCTGCGTGCCGCGCCCGCGCGACGCGCATCGCTGATGAGCGGCACGGCGGCCGCGCGCGCCGCCCATCCGGACATCGAAAGCTTCTGCCTCACCTACGCGCAGCCGTTGCCGATGCAGTCCTTCGAAACCGCGCTGACCGTGCTGCTCGGCTATCACGGCGAACGCATCCTGCGGGTCAAGGGAATCGGCAATTTCATCGGCGAGGCGCGGCCGATCGTGTTTCATGGCGTGCAGCAGCTACTGCACGAGCCGCTACGCCTCGACGCCTGGCCCGACGACGATCGCACGACGCGGCTCGTGTTCATCGTGCAGGGGCTTGCGCGAGCGGTGATCGAAGACACGATTGCGCACTTTCTGCGCGAGGCGGACGTGACGGCGCCTCGCTGACGCTCACTTGCCCGCTGCCGCCTGGATCATCTTCCAGCCATTGCCGGCCGGATCGCGAAAGCCCGCATCGACGCTGCCGTATCGATCCACCGGCTCCTGCGTGAATTCCACGCCGCGCGCCATCAACTGCTCGTAGCTCGCGCGACAGTCCGCAACGGACAGCACCAATGGCGGCATCGCTCCCTTCGCGACCATCGCACGCAGCGTTTGCGCGGTCGCTTCGTCGTGGACCGGCGGCCCCGGCGCGAACAGCCCCAGCTGGAAAGTCGGCTGCTCCGGGTGCTGGACCGTGAGCCAGCGGTAAGCGCCGTTGCGCACGTCCGTGTGGACGCGAAAGCCGAGCTTGTCGACGTAGAACGAAAGCGCCGCATCCTGATCGTCGACGTACAAACCGACCACATTGATACCCTGATTCATGATTCTTCCCTCCGTGATTGAGGGCTCGACTGTATCGCTGGCCACGCGGCGGCGCTTCTCCAAAACTGCGATCGTCGGGTGCGCAGGCAAAACGGATGGATGATTCGCAGGCTCAATGCAATTCGTTGAATTCGACGCGGCCGCCCTTCATCACCAGCGGGATGTGCTCGCCCTGGCCCGTCAGGCAGCTCAGGTCGCGCAACGGATCGCCGTCGACCACCAGCACGTCGGCATAGGCGCCCGGGGTGAGGCGCCCCAGCTTACCCGTCATGCCGAGAATTTCGGCGCCGATGGTGGTGGCGCTGCCGATGATCTCGGCGGGACTCAGCACTTGCGCGCGGATCGCGAACTCGTCGCTTTGCATCCGGTGGCCCGGGCCGAGCAGATCGGAGCCGAAGCCCATCTTGACCCCGGCGCGCCTGAAAATCTCCAGCGACTTCAAGCCGGCTTCACGCACGGTGTCGATCTTGGCCGCGCTCTCGGCCGACAAGCCATAGCGCACGCCTTCGAGATGCAAGGCCTCGTAGGCTACCAGCGTGGGTACCACGTACGCGCCGCACTCGGCCATCAGATCGGCGGTCGGCGCATCGATCAGGTTGCCGTGCTCGATGGTGCGCACGCCGCAGCGCACCGCGCGTCGCATCGATTCAGCCGTGTAGGCGTGCGCCATCACGTAGGTGCCGCGTGCCTCGGCTTCGGCGACGACCGCGCGGATCTCGTCCTCCGAATAGCCGAGCGCGCCGATCGGGTCGGTCGGCGACGCGACGCCGCCGGAGGCCATGATCTTGATCTGGTCGGCGCCCATCTGCAGTTCTTCGCGCACGGCGCGGCGCAACGCGTCGACGCCGTCGACGACCCGGCTCAACGCACCGACTCGCACGCAGCAGTTGCAAGGCGCGTCGCCGGGCATGAAGTCCGTGCGCGCGCGGCCGTCGCCGTGGCCGCCGGTCTGGCTCAGCGCGCGTCCGGCGACGAACAGGCGCGGCCCTTGCGCGAGGCCCATTTCGACCGATTGCTTGAGCGCGAAGCCGGCGCCGCCCGCGTCGCGAACCGTGGTGAAGCCGCGCCGCAGGATGCCGCGCATGATCGGCAGCGCCTTCAGGGTGACGAATACGTTGGGCATGTTCACCTGGCTCGGCAAATCGAATTGCGTCGCGACCATATGCGCATGCAAGTCGATCAGGCCCGGCATGATGGTCTTGCCGTTCAGACCGATCACCTGTGCGTCGGGCGCATCGATCGGCTGCGGCGATACTTCCTTGATAGTGTCGCCTTCAACCAGCAGGTTGTAGCCCGGCTGCAATGCATGATGCAGCGGATCGAGCAAAGCGCCGTTCTTGAACAGAATGCGGTCCATATGTGGTTCCTCGGGTTGCAGGGTGCGAGCGCGCGATGCGCCGGCTGTGCACGCTTCAGCGGTTCAGGCGCATCGCGGCAATTTCTTCGAGCGACCGGCCGCGGGTGGACACGCCCATGATCAGAACGGCCAGCGCACCGATGATCAGCACCAGCGTCGTGCCGCCGAAAACCCCGCCGAAGCCGAGGCGTGGATACAGAAAGCCGACCAGAATCGGCGCGGCGATCGCGCCGAGGCGTCCGATCGCCGAAGAGACGCCCATGCCGGTCGCGCGCACTTCGGTGGGAAACACTTCGGGCGTGTACGCATAGACGCCGGCATAGGTCCCGTTCATGAAGAACGACAGCAAAAAGCCCGACGTCAGAATTTCAGCATCGCTGTGCGTGAGCGCGAGCCCCAGCGCGGAGAACCCGCCCAGCGCCATGTACGTGACGATGGTCGCGCGCCGGCCGATCTTTTCATTGAGCCACGCGCCCGAGAAGTAGCCGGGAATCTGCGCGAGGTACATGACCAGCGAATACGAAAAGCTGCGCGTGATCGTCATGCCGCTTTGCACCAGCAGACCGGGGATCCACGTGAAGAACGCGTAGTAACTGAACGTGATCGACAGCCACATCAGCCAGGCCATCGCGGTGATGCCGGCCAACTGGCGCGACCACAGCGCCCTGAGTTTGGCGAATGGCGAGCCGCTCGCGACCGGGGGCGGAGCGCTCGACGCGAGCGCCTGCTCCGGCAGCAGCGGCAAGCCCGCGGCGCGCACCACCTCCTCCATCCGGTCGACGATCACCGAGGCTTCGGCGGTTCTGCCGCGGCTGTCGAGCCAGCGCGGTGATTCGGGCAAGGCACGCCGCCACCACAGCAGCATGACGATCGGCAGCGCGGTGATCACCGAGACGACACGCCAGGCTTCGGGCGCCAGCGGGATGACCAGGTAACCGAGTATCGCGGCGAACACGAAGCCGAACGAGAAGAACGCCGCCAGACTGCCGGTGAAGGTGCCGCGATACTTGCGCGCGCAGAACTCCGACAGAAACGGCGCGACGATTGCGCTTTCAGCACCGGTGCCGACCCCGGCGACGATGCGCGTCGCCATGAAGAAAGGCCAGTCCTGCGCGGTGGCGCTGATCAGCGACGCGACGCAGTAGATGATCAGCGCCCACACCATGACTTTGCGCCGGCCGATCACGTCGCCGAGGATGCCGGCGAGCGCGGCGCCGAAGAAGTAGCCAATGAAGGTGCCGCTGCCGAGCACGCCGGTCTGCACGCTGCTCAGATGCCACTGGTTGCGCAGCACCGGCAGCATGAACGCCAGCACCGCGGCATCCATCGCATCGAAGACGTAGCCGAGTCCTCCCAGCCAGAGCAGTTTGCGATGAAAGCTCGAATACGGCAGGCGTTCTATACGCTGGGGGATCGTCGGCATGGCTTGCTTCCAGAAAGGGTGGCGCCGGGCATGGTCGATCGAGTATAGGAAGTCGAAATGGGGGGGTCTTGGTCGGAAACCGCATCGAACATGCGGATTCCGGCATCACGGCGGGTCGAGCGCGAGCGCAGCGTCGCGATCGTCGACGCACCGGCCGATCAGGTTGACGCCCTGATTCACGACTCCTCGCTGGTCGGCGGCTCGATGGGGTCGCTGGCCACGCGGCGGCGCTTCTCCAGCACCGCGATCGTCAGGTCCGGGCGTTGCGCGGCCTTCAGCACGCAGGCGGGCACGCGATCGAGCTCGGCGGGGTTGGCGCGTGCCTGCACACGCATCTCGCTCGGGCTCAAGCCGGTGATGTCGCGAAAGACGCGGCCGAAGGTGCCGAGGCTTTCCCAGCCGGTCGCGAACGCGATGTCCGTGATGCCGAGGTCGGTGTCGCGCAGCAGCGTGGCAGCCTGCTCGATGCGCCGGGTCAACAGGTAGCGGTGTGGCGGCACGCCGAAGGCCCGCTTGAACGAACGCGCGAAGTGCGCTTCCGACACGCCGCTGACTTCAGCCAGGCGCCGCACCGGCCAGGCTTCGTGCGACGCGGCATCGATGCGGTCTTTCGCACGTAGCAGGCGACGCAGCAGCGCCGGGTCTTCGAGTACGTCGGCGCCGTGCGAAGCCGGCAGCGGCGGGACTTCAGGGTCGTGTGAATTGGTCATATGCTCGCGTTAGAACCGATCCCCGATGCCGCCGAGAATCACGTCGGTATCGCGGCTATAGCGCGTCATCACGCGATTCCACGTGACGCGCGCCGACCAGCGCCGTGTCATTCGATACGACGCCGCGATCGACAGGAGTCCGGACAAGATGCCGTCGCCGCTGTCGCGCATGTCGTTCGCGTCGCCGTGATGAATCGCCGCGTACGCGCCGGCGCCGATGCCGAGCGCGAAGCGCTGATCGAAGAACGCACGGGTGAGCCACAGTTGCGCGGTCGCGCCGTCCCGGCGCGCGGACAGCCCGTTGCCTTCGTGCAGATAGCCGAACGTCGCGTCGAGATACGGCGTCAGGCCGCGCCGGTATTCGATCGCCTCCGCGACCGACGTCTGCGATTCGAGTCTGTTCAGAATCGTCGCGCCGGCCACCAGCGTGATTTCGTTTCTGGTCACCTTGTTCGTGCGCGGCAGCGCGAAGTCGCGCGGGCCCGGCGTGTCGGGCGCGTCGAGCTGATAGCCGACGCCGAGCATGATCGCGGTGGTCGATTCGCCATTCGTCACCTGTACGTGATTGACCTGCAGATGCGCGGTCCAGCGCGGCGTCGAGTACCACGTGGCCCGCGCGCTATAGACGACACCCCAGCCGTGCGTATTCGAATAACCCTCGCCCTGCCCGGTCGCTTCGGTATCGAAGTAGCGATACGGACCGACGCCGACCGCGAACACCAATCTGCGGCCACTCGCGCTGGCCGCCACAACCTGAGGCCATTGTTGCATGGCTTTGCGTGAAGCTCGCGTCGAAAGCGGCACGGAAGTTTTTTCGATTTATTTAAAGAGATGGCAGCGGCGCCGTGGACTCGCTTTCGTCCGGCTGAGCGTGGGAAGTGCCGGAAATCTCGTCCGCGCGGGCCTCGCCCTGCTCGACTCATCTTGGGATCCAACCCCTTTTGTTATACGTTGTCATATAACTAGCTCTTGCGATAGCTATCTGGGGGACAAGAGCAATGGCAGCTCATCACCTCCGATAGCCCTGTAAATCCAGGAACATTAAATTGTCACAATGTAAGTTCGGGTAAGTACTGCATGTACGTAGACGCAACCTTCGCCTACCATTCATATGTCGTCGTATAACTAATACGGCACGACCCGCATATTGCCGCACCCCTCGCCTCGTACCAAACCAATTCAGGCTGATCGATAGATGCCCCTCCGAGCGACGCTTCACCAGCACGCCCCGCCGCACCTTCACGCGCCGCCGCAAAGGCGCGCCCCGGTGCGCGATGCGCGGAGTCGCGTGGCCTGCGGCGGCGTCGAGGCCCCACCCCGTCAAGAATAAAAACAACCAACCATCGAGACCCGTCTCGCCGTTCCGGAACACGTCCAAGTACTCAGTATTCTTTAATAAAAAGGATGACCCCATGCTCTACAGAGTCACCGTCATAACCTGCCTGACCGCGCTGCTCGCAGCCTGCGGCAGCGGCGACAATGCGCCGCCCGCGTCGAGCACCAGCAGCACCGCGGCGCCGGTATCGGCCGCGCCTTCCAACTTCCAGGTCGGCACCACGACCAGCGACGCCGATCTGCCCGCGGCTCCGCAACTGCCTACCGCCGCTCAGGTCTGCAGCACCCTCGAAGCCAGCAACAACCTCGTGAGTCAGCCGAGCGGCGCACTGGGACCTGAAGCCGACAACGGCACTACGTCGGCGATCCTGAATCCGGACCAGGCGCGCATCCAGGCCGCGCTCGACGCCTGCGGCGCCGCTGTGGACGCCGAGGTCGGCGCCAAGATCTACGCGGCTGACGCTGCGGCAGTCGCGTCGCAAACCGCGGCCGCCGTGCCGAACGTCAACATCAAGGGCGCGTCGGCGCAAACGCTCGCGGGCTCGCAGTATCGTGCGACGAAGTTCGCGGTGCGCCTCGTCGTCTCGAGCACCGGCGCGGGCAACGCGTTCATCACGGGTCCGCTGACGCTGCCCTCGGGCGTCACGCTGTGGATCGACAACGGCGTGACCGTCTACGCGACGCGTGACGTGATGGCCTATTCGCCGAACCCGGCCGGACCGTACTGCGCGAACACAGCCGTCAGTTCGACCAAGGCGGGCAGCTCGGGCAATTGCACGGCGCTGATCACCGGCCAATACCTCGTCAACTCGGCGGTGGTCGGCGGCGGCACGATCGATAGTCGTGCGGCATCGGAAATCGTCAGCTCGAACAGCCTCTACCCGCTGATGCGCGTCGACCTGAGCTGCACCAACACGTACGTCGCGTATAAGGCGGGGACTCAAGCCGCGGACGGAACTGCTTGCGACGACGGCGGCACCTTCGTGAACTCGAAGGCTTCCGCGCGTCACATGACGTGGTGGGATCTCGCGTGGCTCGGCAACATGGTCGAAAACGGCACGACCGGCGTCGGCTCGCAGTCGAACTTCCGCATGATGGTGTTCAACTACGCGAAGAACCTGACGCTGTTCGGCATCACGCTGAACAACAGCGCGAACTTCCACGTGGTACCGAGCGGTGTGGACGGCCTCACGGTGTGGAACGTCAAGGTGCAGACGCCGTCGGCATCGGCATCGGCGAACCCGGCTGGTAACGGCAACCCGAACTACCTGGGCATGGTGCCGACCGTCGATACCGCGAAGAACACCGACGCGTTCGACCCGGGTTCGGCTTCGAAGACGGCCACGCAAGCGCTGTCGACCGGCAGCACCACGACTTCGTCGGCCGGCAAGATCGCGTTCGACGGCTACCTGAAGAACGTCGTGTTCGCCTACAACTACATCAGCACCGGCGACGACGACATTGCGATCAAGGGTTCGAACAACCCGAGCCCGGCGGGTTCGGGCCTGTACGGCATCGACGGCAATCGCGACGTCGCGACCGATCGCAAGTATGGTTTTGTCATTGCGCACAACCATATCTACGCGGGCCACGGCGTGTCGGTCGGCAGCGAAACCAATGCGGGCGTGACGAACGTGCAGGTGTACGACAACTCGTTCGATGGCTCCGAGCAGGCGCTGCGCATCAAGTCCGACTGGGCGCGCGGCGGTCTCGTGACGAACATCAACTACAACGACATCTGTATCCGCAATAGCGGCCAGGCGCTGTTGTTCACGCCGTACTACAGCACGAAGGCACTGCCGAATCCGACTTCGCCGCTCTATCCGGACTTCCATGCCATCACGCTGTCGAACATCCACATCATCGGTACTACGTCTGCGATCTTCGAGGGCTTCGAGGCGAACTCGGGCGGCATCGCGCACGCGCAGATTCCGCTCGGCATGACGCTCACCAACGTGCTGGCCGACTCGCCGGAGAACGTCGCGGTCACCACATCGGATGCGAATCTGACGCTCGACAACGTGAACCTGCCGATCTTCCCATCGACCGCGAACCGTGTCGTCCTGAACGGCTCCGCGTCGCAGTCGCTGTCGACCAAGAAAGCGGTCGATTGCAGCGCCGCGTACGTCGACTTCCCGGCAATCGGCGATTCGTCGACGACCGGCCAGACGTGGGCGGGTTCTTCGCAGTAAGCAGTAAGCTGGCAACGGCGTGCGGCGGCGCTAAGCCGCACGCCTTGAGGTAGACGTGTTTCATTCGACGGCCCGCGCGGACTATTCCGCGCGGGCCGTTTTCATTTCTTGCGCTGGGTGGACGACACGCTCGTCACGGCGGACGCTACCGTGGCGGCCGCTTCACGCGGTCTGCTCGGTCTTGCCGTAAGTGAGCCGGCCGTTTTTCGACAGCAGCACCGCAACCGGCCGCGTCATTTCGAACTCGGAGAAAATGATCGTCATGCTGGCGGTGATCGGCACCGCGAGAAAGGCGCCGGGCACGCCCCACAACGCCGACCACACCGCCATGCTCGCGAGAATCGCGAACGGGCTCAGGTTCAGGGAGTTGCCCGTCAGATACGGATCGAGAATATTGCCGATCACGAAGTGAATCGCGGTCAGCGACAACAGCACGACGAGGAACGAATTCAGGTCGCCGAATTGCAACACCGACATCAGCACCGGGAACACGATCGCGAGCACCGAGCCGATATAGGGCACGTAGTTGAGCAGCGCGGTCAGGATCGCCCACAGCCCGGCGAACTCGAGGCCGACGCTGCGCATCGCGAGCCAGCAGATCCCACCGAGCAGCACGCCGAGAAACGTCTTCAGCGCGAGGTAAGCGCCAATGCGCCGGTTGATGTCGGTGACCACGCCGCGGATGCGTGCCGCGTTGGTCGAATCAGCCGTCATGTTCGTCAGCTTGTCGCCGAAGGTCCGACGCTCGACCAGCAGGAAACTCGCATACAGCACGATCACGAAGAGATCGATGATCACCGACGACAGCGACGTCAGCATGCCGGTCACCATCGCCTGAATGTTCAACTGCGCGAGTATGTTCCGCCGCAGCGACTCCCAGGTCGGCTCGCTTTCGAGGTGCAGCAGCGTCGAGATCTTGTGGATCATCAGCAGGACCGAGTCCTGGTAGCGCGGTGCGAGCGCGACGAGCGCGTCGTAGTTCGCGACGAGCATGTCGACCGCGAAGAAGATCGCGGCGCCGATCAGGAACATCGACAGTCCGTAGCGCAACTGCACCGGCAGCCGCGGACCGATCACCGGGATACGTTGCAGCAGCCGCGTGAAGTCGACCACCACGTATACCGCGATCGCGCCGAACACGATCGGCACGAAAACTGCGCGCCCTATAAATAGCACCCAGCCCACAATCAGCAGCAGCACCACTACGCATACGGACGCTTGCAATCTGTCGGTCATTGGTCAAAGCTCCATGAATCCGCAAACAGGTGCGCCGCAGAGCCACTCGAGGCTCACCCGAGGTCAGGCGACGGCCGCGCACGCGCCCGCCGTACGACCGCTTGCAGAGCGGGTCGCGCGATGGACAGCACCGATCTTCGCACAGAACGATGACAGCTCACATAAAAAGCGCGCCAGATCGTTTCGTCGGCAAACTCGGAAAACTGGCGGGCTCACACCTCGAAATGCGCCAGCAGAATGTCGCGAATCGTTGTGATGCGCCGGATTCGCTCGTGAAACCCATCTGCTACGCTGGGCTAATTGGTTTCAATACCCTGACGTGATCCGACGCGAGCGCCCGCGCCACGCGGTGGCAGCGCTTGCCCAAATCCACGCAGTGAAGCCCGCGCCGCGCGTGGCGGTGCGATGTCCGCACGATGTCTGTGCGTGATGTCCGCTGCACGCATCCCTCTCACTTCACGGTATGGAGAACGAGATGCTGCAACGGCTGGGGTCGCGATTCGTCGCAATGGGTCTGATGTTGACAGTCGCCGCTTGTGGCGGTGGTGGTGGCGGTAGCGGCGCGGACCCGGGCAGCACCGGCGCGAACGGCGCGGCCGGTGCGACCACGCCCGCATCGAGTTCGACCCCCGCATCGAGTCCGGCTCCCGCGTCGAGTTCGACGCCGGCATCGAGTCCGGCCCCGGCATCGAGTCCGGCCCCGGCTTCGAGCCCGTCGGGCGCATCCGACGCGAGCGGCACGACGCCGAAGCTCGCCGCCGCGACGCCGATCCTCGACGGCACGACACTCGGCGCCGCCATCTGGCCCGCGGGCGTCACGGCAGCGGGCGGAAGCGGTCAGGCCGTCGGCGGATTGAACTGCGCGTTGCGCAGCACCGCGTACACGTATGCGCATGTGTCGATCTACCAGAACGGGCAGCTACTGACGCTGCCGCCCAACATCGGCATGGTCGAGCCGACCATGGCCAGGCCGACGGGCTGCGCGTATCCGGTGCACACGGTCGATTCGAGCGGCAAGATTCATATGGACGCGACGACCGGCGCGACCTATACGCTCGGCCAGTTCTTCTCGATCTGGGGCGAGCCGCTGAGCGCGTCGAACATTGCGGGGCTGACGGGCGCGCCGATCGCGATCTACGTGAACGACGGCGGCACGCTCACGCAATACACGGGCGCGCCCGCGAGCCTCGTGCTGAAGCCTCACGACGAAATCACCATCATGGTCGGCACGCCAGTCACGCAAGTGCCCACCTACACGTGGACCAATCCGCCGCCGTTCGACCCGAACCCGATCTCGCTCGTCTACGGAGGCGTCGTCGGCTCGTCGTCCTGGCCGAACGGCACCACCTCGGCGGGCGGCACCGGCACGCCGGTCGATGGCCTGACCTGCGCACCGAACATGAGCGTGCTGTATCACGTGCACGCGCACCTCGCGATCATCAAGGACGGCCAGTGGCTCGCATTGCCGGCGCAGGTCGGCATCCTGTCGCAATGCACGTATGAGATGCATACGCACGACAACACCGGCATCATCCATATCGAGGCGCCGAGCGAGAAGACCTACACGCTCGGCGACTTCTTCGATATCTGGGGCGAGCCGCTGACCAACACGAACGTCGCGGGCATCATGGGCAACGTGGTCGCGTATATCAACGACAACGGCGATTCGCGCCGCTATATGGGCGACCTGCGCAGTATCGAGTTGACGTCGCTGCGCGACATCACGCTGCAGATCGGCACGCCGCCGGTAAGCACATTGGCGACGTATTCGTGGTACGAACCGCAGTGAGGTCTGCAGGAAGCCACGCCAGTTGGTTCGCCGTGGCGTGGCTTCAGCGCGACGTACCCGAATGCCCGATCCCGCCCGGCCGCCGCGGCACGATGCCCACGGCGGAGCGCGGCGTCGCGTTCGCGACCAGAATCATCGACGCGCCGGCGAGACCGCTCGACACATGCTTCAACGCATGGCCGGCGATCACGTGATGCGTGAGCTCCCAGATCTGCCAATCGAGGCTTTCGAAAATCTTCGCCACCCCGTAGAAGACGATCACGAGCGTCCATGCGATCACGCCGTCCACCTTGCGCGTGAGCGTCATGCCGACGATCAGCATGAGCCCGCCGAACTGCAGAATCGCATACGGCCACAGGCTGTTGAACACGAGCCAGTAGCCGACGGTGGCGGGCGACACGACCACGATGATCAGCATCTGCGCCCAGCCGACGCGCTGTCCGCTCCACGCCGTCCATAACATCGCGAGAATGCCGGCGAACACGATCGTCATCGGCAGGCGATCCCAGACTAGCGTCGCATCGTTCGGCGTCATGTGATAGTAAGCCGAGCCGAACGCGGTGAAGAGCAGGCCGAACGCCGCCACGACCATGCCGGGGAATTGCGCCGGCTGGTTCGACGCATGCCGCCCGACCCAACGCAGACTGAGCAAGCCCGCGATCAGAATGACGAGGTTCGACAGCACGTCCGCTGCATTGTGCAGCGGCCCCAGCGAGCGTTGATCGGCGAAGTGGTGATAGGAAGCGGGCTGCGCGAGCGGCCATATCATTTGCAGCGCGCTGCCCACCACGAAAAGCAGCACGCTAGCAAGCAGCAGGCGGGAGATCTTCACGTTGCTCGACTCCAGAGTGGGCGAAACGCTCGAACGCACCGATGCGCGGCCGGCCTGGCCCGGTTCGAATTCACGCAGCCTGCCCGTATCATCGGACAAAGCGCTTTGTGCAACAAGAGCGTCGGGCGGCGCACCGATAAGCATGCGCTCATAGTATTCTTCTCAACCAATGCAAGCTGCGTGCAAGAATGCCCGCGCCCCAAAGGAAGACCTGGACTCCATGCAAGCGCAGACACACCACCCGCTGTTGCCGCATCGTCGATGGAGGGGCGCGCTCTGCGCGCTGCTGTGCGCTGGCCTGCTTGCCGGCTGCGCGGGGTTGCCGTCGCTCGAGGATCGCACGGAGTCGCAAGCGTTGTCGCCCGCGGTGGCGGCCACCACGGATCTCGGTCGCGCAGTCGCGCCCGAGCTCGCCGCGCACCCGGGGCTGGCGGGCATCTATCCGTTGGCGGATGCGCATGCCGCGTTTGCCGCGCGCATGGACCTGATCCGTTCCGCGCAACGCACGCTCGACATCCAGTACTACATCTGGCGCGGCGACCTGACCGGCACGCTGCTGCTCGAACAGATCCATGAAGCGGCGGACCGGGGCGTGCGGGTGCGCCTGCTGCTCGACGATCTCGGTATCGCCACCGCGCTCGACCCGACACTCTCTGCGCTCAACTCGCATCCGAACATCGAGGTGCGGCTGTTCAACCCGTTCGTCGTGCGCAGCCCGAAGTTCCTCGGCTTCGTGACCGACTTTCCGCGCGCCAACCGGCGCATGCACAACAAGTCCCTGACCGCCGACGCCACCGCGACGATCCTCGGCGGCCGCAACATCGGCGACGAGTACTTCGATGCCACCGACGGCGTCGTCTTCGCCGACCTCGACGTCCTCGCGATCGGACCGGCCGCGGCCGACGTGTCGCGCGACTTCGACCGCTATTGGGCAAGCGCGTCGGCGTATCCGGTCGAGAAGATCCTGCCGCATGAGAGCGTCGATGAGCTGGCCGCGCTGGAGCGTGATGCGCAGTCGATCGAGCAGGATCCTGCCGCCGCGGAGTATAAGGAAGCGCTGCGCGGTCCGCGCGTCGTGCAGAGCCTGCTCGACGACAAGCTGCCGCTCGACTGGGCCAAAACGAAGATGATCAGCGACGACCCCGCGAAAGGTCTGAACGACGCCCCGCCGGAAGCGCTGATTTCCCACCAGCTACGCGAAGTGATGGGCCAGCCGACCAAGTCGCTCGATCTCGTATCGCCGTACTTCGTGCCGGCGGGCACGGGCACGCAGTATCTGAGCGGGCTCGCCGCCCAAGGCGTCGATGTGCGCGTGCTGACGAACGCGCTCGAAGCGACCGATGTCGCCGCCGTGCACTCGGGCTATATGAGGCGGCGCGTCGAATTGCTGCAAAACGGCGTGCATCTGTATGAATTAAGGCGCGTGGCGGGCGTCACCTACAAGAAAGAACAGTCCCCGGGGCCGTTCGGCAGCTCCGGGTCGAGCTTGCATGCGAAGACTTTCATCGTGGATTCCGAGCGGGTCTTCGTCGGTTCGTTCAACTTCGATCCGCGTTCCGCGCATCTGAATACCGAGCTGGGCCTCGTGATCGACAGCCCCGAGCTCGCGACGCGGGTCGATCGCAAGTTTCTCGCGCTGCTGCCGAAAGTCGCGTATTCAGTGCATCTCGACGAAAACGGCAAGCTGTACTGGATCGAAACCAACGGCGACGTCGAAACCCGTTACAACACCGAACCGAATACGACGTGGTACGCACGCCTCGGCGTGTGGATGCTGTCGATTATGCCAATTGAGTCGTTGCTGTAGGCGGCAGTTCAGAATCGCCGCAAATCGCGATCTCGCAGTGGATCAGGCGTGCGCTGCGTCTCGCGCAACACGCCGTTGGTGTCGAACGCAAAATTGAACAGCATGGGGTTGATGTTGTTTTCGGTGTAACGGTATGACCAGACTTCGCGTTGCGAGAGCCGGAAAAACTGCGTTTGCACGGGCCGGCCGAAATTGATCAGCACATCGTTGCGCGTCCATTTGCCGATCTCCGCGCGATTGAATTCGCTCAACTGCAAAACCTGACGCACGTTCACGATCTTGCCGGAAGCGTCGATGTCGGCCGCGACGGTGGTCGAGCCCATCGGCTGGGTCGGCCACATCAGTCGGCGGCCGCCTCCGGGCAGGTCGTAGACTTCGCGGGGCTGGCCCATGCGAGCGATGATCGCCGACTGATCCTGGCCGGCCTGGAATTGCTGCCACGGTTGCACGCATGCCGTGAGCATCAACGCCGTCACGCACGTGAGCGTGGCGCGGCGCAAAGTCAGCGACGCGCGTGCGGTTCGCGCGGCAGCGTCCGGAACGTGGGCGAGGCGGTTAATCATAGCTTTCTCCCGTTACGTTCGATCCACGCGATCAGGTCACGGGCATGCGATGCGCCCGAAAACCTGGCGTCACCTGCCGCAGCCGACAAGCTCGCGCATTGCGATCATGGCGCGTCGAACTGGGAATCCCTGAGCGCGCGGGAGCCAGGGCGAAACAGGCTGCGCGCCCGCTCGCCCTTGGCTGCAGTCAGATAGACGACGCTTACTGCACGAGCTTCGCGCGAAGCCGCGCGTGCTCGTCCGCGGAAATGGAACCCGACGCTTTCAGTTTGTCGAGCTTTTCGAGTTCGTCGGCGACACTGAAGCCCACCACACTGCGCAGATCTTCCCGCGCCTGCTTGGCACGCTCCTGATTGCGTTCCGCCATGCCACGATGCTGGGTGAGCAGATACGCGAAGATGCCGATATACGGCAGGACGATGAGGAAGATCACCCACAGAACCTTGCCCCATCCGGAAACGTCATGGCGGCGGAACAGGTCGCCCGACACCGTGATCAACAGCCAGAACCACAGGATAAAGATGAAGATGGAGAAAACGTCGGCCAGAAAATTCGGGAATGTGAAACCATCATTAAAGAAAAGCATTGTTGTTCTCCAGTCATTCCGGTTGCAATTGAAAGGCTTAACGGATTTCGACCTATGGTTGCCCGCTATGGATAGCGCATACGATCAGCGCGGCAGCGCTGAAAATCTACCATGACGGCATGTCGATTGCGCGCGCATTCATACGGGTCGTATGAAAGACATGCATCAGGTTCAGTGGCTCGTTTGAAACCACGAACCTTCTGTTCGACACGTGTTTCATTTGTCCTCCTCACTTCGCGCGGGGCAAATTCATGATGCGGACCTTTTTGCCTTTATAGCTTATCCCGATCGAGTAACGCGAGCAATTTTTAAGGATTCCGTTCGATTGGAGATTTCAGCAGATGCGGCGATCATGCCGTGTGGCATTGAAGATGCGCGAGTGAAAACGATGTCAAAGATCCGCGCTTCTTGCGGTGCAAAAGTAATGCCAACAGAAGCGTCTGCGATGCATCGTTGAAGGCCGGCTTGCTTGGCCACATGTTCACGGACCGCCGTCGCGTCGGCACTTCCGGTGATGGGCTGAACTCGCTCAGTTCACATTCGTAAGCAAATCTGAACAGATCGGCGGCTGGCGTCGTCTTGACGAAACCGTTGTCGATCGCGCGGCTGCGGCCGCGCCTTGCGAGAATTGCTGGACTGCCGGCCGCGAGGCCGGCCGCAGCCGCAGGCCGTGAGGCCGGGCAAGCCGCCGCTAGTTGCTGCCCCGTGCGCTGAATTCCTTGCGCACCGCGACGCGGCTCGTCACCGACTGCACACCGGGCACGCCTTTCGCAATGTTGGTCGCAAGGTCGACCTGCTCCGGGGCCGGCACGCTGCCCGTCAACGTCACGACGCCGTCATTCGCGCGCACGGTAATGTTGCTGGCCCGCAGCCCCTGGCTGCGCGCGTTTCTGAATGCGCGGCGTATGTCCCGCACGAGTTGTTTGTTGGCCGCCTTGATCTCGCCCGCGGTTGGCGCCGAACTCGCCGTACCTTGTGCTGCCGAAGCGGGGCCGACTGCTTGCGGCTGTGCGTACGTATTCAGACAAGCGAACACGACCGCGCTCGCGCCCACCAGTTTCACCCATTTGTGTGCGTTCATTTCGTTCTCCTGTTGTCTATGGCCGGATCACATCGACGATGACTCCGGCGGTTATTCGGCAATGCGCTCGTCGAATACGGTCAGCGCGGCGAGACTGACGAGACTGCACGCGCTCATGTACCAGACCGGCGCGTAGGCGCTGCCCGTCGCCCCGATCAGCCACGTCACCACGAACGGCGCGAAGCCGCCGAACAGCGTGACGCCGACGCTATAGATCATTCCGAGCGATCGTCCGCGCATTTCGCGCGGAAATCCTTCGAGCAGCAGCAGAAAGCCGGCCGGATTGCCGAGCACCCACAAGCCGATCAGCAGCGCGACGGCCGCGAGAATCGCCATGAGCACCGGCACGTGCAGCATCAGCGCGAACGCCGGATAAAGCGCTAGCAGGCTCGCGATGCCGGTCGCGAACAGCAACGGCTTGCGCGACTTCAGCCGATCGGTCAGCTTGCCGCAGAAGGGCGACGCGACGGTCAGAATCAGTCCAGCGACACCGCTCGGCAAAAACGCCGCCGCACCCGACACATGCGCGAAGCGCGTCAACCAGCCGGGCAGATAAAACACGAGGATGTACATCGACGACGTACCGCCGATCATCAGCAGCGTGCCGAGCACGATGCGGCGCACGTCATAGCGCGCTGGCGCAACCTCGGTCGCGTTCTGGTTCGAGCCACTCGCCGCGTGCAGCGTCTCGTGCAGATGACTGCGTATGTACAGCCCGACCGGACCGATCAGCAGGCCGAGCAGAAACGGCACACGCCAGCCCCAGCTTGCGAGCGCGGAGGGTGTCAACGCGTGGGTCAACAACATTCCGCACAACGCGCCGGCGAGCGCCGACGCACCCTGGCTCGCGAGCTGCCAACTCACCAGATAGCCGCGGGTACCCGGCGCGGCCGATTCCATCAGGAACGTCGTCGACGCACCCACTTCGCCGCCCGCCGAGAATCCCTGAATCAGGCGGCCAGCGACGATCAGCAACGGCGCCGCCGCGCCAATCTGCGCATAAGTCGGCGCAAGACCGATCGTCGCCGTGCCGAGCGCCATCATCAGAATGGTCAGCGTCATCGCAGCCTTGCGACCGCGCCGGTCCGCATACGCGCCGATCACGACGCCGCCGATCGGCCTGACGACGAACCCCGCGCCGAACGTCGCGAACGACAACAGCAGCGGCCCGTGCAAGCCGCCTACCGGAAAGAACAGCTTGCCGATCAGCGCAGCGAAAAAGCTGTAGACGGTGAAGTCGAAAAATTCGAGCGCGTTGCCGAGCGAGGTCGCGAGAATGACGCGGCGATGCGTGGCCGCATGCGACACGTCGCTCGATGCAATGTTCGACGCGGCCTTCGACACGACGACGTCGCGCGGTGGCGCAACAACTGGGCTGGTGGTCTTCATGCGTGTGATTCTTCAGAGACGAAGGAAAGCGCGAGCGACGCGGCGGGCGGCGGCGTCTCGCGCTCGCCGACCCGCCGTGTCTCGACTCAGAACAGGTGATAGATGCCGAGCGACGCGGTCATCGGCGTCGTGCCTAGTTCAGGCGACGCGGTACCGGTCTGCAGCGGCAGCGGGTTGCTGTTCAGAATCACGCTCGAAATCCCGTAGTTGCGGATAAAGCCCGCGCGCGCATACAGCGACGTGCGCTTCGACAGCGAGTAGTCGTAGCCGAGCATCACACCGAGCGCCGAGTCCTTCGCCGGATCGCCGGCGCTGTCGCGCACGCCCGACGTATCGCGATAGACCACCGACGCGCGCACCGCGTGACGTCCCCACGGCACCGTCGCGCCAACCATGTACGAGCGCGCGATGCCGTTGCCTTCGAGCTTCGGCGCCACCTGCGCGAACGCGGCCGACAGCACGTAGCTGCCGACATCGTAGATCGCGGACACACCGTAGATATCGTTGCGCACGGTTTGCGTGCCGGCCGAGGTCTGGACCGGCGAGCTCCACACGCGGTTATACGCGCCCGACAGATACCACGTGCCGTTCGTCCACGATGCGACCACGCCCTGATTCGAAGCATTCGGCGACACGCCGGCCTGATTGTTGAACGCATACAGGAAGGTCGCGCCGAAGCCCATCACGCGCGGCGTGGTCCACGTCGCCGCGTTGCTCGCGCGCACCAGCACCTGGCTCGAGCCCGGCCCGAGGTCCGCGTTGTAGCCGACGCCCTTCGGCGTCTGCACCGCACCGCCGGCGAGCCACGTGACGACCGAGTTCGTCATCACTTCGCCGAACGGGTCGATGACTTGCGGCAGGTTCGCGGTCGGCTGCAAGCCGAGGCGCACGACACCCCATGTCGCCGAGTTCAGGCCGACCCAGGCGGCGCGATCGAACAACGTGTTGCTGGTGCCGAACGAGCCGTTGTTCGCCATAAAGCCGTTTTCAAGGTTGAATTCCGCCTTCAGGCCGCCGCCGAGATCTTCGCGGCCGAACAGCCCGAATTGCGACGTATGAACGCCGCCGCTCTGGGTTTGCCACTTCGAGGTGCCGCTGACGCTCTGAAAGTTCAGGCCCATGTCGACCGCACCGTACAGCTGAATGCCGTTCTGCTGGACCGCGCTTTCCATCGACGGCCATGCCGACAGCCATTGCTGTAGATACGAGTCGGCCCAGGCCGCGTGAGACATCAGCGTCACGGCCGCGGCGCAAACGGCCTTTTTATATTGCATGTGAATCCCCGATATGGACGTAGTCTGGCCGCCGACCCGGCCGCACGCCGGGTCGGCGAAACGCGATTCTGGTGAAGTTCAGGCTGTGAGGTAGTGCTCGACGAGCGTGGCCCAGTAGGCGACGCCGATCGGCAGCGCCTGATCGTTGAAGTCGTAGCCGGGGTTGTGGATCATGCAGCTGCCGTGCCCCTCGTGGCCGTTGCCGAGCGCGACGTAGCAGCCCGGCACTTTCTCGAGCATCCACGAGAAGTCCTCGCCGCCCATCATGCCCGGCGGCAGCGGCAGAATGTTCTGCGCGCCGACCACCGCGGCGACCGCTTCGCGGGCGCGCTCGGTCTCCTGAGCGGTGTTCATCAGCACGCGCGTGACCCGCTGATAGTCGATGTGCGCAGTCACGCCGAAGCTCGCCGCCTGGCTCTCGACGATCTCGTGCAGACGCGTCTCGATCAGCTGCTGGACTTCGGTACTGAGCGTGCGAACCGTCAGCAGGATCGTCGCCGTGTTCGGCACGACGTTGTGCGCGGTGCCGGCCTGGATCGCGCCGACGGTCAGCACCGCGGCATCGGCCGGCGGCACGTTGCGCGCGACGATCGTCTGCAGCGCCATCACGATGCTCGCGGCCGCCACCACCGGATCGCGGCTCAGATGCGGCATCGCGGCGTGCATGCCCTTGCCGGTCAGCGTGAGCGTCACCAGATCGGCCGATGCCGCCATTGCGCCCTGCTGCACGATGAACATGCCGACCGGCACGCCCGGCGCGTTATGCAGCGCGTACACCGCATCGCACGGGAAGCGCTCGAACAGGCCCTCCTCCATCATGCGCACGGCGCCGCCCTGGCCTTCTTCGGCCGGCTGGAAAATCAGGTTCAGCGTGCCGTTGAAGCGGCGTGTTCGCGCAAAGTAATGTGCGGCCGCCAGCAGGATCGCCGTGTGTCCGTCGTGCCCGCATGCATGCATCTTGCCGTGCACCTTGCTCGCGTAAGGCAGGCCGGTGTCCTCGATGATCGGCAGCGCGTCCATGTCGGCGCGAATGCCGATTGCGCGCGTGCCGTCGCCCAGCTTCAGACGGCCAACCACGCCCGTGCCGCCGATGCCTTCCGTGACCTCATAACCCCAGTCTTTAAGTTTTTCGGCGACGAGCCGGCTCGTTTCGACTTCTTCGAAGCCCAGTTCCGGATGCGAATGAATACGTCGGCGTAATTCGACGAATTCGGCCGCCTTGTCGCGAATCGCGGGATCGATATTGATTTTGTGGGACAACGCCGTCTCCTCTGACAGACCCGTGTGACACGCGCTTGATCAAGCTCGGCGCGGATTGAGAGCCAGTCTACGAGAGCGGCAGTGAATAAAAACATGATAAAGTTTTATCCCAATAACCGTTAGTTATAGTATTTACCCTAAGGCAATAAGGTTAATGGCAATCAAGCTTCATCAATTGCGCGCACTGGTCGCAGTCGCGGATCATGGCACGATTGTCGGCGCTTCGCGAGCGCTGTTCGTCAGTCAGCCGGCAGTCACCAAAGCGATTCGGGAATTGGAAACCGATATCGGCATGTCGTTATTCGGCCGCAGCGTGAATGGCGTCGCGCTCACGCACACCGGGGAATCTCTGTTGCGGCATGCGCGTTTGATCGTCGGCGAACTTGGGCGCGCCGAGCAGCAGATGGCGATGGAACGAGGTGCGCAGGAGGGCCGCGTGACGATCGGAGTGACGCCGCTCGCGGCACTCACGTTGCTGCCCGATGCATATGCGCGCTTTCGCCAGCATATGCCGCACATCACGGTGGAATTTCTCGAGTTTCACGCGACAAAACTGCAGGATCAGTTGCGCCAGGGCTCGCTCGATTTCGCGCTCGCGGCGGCGACGGAATCGTCCGCCGATTCATCGATCGAATGTTCTGAACTGCTGGCCTATCCGTTGGCGTTCGCGGTACGCGCGAACGGGCCGCTCGCAAAGACCACCTCGCTGGCCGAGCTGTGCGACGCCGAATGGGTGCACTCCGACACCACCGACGAATTCCCGCAATTCATCGCCGATCTGTTCAACCGTCAGGGTCTGCCCATGCCGCAAAGAATTACACGCTGCACGTCGCAATCGCTGATGTACAGCCTCGCGCTCAGCATCGACGCCGTGTTGGTCTGGGCTTCGCACACGCTCGAACTCGTCAACTCGACGGGGCATATGAAAAAGTTGGATTTCATCGAAACCTCGCGCGCCGCGAGACTGCATCTGATGCAGCGCGAAGGCGCGATTCACACGCGCCCGGCCGACTATTTCATTCGCTGCATTCGCGAGGCCGCGATCATGTGAAGCGCGACGCGTGCGTGCGGCACCCTATCTCCTGAACACAGTCCTCACCTGCACGCGGCCTTTTTTGCATGCGGCGCACAGGCCGAACAGCACGAGTTGCCGTCCCGCCACGTCGAATTCGAATTCATCGGCCACGGCCCGCTGCCGCGCCTCGATCTGCTCGTCGAAAAACTCGTGGATACCGCCGCACGCGGTGCAGACGATATGGTCATGCCGCTTGCCGTCGTTCAGCTCATACACCATGCGGCCCTCGCCCAACGCGACGCTGCTCAGCAACTCGCCGTCGACGAGCAGGCCCAGCACGCGGTACAACGTACCCAAACTCATATTGCGCGTATCGCCATTCAGACGCTTGTAGACCTGCTCCGCGCTGAAATGCTCGTGCGGGTGCTGATGGAAAAACTCGAGCACGAGGACGCGTGGAAGCGTAGGCCGCAAACCGGCTCGCTCCAGAACTCGGTGAATGTTCATGGACGTGGTGACAACGCGGGACGGATGGAGCGAGGCGAGCTGTTCGCCGTTGCCAGTCGATACAAGGAAGTGTTCGCGACGGCCATTGCCCCACCTGCCAAGGCAAACGGCGAGAGGCCAGACTATGTGTGGCCGCGCCTTAAGACAGCCTTAAGCCGCAAAATGATTGCGCACGAGATCCGCGAACGCGACCAGCGCGGCGACCAGAACCACGATAAACAGCCAGCGCTCCAGCAGCGAAAATACAGGCCGTCTCCCCTTGCGACGCTCGGCGAAGAAAAACCACGCGGTCGCCGCCATATAAAGCACGGTCGACATCAACAGATAATGCAAGCCGCCCGCATACACGAGAAAGATCGCGTAGCCGCAGCCCACCAGCGCAAGCATGAAATCGATGCGTCGCGACCACGGCTGCCCCGCGTACGATTCGCCCCTCGCCGCGAGCTTCAACCCATAGCCGGCGACGAGCAGGTATGGGATCAGGTTCATCGATGTCGTGAACTCCTTGGCCAGCGTGAACGCTTCTTTCGAAAACAGCGTCACGATCAGAAACGCCTGGATCACGAGGCTCGTCATCCATAGCGCGGCGACCGGTACGTGGTTGCGGTTTTCGCGCCCGAGAAACGCGGGCATCGTCTGGCTCTTGCCCGCCGCGTGCAGAATTTCGGCGGCGAGCAGCGTCCAGGCGAGATAGGAGCCGAACACCGAGAGCAACAGGCCGAGCTTGACCACGACCGCGCCCCACGCGCCGACCGCGGCGCTCAGCACGCCGGCCATCGACGGATTCTTCAGCATGCCCAACTGCTCGAGCGGCAACACGCCATACGACAACAACGTGACCATGACCATCAACGCAAGCACGCACAGAAAGCCGAGCACGGTCGCGACGCCGACGTCGCGCCGCTCGCGCGCATGCCGTGAATAAACGCTCGCGCCTTCGACACCGAGAAACACGAAGACCGTGCCCAACATCGTCTTGCGCACCTCGCCGAACAGGTCGGCCGCCGACGGCTCGGGACTGGTCCACAGATTCGCGACCAACAGCTGCCACTTGAAGCTCGTCAGCACGAGCACCGCGAACAGCCCGAGCGCGAGTAACTTGGCGACCGTCATCGACGCATTCACGATCGACGAGCCCTTCACGCCGCGCAGAATCAGGAAGTGGAACACCCAGATCATCAGCGAGGAACTGACGATCGCGCTCAGCGTATTGCCGGCGCCGAACGACGGCACGGCGATCGCCAGTGCGGACTTGATCAGCACGAGATAGGCCACGTTGCCCAGACAGCTGGCGCACCAGTAGCCGAACGCCGACAGAAAACCCGTATAGCGCCCAAAGCCGACGCGCGCATACGTATAGACGCCGACGTCGAGCTCAGGCTTGCGCCATGCGAGCCGTTGAAAGATCAGCGCGAGGATCAGCATGCCGGAGCCAGTGATGGTCCAGCTGATCAACGATCCGACGACGCCGGTATATTTGCCGAGCGCCTGCGGCAGCGAAAACACGCCCACCCCGACCATCGAGCCGATCACCATCGCCATCAGGCCCGGCGCTGAAAGTCTGACGCGCTTCTCCATGCTGCGATCGCTCCCCCGCGAACATGTGCCGATCCAGCCGCCGCAATGCAAACCCACACAAATCGGCGCACCCCTTCGCACCTACGACACCCACCGTTCAGCCGCGCTCGCGCGGCTTCGATGATCGACCGCTCAGATCACCATCGTGCCGGTCGCGAGGCCGATCAGCGCGGCAAGCGCGCCGCAGGCCGCAACGGCAAAGATGACCCATTCGAGTTTCGAAAACACCTGCAGGCCTCGCTCACGTTTGGCCACCACATACAGCACCGTACCGGGGGCATAAAGCAGCGCCGATAGCATCAGGAACTTCAAGCCGCCCGCGAACAACAGAAATGCCGTATACAACGTCGCGAACATCGCGACGAAATACTCGGTTCGCAACGCGCCGCTCAAAGTGCTGCCATTCTGTGCGCTGTCGTAACGGGCGGCCTTGATGCCATAGGCGGCCACGAGGAAATAAGGAATCAGCGCCATCGAGCTCGTCAGATTGAGCATCAGCGCAAACGCATCGGTGGACCAGTACGTGCTGATCACGAAACACTGCACCACCGTACTCGTGAGCCATACCGCCGCGACCGGCAGCTTGCGCTCGTTTTGTCGCGCGAAGATGCGCGGCATCGTCTCGAGACGCGCGGCGGCGAACAGCACCTCGGCACAGATCAGCGACCACGCGAGATACGCGCCGAGGATCGAGATGATCAGACCGGCGCTGATGAACACGACGCCGAATGGGCCGAGCAGCGCGCCGAGTACCGCAGCCATCGACGGCTGGCGCATCAGCGCGATGTCGGCGCGCGGCAAGGTCGCGTAAGGCAGCAGCGTCACCAGCACCAGCAGGCACAGCACGGCCACGAAGCCGGTGATCGTCGCCGTGCCGACGTCGGAGCGTTTTTTCGCGTAGCGCGAGTACACGCTCGCACCTTCGATACCGACGAACACGAACACGGTGACGAGCATCGTCGCGCGAACCTGCGAGAAGAGTCCCGCGCCGATCTGATCGCTGCCTTCCCACCAGTTCTTGTGGAACATGTCAGCGCGAAACAGCGCGATCAGCATCACGATGAACAGCACAATCGGTATCACCTTCGCGACCGTGACGATCGTGTTGATCATCGTGGCCTGCTGGACGCCGCGCAGCATCACCAGATGAAACAGCCAGATGCCCACCGACGACACGATGATCGCGGTCGCCGTATTGCCGTTGCCGAAGGCCGGGACGAAAGCGCCGAGCGTCGATTTGATCAGCACCCAGTACGACACGTTACCGAAGCAGCCCGCCATCCAGTAGCCGAATGCGGATAGAAAGCCCGCATAGTCGCCGAAGCCCGCTCGCGCGTATGCGAACACGCCGGCATCGAGCTCGGGCCGCCGCTGTGCGAGCGCCTGAAAAACGCGCGCCAGCGCATACATGCCGATGCCCGCCACGCACCATGCAATGACCGCGCCGAACGGTCCGGTCGCGCGCGCGAAATTGCGCGGCAGCGAGAAAATCCCTGCACCCACCATCGAGCCGACGACCATCGCGGTCAATGCGGGCAACGACAGTTTCGTCTCGAGCTGGGTTGCCATCGTGCACCATTCAGAGAAGCTGATTTCGCCCTGAGACGGACTCACATGGAGCAGGCTCGCTTACCCTGCGCGTCCCTCTGTTAGTCCTCCCGACTGAACCACCTGCCTTGCGTGTAAGGAACTGTCCATCGCTCGCGCAAGCGTCCGGCCGGATTCGCTCGATCAAGCGGAAAAGCGCCGTCACCGTCGGATTGCGATGACGGCGCTTTGCATGTCGCGCGTCGGATGTTCCGGGCACTCGCGGCGCTTCGGGCCCGCTCACTGCGAAGCCGGTGCCGGCGCGCTCGCGGTGGCGGGCGCGGGTCCCGACGTCGTGGGCGTATTGGCGGCCACCGGCGGATTGGCCAACCAGCCGCCTCCCATCGCCCGGAACAACGCGAACTGTGCCTGCAGTTTGCCGACCTCTTCCCGCGCCTGCGACGACTGGCTTTCGAGCAGCGCAACGCGCACCTGATCGATATCGACGCGACCGGTATCGCCGAGCGCATAGCGACGCTGCACCTGGCTCAACTGCGTGGTGCGGCGCGTGACTTCTTCATTGCGCGCCTTGAACAACTCGTCCTGGCGGTTCAAACGCGCCAACGCACGGTCGACGTCATAGAACGCACCGAGCGCGGTCTTTTCATAGTTGAACATGGCCTGCTGCGCCTGCGCATCCGACGACTCCACCTGCGAGCGCCGCGCGCCGAAATCGATCAACGGCATCGCCATCGCCGCGCCGAATAGCCAGAACGTGCTGGGCCCGAGGCCCTGACCTGCGATCTCCCAACCATTACGCGCGAGGATGCCGCTTAGAGATATGGTCGGCCAGTAATTGAGCCGCGCGACATCCGACTGTCTGACCGCCGCATTCACGCGTGCCTGCGCCGCGATCAGATCCGGGCGCCGCATCAGCAGATCGACCGGCTGGCCGGGCTCGATATGCGGCAGCGCGGTCATCAGCGTGTCGCTTTCATCGAGGATTCCGGCGAATTCCGCGGGCTGCACGCCGCATAGATTCTGCAGATTCAGCCGCGCCTGAGCGATGCCGTTCTCCACGTCCTGCAATCGCGCATCGACCTGCGCGCGGCCAGCGCGCGCCGCTTCGATGTCCGTACTCAGCACGAGTCCAGCGGTAAAGCTCTTTTCGGCGATATTGACGAAGTCGTCCGCGATCTCGCGGCTCTGCAGCAGGATCGTGCGCTGACGCAGCAGTCCGCGATACGTGACGTACAGATCCGCGACACCCGACACCACGCTCAGGCGCACCGCCTCCGCATCGCCGGCGGCCGCGCGTACCTGTTCACGTGCCGCCGAGAGCCGCGCGCGTCCCTGGCCGAACAGATCGATCTCCCATTGCGCCTGCAAGCCAAGACGCCAGAACTGCGCATCGGTATTGGTGATGCCGAGGAACTCCGCGAACTCGAGTTGCGTCTCGCCGCCGTGATACTTCGCGGCGCTCACGCTTGCACCGACCGACGGCAACAGTTGCGAGCGAGCCAGCCGGATCCCGGCCTGCACCTGATCGACGCGTGCGTAAGCCGTGGCGATATCGAAGTTGTGCGCGAGTGCGAGATCGATCAGCTTGTTCAGCGTCGGGTCGTTGTACTGGGTCCACCATGCCGCGAGATCGTGCGCGGACATCGGTGTCGCCGCGCCCGGTTGGGCCTCCGAGTACTGCGGCGGAAACGCGGCGGGCTTTTCCAGCTGCAATGATCCCGTACATCCGGCTTCGAGCAGCAGAGCCGCGATGGCAAGAAGATAAGCGCGCGCGCGGATCATTTTGCTTCCGGGTGCTTACCCGGCTCCCATTCCGCCTGCTTGATCGAGAACAGCATCGCATACAGCGCCGGCACCGCGACCAAGGTCAGCACGGTGGCAAAAACAAGGCCCGCCATGATCGTGATCGCCATGTCCTTGAAGAAAGGATCCCACAACAACGGCGCCATGCCGAGCGCCGTCGTGCCGCCCCCCAGTATCACCGGCCGCAGACGGTTCATCGCGCCTTGGGTCACCGCCTGCATGCGAGGCACGCCAGCGGCGATCTGGCCATCCATCTCTTCGACTAGCACCACGCCGTTCTTGATCAGCATGCCGATCAGACTCAATAGACCGAGCAACGCCATGAAGCCGAAGGCGCCGCGGAACAGCAGCAGACCGATCGTCACACCGACGATCGACATCGGTACGACGAGCAGCACGACGAGCGCGGGCTTCAGGCGCCCGAACATCATCAGCACGAGCAGCGCCATGCCGATGAAGCCGAGCGGCAGTTGACGGAACAGACTCTGCTGCGCGCGGGTCGACGATTCGTGCTCGCCGCCCCATTCGAAGCTATAGCCGGGCGGCAGCTTGATGTGCTCGATGCCGGAGCGGATGCGATTGAACGCGTCGACACTGTTCTGCCCATAGACCGGGTTGGCCGAAACCGTCAGCGTGCGAATCCGGTTTTCGCGCGCGATCTGGCCTTCCTCGGTACCGACCGTGAAGCCGTTGACCACGTCGCCGAGCGGCACATAACGGCGCAGCCCCGCGCTGAACACCTGCAGGTCCTGCAGACCCGCGACGCCGCGCGTGTAATCGGGCGAGCGCAGCACGATCGGCAGCAGCTGATCGCCCTCGCGATAGATGCCCGCGCGCAGGCCTTCGGTCGCATAAGCCATCGTGTCGGTGACCTGCCGGCGCGCCACACCGAGCGAGCGCGCACGCGATTCGTCGAATTCCGGCCGCACGATGCTGATCGGATCCTCCCAATCGTCGCGGATCGCGATGATGCGGCCGTCGGCCTTCAGCACGTTCTGCGCTTCCTGCGACAGGCGGCGCAGCACCAGCGGATCGGGTCCCGAGAAGCGTGCCTGGATCGCCGCGCCACCTCCGGGGCCGAAGTTCGGCCGCGTGACCGTCCAATGCTGTTCGGGGAAGCGCTTCTTCAGATCCGCTTCGATCTCCGGAAGCATGTGGTCGATCAGGCCCTGGTCCTTCGCGCCGACGATGAACTGCGCGTATGCCGGATCGCGCGTCTCCGGATCGTAGACGAGGAAGAAGCGTGTCGCGCCCCCGCCGATATACGTCTGTACGTTGGTGACGTCCGCATGCTTGAGCAGCACCTTCTCGACGTCGCGGCTCTTTTCGACGACCGCGCGAATATCCGCGCCACGCTGCAAACGCATATCGACATAGAAGATCGGCGTGGTCGATGCGGGGAAGAAGCTCTGTTCGACGAAACGGAACCCCCATCCGGCGAGCACCGTCAGCGCGACAAGGAAAATGACCACGAGCACACGCTGACGGGTGACCCATGACAATAGCTCGCCGTAACGCTTGTACAGCTTCGACTTGAACGGGTCTTCGTCGATGACGTCCGCGACCTTGAAAAGATACGTGCCGAACAGCGGCGTCAGGGCAATGGCGATCACCCAGCTAAATAGCAGCGAAATCGCGGCGACAGCGAACAGCGACGCACAGAATTCGCCGACCGAGTCCGGCGACAGTCCGATGCCCGAGAATGCCAGAATCCCGACAACGGTCGATGCGAGCAGAAGCCATTGGCTCTGTTTGAGAATCTGGGTCGCCGCCTCGAGATGCGACATGCCCCGCTGCACCTTCACGAGCATGCCCTCGACCACCACGATGCTGTTGTCGGTCAGCATGCCCATCACGATGATCAGCGCGCCGAGCGAGATGCGCTGCAGCTCGATCCCCGCCGCGTACATGACCAGCAGCGTGCCGAGAATCGACAGGAACAGCTCGACGCCCAGCACGACGCCGGCACGCCAGCCGAGCGCGATGCCGAGCGCGACACCGACGATCGCCACCGACAGGAACACGTCGAAGATAAAACCGCGCACGCTGTCGTCGACGACCTGCGGCTGATCGTAGAGCGAGTAGAGTTTGATGCCGATCGGGCGGTCGCGCTCCAAGGTGGCCAGCTTCGCCTTGATCTCCTCGCCGACCCTCACCACGTTGACGCGCGGCCGCGCGCTGATGCCGATCGTGATCGCGGGCTGACCGTTGTAGTGAATGACCTGGTTCGGAATGGTCGCATAGCCATGGCTCACGCGGGCGATGTCGCCGAGCAGCAGCGGGCCGGGCGTATTGTTGACGGGCAGCGAACGGATGGCCTGCAGCGAATCGAGCGAGCCGGTCGGCGCAATCCGCAGCGACAGGTCGCCGACGCGTTCGCGGCCCGCTGGCCGAACCTCGTTCTGCACGAACAGCGTCTGCGCAAGATCGTCGGTAGACAGATTGTTGGCGATCAGTTGCGATTGGTCGACGTCGACCGAGATCTGTTCCTGCTGGTTGCCGGCGATCACGATGTCGGACACGTCGTCGAGCGTCAGCAGCTGGCGGCGCAGTTCGCGCGCGTACTCATAGAGTTGCGCCTGCGTGTAGCCCTCGCCGGTCAGCGCGTAGAACATCCCGTAGACATCGCCGAAACGGTCGAGCACGAGTGTCGGGCCAGCCCCCGGCGGCAGCCGTACCTGCGCATCCGACACCGAGTTGCGCAATTCGTCCCACACCTGCGGCAATTGCGCCGACGTGTACTGGTCGCGAATCTCGACGCGGATTTCGGAGTAGCCCGGCGTGGAACGCGAGGTCAGCTTCTCGACTTGCGGCATCTGCTGGATTGCGCTTTCGAGGCGGTCCGTCACCTCCTGCTCGACCTCGCGCGCGCTCGCGCCCGGATACAGCGTCACGACGACCGCGGTCTTGATCGTGAACTTCGGGTCTTCGAGACGTCCGATGTTGTAGTACGCGAAGATGCCGCCCAACAAAGAGATGAGCGTCAGCACCCACGCGATCAGCGGCTTTTCGATAAGGGGGCGCGCGAGGTTCATTGAGGTGCATCCATTGGACGGACCGCCATTCCCTCTTTCATGAACTGCGAGCCGCCGGCCACCACGCGATCGCCCTCCGCCACCGCACCGGCGACGACCGCATCGTCATTGCGGATTTCGCGCACGCTGACCGGCACCGCATGCACACGACCGGACGCGGCATCGTAGCGCCACAGACTGCGCTGACCGTCCGCGCCGATCGATACCGCCGCGATCGGAATCGCGAAGTAGCCGGCGTTGTCGTTTTGCGCGACCTGCCGCGCGGTGTCGGAAATCTGTACACGCAGCGCCATGCCGGGGAACAGCATCGCGCTTTGCGGTCCTTCGATCGAGAACACGATCCGGTAGGCCGCCGTAGTCGGCGAGCTCTGCGTGGTCCGTTCGCGGAACACCAGCGGGAAGCGGGTCTGCGGCCGCTCGGGCAGCCACGCCTCGGCTCTCAGCGTCTTGTCGACGAACAGGCGCTCGGCAATGCTCTGAGGCAGATCGACGCCGACATCGACACGGCCGATGTTTTCCAGATTGAACGCGGGCGCCCCAGCCTGCACGACCTGCTGGATCTCGATGTTGCGGCGAGCGATCCGGCCGTCGAATGGCGCGACGAGCTGGGTATTGCGCAAGTCGCGGCTCGCCATGTCGCGTGCCGCGCGTGCGGCGTCCGTTGAAGCCGACAACTGCTCATACGCAGCCTGAGACAGAATTCCGTCCTTGCGCAGCACCGCCTGGCGCTTCAGGTTGTCGCTCAGCTGCTGATACTGCGCGTTCGCGCGTTGCAGTTGCAGCTTGTAGGGTTCCTCATCGATGCGCGCGATCAGCTGGCCGCGTTTAACCGACGCACCTTCGAGCACCGCGATCTGCACGACACGGCCCGATACTTCGAAGGCGAGCGGGGAGATGCTGGTCTGCTCGACCCGCCCGGTAAAAATGCGAATGGCGGAAGCGTCGGCCGGTTCGACCCTGGTGAGCTGCACGGCTGGCCGCGTGTCGCCGCTCTGCGTTTCGGCCTGGCGTTGACAGCCCGACAGTGCAAGGACGAGCACACAGGTCAATGCGCACGACAATGCGCCGGTCGATGCGACTCCGGCTAATCGGGGAGGTCGCGGTGCATCGGAGCGGTTTGCGTTCATGACGTTCTCGGCTGACTGCTGATGCAACCCATGCCGTACGCCCAGCGCCAACGTCGCGCGCGGGCCAGCGGATACGGAGCTCTACAGGTTGCTCAGGAATTCATAGGGGTCCATAACAGTGGATCGATAAGTGGATCCGCTGCGACTTCCACGGCCAGGTCGGACTCGAGAGATAGCTGCATCATCCCTTCTGTCGGGCCGGCAACGTCGTTCAAATCAGTCTATAGGCGACGATTGGGTTGTGGCTGTCTGGACTTGCGCGACGCCAGTCTCATTTGTCATCTTGGTTCCTCGCGTTCCACATTCAGCCCTGTCATCCGATCACGTGGGCAACCCGGAGCATTACCTGGTTGGGTTAAAGGACAGTGACCACAGTCGCAACCTATGCGTTGCCATGTCGGCTCCGTTTATCAGGCATCGTGTCCAACTGCCAGACCGCTTCGCCACGCTGAAGAAAGACTGAGGAAATTGACCCGTCCCACCCTGTCTCGAATGCTTGACGATTCCAGCACAACCTGAAGACAAACGAATGTGCACGCGCATTTGCAGCATGGAATCGGTCCCGTCGATTTGAGCCCAGCTGCCAAATTATTTAAGTTCCCAAACAATTAGTTGTCAAGAGCCTCGCCGCCACAGCGCGTTCGTATCGGGCAGAATCATGGCGCGAGAGTACGCGCGCCAGATCGCTTAACTTGCTGAAGCGGTATATCGCTGCCATCAAAGGCGTTCAAGACTTCGCGCAGTTCACTGGCGGGCTGCCTGTGTCATGCGTGCGTCATTGTCCCCTTTCAGAGTTCGTCACAGGCATCATGGCCGATCAATGTGCTGGCCGTCAATCGCTTCGCGGCGTACCCCGCCAATACACATCTATTCCGTCATCTCTTCGACTTCTATTGGCGAAGAATAAGCGTGGCTATTCTGCTGTACTAATGGCGAACTGCAATGAGCAAAAGTGCTAGAGGTTTCAAGGAATTTTTGTTTCGCCGATGGAGCAGCGGTGATTGTTAAATCGGAATTCTTTCTTATTGAAACCAATGCGCGCGATGGCGAACGTCGCTGGTTGCACAAGCAATGTGCCGGGCGTAGAGTATTCAGCGGACAAATAATTCCCTTTCAGCTTTTTCGGTTCGATGCACCAGGCAATGGCCTGACGAGTCAACTCTGCGAGAGAAGAAAGTTGGCAGTTGCAACGTCGCGGGCCACCACCGGAGCGTTCATCGTTTGTCGGTCCGTCAGCGCGCCGTCTGCGTCGGAAACTAGCGGATTCTTTCTGCCATTCAGCCATCACAACGGTCCACAGCATAATGACTGATGCGGTACCGCACACGACTGAACTCAATTTCACGCGCCTCGAAACGCTTAGTGCCGGCAAGCGCTTCGCGCGCCGCGATTGTCACGGCGATCGATCGAACGCGATGCCGTGGCGTCTTCCATCGCCGCATGCGCGTATGCTCGTTGGCCCAGGTCGTCTAACGTTACGCGGTTCGCGATTGCTTGGACGCGCCGGCGTCGGCGTAGCCCGGCAGCTGTCTCGCACCAATCGGTTCGACGCATCATGACGCGCGCGCTCGCATCGTGGATATCGCGGTGCGCAACACTTGCGGTGCTCGCCAGCGGTTTTCTGTCCGGTTGCGCGATGGTGACCGTCAGCTCGCAAGGCCCCGCGCAGTACATCGCGATGCGCCGCGGCGATATTCTGTCGACCGGCCGTCTGAGCGCCGCGACGCGAGACACGCTGCACAGCGCGGCACTCGACGAGAGCACCTGCCAACGCGAGCCACTCGATTGCATCAATACGATCTCGACCGTCGGGGGAATCAATACCGACCGGCGCTTGGCGAGCCTCGCCGAATTGTCGTTGCAGATGGCCATCACGAACACGCCCGCCAACGCCACCGAATGGAGCGACGCGCAATTCGATCTATGGCTCAGGGCCGCGCGATTCTCTTATGCCTTTCTATTCCTCGGCGAACGCACTGCCGGCGAACGTGCATTCGAAGATCGTCAGACCCAGGTCCGTGACTACTACAACTATGCGGTGCAGGAGCTTGCCCGCGCGCTGTTTCTGCGCGGCGCGCTGGCGACCGATGACGGCAACCGCGAGCCGGGCACGCAGTACATCGCCGGCTGGTCGATTCGTCTCGACCTGAGTCGGACCCGGCTACCGGAGGGCGTGCGCGAACCGCGCGAAGTCATCCCGGCCTCGCGGCTGTCGTTCGCGGGGATACGAAGTATTTATCGACGCGATGGTTTGGGCGCGGAACTCGTCGCGGTGATGAATGTGCCGTCGCCTGAGGAGGAAGCCGACGCGGGTGGCGATGTCGGAAGCAATGCCGCGGACGATCGCGGTGGTCATGTCAGCGCCGATACCGGAGCGACCACCCGCGCCGTGGGTGGCTCGAACACACGGGTCAAAGCCGGCGCGTTGGCAGGGGCCGCGGGACGGCCGAGGTCAGCGTCGCGCTTTTTCACCGAGATGCCGTCGCCGAACGTCACCGCGTTGATCTGGTTCAGTCAGGGCACGCTCGAACAGGTGCTTGCCTCCCGTGATGTCGTGCTGTCCGTCTATGACCCGTATCGCGATGCCAGTGTCGAGCGACACGGCCAAACTGTGCCACTGTCGGCCAACTTCAGCGCGGGCTATGGCATCTGGCTCGCGCGCTCGGGTTTCGCCGGGCAATCGTTGCGCGCGCTGTTTGGACGCGCGCGCGGCATCGATGCGCCGCGCATCTACATGATGCAACCGTTCGATCCCAATCGACGGATCATTCTGATGCTGCACGGCCTCGCAAGCAGCCCCGAAGCATGGGTGAACGTCGCCAACGATATTCAGGGCGATGAAGTGCTTCGGCAACATTTCCAGGTGTGGCAGGTCTACTACCCGACCAACGCGCCGATTCTGGTCAACCTTATCCGCATCCGGCGCGCCACCCAACAGACGCTCGCGCACTTCGATCCAGACGGCACGGCGCCGGCCTCGCGTGGCATGGTGCTGATCGGCCACAGCATGGGCGGCGTTATCGCGCGACTGCTCGTGTCGACTTCCGGCGATGCGCTGTGGGAGACCTTCACGGACAAGTACGTGCCCGAAGGGACCGATATCGATCGTGAGGACGAGCGGCTCAACCGGCTGCTGAACTTCACGCCGATGCCGCAAGTCGAGCGCGCCATATTTATCGCGGCACCCCACCGAGGCACACCGTTCGCGAGCAACCGGTTGTCGCGCTGGGCGGCCAACCTCGTGCGTCTACCGCTTGCCTTGCTGAACGAGATCGAGGAAGTGATGCAGACGGCGACGAACAGCGAACCGCAGGGCCAGACCTTCCACGTGCCGAACAGCATCGAACAGCTGCGGGAAACCGATCCGTTGATTCGTGCGACGTCGAAGTTGCCGATCAGCCCGCAGGTCTGCTTCCATTCGATCATCGCTCGGCGCCGCGCCGACGGGCCGCTGGAAGACTCCAACGACGGCGTCGTGCCCTATCGCAGCGCGCATCTCGCGGGAGCGCTGTCGGAGACGATGATCGTTGCAGGGCACAGCGTGCAGGAGACGCCGCAGGCGATCCTCGAGATCCGACGGATCTTGCTTGAGGATATCGCGCAGATCGACCGGCGCGGGGCGGTTTGCACGGAGGCTGGGTTGGCGAAATGATGGCGGGGGCGGGGTGGGTCTTGCGACGGCTCGGGGTTGACGAGGTCACTGTGGCAGCGCTTGGTTCGGACTCGCCGGGTATCGCTCGCTCCGACTCAGGCCAGTGAGATCGTGGCAAGCTTGGAAGCCTGGTCCCGACGCGCGGTTGCATCGGCGGGACACCGAACGATCACTTGCGGCACGTGAAATTCATTCGCTACAAATTACGTATTAAACGCTACGGATTGACGAGCTACCCACGTTCATTTCGCCGTCTTATCGCGTTTTATGTGCGTTGCCGCCTGTCGCGCACTAATTTCGCGATTTTTCGTGAAACAAACGCTGTCCAAGGTAAAAAATGGCTTTTAAAACAAAAGGTTGCCGCATCGCGTAGATGTTTCACTATGTTTCACGGTGGGTCGGTTGGCGAGAATGGCCGAAGAATGATCCGTTCGCGCTCGTATTGGCTAATACTCGCTCGTTTTTCGATATTTAGTTCGTGAAAATCATCCAGTCGTTCTGTCCCCGGATATTTAGGGCTTGCCCGTGTCCGACGTTCGTATTCGCTTAGGCTCACGTTTCTTGCAACGCGCTTTGCGATCGAGAGTCGCTCGGGTGTCGGACTAGGTCATTCGCCATCGTCGGTTACTCAATGTCGCGGGACGGTCCCGTGAGTCGACTCTTTACGGGTGCGATGACTTGTCCGTTGCCCTCACCTCTCCCGCCGATCGTGGTGCTGTGAATTTCTTGCTGCGGGGCGGGAACAGCGATCATGATTGGGTGACGCGAAGTTCGCCCATTCGGTTGGCCCGACATACGGAAGGGGACGGGGATCATCAACTACAGTCCATGCTCTCGTTACTCCAAGCGCTTGCACAATGATGAGTCACACAGGCGCGATTCATCGTTCCAGTCCATCAAGGACCATCCCACCCGCGGGTAAGCCGATCGGCAGGCCTGCTGACTGCCAGCCATAGTCTTAGGTATGTGCTCTCGCTGACGGCGCTGTGACGTTGGTTCAATGCGAGTTCTACCAAGAGCTTCGCGGCCGGCGAGTGTCAGCAATTGGTTTTCTGGTCGTCGGGCGAGGACCGGTGCGGCAGCAGATGCGAGTCGTGGTCAAGTGGACGCCTCACAGAATCAGAGACGCACCGCATTTGCAGAGATCTAGACCTGCTTCGATCGTGAGGGATCTCGACGCACGGTTCAGCATCCCTTATCGCGACATTCGAATAGCAAGTGGCACCGGCGCACATCGAGGTATGTGTTGTGTTCGCGGAGGCACGCTGAATTCCCGGCAATCCTTCGCGCATCGGTCCATCCTGATTTCATCGCGATCGTCCAGAACGGTTCCCCTACAGCAAAGTCCGCGTGGCTTGCGGTCGATAAGCGTTGGCCTTAGCGCTGTGCGCATCAGTTGCCCCAGGTACGCCGGGCCCGTGAAGGATCGGTGTGAGATCGCGACGATTTTTTCATCGGGGTTGCCGCGATCGACGGCTCCATGATGGACGCAGCGCTTTATGGAAGGGCCATGTTCAACCCAGTCTGCGTAGTTTGACCTGTGTGGCGAGGTCGACGATGGTCTGCGCAATCAGCAAACAGATTCCGCTGATCACGCATTTCGGTGACAGGTGGCATCCGGTTGGTGAGTGGGGACTCGATCGCATGAGCGGCAGCTTTCTCGTCGACAAGAATGTGACTGACGAAAGTTGCAGGAAATAGCACCGACGAATCGCGCGGACGTGGCGTTAGATTGAGAATGACCGTGGAGGGCGTTCAGGGAGAACTATTTCGAAGTGGAGAAGGCGGGCGCTCCATCACCTTCGTCATTTGGCGACTGTGCGACTTTGGGTGTGTCACGGGCAAGAACCGGTCAACGAGACACTTGAAGGCTGATGTTGCGACCGGCGCACGCAAAGCCATTGCTGAATCACCGCTGCGCAAATCGTTCCGCGAATCGCCCCACAGATCGCGCAAGGCACGAAGAGAGTTCGATCGCCGGCACGGCCCTCTTGCATCAATACCAGCCAAGGTCGTCAGCAGTGTCTATAGTCTATGCACTCAGATGGTCTCGGGGATGTCTGCCGACCGAGTGTCTAGACTCTAGACACTCTCGAACCCCGGACCACTGGGCGGCCCTTTCTACATGACAACCCGTCCATCAATCAGCTTGCATTCGGCTGCGCCTAAAACATCCGTCCGATCAACTGCCGTATCTAAACTTCATGCGCCTCGATGATGACCGCGGTCTTGATGTTGATCGTGAAGTTACCGACATCCTTCGCGATCACTTAGATCGCGCCGGGGGTGTCGGCCGACCAGTGTCTAGACTCTAGACACTCTCGAACGCCGGACAACTTTGCCGAGCCAAGAAAAGCGCGCACTGGGTGAGCCTTTCTACACTACAAACCAACCATCTAATCAGCTCGTTTTCGGCTGCCATTGGACATCTGCCCGATCAAGTGCCGTATCTAGACTTCTTGCACGTCAATGATGACCCCGGTCTTGATCTTGATCGTGAAGTGACCAACATCCTTCGCGATCACTCAGCTGGTGCCGGGGGAACCTGCCGACCGAGTGTCTAGACTCTAGACACTCAAGAACCCCGGACCACTTTGCCTGGCCGAAAAAAAGCCCGCACTGGGCGGGCCTTTCCACACGACAAACCAACCATCAAATCAGCTCGTTTTCGGCTGCGATTGAAACATCTGTCCAATCAACTGCCGTATCTGAATTTCTTGCGCCTCGGTGATGACCCCGGTCTTGATCTTGATCGTGAAGTTACCGACATCCTTCGTGATGCTTCCAGCGTGCTCTCGACCTGCAAAAAACTTCTCGATACTGCGTCCGCTAGTACCTGCCGACGTAGTCTGACGTGTCGCCAGAGCAGTGATCGCCGCAGCGACCTTGCCTTGCTCCATCTCGCCTCTCACCAACAGCGGCCAAATCTCGCGGGCGGCCTTAACGCCATCCTCGCCATGCTTTTTAATGGCGGCCGCAATTGCTTGCGCCGCGGTCCCACCCAAAAGGCGCGGCTGAATGTCGAGATCTTTCTTGATGAAGTCCGGCAGATTATCGAACGACAGGAACTGATACAGACCCGCCCGCGACAATCCCATCGCCTCCGCCAGTCGCGTGCGATTCGGGAATTCCGTTTCCGATCGCCGGATCGCTACCCCGATTTCATAATCGGCAAGGTCGTCGCGGCTGATGTTTTCGACCATCGCCAGCACGGCCATGTCTGAGTCGGAGCAATCCGCCACCACGGCCTTGATCGTGTCCAGTCCCAACATCTTGTGCGCACGCCAGCGCCGCTCCCCGGCGACGATCTGATAGTCGTCTGCGATACGACGAACCACGATCGGCTGCATCAGCCCCACTTCCCGGATCGACTCCGCAAGCTCGGCCAGCTTTACTTCGTTGAACACTCGACGCGGCTGCCAGGGGTTCGGCAGGATTCCCGCCACCGCCAGTTGCGAAGCGACGCCAGTCGATTCCAATTCCTGCACGCGAAGTTGCGCAACGGCTAGCGCACCGGCCAGGCCGGGCGCCGTCTGCGTGCGGTTGCTGCGCTTAACCTCGTCTTCGTTGATCGACGAAGTTTTGCGAATGCCGGACGTCTTGGCCAGCAACTGTTCTCGCATATTGCTCATTGCGCGTTCCTCCATTTTTCCGAATAGATCTCGTCGATCCAGCGACAGTAGTCGACCAGAGGCTGCCGCACGCGTTGCAGCGACTTGGCCGCGCTGTGATTGCTGCTGATGTCGAAAACGGTCGAGAACGCCAACGCCCCGGTGCTCATCACGGAGCTAGCCGGAACCTCGATCGAGTGCAGCCAGTTTTCGTACGCGCTTTGCGCCCACGCACGGACGATCGGCGCCGACGAGTTCCGCCCATAATCCACCCGCGACAACACGAGCGACACAAAGTCGTATTTCTTGTCCTTCTCGAATTTGATGAAGCTTTTGGACACGTCCGAGAAAAGTCGCCAGAACGACAACGAACTGATGAAGTCCAGGTTTTCCGGCACCATCGGCATCACCATCGAATCCGCCGCCATCAGCGCGTTCAGATTGAGGTACGACAGCGACGGCGACGTATCCATCAGAATGTAGTCGTACTTCTTGCGCAGCGGCTCGAGCCCTTGACGAAGCACGGTCCAGAAACGAAATCCTGGCCGGATCTTTTGCATTGCAGGCAGATGGAACTCCGCTCCGATCAGTTCCGTGTGCGCAGGGATTACGTCGATACCGTCCCAGTATGTCGATTGAATCCGCCCCTCGAGGCCGCCTTCGATGTCCTGGTCATAGACGTACGGCAACACCGTGTCTTCAGGCGACACGTCTTTTTCCGCGTACAGGCCGCATAGTTCCGAAAGCGATGCCTGCGGATCGAGATCCACCACCAACACTTTGCGTCCACGCAGGGACAACCCCTGGGCCAGGCACATCGTCGTCGTGGTCTTGGCGGAACCGCCTTTGAGCTGCGCGGTGATAATGATCTTGCCGTCGGGCTCCTTCAGCCGCGTGACCAACGGAGTCTGGTAGATGTCGGAAATCTTTTGCACCCAGATCCGCGCTTCTTCCAGCGTAAAAGTCCGGGTGCGGCCCGTGCCGGCCGCAGTGCCCGAAGGCAGTTCTCCATCGCCTTTGGTCGCGAGATACTGAACCTGCGAGTGAGAGACGTTGCACATCTCCGCAATCTCGCCGGTCTTGAAGACAGGAGCCGTTTTTCGAGGACGCGGAGCCAGAATCGTGTCACGCAGCTCATTAGTAAAAATGGTGACTTTTTCTGCGAACTCACTGATCTGCTCAAAGTGAACGGTTCGGTCTACGGCAGGAAGTTGGCTCGTTCTGACCATTCTGAGGTTTATCCATAAAATTCCAGAAACCTCAGAATACAGGAAATACTTGAAAATAGCTTTTTAAATTACTGTTTTTATGTGGATTTTTCGCAAAGTTCTGCATTTTCACATCGGTTCGGTAGCGTGATTGCCGTCGAAACTAAACGAACCTCGAAGACACGGAGAATTCGAAGGCACAAATGACCTCACCTTGCTCCGCGCCCCGAGCGCCGAAACAGGCGCGCATGCTCAAAACTTAGGCACTTGGTGAGGTCATTTGTGCACTTTCGCATTTTACGGAGGGCCGCCAGAACGACCTCCAGCACAACCGACCTCACCATTATCAGGATTTCGGCGTATCTCGGCGAGCGCGCAGCCCATTTGAAGCGCAACTGCACAATCAACCTCACCTACGAAAGCCCCCAATCCATCGGCCACGGTCTGTTAGCCGAGGGCCCGGAGACTTAATCAAGGGTGCCGATCGCAATAAATGCACAACCAACCTCACCTTAGATACGTCGACACCGTAAAGCTCGCTCTACCCATCGCACAATCAACCTCACCATGCTGCATTGCGCAATCTGAATCACCAATCTCAGTAATTGTTGTAGAGCCGGGTTTGTAGGTTTTTTTTAAACGACAGCAAACCAACAAACCTACGCAGCGACACGATATTCAATCTGATCAAACACTTAAGTTCCCAAAGGTGAGGTGCGTTGTGTCAAAGGTGAGGTTTAGTGTGCTCGCTGGTGCGGTTGGTTGTGCAGCAAGGTGAGGCCAATTCCCCACCAGGGTGCGGTTCGCTGTGTGTGACCAGATCCTGGATCTCGAAGGTGAGGTGGGTTGTGCACCTGCGGAGAAACGAGCCTGGAAGGCTTGTCGCATAAGGCCCTCCCGCCCGAAAGACCTCCTGCATGGTGAGGTTCGTTGTGTGCATGGTGAGGTTCTGTGTGCGAAATCGCTGAATCGAAGCGGGAACCGCACCCGCGCCGCGCTCGTTCTGATGGTGAGGTTCTGTGTGTTGACAGCTCACCACCGCCTGCTTACAGTCCCGTGAGCGAAAAAGTGGATGAAGAACATGGGCGCGGACAATCCGGAAGAGGGCAGGTCGAAAGCGACGTCACGTCAGATGGCGCTTGCGCTGTTCGAAGACATGTTCGATCAGGGATTGCGCATCAACGAGGCCAATCGCGAGATCGGTTATCAGCGCAATGATTTCTTCACGGAAATCGTCAACATGGGGCTGCCGGCGCGGCGCTTCCTCGATGCCGCGTACTTCATCGTTGCCCAGGAGCCCGAGCAGCGCGATCAGTACGATGTCGAACTCAACTACTTCAAGTGGCTGATGCGATACGACAGCCGCAACCTGAAGCATTTGCGCACGATCGCCGACGAAGCCCAGAACGCCAAAGTCCGCGTGACGAATACGCCCGCGGACCGCGATCCCAGTGAAGACGATCTGTGGGTGCAGGTTCAGTTGATCGGCATGGTCGGGTTCCATCGTGGACGTATGCGTTTCGACGTTCATCCACGGCTGGTGCCACACATCCGCGATCCGCAGAAATCGCACTGGCTGAGCTTGCGCATTTCCACCGCGTTTACGCGCAGCCTCGCGCGCGCGATCTACGACAAGGTTTTGCCCAACGTGCCCGCAGGACGCACCGACTGGATCCAACTCGAGGAGATGCGCAACTGGCCCGGCAAGATGGGCGCCAACGCCGCCATCTTCAAATATTTCAAGCGCGACTGGCTCGAGCCGGCGGTCCGCGAGATCAATGACGTGTCCGACGTCGAGATGTCCTACGAGACGCGGACGGCTTCCACGACGTCGAAGAAAATCGACCGCATCCGCTTCCTGCTCAAGCGCAAGGACACCGCCGACGCGGTACTTGCGAGCCTTGCCGACGCGAGCCATCTGTACAAGATTCTCACCGACGAATTCGGGCTGTCGACCAAGCAGTTCACCGAGATTTCGGAGAACCGCGAACTCTGGACCGACGAACGCATCCAGCAGGCCGTCGAATACACGCGCTTCAGGATCAAGCGCGGACAGGTCAAGAAGAGTCCCGCGGGCTACCTGATGCGCGCGCTACGCGACAACTGGAAGATCTCCGACGCCGAGCGCACGATGGTCGACGTGCAGGCCAAACTCCTCGCCGACGAAGCGCAGGAACAGGCGGTCAATACCGAAACGAGAAAGACCGTAGCGCACAGCATCGCGACGCGCGAAGAAGAAGTGCGCGCGCGCATGAACGAGGATTCGCGCAAGGGCCGCGACCATTTCAACGCCTCGGATGCGAAGACGCGCAAGGAACTGATGCATGCGTGGACGACGTCGCGCGAAGGCAAGCTGATGCTGCGTCGGATGAAGCTCGAAGCGTCGACGGTCACCGAAGATGCGATCTTCGCGAATACGGAGCTGGTCTGGTATCTGGGGCAGTTCGTGTTCGGCCGGATGAACGCGGCGCGCGCGGCCGCGTGAAGTGGGGTGAGCCGGAAAACCGCAGGAAAGCGGCCCGAACTCAGCCGACCGGCATAAAGAAAGGGGTCTTGCGCTGACGGACAGCAACGTCAGTACAAGACCCCTTGATACTTCAGGCCGCTCAGAGCGCTCAGAACGAGCCGACCAGAGAGCCCAGCACGATCACCACCACCAGCGCGAGCAGCGCGCCGAGAATCCCGACGATCACGATGTCGCGATAGCTTTCACGGTGATTCGAGCCGCATACCGCCAGCAGCGTCACGACCGCGCCGTTATGCGGCAGGCTGTCGAGGGTGCCGGAGGAAATCACGGCCACCCGATGCAGCAGCGCCGGGTCGATGCCGTATTGCGCGGCCAGTTGCAGATAGGTGCTGCCGAGCGCGTCGAGCGCGATGGTGAGACCGCCTGAGGCCGAGCCGGTCAAAGCCGCGAGCAGATTGGTCGCGACCGCGAGCGATACGAGCGGACCCCCGCCGATGCCGAGCACCCATTCGCGCACGAGCGCGAACGCGGGCAGCGCGGCGATCACCGCGCCATAGCCGACCAGACTGCCGACGCTGAGCACCGGCAGCACCGATGCATTCGCGCCCGCGTCGATCGTCTCGCGCAGCGCCGGCAGGCGACGCCGATTGAGCAGCACGAGCACGACGATCGCGACGGTGAGCGCCACGCACACGCCCCACACCCCGCCGACCGCCGCAAGCGACGTCTCGCCCCAACGGACGTCGGCCAGATAGTCGGCGTCGATGCGCGGCAGCACGATCACGTTCATCACGAAGTTCGTCAACACGACGAGCACGAGCGGCGCGACCGCGACGCCGAACGACGGCAGAGCCTCGCTGACATGCCCGCGCTTCGCTTCTTCCGGATCGAAACTCTGCGATACGCTCGCGCGCTCGCGCACGAGGTTGTCGCTGGCCGGCGCCCTCGTGGATTTCACCGCCGTGTCGAGTCCGTCGAATCCTTCGTTGGCCGCCTTTGCGCGCGATTGCTGCAAGGACAACCACCAGAGCCCGAACACCACCATCACGATACTCGCGATGATGCCGAGCCCCGGCGCCGCAAACGGCGTCGTACCAAAGAACGGCATCGGGATCGCGTTCTGGATCGCCGGTGTGCCGGGCAGCGCGGACATCGTGAACGTCGAGGTGCCGAGCGCAATCGCGGCCGGCATCAGACGGCGCGGAATATTGGCGGCCTGGAAGAGGGCGGTGGCCATCGGCGCGAGCACGAAGAACGCGACGAAGAGGCTGACACCGCCATAGGTGACGAGCGCGCCACCGATCACGACGGCGAGAATCGCCCGATGCGCGCCTAGCTTCTGCGTCATGTAACTGGCGATCGCCTTCACCGAGCCGCTGTCCTCCATCAGCTTGCCGAACAGCGCGCCGAGCAGGAACAACGGAAAGAATTGCGCGAGAAAACGCGCGGCGCTGAGCATGAAGGTCTGGGTCCAGTGCGCGAGAACCGGTTCGCCCGAAATCGCCGCGGCCAGCATCGCGGCGAACGGCGCGAGCAGCAGCACGGTCCAGCCGCGATACGCGAAGCCGATCAGCAGCGCGAGACTCGCGAGCATGCCAAAAAGCCCGAGACCGATCGCGAGCGGTGACAGGGTGATGACGTCCATGGTCAGACTCCGTCGAGCAGCGCGTCGAGATCCAGCGAGGAACGCACGCCGATCGAATCGGCGTGCTCGGTGAGGAACGCCTCCGCCGCACGTCGGCCTTCGTCGCGCAGCATCGTCAGAAAGCTCCACTCGGCGTTCAGCTTCGACGAGTAGCCGAGCTCGGTCATCAACTCGCTCGAGATCCGATGGATGCGCATCTCCGCCCAATGGCGGCCTTCGTCGCTGCCGGCGTCCGCCGCGCGGCGCAGTAGCGCGATCATACGCAGCTCTTTCAGCAGCGGCGCGTTGAAGGCGACTTCGTTCAGACGGCTGATGATGTCGCGCGCGGTGCGCGGCGTTTCATTCCGCTCGACGGGATTGACCTGGATCAGCAGCGTGTCGCTCGACGAGCATTCGCGTACCAGCGGCGTAATGGTCGGATTGCCGGCATAGCCGCCGTCCCAGTAGTCTTCACCGTCAATCTGCACCGCCTGGAACAGCGTGGGCAGACAGCCGGAGGCGAGCAGCACGTCGGGCGTCAGGTCGGCATTGCGAAACACGCGCGCCTGGCCCGTGCGCACCCGCGTCGCGGTGATGAACAGCTTGATGGGCGCGTCGCGCAGATGCGCGAAATCGATCGAGTCCTCCAGAATCTTCGCGAGCGGATGCACGCCGCGCGGATTCAGGTCGTATGGCGAAAATACCCGTGCCGCGAGGTCCATCGCGATGAACAGCGGCGAGTAGTCTAGTGTCCAGCGGCCCATCAACACGTCGAACGGGCTGCGGCGAAACGGGCTGTACACCGATGCTTCGAATACCCGCCGCCAGAACGCTTCGAGCGCGGCGCGCGCGCCGGCCGCGCCGTCGACCTGGTAGCCGCTCACCAGCACCGCGGCGTTCATCGCGCCGGCTGAAGTACCCGATATACCTTCGATTTGCAGCCACGACTCTTCGAGCAAACGGTCGAGGACGCCCCATGTGAAAGCACCGTGCGAACCGCCGCCTTGCAACGCAAGGTCGATGAGGGCGGTTTCGCGGTGGGCGGGTTGGTTTTTTGTGGCAGCCAAGACGACTCCGGTAGTGAGGAGTGCTCCATTCCGCGAGCTGACGCCGCATGCACGGCGGACGATTGAACTGCTGGCCAATGCTTTGAACTACCGAATGACGTGCGGCGTGTTTCAAAGGAGAAACATCGCACTGCACCATGGGTATTGGAAGTGGCCCGTGATTAAAAGTCAAGCGTATTCAACTTTGATTCACGGAGCTTACGAGCGGTGGATGTGCGGCGTCATTGCCCACTTGCTCACGCCGCACGGTTGTGGTTGGCAATGCCGGTCTATCCGGCCAGATATATAAAGCCGCTTGGTCATGCCGAGGTCAAAATTAGCGTGTAGAGCGCCCGGCCGGCGCGCCCCGCCGCGCCGCTTACCTATTCATGTACAAGCGGAGTATCTTTGCAGGGGGAACACGACAATGCGGCGTCGCGAAGTCGCCCGCGTGATTCGTTTGCGCGTTCTGCTTAAATGCAAATTCGCGCGTTTATTTTTGCTGTTTCGCATTGCGCTAATCGCGGCTTATTGCAATGTAATGTATCGTCTCGGCGGCCGGATACATTACGACATAATTCGACTGATGAACCAGGCTATAAAGCAGGCATCGTCAAATCACGGAGAGCATCATGAGCGCCGAGTTGCTGCAAGGTTCCTGTCACTGCGGGGCCGTCAAGTTCGAAGTTCGCACCGAAATCGTTCCGGCCGGCCGTTGCAACTGTAGCCTTTGCCGCCGCAAGGGCGCGCTGATGACGCCCCTCTTTCCCGCCAGTCAGCTGAAGATTCTGAGCGGCGAGGATTCGCTGACGCTGTACCAGTTCAACACCAAGGTTGCGAAACACTACTTCTGCAAGCATTGCGGCATCTATCCTTTTCATCAGACGCGCAAGGATCCGCAGCAATGGCGCGTCAATATCGGCTGCCTGGACGGGGTCGATCCTTACGCGCTCGAAGCCAGCGTGGCCGACGGCGCGAGTCTTTCCGTGGTGGAGGACGCATGAAACGCCTCTTTGCGATCATCGTGTTCGTCGCGGGTGGCTTCGCCGCCGAACTCGCGCATCCGTTGCAGTGTTCATTGGTCCAATCGAGCGGCGTGCAACTCAAACGCCGCGGCAGATAGTCCGTTGATGGAAACCTCCGACCATGTACTGATCGTCGATGACGATCGCGGCATCCGCGAACTGCTTGCGGGATACCTCGAGAAAAACGGCGTGCGCGTCTCGCTCGCGGCCAATGGCCGCCAGATGCGCGCCGCGCTCGAGAACGGCGCGCCCGACCTGATCGTGCTCGACCTGATGCTGCCCGGCGAAGACGGCCTCGCGTTGTGCCGCGAACTGCGGGCGGGCAAATTCCGCGCGGTGCCGATCCTGATGCTGACGGCGCGCAGCGAGGAAGCGGACCGGATCGTCGGCCTCGAAATGGGTGCCGACGATTACCTGACCAAACCGTTCGCCGCGCGCGAGCTGCTCGCGCGGATCCGCTCGGTGCTGCGCCGCGCGCGCATGCTGCCGCCCGGCATGGAAGTCACCGAATCGGCGCCGATGCTGTGCTTCGGCGACTGGCGGCTCGACACGACCGCGCGCCATCTGCTCGACGCGGACGGCACCGAGGTCGCGCTGAGCGGCGCGGAATACCGTCTGTTGCGCGTGTTTCTCGATCATCCGCAGCGCGTGCTTACACGCGACCAGTTGCTGAACCTGACCCAGGGGCGCCAGGCCGATCCGTTCGACCGTTCGATCGATCTGATGGTGAGCCGCCTGCGTCAGCGCCTGCGCGACGGTGCGCGCGAGCCGCGCTACATCAAGACGTTGCGCAGCGAGGGCTATGTGTTCTCGGCGGCCGTCACCGCGATCGGAGATCCGGAATGAACGTATCCGCGTCACCGTCGCTGCTGCGCTGGCCGCATTGGCCGCGCACGCTGTTTGCGCGGCTCGCGGTGATCCTGTTCGTCGGGCTCGCGCTCGCGCAGTCGCTGTCGTTCTGGCTCACGATGACCGAGCGCGACCAGACGATGACCAATATCATGATGGGCTACATCGAGCGCGAGGTGGCGAGCTCGGTCGCGCTGCTCGATCATCTCCCGCCCGACGAGCGCGCCCAGTGGCTGCCGCGGCTTGCGCGGCGCAGCTATGAGTTCATGCTCGGCCCGGGCGTGGCCGGCGCGCCGGTCGACGCGAGCCTGTCGGCGCGCGTCGCGCAATCGATCGGCGACGGCATCGGCAAGCGTTATCCGTTGACCGTCAATGCGGTCCCCGGCGATCGCGAGCGTCTGCAGGTGCATCTGAAACTGAGCGACGGCTCGCCGCTCACCATCGACCTGCGGCCGATGCCCGGCGCCCCGTTGTCGCGCTGGCTGCCGCTCGTGCTGGCGCTGCAGCTGCTCGTGCTCGCCGCCTGCTGCTGGCTCGCGGTGCGGCTCGCGACGCGCCCGCTCAATCAGCTCGCCGTCGCGGCCGACACGCTCGGCCCCGACCTGAAGGCCGAGCGTCTGCCCGAAGCCGGTCCGTCCGAGGTGGCGCGCGCCGCGCGCGCGTTCAACGCGATGCAGGACCGGATCGCCACCTACATGACCGAGCGGATGCAGATTCTTGCGGCGATCTCGCACGATCTGCAGACGCCGATCACGCGCATGCGTCTGCGCGTCGACACGATGGACGACGACAGCGAGGCCGCGAAGCTGCGCCAGGATCTGCAGGAAATGGAAGCGCTGGTCAAGGAAGGCGTCGCGTATGCGCGCACGATGCATGGCACGACCGAGGTGCCGCGCCGCATCGATCCCGATGCGCTGTTCGATAGCCTCGTCTGCGATTACGTCGATGCGGGTCAGCAAGTGTCGCTGCAGGGCCAGTTCGGCCAGTCGCTGACGATGCGTCCGCAGGCGTTGAAGCGCATCGTCGGCAATCTGGTCGATAACGCGCTGAGGTACGCCGGCGCCGCGCAGATCGATATAGGCGCGTTGCACGATGGCGAGGCTACCGTGTCGGTGCTCGATCGCGGTCCAGGCATTCCGGCCGAGTCGCTGGAGACGGTGTTCGAGCCGTTCGTTCGACTTGAAGGTTCGCGCAATCGTCAAACGGGCGGCACCGGGCTGGGGCTCGCGATCGCGCGGCAACTCGCGCTCGCGATGGACGCGACGCTCACGCTGCATAACCGCGTCGGCGGGGGGCTCGAAGCGCGGCTGACGTTGAGGAAGTTGCGCGAGTCGTAGTCGGATCTCCAGATCGCGGACGCGACGGGCGAGCGCCGTTTTGCCCGGATTGACGCTATGCGTTTCCGTGACTCCCTGGCGTGCAAGGAGCCATCGCGCGACAAGAAAAAGAACCCGCCATAATGAATGTCGGGCCAAAGCCTGAGGGTGAGGGATCCCGACAGGCGCGAAGGTCGTAGCGCATGCGATCGTTCCATGAAGCGCTTTGACGTGTGTCGCGATCGGCATTCAGATGCGCGGGCAAAATTCTATGGAAGACATTGTCTGAGTAGCGATCCCGTCAGAAAAATTCACAAAGCCACCACCGTGAAATCGTCATCCGGTTTGTACTGTCGATGATCTTCGCGCGCCATTCTTTCGAGCTGCCGGTCTGTCGTTTCTCAGTAGTTCTGAGCGAGCACCGGTTAAGCTGACTTCAACCATTACCCGTCATTTGAGAAACGTGCTGGTGATGCGGCGCGTCACATCATTGTCAAATCGATCGATATCGAATGCGATTTACAGATACGGATGATTCGGATGCGTGCTTCGTGTGTCATATGACACAAAGGGCAGGGTGAATTGTTAATTCGCCAATTCAATGATATTCGGCAATGCAGCATTGATCGATACGACCGTATAGCGCGCGGTACCTTGTCTTGCGATTAATTGACAAACGCGAGCGGAGAGACCATTCTTTTCGTGTGGTGGTTGCAGAGTAACGCGGCGGATCAACAGCAAGATCGGCCGAGAGACACGTTTCGTTCGAGTCTGATTTCAGATCCTTGTTAAAAAGGTAACTAAAAAAGGAATCCGAATGGCGTCCACTCCACAAAAGATGTCAAAGATGCAACTCACCGGGATGGTGGTGGGCGGCATGGTCGGAGCCGGGATATTTTCCCTGCCGCGTACCTTTGCCAATGCGACCGGTCCGTTGGGCGCCGTGATTGCGTGGCTTATCGCGGGCACGGGCATGTATATGCTCGCCCGTGTGTTTCAGGCGCTGGCGGAACGAAAGCCCGAACTGGACGCAGGCGTGTTTGCGTACGCGAAAGCGGGCTTTGGCGACTATCCGGGCTTTCTCTCGGCATTTGGCTACTGGATCAGCAGTTGTATCGGCAATGTTTCTTACTGGGTGCTGATCAAGTCGACGCTCGGTGCGTTCTTTCCGGTGTTCGGTGAAGGCAATACGGTCGTCGCGATCGTCGTTGCATCGATCGGCATCTGGCTATTTCATTTCATGATCCTGAAGGGCGTGCAGCAGGCGGCCTTCATCAACAGTATCGTCACGGTCGCCAAGATCATTCCGATTCTGGTATTCATCCTGATTCTGATCTTCGGTTTCCGGATGGACCTGTTCCAGGGCAACCTCTACGGCGGCGGTCTCGAAGGCAACATCTTCGAGCAGGTGCGGGCCACGATGCTGGTCACGGTGTTCGTGTTCATCGGTATCGAGGGAGCGAGCGTTTATTCGCGCTATGCAAAGAAGCGCTCCGACGTCGGGCAGTCGACGATACTCGGCTTCATCGTCGTGACCTCGCTGATGGTGCTCGTGACGATGCTGCCTTACGCGGTGCTGCAGCGCGCCGATATTGCGGCCATGCGCCAGCCGTCGATGGCTGCGGTGCTCGAGGCGGTGGTCGGTCACTGGGGTGCGGTTTTCGTCAGCATAGGTCTGCTGATTTCGGTGCTCGGCGCTTATCTCGCCTGGTCGTTGATCTGCGCCGAAGTGTTGTTCACGGCGGCGAGGACCGAAGACATGCCCGCCGTGTTCGGTAAGGAGAACGTCAACAAGACGCCGGCTAATGCATTGTGGCTGACCAACATCGTGGTGCAGCTGCTCGTCATCAGCACATACTTCTCGCGCGACGCGTTCGCGCTGATGCTGAATCTGACGAGTGCGATGTCGTTGATCCCATACCTGTTCGTCGCGGTGTTCGGCTGCATGAACGCGAGTCGCGGCGACGGTTACGACGTGCGCCCCGAAGAGAGCAGGCGCGACCTGATCATGGCCGCAATCGCCGTGATCTATACGGCGTTCATGATCTGGGCGGGCGGCCTGAAATTCATTCTGCTTGCCGCGGTACTGTACGCGCCCGGGACGATTCTTTATTTCTGGGCGCGACGCGAGCAGAACAAGAACGTCTTCATCACTTCCGACTGGTTCATCTTCGCCGTCATCGTCGTTGGCGCGATCATCGGCCTCTATGCCCTCGTAACCGGAAGGATCACGATCTGACGACATCAGATTGAACAGAGCGGGTCAACACTGGTATTCAGGAGATCATCATGGCGAATACGGACGCGAAAGCGGGTGAATTGGGTGTCTACTCGGAAGTCGGGCAACTGCGCAAGGTGATGGTCTGCGCACCAGGGCTCGCGCATCAGCGTCTTACCCCGAGCAATTGCGATGAACTGCTGTTCGACGATGTGCTATGGGTGGAGAACGCGAAGCGCGACCACTTCGACTTCGTCACGAAGATGCGCGACCGCGGCGTCGAAGTGGTGGAGATGCACAATCTGCTCGCGGAAACGGTCGCAGTGCCGGAAGGCAAGAAGTGGATTCTCGACAACCAGGTGGTGCCGAATCAGGTCGGCCTCGGCTTTATCGACGAATTGAGAAGCTATCTGGAAGGGCTCGACAATCGCAAGCTGGCCGAAACGCTAATTGGCGGGCTATCCACGCACGACTTCCCTGAAGCGCACGGCGGCAAGGCGCTGGAGGTCGCGAAGGAAGCGGCGGGCGGCACGGAGTATCTTCTGCCGCCGCTGCCGAACACGCTGTACACGCGCGACACGACCTGCTGGATCTATGGAGGCGTGACCCTCAATGCGCTGTACTGGCCGGCGCGCCACGAGGAGACAATCCTCACCACCGCGATCTACAAGTTTCACCCGGACTTCGCGGGCAAGGTCAACGTGTGGTGGGGCGACCCGACCCAGGACCACGGGCTCGCCACGCTGGAAGGCGGCGACGTGATGCCGATCGGCAAGGGCGTCGTACTGATCGGCATGAGCGAGCGCACCTCGCGCCAGGCCATCAGTCAACTGGCGGCAACGCTGTTCAAGAAGGGCGCGGCCGAGCGCGTGATCGTCGCGGCGATGCCGAAGATTCGCGCGGCGATGCACCTCGATACCGTGTTCACGTTCGCCGATCGCGATTGCGTGCTGGTCGCCCCGGACTTCATGGCGAAGACGCGCATCTATTCGTATCGCCCGAGCAGCCATCCGAGCGGTGTCGAATTGCACGCCGAAAACAAACCGTTTACCGACGTCGTCGCCGAGGCCCTCGGGCTGAAGCAACTGCGCGTGGTCGAGGCGGGCGGCAGCGACTATCAGCGCGAGCGCACGCAGTGGGATAGCGGTGCGAACCTCGTGTGCGCGGCGCCGGGCGTCGTTTATGCGTACGACCGCAACACGTACACGAACACGCTGCTGCGCAAGCAGGGCATCGAGGTGATTACGATCGTCGGTGCGGAGCTGGGCCGTGGACGTGGTGGCGGTCACTGCATGACCTGCCCGATCATCCGCGATGCAGTCGACTATTGATCAGACAAGCGGATCAAGCTGGCGGGCGCACTGGCAAAGTTCCGCCCGCTCACTGAAGCGGCAAGCGGGCGGCGGCAGCGAGGTTGCAGGAGCAACCGATACGGGGGCAAGCTCAAATGAAGAGGCCCGAATTACCCGAGCCGGTCACGCTGACCGAAGCGATCGTTCCAATCGCCAGCCTCGTTGTGCTGGTCAGTCTGTCGTACTTTCTGTTCGGCGATGCGGGCGCGAGCGGCCCGAACCAGGTGGGGCTCACCGTCGCGGCGATGATCGCCGTGTTCATCGGCTGGCGCCGCGGCCATTCGTTGGCCTCGCTCGGCGAAGCCGCGGCGGCCAGTGTCAGCACGGGCATCGGCGCCATCTTCATCCTGTTCGCGGTCGGCGCGCTGATCGGCACGTGGGCGCTCAGCGGTACGCTGGTCGGCATGGTGTATTACGGGCTGAAGATTCTTAGCCCTAACTATTTCTACGTGACGGCGGCCGCGATCTGCGGCGTCGTGTCGATGAGCATCGGCAGTTCGTGGACGGTAGTCGGCACGATCGGTATCGGGCTGATGGGCATCGCACAGGGCATGGGACTCAACGAAGCCATCGCGGCGGGCGCGATCATCTCGGGCGCCTATATCGGCGACAAGTCTTCGCCTCTGTCCGATTCCGCCAATCTTGCCGCGGCGGCGTCCGGAGTCGAACTGTATCGGCATCTGCGCGAAGTGTTCGTCACCTCGGCCGTGGCGGTCATCATCGCCTTCGCGTTTTATTTTCTGGTCGGCCGCCCCGGCGATTTCGACGCCGGCGCGGAGATCGACGCGATGCGCGGAGCATTTCACATTTCGCTGTGGCTGTTTGCGCCGTTATTACTCGTCATCGTGCTTGCTGTCTTCAAGATGCCGCCGTTTACCGCCATCTTTCTCGGCGCGCTGGCAGGTGGCGTGCTTGCCGTGTGCGTGGCGCCCGAGCGCGTGATTGCGTTCGCGTCCGCATCTGCATCTGCATCTGCGTCCAGGACGGCCGCCTTGCCGGACTGGCTTCTGCTCGTCAAAGGCGTCTGGCTCGCACTGGCGAGCGGCTACAAGGCGACGACGGGCAACGTCACGCTCGACGTGCTGGTCACGCGCGGTGGCATGGAAAGCATGCTGAATACGATCTGGCTGATCATTTCCGCCCTCGGGTTTGGCGGCGTGGTCGAAAAATGCGGCGTGCTCGAGCGCCTGATCGCACCGGTCATCGAAAAAGCGCGGAGCGCGGGTGCGCTGGTGGCGTCGCTGGTTGCCGCGGTCATCGCCACTAATATCGTCACTGCCGATCAATACATCGCGGTCGTGCTGCCCGCGCGCATGTTCAAGACCGCGTTCGCCCGGCGCGGGTTCGCTCCGGTCGTGCTGTCGCGGGCGGTCGGCGACTCGGCCACGCCCACCGGCGCGCTGATTCCGTGGAATAGCTGTGGCGCATATATGGCCGCAACCCTCGGTGTCGCTACGCTCAGTTACGCGCCGTACGCGGTGTTTTGCTTCGCGAGCCCGTTGTTGACCGTCGCGATGGCCTATGCGGGCATCCGGATGCCGCGCATCGCGAGCGAATCCATCGTCAAGCCCGAGTCGGCCGCCGAGCAATCCGGCCCGCTCCACCCGGACGATTGACGTGACGAATCGAATAGCCTTGCTAATCGCCGGGTCCACGCAGAAGGTAAAGGTGGCCAGGTCCGGCTTGAAGTCGAACTTGCTTTTACTATACTTTTTAACGACTTCGAGTCACGCTTGAATTATCGAATGTTATATCTCGCGATTTGCGAAAATTACATTTGATACACCAGCGATCGCTGCAATGAAGTTCTAGTTAATGAATCTGCAAGTAACTGGACGATCACTTTTCACGTCAATCACGTGAATGCCCGGAGCTTTCTTCCACCGCACGGAGGTTCGAACATGAATAATCGCATTGTTGCGCAACTCGTTGCGTTGTCGTTTGCCGGTGTGTCGGCGTTCGCGATTGCGGCTGGACCGCCGCCGAAGGACGAGGGCGGCGGCCAGATGGCCGGTACGGGCCGTCAGCAGGTGATGCCAACCATTCCGCATCGTGACTGGCATAAGGGTCAACGTGTGCCGGCCGAATACCGTAATTACAATTTCATGATGGACGACTGGCGTGGTCACGGCCTCAATGCGCCGCCGCGCGGCCATAAATGGCTAGGCGTCAATGGTGATTATGTGCTCGTATCGACGAACAACTGGACCATTTCCAACATCGTCGCTGGAAACGAGTAATGCTTCATCGTGGTGCCCAGGTTTTCCGGCGACTGAATTCTAGCGCCGAAACCTGGGCAATTTTTTGACGCGACACGATTTCGTCATTGTCGCCATGGAGTTAATGTTGCGTATCGTATAGCCGGTCAGGAACAAACAATGCAGTTATGCCGCTCAAAAAGAATACCGCACCGACCACGAGAAAGCCGAGACCGATCGAGAACTGCGTGGCGATAAAACCGATGACGATCGGCGCCGCCCCCGAACAGAAGCGCCCGAGGTTATACGAGCCGCCCACCGCGGTGCCGCGTACCGACGTCGCGAAGCTCTCCGACATGAACGTGCCGATGGTGCCGAGCGGCACGCCGTACAGAAAGCCGAAGAAAAGCATCAGCGTGGAAATGTTGTCGCGGGTGTGCCAGAAAATGATGATGGGCAGAAAGAGCGCCGCACCGATGCAACCCAGCACGTACACGCCGCGCCGGCTCCAGCGATCGCCGAGCCAGCCCGCGAAGATCTTGCCGATGAAGGCGACCACGTACGTGCCGATCATGTAGCCGGTGAGCGAGCTGAACTTGATGTGCAGTTCCTTCTCGAGGTACGTGGGCAGCCAGTTGTTCAGGCCGTAAAAGCCGGACAGCACGAAGACCGACGCGAAGGTCCACAGGATGAACATCGTGCGTGCCTGGCGGTCGCGGAAAATCTGCGCATAGCGATTGTCGGCGCGGCGCCTCTCGCTCGTGCGATCGGCGGCCCGGCTCGCGAGCCATGCCGCCGGTTCGGGAACCGCGAACTTGATCGCGAACGCGAGCAGCACCGGCACGGCCGACACGTAGTACAGCGTGCGCCAGCCGTACTGTGGCAGGATCCAGTTGCTGAGCGCGATCACGACGATATAGCCGGCCGAAATGCCGGTTTGCAGCATGCCGAGCACCAGCGAGCGCCGCTCGGTCGGCACATATTCGGCCACGAGCGTGGTGACCAGCACCATGCAGCCAATGCCGAGCGAACCGATAAAGCGCACCGCCGCGAATTGGACGAAGGTGTGCGTGAACCCGAGCATCCCCGCGCCGAGCGAGAACAGCGCGAGCGCCCATGCGACGACTCGCACACGGCCGAGACGATCGCTCGCCCAGCCGCCGACGATGCCGCCGATCGCCATGCCGAGCAAGGTCAGACTGCCGAGCGCGCCCGCTTCGACATTGGTCAGCCCGAAATCGTCCTTGATGCGCGACAGGGTGAGGCCGTACATCATCACGTCGGCGCCATCGGCGACCAGCGCGAGGTAGCCGAGCACGAAGACCAGCACCCAGCGCCCTTGCGAGACGGTGGGACGGGTCACGGCCTGATAGTGTTGCAAGTCGGATGGTGTTTTCATGAATGGGCGGCGCAAGCAGGGGATTTGGTATTGTGCTGGAGCAGAGCGGGGGCAAGAAAGGCGCCGATCAGGACGCCTATGCTTTCGTGACGGCTCGTGTACCAGCCTTCCTTGTGCGTCAGGTTCATCGTACCGATGCACACGCCATCATAGGCGATCGGAATGTTCAGGATCGAACCGAGACCCAAAGCGGTCATCACCGCATGATCGTCGAAGGCCTCGCGAATGCCCTGCGACGTCGCGGCACGAAACGGCTTCAGATCCTGAAGTATCTGTTGCGCCCACGCGGTGCCCTGCTTCCTCTTGCGCCCGCCCAACGGATAGACGTCCGGCATGTTCGTATAGACCCGTTCGACCTCGTGACGCTGTGCATCGTAGGACATGATCGTGATCAGGCTCAGGCCTATCGCCTTCGCCGCCACCGCGTGAACCGCGCGGAACAGTTCGAGCGGCTGGTCTTTCAGGCGCATCGCCAGCGCGAGCCGCTCGAGGTCAGAGAAATCCAGCATCTGCGTATCGTGCGGTGCGGATTCGGTCAGGTTGCCTTGCATCGTTTGCATCGCGTTGGCATCGGAAAGTGTGAAAAGTCGCAGTGCGTTCAGCCGTGCATGCGGGTGGAGCTCAGCTGGCCTTGCGCGTCGCGAGCCGGTTCGAGCTCGCTCGCTTCGATATCTTCGAGCGAGCGGTTGCGCGTTTCGATACCGAGGAAGAACACCACGCAGGCGCCGATCACCAGCACCGTGGTCGTCATCGCGAACACGCCGAGGAAGCCGAACAGCGGATAAACGAAGCCGACGAGGATGGGTGCGCTGACCGAACCAATGCGGCCGAACGATGACGACGAGCCCGTGCCAGTCGTGCGCACCGCGGTCGGAAACACTTCCGGCGTGTAAGCGTAGACGCCGGCGAATGCGCCGTTCATGAAGAACGACAACGCGATGCCCGCGGTCATGATCTGTATGCCGGTGTGAGAGAACGCGAGCGTGATCGCGGCGATGCCGCCGAGCAGCATGTAGGAAGCGACCACCGCCTTGCGGCCGATCTTCTCGTTGAGCCACGCCGCCGAGAAGTAGCCGGGAATCTGCGCGCCATAGATCGCGATCGAATAGCCGAAGCTCCTGGTCATCGTCAGTCCTTCCTTGACGAGCAGGCTCGGGATCCACGAGAAGAACGAGTAGTACGCGAACGCGACCGAGAACCACATCAGCCAGCTGACCGCGGTGGTACGCGCGAGTCGCGGCGACCACAGCGTCAGCACGTTGCGCCATGCGTTGCCGCGCGCCGGCGTCGAGGCCGGAATGGGCGCTGCGTGAAGCGCGTTGCTCGCAGTCACGGGCGCAAGCGCAATGCCGCGCTCGATGAACGCCGCTTCGATGCGGCCGACGATGCCGTTCGCCTCGGCCGCGCGGCCCTGGCTTTCGAGCCAGCGCGGCGATTCGGGCAGCGTGCGGCGCCACCACAGCAGCATCACGACGGGCAGCGACGTGATCACCGCCAGATAGCGCCAGCCGTCGGCGAAGTTGCGCACCACCGCGAAGCCGAGAATCGACGAGGTCAGATAGCCGAACGACATGAAGCCGACCAGCGCGCCGCAGAAAATGCCGCGATAGCGGCGTGGCACGAATTCGGCGAGAAACGGCGCGATCACGACGGTCTCCGCGCCCGAACCGAAACCGGCGACGACGCGCAGCGCGAAGAACGTGTGCCAGTCCTGCGCGGTCGCGCTCGCGAGCGACGCGACGCAATAGATCGCGAGCGCGCTCATCATGATGCGGCGCCGTCCGATCACGTCGGCGAGCACCCCCGACAGGAACGCGCCGAAAAAGTAGCCGATATAGGTGCTGCTCGCGACGAGCCCGGTCTGAGCGGTCGTCAATTGCCACAGCTTGCTGACGACCGGCAGCAGGAACGCGAGCGACGACGAATCGAGTCCGTCGAACATGTACCCCAGCCCGCCGATCAGCAGCAGTCTGCGGTGAAAGCTCGACAGGGGCAGTCTTTCAAGACGGGCGGCGACGGCGGACACGGCAACTTCTCCTGAAGGAAATAACGCGGCGTGGCCGCGCGTTCTGCGCTGATGGTTGCGTCGATCCGCTTACCGGCCGATCGCATAGGCCTGCATCTGACGCGGCGTGGCCGCGCCTCGCAGCATGCCGTTGCGGATCGCGACCGCGCATACGCGGCCGAGCGCCCACGGCTCCGCGACGGTGAGGTCGTGGCCGCGCGCGCGCAGCTCGGCGAGCGTGCTGTCCGGAAAGCGCGACTCGGCCGACATTTTGCCGAGCTGCATCGCCCGAGGATAAAACGAGCCGGGGAAGTGCGCGGTCTGGAACGACGGCGCATCGGCCGCGGCCTGGAAGTTCATGCCGCCATGCACGTGCTTGAGGAACAGCTGCAGCGACCACTGATCCTGCTGGTCGCCACCCGGTGTACCGAAGGCCGCGTACGGCTTGCCGTCGCGCGTGACGAGCGTCGGCGACAGCGTAGTGCGCGGGCGGCGCCCCGGGCCGAGCGACGAAGGCAGGCCATCTTCCATCCAGAACATCTGTGCGCGCGTGGTGACGTTGAAGCCGAGACCCGGCACCGCCGGCGATGCCTGCAGCCAGCCGCCCGACGGCGTGGCCGACACCATGTTGCCCCAGCGGTCGACCACGTCGAGATGCACGGTGTCGCCACGCAATTCGGGCAGCGGCGCGAAGGTCGGCTCACCCTGGCCGAAGCCGCCGGCCTGCTCGCGCCCGGCATTCGCGAGGATGCGCGCGGCGCGCTGCTCGCTGTCGCCGAGCAACCCGGGGCGGAATTCGAACGACGCGCGGCGCGGATCGATGAGGCGCCGCCGCTCGTCGTTGTAGGCGTCGCTGAGCAATACATCCATCGGCACATGCGAAAACGCCGGGTCGCCATAGAACACCTCGCGATCGGCGAACGCGAGCTTCGAGCACTCGATCACCGTGTGCACGAAATCGGGTCCCAAGGGGTCCATCGCGCCGAGATCGAAACCCTTCAGCAGCGCGAGCTGTTGCAGGAACATCGGGCCCTGGCCCCACGGGCCGGTTTTGTGAACGCGCATGCCCGCGTAGTCGTACGACACCGGGTCTTCATAGGTCGGCTCCCAGCGCGCCAGATCGCCGGCATCGAGCAGCCCGCTGTTACGCAGGCCCGAGGTGTCGAGCACGGCGGTCGAACGGAAGTACTGGTCGATCGCATCGGCGACGAAGCCGCGATAGAAGACATTACGCGCCCGTTCGCACTGCTCGGCGCGATCGCTGCGCGTATTCGCCTCGCGCAGGATGCGCTTGTAGGTTTCGGCGATCGCGGGATTCGCGAACAGCTGGTTCGGCATCGGTGCCTCGCCGTTGCGCAGCCATTGCTCGGCCGAGGTCGTCCATTCGGTGCGGAAGAAGTCCTGAATCGCGAGAATCGATGCTGCCATGCGCGGCAGCACCGGGTAGCCGTTTTCCGCGTAGCCGATCGCATAGCTCAGCACGTCTTCGAGCGGCAACTGGCCATAGTCGCGCAGCAGCGCCATCCACGCGCCGAATGCGCCCGGCACGACCGCGGGCAGCAGGCCCGTGCCCGGCACCACGTCGAGCCCCATCTTGCGCATCCGCTCGATGGTCATGCGTGCGGGCGTCACGCCTTGGCCGCACAGCACGCGCACGCGTTCTTCGCGCGCGCTGTAGAACACCACCGGCAGCTCTCCACCCGGACCGTTCAGATGCGGCTCGACGATCTGCAGCACGAAGCCGGCCGCGGCGGCGGCGTCGAACGCGTTGCCGCCTTTTTCGAGGACCGCCATCGCCGATGCGCTCGCGAGCCAGTGCGTCGAGGCGACCATGCCGAAGGTGCCGATCAGTTCCGGGCGGGTTGTAAACGACATGCGCGACTCCTTGGCGACGACGGGACCGATTGATAGAACCAATACTGAATGGTTCGATTTGAGAAAGTGAAAGCGTAAGACTAACGAAGCCGGGTTGCACCCGGTGTTAACCCGCGATGGTTGAACCAGTATAGCCGATCAAAAATCATCGGATACTGCTGTGGCGTGCTGCCGAGATTCTGGTATCGTGTGAACCAATATTAATTGGTTCACTGAGCGACATGGACAAGCCGGTACTGGATGCGCTACTCGACTACATCGCCGACCATCAGTTGAAGGACGGTGACGCGCTGCCGCCCGAAAGAACGCTCGCCGAAGAACTGGACGTGAGCCGCCGTGAGTTGCGCGCGGCGCTCGCTTCGCTCGAGGCGTCGGGGCGCGTGTGGCGCGGCGTTGGCCGCGGCACCTATCTGGGCGCGCGGCCGCTGAAGTTCGCGCCGACGCTGCGCGGCTTGCGCGCCGGCACCAGTCCCGCGGACATCGCCGAAATGCGACTGCTGTTCGAGCCGGCGCTGGCCGCGCTGGCCGCGACGAAAGCGAGTGGCGACGATCTGCAGGAACTGGAAAAATGCGCACGCAAAAATGCCGCCGCGAAGAACGACGACGAGTGGCAGCAATGGGATCACCGCTTTCATTTGCTGATCGGACATGCGACGCGTAATCCCGCGTTGATTGCGTTAATGGAGGTGATCAACGGCATGCGGGTGAAGCCGGAGGTTCGCGAGAAAACATCCGCGCAGGAGACGCGGGAGTTTTTCGCGCAACAGCATCAGGCGATCGTCAATGCGCTGAAAGCGCGCGACGCGGACGCGGCCGCGCAATGCATGCGCGAGCATCTGCTGAGCGTGCAGGGGCGCGCCACTGCGAAGACCCATGGAGGGGCGGAGCGGCGTGCGTGAGCTTTACTGGGCAAGCTTGCGGTTCAGCCGACGCATGCCGTCGAATACCGCATCGGCCACGTCCAGCGGAAAGTCGGCGGGCAATCGCGACGCGACTGTGTCGATCACCGTCTCCGTTTGCCCGGTCAACTCATCGATCAGCGTATCGATATCCGCGGCGGAAAGACCAACGCGCTGCCCTTCGGCGGCCCAATGCCGGCGCTGGATCTGATTGAGCAGGTAGTGGACGTTCTTGCCGCGAACCGCCATCGCCAGTTTCACTTTCTGCGGTGCGAGGCGGCCCGCGCCGCCGCCGATGATCGGATGCGCGGAGAGCACGTCGTAAAGCGGCGTGGATTCGTAGCGATTGCCGGGCAGATGCGCGATGCTGAAGTTCTTCGCATGCCCATCGGTCGCGGCGAGCAGCCAGAAGACCAGTTGCGTCGCGAAGAAGTTGCGCCGGTCCGTCGTCGCGCGCGACGAGCCCGCGAGTATCTCCATGATCGCCTCGATGCCCGGACCGCCGTCGGACTCGTACTTGCGCAGCGCCGACGTGCCAGTGGCCTGACACATGTCCTCCTGCGGCAGCCGCACGATCCACGTGGCGTCGCTCGACAAACGGCGATCGAAGCGCTCGACGATCAACACCTTCTGCTCGTCGAATCGCGCGATTTCGCAGTGCGCGACCGGGAGCCCGTAGGCCGCGACGATCTGCGAGCACAGCCATTCGTTTTCCACCGAGGTGCGCATATCGGCGCGCATGTTGCCGACGAGCCCGAGCGGCAGCTTGAAGATGTGCGTGGTCGGCGTGCTGCCTTCAGGCAGCAGCCAGCGGTTGCGATGACGCAGCAGCGCGGTTTTTTCCTGCGCGCCGGCGATCGACAGACGCAGGTCTTCGAGCGGATCGTGCTGCCCGAGCGGCGCTCCCGACGTCGTGCCGCGCAGCAGCGCGGCGATGTCGCCGGTGCTGAGTTCGCGGCCGTGGATGCTCGTCAGATCGTTCGGTTCTTCGTCCGGCGGCAGCAGTTGCAACGCGCCGACGCAGTCGCGTCCGAGCGCGGTGAGCAACGCGAACGGCGCGGCGCTGCCGGTGCGGTAGCGCGCGGCGATGCGGCGTCGGATCGGCTCGCTGTCGGGCAGCAGGTTGTCGAAATAGTCGGCGACGATCTGGCCGCGATATGGCTGATTGCCCGGTGTAAACGGCAGCGACAGCGATAGCGGGCGTCCTTGCGGATCGTCGGTCCATTCGTCGACATAAGTCAGACGTTCGCCGCTGCGTGTCGTTTCCCACGCGCCGACCCGCAGGCCGTTCATCCACAGATTCAGACGGTTCGGTGTGCCGCGCGCCATGCTTACCAATCCTCCCGCTTCTTGCTGGTGCTGGTCGCTTTGGTCGCCCTGGCGGGTTTGATTGCTTTGGGCTCTTGGGCGGTGCTGGCGGATCTGGCTGCTTTGACCCCGGTGCCCGATGCTTGAGCGGCGGTGCGGTCGCTGTCCGTGCCGGGCGATCTCGTCGCCGCGCGCCGCACCGGAGCTTGCGCGCGCGCCTGTTTTTGCGGCGATGTTTCTGGTGTGAGCGGCACGCGCGTGGCAGGTCTGGCGTTGCCTTTTGCTGCGGCCGGCGTTCCGGCGGCCGGCGCTCCGGCGGCTGGTGTCTCTGCGTCTTCCACGGCAACGCTTTGCGTCGATCCGCTCTGCGTGAGTTTCATATCGACCTGCAAGACCCGCAACACCCTGAAGAGCCGTTCGATGCTGACGGCCGCCGGATTCGCTTCGAGTTGCGCGTAGGTCTGTTGCGTGACTCCGAGATGCGCGGCCATCGCAGCCTGAGTGAGGCCGGCGGTCTTCCTGAAGCCCTGCAGGATCGGTCTGAGCTGGCTCAGTGTCTTGATGGCGTAGTCCACGGTCGATCTCCGGTTCGGCTGCGACGGCGCAACAGGCCAAAGCCTGTAAGTTGCAGATACAGTTTATACCCTGTATTTAGCAAATACAAGCTAAAGACTGTTAATGATGAACGCGGACGCATTTGAAACGATTGTCCGGTTGCCCGGCCATCAACGCAACTAACCGTCAACCGCGCGCGAGCCCTCCCTTCGCTGCTGCGCAGCCACCTGACCGCAAGCAAGATGTGATCGACCGAAGTCCGTTCGACGGCAGACGCAAGCGTGAGATCCGCACAGTCACCGATAAACATGTCGACAAACGCATCAATAAAAACGCATCTGTTTCACTATTGGTTGGTACTGCTTCCAGAGGAAAAACTCGTCAAACGAAAATAGATAAATTCGAACCGTTCTCGATTGACAATCTAATCAGGAAGCCGAACATTCAGTCCGAAAAAGCCGCTTCGCATTGCAGGGATAGAACATTGAATAATCGGCGCTATGAAATCGATGGGAATACCACCCGCGCTGCTCGAGCGCAGGATAACCGATGAGTGTTTACACGCATGGCATCGCATCATTTCGCTAGCCAAATGAAATTTGACACAAATGTCACGCGCTGGGCATCGAGCGGAAATGGGCTTGGAAATTGCCGAAAAGGCTGTAGACTCTAAAGCGTGTCTTACGCGACGAGGCCAACGCAAGTCCAGTCGTTACCAGCAAACAGCAGGTACGCACATCACTCCAATCCGCCACGAGACTTTCTGTCGCCAAGGTGTCTATTCGCTGATGCAACCCAACGCCAATAGAACCCGAACCGATGAACCACGCCGACCGGTGAACCTGAAAGGAGATGCGACGAGACACACAGACCAATCTTCCAAATAACGCGACCGACACCGCCGGATGCGGTCGCCGGCGGGCCGCTGGAGAACATAACTTCCCTGGAGTATGCGATGGCAATCAAACCACAATGGCGAACGCTGTTATCTCTGACTTTCCTGTCGCTGGCAATGATGGGCAACGTCGCGCGCGCGGAAAGCATTCCGATCGTCACGGGCCAGCAATGGACGCAGTCGACCGATGAGCAGAAGAAAGCGTATCTGGTCGGTATCTCGAACGTGATCGACATCGAGCGCGCCTATGCCGGCAACATGGCGAAGAGCACCGACATGGCGCAACGCTTCGGCAAGGGTATGCAGGGCCAGACGCTCGACAGCGTGCGTCAAGGCCTCGACAGCTACTACGCCGCCAATCCCACGATGATCCAGCACCCGGTGATCGAGACCCTCTGGTTTCAGATGGTCGTGCCCGGCCTGAAGAAAAATCAATAAGGAGAGCGATCATGAAACGACTTGGGTGGATCGTCAGTATTGGCGCGCTGGCCGCAATGATCGGTTGCACGGACATGAGCCCGCAGGCACAGGGAACGATGAGCGGCGCGGCAATCGGCGCGGGCGCGGGTGCGGGCATCGCGGCGATCTCGGGCGGCGACGCGTGGACCGGCGCGATCATCGGCGGCGCGGCGGGCGGCGTGGCCGGCAATATGCGCGGCCGTTAGTCATTGCCAGCAAGCAGGCAAAGCCGGGGCGCGACGTGGGTCGCGCCCCGGCTTTTCGTTACTGGACCGCATGGCCCGATCCGGACTTGATCAGGCATCTCATGGCCGTTGAGCAAAGCGTTTCCGGAAGCGTCGCAGAAGGACTGTTCTTGCATGGGGCTCGACTTCGTTCTCCGCGACGTCTCGAGCATTCCGTGTCATTTCCTTCACGTCGAACGTCAAATAGCGCGGCGAATGGGACGAAATCATTCGCACTGGCGATAGCGTGCCTCGTCGGCTTGTCATGCAAATCATCGGTTCATACAAGGGCCGTTGGCGATGCCGCGTCGCGCGCCCGGCCGACAAAGTTTGAACCGGTGATTAAAAGCCCTTAGGATATCCACACCGGAAGCCGTCGCGATGACGGCATGCGCACACCACGCAGAGAGCAGCCTGCGCGCGGTGCAACCTTCATCTCATCAAGAGAACACGAATGCTGCGCACGTCACTGAAGGTAATAAAGATAAGTGCATGGGTTCTGGTGCTGCTGGCGGTGCTCGCATTCGGGCTACGCGCGTGGTATTCGCAGCGCGGGCCGGAGCTGTCGGTATGGCACACCTATGTGCCACGCGAAATGACCGTCGAGGAAATGGACACCGCCGACTGGAACGCGTACATCAAGGCGGAAAACCGGATTTTCGAGGACGTGCGTGTCAATGTCGTCGAAAAGCTGCAGCGGTCCGAGCGCATTCCGGCGAACCGTTATTACGAGGGCTCGCCGATTTTTCCGTGGCATTTCGCCGAAAACTGGAATCACTCTTACATTCTCGAACCGTCGGGGCCACCCGTCGGCGCGGTCGTGCTGCTGCACGGCATGACGGATGCGCCGTACAGCATGCGGCATATCGCGCGTCGATATCGCGATCGCGGTTTCGTCGCGATAGGCATTCGCTTGCCGGGGCATGGCACGGTGCCGGCGGGGCTCGTCGACGTGCACTGGCAGGACTGGACCGCGGCCACGCGGCTCGCGGTGCGCGAAGCGCGCCGTCGCGTGGGGCCGGACAAGCCGATCGAACTGGTCGGGTTCTCGAACGGCGGCGCACTCGCGCTGCAATATGCGCTCGACGCGATCGAGAATCCCGCGCTTGCGCGTCCGACGCGCGTCGTGCTGATCTCGCCGATGATCGGCGTCACGCGTTACGCGCGCTTTGCCGGTCTCGCCGGATTGCCCGCGGTGCTGCCGCCGTTCGCGCGCGCCGCGTGGCTCGGCATCGTGCCGGAGTTCAATCCATTCAAGTACAACTCGTTTCCTGTGAATGGCGCGCGGCAGTCGTATCTGCTCACGAGCGTGATTCAGGAACAGATTGCGCGGCTCGAGCGCGAGAACCGGCTCGATACGTTACCGCCCATTCTGACGTTCCAATCGGTGACGGATTTCACGGTCAGCACGCCCGCGGTGATGTCGTCGCTCTATGACAAGCTGCCTGAGAACGGCAGCGAAGTCGTGCTGTTCGACGTGAACCGCAGCGTGCGTTTCAGGACCTTCCTGCGCGTCGCGTCGTACACGGCGCTGTCGCGGCTGCTACGCATCGGTCCGCAGAACTATCGCACGACGGTGATCGCCAACGTGTCGCCGGATTCGGCGCATACCGTCGAGCGCAGCGTTTATGCGGGCGAAGTGCAAACACGCGCCAAACCGCTGGATATCGACTATCCGCAGGACATTTTCTCGTTGTCGCACGTCGCGATTCCATTCCCGATCACCGACGCGCTGTACGGCATCGCGCCCGACGATTCGGAAAACTTCAACGAGAACCTCGGCACGCTCGCGCCGCGCGGCGAACGCGGCACGCTGATTCTGACGCTCGATTCGATGTTCCGCATCGCGTCGAATCCGTTCTTCCCGTATCTGCTGCAGCGTATCGACGAAGGCATCGGCAAGATGCCGCCGCCGGTCGTCAAGTCACCGCCGCGCACACATGAAACCGCGGACGGTCAGCCCGACGATTTCGCCGAGGATCTGAACGCGCTCGAGCAGGTCGGCTCGGACGAGCCTTGACATGCGGATGGTTTGAATCGAGCTGACGGCAATTGCTCTGCCGGTTTCACGAGATGTGACCAGATGGCCCGCAGCTTACCGCGGGCCATTTACTTTTCGGCTCGAAGATCGACGTTACGGTTGATACGACGAATCGACGATCGCCCACAGTGCCGCTTTCGGCCTCAGGTTCGCATCGAACAGCAACGGCAGGTTGTTGCGTGGCACCGGCGTCGAAGTCAGCCACGTGTGCTTGTCCGTGTAGCCCCAGAACGTCACCGCCTTGATGCTCGACTCCTGCTCGAACAGAGCGAACACCGCGCGATAACGCTCGGCCTGCGCGCGCATGATGTCGTTCGACACCGAATGGCCGAGGTCCGGCAGACATGCGTGCGGATTGCTCCAGCATTCACCGCGATCGGTGTAGAGGCTCACGTCGAGTTCGGTCACCTGGTTTTCGAGGCCTAGCGCGGCGACGTCGTCGAATGCCTGCTTGATGTTCGGCAGCGGCGGCCAGTTCACGCTGATGTGCATCTGATGGCCGACACCATCGATCGGCACGCCCTGCGCGCGCAAATCGCGGATCACCGCGAGCAGTTTCGCGCGCTTGCGCGGATCGTCGGTGCTGTACTCGTTGATATAGAGCTTCACGTTCGGGTCGGCCGCGCGCGCCGCGCGGAAGGCGATCGCGATGTAGTCCTTGCCGAGCGCCCGATACCACGGACTGTCTTCGCGATACACCTGATTCGGGTGGTCGCTGATCACTTCGTTGACCACGTCCCACGCATAGACCTTGCCCCGGAAGTGTGTGACGACGTCGGTTACATATCGATCGAGCCGCTTCGCGACGATGTCGTGATAGTGCGGATCTTTCGGATCGCCGGCGAAGAACCAGTCCGGCGCCTCGGTCCATTCGCCGGCCTTGAAGTGCCACACGAGCGTATGGCCGCGCATCGCAATGCCGTGCGCCTGCGCGAATGCGACGATCTCGTCGGCCGGCTCGAAGTTGTACTTGCCTTCCGCGACGCCGATCGTGCCCGGCTTCATCTTGTTCTCGGCGGTCAGGCTCGAGAACTGGGCGGCGATCAGCGCCGCGTCGGCGGGATTTTCGATCGAATCAGGTTCGATCGCCGCGCCGACCTTGAAGTGCGCGGCCATCACAGTGCGCAATGGCGGCAGCGCTTCAGCAGGCGCCGCGGCGAGCGGCGGCCCGTCATGAGCGGCGAGCGCCTGGTTGTGCGCGCAGCCCGTGATTCCTGCGAGTGTGCAAACGGCGACGGTTGCGCAGAGCATGCGCATCGAAGTCCTCAAAGGACGCACTGCGGGTCTCCTTGTGACGGAAAGCCGGTTCGGGTGGCTCTCTAACTTATCATAACGTTAGCGATAACAATTGCGATGGTAAGCAGCACCTGACAGCCCCGCTATGAGGGATTTACCTGACGTATCAACGAGACGGTGGAAAGTGAATGAGCGTCGGTTCGACCAACTCGACACGGCACGAGATGAAAGCGCTTTCAAACGGGGATTGCACTGAACGGACGCGCGGCTAATGGCGCGAAACGGAGTGCCAGTACTCAATCCCGACTGGCGAGGCGGGAAAACCGGATCTCTTCAACGCGCGGGTCTGCTTCAATCGTCCGCGCGACGATCCAGTTTGATTTTCAATGCCCGTTCAACGAGCCTCCGTCGGGCGAGAGCCGGTTGTCCACCGAGGTGACACCGGGCACCGACATCGCAGCCTGTTCAGCACGTGCGACATGGTCCCGCTCGGGCACAAATCCGAGCAGCATGATCTGCCCCGAGTGGGCAAACACAAACACGTGTGACATCCCGACGCCGCTGTGCGCCTCCGCGACCCGCACGCTATGGGCGAGTTGTTGGTCGGTAGCTTGCGAATCCTGCGCATAGGCCGCCGGCGCGATTGCGCCTGAAATCAGCAACGCGAGTGTAGAAACAAGGGCTGTTTTCACGATACCTCCTTAGAGTGCCAAGGTGTGCCGGCAAAATCCGCCGGCAAATCTTCCGGTCCTCGATGCGAGGTGTCGGAAGTGCGCTGGACAAAATCCTCTTTCCACTGCATGCGATCGCGGTGATCGCGGCTGCGCGGCGAGGTTTTGCCAGTCGGGGCGATGGGCGGTCGAGCCGTCGCCCGCAGATAAGTCCGCAAGGGCAGCGTGTTCGAGCGGGACGTCGCATGCGCGGCGTGGCGAGGAACAGCGAGAGCCGAGGGATGGGAGCTGGTTGGAGCGTTCGTGATGGAGCGCGAGAGCCAGACGGATGCACTGACAATCCCGCACTCAGCCGCCTACGCGACTGAGCCCGGCTCCTTGCCCGGCATCGTATGCATTGATGATAGTCGCTAATGTTCGCTACTGCTGGCGGCTCCGCCGCCAGTTCGTCAAGCCCAAACCGGCAACGCAAGCGAGTTGGGTCGTTGCAACTTCACAACATCAACCGCGAAATTTTTCTTGCATTCGGGCGTATTTTGCTTGTTAAGCAAGCGCTGAGCGACGCGCGAGACGAATCCCCGCATTGTTTCAGTGCATGAATTTAAACGCATTTCCGACGCTTGTGACCATCACGCAATGGTCACAAAGCAGGGTGCTACTGCGGGATCGGCCGGCGCGCAACTGTTATCGATAACAGCGTTTTCCCTGAGCCGTTAGTTCGATGCGCGGCGCAAGGTCATCCCTATAATCGCCTCGAAATGTGAAGCGAATGAGAAGCGAGCATTTCGGCAAGAGGGGAAACGTGTGAGAACGCGTGCGTCCTGTGCGGCTTGGAGACGCCAAAATATATATAGGATATCTAAATGAAGAAGAAGCTTATTGCTGTGTCGGTGATGGCAGCCGCTGCGACGGCGGCCCATGCGCAGAGCAGCGTCACGTTGTACGGCCGTATCGACAACGGCATCCAGTTTGAAACCGGCCTGCCGGGCGGCCACCAGTGGTCGGCTCAAAGCGGCGACTGGGGTTGTTCGTGGTTCGGCCTGATGGGCTCCGAAGATCTCGGCGGCGGTACGAAGACGGTCTTCCAGTTGGAAGGCCAGCTCAACACGATGACCGGCGCATCGGCCGGCAATCTGTTCGGCCGTCACGCCACGGTGGGCTTGACGAACGACCACTGGGGTCTGTTCAAGATCGGTAACCTCGGTGCCGGCGAACTGGCACAGGACAGCTGGGGTACCGATCCGCAGGTGATGCAGCGCTACGCGATCTCGACCCTGGTGCGCGGTCGTAACTGGACGAGCACCAGCAACGGCGCGGAGTACAACTCGCCGGTGCTGTTGGGCGGCCTCGTGCTGAAGGGCCAGTATTCGCTGACCAACAACACGAGCTGGAACTCGGCGCCTGTCAACTCGGCGGGCGTGCCGACCGGCCAGGGTCGTACGAACGCGGTCGAAGGTATCTATACGTGGGGCTCGGGCGATTTCCGGGTGATCTACGACGAAGTGCGCGGCGCCAACGGCTCATTCAACAACGTGTACTCGGCTTCACGCGATATTCTCGTCGGCGGCAGCTACATCATCGGTCCGGTCAAGCTGTACGCGGGCTACCAGCACCTGAGCGCGCCTGACGCGACCAACGCGAGCGTCGGTGTGACCGATGCGTCGCAGCCTCTCGGTGTGAGCGCGCCGACCAGCGTGAACCACGAATGGTTCGGCGCCGCATGGCAGGTCAATGCCCCCGTGTTGCTGACGGCTGCGGTCTATCACGCGAACGCGAACAACGGCAACGGCAACGCGACCCTGTTCACGCTCGCCGGGACGTACGCGCTGTCGAAGCGCACGTTCCTGTACACGGAAGCCGGCTATGTGCACAACAGCTCGACGTCGAACCTGAACCTCGGCAACGGGCCGTACGGCAACAACAACTTCGATCCGGTGACGGGCACGTCGTCGAACAGCAACCCGAACTATGGTCACAGCCAGACTGGTGTCTTCGCCGGGATCATGCATTCGTTCTGAGTTGAGGTTGCCTGATCAGCAATCGTAGTGATCTCTTTGTTTCAAGGACTGTTTCTTTCTCTTTCATAGAGAGGCCGGTGCGACGCCTCCTCCACCCTCGTCGCATCGGCTGCTTTTTCATTTTCATATCTGAAAGCGCTTTCATAACAGGATTCAGGCAGAACTCATGACCCACGACGGCTCAAACGATAAACCCGGCGCGCCCAAGGTACCCCACGTACCCGCTGCGCCCAACGTGACGCTCGAAGCCATCGCGCGCGCGGCCGGTGTTTCTCCGAGCACCGTGTCGCGGATCCTGAACGGTTCTGCGCGCGTGCTTCCCGCCAAGCAGCAGGCGGTGCAAGAGGCAATCGCGCGTTTCAACTATCGGCCCAACGTGCTCGCGCGCGGTCTCGCGAGCGGCCGGACCGAAACGATCGGCGTACTGACGCAGGCGGTGTCGAGCCCGTTCTACGCCGAGTGGCTGCGCGGTATCGAAGAGTCGCTGTCCGAGCCGGGCTTTACGCCGATCTTCGTGAGCAGCCGCTGGAACGTCGCCGACGAAAAGGCGCGCCTCGAGCAGTTCATCTCACGGCGTGTCGACGGAATCATCCTGCTGCACGCGCAACTCGATGAGCCGACCTTGACCGACTATTCGCGCCACGCGCCGATGCTGGTGCTCGGCCGTTCAGTCCAGAACAGCGCGACGCTCGCGGGCCTGCCGATCGACAACATGCAGGGTGCGCGCGACGCGACGCGTCATCTGATCGAGCAGGGTCATCGCGAGATCGCGTTCATCGCCGGGCCGGCGAGTCACGAGGATGCGATCGAGCGCCTTGTCGGCTACCGGACCGCGCTCGAAGAGGCGGGCATCGGCTTCGATGACGATCTCGTCGAGCAGGGCGATTACCTCGAAACGGGCGGCGTCGCCGCCATGGAGCGGCTGATGGCGCGCCATCCGTCGTTCAGCGCGGTGTTCTGCGCGAACGATCAGACCGCGTACGGCGCGCGCCTCGCGATGTTCCGCCGCGGCGTGAGGGTGCCGGACGACGTGTCGCTGGTTGGCTTCGACGATCTGCCGACTTCGTCGTACATGACGCCGCCTTTGACGACGGTCCGCCAGCCGACTTATGAAATTGGCCGACTCGCCGCGCAAGGCATCGTGCAGATGATCCGCAAGCAGTCGATCGCGCTCAGCCCGATTCCGCTCACGCTCGTGACGCGCGAAACCACGCGGCGAATCACGCCGCCGGTCAAGCGGGGCGATACGCGTACGTAGTGGGGCTTTTTTTTGGCGTTGGCGTGAAAGCGCTTTCAGCCAACGGCAGTCCGGCAGAAATGCAGCAGCAAATTCAGCACCAAGTAAGTAGCACCAAGTAAGCAGCACCAAGCAAAGCAGCAACAAAGACAACAGGGGAAGTAGGTCGCAGCAACCGGTTATTCATCGAATGCAATTCAAACAGGGTTCTTTAGGAGACGAGTAATGAAATTCCGCTTTTCAGGCTCTGCCGCCGCCGTTCTGCTCAGCCTGGCCGCAGTCGGCGCGCACGCCAACACCACGTTGACCGTCGCGGTCTTTCCGAAGCTGGATCAGGAAATCAAGGACGCGCTTCCGGCGTGGAAGAAGCTGCATCCGGACGTCGACATCAAGGTGTCGTCGCTCGCGATCGGGGATCACCACAATGCAATGACGACGGCGCTCGCGACGAGCTCCGATCTGCCGGACGTGATGGCGGTCGAGGTCGGCTTTATCGGCCGCTTCGCGGCGGGCGGCGGTCTCGAGGACCTGTCGAAGCCGCCGTATAGCGCGGGCCAGTACAAGAGCCAGTTCATCAACTACACGTTCGCGCAAGCGACCACGCAGGATGGCACGATCGTCGGCATGCCGGCCGATATCGGTCCGGGCACGCTGTTCTATCGCAAGGACATTCTCGACAAGGCGGGCGTCACCGAAGCCGATCTGACCAAGTCGTGGGACTCGTATCTGGCCTCCGGCGTGAAGATCAAGAAGGCGACGGGCGCATACCTGATGGCGTCGTCGCGCGATATCGAGGACATCTATATTCGCGCCGACCTGAAGGAAGGCGATGGCGTGTACTTCGACAAGGCCGGCAACCCGATCGTCACGTCGCCGCGCTTCGTGAAGGCGTTCGAGCTCGCGAAGAAAGCACGCGACCTCGGTCTCGACGCGAAGATCTCGCCGTGGTCGAACGAATGGGCCGAGAGCTTCAAGCGCGGCACCGTCGCGACGCAGATGATGGGCGCGTGGCTCGGCGGCCACCTGTCGTCGTGGATCGCACCGGACACGAAGGGTCTGTGGCGCGCGGCCAATCTGCCGAACAACGCGTACGCCTCGTTCGGCGGCACGTTCTGGTCGATTCCGGCGAAAGCGACGCAAAAGCCGATGTCGTGGGAATTCATCAAGTTCCTGACGACGCGCAAGGACACGCAGCTCGCATCGTTCCGTTCGATCGATGCATTCCCGTCCCTGCTCTCCGCGCAGAACGATTCGTTCTTCGCCGAGCCGGTGTCGTTCCTCGGCGACGAGAAGGCGCGTCTGATCTGGCGTGATGCGGCTTCGCACATCCCGGCGATCCAGCGCAGCAAGTATGACCAGGTCGCAGAGGAAGCGGTGCACTCGGCGCTCGACAAGGTCGTCGACGATGGCGCGGACGTGCATGCCGCGCTGCAGGAAGCGCAGGACCAGATCGCACATCGGGTCCGCCGTTAAGCGGTATCGATGCAAGGTCGCGGCACGCTGCATGCCGCGACCGATGTGTGTCGCAGTGCGCTGCAAGTCTGCTGCAAACAGCGTGGCCGGTCATCGATCCCGGCCACGCCCGACTGGACGGAACTATTGATGAACACTCCGCTGCCCACGACCGAAGAGGTCGCCCGCGATGCGCGCGCGAGCGATGTGCTGAGCTCGCCCACGCCGTTCGCCGCGCCTCGCAAAACGTCGCGGCTCGACCCGGTGAAGGTCGCGCCCTACCTGTTTCTCGGCCCGTTTTTCCTGCTGTTCGCGCTCTTTATGGCGTTCCCGCTGCTGTTTTCGCTGTTCCTGTCGTTCCAGAGCTGGGACGCAACGGCGGGTCTCGCGAGCATGAAGTGGGTGGGTCTGTCGAACTTCACGTTCACGCTGACCGACCCGTGGTACTGGAAGTCGCTGTACAACACCGCGTCGATGGCGATCATGTCCGGCGTGCCGCAGCATCTGGTGGCGCTGCCGCTCGCGTTCTTCCTGCAAACCGCGTTTCGCCGCTGGCGCAACCTGATGGTCGGCCTGTACTTCCTGCCGTTCATCACGTCGAGCGTCGCGATCGCGCTGATTTTCTCGTCGCTGTATTCGACCGACTTCGGCATGATCAACCTCGCGATCGCCGAGATCGGCAAGCTGCCCGGCTTGCACTGGCTCGTCCCCGCGCATCCGATCGAGTGGCTGTATAACCCGAAAAACGTCAAGCCGGCCGTGTCGGTGGTGATCTTCTGGCGCTATGTCGGCTGGAACACGGTGCTGTATCTGTCGGCGCTGCAAACCATTCCGAAGGACCTGTACGAAGCCGCGCGCATCGACGGCGCGAACGGCTGGCAACAGTTCACCCGCATCACGATTCCGCTGATCAAGCCGATGATTTTCTTCGCGGTCACGCTGTCGATCATCGGTGGGCTGCAGCTGTTCGAAGAGCCCTTCATCCTGCTGCCGAACGAAGGCATGGGTACCAGCCAGTCCGGCCTGACGACGGCCGTCTATATGTATCGCACCGCATTCCACGACGGCGATTTCGGCACCGCGAGCTCGATCGCATGGCTGCTGTTCATCTCGATCGGCGCGTTGATGTGGTTGAACACGCGGATCTTTCACCGCAGCGGCATGAACGAGGAGACACAGCGATGAAATCGTCGAACAACAAGGGCCGTTATATCGGTTATGCGGTCGTGGTGGCCGGCGCGCTGCTGATGTTCTCGCCGTTCTACTTCATGTTCGTGTTCGCGACCCACACGAGCTCCGAGATCTTCTCGATGCCGCCCCCGCTGTGGTTCGGCAGCGCGTTTCTCGACAACATGGCCTCGCTGATGCGGCACATCCCGTTCTGGCGCAATCTCGGCTGGAGCTTCTATACGGCCGCGATGCAAACCGTGCTGACGCTGCTCGTCACGTCGATGGCCGGCTACGCGTTCGCGATGTACGAGTTCCGCTTCAAGAAGACGCTGTTCGCGATCGCGCTGACCGCGATGCTGGTGCCGCCGTTCCTCAGCATGATTCCGACCTTCATGACGATGAACCTGCTCGGCTGGATCGATCAGCCGCGCGCACTGTACGTACCCGGCGCGGCCGCTGCGCTCGGCGTGTTCCTGATGCGCCAGTACGTCGCGTCGGCGATTCCGTCCGAGCTGATCGAGGCTGCGCGCATCGACGGCTGCGGCGAATTCCGCATCTACTGGAGCATCGTGATGCCGCTGCTGGGACCGGCGCTGGGCACACTTGGGCTGATCAGCTTCATTCAGGCGTGGAACAACTTTCTGTCGGCGCTCGTCGTGCTGCGTTCGCCGTCGATGTACACGCTGCCGCTCGCGCTGCGCATTCTGCAAAGCCCGACCAATTCGGATTGGGGCGCGGTGATGGCCGGCTCCGCGGTCGCGGTGCTGCCGCTGCTGGTGCTGTTCGCGTTCACTTCACGGCGTTTGATCGACGGTCTGACGACCGGCGCGGTCAAGGCCTGAGATTCCTCCAATCAATTTCACGCCCTCGCGGGCACGATCATTCAGGACAACATCATCTATGTCGACGTATCGATTCAACGAAGACTTCATCTGGGGCGTGGCCACCAGTTCCTACCAGATCGAAGGCGCAGCGCATGAGGACGGCCGCGGCCCGTCGATCTGGGACGCGTTCTGCAACGTGCCGGGCAAGGTCGTGAACGGCGAGAACGGCGACGTCGCATGCAATCACTATCACCTGCTCGAGGAAGATCTCGATCTGATGGCTGAACTCGGCGTCAAGGCGTATCGCTTTTCGATCGCGTGGCCGCGCGTGCAGCCGACTGGCCGCGGCGCATTCAACGACAAGGGTCTCGCGTTTTACGAGCGGCTCGTCGACGGTTTGCTCGAGCGCGACATCCAGCCGTTTGCGACGCTGTATCACTGGGACCTGCCGCTGTCGCTGCAGCACACCCAGAACGGCTGGGAAAACCGCGACACCGCTTATCGCTTCGCGGACTACGCACGCAAGATCGGCAGCGTGCTCGGCGATCGCGTCGCGTCGATCGCGACGCACAATGAGCCGTGGTGCACCGCGTGGCTCGGCAATGCAACCGGCTATTTCGCGCCGGGCAATGCCGATCTGAAGAAAGCCGCGCACGTCGCGCACCATCTGCTGCTGTCGCACGGCCTCGCGTTGCAGGCGCTGCGCGCCGATGGCGTGAAGGCGCCGCTCGGCATCGTGCTGAACCAGTCGCCGGCGGATGGCGCGACGGATTCGCCCGAAGACCAGGCCGCCGCGTCGCTTGAATACGCGAAGTTCGTGCGCTGGTACATGGACCCGCTGTTCAAGGGCGAGTATCCGGCCGAGGCGCTCGAATGGTATGGCGCGAACGGTCCGCAAGACGTGATCCTGAGCGGCGATTTCGACGTGATCGGCACGCCGATGGACTTCCTCGGCGTCAACTACTACACGCGGATCTTCGCGAGCGCATCGGGCGACAAGCGTCCGCCGGGCGCACTCGGCTTCACCGACATGGACTGGGAAGTCTATCCGCAAGGCTTCACCGAATTGCTGACGCGCATCAACGCCGACTACAAGCTGCCGCCGATCTACATCACCGAAAACGGCTGCGCGGCGAAGGACGTGCTCGCTAACGGCCGCGTGCACGACGCCGAGCGCGTGCGCTTCTACGACCTGCATCTGGCCGCGTTGGCGGACGCGGTGAAACAGGGTGTCGACGTGGCCGGCTATTTCGCCTGGAGCCTGATGGACAACTTCGAATGGGCGTCGGGATACGACAAGCGCTTCGGCATGGTCTACGTCGACTATGCGAGCCAGGAGCGCACGCTGAAGGACAGCGCGTTGTGGTATCGCGACGTGATCGCGCAACACGCCGGTGTCGCGCTCGCGCGCTGAGGCGCGCGACCGGCGGCGGGCGCACCGGACCTCGCGTGGCGCGACAGTAGTGGGGCAGTGGGATAGCGTCACGCGGGGTACTGCAAGTACAAGGATTGAGGAGGAGGCAACAATGGGCGAACTCGTATTGCGCAACGTCACGAAGACGTATGGCGAAGGACCGCAGGTCATCCAGGGGATCGATCTGCATATTCCGGACGGTCAGTTCACGGTGTTCGTGGGACCGTCGGGCTGCGGCAAATCGACGATGCTGCGGATGATCGCGGGGCTTGAGTCGGTAACCGGCGGCGACGTTCTGATCGACGGCGTCCGCGTCAACGATCTGCAGCCCGTGGACCGCGGCATCTCGATGGTGTTCCAGAGCTACGCGCTCTACCCGCACATGACGGTCGCGGACAACATGGGCTTTTCGCTGAAGCTGTCGGGCAAGTCGAAAGCGGAAGTGCGCGAGGCCGTCGGCCGTGCCGCCGAGATTCTGCAGATCACGCATCTGCTGGAGCGCAAGCCGAAGGCGCTGTCGGGCGGGCAGCGTCAGCGAGTCGCGATCGGACGGGCGATCGTGCGCAAGCCGCGCGTGTTCCTGTTCGACGAACCGCTGTCGAATCTCGATGCGGCGCTGCGCGTGCAGATGCGTATCGAACTCGCGAAGCTGCATCGCGAACTCGGCACGACGATGATCTACGTCACGCACGACCAGGTCGAGGCGATGACGCTCGGCCAGCAGATCGTCGTGTTCAACAAAGGCCGCATCGAGCAGACCGGCGCGCCGCTCGACCTGTATGAGCGGCCGGCGAACCGCTTCGTCGGCGGCTTCATCGGCTCGCCGCAGATGAACATGCTGGCCGCGACGCTGGTGTCGCGAAGCGATACCCACACGGAAGTGATGCTCGCCGGCGCGAGCCAGCGCATCGCACTGCCTGGCCGGTTGGAGAAGCCCGTCAGCGGCGAACTGACGCTCGGGGTGCGCGCCGAGCATCTGGGCATCGGCTCGCTCGACGAAGGTCTCGCCGCGCGTGTCGAACTGGTCGAACATCTGGGCGACGTGTCGCTGCTGCATGCGCGACTCGACGGGATGGCGCATGCGATCTCGCTGAAGCTCGATAAGAAGGATGCGCAGCACGCGGTCGGCGCGCGCGTCGGAATCAAGGTGGCGTCGTCGTCGGTCACGCTGTTCGATGCGAACGGCGCCGCGCTGAGCCTCGCGCGACCCGAAGTCGGCGAGGACGTCGGCGCGGTCGTTTGACAGGCCGAGGCGACGAGCGAACGACGGCACAGCGATGGCGGACAGCGCGATGGAGAAAAACGTAGCGAAGGACGATGGCGAGGCCGCGGCGAGCGGCCCGTCCGGGCAAGGGTACGGCGGGGCGCCTGGTGAAACGGCTGCCGCCGCGCACCGCGGGCAACCGGCTATCGAACGAGAGCCGCAGCAGCGCGGCCGGCTGAATAAGCCGCGCGAATCACTGCATGCGTGGATCGTGCATTTCGATGCAGAGCCTTCTTCGGGGCCCCCTGCATCGAACGAAGAAGAGTGATGCAAGCGAGGATGACGTTAGCCAGCTTGCATCAACTATTACGCAATGCTTTCAATGCCATTCATGGAGCTTTCTCCTTGTCTGGCCGGGTTTAGAGGGTTGATTCGGTTGGTTCGGGTAGTGGTTCGGAGCTTAGGTAAACTCCGCATGGCGGTGGTGAATATGCGCCATTAACATCCGCTAACGTTAAGGGTAACGTTCACGATGCTTACATCTATTCGAACATCGATAACACGCAGCGAAGCATTGAAACCCAAGACGCGCCGCGCTGCTATCCGGCACGACCCTGCATGGCCAGAGCTGTCTATGTAATACGCATTCAGTAGATGAAAGTGCAGCGGTTGCGCGCAGGGATTGGCGCTGCCGGGGCAAGGCTGTGGCGCGATTGCGGTAGTCGTCGCCGCGAGTTGGACTGGAGCTCGAGGGAGCTCCTGGCAGTAGGCAGGGAAGCAACGACAAGAGCCAGGTTGATAAAGAAGGTCGGGCCACGCACCGCAGGTGTTCGCCTGCGGGCGCAACGGCCCGATACAAAAAATAACCGTTGAAAATTTGCTGGGTGGAGAGCGTCATGGAAAAGCGAGTATCTAAAGCCATTTTCAAGTCCCGGGCCTGCGAGCTGTTCCGTCAGGTCGAGGCATTGGGCGAAACCGTGGTCGTCACCGATCGCGGACAACCCACCATCGAGATCCGGCCGTATCGCAGCAAGCAGGAGAATCCGCTTGAGCTGCTGCGCGCGTCGATTACGCATTTCAATCTGAAGCACGCGTTGCAACCTGTCACGGCCGATCAGGACGAGTAATGATCACGCTCGACACGCTTGCTCTCGTGTGCTGGCTCGGCAGGCAGAAAGCACTGAGTCAGGCCGCGCACGATGCGATCGATCAGGAACTCGCCGGCGGCGAGATCCTGATTTCGGCGATCAGCGCGTTCGAAATCGCGGAGTTCGTGAAGGAGGGAAGTCTCGGGCTGTCGATGGATGCGCGCAGCTGGATGTCGACGTTTCTGTCGCTCGACGGCGTGCGGATGATTCCGGTCGACACCGAGATCGCGTTTCGGGCGGCGACGCTGCCGCCCACACTCACCTTGCATCAACGCCTGATCGTCGCGACCGCGCGCACGCATGGCGGCGCGCTCGTGACTTCGGATGCGAAGGTGCGCGCGTCGACTTACGTCGAAACGATCTGGTGACGGCCGCGGCGCTGCTTTGTGCGGACCGGGCCGGTAGAATCACGCACCACCAGTTCCGCCGGCAGCGTGATGCGCTGCGAAGCGGCGTCGATCCCGGCGATCTGCGCGAGCAGCGTGTTGACCGCGGAGCGCGCCATTTGCTGGAACGGTTGGCGGATCGTGGTGAGCGCGGGGTGAAATTGCTCGGACATCGGGATGTCGTCGAAGCCGATCACCGAGATGTCGTCCGGCACGCGCAGGCCCGCTTCGCGAATTGCGGCGATCACGCCGAACGCGCTCTGGTCGTTGGCTGTGAAGATCGCGGTGGGCGGCTCGGCGAGGTTCAGCAGGTCGAACGTGACGTCGAACGCCATCATTTGCGACAGGTCGCCCGCGGCGACCAGCGCGTCTTCGCGCGGCAGGCCGAGGCGAGCCAGCGTGTCGCGATAGCCGCGTTGCCGGTCGCGCACGCCTTCGATCGTTTCGTCGCCGGCCAGAAACGCGATGCGCTTGTGGCCGAGTTCCGCGAGGTGCTCGACCGCGAGACAGGCGCCGCCGTAGTTGTCGACCGATACCGACGGGAAGCCCGTCAGCGTGCCGCGCTGATCGACGACGACGACCGGCACCTTGGCGGTGGCGAGCGCCTCGAGGCACAGCGACTCGCGCGGAAGAATGGCGAGGATGCCGTCGGAGAATTGCTGGATGAGTCCGAGCAGGTCGTGATGCGTATGACGGTCTTCGTCGAACACCGTGTAGACCAGCATCTCGCAGCCCGCACCACGCGCCGCGCGGCCCGCGCCGAGAATCAGTTCGCTGGAAAATTGCGTGTCGAGTGTCGGGGTGATGATGCCGATGATGCCGTTGCGACCGCCCGACAGTTTCTGCGCGGTGCGGTTGACGACGTACCCGATGTCCGACGCGATTCGCAGGACTTCGTCGCGGGTTTCGCGCGACACGCCGGGACGGCCGTTGAGGGCGCGCGACGCGGTCATCTGGGACACCCCGGCAAGCTTGGCGACGTGCTCAAGCGTGGGGGTTTGCCTGGCCATGCGGGTCGAAGGTGTGCGAGAGGTCATTGGATGGGTCGACTCGCTAATCGCGTTAGCGATACCGTTTATGTAGTCGCTATTCTAGCAGAACCCTTTATATTTCAGCTTCCTCATAATCGGTCAATCTTATAGGGCTGTTGCGGTGCAGCCCGTCGGGACCAGGTAAAATCCCGCATAGCCTTACTTCCCGCATCAACCTAACATTCACTAACGTTAAGGCTAACGTTAACGTTCCGGCGGTTTCTTAAAAATCCAGACGAGGGGACACACACATGGCGTACCCGGCTTTGTTTAAAGCGCGGTCCATCATCGGCGCGACGGCGCTGCTTTTTTCGATGTCTGCAGTTGTTTCGAGCGCCGTAGCGGCGGACTCCAAGACGATCACGGTATGGGACCAGCAGACCAATGCGTCGTCGAGCAAGATCATTCGTGATGCGTCGGATCGCTTCGAGAAAGCGGACCCGGGCTACAAGGTCGAGAATTCGCACGTCCTGAACGAGGCCTACAAGACGAAGCTGAAGGTCGCATTCGGCGCGAACCAGCCGCCGTGCGTGTTCGAGAACTGGGGCGGCGGCGGCCTGCACGAGTACGTGAAGTCCGGCCAGATCGTCGACCTCACGCCGTACCTGAGCAAGGATCCGTCGTATCGCGGCCGCTTCATGCAATCGTCGTGGGACGTCACGACGTTCGACGGCAAGACCTACGGTGTTGCTGCCGAAAACGCAGCGGCCGCGGTGATCTTCTACAACAAGGAAGTCTTCAAGAAGTACGGCATCACGCCGCCGAAGACGTGGGATGAACTGATGCACGTCGTCGACGTGCTGAAGCAGCACAACGTTGCAGCGTTCTCGCTCGCGAACAAGAACAAGTGGACCGGTTCGATGTACTACATGTACCTCGTCGACCGTATCGGTGGTCCGCAAGTCGTGAAGGACGCGATCGCAGGCAAGGGCAAGGGCTTCGAAGATCCGGCGTTCGTCGAAGCCGGCAAGCGCATTCAGGAGCTCGTGAAGGCTGGCGCGTTCGCACCGGGCATCAACGGTCTTGATTACGACTCGGGCGCCTCGCGTCGTCTGCTGTACACGGGCAAGGCCGCCATGGAGCTGATGGGCGCATGGGAAGCTTCGACGATCGCAAACGAAAATCCGACGTTCTCGAAGGACCTGGACTTCTTCGCGTTCCCGAGCGTGCCGGGCGGCAAGGGTGATCCGCGCGACCTGATCGGTACGGTTGGCGACGGCTTCCTCAGCATCTCGACCGAGTGCAAGACGCCGGAGGCAGCGTTCAAGCTGATCCAGGCACTGACCGACGAACAGGCAATGCAGGCTCGCGCGACGGATGACCACAAGCTGCCGCCGGTCAACACCGTCAAGATCGACGATCCGTTCACGCAGCGTCTGCAGCAACTGCTGGCCGCGGCTCCGAGCGTGCAGCTCTGGTACGACCAGGCACTGCCGCCGGCCCTCGGCGAAATGCACAAGGACACGACGCAGGCGCTGTTCGGCCTGTCGGTGACGCCTGAAGCTGCTGCGCAGCAAATGGAAGCCGCTTCGAAGAAGGGCGGTTAATCTCCAGTCTCAAAGAAAAGTCCGGCCGCCACCGCAAGGTGCCGGCTGGCATACAAGCCCGTGAATATCGCACTTTCCGCTACACCCGAACGCCGGCTGAGATTCTCGTCGCAAACGCTCGTCACGGTCGTGTTTCTTGCGCCGTCGCTGCTGCTGCTGGCCGTGTTCCTGCTCTATCCGCTCGTCTCCAGCCTGCGGCTGTCGCTGCTCGACTGGAACGGCCTCGGCAACACTGCCCGTTATATCGGGCTCGCGAACTGGGAGCGGCTCGCGCACGACACGGTGTTCTGGCAATCGCTGAAGAACAACGTGATCCTTGCCGTCGCGTCGATCGTCATCCAGCTGCCGATCGCGCTCGCGCTCGCCGTGCTGCTGGAAAAGGCCGGCCGTGGCTCGCGCTTGCTCAAGGTTCTCTATTTTCTGCCGCTGCTGATGTCGAGCGTGGCGATCGGCGTGCTGTTCAAGCAAATCTACGATCCGAATTTCGGTCCGGTCAACGTCGCGCTGCAGGCATTCGGGCTTGATGGTCTCGCAAAGGACTGGCTGGGCGACCCGCATTTCTCGCTGGGTGCGACCATCGCCGTGATCATCTGGCAGAACGCGCCTTTCTACATGATTCTGTTCCTCGCCGGCCTGTCGTCGATGCCGGCCGAGGTCAACGAGGCCGCGCTGCTCGACGGCGCATCCGAGTGGACCATTTTCTGGCGCATCAAGCTGCCGCACCTGCAAGGCACGGTGCGCACGGCAGTGCTGCTGTCCGTGCTCGGCTCGCTGCGCTACTTCGATCTCGTCTTCGTGATGACCGGCGGCGGCCCCGAAGGCTCGTCCGAGGTGATGGCCACCTACATGTATCGCACGGTGTTCAGTTCGTTCCAACTCGGCTACGGCAGCACCATCGGCTCGGCGATGTTCCTTATCGTCATCACGGTGGCGGCGGTGTCGATGTACTTCACCCGCCGTTATGCAACCGAGGTCTGAACCATGAACAAGAAACTACGCTTCCCCCGCGTTGGGGTTCCTCTGCTGGCACTGATCTGGCTCGCAGTCACGACGATTCCGTTTCTCTTCATGGTCGCCTCGAGCTTCAAGAGCCAGGAAGAGACCTTCGCGACGTCGGTGTGGGCGCCGCCGAGCCGCCTGTATCTGGGCAATTACGCGGCTGTGCTGCAGGGTCCGTTCTTCACCTATTTCCGTAACAGCGTGTTCACGGTGGGCGTGTCGGTGCTGCTGATCGTCATCATCAGTGCGATGGCGGCCTACGTGTTTGCGCGCTTGCGCTTCTCGCTGAACAAGACGCTGTTCGGTCTCGTGGTAGCCGGCATGATCGTGCCGTTGCATGCGACGCTCGTGCCGATCTATCTGCTCACGCGCAACCTCGGTCTTTACGACACTGCGTTCGCGCTGCTCGGCCCGTATGTGGCCCTCAGTCTGCCGGTGTCGATCTTCATCCTGACCGAGTTCATGCGCCAGATTCCGCGCGAGCTTGAAGAAGCCGCGCAACTCGACGGCTGCAGCCCGTTCCGCATCTTCTGGCGGATTTTCTTCCCGCTGTCGGCACCGGGGCTCGCCACTGTGACGATCTTCAACGGCATCGGTCTGTGGAACGAGTTCATCTTCGCGTACATGCTCACGTCGACGTCCGAGCACCGTACGCTGCCGCTCGCGATCTGGGACTTCATGGGGCAATACGCGTCGAACATTCCATCGATGCTGTCCGTGCTCGTGCTCACGTCGTTGCCGCTGATCGTTGCCTACGCGTTCGGTCAGGAGCGCGTGATCAAGGGGATGATGGCTGGCTCGCTCAAGGGCTGATCCGCATCGCACACCACCTCGAATCGTGTGGGCTCACGTGGCCCGCACACCGAACTTCGCACAAACGATATGGCAAGCATCTCTCTCACTAACGTACAGAAGTCCTATACGAGCGGTAACTCGGTGATCCGCGACGCCAACCTCGAAGTCGGCAAGGACGAATTCTGCGTGTTCCTCGGGCCGTCGGGCTGCGGCAAGTCCACGCTGCTGCGCATGATCGCCGGTCTCGAATCGATCACCGACGGCGAACTGCGCATCGACGGTCAACTGATGAACAACGTCGAACCCGCGAAGCGCCAGGTCGCGATGGTGTTCCAGAACTACGCGCTCTATCCGCACATGAGCGTGTACGAGAACATGGCGTTCGGTCTGCGTCAGGCGAAAGTCGATAAGGCCATCATCGACAAGAAGGTGCGCAGCGCTGCTGCCGCACTGCAACTCGACAGCTATCTGGAACGGCGCCCCGCGGCGCTGTCCGGCGGCCAGCGCCAACGGGTGGCGATCGGGCGCGCGATCGTGCGCGAGCCGGGCGTGTTCCTGTTCGACGAGCCGCTGTCGAATCTCGACGCCGCCCTGCGCGTGCAGACGCGTACTGAAATCGCCCGTTTGCATCGAGAGTTCAACCGCGCGAGCGCGGTGTACGTGACGCACGACCAGATCGAAGCGATGGCGCTCGCCGACAAGATCGTGCTGCTGCACGCCGGCGCCGAGATGGAAAAACACGGCAGCATCGCGCAGATCGGCGCGCCGCTCGATCTGTATCACCGGCCGAAGAGCCGCTTCGTCGCGGGCTTCATCGGTTCGCCGAAGATGAACTTCATGCCGGGCACGATCCTCGCGATCGACGACAAGGGCATTCAGGTCGAGCTGACCACAGGCGAGCGCGTGCGCGCCGAGGTCGACGGCCGCCGGCAGCAGGTCGGCTCGCAGATCACGCTCGGCATCCGGCCGGAGCACCTCGCGCTGCCGTCGGCGCAGCCCGGCGTGCAGACGATCCGCTGCGCCGTGCGTCTGGTCGAACGGATGGGCGAGCACAGCTACGTGCACGTGGACGGCGGCGTGCGCGACGGCAACGCGATGATCGCCAAACTGCCCGGCGACGGTGGCGTGACGCACGACGAACGCGTCGAGCTGGCGTTTGCACCGCACGCGTGCCACGTATTCGACGACAAGGATTTCGCGCTGCCGCGTCTGCACTGATCCGCTTGCGATCGCGTTTGCGTGCTCGACGCGAGCAAGCGCGGTCCCACTGCATCGCGTCGTTAGACGCAACGAACGACGTAGTTGATCAACTGCGACGAATTTCGAGTCGCGGCTGCGTTCGATAGATTAGCAGGACTGCGAAGCACGGAAAGGTATCTGAAACCCAAGGGGATGGCATCCGGGCTGAAGCAACGCCCTGCCGCACGCTTGTCAGGAACAACGGATTTGTCGGCGCTTCATGCGCTTCGTACACCAGGATAAAAAAAAGGAGTTTTCGATGTTGCTTCGCCAAAGTGAGGTCCCGCTCTACCGCAATCCAACGGCAGCCGTGGAAGAGCGCGTGGCCGACCTGCTCGCGCGCATGACGCTCGACGAAAAGATTGCGCAGCTTCACGCCGCGTGGCTGAAGCTGTCGGCTGATGGCAAGCACAAGGCGCGTAGCATCGATTTCGCAGGCAGCGCCAACCAGATCACGGTCGACGAGATCCTGCAGCACGGCCTCGGCCAGATCACGCGTCCGCTCGGCACGCATACGGTCGATCCGAAGGAAGGCGTGCGCGCGCTCAACGAGCTGCAGCGCAAGATGGTCGAAGACACGCGCCTCGGCATTCCGGTGATGTCGCACGAGGAGTGCCTCGTCGGACTGATGATCAAGGACGCGACGCTGTTCCCGTCGCCGTTGAACTATGCGGCGACGTGGAATCCGCGCCTGGTCGGCGAAGTGGGCACGATCATCGGCGAGCAGGCGCGCTCGATCGGCTGTCACCAGGGGCTCGCGCCGGTGCTCGATGTGTCGCGCGACCCGCGCTGGGGCCGCACCGAGGAGACGCTCGGCGAAGACCCGTATCTGGTCGGCGTGCTCGCGTGCCATTACGTGAAGGGCCTGCAAGGCGAACAGCGCGATCTGCTCGCGACGCTCAAGCATTTCGTCGGTCATTCGGCGAGCGAAGGCGGCCGCAATCACGCGCCGGTGCACGTCGGTCCGCGTGAGCTCAACGACGTGTTCATGCTGCCGTTCGAAATGGCCGTGAAGCTCGCGAACGCGGGCTCGGTGATGCCCGCCTATCACGACGTCGACGGTGTGCCCTGTCATGGCGATCGCGCACTGCTGAACGACACGCTGCGCGAGAAGTGGGGCTTCGACGGTCTCGTCGTCGCCGATTACGCCGGCGTGGATCTGCTGTACAGCCACCATGCGGTAGCGCGCGACAGCGCGTCGGCCGCGGCCCTCGCGTTCAACTCCGGCCTCGACGTCGAGCTGCCGGGCCACGAGTGCGCGGTGCATCTGAAAGAAGCGCTCGAGCGCAACGAGATCACCGAAGCGACGATCGACACCGCCGTGTCGCGCGTGCTGCGCGTGAAATTCCAGCTCGGCCTGTTCGAGAATCCGTACGTCGATGTCGAACGCGTCGACGTGAAGAGCGCGGCCGCGGGCGATACCGCGTACCAGGTCGCGGTCCAATCGGCGGTGCTGCTGCACAATCAAGGCGACGTGCTGCCGCTCGACGCGAACGGCGCCGACAAGATCGCGGTGATCGGCCCGACCGCCGACGATCCGCTCGCGCTGCTCGCCGGCTACAGCTTCCCGGTGCATCTGATCAACAGCGGCGAGCAGTCCACCGCTGCGATCTCGACGCCGCTGCGCTCGCTGCGCGCGTTGCTCGGCAACGAGCGCGTGATTCATGCGCAGGGCTGCGACATCATCAAGGAACGTCGCGCCGGCGCGCCGGTGTTCCCGGGCGACGTGTCGCTCGATCTGACCGGCGACGCGCATTGCGACGAGCTGATCAGCAAGGACACCGACGGCATCGCCGCCGCGGTCGAGGCCGCGCGGCAAGCGGGCGTCGCGCTGGTGTTCGTCGGCGATCTGGCGGGCCTGTTCCAGTCCGGCACGGTCGGCGAAGGGTCCGATACCGACAGCCTCGACCTGCCGGGCGTGCAGCAGGCGTTGCTGCAGGCGGTGGTCGATAGCGGCACGCCGACGGTCGTCGTGATGACGGGCGGCCGCCCGTACAATCTCGGCGGTCTCGAAGACCGCATCGCCGCGCAGATCATGGCGTTCGCGCCGGGCGAGCGTGGCGCCGACGCGCTGGCCGATCTGCTGGTGGGCCGCGCCAATTTCAGCGGCCGTCTGCCGCTGTCGGTGCCGAAGAGCGCGGGCGCCGTGCCGTACGTGTATAACCATCGTCTGAAGAGCGCGGGTACGCCGATTGCATACCATTTCGGCTGCCGCTATCCGTTTGGTTTCGGTCTCGGTTATTCGCGGTTCCGTTACAGCGATCTCGCGCTCGCGCACGGTGAAGTGCCGCTCGAAAACGGTACGATCGAGTTGAGCTTCACGGTCGACAACATCGGTGCGCGCGATGGCACCGAGATCGTGCAGATCTACGTGCGCGATCGGCATGCGTCGGTTGCGCGGCCGGTGCGGGAGCTGAAGGCGTTTGCGCGCGTGCCGCTCGCGGCTGGTGCATCGGCGCGGGTGCGCGTGAAGCTGCCGGTCGACATGCTGAACTTCACCGATGCGCGCGGTGAGCGTATCGTCGAGCCCGGTGACTTCGACTTGCTGATCGGCAGTTCGAGCCGCGACATTCATCTGAGCGGTACAGTCACGGTCGCGGGCTCCGCGACCAGAACGCTCGAACGCAACTGGCGCATGCTGAGCGAAGTCGAGATCGTGGCGTAAGCGGCGGGGCAGGGCGGCGTGCGCCGCCCTTTGTGTGGTCCTACTCGTAACCAGTGGAAAATCTGATGTCGTACGCAACCTATCCAAGCCTGGCGGACAAAACCATCGTCGTGACCGGCGGCGGCAGCGGGATCGGCGCCGCGATCGTCGAAGCCTTCGCGCAGCAAGGCGCGCGCGTGTTCTTCCTCGACGTCGCCGAGCATGATTCGCTCGCGCTGCAGGAAACGCTTCGCGACGCGAAGCATCCGCCGCTGTTCCGCCGCTGCGACCTGAAAAATGTCGACGCGATCAACAGCACGTTCGCGGCAATCGAAGAGGCCGCGGGCCCGATCGACGTACTCGTCAACAACGCCGGCAACGACGACCGGCACGAAATCGGCGAGCTCACCACGAGCTACTGGGACGACCGCATCGCGGTGAATCTGCGCCACCAGTTCTTCTGCGCGCAGGCCGCGGCGAACGGCATGCGTCGCGCGGGGAGCGGCGTGATCCTGAATCTGGGCTCGGTGTCGTGGCACGTCGCGCTGCCGAACCTCGCGATCTATATGACCGCCAAGGCCGGCATCGAAGGGCTCACGCGTGGTCTGGCGCGCGATCTCGGCAGCGCGGGCATCCGCGTGAACTGCATCATCCCGGGTGCGGTGAAGACGCCGCGGCAGATGCAGCTGTGGCAATCGGCCGAGAGCGAAGCGAAGGTCGTCGCGAGCCAGTGTCTGCCACTGCGCATCGAACCCGAGCACGTCGCGCGCATGGCGCTGTTCCTCGCCTCCGACGACGCTTCGCGCTGCTCGGGCCGTGATTACTTCGTCGACGCAGGGTGGTACGGAGAATGAGCATGCCGGTCCCTGTGTGCGTATGGGCGGTCGGCGCCGAGCTGGCCGAAGGGCCGCTGTGGCAGGCTGCCGAAAACGCGGTGTATTTCGTCGATATCAAGGGGCGCCGGATTCATCGGCTGTCGGTCGCGACCGGCGAGCAGCGGACGTGGCAGGCGCCCGACCAGCCCGGTTTTCTGGCGCCGCTCGCCAACGGCACGTTCGTGTGCGGGCTGCCGTCCGGCTTGCATCGCTTCGATCCGGCGAGCGGAGAGTTCAGCAAGCTCGTCGACGTTGAACCGCATCTGCCGGGCAACCGCCTGAACGACGGTTTCGTCGATGCCAACGGACGCCTGTGGTTCGGCTCGATGGACGATGCGGAACAGGCGCCGAGCGGCACGCTGTATCGCGTGAACGAGCAAGGCGCGGCCATTGCGCAGGACGACGACTACGTGATCACGAACGGCCCGGCGATGAGCCCGGACGGCCGCACGTTGTATCACAACGACACGATGCGGCGCGTGGTCTATGCGTTCGACGTCGCCGCGGACGGCACGCTGTCGGGCAAGCGCATCTTCGCCGCGATCTCGGGCGACGGCCATCCCGACGGCATGGCCGTCGACGCCGACGGCTTCGTGTGGATCGCGCTGTTCGGCGGCTGGCGGATCGAGCGTTACTCGCCGGCGGGCGAGCTGGTCGATCAGGTGCCGTTGCCGTGCGCGAACGTGACGAAGCTCGCGTTCGGCGGCGACGATCTGCAAACCGTCTATGTGTCGACCGCATGGAAGGGGCTGACGGCCGTCGAACGGCAGCATCAGCCGCAGGCGGGCGGGCTGTTCTCGTTCCGCGCGCCGGTGGCGGGGCAGGCTCAGGCGCGCTGCACGGTGGGCTTCGAGCGCTAAAACGACAAAACCCAGCGACAAAACCCAGCGACAGAACAAGCTGCATAACGCAACCCTGACGTTGCCTGGTCGCTCCGTAAGGAGCAGCCCGCTATCATGTGCGTTCCGTGACTCTCGCGCATTCGCCCGATTCCTATCATGACGTCCAGGCTGCCTGTCCCACCCCGCATGTCCGATGTAGCCGAACGCGCGGGCGTCTCGAAGATGACCGTGTCGCGCGTGCTCGCGGGCCGCAACGTGTCGCAGGCAACCCGCGAACGCGTGCAGAAGGTGATCGACGAACTCGGCTACGTCGCCGATGCGGCGGCCGGTGCGCTGTCGTCGGGACGCTCGGAGTTCGTCGCGGTGTTGGTGCCGTCGCTGTCCAGCTCCAACTTCTCCGACACCGTGCGCGGCCTGAATGCCGCGCTGAGTCCGCATGGTCTGCAACTGCTGCTCGGCGATACGGACTACCGCCTCGAACAGGAAGAACTGCTGGTGCGCTCGATGCTGCGTCATCAGCCGCGCTGCGTCGCCTTGACGGGCGCCCGGCATACCGAGGCGACGCGCATGCTGCTGCAGCGCGCCGGCATTCCGGTCGTCGAGATGTGGGATCTGCCCAGCGATCCGATCGATACGGTCGTCGGCTTTTCGAACTCCGCGGCGGCGCGCGCGATGGTCCGGCATCTGTACGAGCGCGGTTACCGGCGGATCGGCTTCATCGCCGGCGCGAGCGAGCGCGATCGGCGCGGGCATGACCGGATGCGCGGCTACGTCGCCGAAGTCAAGGCGCTGGGGCTTGGCGAGCCGCGCGTGATCCGGCTCGGCGATTCGCCGATCACGATGAGCCACGGCGGGCCCGCGATCGGCGCGTTGCTCGACAAGTGGCCCGACACCGAGGCCGTGATGTGCGTGAGCGACATGTCGGCGTTCGGCGCGATCATGGAGTGTCATCGACGCGGGCTGTCGGTGCCGGGCGACATCGCGGTTGCCGGTTTCGGTAACTTCGAGGTGTCGTGGTGCTGTCAGCCGAGCATCACGACGGTGTCGGTCGACGCGTACGGCATCGGCCTGCGCGCCGGCGAAACGCTGCTCGCGGCGCTCGCGGATCGCGAAGCGGGCGAGGTGCAGCGCAGGAAAGCGGTGAAGATCGATTTCACGGTGATCGCGCGCGAGAGCGCGTAAATGGCGCACTCGAACTCCCCTTAGTTAAGCAGATCAGGGATATCCCTTGGTTGTCCGGATGGTACGCCGCGCGTAACATCCACAACCTGAAATGTTACCGGTAACTTTACGGCGATGTTTGCCGGCTCGCGTCGCATGAGCAGCGACGCAACGGCATTTCCCACGAAAAATACGCTGCTGGAGATACGAATGAGCGCTCTACCGTCCGCAATCGCCGCGCCCGCCAAGCGCGTCGACGAGTTCGAGGAAAAGACCTATCGCAAGGTCGTGCGCCGGCTGCTGCCGGTGCTGTTGCTGTGCTACGTGGTCGCATATCTGGATCGCGTGAACGTCGGCTTCGCGAAGCTGCAGATGCTCGACGATCTCGGCCTGTCCGACACGATGTACGCGATCGGCGCGAGCGTGTTCTTCTGGGGTTACTTCATCTTCGAAGTGCCGAGCAACGTGTTCCTGCATCGCTACGGCGCGCGTTTCTGGATTGCGCGGATCATGTTCACGTGGGGGCTCGTGTCGATGGCGCTCGCGTTCGTCGCGCCGCTTGCGCGCCTCGCGCACGTCGAAACCGCGACGATGTTCTATATCCTGCGCTTCCTGCTAGGGATCTGCGAAGCCGGCTTCTTCCCCGGCGTGATTCTGTACCTGAATTTCTGGTTTCCCGCGCAGCGGCAAAGCCGCGTGATGTCCGGCTTTCTGATCGCGATGCCGGTCAGCCTAATGCTCGGCGGCGTCGTGTCGGGCTGGCTGATGGAGCATACGGCCGGCCTGCTCGGCTATCAGGGCTGGCAGTGGATGCTGCTGATCGAGGGCGTGCCGTCGCTGCTGACCGCGTTCGTCGTGTACTTCTCGCTCGACGACGGCATCGACCGCGCTCGTTGGCTCACGCCGGAAGAGAAAAGCCTGCTTGCGGCGAATCTGCAGCGCGAGAGCACGCACAAGACCGCGCGCTTCGGTTCGGCGGTGCGCGATCCGCGCGTCTGGCTACTGGTCGCGATCCTGCTCACGTTCAATACCGGCTTCTACGGCCTGGCATTCTGGCTGCCGTCGATCATCAAGGCGACCGGCGTGCAGGACCCGCTGCATATCGGTCTGTTGACCGCGATCCCGTACGGCGTGGCGATCATCGCGACGCTCGCGAACGCTGCGCACTCGAAAAAAACCGGCGAGCGGCGCCTGCATGCTGCGATTCCGGCGCTGATTGGCGGACTCGGTCTGATCATGAGCGCGGCTTTGGCGCATCATGTGGTGTGGGCGATCACGTTTCTGACGATCGCCACCGCCGGCATCCTCGCCTTGATGCCGATTTACTGGACCTTCCCGGGACAGCTGCTGTCGGGTGCCGCGGCGGCGGCGGGCATCGCGATGATCAACGCGATCGGCAACCTGTCCGGCTTTACCGGTTCGATGATTACCGCCGTGGCGAAAAATTTGACCGGCGACATCAACAACGGCACTTACGCGCTCGGAGCGTGTCTGCTGGTCAGTTGCGTGCTGATCCTGCTCGTGCCGCGCGCGATGCTGGCGCGGACCCCGTCGAATGAAGACGGTGGGCCCGGCCGCGAGACGGCGCATGCACGCAAACACGCAGAGCACGCATAAGCAACCCTCATCAAGACAGAGAGATAAGCATCATGTCAGCATCCACCCCGCGCCGGCTGCGCAGCCAGGAATGGTTCGACGATCCTTCGCACGCGGATATGACGGCGCTGTACGTCGAGCGTTTCATGAACTACGGCCTGACGCGCGAAGAGTTGCAGTCGGGCCGGCCGATCATCGGCATCGCGCAGACGGGCAGCGATCTCGCGCCGTGCAACCGGCATCACATCGAACTCGCGGCGCGCACGAAGGCCGGCATTCGCGACGCGGGCGGCATTCCGATGGAGTTTCCGGTGCATCCGCTCGCCGAGCAGAGCCGCCGCCCGACCGCCGCGCTCGACCGAAATCTCGCCTACCTCGGCCTCGTCGAGATCCTGCACGGCTTCCCGCTCGACGGCGTCGTGCTGACCACCGGCTGCGACAAGACCACGCCCGCGTGCCTGATGGCCGCGGCCACCGTCGACATGCCGGCGATCGTGCTGTCCGGCGGCCCGATGCTCGACGGCTGGCACCATGGTGAGCGCGTCGGCTCGGGCACCGTGATCTGGCATGCGCGCAATTTGCTCGCGGCCGGCGAGATCGACTACGAAGGCTTCATGGAGCTGACCACCGCGTCGTCGCCGTCGATCGGTCACTGCAACACGATGGGCACCGCGCTGTCGATGAACAGCCTCGCCGAAGCGCTCGGCATGTCGCTGCCCGGTTGCGCGAGCATTCCGGCCGCCTACCGCGAGCGCGGCCAGATGGCCTACGCGACCGGCAAGCGCATCGTCGACCTGGTGCGCGAAGACCTGCGGCCATCGAAGATCATGACGAAGGAAGCGTTCGAAAACGCGATCGTCGTCGCTTCGGCGCTCGGCGCGTCGACCAACTGCCCGCCGCATCTGATCGCGATCGCGCGGCACATGGGTGTCGAGCTGAGTCTGGAGGACTGGCAGCGCGTCGGCGAGCAGGTGCCGCTGATCGTCAACTGCATGCCCGCCGGCGAATATCTCGGCGAGAGCTTCCATCGCGCGGGCGGCGTGCCGGCGGTGATGCGCGAACTCGCGAAAGGCGGCCTCGTGCACGAGGAGTGCCTGACCGTGTCGGGCCGCACGATGGGCGAAATCGCGGCCGCCGCACCCACGCCGGATCGCGAGGTCATCAAGACGACCGACGAACCGCTGAAGCACGGCGCGGGCTTCATGGTGCTGTCGGGCAACTTCTTCGACAGCGCGATCATGAAGATGTCGGTGGTCGGCGATGCGTTCCGCAAGACCTATCTGAGCGAGCCTGGCGCGGAAAACACCTTCGAAGCACGCGCCATCGTGTTCGACGGTCCCGAGGACTATCACGCGCGCATCAACGACCCGTCGCTCGAAATCGACGAGCATTGCATCCTCGTGATTCGCGGCACGGGCACGGTCGGCTATCCGGGCAGCGCCGAGGTGGTCAACATGGCGCCGCCGGCGGCGCTCGTGCGCCAGGGCATCACCTCGCTGCCTACCCTGGGCGACGGGCGTCAGAGCGGCACGTCCGCGAGCCCGTCGATTCTGAACATGTCGCCGGAAGCGGCGGTGGGCGGCGGTCTTGCGCTCCTGCGCACGAACGACCGCATCCGGGTCGATCTGAATTCGCGCAGCGTCGACGTGCTGGTCGACGAAGCCGAACTCGCGCGACGCCGCGAAACCGTGAAGTTCGAGATTCCGCCCGCGCAAACGCCGTGGCAGGAGCTGTACCGCAAGACGGTCGGCCAGCTTTCGACCGGCGGCTGTCTCGAACCGGCGACGCTTTATCTGAAGGTGATTGCCGAGCGCGGCAATCCACGCCATTCGCATTGACATGCAGGTGACAAGGCCGGGCTTCGCACGCAACGCGACGCCCGGCCTTGCCCGTTTCTCCACTTATTCGACAGAGCCCATCCCATGTCCGCAACTTCCTCCTCCAGCTTTCTTCCCGATGATCTGAACGATGCGCTGCTGATCGGCCGCGTGTGGCGCAAGACCGAGCAGCACGAAGGACCGTGCGTGGTCGTCGTGCGCGGCGGCGAGGTGTTCGACATCACCGCGACCGTGCCGACCACCGCCGATCTGTTCGAGCGCGACGATGCCGCGCAACTCGCGCGCAGCGCGCCGGGCGTACCGCTCGGGCCGGTTGCGCAGCTGCTCGCGGCGAATCAGCCCGGCGCCGACGCGCCCGCCGTGCGCCTGCTCGCCCCGTGCGACGTGCAGGCGATCAAGGCCTGCGGCGTCACGTTCGCGGTGAGCCTGATCGAGCGCGTGATCGAGGAGCAGGCCGGCGGCGATCCGGCAAAGGCGAAGGAAGTGCGCGAGACGATCGCATCGACGATCGGCACCGACCTGTCGAAGATCAAGCCGGGCTCGGAAGCCGCGATGAAGCTGAAGGCAGAACTCGAACGACGTGATGCGTGGTCGCAATACATGGAAGTCGGCATCGGTCCGGACGCCGAGGTATTTTCGAAGTCGCAGCCGATGTCGGCGGTCGGCTTCGGTGCGGACGTCGGCCTGCTCGCCGCGTCGGTGTGGAACAACCCGGAGCCGGAGATCGTGCTGGCGGTGAATAGCCGCGGCGGCATCGTCGGCGCGACGCTCGGCAACGACGTGAACCTGCGCGACATCGAAGGCCGCTCGGCGCTGCTGCTCGGCAAGTGCAAGGACAACAACGGCTCGTGCGCGATCGGCCCGTTCGTGCGGCTGTTCGACGGCACGTTCTCGCTCGACTCGGTGCGCAGCGCGAGCGTGTCGCTGCGCGTCGAAGGCGCCGACGACGACTTCGTGCTCGACGGCGTGAGCCACATGAGCGAGATCAGCCGCGACCCGGCCGACCTCGTCGCGCAAACCTGCGGCCGTCACCACCAGTACCCGGACGGCTTCATGCTGTTCCTCGGCACGATGTTCTCGCCGATCAAGGACCGCGACGCGCCCGGCGGCGGTTTCACGCACCACCTCGGCGACCGCGTGACGATCTCGACGCCGCAGCTCGGCGCGCTGACCAACACGGTGCGTTTGTCGACCGAAATCGAACCGTGGACGTTCGGCGTTCGCGCGCTGTATCGCAACCTCGCGGCTCGCGGCCTGCTGGTTGCTGAGTAACCGGAGAGTCGCTGCAGTTTTCGAAAGGAGAGTCAGGACATGAGTCAATTTGCAAACTACATCGATGGACAGTGGGTCGACGGCGCGAGCGTGTCGCGCAACGTCAATCCGTCGAATCTCGACGACGTGATCGGCGAATTCGCGCAGGCCGACGCCGAGCAGACGCACCGCGCGATCAGCGCCGCGCGCAAGGCGTTCGCGACGTGGTCGCTGTCCACGCCGCAGCAGCGCTTCGATGTGCTCGATCAGGCGGGCAGCGCGATCCTCGCGCGCAAGGCGGAGCTCGGCAAGCTGCTCGCGCGTGAAGAGGGCAAGACGCTGCCCGAGGCGATCGGCGAAGTGGGCCGCGCCGGGCAGATCTTCAAGTTCTTCGCTGGCGAAGCGCTGCGCCTCGGCGGCGAAATCGTGCCGTCGGTGCGGCCGGGCATGACGGTCGAAATGACGCGCGAGCCGGTCGGCGTGGTCGGCCTGATCACGCCGTGGAATTTTCCGATCGCGATTCCGGCGTGGAAGATCGCACCGGCGCTCGCGTACGGCAACACGGTCGTGATCAAGCCGGCCGATCTGGTGCCGGGCAGCACGTGGGAGCTCGTCAAGATCATCGCCGAGGCGGGCGCGCCGGCGGGCGTGATCAACCTCGTGATGGGGCGCGGCTCGGTGGTCGGCGAGGCGCTGGTGTCGTCGCCGGATGTGGATGCGATCAGCTTTACCGGTTCCGTCTCGACGGGTCGCGCGATCGGCGCGAAGTGCTTCGAGTCGGGCAAGAAATTCCAGCTCGAAATGGGCGGCAAGAACCCGATGGTCGTGCTCGACGACGCCGATCTCGACGTCGCGGTCGAAGCCTGCGTCAACGGCGCGTTCTATTCGACGGGCCAGCGTTGCACGGCGTCGAGCCGGCTGATCGTGACCGCCGGGATCCATGACCGTTTCATCGATGCGATGAAGGCGCGCATGCGCGCGCTGAAGGTCGGCGATGCGCTCGCGGACGGCACGCAGATCGGTCCGGTCGTCGACGACAAGCAACTGGCACAGGACGAGCGCTATCTGGCGGTCGCGCGCGAAGAGGGCGGCACGGTGTTCGGCGGCGAGCGCGTCGAAGGCTCGACGCAGGGCTACTTCCTCGCGCCGGCGCTGGTCACCGAGACGACCTCGGCGATGCGCATCAACCGCGAAGAGGTGTTCGGGCCGGTGGCGTCGGTCATCAAGGTCAAGGACTACCAGGAAGCACTCGCGACTGCCAACGATACCGAGTTCGGCTTGTCGGCCGGCATCTGCACGACGTCGCTGAAGTACGCGAGTCATTTCCGCCGCCATGTGCAGGCGGGCATGGTGATGGTCAACACCGCGACGGCGGGTGTCGATTATCACGTGCCGTTCGGCGGCCGGAAGGGCTCGAGCTACGGCCCGCGCGAGCAGGGCGCCTACGCCCGCGAGTTCTATACGTCGGTGAAGACCGCGTATATCAACCCGGGCGCGGTCTGACGCGAGACTGGCGGCGCACCCCAGAGCGGAACTGGCCCGCCATCGCATTGAATCGCGATGGCGGGCCAGCAGGGGAAGCTGCGAGAGCGCTATGGCAGAGCGCTCCGGCAGGTACGGCTACATCAACAGCAACTTTCCAACCGGGAACGCGGCTTACTGCGCTGCGCGGCCTTGCTCCGACGAACCGCTGGTCACACCGCCGACCGCGCTGTTTTGCGCGGCGACGCGGGCTTCGGCAGCCTGAATGTTCGACGGATATTCGTTCGGGTTCGAACGTGCCGGGTTGTAGCCGGCCTTTTCGACCTGAACCAGCTCTTCACGGACTTGCGCGCGGGTCAGCGGCTGGTTCGATTGAGCGAAAACGGCAACCGGAGCAGCGAGGGTAGCGGCGATAACGACAGCTTGAACGAGCGATTTCATTTTTAACTACCTCCAGGTTTTTATCTTGTTAGGCTGCGAAACTCGTTTGTTTGCAGCAGTGATGACAGTCTAGGGGGAGCGGGAACTAGGGTAAATACCTAATTTCCGAACTCACTGTTTCCAAAATTAAAACAATATCGGGACAGTACGACTGCCGAGCATCGCTTTGCGACCCTGTATTAGCCGGCTGACACGGCCTGAGCGAGCAACCAGCCGGCCGCGCCGACGGCTATGGCGCCGATCGCCCGTGCGACGCGCGCGCCGTCCGGTGCCAGGCGCTCAGCGGTGATGGCGACCGTCACGGCGGCCATCGAGCGCAGATCCATGATGCCGACGACCAGCAGAATGGCGGTGAGACCCGCGCAGCAACCGACACAGTCGATACCGATGCGCAGACCGTATCGCCGCGCGCTTGCCGCATCGGCGGCGAGACTCGGGGTCGCGCGGCAGCAGGCGAGGCGGCGGGCTTTCCACGTACTGAACTGCAACGCGCCGGCGAGCAGGACGACGATGCTGGCCGCCAGCGGCACCGAACGCGCGAGCGCGGGCCACCGCAATTCGAGCGCCGCGAGCGACGCGCCCAGCGCAAACACGCCCGCGCCAAGCGCCGTCCAAACCACCGTGTACCCGCCGCTCACGAACATCGTCAGCAGGGCCAGTCGGCCCGCACCTGTGCGCGAGCCGATCGCGTCGCGATAGCGCAGCAGCGCCGGCAGCAACGACGGCAGCATCATCGCCGCCATCATCACGATCCACATGCCGATGAACGACACCGCCGCGCGGGCCCACGTGCGCCCGCAGGTCGGCATCCACAGCGTCGACATCGACCAGCCGCCGGGCATCGGCAGCGTGCCCATCGCCGACATCGACGCGTTGTGCGCGAGGGTCGCCGCGACGCTCGCGGCGAACACCAACGCGCAGACGCCGACGAACACGCGCTGCGATGTGCGCGCCGCGCGCCAGGTGGCGAACTGCTGCCCGCTCGCGCAGACAGCGCGCACGAGCGGGCTCATGACCGCTCGTACTCGTCGTGACGGCGCCACCAGATGCCCGTCTCGTTGCGTCCCTTCGGCGCGCGATCGAGCCACTGATACATGCCCCACAGCGCATCGACGCCGCGCGCGTAGGTCGAGTACGTGTGATAGACGTCGCCGTCTTCGAGCACGAACGCGCTCATGCCGGGCCGGTCGCGCGAAAAGGTGGCCGCGTCGGTGCCGCAGGTCGCCGCGAACTGCGCGACGGGTTCGGGCGCGGGGCTCACGTCCATCGCGTGACCGTTGCGCGCGTAGTTGTACTCGATCGTGCCTTCGCGCTGCTGCGTCTCGGTAAACGACACGTTGAAGTCGAAATTGAAATCGCCGCTTGCCGACGACGCCCATGGAAACGTCCAGCCCATGCGCCGCTTGTATGTCTGCAGCTTTTCGAGCGGCGCGCGCGACACCGCCATCAGCATCACGTCGTGATGCGCGAGATGCACGGCGAAGCCGCCGAAGCCGTCCGCGATCGACGAGCACGACGGGCAGCCCGCCTTGTAGTCGGGGCCGAACATGAAGTGGTAGACGAGCAGCTGCGAACGACCTCCGAACAGATCGGCGAGCGATGCGCTGCCTTCTTCGGTATCGAAACGATAGGCTTTGTCGACCCTCACCCACGGCAGCGCCTGGCGTTGCCGCGCGAGTTCGTCGCCGTGTCGCGTGTGGGCTTTTTCCGCGTCGAGCAGCGCGCGTCGCGCGTCGAGCCACTGTTCGCGTGTTCCGGTCGGATGCGTAGTCATCGTGGGTTCCTCCGTGGGTCGTACCGTGCCGCGCGAGCCCTTGCCCGACGGCGTCGGTAGCGGTTGATGGTCATGCTAGATTAGGGGTGGACATCGACCGGGTGGGAGTGACAAGTGTGGCGGGATTCGCTTGATCCAATGACGTGCTGCGCGCGGACTCGCACGCCGTGGACGCGCTGATTTCGGCGGCGGCGCGCGCGCTCGCGGCCGGCGATCCGCTCGGTGCGCTCGACCGCGTCGCGCTGCGTGACGACGCGCCGGCGCTCGCGCTGCGCGGCATTGCGATGGCGCAGCTCGGCGATTTCGTGCGCGCCAAGGCGCTGGTGCGCGGCGCCGCGCGCGGGTTCGGCGCGCAGCATGCGGTGGCGCGCGCGCGATGCGTGGTCGCCGAAGCGGAGATCGCGCTCGCGTCGCGCGATCTCGCATGGCCCGCCAGAACACTCGACTCGGCGACCGCCACGCTCGATGCGCACGGCGATCGCGTCAATGCCGCGCATGCGCGCTATCTGGCGGCGCGGCGTCTGCTGCTGATCGGCCGTCTCGACGAAGCGGAGCGCAAGCTTGCCGCGCTCGAGCCGCGGCTGTTCCCGCCCGCGTTGCGGGCCGCGCACGAGCTGGTGGTCGCGGGGGTCGCGCTGCGCCGTTTGCGCAGCGTCGCTGCGCGTGCCGCGCTGGCGCGGGCGGCACGCGCGGCTCGCGAGGCCGGTATTCCCGCGTTGATCGCGGAAGTCGAAAGCGCCTCGGTCACACTGAGCCAGCCGGCGGCGCGCATCGTCGCGCATGGCGAAGAAGAACCGATCCTGCTCGATGAAGTCGAGAAGCTACTGAGCTCGAACCAGGCGGGTGGACCGCTGATCGTCGACGCTTGCCGCTACGCGATCCGCGATGCGAACGCGGCGGTCGCGCTCGCGAGCCGACCGGTGTTGTTCGCGCTCGCCCGCATGCTCGGCGAGGCATGGCCCGATGACGTGCCGCGCGACGCGCTAGTCGCACGCGCGTTTCGCGCCAAACGCGCCGACGAATCGCATCGCGCGCGATTACGTGTCGAGATCGGCCGGCTGCGCGCGGCGCTCGGCACGCTCGCGAGCGTCAGTGCGACGGCGCGCGGCTTCGCAATCGCGCCGCGTCATGCGCGCGAGGTCGTCGTGCTGGCGCCGCCGGTCGAAAGCGAGCATGCGACTCTGCTCGCGTTTCTGTCGGATGGCGAATCGTGGTCGAGTTCCGCGCTTGCTCTCGTGCTCGGCGCGAGTCAGCGCACCGTGCAGCGCTCGCTCGACGCGCTCGCCGCGGCCGGCAAGGTGCAGCCGGTGGGCGACGGGCGCGCGCGCCGCTGGATGACGCCGCCCCTCGCCGGATTCGCGACGGCTTTGTTACTCCCTTCCCCGTTCCCTTCGTGATTAGGATGGCAACCATGAACCGCTCAGCCGCCAGAATCGTCCGCGAATATGGGCCCTTTACGGGCGTCGACAAAGTGCATGGGGTCACCTACGACGGCCGGCAGGTGTGGATCGCGACCGGCGAACGGCTCGACGCGTTCGATCCGGCGAGCGGCGAGACGCTGCGCTCGATCGCGGTGCCCGCCGACGCGGGCACGGCCTTCGACGGCGAGCACCTGTTCCAGATCGCGGACGGCCGCATCCAGAAGATCGATCCGCAAAGCGGCCAGGTACTGTCGACGATCGCGGCACCCGGCGACGGCGGCCAGTCGGGGCTGACATGGGCCGAGGGTTCGCTGTGGGTCGGTCAGTATCCGGAGCGAAAAATCTATCAGGTCGATCCGGAGACGGGCGCGGTGCTGCGCACGATCGAATCGAACCGCTTCGTGACCGGCATCACGTGGGTCGACGGCGAGCTATGGCATGGCACGTGGGAAGGTGACGAGAGCGAACTCAGGCATATCGATCCGCGCAGCGGCGAGGTGCTGGAGAGCGTCGAGATGCCGGCCGGCGCGGGTATCTCCGGACTCGAATCGAACGGCGCGGATCTGTTCTTCTGCGGCGGCGGCGGCAGCGGGCTCGTCCGGGCCGTGCAGCGTCCCGCGCGAGAGCGCGGCGCGGAATTAGCGGTCGATTCGACGAGCGAGTGAGTGATGACGCGAGTCGCGCGGCGTCGTTGTCGTCATTGCGTGCCCGCCGCGCCCAGGCCCGTGCTCGCGAAATAGATCACGAGAAAATACAGCAGCACATAGAGCGCGTAGGTCTGCCCGTTGCCGGTATAGACGCGCCGCATCCATGCCGCCGCCGCGAGCGCGAAGTGCGAGAGGCCGCGCCAGAACATCTGCGCGACCGGCGGCACCGTGCGGCTCAGGATCGGCCGGTAGAAGTGGTAAAAGTCGGGGCCGTTGCGCGCGTTGCCGCGGCGGCTGCGGTAGTACAGCACACCGAGCCCGAACACGATCGCCGTGACGATCAGCACGACGATCACGACCGGCGTCGGATTCCAGAACCCGTAAATACTTTCGAGCGACATGCCGCCCCACACCAGCGTCGCCGCGAACTGCGGATCGATCGCGGCCGACACCGGCTCGATCAGCAGCTTCGGGAAGAACGACAGGATCACGATGCCGACCACGAACAGGAACTGCGGAATCAGCAGCATGATGGGTGCTTCGCGCACTGCCTGCCGCTGCGGCGGGCGCGGCTTCAGGAACAGGCCGTTCAGCAGCCGCAGCATGTACAGAAAGCCGGCGCAGGTCGCGATCAGCCCGCACACCGCGAGCCCGTACCAGCCTTTGTCGGTCATTGCGCTCAGCAGCAGCCATTTGCCGCCGAAGCCCATCAGCGGCGGCAGGCCCGACATCGACACGAGCGCGACCACGACCATTGCGAACGTGAGCGGCATCTCGCGTGCAAGGCCGCCTACATCGGCGAAGTTGCGCGTGCCGGTGCGCAGGATCACGCCCGCGAGCGCGAGGAACAGGATGCCCTTCACGAACATGTGATTGGCGACGAGGTACAGCGCGGTGACCCAGCCGAGGTGGCTCATCAGGCCGATCGCGGTGACGATATAGCCGATCTGGCTCATGCTCGACAGCGCGAGCATGCGTTTGAAGTCGTTCTGCCGCAGCGCCATCAGCGCGCCGAACAGCGTCGTCAGCATGCCGATCCACGTCATCACGTGCGCGAGTTCGAGGCCGACCTCCGAGCGTATGGTCAGGTAGGTGCCGATCAGCAGGCCGAACATCGCGACCTTGCTGACCACCGCCGACAGCATCGCGGTCACGTCGTCTTCCGCCTCGGTGTAGGCGCCCGGCAGCCACACGTGCACGCCGATCGCGCCGGCCTTGATCAGGAAGCCGGTCGCGAGCAGCACGAACGCGCGGTTCGCTTCCGGTCCCGAGTGGATCAGCGCCGATAGCGCGATGGTGTCGTCGATCGCCGCGATGTTGGCGAAGCCCGCCAGCAGGAAGAACGCGGCCAGTAGCGAAAACAGCAGGAAGGTCAGCACGTGCGGTCCCGCGCGCCGGCACTTCGCGATCAGGAAGCACGACGACAGCGTGATGATTTCCCAGCTATAGAAGAATTCGAGCGACGTCGACGAGCGCAGCAGCGCCGGGATCGACAGCGACAGCACGACCAGCATCGGATAGAAGCCGGCGCGTACGTCGTCGCGGTAGAGACTCGCCGCTGCGATCACGAGGCTGCCCGCGAGCAGAAGCCAGGTGAACAACCCGGCGATACCGCCCGAGCCCTCGCAGAGCAGACTGCCGATCAGCCCGATCGCGATCAGCGCGAGCACGCCTTTCACGCGTCCCGGCAGACGATCGGCCGCATAGAACAGCGCGCCCGCCATCAGCGGCGAGAAGATCCACGGCGACGCGACACCCGAGAACACGGCTGCCATATAGGCCGCCGCAATCAGCAGCACGGCGACGCCGAGCAGCGGCAGCAGCGCGGCGAGGTTGGGGCGAGCTTTGGCTTCGACACCCGACGGAGCCAGCGCGCGCACGAACCAGTGGAACATGTAACCCGCTTCGAGCAGCGAGCCGGTGAGGATCAGCACGATCCAGTAGGGCTTGCCGGCGGCGGTCAGGCGCATCACGAGTTCCCACTTCGCCCAGAAGCCGGGGAACGGCGGCAGCCCCGCGATCGCGACGAGGAACAGGCCGAGCAGGCCGATCAGCAGTGGGCTGCGCGACAGGATCGCGCGCGCATCGTCGCCGTGGCGTCGCAGCACGCCGATCAGCCAGAACAGCCCCGCCTTCGCGAACAGATGGTTGATGAAGAGGCCGCCGACGACGAGCGGGATCGAGGTATCCGCGCCGATCTGGCGCAGCAACGCGAGCGACAGCATCAATAGCGCCATTTGGCCGATCGACGAATAGCCGAGCACGCGTTGCGGTTTCGTCTGCTTGATCGCGAGCAGATTCGAAAACAGGAACGTGACGCCGCCCGATACGGCGAGCAGCGTGAGCTGGCCGTCGAACAGCGGCAGCAATTTCAGCAGCGCGAAAAACACGCCCGCCGATACGCCGACCGATACCATTGCGGCGACACCGCTCGGCGCGGTCTCGTAGACGTCGAGCCCCCAGCCGTTGGCCGGAAACGGCTTCAGCTCGATCACGAGGCTCGCGAATACGAGCAGGATCGCGGTGGTGCCGATCGGGCCGCCGATCTGGTTGCGCAGCGACAGCAGTTCGTCGATATTCAGCGTGCCGGCCACGTAGTACAGCAACATCGCGCCGAGCAGGAACAGCGTCGACGCGATCACGGTCGCAAAGATGTACTTGAACGCGGCGGCGAGCGCGGCGGGCGTGCGTTCGAGCCCGAACAGGCCGTAGGTCGCGATCGACACGATCTCGAGAAACACGAACAGGTTGAACAGGTCGCGGGTCATCACCATGCCGTCGATGCCCATCACCAGAATCAGGTACAGCAGCAACGCCGCGTAGTTGCCGCGCAGACGATCCCACAGATGCAATGCGCCGAGCAGCGCGACCACGTTGACGCTGAACGTGAAAAAGCCTTCCCACAAGCCGAAGCGCAGATTGATCGACACCGGCGGCAGCGCGCCGGCGGTCAGGATCTCGATCGTGTCGCCGCCGTCGAGCAGGCCGTAGAACGACACGCCGGACACGAGCACGATGCCGCACAACGCGATGAAAAAGCCGAGCGTGAGCCACGGCTTGCCGAGCCGGTACAGCAGCGGAATGACGAAGCCGCCGCCGAGCCCGAGGATGAAGATATGCAGCGGATGAAAGAGCGCGGCTACCATTTCGACTCGGTGAAGGCGTCGATGGAGAGGGTCTTTTTGGCGGCGTAAAGACGGATCGCGAACGACAGCATGATGGCGGTGACCGAAAGCCCGATCACGATCGCCGTGACGACGAGCGCCGATGGAATCGGATCGATCGCGCGGTGCGCGGCGGCGGATTTGCTGAGCGCCGCGTCGATGATCGGCGCGGTGCCGCCCGTGATGTAGCCGGTCGCGACCATCACGATGTGCAGGCCCGTGTCGATCACCGCGAAGGCGATGATGATGCGCAGGATGTTGCGGTGGGTCAGCATGCCCCACAGGCCGATCAGCGACAGGCAGAAGCCCGTGATCAGCAGGATCTTCGAAACCGGGATGCCCGTGCTCATGCGCTCTCCTTGTCGCTCAGCTTCTGAAGCGGTCGATGATGACGCTGAGCTCCGCGCCGACCTTGACGCCGAGCAGCGCGGAAATCAGCGGGATCGCGCCGGCGCTGAAGAACGCGCCGAACTCGCCGCGCGGCAGAAAGCGCGCGTCGAGAAAGCCGCCCGCGAGCACGAGGCCCAGAATGCCGATGCAAACGTAGATCACGCCCGCGAGCGATTCGACGACGCTCAGCAGCGCGACATTCAGCGTCGAGTGGGGCCGCGCGAGCAGCATCAGCATCACCGCGGACGCGACGATCGCGCCGCCCTGGAAGCCTCCGCCCGCGGACAGGTGACCGTTGACGATCACGTAGCCGCCGAACGTGAAGATCATCGGCAGCAGCACCTGCTTGCCGGTATGGACGATCTCGCCGGCGGGGCGGCGCGCGGCCGCGGTTTCAGCTGCCGCATCGGCGGAGGTCGCATCGCTTTCCTCTTTCAGCAATACGCCGACGCTCGCCGCGACCATGAACAGCACCGCGACTTCGCCGAGCGTGTCGAAGCCGCGAAAGGTGATCAGGATGCCGGTCACGATGTTCGGCGCACCGAGTTCGAGCGGCCCTCTGACGACGTAGTACCAGGCGAGCGGGCGCAGCCCCTGCAACTCCGTATAGCCGCCGATCATCCGCCAGAACACGACCGCGAACAGCAGCACCGTCAGCAGCGCGAACGCGCGACGCATCATGATTCGGCCTCCCCGGCGGTGCGGCCGTCTTCGTCGGCGAGCGCGTCGGTGATCGTGGACGAGGTCATCGGCGTACGGATCAGCCAGGCGGCGCGCGATAGCGCATGCGAGGACACCGGGTTGGTCACCAGCACGAAGTAGATCAGCAGGATCAGACGGAAGGTCCAGTTCGGGTGGTAGAACGCGAGGCCGATCAGCACGAGCATGTTGCCGAGCGTCGATGCCTTGGTGCCGGCCTGAATGCGGGTGTACGCATCCGGCATGCGCAACAGCCCGAGGCCGGCGGAGAACAGAAAGACGGCGCCCACGAGGATGAACACGCTGCCGATCAGTTCGAACATGCGCTAGCCCTTCTGATAACCGGTTTTGCGGATCGCGTACAGAAAGATGAAGGTCGCGAGTCCCGAGCCGATCGCCGCTTCGGCCATCGCGACGTCGGGCGCGGCGAGCAGCAGGAAGGCCACCGCGGCGAACAGGCTCGCGAGTCCCGAGCTGACCATCGCGGCCAGCAGATTCTTCAGGCACACAGCCAGTACGCCGCTCACCAGGATGCTCGCGCACATCAGCAGCAGGAGCAGTTCGAGCATGGCTCACAGCCCCCTTTCGAGAAACCGCGCAATCGCGAGCACCGCGAGAAAGCTCAGCAGTGCGTAGACGAGTGCGACGTCGATATAGACGAAACGACCGGAGATCTGCGCGTACAGCGCGATCAGCGACAGCGAGATGACCGTCAGCATGTCGATCGCGACGATGCGGTCGACGAGGGTTTTGCCGATCACGAGACGGATCACGCCGAACAGGATCGCGAAGAAGATCAGCACCGCGGCGATCCGGAGCATGATCTCAGCCAAAGATCTTCTCCAGATGCTTTTCGAACGGTGCGACGAGCGTGTCGGTCGCTTCGTCGATATCGGTCGTCTTCACGTCGAGCCAGTGAATGAATAGTATGTCGTCCCGAATATCCATCACGAGCGAGCCCGGTGTGAGCGCGATCGAATTGGCGAGCGCAAGACGGCCGAGCGGTGTCTGGAGGCGGGTGCGAACCTTGACGATGCCGGGCTTGATGTCGATTCGCGGCGAGTACACCAGCGCCATCACGTTCAGATTGGCGCGCACCAGCTCGACGACGAAGGTCGCGCTATACGCGGCGAAGTGATAAAGCGAGCCCGGCGTCAGACGCAGGCGCTGCCATGCTTCGCTCGAAGACACGAAGACACGCGCGATGACAAAGGTGATGACGAGACCGACGAGTGCGGGTTCGACGGCGAGCGATGCATTGGCGATCATCCAGATGACGAACAGGACGACCCAGAGGCCGGGCATTCCCCGAGGAACGAACGACGACACCGGTTTTCCGTTGTTCGAAGCCATGTCATCGGTTCCTAAGGAGGCCGTGCGGAAAATTCTAAGTGACAATTTATGGCAAATCAACCGGCGCGGTTATCCGCCGGGGGTTGCTTTCGCAAGTGTGAATAAGCTACTCGAAACGGAAGAAAGCTATGTGAAATGACGTGCTCGCCCGCGCATTGATATCGCGGGAAGGTGCGCGAGCGCTTATCGGCTGCGCATCGAATCAATTAGTCTTATTGCGATCTTTTCAATAAAATGGCGCGCCAAAACCCGACAGCGGGCAGCGCTCGTTTATTAAAAGAGACTGTGTCGCCGAGATAAAGCAGGTTCGTCTGGACAATCGGCATGCCACGCAGAACGACCTTGGATCGCTCAACGGCACGCACGGTTTTTTGTTGACGCTTGAACGATCGAACCATCGAAGCCTTATGCAGGTCTATGCGCGGACCGCATGAATTGATTTTTTTAATGAATTTGTGCAGGCGACCGGATCACGGTCGAATGTCGGGTTTCGCGCGGTCCGCGCGTGTCGCCGCGCCGCCCGTCTGAATTCTTTAAATGACCGATAAGGAGCAACAATGAAAGCCATGCTGGCAACCCTGACGATTGCGCTGCTGGCCGTCTCGTCCGGGAGCGCAATCGCCAAGGATTGGTCGACCGTGCGGTTCGGGGTCGACGCGAGCTATCCGCCGTTCGAATCGAAAGCCGCCGACGGCAAGCTCGTCGGCTTCGATATCGATCTCGGCAATGAGATTTGCCACCGGCTCAATGCGAAATGCGTGTGGATCGAGAATTCGTTCGACGGCATGATTCCCGCGTTGAAAGGCCGCAAATTCGACGGCGTACTGTCGACGATGTCGATGACGCCGGCGCGGCAGGCGCAGATCGCGTTCTCGTCGAAGGTGTTCCGCATTCCGACGCGTCTGGTCGCGAAGAAGGGCTCGCCGATCGAGCCGACGCCGGAAGCGCTGAAGGGCAAGCGCATCGGCGTCGAGCAGGGCTCGATTCAGGAAACCTACGCGAAGACGTATTGGGAGCCGGCCGGCGCGGTGATCGTGCCGTATCAGGATCAGGATCTGGTGTATTCGGATCTGCTCGCTGGCCGTATCGACGCGTCGTTGCAAAATGCGGTGCAAGCCGATCTCGGCTTTTTGCGCACCCCGCGCGGCAAGGACTTCGGATTTGCCGGCAATCCGCTTTACGACGCGAAGACGCTCGGCAGCGGCACGGCGATCGGCTTGCGTAAAGAAGATACCGATCTGCAGGAAAAGATCGACAAAGCGATTGCCGATATCCGCGCCGATGGCACTTACGACCGCATTGCGAAAAAGTATTTCGATTTCGACGTTTACGGTCAGTGAGTCGGGACCGCGCGGCACGTGGCCAGTTTCGACCTGGCACTCGCGCGGGGCGACATCTAGACTTGTCTCATGACCGTCCTGAGCCGTGATGCGGCGCTGCGGAAGTTTCCGCTTACGAAAGTAAGCGGGCAGGGGACGGCGCAATGCGGCTGCCCGCCCGCGCGCGCATCGGTGTGCGCAGGCGGCGCGATCCGCATTGGGGAGACACCGACATGCACGGCTTTCAGGTCACGTTCTTCACCCAGCAGGGGCGCAGCCATCATGGCAAGCCGCTCGCCGACTGGCTCGTGCGTCTCGCGAGCGAACTCGGCCTGCGCGGCGCGACCGTGATTCCGGCTTGCGAAGGCATCGGCCATCATCATCGCATTCACTCCGCGCACTTCTTCGAGCTTGCCGATCAGCCGTTGTCCGTCCTGATGGCGGTGACGGGCGACGAAGCCGACCGGCTGTTCGAGCGGCTGCGCGCGGAGGGCTTGCATCTGTTCTACGTGAAGACCACGGCCGAGTTCGGCGTCGTCGGCGAGGACGACGGCGCCTGAACGATTGGGCGTGAACGGCGAGTGCCCCGCCTGGTTCGTCTAGGCGACGAAGTCCGCCGCCATGTCCGTGTCGGTGCGTGCTTCGAGCTTGCCGCTGCGGCACGCGTGGCGGAATATCTCATAGTCCTTCTCGACCTGGTCCGCGTACGCACGCGAGTACACGATCAGCGCGTCCGTCATCTGATCGCCGTTGCCGAGATAGGCGGCAACCTCGGTCGCGAGCCCGCCCGCTTTCGCATGGGCCCGCGCGAGCACCCAGCCGCACATGGCCGCGTACTGGCGGAACGTTTCCTTTGCAAACAGTTCGAGCGTCGCCGAGATCTTCATGTCGCGTAGCTGGCGGCCGTAGATCGAGCGCCCGAACGGTCCCGTGGTCCAGCCGAGAAACGGGTCGCTTGCGCCCTGCATCAGCCGCTGTCCGTCGACCACACGCTGCCCCTGATGCTTCGGCCCCGCCGCCTTGAAGTAACGCGACACGACCGAGGTCGACGCCTCCTTGAACTGGATGAACAACGGCTTTTCGTGCTGATCGACCATCAGCAGGATCAGGCAGCGGGTGCCGACGCTGCCGACGCCGACCACCTTGAACGCCATGTCATGCATGTCGAAGTGATCGAGCAGCGTGCGGCGCACCGTGCCGAGCGACTTCAGATAGTGCTCGTAAATTGGCGCCATCAACGTGCGCCAGTCGCCGAGGCCGACCCAGTCGTCCTTGTGCGTGAACAGCGTGTTCTTGCCGTGCACATGGAAGACGGTGGGCGGCACGTCGCGGATTTGCCATAGACCTTCGCGGTGGCTCGCGAGCTTCGGCAGGATCGTCTCGTGGGTGCGGCGCGACGCTTTGGCGATGCTGTTGCGAATGCGTCGGCGCGCGTCGTCGGTGGGAGAGATTTCCTCGAGACGCGCGAACGTGATCAGCTCGCACCAGAGTTCGAGCGGACTCATCTGCGCGTACTCCGTGGTCCAGTGCTGATAGCTCTGCACGCACGACGCGACGGTTTCGTCCGCGAGGCGATCGCCGTGGCCGAGATGCCGGACCGCAATATGGAGGCTCGCCGTCAGGCGCTTCAGATCCCATTCCCACGGGCCGACCGCCGTCTCGTCGAAATCGTTGATGTCGAACACGAGCGCGCGCTCGGGGGTTGCGAAGCCGCCGAAATTCATCAGGTGACAGTCGCCGCAGATCTGGAAGTGAAAGCCGCTGTTCGCGGTCTTCGCGAGGTCGTGCGCCTGGATGATCGCGCTGCCGCGATAGAACGTGAATGGCGACGCGAGCATGCGACCGTAGCGCAGCGGCACGAGGGATTCGACGCGCCCGCGACTGCTTTCGCGCAGCAGGCGAACCGGATCACGATGGGTGTTGCCGATCTCGGCGTGGGCGCTGCGCGGCGTGTTCTTGCGTGCAATGCGGCCGTGTTCGCGGCGCTCCGCGAGCGTTTCGGGTGGCGTCATCGTTTTGCCCCTTGGTCATGCGGCGTTATTCGATTCGTCTTGCGGTGCGGGTCCCGTGAAAAGTGCCGAACGACGTTCTTGCCTGCTCCAACTCTAGCCTGTCCGCGCGGCGATTGCCATAGAGCGCGGCGCACGACGCAGCGCGCTCCAGGCTTCGACCGCGGCGAAGCGGCGATCGGGCGTGCGCCAGCAAACGCTGCCCCGCCTCAATGCTATGCCGCGGGCTCCTCGTGCCGCACATTGACCATCCAGGGCACGCCGAAGCGGTCGATCAACGTACCGAAGCCGATGGTCCAGAAGGTCTGCTGGAACGGCATCGTAATCTGTCCGCCGTCCGACAGCGCGTTGAAATATTGCTCGCCGGAGGCCTGGTCGTCGGCGGTGACCGACAGGCTGAAGCCTGCGTGCACAGTGTTGCCGCCGCGGCAATCGCCATCCGACATCAGCACGTGCGTATTACCGATGACGAGCGTCGCATGCAGGATCTTGTCGGCATGTTCGGGCGCCACCGGCCGAGCCGGATCGGGCGGCGCGTCTTTCGCGCGCAGCTTCAGCAATTCCTGCGCGCCGAGCGCCGAACGATAGAACGCAATGGCTTCCTCACAACGGCCATTGAAGAGCAGATAGGGCTGGATTTCCATGCTGATTTCCTGAGACGGGTGAGGGGCGGCAGACGATTCTATCAGCGTGATTTCGCGCACGGACGGCTCGCGAACTCGCGATGCCACCCACCCCCTCGGGACATTCCCTGATTTGTTTTTGAAAAACTGGATACAAAAAGCCAATTTAAGTATTCTGCCTCCGTGTTCCTGCCACTGCGTCCCGACTCATGCCGACATCCGCCGCGTCCCGCAAACCCGACCACAGCACGACCGCCGAGCAGGTGGCCTACCGCTACCTGTTCGATGCGATCTCGCAGGGCCGCTTCGCGACCGGACAGCGGATCGTCGCCGAAACGATCGCCGCGGAACTGTCGATGAGCCGCATGCCGGTGCGCGAAGCGCTGCGCCGGCTGCATGCGGAGGGACTCGTGATCCTGCGGCCGAACCGCGGCGCGATCGTGCGCGGCCTGAGCGCCGAGGAACTGCAGGACATCTTCGACATGCGCGTCGCGCTCGAAGGCCTCGCGATGCGCGTCGCGGCCTCGCGCTGCACCGACGAGCATCTGCGCACGCTCGAGCGCCTGCTCGAAGACATGGACACGTCCGTCGGCGATACCGACCTGTGGGTTCAGCGTCACTGCGCGTTTCACGAATACCTGTGCGGCATCAGCGGCCGCACGCGTCTGTATGAACAGATCTGCTCGCTGTATGCGTTGATCGAAGGGCCGATGCGGCTCTGGATCGAGCAGACCACCTTCAGACGCAAGAGCGCACGCGATTACCACCAGCTGCTGATCGATGCACTGCGCAGCCGCAACCCGGAACAGGCGGAGCTGGCCATGCGGGAACACATCGAATCGACGGTGCCGCGAGTGCTCACGCTTCTCGGAACCCCCCAACCTCGCGACTGACGGCGATGCCCGCGCCGGCATCGATGCTGGCGCAGGCCAATGCCGCATGCGGTCCGAGGTCGCTTATCACAACAGGAGCAAGCCCATGTCAGCAAAGAAGAACACGCGTTTTCGTCTCGCCGTCGCATGCGCAGGCGTTTCCATGCTGTTGCATGCGGGTATGACGTACGCGGATCAGGCGCAGCCGGCCGGTCTGCTGAAGAACGGCACGCTGACCTATTGCGCGAGCATGGACGCGCCGCCGCTCGCGTTCTACGACGAGCAGCAGCAGCCGCAGGGCTTCTCGGTCGACGTCGCGCGCGATGTCGCGAAGTCGATGGGCAATCTGAAGGTGGATTGGCATATCGTGCCGTTCAGCGGCCTGATTCCCGCGCTGAAGGCGTATCAATGCGATCTGATCATCGGCCAGCTGTTCGACAAGCCGGAGCGGCGCGAGATCATCGATATCATCGACTACATGTACTCGAGCCAGTCGATCATGGTGCCGCGCGGCAACCCGCGCAAAGTGCACTCGCTCGACGATCTGTCCGGCCAGAAGGTCGCGGTGATCAACGGCTCGACGATGCGCTCGCTGCTCGAAAAGGAAAACGACAAGCTCGCCGCCGCGCATAAGCCGCCGATGAACATCGTCGTGTACAACACCGACGCCGACGCGTTCCAGGCGTTCCGCCTGCAACAGGTCGACGCGTACGGCACCACCGCCGAAAGCGCCGGGCAATTCCAGAAGGTGTCGGGAAACTCGTTCGAGCAGGCGGTCACCGGCTTCGCGCGGATCGCGACCGGCATCGGCGCGCGCAAGGGCGAACCGCTGTCCGGCGCGGTCGCGAAGGCCACCGCCGACCTGACGAAGAGCGACCGCTACACGCAGATGCTAGGCAAGTGGAACCTCGAGAACGAACGCTTCTGAGCGGGATGACGCCATGAACTTCAGCTGGGAGATTTTCCGCAAGTTTCTGACGACGCCCAGTTCCGCGTATCTGCACGGACTGTTGCTGACTTGCGGAATCAGCGTCTGCGCGATTCTGCTCGGCGTGGCGCTCGGTCTTTGCATCGCGCTGATGCGGCTGTCGCCGAGCCGTCCGCTGCAGTACCTCGCGCGCGGCTACATCTGGGTCGTGCGCGGCACGCCGCTGCTCGTGCAGATCGTGTTCCTGTACACCGCGTTCGCGGCCGCCGATATCTTCCGCTTCCACGACCTCGAGTTCGGCATGTTCACGCTGCCCGGCAACATTCAGGCGGCAGTGCTCGCGCTCGGCATGAACTCGGCCGCCTACATGGCGGAGATCATCCGCGCGGGTCTGAGCGCGGTCGATCGCGGTCAGTACGAGGCGTCGCGCTCGCTCGGCATGACCTCGGTGCTGCTGATGCGACGCATCGTGTTGCCGCAGGCGCTGCGTGTGATCGTGCCGCCAATGGGCAACGAGTTCAACGTGATGCTGAAGAACACGACGCTCGTCAGCGTGATCGGCGTGCAGGAACTGATGTTGAGCACGCAGATGATCACCTCGGTCAATTTCCGCGTGTTCGAGCTGTACCTCGTACTCGCGATCTACTTCCTGCTGCTGACCACGCTGTGGAGTGTCGTGCAGCGCCGCCTCGAGGCGCACTTCGGTCGCGGCGAAGCGCCTGCGTCGTCGGGTCAGCGGCTGTTCGGCGCGCAAACCATGAAGCTTCTGAGAGGGCGTTGACGTGAGTCAGACAGACGAAGTCATTATCGAAGCGTCGGACATTCACAAGTCGTTCGGCGCGACGAAAGTGCTGAACGGCATTTCGCTGAGCGTGACGAAAGGCGAGGTGGTGGTACTGATCGGCTCGTCGGGATCGGGCAAGACCACCTTCATTCGCTGCCTGAATCTGCTCGAATCGTTCGACGCCGGCCGCGTGCGCGTGAATGGCCGTCTGCTCGGTTTCGTCGAGCGCGCCGACGGCAAGGTCGTGCGCGATTCGGCGCGCGAGCTGGCGCGGCAGCGTCGCGATATCGGCATGGTGTTCCAGCGCTTCAATCTGTTCCCACACATGACCGCGCTCGAAAACGTGATCGAGGCGCCGGTCCACGTGCTGAAAGTGTCGCGCGCCGAAGCGGTTCAGCAGGCTCAGCGCCTGCTCGCTCGCGTCGGGCTCGCGGAACGCGCGGATCATTACCCGTCGCAGTTGTCGGGCGGGCAGCAGCAGCGCGTCGCGATCGCGCGGGCGCTCGCGATGCAGCCGAAGGTGCTGCTGTTCGACGAGCCCACCAGCGCGCTCGATCCCGAGACGGTCGGCGAAGTGCTGCAGGTGATGAAGGAGCTCGCACGCGACGGCATGACGATGGTCGTCGTCACGCACGAAATGGAGTTCGCGCGTGAGGTTGCGCATCGTGTCGTCGTGCTCGATCAAGGCGAGCTGATCGAACACGGGCCGCCCGAGCAGATCTTCACCGCGCCGACCCATGCGCGCACGCGTGCGTTCCTGCGCCGCACGCTGAAAACGGCACCGGTGCTGGCGCCGGAGTCGTCGCTTTGAGCATCGCTTGATCGCGCGCTGGTGCCGTCGCTGCCTGCACGGCACCGCATAACATTATTCGAGGCGCGCGCGTTTGCCCAGGCAACGAGGCTCTACCCGCCGCGCGCGCCGCTTCAATGAATTGGAGAACGTTCCTATGCGTAACTTCGAGAAGCCCGGGCGTTCGCTCGCATTCGCCCGCAACGGCATGGCGGCGACGTCGCACGCGGCGGCCACGCTCGCGGCGCTCAACGTGCTCGCCGCCGGCGGCAACGCGATGGACGCAGCGATTGCCGCCTGCGCGGTGCAGTGCGTCGTCGAGCCGGGTTCGACGGGTGTCGGCGGCGATTGCTTCGCGCTGTACTCGCGCGGCGGTAGCGACGACATCGTCGCCTACGACGGTTCGGGCTGGGCGCCAGCGGATGCAACCGTCGAGCGCCTGCGGCAGCTCGGTGTGAATGCGATCGAGCGTCATTCGCCGCACGCGGTGACGGTGCCCGGCGCCGTGCATGCGTGGATGACGCTGCATCGCGATCACGGCCGCCTGCCGCTGCGCGACATTTTCGCGCCGGCGATCCGCTATGCCGAGGAGGGCTATGCGGTTACACCGCGCAGCTCGTCGGACTGGGCGCATGAAGTGGACACGCTCGCGCGCGACGCCGAGGCGCGCACGACGATGCTGGTCGACGGTGCCGCGCCGAAGCAGGGCACGGTGCACCGGCAGCCGCATCTCGCGGCCACGCTGCGGTTGATCGCCGAGGAAGGCCGCGACGGGTTCTATCGCGGACCGCTCGCTGAGAAGATCGTCGCTCATCTGGGCGCGCACGGTGGGCTGCATTCGCTCGACGACTTCGCCGATTACCACGGCGAATACGTGACGCCGATCCGCGCGAGCTTTCGCGGCTACGAGGTGGTCGAGTGTCCGCCGGCCGGACAGGGCGTGATCGCGCTGATGCTGCTGAAGATCCTCGAAAAACTACCGGCCGACGGCGATCCGCTCGACGCCGACCGCATCCATCGCGAAGTCGAGGCGGCGAAGCTCGCGTATTCGGTGCGCGACGCGGTCTTGGGCGATCCGCGGCAGCGGCACGTCGATGTCGACTGGCTGTTGTCCGATGGGCTCGCCGACGAACTGCGCGGCCGCATCGACGTTGCGCACGCATTGCCGCCCACGCCGGCGCTGACGCCGGTCGAGCACAAGGACACCGTGTATATCACCGTGGTCGACAAGGATCGCAACTGCGTGAGCTTCATCAACTCGCTGTTCCATCCGTTCGGCAGCGGCTTGATGGCGCCAGGATCGGGCGTGCTGCTGCACAACCGTGGACAGAGCTTCGTCGTCGAGCCGGAGCATCCGAATGCGATCGGGCCGCGCAAGCGCCCGATGCACACGATCATCCCCGGCATGGTCACGCAAGGCGGCCGCGTGCGCATGAGCTTCGGCGTGATGGGCGGCCACTATCAGGCGATGGGGCATGCGCACTTTCTGTCGAAGGTGCTGCATTACGGCGTGGACATGCAGTCGGCGATGGACCTGCCGCGCATCTTCCCGCGTCCGGGTACCGACTCGGTCGAAGTCGAAGCGACGATGCCCGCTTCAGTGTGCGCGGCGCTCAGCGAGCGTGGGTTCAGGCTCGCGCCGCCGTCGTCGGCGATCGGCGGGTCGCAGGCGATCTGGATCGATTGGGAGCAGGGTGTGCTGGTTGGGGCGTCGGATCATCGCAAGGATGGTTGCGCTTTGGGGTATTGAGCACAGCAGAGAGCCGCCACCCGAAACGAACGAGGCGGCTCTCGTCGGGTGACGGCCGCGACTTTGCTTGAGCACGCTCAGTGCTGCGAATGACTTCCGGCATTGGCCGGATAAGCCTCTTGCAACGCAATCGAGCCTGTTTCCAGCAGCGATTTGAGGTTGGACATGATCTTCGGCCAGCCGCCTGACACCGCCTCGATGAATTTGGAAGGATCGCGCTCGATCGTATGCGTGAGCGTCAGCTTGACCGCCGTGCCGCTCGGTTCGAGCTCCATCGTGCAGCGCGAATCGCCTTCGGCCTGCAACTCCGGCCGCTTCTGATGCTGCCAGCGAATCACGAGGCGCCGCGGCGGCACAGCCTCGATGATCTCGCCCGCGTCGAAAGTCTCCCCCGCGCTCGACACGAGTTTCCACGACGAACCCGCCGTCCACTCGCTATCGCAGTGCATGCCGAACCAGTATTGCTTGATGAACTCCGCGTCGGTCAATGCCGACCACAACTGTTCCGGCGTGGTGCGGATATACGTCACGTAGACGAAGGTCGATCTAGTCATTGCCTTTCTCCAGGCGTCGTTTCAGGGTCGAGAGCGCCTTCAGGCGCGGCTTTTCGAACTTGGCAATCCAGCGCTCGTAGATCTGCTGCAGCGGCACCGGATTGAGGAAGTGCAACTTTTCGCGCCCGCTGCGTACCGTCACGACGAGGTTCGCTGCTTCCAGCAGGCCCAGATGCTGCGTCACGCCTTGCCGTGTCATGTCGAGGTGCTCGCACAGATCGTTCAGGGTCTGGCCGTCGTGCGCGTGCAGCACGTCCAGCAGCTTACGCCGGCTCGGATCGGCGAGGGCTTTGAATAGCAGGTCGGTGTCGTCGGGGCGCTCGGCCATGAACGGCGATAGGCAAGTGATCTGTTGCCTTTAATATAGGCAAGAGAATGCTTGCATGTCAAGGAGACGCGAGGGACTTCGATCCGAGACATATCGGCGCACAACACAAAGTCTCAGGGATCGCGTTCTTTAGTTGATTTGTGTCAACGCCCTCCCCGATAACAACAAGAAGATACGATTGACGGGCAAAGACGTTCGCCGTGAGATTCAAGCCACCTTACGGTCGGCAGTGAGTTGAACAGATCGTGGAGATGGCCATCTCAGGCCAAACGCCGAAAGAAGCCGGTAAGGCGCGATAACGGTCACTCCAACGGTGCCGCAGAGGACGCCGCGCTCGCCGGTGCCCGCTCGTACCGCGAGCACATGCACACGTACAGCGAGATGAACTCACTCGACCTCTGGTATCACGCGACTTCGATGCTCTTTTTTCATTCGCCAACACTGCGAGCAAGGAGCCGATGACGCTGATTACCAGCTCTTCATGAAAGACGGTGCCTGTTATTGCCTTACGGGAGAAGCAATGTCGCACATGCAACAACTGGCAGACTGTCTCACACGGCTACGCAAGGCCAGCATTACCGTGCTTTTGGTGCTCCTCGTTATTGCCGTGTTCGGTGTCCCGTTCCTCACCGCGCCGGGTAGCCTGGTCGGACGGATTATGCAGGACACGCTTTTCTCGTTGATCCTCGTGGCCGGCGTCGTGACGTCGACAGAACGACCTGGCGCCGTTCCCCTGATCGCGCTGTGTGCTCTCGTTGCCGTAGCAGTGCGCTGTGCCAGTTGGCTGTTTCCCGCGGACTACACGCTGGCGATACGTGACGAAACCACTCTCGCGGCAATCGCGCTGATTGGCGCAACCCTTGGAATGATCGTGTTCGGCCCGGGGAAGGTTACCTTTGACCGGATTGACGGCGCGATCGCCCTTTATGTCCTGATTGGCATGATCTGGGCATATGCCTATCAGCTGGTTAACTTGCGGGTTCCCCATGCGTTTGCTGGCGCCGCCCTCGACCCGAATTCAGAAAACCCCTCAACCTGGCTATATTTCAGCTTCGTCACGTTGACTACCGCAGGCTATGGAGACATCGTGCCTGTTGCGCGTCAGGCGAGATCGCTTGCAAATCTCGAGGGGCTCATTGGCCAGCTTTATCCCGCTATTGTGCTCGCGCGACTTGTCTCACTGCACCTGGCCGGAGACGATTCCAGAACAGATAAAACTTGACCCTAAACGCTCCGCATGCTCCCGTTTGGCTGCGGCGGGTGGACGGTAAGCGGCGTCTGCAGAAAAGGCGCAGATCATGTGGTCGCCGATTCTGTTTTGGATCCCGAAGCTGGGATTCACGTGAACCGCGCAGCCGCCGATCTCCAATCCGGTGACCGTCCCGTCCCCTGCGGTGCCGATCCAGGCGATGTGGCTGCTGCGATGGACCGGCGCGACGGCAACCCCTCCGCGCAGCCTACTCCGATGTCGCTGCCTGAATCCGGCCTTCGCGGATCGCGTGCATAAACACGCGGTAGTCGCGGCGGTTCTGGCAGCTGTATTCGCTCGCGAACTCGGTGATCGCGTCGTCGAACGTCTGTCCCGAACCCATGTAGCCGGCGATCATTGCCGGATCGCCCGACCGTGCGTGAGCACGCGCAAGCGCATGCGCGCACGCGCGCGCGTACTGCCTGAGCAGTTCGGAATCGAGATTCTCTATGACGACGGACATTTTCATGTCGCGAAGCTGGCGGATATAAAATTCTCGCCCATTCTTTCCACGAGTCCAGCCGAGAAATACATCGCTGGCGGCCTGCATGATCCGCTGGCCCGCGACAACGCGCTCCCCGTGATTCAAAAACAGGCTCCTGCCCGCATAAGGTTCGAGCACCGACGCCTTGGCCTCCTTGACCTGGAGAAACAGCGGGTCGTTGTCCGACGCCATCAACAGGCCAACACCACACATCGTGCCGACGCTACCCACGCCGACTACCTTGGCCGCCAGATCAACGAAATGATATCTGTCGAACAGGACACGCACATGGGGGGCGAGGCTCTGGCGATACGATTCAATTGCTTCCGTATAACCCGAGCGAAGTCCCGGGGCAATATCTTCAGTGGGGTGAAAGATAAGCGGTGGCTCGTCCTTGATCCTAGGTCGCGTCCCTTCTTCCGAAACGAGCTTCGGATACAGATACTCCGGCACGGTCTTACGGCGTTCGACTTCGATTCGATGCGCGATCCTCTTGTGCGCGGCTACCGCGATTGCTGGATCGCCCGACCGATCCTGGTATTTTTGCAGGTCGATCCTGTCGTACCAGACGTCGAGCGCTCGCATCGACGCGTAGTTGTGCATGCGCTCGCGGTATTCACGCACGAGGTCTGTCGTGATATGCACCGTGTCGTTATAGGGCAGCTCCAGATGTTCCGCCGCAATCACGACGCTCGCCGCGAGGCGCTTGAGATCCCACTCGAACGGGGCAGGTAGCGTCTCGTCAAGATCGTTGATGTCGAAAATGACGTTGCGCTCGGGCGTCGCGAAACCGCCGAAATTCATCAGATGCGCGTCGCCACAGGCTTGCACACGCAAGCCACTGGTTGGCGTCGTCGCGAGGTCCGCCGCCATCACTGCGGCCGCGCCGCGATAGAAGGCGAACGGACACGCGGCCATGCGTCCGAAGCGGATCGGGATCAGACTCGGAAGGCGACCCTCGTTGGACTCGCGCAGAACTTCCACGGGATCCCGACGGTGACTCGGCGCCTGCCATCCTGCCTGCGACGCACGGGACACTGACTCCCGGATAGCTCGCCCTTCGGCCAACCTTTCATCCGGTGTTCTGTACAAGTCAGATTCGGCGTGCGGATCACGTGCGACCTTGTGTGAAGCGGGCTTGTCCATGACATCTCCTACCTGGTCCCATCCTAAGCGCTACCCGGTCAGCTCAGTGCTCGACGTTGCCCAATGCACCTTGCCTGCAGTGCAAGCCATTCCAGGCAACAAGCGCCCGTTCAAGGTTAAGAAACATGCGCTCTTGTCCAAGCGTCTTGCCCAGCGGGGCTTTTTCTACAACCGCGAACACCTCAGGGCTGAGTCCGACAAGCCATAGCGCAATGCCTTGTTCCCGGTACTTCTTCTCGCCTTCGGTCAACATCTTCATTGCCGTGTATTCGAGGTCGAATACTGCGCGCATGTCCAGCGCAACAACCTGCGGATGTGTCTCGTCGACGAGCGCCTTTATCCTGTGACCGATATTCGACGCATTCACGAAGAAGATCCGCCCCTCGGGCCGCAGAAGCAGCAGGCCAGGGAACTCTTCATCGTCGGGATGCTGGTCGGACACCGGGCGGAAGACGTTGGTGCCGCGCTTGCGACGCAGCACGTAGACGGGCGGATCGGACACCTGATAGGCGAGTGCCACAAGCGACACGAGAATGGCGATCAGGATGCCGTTCAACGTGCCAACGAGCACGACACCCACGAGCGCCACGATCGCCCAGACGAACTCGGTGCGTCTGATGGCGAGTATTGCGCGGAAATCAGCCGGCTTGAGCAGGCCAATCGAATAGACGATCACAACGGCGGCGAGTGTTGCATGTGGCATCAGCCCGATCAATGGAGCGAGCAGCAGCATTGTCCCGAGGGTGACCGCAGCCGTCACGAGTTCAGCCAGTTGAGAATGCGCACCCACCAGCCGATTGACCGCCGTCTGGGTGGTCCCGCCGCCGGCCGGCATCGAACCCAGCAGCGCACCTGCCGCATTGCCAAGGCCCGTCGCCAGCAGTTCACGGTTCGGCTGCGGCACGGGCTCTCCGCTTTGGGCAAATGCCCTGCCTGAAGCGATCGTTTCGGTGAAGCTCATCAGTGCGATACCCATGGCCGCAGGCCAAAGCGCCTCGATGAGCGAGGGGTCCGGCATGACGAGCGATGGCAGCCCCGTCGGAATATGGCCGACGACGCCAACGCCGAACCTCTGGAGTCCAAGAAGACCGACGCCCGCAATCCCGCACGCGACTGCAATGAGCGGGGCCGGCGATTTCGGATAGAAATGTTCGAGCGCGACAAGGATCGCAATCGTTGCGACACCGACGATGACCGTCGCCACCGATGCGTGAGGCAGCCCCGCGACGAGCGCATACACGTTGTGAAAGAACGAGCCCTTCGCGACGTGAAGGCCGATCAGTTTGGGTAACTGATCGAGCACGATAACGATGGCAATGCCGCCCTTGAAGCCCACCAGCACCGGCTCGGATATGAAGTTCGCGACGAACCCGAGCCTGAACAGCGCAGCGAGAGCCAGGATAATCCCGACCAGTAACGTCAGCGTGGCCGTCGCGACGGCGAGTTGGGTCGCGCCGCCGCCCGGGGCGACCTGGCCGAGCGCAGCCGCTGTCAGGATGGCCAGAGTTGCGCTGGTGCTGACACTGAGGGGTCTTGATGTACCGAAGAGCGCGTAGATCACCATCGGCACAAAGGCGGTGTAGAGTCCGACCTGCACCGGCAACCCGGCAACCGTTGCATAAGCCATCGCCTTTGGCAGCACGACGGCCGCCGCCGTGACGCCAGCGATGACGTCCGGCTTGATCCACGATTTTTGATATTCGCGAACCCACTCGAGAACGGGAAGACGAGAGCCGGGACTGTGGTGCGGCAAGAATTGGTCGCGCATGATCGTTCGCCATCAAAGGATCGAAGGGTTACCTCTGTCCGCTCAGACATTGGCCACCGGATTGCCGACGTTGCCTGCTTCACGCAAGCCTGGGCAATCTCATCTCGTCGCCTCACGGAAGCACACGAAGGAATTCGTCTGGCTACATCTGCGGGCCGGGTCAGGCCGCTCTCACACGTCCCATGCCTTGGAGACCCGTGGAAAGGTTGCCCTGGCTGCCCTCGCGGGCGTGACTGGCCAGGAATTCACGATAGCCACGCACGCCGGGTGCGGGGTTGATACAGGTCAACCGGTGATGTTGTCAAAGGCGACAATGCCGTGTGGCCCAAGCCATTCCTGGCATCTACGGTTGAAGCCTGACGGATTCAAGTTGTCGTTCCGGTTCGCGCGTTGCCATCAGTGGTCGCGCCGAGGCGGGTGCGATCCTTCAGGGGAATCGGCAAGGGTTTAGCGCTCCACGTGCAACGTTGGTCGCGCACATGCGCCTGTCGCGGTACAGATCGTTGCTGCGGCCGCCCAAGCGTTGACCCATATCAACCCGCTCGTAACGGCTGGGACTACCCTTCATCCAGGGGTGCTTGGCAGGCGTGACATGAGACCACCTGGTCGCAAATGCGCCCCGGTTGGTCACCAGGTCGCTGCGCGAGCCCAGGATCAACCGACGAGCGAGGGCGACGGACGAACCACCGTCGAAAACGCTCAAACCGGCCGGTGCGCTCATGTGGATATATCGTGTCAACGAACCGCGTCTGGGCGCGCTCCGAGTGCGCGAGTGGCGACGCCGGGCGCGTCACGCCGTTGCCCTGATAGTGGCAGTGCTCGTTGTCACCACCACGGGGCTCATGCTGCTGGACGAGTCGAATGCGCCATTCGGCAAGCGATTGTTCACAGCGTTGTGGGACGGCGTCAATCTGACGACCACACTCGGGGACTTTTCCGACTTCGATGAGCGTCAGAAACTCTTCATGCTGGCGGCGATGTTCGTGACGATGCTTGTGGGCGCGTACGCCATCTCCAGACTGACGGGCATGCTTTCTGGTGACGACGTCATCGCGTACAGGGAGAACCGGACAATGGAACGAAAACTTGGCCACCTCTCGAATCACATAGTCGTTGTTGGATACCGCTCACTCGGCCAGCGCATCGCCGCGAAACTTCAGGATGCAGGCGATACGGTCCTGGTGGTTGCGGCCGACAAGGCCCTGGCTGATCAGGCCGCGCAACGCGGACATCTGGTGATCCTTAGCGCCCCCGAAGCGTTTGACGACGCGCTTCGGCACGCACGACTCGACAGCGCAAGGGCTCTCATTGTGACGACCCCTGACAGCGACGCCAATCTGGCCATTACGCTGCTGACCAACTCCATCAATAAATCGCTGCCAATCATCGCGCCTGGCGAAAGCAACCTGCGCAAGACACTTTTGCAAAATGCCGGCGCAACCCACGTCGTAATCGGCGACGACATTCTCGCTGATGCGCTTATCGACAAACTCGTCATTCATGCGGAAGCCACACCGTGAAGGGAGCGACCGACCGGGCGTCCTGGACGCCGGAAACCACTGCGGCAGGGGGGCACCGTCTTCCCCGCGCAAGTTTGCGGGGATCCATTGTCACGGGACTTGACTCGATGCTCGGCGATAGTTGTGCAGGACCAGCGCTCTGAGCGCGAAACCTGAGTGGTCGACCGAGGAGACGACAAATGGGCATTTTCAGCTGGCTACTGGGGCAGGGCAACACAATCGAGGAGTCGGATGGGCCGCAAACCCGCGACGTAGTAGAGCGCGTCGTTGCGCTGAGCCCGCAATTGCGTCTCGCAACTCAATACGAAGCGCGTCTTTCGAAGGCCGCTAGGACTGCGCTCGATTATGTTGGCCGACTGGTCGACGACTTACCCGGTGTGCGAGAAGCGAGCGTCGCCGCATGGTCTACCGATTGTCAGATCCACGCGTTCTTCGCGGCCCCCGACGACATTGCCAGCGCCTTCAGTCGTTCGCACGTCGTGCGGGCGTTTTTCGATCAGCATCCGGGCGCGCACGAAGCTTTTGCGGTGCTCGGCATGGCGATTTCTGAGCGCCGTGTTCTCGGAGCGCGACAGGAAGGTGGGATCGTGCGCACGGACGTGCCGATCACCACCGTCAGCTTCGGCGATCATCAGGTCGGTCTTGTCGCGTGCACAGAAGAAGAATTGCGCGACGAACTCGTGTTACGGGTCGTCGATCAGCTCGCGCTGGCGGCGCTTGCGCAGGTCGAAGCCAATACATTGCGCCGTGAATCGCTCATGCAGGAAAGGGCGTTGCTCAAGGTCCGCCTTCGGTTGCTCGAACGCGGTGGGCTGGGCATGAATCCGGTGTTGGGTGGCGGCATGCCGGACGCGGCAGCGGATCTCAACAGCCTGCAAGCGGAGATGGACGAGAACGACCGTGAACTCGCCGGACTCGGACTGGCGAGCGACGCCCTGGAGCGGCAGCTGAAGGTGGTTTGCGACCTGCTCGCGGACCCGGCGTCGCATGTTAGCGTCGTGCGCAGGCGGTTGTGGCTCGATCGGTTGAATGTGGTTGTGGACGACGGGGCGCACGACGGGGCTCCCGTCGAGTTTCGGGTCGCCCGCATCCCCGCAAGCCCGCCACGTATCCGCGCCTTTGCGCTGGTGCGCTTCGCGCGGGCCGACCTGCTGCCCGCGACGACGATTGTCGAGGCGAGCTCGAAGCTGGTGATCTGAAGCTCCCGCACGTGCGCTGAATTTCACTGAATCCGCAGGCTCCGTAAGGCCACGCGCGGCCCGAGACCTGAATCTCGCCGAGAGGCACACGAAGCGGGATCGGTCAATCGCCTTTCGCCGGTGCATGAGGCACCTGCTTGCCACGTGCCCGATTTCCTTTCCTAACGTCAGACGTGGACGTAGCTTGCGCTGTCGACGACGGCACTTGATTCATCGACGTTCGAGGGAGATCAGCAAAACAGTGACAAGTGCTGCGTCGATATTTCGGAGCCTGGCCATACCCACTCTCGTCGTAATAAATCGGGCTGTGGATCCGATGAATTTCGAAAATGAACCAGAATTCGAAAGCGGTAACGCTTGATTTGAATCAATCCCACTACGAGCTCGTGTACGAAACTGAATCAAGGTCAAATGGACGTTTTCTTGGAGTGAAGAGATGTCTGAAACCCTGAAAGAAGCAAAAGGCGGCAAGCTGAAGTCTGATGTCAAACTCGGCAATAAGGCGTATATGAAGGAGCTGCGCCGGCTTCACGTCGAACTGGTAAAGATGCAGGAATGGGTCGTGCACACAGGCGCGAAGATCTGCATTGTCTTTGAGGGGCGCGACGGCGCGGGCAAGGGTGGCGTGATCAAGGCGATCATGGAACGCGTGAACCCTCGCGTCTTTCGCGTCATCGCGTTGCCAGCACCGACCGAGCGCGAAAAGAGTCAGATGTACGTGCAGCGCTATCTTCCGCATCTGCCGGCAGCGGGCGAAGTCGTGATATTCGACCGGAGCTGGTACAACCGCGCGGGCGTCGAGCGCGTGATGGGTTTCTGCACGGAGCAGCAGGCGCAGGAGTTCCTGATGGCTGCGCCGCTTGTGGAGCGGGCGATCGTTCATTCGGGCGTCATCCTCGTCAAGTACTGGCTCGAGGTAAATCCCGATGAGCAGACTCGGCGCCTCGAAGACCGCATTGACGACGGGCGCAAGATATGGAAACTGTCGCCGATGGACCTCGAATCGTATAGCCGGTGGTACGACTATTCGAAGGCACGCGATGAGATGTTCGCGAAGACCGATACCGACTTCGCACCCTGGTTTGTCGTACGTTCCGACGACAAGAAGCGCGCGCGGCTGAACGCCATTAGTCATCTGCTCAGCATGGTGCCGTACGAAAGCGTAACGCGGAGCAAGGTGAAATTGCCGGCGCGGCAGAAGGCAGGCGGCTATCGCGAGCCCGACTATCCGTACAAGCTCGTGCCTGAACTGTATTGACGAGCCACCGCAGGCAGGCACTGGATACCAAGTTGCCGGCGCGCGGCGCGCCGCATCGCCGAGGTGCAAATCGCGGAAAAGCGGTCGGGAGCTGCTCCACGAATGACGACCCCCAAATGACGGCTTTGGCCAAACTGTACTCGTAGACTATCGAGCAGATTCGGAGCAGCCATTCGGTCAACGGCTTCGCAAGACGAGCGCGCGTCAGGAACCACAATCGCTCAATCGCTGTCGACTGCCAGCCGTGAGGGCAAGACGTGGTGTTTCTTTGATCTGCGCAGATAAGACAACGGTCCCCTTAAAGAGATGCTCCACCACACATGACGATTTGCTGTCCGGTGATTGAACCGGCTGCTTCGCTCAACAGGAAACCCGTCAGGGCGGCCACTTCGTCGGGCGTGATGAATCGTCCGATGGGAGGAAGCCTGGGTGGCGTTGCTGCCCGCGCTGGGTCGCGAAGGAAAGGGGTGTCCGTTGCCCCGGGTGCCACGACGTTCACCGTTATACCTCTCGGCGCAAGCTCCGCTGCCCAGGACCTGGCCAGGCCGACTAACGCCGACTTGGTCGCGGCATATTGGCTACGCGTCGCAGCGCCGTTGGCCGTTCGGCTGCCCACCAGCACGATTCTTCCCCCCACGGGCATGCCGGGTGCCAAACGGTCGGCGAGATATGCCGCCGATTCGACGTGCAGGCGCCACATCGCTGCGCCGTCATCGAGCGAAAGCTGACCAAGCGGCGCGGTACGCATGAAGCCGGCAGCGTGCACCAGTGCGTCGACAGCGCCCAGGTCGTCGCAAACGTGGCCGAGCGCGTCGAAATCAGTGACGTCGACTGGAACGACTTTCAGCAGATTGTGCGTCGCTGCAATCTGCGAGCGGCACAGCCCGGTAACCCGCCAACCGTCAGAAACCAGGCGCTCGACAATTGCCTTTCCGATTCCTGATGACGCACCCGTTACCACGGCATGACGCCGAGCCGACCTTGGCTGCTCCGATGGGTCCACCACACCTCCTATCGTTATTGAATCTGCAAAGACCCTTTAACGCTGACCGCCCGAACCGTCACCCGTTCTTGCGCAGCGAAAGGTTCTAGCTGTTCTCGTTGCGCCGCGTCATCCGTGATGAGCGTCCAGTCCCGCTCGAGCGGAGTCCAGTGCTGCTGACTGGCCCTCCCGAGTTTGTCGGCCGTCACCAGTACGAAGACCTGAGCGGCCTGGCGCATCACGCACTCCTTCAGGTAGGACTGGTCGCTGCTCGCCTCGCACAGCCCTAGTTCCGCCACGACTCCGTCAGCGCCGAGGAATGCTTTGTCGACACTCACGCGACTCAGGGCGATTTGCGCGAGCGGGCCCAAGGTGCTCATGCTCGACGACCGTACGTCACCGCCGATGACCGTCACCTGAACGCCCGACGATACAAGTAGACTGACCACCAGCAGGTTATTGGTGACGACGTGTACGGAGGTGCGGCCGGCGAGGAGTCGCGCCAGTTCCGCGGTGGTCGTTCCCCCATCCAGAAACACGGTGTCGCCGTCTTCGACGAACTCACTTGCCGCTTGCGCTATCGCCTGCTTCTGCTCGGGCGAGCTGATGCGCCGTTCCTCGAGCGATGGTTCACGCTCATGCGAGCCGACCGCCGCCGCACCGCCGTAGGTGCGAAGAATCCGATTGTCGCTGGCAAGCGCCCGCAGGTCCCGGCGAACCGTTGCTTCCGACATGCCGAAATGCTCACAAAGCGTTGCAACATCCGTCATCCCGCCGAGCACTGCCTGCAGCATCGCCTCACGGCGTTTGGTCACTTTCATGTGCGTGAATTCTTGGTCCGATAAAGTTCGCGCGTTGCTCCGCGCGTCTCGAGCACCAAGTTTATCCAAATGCCGCACTGACTGTCGATTTGCAATGGCGAGACTCATCAGCCGCGGACCCAGGATTCGTCAACGCATACGTACTTGATTTTCTGTCGAAACCAGGTGAACGCAATGTGCAACGCGCCATCACCAGATTGCACGATGGACGGGTACGAGTATTCCCGATTGCGTTGGTCGGCGGAGTTGTTCGTCATGCAGTAGCCGTCTCCGATTTCCAGATTGCGGCGCCGACGCCAGGTCTTGCCACCGTCCTCCGAGATCGCCAGCGACATCGGTGCGCGCGGTGCGCCCCAGAGCGCAGTGCCGCGCGCCGAGGCCTGCTGGTCGCGCAACTCGCCACTGTCCTCCGAGTCCTCGATGTCGTCGTACAGCGAGGCTCGACGCTCCTTGCTATGCGACGCATCGCTCTCGTTGAAGACAAGCGCGAGATGACCGTTCTTCAACACCGTGAACTGAATCGAGGAGTTGTTGTTCGGCAGGTCAGTCGGCTGTGGAGCACTCCATTCTTTGCCGTTGACGGAGCGGCTCGCATACACGAAATCGGCCCAGCGACTGCGGTAGAGAGCCAGCAGCGAGCCATCCTGCAAAACGTGGACATTCATGTGAACGCAGCCGACACTCTCAGGCACTTCGTGCAGCTCCCATGAACCGCCCTGGTCGGCGGAAACCATGACTGCGCTAACGTCATCATTGCCGACCCAACGTTCACCAGCCTGCGTGCGGCACAGAAACACCGGACAGATCCACGTTCCATTTGCAAGCGCGATAATCGGTTGGCGAACGAACGTGCCCGGACGGTCGAACAACGTTTCGACCGGACCCCACGTGACGCCGCCGTCCATTGAAACTCGACGGCGGACAATCGCCGTGTTTTGATGGCCGGACAACTGTGCGGTATAGATTAGCCAAAGGCGGCCATCAGGAGCGTTGAAGAGCACTGGATTTTGCTCCGAACGCGTCGGGTCGTCCGAGAGCTTCCGCGGCGCAGACCATTCGCCGGTCCCTGCCGCGAGACGCGACATGTAGATGGACACGTCCGGAATGCCTTCCTGAGTTCCTCCGAACCAGACGCACAGCAGGTCACCGTTATCGAGTACGTGCAAATTCGCGGCATGGTTCTGAACGCAGTATGTGGGAAGGAAAGCCTCCTTGCGCTCCGCGTCGGCGTAGGCAGTGCGAACGCGGTTATCTGAAACGGCGGCCGCCACACCACTGAAGTTCGAGTTCATGAAAATTCTCTCTGAGGAAATGCTGATTCAGTGCGACTCACGATGCGTGAGCCCCTTGTCGTGAACACCCGAAACGTCGGGGTTACTGCCGTGGAACAGCAGCTTGCCTACGACAAGGACAATCGCGGGCGTGACCAGCGCGATGTACATGTTGTCGATGCCGAACGGGTTGCCAAGCAGATACCAGAGTGTCGTTGCGAGAGTTGCAATGACAAGGCTCCAAACCGCGGCGCGCTTGCCGCTGAAGAACGGTAGATAGATGCCGATCAGTGCGACAACCGAGACGGAAAGACGCAGCGCACGGGTGAAGAAGGACAACGCGAGAATCTGAGGCGCGAAAAGGACAAAAACCAGCGGAAGGAAACCCACTACCAGAGAAATCCAGCGCGTCACACGCAGTTCAACGTCCGGGGTGGGATTGAACCGCGGCACATAGAAATCCTTCACGATCAGTGAGGCAATGGCCAGTGCGACTGTACAGACGCTCACAAAGATGGACGCAACGAGCGAAGTCGTGACGACGCCGGCAAGAATCGGATTCATGTGCTGCAGGAACACCGGCAGCGAGTACAGGCTGTTGATATTGGGGTAGAGATATTTCGCCGCTACACCGATGAAGCCGAGCGCCAGACCGATGGGTACACACAGGAATGCGGCGATCAGCGAAGAGGCGCGTGCGGCCTCGGCGCTTCTGGTCGCTGAAATCGCCTGGATGATGAATTGCGTCGAGAAAATGGCGCCGGCCGTACCGATGATCCACGCGCCAATCGTGCCGCCCGACAGAGCACCTGACCAGGTGAAGTAGTGCGGGGGCATGCTTAGCTCCATGTGCCTGACACCTCCCGACAGCTTCCACGCGACAGCAACGAGAACGCCAATGCCGAACAGCTTCACCGCGCTGTGAACGATTGTCAGGTACGCAACGCTTTTGAGTCCTCCCCACGCGAAATAGATGGTACTGACGACGGCCGTGATGATTGCGGCGGTGGGAAGATTGATACGCATGACCGTCGCAATCGCCGCGGCACCACTGACGTAGTTGCCCACGTTCACGAGGAAGAGTGCGTAAATCATGATGGCCGACACGACGAGCTTCGTGCCGTTGCCGTACTTCTTTGCAATGAAGCCTGAGATGGTGAATTCGCCCGAGGCGTACAGGCGCTTAGCCATAAAAAGGCCGAAGACAAGGAATCCAATGGACGCTGCCAGGACCGACCACGCGGCAGCCATACCAACCGAGAATGCTTCCTGGGATGTCCCGACCGTTGATTTTGCGCCGATGAACTCGGACATCAGCAGAATGGCGACGACTACCGCGGGCATCGAACGCCCAGCCACCATGAACTGTTCCGAATTACGGCTGCGCAAGCGAATACTGAGCAGGCTGGTTATGAAGATATAGGCGACGACTATCCCAATGATGATAGTTGTATCCCAGTAACTGAAGGTGGCCATTGCTTGTCTCCGGAAGACCTTCGGGTGATCCTTTTTTCATTACATTGAACGACCCGGCATGTGCCTGCCGGTATTGCTCAATGCTCAGTTCCTACCGTTGCGCTGGAAATCAGGCGACGCTGTCGGCGGGTGAGTGCTCGTTGTGACGCGTGGCGAGGTCCACGGCCTGACGGAATGCTTCGAGCATGCTGCGTTCGTCGGCGATGCCTTTCCCGGCGATATCGAATGCGGTCCCGTGGTCCACCGAAGTGCGGATGACCGGCAGGCCGACGGTGACATTCACCCCTGCTTCGAGACCCATCACTTTCACCGGGCCGTGACCCTGGTCGTGGTACATCGCGACCACCACATCGAAATCGCCTCGTCCGGCGCGGAAGAACAGGGTGTCCGCGGGCAGCGGACCTTCGACGTCCCATCCGCGGTTCTGAAGGACCTTGACCGCGGGAACGATCTTCTCTTCCTCTTCGCCATAGCCGAAGAGTCCGTTCTCGCCGGCATGCGGATTGATTCCGCAGACGCCGATGCGGGGACTGGAGATGCCGGCGCGGACCAGCGTTTCGTGTGCCCGTTCGATGGTGCGCTGGACGAGGCCCGGCTCGATCTTACGAATCGCGTCGAGCAGACCGATATGAGTCGTGACGTGAATCACGCGCAGATTGGGTGCAACCAGCATCATCGACACTTCGTCGATGCCAGTCAGATAGGCGAGCATTTCAGTGTGCCCGGGGAAGATATGGCCGCCCGCGTGCAGCGCTTCCTTGTTGAGCGGTGCTGTGCAGATCGCGTCGAGTTCGCCTTTGGAGGTCAGTTCCACCGTACGGGCGATGTACTGGTACGCCGCGTCGCCTGCGATAGGGGAGAGCTTCCCATAGGGCAGGTCTGCAGGAATGAGTCCGAGGTCGATGCAGTCGACTACGCCCTGACGAAACTCCCCCTCCGACGGTTGACTGATCGCGCGAACTTCCAGATCGACTCCTGCTCGACGGCCCGCGTCGCGCAGACGCGCGACATCCCCAATCACGACGGGACGGCACTGCTCATACACCGACGCATGCGCGAGGCTTTTCATGATGATTTCGGGACCAACACCGGCGGCATCGCCCATGGTGATGCCGATTACGGGACGATAAGTCATAGCTTCCTCTTCGCTAGGTTGACGCGGCGCTTGCGCATCCGCTTGCTGCATGGCGACGAGTTGTCGCCACGCGCGATACAGGGTGTCGGGCTGACCGAAGCCGCCTGCCTTGGTCACAACCGGCAAGGTGCGAGCGCCGTGCGTAGCGGCGAGCAACGGCACGCCACTTTCGATTTCCTTGACTACTTCAAGCGACGCGATGCCCATCGCCGTCAGCAGCGCACGCGCCGTTTCGCCTCCGGTTGCAATCAATCCGCCCGCGTGCTCGGCCACGGGGGCAAGCCGCTCCGCGAGGCGCCGCGCCAGCAATGCGCCATCCGTGACAGGAATGCGCTCGGACTGGCTCAACGCAACGACTGCACTACGGCCACGCGTGAGCGCGTTCGTCACCTCCGCGGTGAGCGCGAGTGTGGCGGAACCGATTGGATCGAGTAGTTCCTGAGCATTTGCTTCGAAGAAGTCGACAGCGCCGTTGGCGTTCGAGCGCAATGTCGCGACCTGCTGATGCGAAACACTCGACATGCTGCCAACTACCGTTAGTACCCCGCGTTGAGCAGAGATGCCTTCCATCGAAGCAGGCGCCGCATTCTTTCCAGCTCTGGACGATTGCGGGGCCGATTCGGCCAGCAATTTGACCAGCGGGGCCGCCAGCCCGGCGGAGCCAACCCAGAACACTTCTGTGAGCGCGATCGATGCTGCGGCCACGGCAGCGAGGTCGTCTTCGGTTTCGCTGTCACAAACTACGGCATCCCAGTGACCCCGCTGGCAGTCGGCCAGCTTCGAATGCAGCAGTGACACACCGGTTCGCACTGTCTCCAGCGGAACATGGCAGACGCGCAGATCTGCGCCGGCGAGCATCGAACACAAGTCGGCATTCCCGGCGATGTGTTCATTTCGCCAGACCTCGGACGCTTCTACCGGGACGCCAAACACAAACTGGTGCCCGTTGCGGGTCGTCCTGCCGGCTTGCGGGAACGCCGGTGCGACTATGGCCATACCGGCAAGGGCTGAGAGCGCCGCTACCTCCGCGGCGACGTTCCCGCGCAGCGTCGAATCTATCTTCTTGTAGACATGGCGTCCGTTGGCAAAGAGATTCCACGCATGGGTGTTTGCCCGTGCGGCCTTGGTGGGTGCATCCCGGCGCGTGTCCATGTCCACGGCCAGTACGTCGACATCGCCTGTCGCGCCGGGCCGCTCGGCGCCCAGAGTGACGACGCTGCGAAGCCCGTGATGCGTGCACGTGACGGCGCAATCGGCAGTGCCGGACAGGTCGTCACCGATGATAAGAAGCTTCGCGTCGCTGCCGGGCAAGGTATTCATGGCAGTAGACGGCTATAAATCGCCTTGATATCGTCAAGGCTCAACGGCTTTGGATTGTTGCCGAGCAGGCGCTTCACTTTGGATGCGGCGAGCGCGAGTGCGTCGAGATGGTCCACCGACACGCCGAAGACGCGCAGGTCCTGCGGAATGGCGATGGCTGCGGTCCATTCATGAATACGCGCAAGCAGTTTGTCGGCAGCCGACTCGTCACTTTCGCCGTGTTGCGCAATGTCGAGGGCCCGCGCGACATTCGCGAGGCGGTCGACGATTGCATCCAGGTTGAAGGCCATCACGTGCGGCAGCAGCATCGAATTCGCAACGCCATGCGTGATGTTGAACATTCCACCCAACGGGTAGGCAAGCGCGTGCACAGCCGCGGTCCCGGCAGCCGTGAGCGCAAGACCGCCGTACATTGACCCGAGCAGCATCGCTTCGCGGGCTTTCAGCGATTGGCCGTTTTCATAGGCTTCTACGAGGTTCGCGCCGATCAACCGCATCGATTCCATCGCGAACATGTCGCTGATAGGGTTCGCCTTGGTTGAAATGTACGATTCAAGTGAGTGGATGAAAGCGTCCATGCCGGTTGCTGCCGTAATCGGTTTCGGCAAGTCAACGGTGAGTGTCGCGTCCAGGATAACGAGCTGCGGCAACAGGTGGCGACTGACGATGCCAACCTTCAACTCCTCGTCGGGAAGAGTCACGATGGCGTTCGGGGTCACCTCGGAACCCGTACCGGCGGTTGTGGGGACGAGGATCAGTGGAATGCCTGGCGCCTGAATCAAATCGATGCCCAGCCATTCGCGCAACGGTTGCTGATTGGTCAGTCGAACAGCGAACAGCTTTGCGGCATCCAGCACGCTGCCGCCACCAATCGACAGCACAGCGTCGGGTGAGAACGGCTCGATCTGGGTGTGGTACACCGACTCGACATTTTCGATCGTAGGCTCGGGCTGCACGTCTCGCACAATCAGCGTTTCGATGTCTTTCGCCCTGAGTGCGGCGACGACACGCCCGGCAACGCCGTTTTCTTCCATCACCGGCTGCGTGATGAATGCAATCCGGCGAATCGGCCGGTCAAGCAGCGCGAGCTTCTCTGGTAACTGGTCCAGGCTGTTGGGACCGTGAACGATGTGCTTGACGCCCTGGAAGTGATAGACGGTGTTCATGTGAAAAGCCTTTGCCTCTGTCAATCGGTGAAATCGGTGCGGCCCGGCCGCCTCGTACTCAGTCAACTCGCGGATAAATCGCGAGCGCTTTGGCGAGCCTCTCGCGAGCCGCATCATCGAGCGGCTGCGCAGGCGAGCGGGCAGGACCAGCCGGCATGCCGAGCATGGCCGCCGCTGTCTTCAGCACGACGGGCATCGTGCCGAGTGCGAATGCGTCGCGCAGCGCGCGCAGTGACTCCTGCGCGCGGCGGGCCGCTTCGATGTTGCCCGCCTGGAAGTTGTTCCAGATCGACATCACGACGCTCGGAACGGCGTTGGTCGTCGCCGCGACCGCACCGTCGCCGCCGGCAATCAGCGTCCACAGAATCATCGAGTCGGTGCCGGTGAATACGGCGAAATCATCCCGGCGCAAACCGATCAGTTGCACGAGGCGGTCGAAGTCGCCTCCACTGTCCTTGATGCCGCGAATATTCGGGATTTCGGAGAGCCGACGCACCGTGTCGACGTTTAGCGTCACTCCGGCCTTGGCGGGAATCGTGTAAAGCATCACGGGCAGCGACGTGCCGCATGCGATCCGTTCGTAGTGAATGAACAGCTCCTGCTGTGTCGCGCCGTTGAAATACGGCGTGATCACGGACAACGCATCGACGCCCACATCGTGCATCTTGTGGTTCAGCTCGATGACGTCGCGCGTCGCATAAGCACCCGTCCCCGCGATGACAGGGACTCGTCCGCGCGCCTGCTCGACCGCGATGGCGGCGATCCGCAGCTTTTCCGTTTCCGACAATGCAATGAATTCACCATTCGTACCGAGCACGAAGAGACCATGCACGCCCGCGTCGATCAGGCGGTCGATAAGCGTGCGAAGGCCAATCTCATCGACTTCCTCGGCCGAGGTCATCGGAGTGATCAGAGCGGGCACGATGCCCTTGAACGTGACTGACATGGTGAATCTCTCCACTTTGCTTGGTGGGCAGCTTCGTGCTGCCCTTCATTGGCGCCCGCGCAACGCGTGCCGAAGTAGCTGATCAAGTCTGCGCCGTACACCCTACATCGCGAGAAACTGACTGATGCAATCAATTTTTCGGGCTCCGGTAGCGCTTTCGACTGCCATTACTGCAACTAAGTGACCGTTGTGAGCATTTTAGATAATCGAAACGCTCAATATAAACCCGGGAAAACCCCAACAAATGATCGAATCGGTCATTTGTTGGGCGGTATAGCCGCCCCTTTTTTCTGGATGAGCGATTCGATCAAATTGGGGCGGCCGTGTTTTGGGCGCTATGAAGTTCGACAAACCTGTTGGATTCGCGTCGTGCGACGCAGGTGTGACGAGCCCGATTCTGAAATCGTCACGGCTCATGAGCGACGACGATTTCGCCAGGAAAACCTAACCTGATAGCTGCATTTGTAGAGCCGGGCCGCCGTGCAACCTGTGGCACAGGGCCGCATCGCCTCGCGAATTCGAATTCTTCGCGTTTTCACCGATGCATCATCGAATGCGTCGCCACGGCGATGTCGCAAGCGACAGATTCGAGGGCTTCGTCGTGCGCGCTCACGAGGGCGGGGTACCCCTGACCACGACCGCTTCGGGATACAACGGAGCGTCCGCTTACTCTATGCCCCTGCTTCGGCGCGCGTACCGACCAGAGCACGGCGAGCATCACTGTCCCTTCGGCTGACGATTCGAAGGTCTGCACGTCCACTGTTACACGGTACGCTGTATCGTCGGCATGCTGCGGGTACGTCGATGCGATCGCGCCCGGAATAAGTTGCGTGAGATCCGCGGCTAGCACGCGCGGAATCTGGTTCTTGAGAGGTTCCGCCCAGCGAGCGAATTCATCGATCGAGACCCGGTTCGGATCGAGCCGCACGACCATTTGCGGTCGATCGACGATTTCGGGAAGCGTAATCGGATCAAGCGCTATTGCAATCCGATCTGCGGCCGGTGCAGCCTGGGTTATCTGGATGAGGCTCAATGTGTAAAACTTCGCGGGTGGCGGGGAGGCGCACGCCGCGAGACAGCCAGCTACGGTGATCGATAGGGACAGTGATATCAGCCGGTTCATGGCGTGTCCTCCCTCTTGCCACGGATCAGCGATTCCGGGTGACGTTCGAGATAGTCCGCAAGCGAGCGAACCGACGCCGCGGAGCGCGATAACTCGCGCATCGTTTCAGCCGTCTGCTGCTGCAATGGCGAGTCGCTCTGCAGCGTGCGATTCGCAGACGTCAGTGCCTCACGGGCCGCGCTCAGTGTTTCTTTTGCCTCAGGCGCAATATCTGTATTGATGGTTTTCAGCAATGTGTCCGCATCGCTGAGCGTCTTGTGCAGGTCCGCGCTGATTCCGTCAAAAGGAATCCGGTTCAGCTTCGCGACCAGATTCGTGATGGACTCCTGCAAGCCCTGGAGGTTGCCCGGCACGGTTGGCAATTGCGGCATCTTTTCGTTCCAGTCGACGGCCGCTTCAGGCGCCGCCGGGAAGAAATCGATAGCGACATAAAGTTGTCCAGTAAGCAGACTCGCTGTTCTCAGTTGCGCGCGCAATCCCTTCGATACGAGGTAGTCCGCAAACGACTTTCGGTCCGACTGCGTACTGCCGGCGTTTCCTTGCCAGTCTTCGCGCGAGATAAGCCGGTCGGGAAAAATGCTGACCTCGACGGGAATGCTGAATTCCTTCCTGACAGGATCGAAGTGCGCGCGGATCGCCGATACCTCGCCGATGACGATGCCCCGGAAATCGACAGGCGCACCCACGGTCAAGCCACGCACGGACTCGTTAAAAGTCAGCACGTATTTATCGACGATAGAGTCATGCCGCTTCATGGCTTCGTTGCGGTCGCCAAAAAGCTGGTACGTATGCTGGGCCTGCGCTTCAGCTTTGCCCGACGAATCGGGTGGGTTTTCGAAGGCGAGGCCGCCAATCAGGATCGATACGAGCGATTCAGTGTCGACTTTCACGCCGGTCGTATCCAGCGTCACATCCACGCCGCTCGCCTGCCAGAAACGCGTGTCATTTGTCACATACCGGTCGTAAGGCGCATTGATGAAAGCGTGGATGGTCATGCCGGCTCCGTCCGCGTCGAGCGCATAGGAGACGATCTGACCGACCTGAAGCCGCCGGAAGAAAACCGGCGAGCCGATATCCAGCGAGCCGATGTTGCCGCTCTTCAGCACGAACTCGCGTCCGGGCGTTCCGGATGCGAGGACGGGTGGCGACTCGAGACCGGCAAAATCCCGGCGCAGCGTATGCGATGTACCGATGTCCATACCGATGTGAGCGCCTGATATCAACGTGGTGATACCCGACACCGTGCCGCCCGAGATGCGCGGTCGAACCACCCAGAAGCGGGTGTCGTCGACGAGCATGCTGGAGGAGTTGCGAGACATCTCCGCGCGGGCCACCACGGTCTTGTGGTCGTCGGAAAGTTCGAGGCTTTTGATCACGCCGATATCGACGTTCCTGAATTTGATCTTTGTCTTGCCGGGCTCGATTCCGTCACCCGTAGCAAAGCCGATTGTGATGGTCGGCCCTCGTTGCATGATCGACTGCACGGCCAGCCCGCCAGCGATCAGAATCGCGACGAGCGGGACGAGCCAGACGAACTGCGGACGCCAACGAGATGGTTCTGCCACGACGGCGATGGGTAAGTTCGGTGCGTTTCGGTCATCGCTTTCTCCGGACAGCTTACTCACTATCAGGCTCCACGACGTCCCACATGAGTCGCGGGTCGAACGACAATGCGGCAAACATCGTCAGCACGATGACCGCGCCGAACGCAATCGCACCGGGTCCCGCATCGATCGTCGCGACTTCGCCGATCTGCACGAATGCCACCAGAATCGTGATGACGTAGATGTCGAGCATCGACCAGCGACCGACAGACTCGACCAGCCGATAGATGCGCGTGCGTCTGCGCGCATTCAGAGGTGACCTCAACTGGGTGGTCCAGGCGAGAAAAACCAACGACAGGATCTTGAGGATCGGCACCAGGACGCTTGCGATGAAGACGATCACGGCGAGCGACCATGACCCGGAGTTCCACAGGAAGACGACGCCGCTCAGAATCGTGTCGGACTGAGCGCCGAATAAGGTACTTGTCATCATGACCGGCAGCAGAACGGCCGGCATGTACAGCACCGCGGCCGCCAAAAGGAATGCCCACGTGCGAGCGAGACTGTCGGGCTTGCGCAGATGCAGTGCCGCGCCGCAGCGCGAACACGTTCCGGTGGCGGCATTCGCATGCTGCTTTGAGAGCCGGCCGCAAAGGTGACAGGCGGCCAGACCCGCCCGTGCCGCGGTGGTCCCGGTTGACGTCCTCCACACAGCGTGTGAAATGCTGAGATGGGCTGGGGGAGAGTCGATCCGCGCCCAGATCGCACGAGGGGAGAAAGCAGCGGTTGCGGCGGCCAGCAACACCATCACCGCGCCGAATGCACCGATGCCGACTCCCGGAACGACATCGGCAATGTGCTGGAGTTTGACGAGCGCAACGAGCATCGCAAGCACGAGCACCTCGATCATTCCCCAAGGGGCGACGTGTCGTAGCACACGCAGCGCCTGTTCGGGCCGTTGGGGAATTCGGCCGAGATGCAACGGCAGAAGCAGATAGAGCATTGCAGCAATGTTTAGTGCCGGCATGAACAGCGTGGTCACGAAAACCAGGCCAGCGATGGGCCACATACCCTCTGCGTAGAGCGACGATGCGGCCCCGAGCAGTGTGGTTTCAACGAGCGTTTCGTGAAGCCGGAACCCGAAGATCGGAAAGCAGTTGGCAATCACAAACAGGATGGCGGCAGCCGACGTATACGCGAGCGCGCGAGTGGCCGTGGCTGGCGAGCTTTTGTAGAGAACCGCGCCGCAACGTGCGCATCGCGCCGCACCGCCGTTCGGGAGTTGCGTGTCCGCTTGAAGAAAGTCGCATTCGTGACAGGCAATCAACGTGGTTTCATCCATTTTCGATGTCCGGTTGCCGGTATATGAGCCTGCAGGCCGTGCCTTGACGAGGCTTGTGTGTCGTTGGCAAGCAGACCGGGTATTGCTTCAACGTAGCGGGGGATGAATGTTTGCATGGACCCCGAGAACCCACGTGATATAGACAAGTGCAGCGAAAACGCCCGCCAACGTACCGAGCACGTCCCTCGCGACCGCGCCGCGCGTGAAATGGACTGGAATCCCGACCAGCAGGTACGCCACAGAAAAGACAATCGCGACCATTAAAGGTGGGCACGCGAATGCAACGTTGACATCGGTCAGTCCATGCATGATGGGATCTCGCGGGAGTCCGTTACGGCCGCACCACCTTCGAAAGAGGTTTCGGCGCGCCGTGCTTTGGAAATCTGAGCAGAGACAGCAATCACGCAAGTGATCCTGCCGGTCGAGAAATTCAGCGGAGTTGACTGACGAGCGCATCGGCGCCCTTGTCCAGGCCGGTTCTCGCTGCGCTCAGAGAGCCGAAGGCAGCCGGGAGATTCATTGCATTCGGGTACTGCTTCGAGACATAGGCTTTCAGCAGTTTGCCGCTGCTGCTGTCATAGATTTCCACGGCGTAAGAGACCGACCCACTAAACGCACCCTGTCCTCCGCGGACAGCCTGAACACCGTTATAGAGATTGCCCGCAATGTCGAAATGCATGACCTGACCGACAATCGGCGTCGTTTTTTCCGCACCGGTCAGCGTGAGCTTGACCCGCAGCGTGTTCAGGCCGGCCTGCTTCGTAACGTCGAACCGTTTCGACAGTTTCTTCGCGAAAGTCTCCGCCATGTAGTTGGCCAACTCGGTCCGGTCATCGTTTTTCATGTCGCCGAACTGGTTGTCGGCGCCTTGATAGACGGCAACAGGATCCAGCACGACTTGCGTGTATCGCGACCAGACGACGGGCTCCACGTACTTGTAGGGCACGTGGCTCGAATCGTCATCCCGGTTCTGCTTCAATTGCGGCGACGATGAAATAGCCGTGTAGGGGACAGGCTGCACACCAGCGCATGCCGCGAGAGATAACGCCGCCGCGACGGGAAGAAGAAGCGGGATGAGTTTGTGCTTGAACATACTGTGTTCCTTGAAGAGGTGGCTGCGGGGTCGGGCCAGGATTGAGCCAAATCCGATGAGGTCGAACAGTAGCATCGTCTAAATCGAATGTAAACCGTCTACCCGGTTTGTTTGTGCGTTACTCGAGGCGGTACAATTCCGCGAAGTACGGCGACCGCCCCCTTGCGGTATCGGGTTGGGGGGCGTTTGCCGTCACGCATTCGCCACGTCGGGCGCCCGCCGGACACCATCACGATGCGACAGCAATCGGGCAAGCGCCGCTCCTGCCGCAACGTCATTAATATCGACAATGGACAACCAGACCCGCTCGGAGATATCCCGCAAGAAAGCGATCGATGCCGCTCTCGCCATCCTGACCCGGGAGGGAGTAGGCGGACTGACTTTCGACTCTTTGTCGCGCGAAAGCGGCATCAGCAAGGGTGGACTGCTGCATCAGTTCCGCACCAGGCAAGGCGTGCTTGGTGCGTTACTCGAGTATCAACGGCAACAGTTCGAGCGGATTGCGCGTGACTATGTGGCGACGGAGGGAGCGTCGAAAGCCGAACCGACGCTGGCGGCCCAGATCGCCATCTACCGGGAATCCGTCAATCAGCCGCACTCCGTGGCGAGGGCCGTGCTCGCCGCGCTTATCGAGAGTCCGAACCTGCTGGATCAAATGAAGACGTCGGACGACGCGAAAATGAAGGCGTTGCACGACGAGGCGGCAGACCCGGATTTGTCGCTGCTGCGCTACTTCGCCGCCAGCGGCCTCGCGTTTCACTCTCTGCTGGGCATGTCGCCTTTGGATGATACGGCCCGCAATCGTCTGTTCGACCGGCTTCTTGATGAAGAGAAATGGCATGGTCAGGGCGCGAAGGGAACGCGTCGCAAACGATCAGCCGGATGAACCGGCCGTTGTCATCCAAGTCTAGCGCTCCCTCCGCATCGACACGCTTAGAGGCATCGTCGTATCACGACCATTACCGATGGCAAAACGAACTAACGAAGACGGTTGAAGACCTCGTGTTCAATCGCCGCAGCGGACAGTACGCCTGCCATCAACGCAGCGGTGACGCCTGGGCTCGTCACATCTTGCCCGGTGAGAAAGAGTCGGGAAATCGGCGTGCGCACATTGAGTGCGTTTGAAAGAAACCTGCGCGGGCTCACCTCGAGCCCATAGCTTGCACCTTGTTGGGCTCCCGTGAACGACGACATGGTGAGCGGGGTGGAAACTTCGTGGAATATCACCATCGGCGCCAGTTCAGGGAAATGGCTCTTGAACTGCGCAAGCAAGCTGCGAGCGAGCGTTGCCTTGAATTCATCGTATTCCTGAGGACGCTGCTGCGCTGTTGTCCCATCCCAACGCGCGAAGAGGTCCCAGTTGATGGTCGTCACAACTTCGGCGGTGTGTCGCTGTTGGTCGTCACGAGCATGCGCTGGATCCTTCAGCGATGGGAATGAAACGAACAGTACGGGAGCGGACGCTTCTTTCGCGGGTCCCTGCCATACGCCGCTACCCGCATCCCACCTCTCGTGAAACCAGTGATTCGCTCCAGAGGCTCCATGTGCGCGGATGTCGCCGGTCAGGCCAAGGTATAGCGTGACGTGGCAAACCGATGGCGAGAACGCGAGAATCTCCTTTGCCCAGGCGGTCTCACGCAGGTCTGGGGGCAACAATCCGACGGTGTTGCGCGCGCCGATATCCGAAAAAATTGCCGGTGCGCGCAGGACCGTGCCATCGCTGAGTTCCACGGCCGTGGCAACATCGTTTTGCACATGCAGCGCCCGGACCTTTGCGTTCAGCCGGACCATGCCGCCTGCTTTTTCGATCACAGGAATCAGCGTTTCGGCGAAAACCTTCGCGCCTCCGAGCGGGTAATAGCCGCCGCTCAGATAGTGACTCATCACGACGGCGAGCATCCCGAAGCTTGTCCCGGAAGGTTCCATGCCTCCGTAGTCGCCCCGTTGAGCGAAGAGAACCGCGCGCAGTCGTGGGTCACTGATCAGGTCGTTGACGACATCGGCACTGTTGCGGCCCCACCACTTTCGAATTTCCTGCTCGTGCCAGAGACCGTATATGTTGGCGAAGAATCCCGACAACGCCTTTCTCGTAAAGAGGGCTCGTCCGGCATGAACCGCTTCGGCAAGTGCGTTGAAAAACGTATCGATTTCATTTGCGGAGTGCGGAAACTTGGATTTGAGCTCGAGTTCCAACGCTGCCTTCGGGCGCGCGAAGCTTACCGTGAAATCACCTGGGAAATGCACAGCGTCGTACACATCGCCGGGTGATGCGAATGTGATGGCGCTGCCGGTAAGCCAGTCGAGCACCGCACGCGCCTGGCCATCGGGACCCATCTCACCGAGATAGTGCAATCCGACGTCCCATTGAAAGCCGTAGCGGCTGAATGACTGTGTGAGACCGCCGGCGGTGTGTTGCTGTTCGAGTACAAGCACGGCCTTGCCGCACCGGGCCAATGCCGCCGCACAGGCGAGGCCGCCGATGCCCGAACCTATGACGATTGCTTCCGGCTGTACCTGTTTTCCTGACATGCGCGCCTCCGCATCAAGCCAATGATGGCGGCTTTCGAAAGCAAGCCTATGTCAGGCGAGTCGGAGCGAGATTGATACGTATCAATTCTGGCCGCCGCGCCCAATTCCCGGACAAGCAATCAGCTTGGCCGAAGCATGTCTTGCTTTGCAACGCATCGCGTTGCAGCGGTGGGCATCGCCGGTTATTGACTTGCATCAACTGAACATTGCGCTGCGAGTCCACCATGTCACTTTTCAGAGTGGGAGGACGATCAATGAAGGAACAGCTCAAGGCAAAGATCCTGTCATTGCTTGATCAGCATCGGATCATGTCGATCGCCACGCTAAGGCCCGACGGTTGGCCACAGACGACAACCGTTGGCTATGTGAGCGATGGTCTGACGCTTTACTTCCTTTGCGGTCCGGAAAGCCAGAAGGCGGCCAACCTGGCTCGCGATGACCGCGTCTCGCTTACGATCGACCACGATACGCCAGACCTTATGGCGATTACGGGTTTGTCGATGGCGGCGCACGCGTACGCGGTGACTGATCGTGCCGAAGCGGAAAAGGTGTTGCGCATGTTTCCAATGAAGTATCCGGAGGTTCATGCGCTGCCGCTGCCGATGCCGTCGCCCGACGATGTGCGTATATTTCGCGTGTGCCCCACGGTGATCTCAGTGCTCGACTATGCGCAAGGATTCGGTCACACCGATCTTTACACTTGCGAATCGCCTTCGCGGTTGCCATCGTAAAAGCGGTCGCGCCTAAGCCGTTTTCGACCATTACGCGGTTCGGGCTTCGACAGGGAAGCACTAAGACAGAAGCGCGCTGTTCCAGGATGTATCGGGGATTTACCGGCCTGCGCGATCGGTTTGCATCAGCTGGCAAAGCTCGCTCGCAAAGCGCTGCAGCGACGTGACCGAGCCCGCCACGCTTTGATACCTCTCGCGGCCGATTTGCGCGTCGAGCATGACTAGCATCCCTGCGTTGCGCGCGATGGAAAGGAGGCACTCGACATCGGCGAATGGCTGGTCAGGTTGCTCTAGCCGGTGTACGGCAACGTCGCGAAGTCCTTCGTTGTGGTTCGCGCAGTACGTTGCAGCGGTAGAGGTAGCGCATGACATATCAGTTCTCCTGTCGGATCGCGGGCACCGTCTCGCCTTGGGTGTCACGCGATCTTCATCAAGGTCGGTCGCATATCTTTAGTATTGGCTGTCCCGCACATAAGGCCAATAGGTGCAGGCGGAACTGGAACCAGGAATTTCCGCAAGGTCGTCGGACTACTCCTACAGCTTCATCCGCAGGCCGCGCACGCTTGAGACAGGTCAATGTTCAGAATGTCTCTCAAGTAATCGGCAACTGTCGAACGCGCCGGCTCGCCACAGCGCATCGGGAGCGGCGCTCAGATCCGGGCCAGTTTCTCCGCGTCTTCGATGCGGATGGTTTTGCCGTTCGCGTGCACGAGGTGCTCGCGGTGAAACTTCGAAAACATCCGGCTCACCGTTTCGAGCTTCATCCCCAGATAGCAGCCGATTTCCTCGCGCGTCATGCGCAGATGGAATTCGGAGCCCGAAAAGCCACGCACCTTGAAGCGCTTCGACAGATTCAACAGAAACGTTGCGAGGCGCTGTTCGGCGCTCATCGTGCCGAGCAGCATCATCTGGCTCGATTCGCGAGCGATTTCGCTGCTCATCTTCCGATAAATATGATGTTGCATCGGCTTCATCTCGCGGCAGACCGCCTCGAGTTGCGCGAACGGAATGATGCACACGACACTGTCCTCAAGGGCGATCGCGTCGCAATTCTGCTTGCCGGCGCAGACGCCATCGAGACCGAGCGTGTCACCGGCAATCTGGAATCCAGTCACGTGCTCGCGGCCGTCGCGATGCATGACCGCGGTCTTGAACGATCCTGCGCGTACGGCATAGATGCTCTGAAAGGTGTCGCCCGCGCGATACAGCGTGTCCCCGCGTTTGATCGGGCGCGTCGTGCAGATCATCGTGTCGAGTCTGGCGAGCTCGCTGGCGCTCAGCTCGGGCGGCATACAGACCGAACGCATCGAGCAGGTGGAGCAGTGCGGTGTGCCGTGCCGCGCCGCGCTGCTGGCCGACACAGCGCGTATCGGCGTCACGGTCGCGGTGCGTGGCGCCTGGTCGGGCGTCAGGTTGCGGGGTTCACAGGCGGCAGAAGCTTGCATGATCGTCTCCGGAGACTACGCAGAATGCGCACGGCGCACATACGCAATTGGTTCGGTGGTGCACGCAGGTGAGTTCGATCTCCGATGTCTGGTCGAAGGGAAGTACCCGGCTGCGGCTTCGCACGCACGGCAAAACGCCGTGGCGCGATGGCTCGTCAGTTCGATGCCGACGATGGACGATTGTTCGCACGAAAGCGCCTTGAACGAGATTCGACTTGCTGGCAAAACGCGAGTCCCGCACGACGGTATCAGAGAAGGAATTCGAGGCGGTGGCTGACGCGGCGGTGTCCATGTCAACCAGTATTGGCCACCGAATCGCAAAAATGTATCAGCGGTGCTTGAAGCGAGCCCAGGAGTTCAGGAAAACGTTGTCGGAATATTCCTGGCGACAGGTGGTCGCGTGCCGAGGGCAGGAGAGGGAGGTGCTACAGGTCGGTTTCGTCGTCGAACAGCTTGTGGTGGATCGCGTAGCGAACGAGCCCGTTCTCGTTCGGCATCTGCATTTTTTCGAGGATGCGCGTCTTGTGCGTGCTGATCGTCTTCACGCTGACGGATAGTTCGTTGGCGATCTCGGTGATGCTCTGGCCTTCGACGAGGCGCCGGAACACGTCGAATTCGCGATCGGACAAGCGCTGGTGCGGCAGCGCGTCGACGGGCTCGTTCAGGTTCTGCGCAAAGCGTTCGGCCATCGCGAGGCTCACATAGACGCCTCCTGACGCGACTTTCGTCACCGCGCCGACCAGTTCCGCGCTCGCACTTTCCTTGGTCAGATAGCCGGACGCACCCGCCTTGAACGCGCGCACCGCGTATTGCTGCTCGGCGTGCATCGTCAGCACGAGAATCCGCAGGTCGGGTTTTTCGTCCTTGATCTGCTTGATCAACTCGATGCCATTGCGTCCCGGCATCGACAGATCGAGCACGAGGACGTGCGCATGCGTCGCGCGGATCAGTGCGATCGTCGAGGCGCTGTCGCACGCTTCGCCGGCCACATCGAAGCCGCTTGCTTGCTGCAGAATATGGCGCAACCCGTCGCGCACGAGCGTGTGGTCGTCGGCCAGCAACACCTTGGTCATGGGGCGATCTCTTTCTGTTGCATCGATTGCAAGCAAAACGTAACCACCATTGCCTTCGACTGTCTGCCGATTGGCGTCAAGACCATTATCCGCTATCCGCAGCGAGCAGTACGGACCATTTGTGCGCAGCGTCAGTTCAAGCGTGCTCGTCTTCGCGCGGCGTTATTCAGCGGTTCCTTAACGTTGTGGACCGGCGAGATCGCGCCGTGCCGTGAATAGTCTGCATCGAGCGCGTCGCTGGGGCGTTCTCGCCAAGCGTCGGCACGCGCCCGCGTGCGGGATCACGAGCGCGGACGCCCCGCGCCGAGCACGACCTCGCCAACGAACTGCCGCTCGACGTAGGTCGCGGGAACGTAGCTCATGTCAGCGCCTTTTCGGCCGGGGACGCGACTGACTGCCCGGCGGGATCGACGCCGGCATGGGCCGGAATCATCAGGACCGGGCAGCGGGCGCTGCGCAGCACGCGCTCGGCGACGCTGCCGAGCATGACGCGTCGGAAGCCTCGGCGGCCGTGCGTGCCCATGACGATGACATCGGCGTGCCATTCGAGCGCCGCCGCGACGATGAGCTTCGCGACGTCTTCGCCGGGGATCGAGGCTTCCATCGTGCGTGGCGTGCCCTTGACGCTGCGCGCGGCCAGCCGGCTCTGCGCGTCGGCCACGATCCGCTTGCCTTCTTCGACGAAAGCGTCCCGAATCACGCACGGATCGAAGCCGGGCGCGTCGTACGCGATGACGGGCATATCGACCACGTACAGCGGCATCAGTTCGGCGCCGGACTCGGCGGCGAGAATCAATGCGGCATCGAAGGCACGGGAGGCAGTATCGCTGCCGTCGAGCGCGACGAGTATGCGGTGAAACATGGCGATCTCCTTGGAGGCTGCGTTCAGTGCGAGAACAGGACCGGAACGGTCATCGACTGGAGCATCGCGCGCGTCGCGCCGCCCAGTATCACTTCGTGCAGACGTGAATGCGCATACGCACCCATTACGATCAGGTCGCACTCGAGATTCGACGCCTGCGACAGTAGTGCGTCTCCCACTGGCGTGTCGGCTTCGACGCTCAGTTCGCGTACGTCGACCTTCACGCCGTGACGCGCCATGGTCAGCGCGATGTCGGCGCCCGCAATCCGGTCGCGCGGCGGTTGATCGGTACGAGAGTGGACAGTCAGCAGCGACACCTTCGCGGCATGCGCCAGGAACGGTAGCGCGTCGTGGATCGCGCGGGTGGCTTCCCGGCTGCCGTCCCACGCGACCAGCACGTGCCGGCTCGGCGGCGCGACGCTACCTGCCGACGGCACCAGCAATACCGGCCGCCCCGCCGACAGCACGACGTGCTCGACGAACTGTTCCGCGATGAACGCCTCGGGGTCGGTCGGGTCGGTCTGGCCGAGCACGATCAGATCGGCCAGACGTGCATACGGCGGCACGACGTCGTTTGCGTAGCCGTCTATGGCGATCCATTGACCTTCGACCTTTGCACGCGCGAGTTCGGCATGAAAGAGCCGCTCGAGCGAACCGGCCTTTTCGTGGCGCTGGCGCTCGTGTTCCACGTAGTACTCGGCGGTGCCGGCCATGACGAAGAATTCGTGGCGCGGCGGCACATAGGTCGAAAACAGACCGGTCAGATGCGCGTGAAACCGGTGTGCAAGCTGCAACGCGATCTCGAGGCGCGGACGTGCTCGGACACTCGTGTCGAGGTGAACCAGAATGCTTTTGTAGCTCATCGAAAGCTCCATGACAGACGGTGTGGAAACGGGCGTGGACCCGTGGTGACATCGAGTCTATGGGCCGGGCCGGCGCGACTGTTGACGCAGATCAAGCGCGAAACCGCGTGGCCGCATTCGTTCGGCTGCATGTATCTCGGAGCGTTGAAAGAGCAGACGGATGAGGACCACGCGCTGAATCAGCTGAAAGCGATGTGCCGCGGCAGGTACGACACCGATGGCGGAGCGGGCGCGTTGTATTCGACCTGCGCGGAGGCGATCGTCGCGATCGAGGATGAGTTTCGCGCGTTTGTGAGCGTGGCGAAATGACGAAATTCACCGCCACGGGGGCGTTACGGGGGCGTTAGATAGATCCGCTATCCGCGCGCCCGGGGTCTGGGGCTAATCTATTTCGCCACTGCCGAACATCGGGACGGCGATGGTGACTCGCTTTCCAGCTTTCGGGGCATTTCCGCGTCGCCGACCGGTTCCAGCCCCAACGCGCCCCAGCCGAGCGGCGCGAAGACCCGGCCGCCCGCGAGTTCTACCAGCTCGACGAATCGTTCGAGCGAGACGCCGGCGACGATACGCACCGGCGCATTGCCGATGTAATTCTGCGTTCGCAGCCACGGCGCGTCGCCACGATTGATCTCGTTGACGCTCAGCGCGCGTGCGTCGTCGCCCGTATCCGGCGTCAGCAGAGGACCGTCGAATGCGACGGTAAGGATCTGCTGAGCCGCATCTGCGTACGGCGGACCGGCGTGCTGCTCGTACGGCGTGCGCTCCCAGCCGTCACCCCATTGCTGATCGAGCGGCAGGCGCGTGAAATAGGCCCACGGTGAACGCACGAAGCACAGCTCGTACGCATTGCGCACGCCATCCAGATTGGCAACAAGCGTCATCCCGATAGCCTCCTCGATCGCGACGGACTGCTTCGGTCCTCCGCGATTTCACAATCCCTCTGCAGTGCGCCCATTGGCGCGGTTCGAGCCCAACTGGACCTTCCCGCGACCCTTCCCGCGTGTCCTTGCCGAGCCACAGAGCGAATGCGTCGAGATGAACGTCAAACGCGCGACAACCGGGCGCAACGTAATCGGCCGAACCGGGTCGTCGCCGCAATCTTGTGTCGGTGGCGGGCTCGACGAGTCCTCATTGACTCAGTACCCATTGCACAAGCGTGTGCGCGTCCTGCGGCGACAGCGGGCCGCCGCGCTCGGCCGCCGGCGGCATCGGCATATCGCCCCAGTGGGCTTTGCCGCCCAGCCGCAGCTTCTGCTCGAGCATCGACTGCGCATCGGGCACGTTGCGATAGCGCTCGGCGATCTGCAGGAACGACGGCGCGAGAAACGGTGCGTCGCGCGTATGGCAAAACATGCAGTGTTGCTGATCGACCAGCGCGCTCGGCTCTGATTGGCCATAGGCGATACCGAACGTCAGCGCAGACGCCGCGCATACGAGCAGACAGTTGCGAATTCGCACAATCACGGCAGGTACTCCCGCAGCAGGACTAACTTCAGTGTATGGGCGCCGCAACGGTTCTTGTTGACCTCGGTCAAATGAACTGCGGCGCGGGGCGGCCGGAAGCGGGCCCGAAGACTAGCGCGACGCGCACGCCGTCTGCCTCGATCCCGAGCGAAACGGCGAATGTACGCAATCAATCAGTCTGCATACCGCGTCACCACCGCGGCACTGACCGATTCCATCTCGACGAGCGCGGGTTTGGCGCCGACCGGCAGCAAGGTGTGGCCCAGCGACTCGTTGATGATTTCCGCCGCGGACAGATAGAACGCGAGCAGCGCGGTCAGCAGGCCGCCATATCCGCCCGCGTGCTTCAGCGTCGCCGAACCGGTCCATTCGGCGGCCGCGAGCAGAAGGAAGGTCGCCCACAGCGCGAGGAAGACGCACTGCAGCGCCCGCGACGAGCGGAACGTCGCGATCCACATGTAGAACGTGAAGACGCCCCACAGCAGCAGATACCAGCCGATGAACGCGGCCGGCACCTGCTCGTGCAAAAACAGCGCGAACAGCGCGAACGACCACCAGAACGCGCCGTAGCTCAGAAACGCGGTGGCGCCGAACGTGTTGCCTCGCGGAATCTCCATCAGTCCGGCGACGATCTGCGTGCTGCCGCCGAACGCGAACGCGACGGCCAGCACGAGTCCGAGCGAGCCGGCGCCGAACCAGCCTGCGTTGATCATGCTGAGGAGCCACGTGGTCAGCGCGAAGGCGGCGAGGCCGAGCGATGCGGGGTTGGGGGCGGTGGGTTTCATGGTGGAAGTCTCCTGAGTGAATCAAGCGTCGGCGCGGCCCGGTCGAGAATCGCGATGACCGGGTCGGCCTTGAAATCTTCGAAGCACGAAGCGAATCCGAGGACGCAAAGCGCGCTCAAGCGTGATGCCCGAACTGCTGCAACACCGCGGGGTTTTCGACGGTGGACATGTCCTGCGCAACCGTTTCCCCTTTCGCGACCGAGCGCAGCAGACGCCGCACGACCTTGCCGGAGCGCGTCTTCGGCATGCTGTCGCCGAAGCGGATTTCCTTCGGCTTGGCGATCGGACCGATTTCCTTGCCGACCCATGCGCGCAACTGCTCGGCGATCTTCTTCGCTTCGGCGCTTTCCGGGCGCGGACCCTTGAGCACGACGAACGCCACGATCGCTTCGCCGATCGTCTCGTCGGGCCGGCCGACGACCGCGGCTTCCGCGACGAGCGGATGCGCGGCGAGCGCCGATTCGATCTCCATCGTGCCCATGCGGTGGCCGGACACGTTCAGCACGTCGTCGATGCGGCCGGTGATCGTGAAGTAGCCGGTCTGCGGATCGCGGATCGCGCCGTCGCCCGCGAGATACAGACGACCGCCCAGCTCCGCGGGGTAATAGCCGTTGATAAACCGCTGCGGATTGCCCCAGATCGTGCGCAGCATCGACGGCCACGGCTCCTTGATCACCAGCAGCCCGCCCTGGCCGTTCGGCACCTCGCAGCCGGTCTCGTCGACGATCGCGGCTTCGATGCCCGGAAGCGGCAACGTGCACGAACCGGCGACGAGCGGTGTCGCGCCCGGCAGCGGCGTGATCATGTGACCTCCCGTTTCGGTTTGCCAGAACGTGTCGAGCACCGGACAGCGCCCGCCGCCGACTTCGCGCGCAAACCATTCCCACGCGCTCGGATTGATCGGCTCGCCGACGGTGCCGAGCAAACGCAGCGAGCCGAGGTCGAAGCGGCGCGGGTGCACGCTGGCGTTGGTCTCGGCGGCCTTGATCAGCGAGCGGATCGCGGTGGGCGCCGTATAGAAGATGCTGACCTTGTGCCGCGCGATCATTTCCCAGAACCGTCCCGCGTCGGGCCACGTGGGCACGCCCTCGAAAATCACCTGGGTCGCGCCGACCGCGGTCGGACCGTAGCAGATGTAGCTATGACCCGTGATCCAGCCGATGTCGGCGGTGCACCAGTACACGTCGTCGGCACGGATGTCGAAGCTCCACTTCATCGTGACGGCGGCCCACAGCAGATAGCCCGCCGTGCTGTGCTGCACGCCCTTCGGCGTGCCGGTCGACCCGGACGTGTACAGAACGAACAGCGGGTGCTCGGCACCGACCCATTCGGGCTCGCAAGTGTCGGGCTGGGCCGCTTCGAGCACATGCAGCCAGCAGTCGCGCGGCTCGTCCCACAGGATCGAGCCGCCCGTGCGCCGATACACGATCACGGTATGGATGCCGTCGGTGCCGGCCATTTTCAGCGCTTCGTCGACGACGGATTTCAACGGCAGATTCTTGCCGCCGCGCATCTGCTCGTCGGCGGTGATGACCGCGACGGCGCCGACATCGACCATCCGTTCGTGCAGCGACTTCGCCGAGAAACCGCCGAACACGACCGAATGCAGCGCGCCGATGCGCGCGCAGGCCTGCATCGCGACGACGCCTTCGATCGACATCGGCAGATAGATCATCACGCGCTCGCCGCACCGAATGCCGCGCGCGCGCAACGCATTCGCGAGGCGGCACACGCGGGCATGCAGTCGCCGGTAGGTGATGGTGCTCACGCTGCCGTCGTCGGCCTCGAAAATGATCGCGGTCTTCTCGGCATTGCCGTTATGCAGATGGCGATCGAGGCAGTTGTACGACGCGTTCAGCAGACCGTCGTCGAACCATTTGAAGAACGGTGCCTCCGAGTCGTCGAGCACCTTCGTGAAAGGCCGGTGCCAGCTCAGATGCTCGCGCGCGAGCCGTGCCCAGAAGCCGGTGCGGTCGCTGCGCGCTTCGTTCACGAGCGCTTCGTAGGCGGCCATGCCGTCGATGGCGGCGCCTTCCAGACGTGGCGGGGTGGCCGTTTCCGGCGCTTGAGGGTTGATGGCGGCAGTGGACATAGTCTCCTCGCTGGCTTGCATAAGTAATATGGAACGGGCACACCGCGACTGGCCGACCCACGACGATCGGCAGTGCGGCTGCGCGCATGAATCGGACGGCGCTTGGGATGTCGCAACCAGTGTGTGGCACGCGGCACGGGGCACGATTGACTCAGATCAACTGCGGGTGGGTGACGCGCGCTGGAACCTCAGCCGGGGAGTACTGAGAGCGTCGTCCGATTGCTCAACGTGGGTCGGCCGATTCCTACGAGCGGCGTCGGCGGACTACCCGGGATTCCGCCGACGCTGATTTCGATACCGCAGTCTGTTGCCGATAATGGATTTGACGGCACGCCGCAGCGCAAGGCGCCAAGATCCGCAATATTGAGGAGACGGCAATGAACGACACCATCATCCCTCTGCGAGCACTGGTTGAAAAATGGCTCGCGCCGACCAGCGCGACACCCGCGCATGTGGTGCGCACCGGCCGTATGGCGATCACTCGGGCGCGTTATGTCTGGCTCGAAGGCGCGATTTGCTCGCGGCCCCTGACGATCGTCTTTTTCCGGCACGGCAATGGTTCGTGGGGCGTATTTCCGCCGGTTGAACAGGTGCCGTCGATGAGCGCGCGGCTTCTTTAACTGCTGACCCGTATCGAGGGATCTGGTCAAGCATCGGCCAGCCTTTCATTAGACGGTGGCACCACGGGCTGCAGGAACGACGCGAATGCCCGCTCGATCACGCGCGCAAACAATTGACTTGATTCTCGCCTTGCGTCGCGGTTGACTCAGGTCAATGACTCCGCTTCACGTAGGAACACGATAAGCCTGTGGTGAACGGCGGCGAGCGCAGAGGTTGCCACGGGGTTCGGTCAATATTCGGAGCGGGGGCAGAGGATGGGCATCGGCATGCAGATTGTCTATCTCGGCTTCCCAGGCGCGGCGCAGCTCGAAGCGGAAGCGGCGGCGCAACTGTTGCGCCTCGCGCGGTTCGGCGCGCTCGTGTCGAACTGCCATCTGGCGATCGAGGTGTTGCGCCCAAATCGCACCGGCCCGCACTACGACGTGCGGCTCGATCTGATCACGCCCGCGCACGAATTCAGGCCGATCGCTCATTGCGCCGGCGACAACGCCGAGGCGGCGATTCGCGGCGCGTTCGATCTCGCGGAACAGGAACTCGAGACGATCGCAGCGCGAGCGCGCACCCACTGAGTCAAGCCGCAAAGGGGTAACGATCGAAGATGGCAGCGAGGCTCGAAACGACGCGCATGCGCAAAGCCGGGTGGGGGACATTATGGTGCGTGACACGTATCAGATCGTGCTGTCGGTCATCGGGGTTTTAGCCGCCCTTGGTGCACTTGCGTGGGCGTTGGACGGGCTGATTTTCGATGATGTCTTCGCGTTTCGATGTGGCGTCGTGATCGTGATGGCATCGATCACCATGGTCGTCGCGCTACTGAACAGCCAGTCGGGCGGCAATTCGTGAAGGTACTTTTCGGCGCTTTCAAGCGAAAGGAACGGCGCATATGAAGGGAATCCTGCGTCTCGCGTTCAAGCTGCTCGTCAACGACAGCGCGAAGTTCACGGCCCTGCTCGTAGGCATAACATTCGCGGTGTTTCTGATGATCGAGATGACCTCTCTGTTTGCGGGCATTCTGAACAAGTCCTCGTCGACCGTGATCAACGTGGGCGCGAAGGTGTGGGTGATGGACCCGGCCGTGCAGACGATCGCGAGCAGCATCGGCATGCCGGACTATGTGCTCGACGCGGTGCGCAGCATCGACGGCGTCAAATATGCAGTGCCGCTCTATTCGGGCGCGGCGCTGGTGCGCCTGCGCGACGGCACGTACCAGGCGGTCACGGTCATCGGCATCGACGACGCGAGCCTGTTCGGCTGGCCGAAGATGAAGGCCGGCCGGATCGAAGACATCTACGCGGAGAACGGCTTCATCGCGATCGACGACGCCGAGTTCGTGAAGCTGCACAATCCGCGGCTCGGTACCGATTTCGAGCTCAACGATCACCGCGGCGTCGTCGTGGGGATCGCGACGGTGGCGAGCAGCGGCCTGTTCGGCACGCCGACGCTCTACACGACCTACACCCGGGCGGTCGAATATATCCCGACGACGCGTTACACCACCTCATACATTCTCGTCGAGCCGAAAACCGACGCGGATGTCGCGCACATCAAGCAAGTCGTCGCTTCGCTAGGGTATGTCGCCTTTACGAAAAAGGAGTTCATGCAGCGCATCTCACGCTTCTACAAATACGAAACGAGCCTCGGCACCAACATCCTGCTGATGACGGTGATCAGCTTTATCGTCGGTCTGTCGATCTCGGGGCAGACGTTCTACACGTTCATCCTGGAGAACCTCGAGAAGTTCGGCGCGCTCAAGGCGATCGGCGCGAAAGGCCACGAGCTCGTCGCGATGATCCTGTTTCAGGCTACTTTCACCGCACTGACGGGCTACGGGCTTGGCGTGGGACTGTGCGCGGCGTCGATTACGCTCGCGCGGCTGCGCATTCCGAGCTACGCGGCGCTGATCACGTCCAGCAATCTCGCGCTCGCGTTCGCGATGGTCGTCGTGATCGCCGCGTCTTCGAGCTATCTCGGCGTGCGTCGCGTGCTGCGCATCGAGCCGTTCGATATTTTCCGGGGCTAGCGATGAGCGCGGTCGCGATCGACGCAAGCGGCCTGAACAAGTCGTTCGGCGAAGGCGACGCGCGCACGCAAGCGCTGTCCGATGTCGCGATGCAGGCTTATTTCGGCGAGATGCTGCTGATCGTCGGGCCTTCGGGCAGCGGCAAGACCACGCTGCTGAGCGTCATATCGGGCATCCTGCGGCCCGACTCGGGCACCGTATCGATCGACGGCGTCGATCTGTGGCATCAGCACGACGACGCGATCGCCGATTTCAGGCTCAAGCGCATCGGTTTCGTGTTCCAGGACTATCACCTGTTTCCGCGTTTGACCACCGCGGAAAACGTCGCGATTCCGCTGATCCTCAAGCGCCGCGACTGGGACGAATCGATCGCCGAGGCGCTGACGTGGCTCGACGTGGTGGGTCTGAAGAGCCGGGCCGCCTTGCCACCGGTGAAGCTCTCCGGCGGCGAGCAGCAGCGCGTCGCGATCGCGCGCGCCATCGTCAGCCAGCCCGACATTCTGATCCTCGATGAGCCCACTGCCTCGCTCGATGGCGACACAGGCCGTTCGGTGATCGAGTTCGTCAAGCACAAGGTGCTCAACGCGCATCGCTGCATCGTCATCGTGACGCATGACAGCCGCATCTTCGAGTACGCGGATCGCGTGATGCACATGGAAGACGGCAAGCTGAAGACGATCGACGCGGGAGGCGGGAAGTGAAACATAGACTGCTTTTCGTGCTCGCGTTCGCCGGCTTTCTGGCGGGCATGGCGGCGGCGTGGGTCTACGGTATCCAGCAGCCGCCCCAGCCGCCCGTGTACGATCCGGCGTCGAATCCTTATGCGCATGGCGTCTACGCAACCGGTATCGTCGAGAGCGACCAGCCCGCCGGCTCGAACATCAACGTTTATCCCGACGTCTCGGGGGCGGTTACGCAAGTCTTCGTGCACGACGGCGACAGGGTGAGCCGCGGCCAGCCGCTGCTGACGATCGATGACGCCGTGCAGGCGGCCACCGCCGCGCAACTGGCCGCACAAGCCGACGCCGCGCAGTCGCTGCTCGACGAACTGCGCGCGCAACCGCGGCCCGAGACGCTGAATGTCGCGAGTGCGCAGGTGGTCGCGGCGAACGCGAGCCTCAAGATGGCGCAGGATCAGTTCGACAAACAGAAGCACGCGTACGAGATCGACCCGAAGGCCGTGAGCCGCGACACGCTCGACAATGCAGCCAACGGCGTTGCGGTCGCACGCGCGAATCTGGACGTGGTGACACGGCAGTACGCGCTCACGCGCGCCGGCGCATGGTCGTTCGACGTGCGCAATCAGGAGCGCCAGGTCGAAGCGCTGCGCAAGGCGGCCGAGGCGGCGGACGCGCAACTCGGCCGCTACACGCTGCGCGCACCGAGCGATGGCATGGTGCTGTCGGTGAATACCGCGCTCGGCGCCTATCTGTCGCCCCAGGGTGTGTACGACACGTATGCGCAGGGCAGCGAGCCGCCGCTCGTGCTCGGCACGCCCTCGGATCAGCTCGCCGTTCGCTGCTACGTCGACGAGATCCTGATCAATCATTTGCCGGATCTGCGCGGCACCAAGGCGACGATGTTCATTCGCGGCACCACGGTGCAGGCCGAGCTGCGCTTTATGCGCGTGCAGCCCTATGTGACACCGAAAATCCAGTTGACCGATCAGCGCACGGAACGTGTCGATGTCCGTGTGCTGCCGGTGCTGTTTCGCGTCGTGCCGCAGGCGGGCACGCGTCTCTATCCGGGGCAGATCGTCGATGTCTATATCGCTGCGAAATAACCGGCGTCTGGGCTGCGCATGCCGGCGCATCTTGCGCAGGGCGCGCTTGCCTCGCTACGCCGCGCTCGCGCCGTGCGCCGTGCTCGTCGCGTCGTGCGTGGTCGGCCCGGATTTCTCGCGACCGCCTGCGCCGTCTGTCGACCGGTACGAGAAGACCGGGCAGCAGAGCTTCGCGGCGCCGGGCGGCACACAGACGCTGTCGCCGGAAGTTGGCGTGCGCGACGACTGGTGGACCTCGTTCGGCAGCCCAGCGATCGACACCGCCGTCGATCAGACCTTGACCGGCAACGCGACCCTCGCGGGCGGCGAGGCGGCTCTGCGGCGCAGCGATGACCTGTTGCGGGCGGGCGCGGGCATCTTCTATCCGCAGATCGACGCCCAGGCCGATGCGACACGCCAGCGCTTCTCGCCGTTGCGCAACGGCGTCCAGGCACCACCGACCGTTTTCAATCTGCTCACGTTGTCGGCCACGATCAGCTATACCCTGGACATCTGGGGCGGCGAGCGCAGGGAAGTCGAGTCGCTCGCCGCGCAAACCGATTCTCAGCGTTACGCGCTCGCCGCAACCTACCTGACGCTAGCCGCCAACGTCGTCAACACGATGATCGCGCGAGCTGCGTACAGCGACGAGATCGACGCGACGCAGGAGATGATCGGGCTCGTGCGCGAGCAGATCGGGATCACCCAGGCACAGGTCACGGCTGGCGCGAGCGCATGGTCGGCCGTGTTGTCGTTGCAGAACCAGATGGCCACGCTGGAGGCATCGGTGCCGGGACTCGAACAGAAGCGCGCCGAGAGCGAACATCTGCTCGCGTTGCTGGCGGGCATGGTTCCGGCGCAGTGGAGTGCGCCGGCGCTGTCGTTGCAGGACATCAGGCTGCCGGGACTGTTGCCGCAAACGCTGCCGTCCTCGCTCGTTAGACGTCGGCCCGACATCCTGCAGGCGGAAGCGGTATTGCATGCGGCGAGCGCGAACATCGGCGTGGCAACGGCGGCGCTGTTTCCGCAGATCACGTTGTCGGCGTCGGGTGCTCTCGACAGCATGGTGTTTCACGAGCTCGGCAACCCGGTCGGGCAGGTCTGGAGCCTCGGGGCGGGGCTGACGGCGCCGGTGTTTCATGGCGGCGCACTGTGGTTTCAGCGCAAGGCCGCGATTGCCGGGTACGAGGAGTCGCAGGCCGCTTATCGCGAAGTGGTGCTGGCGGCGTTCTCCCAGGTCGCCGACACGCTGCGCGCGCTCGAACACGACGCTCAGATAGTCGAGGCGCAGTCTCGCGCGGTGCAGTCGGCGGCCGAGGCGCTGCGACTGCTGAAGGTGTCGTATCTCGCGGGCACCGCCGGCTATCTGGAGATTCTGATCGCGGATGGTCAGTACCATCAGGCCCGCATCGCCTGGCTGCAGGCGAGTGCGCAGCGCCTGCAGGACACGGTCGCACTGTATGCGGCGCTCGGCGGCGGCATTGTTCCGCAATCCTGAGCGCCGTGTCGTTTTGCGATGTTGTCACCGGCACCGGCCGCGTTGACGTGGATCAAATCCGCCATGCATCGCGTGGCTAAGCTGGGAAGATCGCGCGGCGGCCGATGCATCGAGGATCCGCCGATGCGGAATTTCATGCCTGAAGAGGTCATCGCCATGCAGATTTCCTTTCCACCGAGCCCTCCCGAGTATTGCGCCCGCGATCTGGTGCTGGGGTTTCCGGCACTCGTCGATGACCAGTCGGTGCAGTGCGCAATCACGGCCGAAGCGCTCGAAGATCATTTCGGCGCGCGCTCCCTGCGCGAAGAAGATCTGGCCGATGCGTTCACTGCGCATCGTTTCGAGATCGAACTGGCCGCACAGCGCATGCTCAACGAGGTCGGTGCCAAACCCGTGCTGCTGCACAGCGGTTTCTTCAGGTTCTGCACGTAACGAGCGAGGCAGCGGCGACGCGTTCCATGCGTGGCCGCCATTCCGGGCGCGAGGCGCCGCGGTCCGCGTCGTAGGTGCGATCCGTCGCCGGCCGCACGATCATGCAGCCGATCGTGAGCAACAGCGACGCGACGGAGATCGCGAGCCGCTCCGCGATGCGCGCATGATCGCCGTGCCCGGCGACGATCGTTGTCGGTTCATGGAAGTCGCACACTGGCAGGCAGGGAGGGGACGATGAAACCGGATCGCGCTGCACGGCGCGTAAGCGTGAAGCCATCAGATGGCGAACGACTGTCCTGCCGCCCCGATGACGTCACGAGGGAGCAACGCTGATGCCGATGCCGTTTCCCTCGCGTCAGCGCCGCAAGCCCTCGCCATGGCTCGACTTCACGAGCGCCGCGGTGATGCTGTTCGTCGGCATCGTGTTCGCGCTGCGGTTGCTGGTGTCGCACGCGCCGACCATCGATGTCGCCTATAGCGACTTCCTGCAGCTGGTCGCCGCGAGGCAGGTGCAGGACCTCGTCGTGACCCCGACGCGCATCACCGGCACGCTGAGGATGCCCGGCGCCGCCGCGTGGTTGCCGGCGTCTGCCGTTGCCGGAACCAGGAAGGCAAGCGGTGGCCCGTCGGACTTCTCCACCGTGCGCGTCGCGGACGACGGGCTCGCGCAGACGCTGGCTGCCGCCGACATCCGCTATACGGGGGGCGAAGACAGCGCGTGGCCGGCTTTGCTTCTGTCATGGGGTGCTCCGCTGCTGCTGCTGTTGATGCTCTGGCATTTCATGTCCGGGCGCGTCGGCGGCATCCAGGAATATACGAAGATCGGCCGGGGCAACCCGCATGTGTTGATGCAGGAGGACACCGGCATCAGCTTCGACGACATCGCCGGGATCGACGAAGCGAAAGCCGAACTCCGGCAGATTGTTGCCTTCCTGCGCGACGCTGATCGCTATCGCAAGCTCGGCGGCAAGATACCGAAAGGGGTGCTGATCGTCGGCGCGCCCGGCACCGGCAAGACGCTGCTCGCGAAAGCCGTCGCCGGGGAAGCGGGCGTGCCGTTCTACTCGGTGAGCGGCGCGGCGTTCGTCGAAATGTTCGTCGGCGTGGGCGCGGCGCGCGTGCGCGATCTGTTCGAACAGGCGCAGGCCGAGGCGCCGTGCATCGTCTTCATCGACGAGCTCGATGCACTCGGCAAGGTGCGCGGAGCGGGCCTGACATCGGGCAACGACGAACGCGAGCAGACGCTCAACCAGTTGCTGATCGAAATGGACGGGTTCCGCTCCAACTCGGGCGTGATCATCATGGCGGCGACCAACCGTCCGGAGACGCTCGATCCGGCGCTGCTGCGCCCCGGGCGCTTCGACCGGCACATCGCGATCGACCGGCCCGATCTGAACGGCAGACGGCAGATCCTCGCGGTCCATACGCGGCACGTGACGCTGGCGCCGCAGGTCGACCTGGGCGAGATCGCGTCGCGCACCCCGGGCTTCGTCGGAGCCGATCTCGCGAATGTCGTCAACGAAGCCGCGTTGCATGCCGCCGAGGCCGACAAGGAGAGCGTCGACATGTCGGACTTCGACGAGGCGATCGACCGCGCAACGGCCGGCATGGAGCGCAAGAGCCGCGTAATGAACGCGCAGGAAAAGCTGACGATCGCCTGGCACGAAGCGGGGCACGCGCTCGTCGCATACAACCGCAAGCACAGCGATCCCGTGAAGAAAGTGTCGATCATCCCGCGTGGTGTGGCGGCGCTCGGCTACACGCAACAGGTGCCGACCGAAGACCGTTACCTGCTGCGGCAAAGCGAACTGCTCGACAGGCTCGACGTGCTGCTCGGGGGGCGCGTGGCCGAAGAAATCGTGTTCGGCGATGTCTCGACGGGAGCGGAGAACGACCTCGAACGGGCGACGGCGATGGCGCGCCATATGGTGGCGCGCTACGGCATGAGCGAGCGCATCGGTCTCGCGACGCTCGGCGAGCCGGCCGACCCGATGGGCTTGCCGGGCTTCGAGCCCTGGCGCGGCGCG
>NZ_SELS01000099.1 GCF_004197395.1 Paraburkholderia sp. UYCP14C | reverse complement strand
TTCTATACCCGGTACAAGAGCGTGATGCAGCGCTGGCCCGACAGCATCAGCAAGGGCGCTGAATTCACGATGCCGGTGGCAAAGTAATTCGAGCGGATTAGGACTGTCTGGATTTTCCGGGGATGAACTCACTGTGGGAAAGCGAGAAGCGTGAGTGATTTTGGCCGGCGCCCTGCCGAGGGCGCCGGCTTTTTTTTGCCTCCGGCTTTACCAATCCCAGTCCGACCCGAAGAGAACGGGCCTGCAAATCGCAATTCACTGAGTGATGGTTTTCGATGCAGGCGGAGTGTTTTTTGCTCCTCGTTGCCCATTGCAGGTTGAAAGCAGGTAGCTCGACCGCCGGTGGGAAGCAGACTCTTACCAAACACAGAGTAGGGCAATCGCCAAGTTGACACCAGAAGATGACCTTCCTACATTGCATACAATGTTGCACACAGCACAACATACCGAGAAGTGTATCCGGAAGTCCTTGTTGGACCGAAGCGCAAGGGCGGACAGGAAGGCTTCGGAAATTGATGACGATATTGGTGATGGAGAATGAGATGAAATTGTCTGGTGTGATGCCGGCATTGGTGACGCCGTTTGATGCGAACAACAAGGTCGACTTTAAAGCGCTCGAAAAGCACATGCGCAATCTGCGTGCTGCGGGAGTGACTGGATGGGTACCCTTGGGCTCGACCGGCGAATACTTTTCGATGTCGAACGAAGAGCGCGAAGAGGTGCTCCGGTTCGTGAAGGACTTCGCCAACGACAACGAGGCCCTCATCGCGGGCACGAATGCCCCGGCAACCCGTGAAGTTATCGAGAACACGGCGAAAGCAAAGGAAATCGGCTACGACACGGTCCTTCTGGCAACGCCGTTCTACACGCGTCCGACGCAGGAAGAACTCCTTGCGCATTACCGGACCGTGCTGGACGAAACCGGCGTCAACCTGATCCTCTACAACTATCCGCCCAAGGATGGCATCGAAATCTCGTTCGACTTGATGGACGCGCTTGCCGACGATCGGCGCGTCATCGGCATCAAGGAAAGTTCGGGAGTTCTCCAGCGCGCGATCGACATTTACTCGCGTTACAAGGGCCGCATTGATCTCATCTCCGGCTCCGATGACGTCGCGCTCGATTTCATGTTCTGGGGAGCGGACATCTGGATTTGCGGTCCGGCCAACTGCATGGCGAAGGCTTGCTGTGACCTTGACCGCACGTTCCGCTCCGGCGAGTTGGAGAAAGCGCGTGAAATGATGGCAACGCTCTACCGTGCGATGAACATCCTCGAGAGCGGCAAGTTCGTTCAGAAAATTAAATACGGCTGCGAACTGCAGGGCACGCCGGTTGGTAAAGCGCGTGCGCCGCTGGGCGAATTGACGGACGAAGAAAAGAAGGCATTCCGGGCAGCGATGGAGCCCATCCTGAACTGGTAATGGTCAATGGCGGCTGGAGCTAGGTCTCCAGCCATTTGCAAGCGTTCGCGGGGAGCATTTGTGGCACCTATCGTTGTCATCGGCGCTGGAATCATTGGAACCACCATCGCGTACGACCTGCAGCGGCGTGGCCAATCGGTCGTACTCGTCGACCGGGACACGCCAGGCCAAGGGGCGTCGTACGGCAACATGGCCAGTATTGCAGTGACGGAGTTCATGCCGGCCTCGCGCCCCGGAGTTTGGGCGCAAATGCCGAAGTGGATGCTGGACCCGGAAGGACCAGTGCGGATTCGACCCGGCTACATGCCGAAGCTCATGCCGTGGTTCATGCGATTTCTCTCGGCGAGCCGGCCTTCGAAGCTGCGTGAACTGGAAGCCGCGGGAGCCGTACTCTGCGGTCGTGTCTACGAAGACCTGGACGCTCTTCTGAAGGAAACTTGCCTCCAGCACATGCTGAGCAAGGAAGGCTGCCTCAGTTTGTACACCGACGAGGCGGAGTTCCGGACCGACCGCGAGCATATAGAAATCCTCGAGCGCTTCGGATTCCGGCATCAAGTTCTGGAGGGAGATGCCATCCGTGATCTGGAGCCAGCGCTGACGCACAACATTGGCAAGGCCGTTCTCTTTCCGGACAACCGGTCTATCGCAGACCCGTACAAGCTCGTCGTAGCGCTTTCAGAGCAGTTCAAAGCGCTCGGTGGCCGAATCGAGCAAGGCGAAGTCGGCGGCTTCGAGCATGCGGAAGATGGAATCTCGGCGGTGAGACTGAAGGACGGCCGCCTACTGCAGGCGAGCCAGGTGGTGCTGGCCGCAGGCGCATTCACCGGTCGCCTCTCTGCGCTTCTGAACGAACCCATCCCGCTCGAAACCGAGCGAGGCTATCACACGCAGATCATGGCGCCGGGCATCTCCATGAAGCATTCGATCATCTGGCCCGCCAAAGCCTTCATGGTGACACCCACTGCAGGTGGCATTCGCGTCGGCGGCACGGTGGAAATGGCCGGCCTCGACGCACCTCCGGACTATCGACGAGCGAAGGTTCTCGTGAAGAGAGCCCGGGAGGCGCTTCCTGAACTCAAGGCCGAACAGACCAGCGAGTGGATGGGTCATCGGCCGGCACTTCCGGACACGGTCCCGGTCATGGGGCGCTCGGCCAGGCGTCGCAACGTGTTCTACGCCACGGGACACGGGCACCTCGGACTGACGTATGGCGCGACCACAGGCAGATTGATGGCCGACCTCATCACGGGCGTTACGCCGCCCGTGGACATGAGGCCGTATCGCGTGGACCGGTTTTAACTGACTTGAACAATCGACAAGGCAATCTTTATGCGGAACGAACTTTACATCGACGGCAAGTGGGTCAAAGCGGTCAACGGCGAGACGCGCAATGTCATCAATCCTGCAACCGAAGAAGTGGTCCAGACGATCAGCGCTGCCTCCGCCGCGGATGTGGACATTGCCGTCAAGGCCGCGCGCCGGGCGTTCGACCACGACGGCTGGCCCAGACTGAGCGGTGCTCGGCGCGCCAAATACCTTCGAGCCATCGCGAAGGGCATCCGCAAGCGTCAGGAAGAAATATCGCGTCTCGAATCCATCGATAACGGCAAGCCGTTTCCGGAAGCAATGTGGGACGTGGGTGATGCGGCCGGGTGCTTCGAGTATTACGCGGGTCTCGCGGAAGAACTCGACAACAACCCTGAAGAGAAAATTCAGCTGTCCGATGGCCGATTCACGTCGAAGGCCGTGAAGGAGCCCATCGGTGTGGCGGGCGCAATCATCCCGTGGAACTACCCGCTGTTGATGGCGGCATGGAAAGTGGCGCCTGCACTCGCTGCCGGCTGCACCGTCGTCCTGAAGCCTGCGGAAGTGACGTCGCTGACGGCATTGGAACTGGCAGCCATTGCGCATGAAGCGGAACTGCCGCCCGGCGTGCTGAATATCCTCACGGGTTCCGGCTCCGTTGCCGGTCAGGCAATCATCGACCACAAGGGCGTGGACAAGCTGGCCTTCACGGACTCTGGCGCGATTGGTTCGCAAATCATGGCGGCCGCAGCACGCGACATCAAACGCGTGAGCCTCGAACTGGGTGGCAAGTCCCCTTTCGTTGTTTTCGACGATGCCGATATTGAACAGGCCGTCGAATGGATCATGTTCGGCATTTTCTGGAACCAGGGACAGGTGTGTTCGGCCACGTCGCGTGTGCTGGTGCAGAAGGGTATTTACGACAAGCTGCTTGCACGACTGATCGAAGAAACGAACCGCATCAAGGTCGGCAACGGACTTGACGACGGTGTCCTGCTTGGACCGCTGGTTTCGAAGCGCCAACACGAGCAGGTCGTCGCAGCCATCGAAGCCGCGCAGGCAGCGGGCGCGACGGTTGCGGCCGGTGGGACGCGCCCTGAAGGCTTCGACAAGGGCTACTACCTGCGTCCGACGATCCTGACGGATGTGCCGCTCGACAGCGATGCATGGGTCGAGGAGATTTTTGGCCCGGTCGTCTGCGTGCGCCCGTTCGAGACGGAAGAAGAGGCCGTCGAACTCGCCAATGATTCGCGCTTCGGTCTTGCCGCGGCTGTGATGTCGAAGGATGACGCGCGCGCCGAACGAGTTGCCGCCGCGTTCCGTGCCGGCATTGTCTGGATCAACTGCTCGCAGCCGACATCACCGAAGCGCCGTGGGGCGGTTACAAGCAATCTGGCATCGGCCGGGAACTGGGTCGCTGGGGCCTCGATAACTACCTCGAGACCAAGCAGGTGACCAGGTTCGTCAGCGAAGAACCATGGGGCTGGTACATCAGGAAGAGTTAACGCAAGTCCGTAGTTTGGACGTTGAGGGGCCCTCGGTATCGCTGGGGCCCCATAAACTGCATTAGTTGCGGCGAAGACGCTGGCGAGTCCTTAAGTAGAGGGGTTGAGTTGAACAAGTCGCTTGATGGTCAAACTATTCTCGTCACCGGCGCTACTGGCGGTATCGGCGCCGCCATCGTCGAGCGGCTCGCTTCTGAAGGCGCGCGGCCAATCATCCACTACGGTCGTGACAGAGCGAAAGCGCAGTCACTTTTGGATCGCATCGAAGGCAACGGCGCAATCATTCAAGGCGATCTGTCGTCTGCCGACGGCGCCTTCCAACTGTGGCGCGGAGCTATCGACATGGCTGGTCGCATTCACGGCCTCATCAACAATGCTGGTATTCGTACTGAAGTCACGGTCGACGCCAGTCCTGAGGAGTGGTGCGCCGTTTGGCAGAAGGAGTTTCAGGTGAATGTTTTCGCTGCAGCCGACTTATGTCGTGAAGCAGTCAAACACTTCAAGCTGAACGGTGGTGGACGCATCGTCAATATGTCGAGTCGTGCGGCCCAACGGGGCTACGCGGCCAACGCGATGCCTTATGGCGCCACCAAAGCTGCACTTGCGAACCTGACGAAGTCTATCGCGCGCTCATTCGGGGCCGACGGCGTAACCGCTGTGAATATCTCACCTGGGTGGGTGCTAACCGATATGGCGGAGGACTTCGTTGCAAAACATGGGGTGTCGGCAGCAGTCGCCGACATCCCGATCGGAAAAATGGCCGCTCCGTCCGAAGTGGCCGAACTGGTTTCGTTTGTCCTGCGGCCGTCGCAAGCGTCGCTGAATGGCGCGACTCTCGATGTGAACGGCGGTAGCTATATTCGTTGAGCCGGATTCACACGACATCTTATTGAGCGGTAAGTCTCCTCATGGAATCCAGCATGATCCGCTTTAGTCTCGATGAGTTGTACATGCTTGCGTGTGATGTGCTTTGCCGCAATGGCATGTCTCAGTCTCACGCAGCGGCGGTCGCAAAGTCGTTGGTCGCGGGACAGCGAGACGAGTGTCATTCTCACGGTGTGTATCGTCTGCTGACCTGCGTCAACGCGTTACGTTCCGGGAAGGTCTCGGGCAATGCCGAGCCGGAAGTCATTGATGCGGCTCCTGGCCTGGTGCGTGTCGATGCGAAGTCGACATTTGCGCAGGTGGCATTTGAAATGGCGGCCCCATTGCTTGTTCGCAAAGCGAAAGAGAGCGGTATCGCCGCGTTGGCCATCAATCATTGTTATCACTTCTCCGCTCTTTGGCAGGAAGTCGAACATCTGGCCGAGCATGGCGTCGCTGCGATGGCGATGACACCCGCCCACCCTTGCGTTGCTCCGGCAGGAGGAACGAAGCCACTGCTCGGAAACAATCCGTTCGCGTTCGCGTGGCCTCGACAGGGTAAAAGCCCGTTTGTCTTCGACTTTGCGACCAGTGTGGTCGCTCGCGGAGAGATCGAACTTGCTCGAATGAAAGGGGAATCGCTGCCCGACGGCTGGGCGCTCGACGAGAGCGGTCAACCGACCAATGACCCCGAGAAAGCGTTAGAAGGCGCGTTGCTCACATTCGGCTCGCACAAGGGCTCGGCGCTATCGGCAATGATTGAGCTTCTCGCCGGACCATTGCTGAGCGACTCGATGAGTTTCGAGTCGATGCAGTCTTACGCCGCAACTGGGGTGCCGCTGCCGCGGGGAGAGCTAGTACTGGCGTTTTCGCTAGAGCGCTTCGCCGTTGGCACAACTCGCGAGAATCAGGAGCACGCGGAGCTTCTGTTCGCTAAGATTGTGGAGCAGGGGGCGCGATTGCCTTCGCAACGAAGATTTGCGGCGCGGGCTCGAAGCATTGCCGATGGTGTGCTTATCAGTGAGTCACTCTATAACGAAATTCGCGCGCTTTAGTGTGGGATCAATCACGTCCGGGCATGTGAACGAAAACGTGCCTGTCCTTTAGCGATAGTTGGAGGGAAATAACATGGCAGACGAGAAGGTTGCGCTGGTCACGGCTGGCGGATCGGGTATGGGTGCGGCCGTGGCTCGACGGCTCAGCGCCGATGGCTACAGGGTAGGGGTGCTGTCATCTTCAGGCAAAGGTGAAGCGCTAGCTTTGGAACTTGGCGGTATCGGTGTGACCGGTTCAAATCAGTCGGTTGAAGACATCGGCAAACTGGTCGACTCTGCCATTTCGCGCTGGGGACGCATCGACGTGCTAGTCAACAGCGCAGGGCATGGCCCACGCGCCGCACTCCTCGAGCTTACCGACGAGCAATGGCACCAGGGGATCGACACCTACTTTCTGAACGTGGTTCGATCGACCCGTCTCGTCGTGCCGCACATGCAGAAGCAACGCGCGGGCGTCATCATCAACATCTCGACGGCCTGGGCGTTTGAGCCAAGCGCGATGTTTCCGACATCGGCGGTCGCTCGGGCAGGACTTGCTGCCTTCACAAAGCTGTTCGCAGACGAGCATGCGAGTGAAAACATCCGGATGAACAACGTGCTGCCCGGGTGGATCGACAGTCTTCCGGCTACGGAAGAGCGCCGTCAAAGCGTTCCGATGCAACGATATGGCACGAGCGCAGAGATAGCGGCAACGGTCGCGTTTCTCGCGTCGGACGGCGCGGCGTACATCACGGGACAGAATATCCGGGTCGACGGGGGGTTGACTCGCTCCATTTGATTCGCAAAAGCGTAGCAAGATGCCCGGCCCTCGAAGAAGAGGGCCGCGTGCAATCTCGCCTCGATAGCGGTGCGAAGGACCAGGATGCCGGTAAGTGGCGCGGCTCAGAAGCTAAGCATCGGGAAAAGATATCGAAAAGTGCTCGCATTTCGATAGAAATTTGCAGAACGGTCATCGCAGCTGATTTTGGCTACCGGCTGCCGTCAATAGGATGGTTACAGGTGAGCGCAGTGTCGCCTCGCCCAACGGGTCGGAGGTTCTGTCGATCCGATTCCCAGCCAACCTATCGAGAGTACGACCATGCAATTATCCCGGCCACTGATGTGTCTCGCGTCTCTGACGCTTGTCCTGCAACCTCTCGCCGCTCACGCGGATTTGACGGTAAAGATCGGGCAGGTTTCACCGCTTACCGGCGAACTGTCCCACATCGGAAAGGATGACGAAAACGGTGTGCGGCTGGCGATCGAAGATCTGAACAGCAGAAAGATTCGGATTGGCGGGCAGAACGTTACGTTCGTGCTCGACTCCCAGGACGATGCGGCCGATCCCAAGACCGCGGTAACCGTCGCCCAGAAGCTGGTGGATGATGGCGTGGCGGGGGTGGTTGGTCACGCGAACTCCGGGGCCTCGATACCTGCTTCCAAAATCTACTCGGATGCAGGCGTCCCAATGATCACCGAATCGGCAACCAATCCGAAACTCACGCAGCAAGGGTTCACGAACGTGTTCCGTATGGTTGCGAATGATGTGAGACAGGGCTCGGTGATCGGCGCGTATCTGGTCCGCGATCTGGGTGCGCGCAAGATCGCCCTCGTCGATGATCGTACGGCGTACGGTCAAGGTCTTGCCGATGAGATCGAAAAGTCAGTCAAGGCCGCCGGAGGCAGCGTGGTCGCCCGTGAATACGGCACCGACAAGACAACGAACTGGATGGCGATTCTCACCACCATCAAGAGTCGTCAGCCGGAAGGTATCGCTTTCACCGGTGGCGATACTCAAGCAGCGGCATTCGTGCAGCAGGCGCAAAAGCTTGGCTTGAAAGTCAAGTTCATCGCCGGCGACGAAGCGTGCACTCCCCAGTTCATCAAACTGGCTGGGTCCTCGATGGATCACGACGTCTACTGCACACTGGCGGGCGTGCCGCCTGCGAAGATGCCGCAAGGACCTGAATTCTTCAAACGCTATCAGCAGCGGTTCGGCGTTCCCGTGCAGCTATATGCCCCTTATGCCTACGACGCGGTGCTCGCGATGGCAGACGCGATGCAGGCCGCGGGATCGACCGACCCAAAGGTGTATCTCCCGAAGTTGAGGGCTTCGAAGCTGGACGGCGTGACGGGCGCCATTCAGTTCGACGACAAAGGGGATATCCGTAACGGCGCCATTACCGTTCGTCAATTCGATCAAGGCAACTGGACCGACAAGTCGGTCGTACGTTGACGGCGTCAGCCTCCCTCCGGAGCCACGGGCACACCGAGCCCCACCTTCACGCTGCTCATGCTCACCAGCGTCTTGAAGCGTTTGACGTTGTTGTTCGAGAAGAACAGTTGTCGCGTGAGGGCCGTGTACTCGTCCATGTTGCGAACCATCAGAATCAGCACGAAGTCCCATTCTCCCGCAACGTAGTAGCACTGCTGGATTTCTGGGCACTGCGCGAAGGTGCGCTTCATCGAGTCGAGCAGGTCGATCTGTTCGCTCTCGACCTCGACCGTTGCGATGATCGTCAGCGGGTAGCCGACCTTCTCGGGCGCGACGATGGCGGCGTAGTTGCGAATGACCCCTTCGTCCGACATCCGTCGCAATCTGCGATTGACGGCGGCCGTAGACAGGTTGACGCGTGCGCCGAGTTCGTTCTGAGGAATCTGGGCGTCACGTTGGACTTCCATCAACAGCTTGAGATCAAAGTCGTCCAGGCTGAATGTCATGGCTTTTCGGCTGGAAGGTTGAAACAGAGATATTTTTGCACGGAGGCCATCGATTCAGAGATTTTTTCCAGGCATGTGAGGAATATTATTTCCCTAGCCGACGTACACATTCCCCGTACTTGATCAGTAGGACGTTCTCCAATGGAAAGCACGCTGCAAGGCCAACTCAAGAGCTGGCGCCAGTATTTGCACCAACATCCCGAAACTGGCTTCGAGGAAGTCAATACGTCTGACTATGTGGCGAACATTCTCAGGACGCTCGGACTGGAGGTGCACTGCGGTATCGGCGGAACCGGACTCGTTGCCAACCTGACGGTTGGAGACGGGAAACGGGCGATCGGACTGCGCGCCGATATGGATGCGCTGAACATCGTGGAGCAGGCGCCCAATCGGCCGCATGCTTCCCGCACCGCTGGAAAAATGCACGCGTGCGGGCACGATGGGCACATGTCGATGATTCTGGGGGCAGCTCGACTCCTGGCTGAACGGCGCGATTTCAACGGCACTGTCCGCTTCATCTTTCAGCCGGCGGAAGAGCATGGCCGAGGTGCGAAAGCGATGATGGCCGACGGCCTGTTCGAACGGTTTCCGGTCGATGCCATCTTCGGCGCGCACAACATGCCGGGCATGCGTGCGGGATCGTTTGCAACGCGTGCGGGCGGCATCATGGCGAGTGAAGACAACTTCGTCATTCACATCAAAGGGCGGGGCACGCACGCGGCAAGACCGCACATGGGCGTGGATCCGATCGTCATCGCTTCACAGATCGTGATGGCACTGCAGACCGTTGTATCGCGCAATCTCGATCCGAGTTTGCAGGCAGTGATTTCCTGTACGGAATTCATCACCGATGGCCTGAGAAACGTCATTCCGTCGAACGTCATCATCAAGGGCGATACGCGAAGCTATTCGCGCGAAGTCCAGACGCTGCTCGAGACTCGCATGCGCGAAGTATGTGAAGGCATTTGTCGTACGCACGGGGCCGATTGCACGTTTGAGTACACACATGAGTTCGCGCCGACGGTGAACTCGGAGCAATACGTGGACGTCGCGGTCAAGGCAGCGCGCAATGTCGCAGGAGCCGATGGCATCGACGCCAATATTCAGCCAATGATGATTTCGGAAGACTTTGGCGCGTTCCTGCAGGTCGTTCCCGGCAATTTCATCTTTATAGGTAACGGCGAGTCCGCGGGAGAGGGCGGCACGCCTTTGCACAACGCCACCTACGATTTCAATGACGGAATCCTTCTGTTGGGCGCCCGATATTTCGCCGAGATCGCCCGGCTCGAAATGCCGCGTGTCTAAAGTTTGACAGGAAATAAATGGATACCTCTGTACCTTCGTCATTGATACTCGACGGCGCGACTTTGCTTCGGCAACTACACCAACTGGGCGAACTTGGCGCCGATCGCGCAGTCGGCGGACGGACTCGCATCGCACTCACTGATGATGAGCGTGCCGGTCGCGATCTTGTCGTCAGTTGGATGCGCGAACTCGACCTCGACATCCGCGTTGATCGCATCGGCAACATCTTCGGCACGTTGCGTTCCGATTCGGATGACGGCCGGCAACGCCCGTTGATGATGGGTTCCCACATCGACAGCGTAAAGAATGCGGGCGCGCTCAACGGTTGCTATGGTGTGCTTGCCGGACTCGCAGTCGCGAGGGCGTTTCGTCAAGCAGGTATCAGGCCGCAGCGTTCCATCACTATCGGCGCCTTCACGAACGAGGAAGGCATCCGTTATCAGCCGGATATGATGGGCTCGCTGGTGTACGCCGGCGGCCTCTCCGTCGACGCAGCGCTGGATACGGTTGGCATCGACGGCACCCGCCTTGGCGATGAACTCGATCGGATTGGCTACGCGGGCGATTTGGAGCCCGGTGCAATCGTTCCGCACGAGTATCTCGAACTGCACATCGAGCAGGGGCCGATTCTCGAAGCGGAAAACATTCGGATCGGCGTTGTCGAGAGCCTCCAGGGTATCTCGTGGCAGCAGATTACCGTTGAGGGTAACGCCAATCACGCGGGTACGACGCCGACGCGCCTTCGTCATGATGCGGGCTGGGTGGCCGCAGCGGTTTCGACGTTCCTGCGCGAACTGGCCGTTGCTGCCGGCACCACGCTGGCCACGATTGGCATGCTGCGCATCGAGCCGAACGTCATCAACGTCATTCCGCGCAAGGCGGTGTTCACCGTGGATCTGCGCGATCCGGACGAACATCGCCTTCAGGACGCGGAGCGGCGCCTCGCGGAATTCCTGATAGCGGTAGCGGAAAAGGAGGGCGTGAGGATAACGACCGAACGTCTGGTCCGATTCGAGCCGGTGGTCTTCGATGCCGCATTGGCCAATGCAATCGAAGCTTCGGCGGAGCGCTTGGGCTTCACGCATCGGCGGATGACATCGGGCGCGGGCCATGACGCGCAGATGATCGCACGCATCGCGCCGGCTGCGATGATATTCGTACCGAGCCGTGGCGGCATCAGCCACAACCCGCGCGAACACACCGACGACGATCAGCTCATTGAAGGTGCCAACGTCTTGCTGGATGTCGTGCTCAAGCGCCTTGCAGAGAAGTGAGCCCGGTTCCTGTTCGCCAATTCATGTCATTCACTGGAGTATCACGGTCATGTTGGTAGTCGATCCGCGCGCGACGCGCACTTCGTATCCCGATGAGTTGAAGGAGATTCTCAGCATCGAGAAAGCACAGGAAAGCCGTGCGTGGCTTTCCTGCTGGGACAAGATTTCCCCGGAGAGAACGCCATTGCGTGAGTTGCCCGGACTGGCCGCCAGGCTCAGCGTCGACAGTATCAGCATCAAGGACGAGTCCGCGCGCTCTGTACTGGGTAGCTTCAAGGCACTAGGTGCGCCGGTTGCACTGGTACGCCTGATTCAGCGGCTTTGGCCGAACCATGATCTCGACGCCCGTGGCCTGTTCGAGGGGCGCTACCGGGACCTGCTGACGCATTTCACCGTAATTAGCGCGACGGACGGCAACCACGGAAAGGGACTGGCTGCCGCCGCACAAACGTTGGGTTTCCGTTGTGTGATCGTGCTGCACGCCAATGTCAGCGTCGAGCGCGAGAAGGCGATTGCCGCGTACGGTGCGGAGATTGTCCGGATCGCCGGAAACTACGATGAATCGGTTGAAGAGGCGGCTCGCCTTGCTTCACTGAACGGCTGGCGCGTCGTATCCGACACGTCATACGACGGTTATGAAGACATCCCGCGTGATGTGATGCAGGGCTACGGAACGATTGCAGCGGAGCTCGTCGAGCAGAGCGATAGCCAGCCGGACCAGCCGGCCTACACGCATGTGTTTCTTCAGGGCGGTGTTGGTGGTCTCGCGGCAGGCTTGGTCAGTTACCTGTGGGAATTCCATGGCGAGCATCGTCCGCGATTCGTCGTCGTGGAACCCCGGCAGGCGGACTGTCTGTACCAGAGCGCATTGGCTGGACGGGCCGCACGCGCGACGGGCACCGTCGACTCCGTGATGGCAGGGCTCGCGTGCGGTGAGACGTCGCCGCTCGCATGGAAGTTTCTGCAGCCGGGTGTGGATGCATTCATGACGATCAGCGACGACGATGCAGTGAACGCCATGCGCATCCTGGCGGCTGGCAGCGATGCAGATGCACCGATCGTTGCTGGCGAGTCGGGCGTAGCAGGGCTCGCCGGTCTCACTGTATTGCTGCAGGACCAGCAGTTGGCGAGGCAGGTTGGCCTGGATGGCTCTTCCCGCGTTTTGCTCGTCAGTACCGAAGGCGCGACCGCGCCTGCTACCTATCGGGAACTGGTCGGCGAGTCAGCGGAATCCGTCCACATGCGCCAATTGGCCTGGTGCGCCAAAGCGGTGGCCTGAGCGCACGCCCGCTCGTGCAGCTCACCTTGTTACCATCTTCTCTACCGCTAAAACGGCCCATTTCCCATTCTGTTCTTCGTAGAGAGTTGCCGAAGCGTCTTTGAGGTCGCCCGTCTGTGTGAATGCAATCGTGCCAGTGATTCCATCGAAGGAATTCGTTCGCAGGGCTTTGATGAATTGCTGTGGGTCGGTCGAGTCGGCAGCTTTCATCGCATTGATCATTGCCCATGCAGCGTTCGATTGGATACCCGTCGTTGAAATGAAGCGTCGACCGTGACTATTCATCTCGTATCTGCAAGAAATTGCTTTACTTCGCCTGCTAACCACTCGCGCAGCGCGCGGACCTTCGGATGATCGCGATTGCCTGTGCGATAGACCAGATCATAGCCGCGCTCGACTTTCAGACGGATGTCAGGGAACGGCGCGACAAGGCGTCCGGCCGCGATGTCATCGCCGACCAGAGCACTGCGTCCAAGGGCTACGCCTTCGCCACGAATGGCTGCCTCGATTGCCATGCTTCCATGACTGTATGCGGGCCCTCGACCCCTGCGACTCCTGTCCACGTCGGCATAAGCGAACCACTGTTCCCAATTGGCCAACATCCGGTCTTCATGGAGCAGCGTGCAACGTGTGAGGCTAGCCGGATTCGTCAATCCGCCGACTTCCTCGCGATAGCTGGGGCTACAAACCGGTGTCACGGTTTCTTCGAGAATCCGTTCGGACTGCACGCGAGGATAGCGACCACCGCCGTAACGCACGGCTGCATCGACCTGACCATCGTCCAGATCAACATTGCGATCGGTCACGTCGAGATGCACATCGAGTTCCGGATGTATCGCCTTGAAGCGATGAAGGCGCGGCGCCAGCCACTTGCTCGCGAACGAAACGCTCGTACTGATGGTCATGCTTGCGAGGCTGTCGTGTCCGCGCAGGCTCTCGGCTTCCCTCGTCAATTCGCCCAGTAGCCGGGCTACAGCAAAGTGAAGCTCTGCGCCCGCATCGGTCAGGACGATCCGGCGCGTGAGGCGGCGGAACAGCGGAACGCCCAGATGACTCTCGAGCGTCTTGATGTGTCGGCTGACTGCACCGTGGGTCACGTGCAGTTCCTCGGCGGCCAGCGTCATGCTCAGTAGTCGCGCAGTCGCCTCAAACGCGCGCAGGGTTTGCAGCGGTGGAAGCCGATCGAACATAGGGGCCGTTTACGTGTGAGTTTCGCTCACGCATTATATGACGACAAATCGTTTGTCAACGATCCGCACTGCCCCGAATATCTCGATTCAATGTCCATTCCACGCCAACGCCAATGTCGAGCCAAAGCCTGACTGACGCCTGTTCCGGAGTCGTCGCTAAAGACCATGCAGCCAGGACGATTACGCTGCGCAGTCTTGGCGCACTGCTGATCCTCGCGGTGATGTGGGGGGTATCGATTCCCCTGACCAAATTGGGGCTTGAGTCGCTGCCGCCACTGACGCTCACCGCGATGCGCTTTGCCATAGCCGTGCCGCTACTGCTCATCTTCGCGCTAGGCCGGCATCCCTTACCGCGGCACGCATGGCCGCGCGTCGCGATGCTGGGCGTATTGGGCATCGGGATCGGACAGGTCGCACAGACTTTTGGGGTCTCGGGCACCTCAGCGTCTGTCGGCACCATCATTTCCGCGACCATTCCAGTTTTTATCGTGTTCTTTGCCGCGCTGCGCCTCAAACAACATGTATCGGGCTGGCAGAAGCTGGGGCTGCTCGCCGCATTCGCAGGCATCGCGTTGGTCGCATTTGCCCGTGAGCATGGCGCAACAACGATGTCCGCGACCACTGCTGGCGGCGCAATCTCCGTGCTGCTGTCCGCGCTCGCGATTGCGTTCTATTACGTCTGGAGTGTCGAGCTCACGACCGCATACGGCACTGCGACGGTAGCAGCATGGAGCACGCTGTTCGGCTTCGTTGCACTGATGCCATGGGCGCTCTGGGAGATGTGGCACGTTCCGTTTCACATCACTACTCAGGGGGTATCAGCCGCAGTGTATCTCGGAGTTATCGTGACTGTTGCTGGGCTGTTTCTGTGGCTCAACCTGCTACGTATCGTTCCGGTGCGGGTTGCTGCGAGCGTTCAGTTCCTTCAGCCTGTCTTCGGTATCGCCGCCGCATCAATCATGTTCGGCGACAGACTTGGCCCGTCGTTCCTGGTCGGAGTGGCTCTCGTTCTGGCCGGACTCGCGCTCACGATGGCTTCTCGCAACGAAGCGGGTAACAGAGCCCATCGCAGCAACGTTCGCTAAAGCCAGCAAAGCGGGTCTTCACACGCTTCATCTGAAGGGCCGCTGCGGGCCGACCACAGGCCGACGACGAACCCGCCAACCCGACCCGAAAACGTCATTTCGACTCGATGGATGCATGGCCGCTTCCGCTCAGCACGTGCTCGCGACGACCGACTGTTGAGGGGGCATCCTCGCTGCAATGAATCATCCGCACGTTGTCAGGGTTCGCCCGCACGAGGGAGTGACATTGAAACTGAAGTCTCTGTCTCGTCGGAGCGCGCTTCAATCACCGTGATGGGCCTTGGCAATTTCGCTCGCAATATACAGCCCCAGTCCGAGACCACCCGCCGGACCGGCTTCGCTCCGATGTTCCAGCCTCCGCATCAGGGGATCAAACATGCGTGCCAGCGTTGCGCGCTCGATGGCAGGTCCACGGTTACGAACGTCGATATGGATATGCGTTTCATCGCAAGTCACATCCACGCGCCCCAGGGTATCTCGTGCCCCGTACTTGAGGGCGTTGACTACAAGGTTTCCGAGCAATTGCTGCAGCCGCTGGCCGTCCCAGACTCCCTGTGAATCACCCGTCACGTGCAGCTCAGTCTGTCTGCCAGGATGAAATGGCACGCAATTCTTCCAGTTCTTCAGCGAGCACATCCGCGAGATTGACACTCGTGGGTATGACGTTGACACCCAAGCCCAGTCTGGTCCGATTGAAATCGCACAGATCATCAAGCAACGCTTGCATCCGCGCTCCACTACGTATCAGGCGGCCTGCAGCGTCCGATACTCGCTCCCCGGCATTCAGTGCTTCCAGATACGACGCAGTCGCCTGAATCGTCTGGAGCGGGCTGCGCATGTCATGCCCCAGCACGCCGAGCAGCAGGTTCCGGCTCTGCTCGACCTGCGCACTGAAAAAGCCGACCGATTCCGCAAGTGCCTGATCGATCGCCTCATTGAAGCGAATGACGTCGTCCAGATGAGGCGCGCTGGGCTCGCATTCGTCTATCCACAAGCGGAGTACGCTTGCGCGTAACGCGCGATATTCGGCGGTGAGCTGGTTGATATTGAAGCCGGCCCGAGCCCTCAGAAGGGCGTGCGTTTGCGCGGCTGTTTCGGTTGCATCGATCGGAGCGGGGGCCCGCCCTATTGATTTTTCGTGTTGGGCTTCCCTGGTCTGCGCAGTCCCAAGGTCTTTGGCAATGGCGCGCAGAATTTGCGGCGCATGGTCGCGTAACGCCGACGGTTCCAGGATTGCCGCCGCTGGCACGAGGGAGCCGGCGAACGCCTCCCATTGCGCCAGAATCGATACCATGTGCCGCAAGATAAAGTCAGCAAGTCGCATGTGCGTCTCCGGGCGAAAGGGGGCTTAGAATCCGATCGCCACCCTATGTTACGTGCAAATCAGGGACGAACATCGAGCGGAGGCGGCTGCGATCTCGGGGCAGGGTTAACCGGAAGCGGCCGTTCGCGCGACGCAGCCGAACGTCTCAAACGGTCCTTCACAATTGGTTCAGGAACGTTCGTTCACGACAGGCGACCCGCCGTTCTAACAGCAATGGAGATCGGCGAGCTCGGTGGCGAAAGTAGTCATAATCCGCGCTTCAGTAACTCGCGCCAGACCATGCAAAAGCTATCTGGCGCAAGCAGAACCGAGCGCAAAAAAAAGACCACTACATAGCCAAAATTTCCTTCACCGCACTATCAATAAACTTCACATCGACACGATTCGCCGCAGGGCCGCCTGCAAAATGGCCCCAGACCGACTCGATAGGCCGCAACTGTGCATTAGGCATTTTCGGGCTCTTTTGAAATTCAAATGGGTTATGCAGTATGCGGGTTGATCGAAGTGAAGTTGAGCTTGCCAGCGATCAGGAA
>NZ_SELS01000098.1 GCF_004197395.1 Paraburkholderia sp. UYCP14C | reverse complement strand
CCATTTAAAATTTGAATGGACATGATCGTCGGGCGGCACGACTTGCCGATCAAGATGACTTCACCGGGTGCTTACGTGCGGGTGGATGAAAACCCGAGAAAAAACGACGAATAGCGCGCAACCAAGGTCGGAAGACTGCATCGCCAAGTGTGGCAGCGGTATCTCTTCGATGATTGATCCATGTTAAGCCCCCTTTTGACGGATACGCCTATATTGAACACGCGATCGTCGCGTGCGCGTTTGCAGCAACTTCCAACCGGATAATTGCGGATCGCTTTATTGCGTCAGGAAAACCATCCTACTAGGAAAATCCGCGACACCATTCAATCCGTAGGGCGTGAAAGTTGTGTTTGCGCTGCGAATGCATTCGTGCTATCGCGAAGTCCGGTAACGAGCCTAGAGGACTCCAGCATGTCCGGCGCGACATCGCTTCGATTCAGGCGATTTGTAGTGCGGCCTCGGCCTCTCATGACTGTAACGAATTCGAGGCGTCATGCCAGACCATAGTGCGCAGCTACATCGCGACCGCCGCAATCGGCCCCCGCGCCAACACGATGGCCGGCGCAGGTTCCTTTCAATCAGAGCATGCTAACGTCGCCGGCTTGCTGTATCGCAGCAGAAACCCAGCGGCCGGCATGGTTCCTCGACGGGAGTGGCAAGAGCCGAAACTCTCCCGGGCAATTCAGCAAATCGGCTCAATCACCGGCCTCTGACGGCCTCCATCACAAGGGGAACATCATGTCGTCCAAACGCGTTGCCTTCGTTACTGGCGGCATGGACGGTCTCGGAGCCGCCATTAGCCGACGTCTTCACGATGCAGGCATGGTGGTCGGCCTCTCGCATTCCGAGCACAACGATCACGTCGCCACCTGGCTCGTGCATGAACGGGATGCAGGTCGCCATTTCGTTGCCTTCGAGGCCGACGTCTCGAGCTTCGATTCGTGTGCGCGTTGCGCGGAGCGCGTGCTCACCGAATTCGGTATGGTGGACATTCTCGTGAATAACGCCGGGATTACGCGCGATTCAAGCTTTGCAAAAATGACCAAGGAAGATTGGGATAACGTCTTACGCACCAATCTCGATTCCATGTTCAACATGACGAAGCCGCTTCTCGGTGGAATGGTCAAGCGAGAGTTAGGGCGGATCGTCAATATCGGCTCAGTGGACGGCGCGCGCGGAGCATTCGGGCAAACCAACTACGGCGCAGCGAAAGCGGGCATTCACGGTTTCACCATGTCGCTCGCGCTGGAGACGGCGCGATACGGCGTGACCGTCAACACGGTGTCGCCCGGTTATCTCGCCACCGCCATGACTGCGGCGATCCTCAAGGACGTAATGGAAACAAGAATTCTCCCTAAGATTCCGGTCGGCAGACTCGGTCAACCTGACGAAGTCGCAGCCCTGGTGGCATTTCTCTGTTCCGATGAAGCCGGCTTTGTCACGGGCGCCGATTTCTCCATCAACGGTGGTATGCACATGCGATGAAAGGCCGCAGTCTGATGAATCAGACAACTTTCGGGAGCGTTGCCATGCGCAGGAGATTTTTTTGCTATTTGATGGCATACGCAGCTACGGCGCATATAGAAGCTGGCCCCAAGGTAGGCTCGTCGCGTCCTCGCGCCGCACCGGTCGAGGTGTAATTGGAGGTGCGATCGCCTTCGCGGATTAGTCAGGCGCAGTCTGCGCGGGACATTAACTTCAATGGCAAATTGCCCATAAGCACGCATCGCGTAGCGGAGGGTCGGACATGATGCGCCAACTGCAAGACAGTGACAATACAACACCACAGCGTGGCCAAGGTTCGCGAAGAACCGAATGTTTTTCGATAAGCTAAGCAATGGTACATTGGCATAACCTCGAGGGTTCGTCTCTGACGAGCCAGCCTTCTACCAGAAACCGGCGCGGACGCACCGCTTCCAAGAGTGGCAAACCCAAGGCCACGCTGGCCGAGGTAGTTCCGACGGCTGAGCCAACTATGGGTACCTTTGACCATTGCGCATCCATGGCCCTGAGATCATCGTCGGCAGGCCGGTTTTGTCGCAGACGGGCGCATCAACAAAACACAAATGGTACGCATTATTGTTCTTCCATTTTTGGAGCGTTTGTGACGCCATCAAAAAAGGAACGTTTATACAATCCCATCGCGCGTGGCGGTCTATCCAACATAGGAATTTAACGCCGACATTTTGATAGAGATTAGGGAAACATACAAAGGCAGTTGCAAACCTCTATGGCGCATCGATTCAGCTCGTCTGCCAAAATCCGAATCTGGCAAGGCGATTGTATCGATGTGGGGGCAACGACGGACTGAAAAGACCACACTGGAGTGAATTTATGAGCGCGACGACTGCGGAGCAGACTGAAAAGCAACGTTCATTCGTGCGGTTTATCACGAGGAGCTACGCGCAGTTGGTTCTCGTCGCCTTCGCTCTCGTTCCCGCTTATCTGATTGGCTACCTGCATTTTTTTCAAAACCCGGGTCTAAAGTTCGAAAACCATCCATTCCATGAAATTGCGATCACGGGCGCGACGTTTGAGGGTCTTTTTGTAACCTACGTGGCGTGGCAATGCTATCGGTCCTCCGGCGAGCCGTTGCTGCGATGGATGACACTGGGCTTCCTCGGATTTGTATTGATCTACGCGCTCCATGGCGCTTTCACCAGATTCGCTCATCAAAACATTTGGCTATTCCTGTTGTATGGTCCGGCGTCGCGTCTAACGATGTCGATTCTGCTGTTGATTGGGCTTCTGTCGTATCGCAGGCCGTCCGATCCCGCTGATCACCGCGCCGGAGTCAAGTACTTGCTAAGCTGGGCCGCAATATTCCTCGTAGTGGATGTTCTGGTCGCGCTTCTTGCCCATTCTACTTTTGCTGGCGTTATCCTACTGCGGGTCATGGAGTCCGCGGCGCTCGGCCTTTCGATGCTGAACGTCGTTATCTTGATGCTGCGCCGGCCTCGGTCCCCGCTGATGCTGGTCTATGGTATCTCCATCATGTCGTTCGCGCTGTCGTCGGTGGCGTTCCTTCTGGGCAGCCCGTGGAATCATATGTGGTGGCTTGCTCACGTCATTTTCGCCAGCGGATTCTTTCTTCTCAGCTATGGCGTGGCGCAGGCCTTTTTGACGACGACGCGTTCATTTGCGACGATCTATAGTCGCGAGGAGTTGAACGCGAGACTCGTCCGAGAGATGGATCGCACCAAAACCGCTCTAAAGGAAGTTAACCGCACAAACCAGAAGCTAGCACACCTCGCGGCAACCGATCCGTTGACCGGCGCTGCGAATCGGCGTCATTTCATTGCTTGTTTCGAAACAGAGGTCGTTCGCGCACAGAGAGACGGCACTCCATTCTCACTCCTCGCGCTCGACCTCGACAATTTTAAATGGGTCAACGACGCGTACGGGCACCAGGTCGGCGACACAGTGCTCCAGGGGTTCGTGCGAGTGTGCCGCGACGCGATTCGGCCTTACGACGGCGTAGCACGCGTGGGCGGCGAAGAGTTCATGGTACTGCTGACTCGCACGTCGCTGGATGCAGCACTCGCAATCGGCGAGCGGATTCGCGTGGCAACTGCCAGCACGACCTTCGCCAGTGAAATTGGACGCGAGGTATCGATAACGGTCAGTATCGGCATCTCGCAGTTCGGTAGGGACGGTCGCACGATTGATGCACTACTTCGGTCAGCAGACGAGCGGCTCTACCACGCGAAGAGTCAAGGTCGCAATCGTGTGGCGATTGTATAGCGGACCGAACCCGGCCGATGTACGCAAGCGCAGCGCGACCAGGCCGCACTTCAAGGATACTTCGTTGTGCCAGTATTTTTCTCAATGGCATTGAATTGATGCACATGATCTGCTTTGTTCGGCAGGGTAGGCGCCCAGTTGGTTGCGGACGCAATTAGGCCTTTTTAACGCACTGCGCCTGGCCAAAGGCGTTCCATTGGTTGATCAGGTTGGCGATGACGCGACCTTCCTGAACCTGTGATGCCGTGCGGCGGGTCAGCAGCGTGTCGCCGAGGCAGCGTTTGATGCGTGAGAACTGCGCTTCCACACGGGCACGCAGGCCGTATCCATATTTGTTCTGGAATGCATATTGTCCTTTTTCCTTGCGATAGCGCACAAGCTGATCATGCCAACGTTCTTGCTCCGGGTCATCAACCGCATCGCACTTTGGCGGGATCACCGGCACAACGCCGCTGGCCAGCAACTGTTCATTGCGTTCGATCTGGGGTGCCCTCAAGAAACGGACTTTTTCGTACGTTAAGGCGGCCCAGTCGATTTCCTGACGCGCAACGGCCGGAATCGCCCCTTGGCGACGCGCTTATTCGCATGCCATACGTAGTCGCCGGTAAGGTTGATGTGGTTCCAGCCGAGCGGCGCGACGTGCGAGATCAGGCTGTCGTCGATTTCGCTTTGCTGCCGTAAAGCGGCAATCGACCGCTCCAAGTACACCGTGTTCCACAGCGTAATCGCCGCCACCACCAGATTCAGGCCGCTGGCCCGGTAGCGCTGGTTTTCGTATGAACGGTCCCGTACCTCGCCCAGACGGTAGAAGAACACGGCCCGCGCCAGCGAATTGCGGGCCTCTCCCTTGTTCAGTCCGGCCGACACGCGTCGACGCAGTGCCGGGTCCTGCAACCACTTCAGCGTGAACAGCGTACGCTCGATGCGGCCCAGCTCGCGCAGGCCGACCGCAAGCCCGTTCTGCCGCGGATACGCGCTCAGCTTGCGCAAGATCAGTGAGGCGGTCACCGTACCCTGCTGGATCGACGCGGCCAGGCGAACGACATCGTCGAATTCGCGCTCGATCAGTTTCCGGCTGATCGAGCCGCCAACGAGCGACGATAGCGCAGGCCAGTCCCCCGGTTTGCCGGGCACATACAAATTCTTGTCAGCCAGATCGGCGATGCGCGGCGCGAACTCGAAACCGAGGAAGTGGCAGAGCGCAAACACGTGGTCGGTGAAGCCGGCCGTGTCCGTGTAGTGCTCCTCGATGCGCAGCTCGGACTCGTGATATAGCAAGCCATCCAGCACGTGCGTGGCGTCCCGCACCGGCGAATTGATGACCTTGGTATGAAACGGCGCGTACTGATCAGAGATGTGCGTATAGAACAGCACACCGGGTTCGTTGCCGTACTTCGCGTTCCGATACCCGCCGGTCAGGCCGTGACCACCGGCACGGAATCGCTGGCCGTCCGATGACGAGGTGGTTCCCTCGCCCCAGTATGCGGCAAAGGGCAAGCCGTGCTGATAGTTGACCAGTTCGGCAAGACCCTTCTGAAATGTCTCATCGCGGATGTACCAGGCAACCAGCCACGACAGCTTGGCGGCACTGGTGCCCGGACAGGCATCGGCCATTTTCTCAAGCCCGAGGTTGAATGCGTCAGCGAGAATCGCAGTCAGCAGTAGCGTCCGGTCGGGCGGCTCCGCCTCGCTTTTCAGGTGCGTGAAGTGCCGCGTGAAGTCGGTCCACTGATCGACCTCGAGCAGCAGATCCGTGATCTTCACGCGCGGCATCAGGTCGTAGGCTTGCTGCGTGAGCATTTCGGCCTCTGCCGGCGTCGCGTCATCCAGTGGTGTGATCCTGAGTCCCTTGTCATTCAGTTCAACGTCCGGCAACTCGCCCGCTGTCGCTAGTCGTGCTGTCTCGTCGAGGGCTTCGCGCAGGCGCTCAATGCGCTCATCCAGATAGCTTGCCGCCGAAGTTTCAACAGCCAGCCCAAGCCGGCGCTGCCGACGCTGCTCGTCAAACGCGGGGCGGCGCATCAGGTATTCATCGAAGTCCTTGAACTGCCGACTGCCAATGACCGACACATCCCCCGAGCGTAGCGCGTTCTTCAGCTCGCTCATGGCGGCCATCTCGTAGAACTTGCGATCGATGCCGCCGTCCTTGAACACGAACCGCGCCCAGCGCTGCTTGACGAAGCCCGTCGGTGCGTCGGCTGGAACCTTGCGCGCTTCGGTACGGTTCAACTCGCGCAGTTGGGTGATTGCATCCATCAGGTCCTGGCGAGCCGGCGCAGCGCGGAAATCAAACGTGTCGAGGAACGTTGGGGAATAGCGCCGCAACTGCGAGTAATGGTTAACGAGCAGCGCCGTCGAATCGAATTCGGCGTCACGTGCAAGCTGCTCCGCGTCGCGCACGCTGGCCGTGAAGGTTTCCCACGGCATGACGGCTTCGATGGCCCGGAATGGATCGTCACCCGCGTCTTTCGCTGCGATCAATGCTGCGCCGACCTTCGCGTAGAGACGCACCTTGTCATTGACCGCCTTGCCCTCTGCCGCAAAACGCTTCTCGTACTTGTGCTTGGCCTTGGTAAAGAACGAGCCGATCAGGCGGTCGTGCAGGTTCAGAATTTCATCAGTCAAGGTCGCGGTCGTGTCGAGCAGGATCGCAATCAAGGTGGCGTGACGCCGGTCGGTTTCATATTCCTCAATCTGATAGACGGCGGTCTGTCCGCCTTCACGCGCCAGACGCAGTAACCGGTTCTGATGGACGTTGCGACCGATGTCCGGCGGCAAGTCGAGAGCGCGGATCGCCTGCAAGCGCTCGATGTGGGCCAGAACGGCCTTTGCGCTTGGCTCCCCCGGTGATTGCCGCAGCCAGGCAAGCTTGCTGACGGGCCGACCAGTCAGCGGCAGCAGAAGCTGATCGAGCGCCGTACGCTGCCCGGTCGTCAACGGCGCGGTGAGCAGCCGGTACACGTCGCGCTGCGCGCGCGTGGCGACGGCGGCGCACAGCTTTTCAAGCGCGGCAACCGGAGGTAACAGCACGTGCCGACGCCTGAGTTCATCAACAGCAGCCTGAGCAAGCGCGATGCCTTGCGTGGTCTGCATCGCCACCGGCATCAGCAGCTCGACCAGCGCACGATAGTGCTGCCGACCGAATTGCGCGAGGCCGAGTCTGGCCAGCAGTTCCTGCAAATGTTCGCGGCGGGTTTCGTCGCGCGCGGCGTACAGATCCCACACCGCCGGTGTGACGCCCAACTGGGCAGCCACGATACCGACGATCGGCGCATGTGGCTTCTCGGCCGGTCCTAAAACGCGACCGGGATACCGCAGATAGATCATCAGCACCGCAATGCCGAGCCGGTTGTGACCACTCCGGTGCTGACGCACGAACGCGAAGTCCTCCGCCGACAAGGTGGCAAGGCGGATCAGCTCGCCTTCGTCCTCCGGAAATGCGAACAATTGAAAGCGCTGCGCAGGCGTGAGCAGTTCGCGGCGGGGCATAGTTCACCTCGTCGAGCGAAGATACTGGTACAGCGTTTCGCGGCTGATACCGTAATCGCGCGCGATCTGTGCCTTGCGCCCGCCGGCGTCCACGCGACGCCGCAGATCCGCGACCTGCGCGTCGGTCAGCGCGGGTTTGCGGCCGCGATACGCGCCTCGCTGTCGCGCGAGCGCAATGCCCTCGCGCTGGCGCTCGCGAATCAGGGCGCGCTCGAACTCCGCGAATGCCCCCATCACCGACAACATCAGGTTGGCCATGGGCGAGTCTTCGCCCGAAAACGTCAAGGATTCTTTTGCAAATTTGATCTGCACGCCGCGTTGGGTCAGCGACTGCACGATGTGACGCAGATCATCCAGGTTCCGTGCGAGCCGGTCCATACTGTGCACGACCACCGTGTCGCCAGCGCGCACAAAGCTGAGAAGCGCATCGAGCTGCGGGCGCTTCGTGTCCTTGCCTGACGCCTTGTCGGTAAAGACGCGATCTAGCGCGACATTATCGAGTTGACGGTCGGCGTTCTGCTCGAACGTGCTAACCCGCACATAGCCGACCCGTTGACCGTGCATGACGGACGCCTAGTGAAATGTCAGCTTGAAATCTATGACGCGCGAGCCCAAGTGTCAAACAATTACCTATCTGACTCTATCCTGACGTGCTGACAGGTTTTACCTGACGTCAGGAAAGGGTATGCCCCAGTCTGACGACTTCGCTTCTGCGACACTGGCGTCAATCTGAGGTTCTGACTCGTATTTCTTCCAGTGTGTCATCCAGAAGCTGTTGCGCTTCCTCGGCTGACTCCACGCCAAACATGACGGCCCCGAACGTGCCGTCGATGTGCATCATCAGCACGTGTGCCTTTGCGGTCTCGCCTTTCTTGAAACGGGTCACGAGTTTCCGGTAACCCTTCAGTGCCGCCCCTGAGGAAAACAGTGCTTCGTCCGGCTGCCAGTTGTCGACATGACCACCCCACCAATGGGTATCGGCCTGGTCAATGAGCGCCACCAGCAGGCGGCGATTCAGTTTTGTTTGCTGTGCACTGGAAAATGCGTCTTCCAAAGAAAATGTCATGTGCGTTTTCGGTCCCTGATCGGATGAAGCGGATGGATATGCGTCCGCAATTTCCCTACTCATGGCGGGCCGGATTTAGCGGCTTAAACGAAAACGGTAGCATGCCAATAGCAGAAAGCGTGGACCAGAAACGAAATGTCATACCTCAAACGCGAACGACTGCCACGTGCCTCGAACGTGCCACGGCGCTGCCAATCCAGCAAAGGTACCTTCATGCCCAATCATTGGAGACGTTGGCCTTAGCGTACGAAAAAATCCGTTTCTTGAGCGCACCCCAATTTGCAGGAAGAAGCCTTCCGGCTGGGTGTCATCCCGTTCCTTCCAGGCGAAGAACGCTAGTTCGCGCAAAATCCCGAGCCCCGTTTGTACTTCACTTGCGACGCTGCGACGTAGCAATTTCCCTTTGCGCTTGGTCGGGTTCGCCGCCCCTGGCTCAGACTAAACGTGCTTTATTTTCCGTTTCCTGAAGCGACCCCATCAACGGCTGCAGAAAGTTAGAGGAATTCAGGAGTTTGGCCGAGAGGGTGCGAGGTCGAGGGCTGCTTACCCCGGGCATTGTTGCGCTCAAACTTCAAGAGGAGATGCGGGATATATTGACGCGACTAGTCGCGTTCGCGAATCCTATACCGGACGCTGGTACCTGAGCGTGAGCGTGAGCCGGCAGTTTGGTGTGCGTGCAATCGATCAGTTCAGATGTTACTGTTCGTGTCGTTAGTTTCGCCACCATGTCCACCGTAACAGGATGACCCTCACAGAAGTGTCACCGACGCGCCCAACTTGCCTGGTCTCGCGGAAGTTGGCCATCTGGGTCGTTGACCTCGATCGAATTGCCATCTACCAGGCGGTCAGTAAAGACCACGACGTTTGTACCGTGCTGGTGGGCCTGGCTGGGAAACACAATTCCGGTGAAGCCCTGCTCCCGAACCATGTCGCCGAGAACCCAGGTTGGGGGCTCGATGTGCAGCTCGAATTTCAGGTGCCGCCAATCCTCGCGCCAGTCGTGCCACAGTTCGTCCCAAAGAGGACCGCGGTGGAGCTGCCGCAGGTCAACCAGATTTCGCAGCGCGACGGTGTAGGAGCAGACCGTGCAGGGTGGCAGGAAGCGTGATGTCTGCTGGTACTCGCGAAGGGCCGTCAGTTCTTCCAGCGACAAATACAGTGCCTCGACGCCTTCACGGTTGAAGCGCCCGCCCTTGGCCGCGGCGCCTGCTCCACTAGACGGCCGGCTGGCCCAGCGAGGCGTATGTGCGCGATAAAGCACGGTACCCGCCGGAAAGTGCGTAAGGATCATCCAACAAATCCCGCGCTTATCGACTCGAGATAGTCGATCGCATCCTCCGTCCGCCCGTCCTGGATCAGCTGCAGGATAGTCTTATGGCGAAACGTGGGGATGGGTTGGTTCTTGACGAGAAACAGCGCTCGCTCGAAGTCCGGCTGTACTGCCGCAGCGGCCGACAGTACACGCACGAGGTCACGTAAGGTGGACTGGAGCTTCGGCGACTCAGGATGGGTACGCAGCGTGTTGCGATGAACACCCGCCAGGGTTGCAAGATCTTGCTGTTGCAAGCCCATCAAGTTTGCGAGGTTGGCGGCGGATAGACGAGACGTTCCCGCTTCTCGCGCGGACTCGAGGACGTCAGCAAAGGCGATGGCGCTCATGGGTCGCTCCAATTGCGAACTTTACAGGCACATTATACGCCCATTTTGCGCATGCCTCAACGCTCCGCAGCTTTGACCTACTTTCTCGTATCGGCGGTATCGAGGCCGATGATCCCGCCTAGCCTCGCCGAAGCACAGCCGCTTTTTGTCTGGAGATTTGCCGCGAGCGTGTTCCAACGCCGCGTGCGATCGCGGTCTCCAAGTCGCGGCCTGCAGTAGCGCGAGGCGCGTGAAAGAACAGGTTCGCCAGGAACTCGTCGAACTCGAGCGTGCCGGGTACAACCCCCAGGGTCCGCAGGAAAACTACCCGACCGATATTATTGCTGCCTCGGCGCAGCGCGCTTCGCAAGCGGTTGGCGGAATGCCAAGCGGAACTTCGATGTCCGGTCAGCGATGAACGGATTTAGGGGTCACCTTGATTTCCGCGCAAATTTCCGGTTAGAACTGTTGGTGTCCGTTAATTCTGCTAGCGATGTCCGCAGTAGTTGCTAATGGGAGAGGAGCCGCAGGGCCCGCCAGGTATGGCGACCAGGCAAGATTGCCAGTTCGTCACCCGTTGCGTTTAGGCAACGAGCGAACGGCAAGATGTTCGCTATTTCTGCTAGCGCGTTCGCCATGTCCTCTGATTCGGCTAATGTGGCTGTTGGTCGACGCGACAGGTAGGCGAGCCAATGGCGGCGGCAAGCGAGATTGCGGAAGGTAAAGTATTTCGATGCTCGGGCAGTGCCGATCTATTGAGGCGAACGAAAGCGTCATACAGGGTTGGTCTTTTCTGAGCTACATTGGAATCCTTATCAAAACTGGTTTGGGCGTCGACGACCGAAGTGTCATGCTGTGCCTCGTTAGCCTTTGCGGGCAGAGTGCTCGCGTTCCGATCAAAAACGCCGCGCTAGCAGAATTAACGGACACGATTAGCGCTCAAACGGACACCATTAGCGGAATCTACGAACTCCAACAGCAACTGAAAGACTTCGTCGTGGAACAGGGACCTATAAGGTCCGCGCATGAAGGCTCCTAGTCTCTAAGTTAGCGAGACGATACGCTTTCACGTGGCCGCTTCCCAGCCTTTTTAACGGCTTCGCGACCGACGCGACACAACTTGGCGTGGAGGTCGTGCGATAAATCCGGGTGATATAATTTATACAACTCTCAGCGCGAGAGAGAAGGACCTTATACCCATGAATTCAACCGTCAACAGTTCACGGCTGCAGGCGACGACCGTCGCGGAGCAGGCAGCCGACGCGCTACGGCGCAAGATCATCTCCGTTCTGCGAGTATGTCGGGTATGGTCGAATAGCAGAATACGGCGATCTCGGTACGTTCGCGCCGCATGGCTGCATCAAAAAGGAGTTCGTTGAGGTGAGCGTCACCAAACGAGTATCCAGCCACTATCACCAATGTCTCGGGTTGATGCAATGCCCGACGCATACGGTCTTGAAGCACTAAAAACGGGACTCGTCTAGATTCCTCGTATTTTGTGTCCGACGGATAAATTGCCGCAGCCATTCCTTCGCTAACAGGTTGTCCTATGCGAACGATTTGCTTGGAATTTTCCCATGCCCAATTAACGGATCCATGCAATTTCCACAGGCGGACAAAGAATGCGGGGACGCCGTCACTATCGGCTCCCGGTCGCGCCTCAACAAGTTCGGTCTGAAAGCGGGCGCGCAAGTTTCCAATAAAACCGTCGAAATACGGAACTTGCATTTCCTGGGGGCCAAACAAGGTAAGCGTTTATGCGCTGCAGCGCATAAACGCTTACCTTGTTCATGCCCCTCACCGCGACTGAATGAGGCTGTGCGTCTGGTCGCCATGCTTGGCGGCTTCATGGCGCGCAAAGGCGATGGCGAACCCGGAGTCAAGACCATCTGGCAAGGTCTGCAGCGCGTGATGGATTTCGCCGCCGGACTCAGGTACGCACGAGAACTTGACGAATGAGTTGTGTGTAATCAAATGGGCTATAACCCTCGACAGTCGTGAACGGTGGACTTAGTCAGCATTGCCCTAGATCAACACCTTTGATGCCATATTACGGCAGACTTCCTACCAGCTAACGCGCGTCCATCTCAACTGCGAGGTAATTGCATGCAGACAATCCTTGTCGCGCCATTAATTGCCGCGCCGATGATATCGGCGCATGCAGAACCGGCGAAACAACTATCAAGCCCTGCCAATGTGGAAAGCGCATTACCGGGGTACTGCCGTATCGGTGGCGGTCGACCTGACGAAATGCTCACCTACGGGCAATACGGCTTCCAAAACCGGTACGAGTGGCGACGTGAAGATCAATGCCTGCCGGACCATGGCGAACGGCGACACGCGTCGCACTTGAAGCCGTCTCTAAGCTTTTCGGACGAGCACGCGACAGTCGGCCCTGTAGGTCATCCGACCTTGCAAGATTCGCTCGGCGCTCCAATCTGGCGATCTATCCGTTATACGAGGAAACGCGATCAGTCGGTCTTCGTGGCAACTCGAGAGGGTGGGAAATACTAACGATGTCTGCCAGACGAAACGAAATGCATGTTTCAAGTTGCGATGTCAGTGAAGTCACAAGTCCTCGAAGGTCCGGAACATTAATTCGGTATGCCGTGACTTTGTGTATCACTATAATTTCGGTGATGACGGTTCAGGCGAATGCTCAGGCCCAGAACCAGCAGCTGGAGCCATTCGACGCGTTTATTGCAGATACAAAATCTGCGAACTCTCAAATTACTCGGTCAACGCCACAGAAAGCTCATAAATCAACCATACAAGAAATGGAGAAATCATGCGTCGCTGGATAGGCTCATTCATGCTCCTTCTGGCTCTCTGCCTCGGGGCCTTCACCAACGCCATCGCATCCAGCGACGCACCCCAACAACTTACGGTCGCGCTTTACCCATGGGTACCGAGGCTGGATCAATTCAAGCGTGCGATACAGGCGGAATGGAATAAGGTTCGACCCGATATCGCGTTGAACTTCGTGAGCTCAAGCGACTGGGACGGGGGCTACAAGAACAACCCGCCCGCAAATGTCGATGTATTCGTTTATGACGCCATGTTCTTCGATTATTTTCGCACTCAAAACTGGCTTGAGCCGTTGGCAGCCAACGAAGTTCAAAATCTTGATGATTTTGTCCCTTACGCGATCGAAGGTGTCAAAGTAGGTGATGCCTATTACAGTATTCCGCAGTTGGGTTGTGCAAGTCTTCTCTTCTACCGGAAAAACGACACCGCCTTGGTTGCAGCGAAGACTCTAACCGATGTCAAGACCGTCCTGGGCCAATGCACCTACACCAGCACCATCCCACCTGATACACGCGGCCTGCTAGTCGACATGTCAGGAAAGACAACCAACGCATCGCTCTACCTCGATACGACACACAGCCTAAATGACATCTACCCGTTGCCACTTCCGTGGACCCCCTCGGATTTGAATCCGACCTCTGTGAACAACATGCGTACCATCCTTGCAACTGCGAGTTACGAGAATGGCACCGCTGATACCCCTGGGCAATACGATCGTTCTACATGGTTCAGCAACGGCTGGGGTCGTGCGGTAATTGCTTACTCAGAATCCATGTCTGCGATGAGCGAAGAAACTCGCCAGAATATTGATTTCAAGGTCATGCCATTCTCCGATGGGCATCAGTCTTCGCTGTTTTACGCAGACGTGATTGGCGTGAACCCCACAACTCGAACGCGTGGAACAAGATCTCTGGCCGTGCAACTGGCAAACGTGATGGCCGCCTCCGCAACCATGGTTCAAAGCGTCGGCCCGGATGCCAGTGAGCGCACACCTCAATATCTGTTCGTCACACGCCCCAGCGCACTGCAAACTTTGGCACAGGCATTCCCGCTCTACCAAAAGATGTCTTCGCTGCTCGATACTAGCGATCCCCTCATGTTCAAGGTCAATGCGCGATCGCGCGATTGGCTGTCAACGATGGGCACCCCCATCCAGCAAACTGTCCGGAGCGATTATCCCTGTGGTTGTGACGTTGACACAACCCAAGCGATTCCCAACTATGCGACCGCAAAATCCATTTGTCCTACCGTGTGTTCGGGCCAAGGAGGATGGAACGGTCAATGGACGAATGTGTTTCCCGCAGCCCCTCGGGGGCGGTCCGCATGTGGGTGCAATGCATGTCCCGTGTCCGCGACACGGTGATCTGACGTCTCCGACGCGGCGCTTTAGCACCGCTAACAAAACCCTCATGGCGGGTGGCGGCGATGGAGTAACGAGTAACTCTACGGCGCCCTGGGCTTGTACTGGGACGGGAAAACACGCCCGCTATCGGGCGCGGAGGAGTTTGCGTGAAAGTGGCATTGGTGCATGGAGGCGACGGTGTGCGCAATGCGCCCCTTACCCCGCGGACTATGCTGCATGAGCCTTACAACGAACGGACTTCGGGCATGCGGCGGCGAGCATGCGATTGAGCACCGCCACGCCGATCGCTGCTTCGGTCTGCTGGGCATCGGGATGGCGTGCCTTCAGGCGCGCTCCGATGAGCGCCTTGTAGCGGCCCATCGTCGTTTCGACCAGGGCCCGCCGGCCATACCCACTTGACTTGTCTTCTGCCAGGCCAGCCGACCCTGTGCCGCGATCGCGTCAAGATGATGATCGCGCTGCGTGGGCGGGCCGGTTTCGCAGCTACGCACGGCGGTTGAGCGCGGCGGTATGACGATCTGCACGCCCGCGCTGTGCTGCGCAACCGTCTGGTATGTCGGCGCACCGTCGTAGGCGCCGTCTGCGATGAACCGGCCGATCTCGCCCGGTATCTGATCGAGCAATGGCGCGACCTGAGACGGATCGTCCGCATCCTGATCGGTGAGCGTGTGCGCCACGACCTGCCCCGTGCTCGCATCGACGGCCAGGTGCAGCTTGCGCCAGCTGCGGCGCGACTTGGGGTACGGCCTAAAAGCGCAAATTCCTATCATAAGCGGCGAAGTTATGAAAACTGACGGGCTTATGTGGGCGTCCGCATAAACGGCCTACAGCTTGAGGTCCCGTGCGGCAAACGCCTGGTCGAACTGCCGTGCGCGCTGCACTTCGTCGCTGTGCAGATAGGTCGTAAGCGATAGTTTCTGCCCGCCTAGCGCGTGCGATGTTGGAAGATCAAGCTTGCGTCCGCAATCACTCAACTTGCGGACGCAACATGACCTCAGACGAACTTGATTTCCTTCCCCTTAAAGTCACGCACGTCGACGAAGGCGGTCGGCGCTGCTTTGATCCCGATGGCAAGCGGCGACTGATTGAGGCGTGCGAGCAGCCCGGCGCGTCGGTGGCCGGGCTGGCGCTCAAGGCTGGCGTGAATGCCAACCAGCTGCGCAAGTGGATCCTGCTGGAGCGCAGGCGGGCGGTGCGCAGCGACTGCGTGGAGTTGCCCGGCACGGGCACGGCGGAATTCGTACCCGTAGTAGAAGTAGCCGATCCGCGCGCGGTGCGCGCGAATTCAAGACCGCCCGCGTCCGGGGCTGTGACGCCCATGCCCCGGGCGCGTGAAGTGACGCGCCCCTCGCAACGGCCGCCGTTGCCGTCACGCCTGGTGGCGCAGTTGCCCAACGGGGTGAGTCTTGAACTTGAATGTACGCAGCAGGACACGCCGCTGCTCACAGCGATGATCGACGCATTGAGGAGCCGGTGATGCTGCGCTTCGCTGACGACCTGCGGGTCTATCTGCATCGCGAGCCGGTCGACTTCCGGTGCGGTATCAATACCCTTGCCGCCGTGGTTGAGAATTCGATGCGACTGGATCCGCTCGCGCGCGCCGTGTACGCGTTTCGCAACCGTAAATGCAACCGGATCAAGCTCCTGCTGTACGAGCGCACCGGCTTCTGGCTGTTGCTGCGCCGGCTCGAGGAAGATCGTTTCGTGTGGCCGCGACGCGATCAGGAAGTGATCGAGCTGACGACACAGCAGCTCCACTGGCTGCTCGATGGCATCGACATCGACGCGCTTCGCCGTCATCCTGCACGTCATTACGAGCACGCCAGCTAGCCCGGTACGTTGCACGTAAACAACGGAATGCGCACCCGTTACAAATTGACGTAAACCCACGGCGCACCGCGCTTCGCTATCCTGGAGCGCATGAAGAATGCACCTGACCTCAAGTGCGTACCCCGGGCTGTCCAGGGCTATATCCACGCCCTCGAAGCGCGCGTAGCCGGCGACGCGAAACACATCGACGAACTGAACCAGCGCGTCGGGCAGCTCGAGGAACAGGTCCGCCTGCTTACGGCCGAGCGTTACGCGCCGAAAAGCGAAAAACGCAAGGATCGCGTGTTTGACGAAGCCGAGCAGATCGCCCGAAGCGAACCATGCGACGAGGAAGACGAAGGTATCCAGCCGGCGCTGCCTGACACCGGTTTGCCACCGGCCGGCAAGCCTGAGCGGCGCAAGGTGGGACGCAAGCCGTTGCCAGCGTATCTGAAGCGCGAACGCATCGAGTACGATCTGCCGGAAGACCAGCGGGGTTGCCCGTGTTGTGGCAATCCGATGCATCGTATCGGCGAGGACATCAGCGAACAGCTGCACGTCGAAGTCAAATGGACGGTTAACCAGAACGTGCGTGCAAAGTACGCGTGCCGGCACTGCGAGCGTCACGCCGAACACACGCCGGTCGTGCTCGCACCGATGCCGGTACAGCCACTTCCGGGCAGCCATGCGGATGCGTCGGTGATCGCGTGTCACGGATCGGCGTATTAGAGCCATTTCATGATCGGCGTAATCGAGCCGCCGGATGATCGCCGTAATCGAGCCAGTGCGTGATCGGCGCAATGGAGCCACTCGATGATCGGCGTATTGGAGCCATCTCAGGATCGGCGTAATCGGGCCACTTGACAGGCTCGTGGTTATGTCGGGCTGCAGCCCGAAACGCATTTCGAACTTCCGTAACCCGGTACCTTCGGCGTCTTTGCCCGGAGGGCCGATGAGTAGAAGGAGTTTCGAAATGTTTGAATATCGACAAGTCCTGGCGCGCATGCGTCAGGGCGATTCCGACCGCGACATTGCCGGCGCCCGCCTGATGGGACGCAGCAAGCTCAAGACTGTACGGCAGGTCGCGCTCGCTCGTGGCTGGCTCGATCCCGGGCGGCCGTTGCCGGATGACGCGGAGCTGGCCGGTATCTTCGGGCGCGACCCGAAGGTGGCGCGCAGCTGCATTTCCTCCCTTGAAGGGGGCCAGACAAGGTAAGCGCAAATTCCTATCATAAGCGGCGAAGTTATGAAAACTGACGGGCTTATGTGGACGTC
>NZ_SELS01000097.1 GCF_004197395.1 Paraburkholderia sp. UYCP14C | reverse complement strand
GCTGGGTTTGTAGCGCAGATACCAGCGCACACGAAGAATGATCACCTCACGGTCAAAATGACGGCCGGCGAATAGCTCGTCCAGACTCTTCAGCTTGTTCATCGCGGCTCCTCAAATCGGTCAAGGCGACACTCTAACCGATCCTTGAGCGCTATTTGCACCACAACCATACCGGTCACTATCAGGTCGGCCAGTATCGGCCCGACATGTATCGCGCGATGGCGTCGCGGGTGGTGGGCGCGGCGCGCGAGTCGGGCGCCGTGGTCCTGATCGAGCCAGGCAGTCCAGTGGTGACGGACCTCCTGACGCGCTCCGTGCTGGAGGCCGCGCACGGCGCCGGACTGCGCACCCGGATCGTCGCCGGAATTTCCTGTCTGGAGCATCTTTGCATCGCGTTCGGCATCGATCCGTCCAGCGGGTTGCAGACCGTGCTCGCACAGGAACTCGTGGCACGGCGAATCAGACTGAGCGCCGGGCTCGATACCGTCGTCATCCAGCCCGGTTACTTCGACACGCGTTCTGGTCGCGCATGCACGTGTGAGAACGCTCCATCGCGTTTCTCGAAACAGGCGCGGACGACTCACCGCTGCAACCTGCGCCGATCGCCGTTGCGCCTCCACGATTCGATGCCCGTGAACATGAACACAATCGTCGAGATGTCAAAGGACGACTTCGAGTTTGCGCTTACGCTGAAGTGCCTTTTGGCGAAAATTTCACGAATCCCGGTCGAACCTCCTTATGGAACGCGCGATCAGGGAGTCCAGCGATAAACGGTAATGCTGGAGCCCTTGACATTGTTTTTCGTGACCACGTACTCGCCCGTCGATCGAAGATATGCCCTGACTCCGTACATCGAATCGACAGCGCTGCTGGCGTCCACGGTGCCGTTACTGGTGTTGACCAGCGTGGCGTCGAGATTGCCGGTAGCGAGATTGAAGGCATCGATGTCCGGCAGGACTTGCCCGGTGCCGCCGAACCAGTAGCCGACGAACAGGTAGCTGCCGACTGCGTCAATCGACTTGGCGCCGGTGTGGGAGAGGTTGATCACCGGATCAGGTGCGGTGGTGTTGCCAGCGCTCCAGCCGTGGTAGACCTCGATCCGCGTGCCTATCGATGTCCAGTCCATACTCCCGACGGCACCTTGTCCGAGAATCATGGTGTCGCTGTCCGCGAGGTAGACGATGCGCGTTAGCGGATGAATGCTCTTGGGAACGCGAATGGGGATGCCAGGTCCCCATGTAGGCTTGCCGCTGGCGTCAAAGCCGGCCAGCGGGTAGTGGTAGATGTAACCGGTCTTATTCAGCCCGGCCCACACGCCCCCCTCGCTGTCGATGCAGAATCCATCCCTGACCGGCGCGCTCGTATTGAACGCCGGACCTGGAAGCGTGGCATCCGGTATGGCGATGTAGCCATTCGCGGCGTTGAAGTGGAAAAAGTAGAAGGTATCGGGATTCTGCGCGGACGCCACGAGGATCCGGTTGGCACCGACGGCGGCAACTTGACTGAAGTGCTCGTCCCGCGCACGATCGTTCATGTTGACGCGCGGGTCCGACGGGTACGCAAACGGATCGACGGTGTTTGCGACGAAGGTACCTCCCGCCCGGCCGGTGTAGATATTCGTGCCGCCATAGAACAGCACCCCGTCTGTGGCCGGGTCCGGGGTGGCGATGCCCTCCAGGTTGAGGGACTGGAGCATCCACCGCAGAGCGCCAGCACTGTTATACGAATGAATGTCCGTGCCGCCGTTGCGGCCGAGGTCCCAGCTTCCGCCCCACGGATTGTTGAGGACATAGAGGTTGCCGGCGGTATCTTTGCCGATGCCGGCGACGCGGGTGAAGCGCTTTGCGCCGACCTGGCCTTTGATTCCCGTCGTCGTGTCGAGGTAACCACCCTGAATGCCGAATGTACTGGCCACGGTTGGCGTGCCGGCGACGTTGTAGCGCTTGATGTTCATGTCGGGGCCCTCGTCGCCGACCATTAGTTGCGCCGATGACGCATCATAATAGAGGGCCGCAGGCTGCGACCCGCTGGGCATCCGGATCGTGCTGCGCAGGGCGCCGGTTGGACTGAACTGGACGATGGTTCCCGCACTCTTCTGTGCGACCCAGATGCTGCCTGCGCCATCCAGGGCGAGAGCGCCCGGGCCCGAGACATTGATGTCCCGCTGCCAGACACCGTCAGTGGTGTAGATCCGAACACGACTACCATAAAAGTCGCTTGCATAGAGGAGTGAGCCCGCAGTGGCAAGTCCGGTGACGACATCGATCCGAGGCTGGTTGTTCGACGCACTGACCTGAATGAAAAGGTCGCGAATCCCAGTCCTGCGATCGTATCGTCCCACCGCACCGCTTCCGTACGAGCTATCGTACTGTAGTGCCGCGAAGACTGACGTGGCATTACCTGCAATGGCGCTGCCCTGAAACTCGCCGTGGGTGCCGATGGAGCCGATGGTGCGGCCGTTCTGGTAGATTGCGACGCCGCCCCCATACTCGTCCCACATGGAGGCCGTGTAAATCGCGCCTTCAGGCGCGACCCACATGGAACGCGCGGCATTGCCCACATGCGCGGCGAGCGTGCCATATGTGTTCGCCAGCCAGTCGGTGGTGTTTTGCGCCGGACCTGCCGGCGCAATCGCGGCGAGCGCTGCGAACAGGAGCGCAGCATGAATTCGTTGTTTCTCGACCATGACTGACGCTCGTCCGAGTATAGTGAAAGTATGGGTAAATGGCCGGCCCATAGAGATCGGCGCATGAGCGTTAATAAACAACGATGTGGGCGCTTCGAGCTTCCGAGTTGTCGGAAGCGAGAGCGCAGCATTTCCGATCATCTGGCGTTCCCGGTACGGCCGTGCACGCCATTCACGCAGAATGGCCGGCGAGTGATTCATAGCTGACAACCACGCCCACGTGCGGAGGCAGTGACCACTTCTGTTCGTGCCCGGATCAGATCGAGAACGGCCTGCAACCCCACGTCCGCCCTGCGGCGGCGCTGACCGTATGAACGGCCGACTTCGTCCTGAATCCGTGTTGAAGCGCAACCTGCATTTACTCGAGTAACGTGATTTGTGTCCATGATGACCCTGCCTCGTTTCCACGTACAGCAGATCATGCAGCGATCAACGCAGCCTCGTAGTCGACAGGGGTAAGAAAATCCTATCGAGGTGTGTAGGCGCTCTCGATTGTAATAGCCCTCGATCCAGTCGACGATATCCAGACGAGCCTGTGCTCGCGTTTCGTAGTGGACCTGATAGATTCTCTCGACTTTCAGGGTCTTGAAGAAGCTCTCCATCGGCGCATTGTCCCACGCATTGGCACGACGGCTCATGGAGATCATTGCCTTGAATCCGGCAGCCAGCTTTCGGTATGACCAGCTTGCATACTGCGACCCCCTGTCGGAATGTAACAGCAGTCCCGGTGCCGGTTTGCGTCGCCAGCACGCGCTGCGCAGTGCCTGGCAGACCAGCTCGGCGTCGATGCGCTCGGACATTGACCAGCCCACGACGCGTCGACTCGCCAGATCGAGAATCGCTGCGAGATACAGCCAGCCTTCGCCGGTCCTGACAAACGTGATGTCGCTGACCCAGGCGCGATCAGGCTGCCAGCCGTCGAAACGCCGATCCAGAAGGTTCGGCGCCACCGGCAGGCAGTGCGTCGAGTCCGTCGTGACCCGCCAGGCACGCCTGTAGACCGGGTGCAAGCCCTGGCGCTGCAAGCTACGCCGCACGCGCTCTTCGCTCGCTGCCCGACCCTGGGCTCGCAATTGCCGCACGATACGCGGGCGGCCATAGGTGCCGCGATGCGTGCGGTGGATGGCGGCTACTTCCGCATCCAGGACCGCGTTCGCTTGCGCCCTCGCGCTGGGTGGACGAACCCGCCACTGGCAATATCCGCTGCGCGAAACGCCCAGAATCTGGCATGGCCGGGTGACGCTGTACTGGTCGCGGTGATCGTCGATCCATGCGTACCTCACCGCGACCCCTTCGCGAAGTACGCCGTCGCTTTTGAGAGAATTTCGATATCCAGTTTCGCACTGGCGAGTTCCTTGCGCAGCCGGCTGTTCTCTGCCTCCAGTTCGCTGATCGGGCGCGTCGTACGCCCAGCGATCACATCACAACCACTCGTCTCGACACCGTCTTCGGAACCGCGGCTACGCCGGCTCCAGTTCCCTAACGTCGCCACTGGCACCCCGAGCCTGCGCGCCGCTTCATGCTGGCCCACTGTTTCGGCAAGCCTGATGGCCTCGACCTTGAATTCGTTCGTGTATTGCCGTTTCGGCACTGACTTTTCTGACATGCAACCCTCCGTACAAACAGGAAATTAACAAATTTCCTGCTGTACGCGATATCGAGGCAGGGTCCACTTCGAGATTGAGTTCGGGCGGCGTGCCTGAAGAGGCAGAGACGACTTGGCGCCGTATCAACGGCCCGGAAAAGATCAAGCTGCTGCTCGAAGGCATCCCCTTCAAGGACGGCGAACCGGTGCATCTATGTGGGAAAACTGCCACTTACCTCCAACCAACGCGATCGAGTCGACGTTCCGGACGGTACATCATCGCGCGACGCGTACGCGCAACTGCGCGTCGCGGCCGACGTTCCTCTGTCTGGCATTCAAGCTGATTGATATCCTAAGCTGAAACAGCTCACGATGAGCGGCATGAGATTGATCACCCAGTGGTGAACACTCGAATGATCGACCTCGATGCCCCGCTCGGCCATCATTTCCTCAGGATCCCCGCGCAGGCTCAACGAGTACCCCTCATACCAGCATACACACAGCAGGAACTCGTGCACTGGACAGTGCAGCCACTGCAGTACTTTCGCTATGCCGTGGGCAACGTCTTGCGGGGCGTATTCGTCATGGGCATCATGTTCGTCATCGGGCGGCTCTCGATTCTATCGCGGCGCTGATTGCGACACTGCCCGGCGATAGTGCTCACGTGGAGGACCGAGTGCAGCGCGTTGGCGTTGTCTGCCCGTAAGCGTCGTCAGCCCATCAGGTGTGACTGCAGCGTTGTTCAAAGATCGATTAACATCGGGTGCAACTGGATGTGCAGGATGACGAGCCAGCGCCAGGGGCAATCTATGGCAATGCCGGTCACCAGCCGGCTGTCGGCCGTCAGCGTGACATAACCGGCTTTTACCGCATTGTCATAGGCGCGTTTCGCGTCCGAGATGGCCCACGTCATGGCAAGGATTGCGGTGCACACCAGATACGCGAGCATGACCGCTGCGGAGACAGTGTTCCATGAAGGATGAAAGGCAAGCTCAAGGATGAAAGCGGCGATCTCACAATCGGTGATCCCAAGCAGTGCCACGCACCCCCATCCCTTGACTACCAGTGTGGTCTTCGTGTTCATCATTGGATCTCGAAAGATCAGCAAAACGATAGCTGCGCGCGTCACGCGTCGACATCAGCGAGGCTGAACATCTTGGTCCGTTCATTTGTCATGAGCTTGAGCGGTTGTGCCACATCCCGCCGAGTTTCCGAGGCGACTGACTGGCATGCGAAGGACCCGTGTCGCTCAGCCATCTGGAGAGACGAAAAAAACCCGTCTCACGGGTGCGCTGAATTGATGTCGCCGGGAGACATGGATGCAATGCGACCAATACGAGACCTAGTCACCCAATCCCTCTCTGCGTGCAATCGTCACACGATCAAGCGCCCGAATTACCGTTTTCTCAACCACGGGAACACCACCGAATGCAATGGCGCGTCCAGATACAAGCCGATCAGATCGGCACCCGTGGGCTCAAAGTCGGGATCGTTAGACACTACGGGTATCGAGACGATGCGGCCGGATTCGCGCTTTGCGCCAGATATGTTGAACCGTCATAAAGGGCATGTTCGGCCCCGGGGGCTCACCCTGGGTACCGGGTGCCGTGCATGAAGCTGTGCATGGGTGGCAACCTCGATCGTTCAGTGCACGATCCGCGACATAAATCGGGATTTACGGACGTACTTTGACCCGTTCGGCAACAGGTCGTAACGGTCAGAGCCCACATTCCTGCCCGAACTACGGATTGGCAGATCCGCATTCAGCGACATCATCGAAAAAGTGAAGAGCGAGGCGCACTGTACATGGATAGGACGGAGTCTACTGACAAGACCACTTTCGCCCGTTGATCTGAGTCAATGAAAGTCAATGACAAAGCTGACAGCGCAGGCCATTAGTACTACTTTCAAGGAGCCGGCAATGCCGTTGCAATCTATCCAGTTGTCGTCTTATAACCTATCTTGTGTCCAGACGATCTGCAAATGCCATGACCGATCTGTCCGTTACCCATTCCGCACCAGGCAACCATAATCCTTTGCTTGTCGATCTCGCGTTGCAGGGCGGCGGCGCTCACGGGGCGTTCACATGGGGGGGCTCGACAGGCTGCTCGAAGAAGCGCGATTGCAGATCGAAGGCGTGTCGGGCACGTCGGCCGGCGCGATGAACGCGGCCGTTCTGGTGAGCGGTTTCGAGCACGGCGGTCCGGCTGGAGCACGCAAGTCACTTGAGCAGTTCTGGCGGCGTGTGTCGGATGCGGCCGCTTTCAGCACGTTTCGCCGCATGCCATTTGACATGGTGGCGCGGCTCTTATCGCCGCATGACCTTAATCCCACCGCGTTCAATCCGCTACGCGGCATTCTGCGAGAGAGCGTCGACTTAGACGCGGTGCGGACCTCGCGCATCAAGCTGTTCACTACAGCGACGCATCTGCGCACCGGTCAGGGCCGCTTGTTCCGCAACGCCGATTTGGAGCCGGATGTGTTGCTCGCATCCGCGTGTCTGGCGACCTTATTCAAGGCCGTCGACATAGACGGCGAGGCCTATTGGGACGGTGGCTATGCGGGCAATCCGACCATCACACCGCTGATTCGCGAAACCGATTCGACCGATACGCGGCTCGTGCAGATCAATCCCGTGGAACGGTCCGAGGTGCCGCGCTCAGCACGCGACATCATCAGCAGACTCAACGAAGTGGCCTTCAACGCACCTTTGCTCAAGGAGTTGCGCATGATCGCGTTGCTGCACAAGGTAGCTGACGCCGGAACGGCTGAGGGCAATCGTTGGGCAACGATGCGCATACACCGGCTAGACAGTCCGGCGATGTCAACGCTTGGTTACTCGTCGAAATTGAATGCCGAATGGCGCTTTCTGACAATGCTTCACGATGAAGGGTGGCGGGCAGCGCAGGCCTTCCCGGGCTTACATGGCAGCGTGTTGGGCGAGCCTTCGTCGCTCGACCTCGACGCATTGCTCGACGGTATCTTGCAATGAGCGCCGCGGCGGCTTCGCCCGTAGCTCTCGGCTTTGGTCTCATGGGGATGCTGGCGAGCCTCGTGCTTCTCGTGTGGTTCGCTTATCGCGGCTGGAGCGTTCTTCTGCTTGCCCCGATTGCCGCCATGCTGGCAGCGCTACTCTCCGGCGAACCGGTGCTCGCGCATTGGACCCAAACCTTCATGTCGAGCACCGCGCGCTTTCTCGCGCCTTTCTTCCCGTTGTTCTTGCTTGGCGCACTTTTCGGCAAGCTGATGGAGGACAGCGGCTCTGTCGACGCCATCGCGCATTTCATGACCGAAAAGCTAGGGCCGAGGCGCGCCGTGCTCGCCGTGGTGATCGGCGGCGCTGTCGTGACATATGGCGGCGTGAGTTTGTTTGTGGCGTTCTTCGTGCTGGCACCGATGGCACAGGGACTCTTTCGGGCCGCCAATATTCCACGCCGATTGATGCCCGCAACAATTACCCTTGGCACATCCACATTCACCATGTCCGCGCTGCCGGGCACGCCCTCCATCCAGAATGCGATACCGATGCCGTTCTTCGACACGACGCCGTTCGCAGCACCTGTGCTCGGCGTCATCGCGAGTGCCTTGATGGTTACGTTCGGCTTATGGTGGCTATCGCGACAGGAGGCCGCCGCGCGTCGCGCCGGCGAAGGCTTCGAAGCGGCATCCCACGCACCTGCTAACACTGCTAACGCTGGGCTGGTGCGTGAACGGGCGACGGTGTCGCAAACTTTCGACCCAGCCGAGATCGGGCGCGGCTCGGTGAGTCCGCTCGTTCCGCCGATCGGCATTGCGCTCGCACCGCTCGTCGTCGTGGTGTGCGCCAACTTTGCGATGAATGTGATCGTGCTCCCTCGCATCGACGCGTCGTATCTTGGCGAAGCGCGTTGGGCGGCACGCCGCTCGCCGCGGTGAGCGGCGTGTGGGGCGTCTCGGTGGCGCTCGCGCTCGCCGTCGTCCTGCTGATCGTGATGAACCGTTCGCGGCTTGGGATGCTGCGCGAGAGCGTCGATGCGGGCGCGAACGCGTCAGTGCTGCCCGTTTTGAGTGTGGGAAGCCTTGTCGGCTACGGCGCGGTAATCGCAGCGTTGCCTGCGTTCGGTCTGGTGCGCGAGTGGGTGCTCGGCATCGGCGGCGGGCCGCTCGTGTCACTGGCCGTCTCGACCAATCTGCTGGCTGCGTTGACCGGCTCGGCGTCCGGCGGACTAACCATCGCGCTCGATGCACTCGGCGCCACCTATCTGCAACTGGCGGTGTAGCATCACATAGATCCCGCGCTGTTTCACCGCGTGGCCGTCATTTCGTCGGGAACCTTGGATAGCCTGCCGCATAACGGCGCGGTCGTGACACTTCTTTCGGTTTGTGGAACGACGCATAAGCAGAGCTATCGGGACATGGTGATGGTAGGCGTCGTCGGCGCCTTGGCGGCGCTAGCGGTCGTCATCGTGCTGGGTTCGGTGCTTGGAAGTTTCCAACGAAGATATTCGCGACAACTGATGGCCTAGCGTGTTGCCTCACGAGATGAATGATGTCACTCCCGGGAGTCGGGTGAAAAAGAGTTTTAATCTTGCTGAAGGATGCCGCTTATGAACGTGGTCCAGGACTACCGTGATTGGAAGCTCGACATTGAGTGCGTGCCTGCTGCTAGAATGTACACAGCTAAGGCTATAATCTCGCGGGTGCGGACAGACTGGGACGATGTGTACTTCAGCTACACCTTCAAGGATCTCGGTCTGTCCGACACGCCGAAGGGTGCGATGCGTTGGGCCGCTGATTGGTTGCGTGGGTGGATCGATGACAACGCATGAGTCACATTCAAAAGATCCCTAACTATCCGTCTAGACGGCACTGTAAACTTGTCGATCGGAGAAAGGGTTACTGCGCAGAGCTCCAAATCGCACGCGCATCGGCGGCATCCGATTTGTTACGCAAGACGAAGGTGCGTACCGAAGGGTGCGCAGATGAGCCTGACGCCGTGGCCGAGTTGCCGCAACTGGTTCTGTCGCGATAAGGATGGCAGGCCGAGCACGTTAGAGGATTGCCTATTTAACCAGCGAACAGAACTGAGCGGCTGCCTGCCCCTTGCGAATCATATGCATCACCTCAAGACCAGAGAGAATGATGTGCGCACACCGAAAATCCTTGAAGCCCATCATCGCTCTGATCATCCGTTTGATCGCTCGTTGGTCCTGTTCTACGACGTTGTTCAGGTATTTGTTCTGCCGGATCCTGATCGGGGTTTCGCGCTCGGCGTTGATGGCGTCAAGTGCGGCCAGATTCGCGCCACTTTTGTCGATAGTCACCGTCTCGGGTTCGCCATTCCGGGCGATCGAGTTTTCGAAATATCGCCGCGCCGCAGTCTTATCTCGATGCGCCCGCAGCAGGAAGTCGATGGTGTTGCCAGCCTTGTCGACGGCGCGATACAGGTATTTCCATTGGCCATTGACCTTAGAGTCGCTAACACAAGTCATCCACGAAGCGCGAACAGATAACAGCAGCAGCCAGGGAAAGTAACGCAACATGAATGTCGAGACGACGCTCGAAACGAATGCGCAGTTTGCCGAAACCGGCAAACCAGGCATGCGTGCGCTCGACCACCCAGCGATGCCGTCCGAGCTTCTCTTTACTTTCTACGCCGCGCCGCGCGATACGGGCCTTGATGCCACGCTTGCCCAAGTAATGCCGACAGCGGGCAAAGTCGTAGCCCTTGTCCGCATGCAACTTGCCTGGACGTTTGCGGGGCCGGCCGTTCAGGCCCGCCACCGCCGGAATTGCATCGAGCGTGGACTCGAATGCCATCCTACTGGTTGCAGGTTTTGATGTGATCGGTCATGTTGGGCTTTCGCGATGTCGTCAGGATTGCAAACGGTTGAGACGAGACTGAATTGAAGACCGGATTGAGGTGATAAAGGTTGAATGGGGCAAGGTACGCGTGAGCTGAATCACGACGCGCTGCGCCGGAACTGAAAACCTCAACAACGCTGTTCGCTGGTTGCTACCAGAGTAACTTCGGATGTCATAAGTGGTCTCCATCTCGTGGGGCGCATGGTTTTCGTACCTGACGACACGCTGTCAACGTGTCCCCAGCAATATCTCAGTATTGCCAATCAAATGCACCTATCCAAGTCGATAGGTTTTCGCTTTTTTGAATCCAACGTGCATATAACCGACATTTATCGCAGTAGAAATGTCCGTTGCTGAACACCCCTGACCGGATCCGTACGTGTCCAATTCGGGCATACGGCTCCTACCTCGGATGTTTGACGGCAACGCCCAGAGCCGTTAAGAGCCGCTAACACAACCTGGACATCCGGTCATGAAAGCCATATCCTGGCGGCATGGCCAGACGAAAAATAAGTAACGGGTTATGGGCGGCACTGGAGCCGCTGATTCCGGTGTTCACGCCTTCACCGAAAGGCGGCCGACGTCGAACGGTGGATGACCGCGCAGCCTTGGACGGCATCCTGTATGTGCTGCAAACGGGCATTCCATGGGAAGAGCTGCCGCAAGAGCTTGGCTTCGGCAGTGGCATGACGTGCTGGCGACGGCTACGGGACTTGCAGGCCGCAGGCGTGTGGGAGCAACTGCATCTCGCGCTGCTTCGCCGCTTGCGTGAACATGACCAGATTGATTGGGAGCGGGCCAGTATTGACGGCGCCAGCGTATCCAGCCCCCGGGGGGCCAGGAAACCGGCCGCAACCCGACAGACAGGGGGAAGCTCGGGTCGAAACGGCACATCGTCGTAGACGCATGAGGTATTCCCTTGGCCATCACGGTCACCGGCGCCAACCGGCACGACTCGATGGCATTCGAGTCCACGCTCGATGCAATTCCGGCGGTGGCGGGCCTGAACGGCCGGCCCCGCAAACGTCCAGGCAAGTTGCATGCGGACAAGGGCTACGACTTTGCCCGCTGTCGGCATTACTTGGGCAAGCGTGGCATCAAGGCCCGTATCGCGCGGCGCGGCGTAGAAAGTAAAGAGAAGCTCGGACGGCATCGCTGGGTGGTCGAGCGCACGCATGCCTGGTTTGCCGGTTTCGGCAAACTGCGCATTCGTTTCGAGCGTCGTCTCGACATTCATGTTGCGTTACTTTCCCTGGCTGCTGCTGTTATCTGTTCGCGCTTCGTGGATGACTTGTGTTAGCGACTCTAAGAGCCTTCATAAAAAATTCACTTGAAGATTCCGATAATTTTACCTTAACTACGTCGCACGTCAGGCACATCCGGTCGAGACGCATACCGATTGATCAATTTGTCCGCAGCCATACTGCAGTACCGCGGATGCGACTATCAGGCGTATGAAGATTACTGACAAGAGGCCCGATCTCTCTTAAGAGACCGCCCCGCTTGGATTCACAACAACGCCGAAACAAATCTGGGCGGGTGCGATATGTACAGCTTCGGGCAGGTAGAAACAGTTCGTAATGGCGTGGGAAATCGTCTATCTCCTGGCGTCAGGCGGATAATGACGGAAATCGGGCCGGTTCGGGATCGGCTCATGAATCACAAAATCTATTCATCAATTCGGAACGTTCAAGACTTACACGTTTTCATGGGATACCATGTTTTCGCAGTGTGGGACTTCATGTCTCTATTGAAGATTTTGCAAATTAAACTGAGTTGCACTTCCGTTCCCTGGACACCTACTCCTGACCCTTATCTGCGACGTCTGGTGAATGAGATCGTTTTAGCGGAGGAGACGGATGAAGACGGCAGAGGGGGATACAGATCTCACTTTGAACTATATAGAGAGGCTATGGCCTCCTGCGGAGCGGACTCTGAGCCGGTTGACGGATTTTTACTTCGCCTGCGCGATGGATGCCAGCTAAAGGATGCCCTTGTGCACGAGGGCATCCCAGCTGCTGCCGCACGATTTTGCATGAGTACATTCGACGTAGTCGACTGTGCGCCACTGTCTGCACTGGCAAGCACATTTACATTTAGCCGTGAGGACGTAGTCCCGTTAATGTTCAAGCAAACAGCTGATCGGCTAAGACTTGGAACGTTCCTCGAGTATAGGCGCTTTATCTTTTACCCCGAACGCCACATTGCAGTTGATACAGATTCACATGGGCCGATGGCATATGAGATGGTACAGCGCATTTGCGGGAACGATGATAATGCGTGGGCAGGGGCTAGTCGCGCTGCACGTATCGCACTCGAAAATAGATGCAATCTATGGGACGCGGCCTATAACGCGATTTCCCACAAGCAAACGGACGGCGCCGATTTTTTTGCGAATAGTACAGCGTCCATTAAGAGTCGCTAACACAAGTCATCAACGAAGCGCGAGCAGATAACGGCAGCAGCCTGGGAAAGCGAAGCACTATGAATGTCGAGACGCCGTTCGAAACGAATGCGCAGTTTGCCGAAACCGGCAAACCCGGCATGCATGCGCTCGACCACCCAGCGATGTCGCCCGAGCCGGTCCTTGCTTTCCACACCGCGACGGCAATACGGGCCGCCGTGATACCACGCTGCTTCAGATAACGCCGACAGCGTGCAAAGGGCACTGTCAGGTTGCTGGAGATGTGGTGGTAAAATGAAATGATGAAGAAGATGAAATCGCCTTATCACGGCCACCGTTTCCCTGCTATTGTCATCAGTTGCGCCGTCCGCTGGTACTTCCGGTTCAGCCTGAGCCTGCGCGACATCGAGGAGTTGTTGCTTGAGCGTGGCGTTGTGGTCAGATATGAAACGATCCGTTGCTGGTGCGACAAGTTCGGCGCTGGACTCGCTCAGCGTGCCAAAGCGGTGCGGCCCAAGCTTGGCAGCATCTGGCATTTAGACGAGGTATTCGTGACGCTGCGCGGTGAGCTGTATCTCCTGTGGCGCGCGGTCGACGAGCATGGCGCCGAACTCGACGTGCTGGTGCAAAAGCGTCGCGACAAGGCCGCGGCAAAGCGCTTCTTCCGGCGGGTGCTACGTTCAAACCCGGTGCCACGCAAGATCGTTACCGACCAGCTGCGCAGTTATCCGGCGGCGAAGGCGGATATCCCTGAGCTTGCTCAGGTAAAGCACGTTTTCGTCAAAGCGGCCGCACGCGTGAACAACCGCGCCGGGAACAGCCACCCGCCGACCCGTAGGCGGGAACGCCAGATGTGCGGGTTTCGCGAGGCGCATCGCACACAGGCTTTTCTTTCGTGCTTCGGCCCGATCCGTCAGCACTTCGCGCTATCCTGAAAGAACGTCTCGCAACATGGCATGGCTGGACCGTCTCAGACCCGGGTTGAGACGGTTGACTGATAAGGATAACTATGCATGTGCCGAGACATTGACCTACAGTACCCAACTTGACAACGCCGCCAGGGGACTACAACGATGTGATGGTCGCCCATGACGAGAACGTCGGCAGAATGCTCGGCAAGCTCGACGAACTGGGTATTGCCGACGATACCATCGTCATGTACTCGACAGACAACGGGCCGCACTACAACAGCTGGCCGGATGCCGGCATCACGCCGTTCCGCTCCGAGAAGAACACCAACTGGGAAGGAGGCTGGCGCGTGCCGGCGTTCGTCCGCTGGCCGGGGCAAATTACGGCTGGCACAGTGCTCAACGGAATGGTCACACATCAGGACTGGCTAGCGACTCTTCTTGCCGCTGCGGGTGTGCCGGACAACAAGGAAAAGCTCCTCACGGGACATAAGGCCGGAGAGAAGACTTACAAGGTCCACATCGACGGCTTCAATCTGCTCCCCTATTTGCGTGCCGAGGTGAGCGAAAGCCCTCGCGAGGCCTTTTTCTACATCAGTGATGAGGGAGACATTCTGGCGATCCGGATGAAGGACTGGAAGATGGTGCTGCAGGAGCAGCGATCGACGAGAATGCAATGCTGGGCAGAGTCATTCGTTTCGTTGCGAGTCCCCAAAATGTTCAATCTGCGGCGTGATCCGTTTGAGCGAGCCGACGAGAACTCGAACACGTACTGGGACTGGTTGATTTCGCACGGCTACCTGCTGTACGCGATGCAGGCGCTTGTGGCAAACCAGATTGGCGAGTTCAAGGCGTTTCCTCCGCGCCAGAAGCGGGCTTCATTTAACCTGGACGCGGTTTTACGGCAGCTGCAGGACTCGGGTGGGAGTCAGGGGCATTGAGGTATGAAGGGCGTGCGGGCATGGAAGGCGTCTATCGATGAACGCGTGAAGCGAGGAGTTTACTCATAAGTCAGGAATTTTGCGGACAGATGGCCTATGCTTGAGCGATAGCTACTGAGAGCATCGCCCATGAAACGAGATGGCCGGAGCCTGGCTCACAACACGCTCGAAGAGATGCGTATCCTTGCGGTTCAGCGTATGGCTGAAGGCGAGCATCCTAATGATGTTGCGGCGTCGTTTGGGATGCATCGCTCGTGGGCGTACAAGATCAGAGCGCAGGCGCGAGGCCGTGGTAATGGTGTGCGAGCGCTGCGATCGACCAAGGGCACAGGTCGTCCACGTACGCTCACTGCGACGCAGGAGCAGCGGGTAATGCGCTGGGTTAATGGCAAGAATCCAATGCAGTACGGGTTTGATTTTGGCTTGTGGACGCGCAATCTGGTTCGAGAGTTGGTACGACAGAGATTCGATGTCACACTCAGTCTGGCTTCGATCGGTGCGATGCTCGCGCGTCTGAACCTGACGCCGCAAAAGCCGTTGCAGCGTGCTTACCAGCGTGACCCAGAAGCGATCGAGCGTTGGCAGCGAGACACCTATCCGAGCATTGCCAGGCAGGCTCGCGAGCAGAAGGCGGACATCTTCTTCTGGGACGAATCGGGCTTCCGTGCTGACTCGGTGCATGGCAGAACGTGGGCGCCACGCGGCGAGACACCGGTGGTCGAGCGGCCCGGCGAACGGCAAAGCATGACCGCCGCGTCCGCTGTTAATTCGAAGGGGGCTTTCTGGTTTGCAACGTATGAAGGGGCCCTTAGCGACGAGTTGTTCGTCGAATTGCTCAAGAAGTTGATGTTCAATCGGGAAAAAGCGGTTCATTTGATCGTCGACGGTTTGCCAGCGCATAAGAAAGCCGTCGTTAAGGACTATGTCGCTAGTACGCAGGGCAAGTTGACTTTGCATTTTCTGCCCGGTTACGCGCCGGACCTCAATCCTGATGAACTGGTGTGGAGTCACGTCAAGCGGACCGGCGTCGCGCGACGCCCACTTCAAAAAGGTGAAAAGTTGGGCTCAAAAATTCACGAGCAACTTTCACAGATTAGGCGCGATCCGTGCCTTGTTCGATCATTTTTTCGGCATCAATCTGTCCGCTATATTTCTGACGTGTGAGTAATTACTGGCGGTTTCTGCCTAACGACCCCGATCGATCACAGAGTTGAGAAACCGCGTTTCTATGAGATGCTGCCGCACTGCGAAACCGGATTGCATGGCTCTTTACTGTCGATGACCTAGGGGACCTGGACGAAGGGCACGAATACCCCTTCAACAGGACTGGCGGCCAATCTTCCGGGGGTGAACTGAACCGGAACATGCAGAGCCGGCGAATACATGCCGCCCAACGCCGATGCGTTGCCCAAACCGACTGCGGTGAAGCTGGCCGCTTCTTGCATCGATAGCTCCATCGCTTACCAATGGGAGCAGCCATGGCACGCGCAAGAAAGACGGAACTTCCGAACGCCGCCGCGAGCTTGGGCCAGTTCGACCACACCATTCTCGTCCTGCAGGGCGGCGGCGCCCTCGGCGCCTATGAGGCCGGTGTATTTGCAGGCCTCACCGAAGCAGGTATTGCCCCCGACTGGATTGCCGGCGTGTCGATCGGAGCGATCAATGCCGCGTTGATTACGGGAAATCCACCGGAGCAACGCGTCGGGCGGTTACGTGAGTTCTGGAACCGCATGTCGGCCCGATCGCCGTTCGTCCCACCGGCGTCGCTGGATCCGATCCGGCGGATGTTCAATTTCATGAGCGCAGCGTCTTCGCTCGCACGTGGCATACCGGGGTTCTTTGTGCCGCGTATGCCACCGCCCTTCATGGCGCTCGAAGGTACCTCCGGCGCGGTAAGCTTCTACGACACTCAGCCGCTCAAGGCCACGCTCGAGGATCTGGTCGATTTCGATCTGATCAACCGCAAAGCGGTACGCCTTTCGCTTGGCGCCGTCAACGTGCGCTCTGGGGCCTCCGTGTATTTCGACAATACGAAATCTCGGATCGGGCCCGAGCATGTCATGGCAAGCGGGGTGCTGCCGCCGGGTTTCCCCCTGTCAACGTCGAAGGCGAGTGGTACTGGGACGGCGGAATCTCGTCCAATACGCCGCTGTGGTACGTGGTCGACCAGGATTACCGGGCGAGCGCGTTGGTCCTGCAGATCGATGTGTTCAGCGGCGCCGGTGAACTGCCTGGGAGCCTCAGCCAAGCGCAGGAGCGCGCCAAGGACATCCAGTTCGCGAGCAAGGCGCGTTACAACACGGCCCGCATTGCGGAGATCGAGGACCTGCGCAACGCTCTGCGCCGCGTGCTCGACAAGCTGCCGCCAGCACTCCAGTCCGACCCCGACGTCCAGAAGCTCGCCGGGATAAGCACGCGGGGAGCGGTCGCCCTTGTGCACCTCATCAACCGGCACAACACACAGTCATCCGATTTCAAGGACTATGAATTTTCACGCGCCACTGTGATGGACTTGTGGGACTTCGGTCAAAGCGACGTACGCTACTCGATTGCTCATCCGGAATGGCAGAGCGCAATGGAGGTCGCCCCTGGCATTCACATCTACGACCTCCCCCTGTAAAACCTCCGCAACAGGAGCACACATCATGACCGAAACCGAGGTAAAAGAGCGCGCCTTCGCGATGCCGCTCACGAGCCCTGCGTTTCCGCCGGGCCCGTATCGCTTCGTCGATCGCGAGTTCCTCATCATTACCTATCGGACTGATCCGGACGTACTTGCCGAAGTGATACCCGCGCCGCTGGAGATGACCGATCCACTCGTAAAATTTGAATTCATCCGGATGCCTGATTCGACCGGCTTCGGGGATTACACCGAAAGCGGCCAGGTCATCCCGGTCCGGTTCCAGGGCCAGGTGGGCGGCTATGTGCACGCCATGTTTCTCGACGATGAGCCGCCAATTGCCGGTGGACGCGAAATCTGGGGATTTCCCAAGAAGCTTGCATCGCCGCAATTGCGGATCGAAAAGGACACGATTGGCGGTGTCCTGAGGTACGGCCCGGTTCCGGTAGCAGTCGCGACGATGGGTTACAAGCATCGCGCGCTGCCGCACGACAGGATTCTCGCGTCGCTTTTGTCACGGATCGGCGTAATCGAGCCGGGGATGATCGGCGTAATGAGGCCACCTGGAATGGCCCCGAAACGCGATTTC
>NZ_SELS01000096.1 GCF_004197395.1 Paraburkholderia sp. UYCP14C | reverse complement strand
GGCTATGCATGACCTGCCTTCGTCTTGTTTATCCAGAAACCGGGACGATACCACCCACTGAAAATTCAATAGAGGCTTAAGTTTGAATATTAGATCCTTTGTCTTGGATCCTATGCCAATTTGCACATCCGGCATCTCACGCACTACCTCCATCAATTCGTCGCGGCTGAAACCCGTACGCTTCAATAATCGCCGGATGGTAGATGCCCCTAACCGCAATATTGCAGGGAAATCAAGGTGTCCCCTGTTCCGGTTTGCGTGGCGCGCTTTTCTGTCTGCTGCGGCCTGTGAATGTGTTTGCCTGGGCCGTCGCAGACACGAGTTCCTTTAAAGAGCCGTGTCGATACCCAAAGCGACGGCAGCCTTGCGCTGATAGCCATTCGTCGCGAGCAACAGGCTGCGTGAATACTCGTTATCGACCTGCTGCGCTCTGATTTTCTCCACATCGAGTTCTTCGACGATCTCGCCATTGCGCATGATCGCAACACGCGAGCACAGAAAGCTCACGACAGCGAGATTGTGGGTAACAAGAATCATCGTCAGATTACGCTCGCGATGCAGGCGCTTGAGCAAGTTCAATATCTCAGCTTGCACGGAGACATCGAGCGCCGATGTAGGCTCGTCGAGCAGCAACACACGCGGCTCCACGATCAGCGCGCGCGCAATCGCCACGCGTTGCCGCTGCCCACCCGATAGCTGATGCGGATAGCGAAATCGAAACGAAGCACTGAGCCCGACTTCACGCAGCGCGTTGACGATACGTTCTTCATGCTGGCAGATGCCGTTGATACGCAACGGTTCGCGCAATGTCTGATCAACAGTGAAGCGTGGATGCAGCGAGCCATATGGGTCCTGAAACACCATTTGCACAGCGCACTTTTGCGCGACGCCGCCTTGCTGCGCAATGCGCACCGTGCCTTGCGCGATCGGCGTCAGTCCGCTCAACGCACGAAGAATGGTCGACTTGCCGGAACCCGACTCACCGACGAGCCCGAACACTTCGCCTTGCGTTACATGAAAACTCGCATCGCGGACGGCATCGACTGCGCCCGCGACCGTTTTGAAGCGCACTGTCAACGCATCGACGTCGATCATGCGGACGCTCCTTGCGTGCCGTTGAGCCATGCCGGATCGCGCGACAGAACGGGCAATTCGGCTGGCGGATTGGCGAGCGGCGGATTCGCGGCAAGCAACCCGCGCGTATAAGGATGTTGCGCATGCACGAGATCGCGCGCCGCGCATGTTTCGACGACACGCCCCGCATACATCACCACCACCCGATCGCAGAACGAAATCACGAGCGGCAGGTCATGGCTGATAAAAATGAGGCCGGTATCATGTTTGGCGATCATCTCGTCGAGTACGGCGAGCACCTGCATCGATACGAGCACGTCGAGCGCACTGGTCGGCTCATCGGCGATCAGCAGGCGTGGTCCAGTCGACACCATCATTGCGATCATCACGCGCTGTCCCATGCCGCCGGAAAGCTCATGCGGATATGAATCCGCGACGCGCGCGGGGTTGCGGATATGCACCGCTTCGAGGGCCGCGATGATCTTCTCACGCATCGCACGCCGGTTGAGCTTCGGATCATGCAGTGCGAACGCCTCGCGCATTTGCTGCGCGACAGTCATCACCGGGTTCAGCGAGTACTTCGGATCTTGCAGGATCATGCCTGTTTGCTGACCGCATAGACGGCGGCGCCTGTCGGCGCGCATATTCAACAAATCATTTCCGTCGAAGCGCAACCTTTTCGCGGTGCAATGCGCGGCAGGCGGCAGAAGTCCGAGCAGCGCGCGGCCCGTTAGCGACTTGCCAGAACCCGATTCACCGACGATGCCGAGCCGCTCGCCTTTATTCAGCGTCAGCGAGAGACCGCGCACGGCTTCATTCAGCGTACCGTCGTGCGTGCGAAATGCGATGCGCAGATCGTCGATCTCACAGAGAGGCGAGCGCGTTTCGCTTGTGCCCATATCAGTCTCCATGGCGGGGATCGAACACGTCGCGCAAGCCGTCGCCGAGCAGATTGAATGCGAGGCTCACGAGCAGAATCGCCACGCCCGGTATCGTCGCCACCCACCACGCGTCGAGCAGCACGTTGCGGCCCGAGGCGACCATGAAGCCCCATTCGGGACTGGGCGGTTGTGCGCCAAGCCCCAGAAAACCAAGGCCTGCGACGGTCAGAATGATGCCCGCCATATCAAGCGTCGCTCGAACGATCACCGACGACGAACACAGCGGCACGATATAGCGCAGCAGAATGCGCAGGTTCGACGCGCCTTGCAGCCGCGCGACGTGTATGAAATCGGCTCGCACGAGCCTCAACGTTTCGGCGCGCGCAAGACGCGCATAGGCGGGCCACGCGGTAATCGAAATAGCGATCACCGCATTGAACACACCCGGCCCCAATGCCGCGGCGAATGCGAGTGCAAGCACGATCTTCGGGAACGCTAGCGCGATATCCGTCACGCGCATCAGCACGTTATCGACCCAACCTCCGAAGAAGCCCGCCGTCGTACCGATCATCAAGCCGATCGGCACGACGACCACGACAACGAGGATCGCAATCGACAGCGTCAGGTGCGAGCCGTAAATGATGCGTGAAAGAATATCGCGTCCGAGCTGATCGGTGCCAAGCCAATGAGAGGTCGAACCGGGCGGCAGCAGACGGTCGGACAACACCTGCCGGAGGGGATCATGCGGCGCGATCCAGGGCCCGATGACGGCGACGATCACGAGCAGCATGAGGATCGACAGACCGAACACCGATAGCGGATTACCCGAGAAACTCCGCCAGCGCCGATACGCAAGACCGAGCGCCGCCTGCCTGTGCGAAGCTGGCGTATCGGTCAGCAACCAGGCTCTCCATGTTGAGCGAGGCACGTTCATCGGCAAATCCCGAGTTGAAGTTTCAACAGGTGGACGCACGTTGAAGATCTCCGTTGCATCAGCGGGCGCGCGGATCGAACACGCGATAGAGCGCATCCGTCAGCAGGTTCAACGCAATGAAAGTAATGCCGATCACGAGCGTGCTGCCGAGCACGGCATTCATATCGGCGTTGAGCAGCGCGCCCGTCAGATACGAACCGATGCCCGGCCACGCGAATACGATTTCGGTGAGCACCGAGCCTTCGAGCAAAAAGCTATACGAAAGTGCGATCACCGTCAGCAGCGGCACCGCGATATTGCCGAATGCGTGCACCCACACGACTCGCCGCTCGGACAAGCCTTTTGCGCGTGCCGTCGTGATGTACTCCTGGTTTAACTGGTCGAGCATGAACGAGCGCGTCATCCGGCTCAGATACGCGACCGAGTAGTAGCCCAATATCGCAGCGGGCAACGCGATATGCGACAGCGCATTGAAAAACACATCCCATTCCCCCGCGATCAACGAGTCGATCAACAGGCTGCCCGTGTGCGTATCGACCATGCCATCGAACACGGGGTCGATTCTTCCTGGTCCCGACACCCAATGCAGCTTCGCATAGAACAACAGCAGTCCCATCAGACCGAGCCAGAACACCGGCACTGAACTGCCGATCAGGCCGATGAAACGCGCGACGTGATCGATCCAGCGGTTGTGCCGTGTCGCAGCAATCACGCCGAGCGGCACACCGACCAATACGCCGATGATCGTCGACAGTGTCGCGAGTTCCAATGTGGCCGGGAAGACACGCTTGATGTCGTCGAGCACGGGATTCGCCGTCAGCAGCGATACGCCCAGATCGCCGTGCAGCACCGCGCGCACATAGATGAAAAACTGCTCGGCAACGGGTTTGTCGAGTCCAAGCTGAATGCGCGCGGCCGCATAAGCGCTCGCCGACGCGCGATCGCCGAGAATGGCGAGCACGGGATCGATCGGCACCTTGCGGCCGATCACGAAGGTCACGGCCAGCAAGCCCGTGAACGTGACGGCGAGCGTGAGCGCCCAGCGCAGCACGCGCAACGTCCAGCGCACAGTCGCGCTGCGCGCGGACGCAGCGCGTATCTGGTCAACAGGAGTGGTCGTCGTCGACATGGTTCGCGCGCTTACTGCTTCTTCACATGCAGATACGACACGAGATCGTTGATTGGGCCGACTTCGAGGCCCGACACGTCCGGACGCATCGCCACTTGCGACACCTGCTGGAACATGATGACGAACGGCGACTTTGCGAGCATTTCCTTCTGCATCGTCTGATAGAGTTGCGCGCGGTTTGTCGTCGACGATTCGGCGAGCGCCGCATTGGTCTGTTTCGTCAGATCGGGAATGTCCCACGAATTACGCCATGCGAGCATCTTGTACGCAGACTTGTCGGAGTTGTCCGGATTCCATGCGTAGCCCTGCGCATTGCTGTGCGGGTCGATGTAATCCGCTGACCATTCGCCGATATAGATATCGTGCTGACGCGCACGATACTTCGCGAGCGTCTGCTTGTTGTCGCCCGGAATGATCTCGACCTTGATGCCGCCTTGCGCGAGATTCGCTTGTATGGCTTGGGCAATTTCGTTGTACGGGTAAGCGCTGCGCACATCCATCGTCACGTTGAAGCCGTTGGGCAAGCCCGCTTTGGCGAGCAGCGCCTTGGCCCTGGCAACGTCCTGGTGATACGGATTGGTATTCAACGCACCGAGGAAACCTTCAGGCAGGAACGTTTGATGAACCTTGAACGTGCTCTTCGTCACGTTCTTCTGAATGCCGTCATAGTCGATCAGCCATTTCATCGCTTCCTGCACTTCCGGCTTCGCGAGATTCGGGTTCTTCACGTTCAGGCCGAGGTAGAGCAACGTCGCTTGCGGCACCGACATCACCTGCACCTTGTTGGCCCTGGTCAATGCGGCGAGATCGTCCGGGCTCAGATTGCGCGCGACATCCGCGTCGCCGTTTTCGAGCAGCAGGCGCTGGCTCGCGGCTTCCGGCACATGGCGCATCACGATGCGCTTCATCGCGAGCGGCAGTCGGTAGCCGTCGTATTTCTGCAGGATGATGCTGTCGTTCGCCGTCCATTTGACGAGCTTGTACGCGCCAGAGCCTGCTTCGTTCGTACGCAGCCATTCGTTGCCGAAGTCGTTGCCCTTCTGATGCGACATCAGGAGTTGCTTATCGACCACTGACGCAGGCCACGCACCCAGCACGTTCAGCACGAACGTGGGCGAGTATTTCTGGTCGGTCGTAATGCTGACGGTCGAGTCGTCAATCTTCTTGACGTTCTGCAGCGCGTTGTCCTTGGTCAGGCCAATGCCTTGCAATACGGCCGCCGCGCCCTTATCGAGCAGCACGCAGCGCTGGATCGACCACGCGACATCATCGGCTGTCAGAGGATTGCCCGAGTGGAACTTGAGACCGGGGCGAATCTTGAACGTGAACGTGAGTCCATCAGGGCTGACCGTCCACGATTGCGCGGCATCGCCATTGAACTTCGCCGGGTCTTTCAGATCGACGCGCACCAGTCGGTCATAGGTATTCGCGACATATTCTTCCGGCACGAGCTCATAGACTTCGCCGGGATCGAGCGTCGAGAATTCGTCGAGCGTGGTGGCGATCACCAGCATGTCTTTCGGCGTCGCCGCAAATGCAGTACTTGTTGTCGTCATCGTAAGCGTCAGTGCGGACACGACCACGACTGCCGCCAGCGCATTGCGCAAAACCAGATTCATACTCGCTCCGTATCGAGAAGGAAGATCGGTGAAGAACCCGCAAACGGACAGCAAAGAACCAGAACGCGATTACATCAATTTCAGGGGGCCGCTTTCGCTATTATCAATAACGGGCAGCGAGCGTGAACCCGGAATTTCGTAATGCCACCATTCGCTTGGAATATGCGTGAAGCCTGCCGCATGCATGATGCCGAGCAGCAGCAGGCGATTGCGCTGCACGTGCTGCGGCAATCCGTGATGGAAGTGCTCGGACTCCTTGATCATTGCATCGAAGTCCGTGCCCATGTCGAGCGCTTCACCGTTGCTGTCGATCAAGGTGAGATCGAGCGCCGTACCCCGGCTATGGTTCGAGCCTCGGCCAAGTTCTGCGATATACGTGGGATCGGGCAGAAAATCCCACAGTACTTTTTGTGCTTGCGGCGGACGGTACGCATCGAAAATGCGCAGTTTCATGCCGACGCTTTCAGCAAGTTCGACGGCTTTGCGCAATCTGGCTTCAGCGGGCGCAAGCAGCAGCGCGTGCGCTTCCTTGTAGATCGGCTTGCCGGTGAAATTGCGATCGGTCGCATACACGAGGTCGAGTTCGACGCCGTGCGTTTCCGGTGTGATGTGAATGAGGTGCGGTGTATCGGTCATGATTGACAAAGATCGAATTGATCGAGTTCGCATTGCAACTCAGGAAGCCCAGCGATTCGCGGGTCTGCAACTGGTCGAACCATCGCAACCAGCAAGTCCGTCCCGGCAAGCCGGCAACGCCGTTAGTGCACGTTCTCATCCAGCACAAGCAGATTGTCGTGCGAAAAGCCAAGAGCAACGGGCTGCCCGCGCTCCGGCAGGATCCGGTTCGGATCGTTGAAGACATCGAGGGTAACGATTGCGCTGCTGACCCGCGCGCGAATGCGCACCACTGAACCGAGGAAGCTGATCTCTTCAACCGTCGCCGCCAGCGAGTTGCGGTCGTTCGATGGCGGCTCGAGCAGAATTGCCTCCGGACGCAACGCCAGCACACGCTCCTTGCCGGCATCGTCCGGTGGGAGCGGCCGCGATGTCACCAGTTCCTGACCGTCAACGGCAATGCGCCCCGTTGCAGGATCGATCACACGCCCGGCCAGAATATTGAGCGTTCCCACGAACGTCGCGACAAAGCGTGTACGCGGAAAGTTGTATATATCGAGCGGCGCCCCCACTTGTTCGACACGCCCGTCGTTCATGACGACGATGCGGTCCGACATCGACAACGCTTCTTCCTGATCGTGCGTGACGAAGATCGACGTGATGCCGAGCTCACGCTGTAGTGCCCGTATATCTTCGCGCAGCGAGACGCGAATTTTTGCGTCGAGCGCGGAAAGCGGTTCGTCGAGCAACAGCACTTGAGGCTTACTCGCGAGCGCACGGGCCAAGGCCACACGCTGTTGCTGCCCACCGGACAATTGCCACGGATAGCGCCCGGCGAGATGCGGCAGCTTGATCAGTTCCAGCATCTCTGCAACGCGCCCGCTCACCTCTTTCTCCGAACGCTTTGCGACCTTCAACGCGAAGCCGATGTTCTGCGCCACCGTCATGTTCGGAAACAACGCATAAGACTGGAACACCATGCCGACGGCGCGATCGCGCGTACGCACACGCGTGACGTCGCGACCATTCAGGCGGATCGCGCCTCGCGTGGGCGTTTCGAATCCGGCGATCATGCGCAGCACGGTCGTCTTACCGCAGCCCGACGGGCCGAGAAAGGTGACGAATTCGCCTTGTCCGATGTTCATGTCGAACTGATGCACCGCAACATTTGCCCCAAACGCCTTGTGAAGATTGTCGATCTCGAGAAATGCCATGGGTCGCGGCCTCACCGGCTCAAGTTTTATGGCCGGCCAGCGCGCGCGCCGAGCCGAACACCTGGATCAATCCCATCGATGCCCACGTGACAATGAAGGCGATGATCGCCAGCGCCGAGGGCTCGTAAGCGCGGTTCGCGCCGATCAGTTGCAAATACGGTCCGAACGCCGGGCGATCCAGCAGGCTCGCGATCGTGAATTCGCCGACTACCACGGCGAACGTCAGAAACGCACCGGACAGAATCCCCGAGCGCACGTTCGGGAAAATCACGCGGAAAAGGATCGTCGTCCAGCCAGCGCCGAGACACTCGGCGGCCTCGGTCAGCGAGCGTACGTCAACGGCGCGCATCCCCGCATCGACGGCGCGGTACATAAAAGGCAGCGATAGCGTGACGTAACCGAATACGAGTAGCAGATCGGTCGCGCGTTCGTGACTGGTGAACGGCAAAATCGAACTGCTGTTGTAGATGCGCAGGTAGCCGAAGACGATCACGATGGCCGGGATCACGAGCGGCAGCAAGGTGATGAACTCCACGACCGGCCGAAGCTTCGGCAAACGCAGTTGCACCCAATACGCCGTAGGCACGACGAGCAGCACGCCGATCACGATGGTGAGCAATCCCATCAACACCGAATAGCCGAACGAAGCCTGAAAATGGGGATCTCCCAGGACAACGCGGTACGCATCGAAGCTGTACGCGTCGCGACGCATCCGCAGACTGAACTCGAAGGTCGCGGCGAGCGGAGTCAAAAAATACAGTGTGCCGATGATCACGGCGATCCAGGCGCCCGCGCGCGATTGCGATTTCATCGGCGGCCCCTTTCGGCTCGCGCGCGCAACCAGATGTAGCCGCCGTTCGACAGGCCCGTGACCACGATCATGCCGAGCGCGAGGGCGTATCCGAGATTCTGGTTATGCAGCACGTCGCCGCGAATCTGCGCGAACAGCAGGATCGGAACGATGTTGAGGGAACTGCCAGTCAACGCGTAAGCCGTGGCGACCGCGCCGAACGCATTGGCGAACAGCAGCAGGGCCGCACCCAGAAAGCTCGGCCAGAGGACCGGCAACCCGACGTAGAGCCAGTATTGCGCCGCCGTGCCACCGAGGCAGTCGCACGCTTCGCGCCACTCGCGTTTCAGGCCATCGAGCGCCGGCGTGATGATGAGCACCATCAACGGAATCTGGAAGTACAGGTATGTAATGGTCAGCCCGAGGAAGCTGAGGATGCTGAACCCGGTGGAATAGAGATTGAAACCGAGATATTTCCGTGCGAGCACCGTCACGAGGCCCACGCGCCCCAAAGTACTGATGAACGCGAAGGCGAGCGGCACCCCCGCGAAGTTGGATGCGACGCCAGAAAAGGTCGTGAGCGTCGGCCGGATCCACGCGGGCAACCGACCGTGCACCGCGGCCCACGCGAGCAGCGCGCCGAAGATGGCCCCGCCGGCCGCGGATGCGACGCTCACCTTCACGCTGATCCAGTAGGCATCGAGTACAGCCGGTTGAAACAGCTCGCGAAGATTCGCAAGTGTGAAGTTCCCCTGCGCATCCTGAAACGCGCCGATCATCAGAAAAGCGGTGGGCAATAAAAGAAATAACAGCGCGAACGCGAAAAACGGCACGACGCCCGCATAGGTCAGCCAACTTGCACCGCTGCTGCCGCGCACGGGACCGGATTTCGGCGCGGGCCCGGCGGGCGTCAGCAAGTCCGGGCCCGAAGCGCCTGGCTGCGGAGATGCGCTCATCCCGGCGGTCTCGCGCGTGCCTACTTCACGTTAGCGCCAACGACCTGATCCCAGCCTTTGGTCACGACGTCCTTCGTGGCGTTCTGCTGATCGAGCGTCGGAAAGACCGCGCCGTTGTAGGCCGATGCAGGCGGCAGCTTCGCGAGCAGTGCCGGCGGCACCTTCTTCTGCGCGACGAGCTCGTTGTAGCGCATCGGATGACAATAACCGGCAAGCCAACCGAGCTGCCCTTCGTCAGAGTAGAGGAATTCCATCCACAGCTTCGCGGCATTCGGATGAGGCGCATAGGCACTGATCGCCTGCACATAGACGCCCGCCACCACCCCTGTCTTCGGCACAATGACTTGCACCTTCGGATTGCCTTTGAGCGTGTCCCGATCGGCAAGCGCGTTGTAATCCCAACGCACGATGATCGGCGTCGTGCCCTGCGCCAGTGACGCGGCCTTGCCGATCACGGGCACGAAGTTGCCGCTCTTGTTCAGATCGGCGAAGAACTTGAGGCCCGCCTGGTCAGCCTTCGTTGCATCGCCTTTGCCTTGCGAAAGGCCCGCGGCATAAACGGCCTGAATGGCCTGATTCGCCGAGCGCGGGTCACCGGCGAGCGAGACCGCATTGCGGTACTCCGATTTGAGCAGATCGCCCCAATCGGCCGGCGCCTTGTCGATCATGTCCGCGTTGACTTCGAACGCAAGCACGCCGTAGTAGTCGCCGTACCAGTAGCCTTCCGCATCCTTGGAAGCTGCCGGGATCGAGCCCCACGTCGATACCTTGTAAGGCTGCAACAGGCCTTCTTTTTTGGCGGACGGTCCGAACGACAGGCCGACATCGATCACGTCGGGCGCTTGCGGTCCCTTGTTGCCTTTGTTCGCCTTGATCGCTTCGATCTCGTCCCCGGAGCCTGCATCAGGGTTCAGTTCGTTGACGTGGATGCCGTACTTCTTCTCGAATGCGGCGATCAGCGAGCCGTACCCGCACCAGTCATGCGGCAGGGCGATCGTGGTCAACTGCCCTTCCTGTTTGGCGGCGGCCACGAGCGCGTCCGGTGGCGCAGCCGATGCAGGGTGAATGCCCCCCACAGCGAGTCCAGCCGTTGCGGAGATCGAAAGGACACGGCCCGCCCAGATACGCTTGATCGTCATCGCTGTTTCCGAAAGGAAGGTAGTGCGTTGAGGGGATCCGCCGATTGCTGAAGCAGGCTAGATTTAAATCCAGAAATTTGCAAGCTGCCAAAAAAGTGCAACTTCACGTTTTGGCGGATCCAAGCCGCGTACCGTCGCGCCGGCGAAACCCTGATTGCATGATCCCACAATCGACCATTTCATCTGTAGCAGAAAGACCGTCAAGTGTGCCTATGCGCACCATCGTCACGAGCTCGGCCGATGTCGCGCTCCGATTGCGCAGTGCATCAGAAACGCCTGAGAGCGCGCGGGTCATGCTCGGGCGGTCGCCACCACCGGGGTTTGGGCGACAGGACAGCGAATGCGATATTAGGCGCTCGCGGCTGAACGCGAGATCGAAACGGGCATGCGCGCCGCGCGCGAGCGCCACAAGAAAGCGATTCAGCCGGACGCTGCCCCCTGCGAATGTTGACCTGACCGGCGTGACAGACTGCGCGTCGCGGGCGGGCTGCCGTATGGTTGACTTACGGGAACAATTGAATTGCCATGGCAGATGGCAATTTCGCCTCCAAACTCGTCCAGAATGGTCTCGACACCGAAACCTGGCCGAACAGTCGATCATCATCAGGAAAGCAATGAAACAGCCGATCAAAATCGATTTCGTCTCCGATGTAGCGTGCCCGTGGTGCGCTATCGGTCTCTCCTCGCTGCAAGTTGCACTGTCACGACTTGGTGATGCCGTCGATGCCGAATTAGTCATGCATCCCTTCGAATTGAATCCGCGGATGGGCGAGGACGGTGAAGACCTTGTCGAACATATCGGAAAGAAATACGGGAGCACCCCGCAACAGGTAGCCCAAGCGCAGGCCGTGCTCCGGCAGCGTGGCGCAGATGTTGGTTTCACCTTCGGCATTCGCAAGCGCATCTATAACACCTTCGACGCGCACCGCTTGATTCATTGGGCCGGTATCAAAGGCAAACAGGTACAGCTCAAAGAAGCCCTCCTGCATGCCTATCACGGAGAGGGAAAGCCCACGAGTAGCCATGACGTTCTGGTCGATGGGGCTGAATCCGTGGGACTTGACGGCGTCGAGGCGCGCTCTATCCTGCAAGGAGGCGACTATGCCGATGAGGTCCGTGCGGAAGAAGAGAAATACCAGGTCATGGGTATCCATTCAGTGCCGTCGATCATCTTTAATAACCGCTATCTGATGACCGGCGCGCAACCCGTCGAAGCGATCGAGAAAGCCATTCAACAGATTCTGGCCGAAGCGTAATGTGACTTCGGCACCGCGATGACAGTTTGTCGATGAATTACCTAGTCGATCAAACGGGCTTTTCGTGCAGATGGCTCGCGTGTTGGCACCGCATGCAAAACTGAGAAAGAGCGCCAATGTATTTGGATGCAAATTGACGATTACCGTCATCAAACTCAAGAGCTGGCCTTCACGACGCCCGATGGCCCGTTCAACGGGGATTCCATTTCCATTCACTGAGAACTCATGTATCCCCGAGCGATCTCGACACCAGCACCATTGCACGGCAACACGCCTTGTGCGCCGCGTGGCAGCACTGGACGATCGGGGTGGCCTCAAGTAGACCCTGATCCGGCGCATTGACGGCATAAGCGCAGCAAATCTGGCGCGAGCGCATGCGCTGATCGAGGCTGGCAACATGATCGGCGAAGTCATCGTCGCCAGCCGCTGAACCTTTCTGACACCCAGCACAACCATGACATCGCAAATCATCAGCACGACAACAATCACCCACGAAGCCGCGCAAGCATTGCTGGCGGAGGCGCACCGCGCCTGCGCTGCGCGGGGATTCGCAGCGGCAATCGCAATCACCGACGCCGGAGGGCACCTGCGCGCTTTCGAGCGCGCGGATACGGTCCCTTTCCTTACCGTTGACGTCGCCATCAACAAGGCATGGACCGCCGCCTCGTTCGGCATGGCCACGGATCAATGGAATCAGTACATGGCCGAACCGACCGTTGCCCCGCTGGCACACCATCCGCGCCTGACGGCGATAGGCGGCGGCATACCACTCCTCCACGAGGGGCGTCTGGTGGGTGGTATCGGTGTTTCTGGCGGAACCCCCGTTCAAGACCATGAGGCCGCTGAAGAGGCGCTGCGTAAAGCCGGATTTCTGCCATGAGCCGAGAGCCGGCAAAGCGGGGAAATCTCATTTGGATTGCATAGACGGCGACGGCCTTGGTTTGTTCGTCATTCAAGGTGTGCGCCACTGAGCTCATCACGGGTTGTTTGTCCGTTCGACGCGAGCGTCGCGCAGCGGCATCTCTATCCCGAGCGATTCCCGGAGACTGCTCGCGCCGATGAGAGCCTCGGCGACGGCAATCTGTTGCCCGAAGATACGAGCGACGCCAATCCGCATCCGACGGGAATTCCGATGAACAGGGCAGGCTCTTCGCAGTGAGACAGTGAGATAGGTTAATGGGCGGGCCGGCCCGACCTCCTCGCCGCAGCAGATCAACCGACTGATGTCCCGGAAAATGCCCCCTGCGATGTCGCGCAACAAACCCAAAACGAATAGCCGATAGACCTGCGCAAGTCGCAGCGCACCAGTGCCGGCGCAGATATGATTACAGGCGTAATTGAACCCAGCGCCTTCTCCCGTCCCTAGCCAAATCAGCGGTTACTTACGCAAGCCAGCCGCGCGTCGCCGTGAACGGCTTTGCCGCCACGGTCCGCGCAAGCGCGCCGGGCGCAGATCGGCAGCGTGTCGCTGTTGCAGCCCGCCCTCGCCTCCGGCACCTGAAGACATCACCTTGCCCGCATCGTCGAAGTCCCTGAAGGGGGCGATCGGGTCAATTCCGCTTAGCACCGGTCGAAGCTTTTTCATCATCGCAACAGAATCTCCTCATTGACATCCGGGGCCAGCGTCATTCTGCGCCGGCGACCAGGCAAAACATTCAAGCGACACTCATGCCGCGCTCAGTCGCGCCAGCTCGGTATCGACCAGCAGCTTCTTCAGTTCGGGCACGCAGGACCCGCAGTTGCCGCCTGCTTTCAGGCATGCGGTAATCTCCGCCGCGCTTTTCAGCCCCTGCTCGCGGATCGCCGCGCAGATCGTGTTGCGCCCGACGCCGAAACACGAACAGACCGTCGGTCCCGTATCCGCGCCCTTGCCGATTGGTTGGCCCAGCAGCACGCCGATGCGGTCCGTCTCGTCGAGCCTGTCCTTCGCAAACAGGCTCGAGAGCCACTCGCGCGCCGGCAATTCAGGACGTGCCGAAAGGAAGATGCAGTTCTCGATACGGTCGTCGATCAGGTGTACCGCGCGATAGACGCCCGCGGCGCGGTCCTCGTATTCGAGCCAGTCGTCATGAGAATCGTCGACGCGAAACAGTGCCCGCGCCCAGACGCCGCGATCGCCGTGGTCGGCGAGCGGGTTGCGCCCCGCCAGCTCATAGCGCACGAACTGCGCCCCGTGGACGCGCGTCCAGTACGTGACGCTATCGAGCGACGGGGCATGCCGGCTCAGTGAGAAGCCCTGCCAGGCGACGTGGAACCTGTCGACCCGAACTGGCGTGTGCTTGAACTCGGGCTCGCCCGAAACAGGATCGACCGCGGGATTCACCACGGCGCCCACGCGTGCGTCGGAAGCCACCTGATCGTTCCAATGAATGGGTACGAACACGCTGCCGCGCGTCATGCCGCCGCCGTATTGCACGCGTGCGACCATGGCCCCCCAACGGCTCGCCACTCGCGCGAGATCGCCCTCACGCACACCGCACGCGAGCGCGTCCTGCGGGTGCATGTCGACAAACGCCTCGGTGATATGACCGGCAAGTTTCTCCGACTTGCCAGTTCGCGTCATGGTGTGCCACTGGTCGCGCACGCGGCCCGTGTTCAGCGTCAGCGGATAGTCCTCATCCGGCGCGTTGGCCGGGGCGCGTGGTGGCGTGGCGACAAAACGCGCCTTGCCGTCTGCGTGGCTGAAGCGGCGATCGCCGAAAAGACGTCCGGTGCCTCGTGCTGCTGTGTCATTCGTCGCGAGAACCGGCCACTGGATAGGCGCCATGGCAGCGTAACCTTCATCACCAAGGCCGGCGAGGCCAGCCAGGTTGAACGCGCGGTGTACACCACCGACGGTGGCGTCGTTCGTTGCGTCGGCGCTCTGACTCTCTTCATTGCGCCAGGCGCTCAGCCGCGCATGCTCATCGAAAATCTGGTGCTGACTCGCGAAGTCGAAGCCCGCATAGCCCATCCGCTGCGCAACGTCGCAGATGATCCGCCAATCGGCTCGCGCTTCTCCAGGCGCGGGCAGGAATGCGCGCTGCCGCGAGATTCTGCGTTCGGAATTGGTGACGGTGCCGTCCTTTTCTCCCCAGCCGAGCGCCGGCAGCAGAACATGGGCAAACGCATTCGTATCGGTGCGCTCCACGATGTCGGAGCAGACGACGAGTTCACAGCTCGCGAGCGCGCGCTTCGCCTGATCGCCGTCGGGCAGGCTGACGACCGGGTTCGTGCCCATGATCCAGACCGCCTTGATGCGGCCTTGCCCGATTGCCTCGAAGAGTTCGACCGCCTTGAGCCCCGGCTTCGAAGCGATCACAGGCGCACCCCAGAATTCCTGCACCAGTTCCCGATGCTCTGGCTTGTCAAGTTCGAGATGCGCGGCCAGCGTGTTCGCAAGCCCGCCGACCTCGCGCCCGCCCATCGCATTCGGCTGTCCGGTGAATGAGAATGGCCCCATTCCCGGTTTGCCGATACGGCCTGTCAGCAGATGACAATTGATGATGCTGTTGACCTTGTCCGTGCCGGAAGTGGACTGGTTCACGCCCTGCGAGTACACCGTCACCACGCGCTCGGTCCGCGCGAACAGGCGATAGAACTCGAGCAGATCATGCGGATCGACCTTGCACGCCTTCGCGCATTGCGCGAGGTCGAACCCGGTTGCCGCGCCGGCGGAAGCGGCGGCTAGCGCCTGCGCACAGCCGGTCGTGTGTGCCTCGACGAACTGCGCATCGGTTGCGCCATGTTCCGCGAGAAAACTGAGCAGACCGTTGAACAGCCGGACATCGGTGCCCGCGGCGAGCGGCAGATGCAGGTCGGCCATCTCGCAGGTCGCGGTGTAGCGCGGGTCGATCACGACCACCTTCATCCCGGGCCGCGCTTCCTTGATCTTGATGATCCGTTGGAACAGGATCGGATGGCACCACGCCGTATTCGAACCGACCAGCACCACCAGGTCGGCCAGTTCGAGATCCTCGTAGCACACCGGCACCAGATCCTCGCCAAAGGCTCGTTTATGTCCGGCGACCGATGACGACATGCACAGACGCGAATTGGTGTCGATATTCGCGCTGCCGACATAGCCTTTCATCAGCTTGTTCGCGACGTAGTAGTCCTCGGTCAGCAACTGCCCCGACACGTACAGCGCGACGGCATCCGGGCCGTGCTGGTCGATGATCCGGCGAAAGCCCCCGGCGACAGCATCGAGCGCATCGCTCCACGACGCGTCGCGCAATGCGCCGCTCACGGGCTCGCGCAGCTTCGGATGAAGCAGCCGTCCGTCGAGTCCGATCGTTTCGCCGAGCGCCGAGCCTTTCACGCACAAGCGGCCGAAGTTCGCGGGGTGCAGTTCGTCGCCGACGATCTCGTGCCGGCCGTCCGGGTGCACGCTCGCGCGCACGCCGCAACCGACGCCACAGTACGGGCAGGTGGTCCTGACGGAGCCACTGCTGCCGTCAGGCGTGCTGGAAATAGCAATGGGGAAACTCACGTTGAATTCCGGTTCAGGCAAGCTGCGTTCACGCGGGCTGCATCTCGCAGAGGGCTTTGCCGAACAGCAACTGGCTGCGCAGCGAAGAGATGTCAGTGCGGTCCTGGATCAATTCGAAATACCACGCGCCCTCCTTGACGTCCCCGTAGAGGACCGCGCCGACCACCCGGTTATCCTCGATCACGAGGCGCTTGTAGACGCCGCGCCGCGGATCGCGCAGCACCAGGTCTTCACTGTCCGGTCCGCCGATGAAGTCGCCGGCGGAATACAGGTCGACACCGGTGACTTTGAGCTTGGTTGCGGTCGCGCGCTGCACGTAACGGCGGTGGCCCGCTCCGGCGAGATGCGCGCCGCACACGCGCGCCTGGTCCCAGATCGGTGCGACGAGGCCGAAGGTTGCCGTACGATGTTGCACGCATTCGCCAACCGCGTAAACACGCGGATCGTAGGTCTGCAGCGTGTCGTCGACGACGATTGCACGCTCGCAGTGCAGGCCCGCCTGTTGCGCGAGTTCGATATTCGGACGCACGCCGGCGGTCATGACAACCAGGTCCGCGGGAATCTCCGAGCCGTCGTCGAAACGCACCGCGGTGACACGATCCGGCCCGACGATTTCGGTGGTGTTGGCCTTCAGCAGGAAACGTAGCCCTTTGCGCTCCAGCGCCTGCTGCAGCAGGACCGACGCGCTCCTGTCGAGCTGGCGCTCCATCAGGCTGTCCATCACATGAACGACGGTGACCGACATGCCCTGGCGCATCAGCCCATTGGCCGCCTCCAACCCAAGCAGTCCGCCGCCGATCACCACCGCGTGGCGGTGACTGCGCGCGGCCGCAAGCATCGTTTCGACATCCTGGATGTCACGAAACGCGATCACCCCCGGCAGTTCGTGGCCCGGCACTGGAATCAGAAACGGCTTGGAGCCGGTCGCGATCAGCAGCCGGTCGTAGCTCTCTTCGGTACCGCTTTGCGAGCGTACGATGCGGCGCCTGCGATCGATCGAGACCACCGGATCGCCCGCATGCAACCGGATGCCGTTCTCCACATACCAGTCGCGCGTGTTGAGGATGATGTCGTCGACACTCTTCTCGCCCGCGAGCACCGGCGAGAGCAGGATGCGGTTGTAGTTGCCGTACGGTTCGGCGCCGAAAACGGTAATGTCGTAAAGGTCCGGCGCGAGCTTCAGCAGTTCCTCGACGGTGCGCATGCCGGCCATGCCGTTGCCGACCACCACGAGACGCGGGCGGGGAGGCGCGACTGACACTGCGCGTGCCGGGGTCTGCGGGTGGATTTCGTATCTCATGCCGCGACCCAGACCTTGCCGCTTTCGACGCGCACCGGGTACGCGCTGACGGAATGCTCGGGCGCCTCCAGGCATTCGCCGGTGCGTAGATCGAAGTGATGCTTGTAGATCGGCGAGGCGACCACGATGCGTTCGCCGAGACTGCCGATTAGCCCACGCGAGAGCACCGCCGCGTGCGAACCCGGATCGAAATTGTCGATCGCGAACACACCGCCGTCACCGTCCGCGACGTGAAATACCGCCACCTGCTCGCCGTTCACCAGCGCGCAGACACCCGTATTCGGGACGATGTCGTCGAGCGTGCACACGGGCATCCAGGATGGTGAAGTCTGATCGTTGCTCATGCTGGGTTCCTCACATCAGGTGGTGTATGGTCAGGCGGTTTCGGCGATGACGGGTATCGGGAACTGCTTCACTTGCCGCTCTTCTCGCGTCGCGGGACGGATCTGCCCGCGCTCCTCGACGAAGGTGACGTTCTCGTCGGGTTTGTCGCTGTTGACGAAATGACGGAAGCGCTTGCGAGTCTCGGGATCGGTCACCGCCCGTTTCCACTCGCACTCGTATGTGTCGATCACGTGCTGCATTTCCGCCTCCAGCTCCGTGGCAAGTCCGAGCTTGTCGTGCACGACGACGTCGATCAGGTACTGAAGCCCCGTTACTATCTTCACTCCCCGATAATTGGGGATTTGGCCAGCCGGGCCCGGCATGATTCTCGCCCCCAGTCGCT
>NZ_SELS01000095.1 GCF_004197395.1 Paraburkholderia sp. UYCP14C | reverse complement strand
GCTGAGTTTGTAGCGCAGATACCAGCGCACACAAAGAATGATCACCTCACGGTCAAAATGACGGCCGGCGAATAGCTCGTCCAGACTCTTCAGCTTGTTCATCGCGGCTCCTCAAATCGGTCAAGGCGACACTCTAACCGATCCTTGAGCGCTATTTGCACCACAACCCGAGCACGATTATCGAAGGAATCCATAGTGGCAGATCTGGAAACCAGAAACGCAAATATCCGCCAATTACAGCGCAATCCGCAATCGCAATGACAACCCAATGTGACGGGCAACTGGAATGGCGCGGTCACAGAGCGCAGCCATCCAGCCGACCGCCGCTGTCTGTCAGTTCGACAAAGGCTCAACCTTGTCGCCGTACGCGACCGCCTGTGGTACCCACTTACCTCCAATCACCTTATAGAACGTCGCGGCGGGATCTTTCATGTCCCCGTTTTGCATAAAGGCGATATTTCCCGATACGCCTTCGAACGATACCGACTTGATGAGCGGACCATAGACTTTTGGATCTGTCGAATTCGCCTTCTGCATCGCGTTGATCAGGACCCACGTCGCGTCATAGGCAGAAGGAGAGTAGGCAACGACACCTTCGTTGTACTTCGCCTTCATCTTGTTATCGAATTCCTTGCCTGCCTTCAGCTTCGACAACGGAACGCCATAGTCCCACGAAACCGACCCCTCGGCGCTCTCACCTGCAACCTTCAGGAAGGTCTCATTTTCGAAGCTGCCACCACCGAGAAGCGTCGCTTTTATGCCGAGTTGACGCATCTGCCTGATCAGCATTCCAGCCTGCTGGTCCAGTCCACCCCAGAAAATAACGTCAGGATTAAAGGACTTCATACGCGTAAGCTGGGATTTGAAGTCGACTGCTTTGTCGGTCGTGAATTCGCGATCGACGATTTTTCCGCCGGCAGCTTCAACACCCTTGACGAACTCATCGGCCATTCCCTGCCCGAACGCCGTCCGGTCGTCGACGACGGCGATGCTTTTGCCTTTTAGGGCTAGTACCGCTGAATGTCCAGCGAGCTGGCCCATTTGAGCGTCCGAATTGGTCACGCGAAATACCGTCTTGAAACCCTGCGAGGTCAGCATGGGATTCGTAGCCGTGGGAGACACCATGGGAATGCCGGCGTTGTAGTAGATCCGTGATGCGGGGATGCTCGTCCCTGAATTGAAGTGGCCGACGATCCCCACCACCTTCGAGTCGACGAGCTTTTGCGCGACCTGCGAGCCCATCCGCGGATCGCCTTGGTCATCCTCAGCATCAAGAGCGAAATGCACAGGCTGTCCGCCGATCACGAGTTTCTTGGCGTTGGCATCATCGATCGCGAGTTCGACGCCACGCTTCAAATCTACTCCGTAGTGCGCGGATGCGCCGGTCAGCGGAGCGGCAAAACCGATCGTCACGTCTGCAGCAGTGGCTACCGGACCAACGACGAATGCGCCGGTAGCCAGACATGCGGCCAACGCGATGCTTTTAAGTGAATTTGGGATGTTCATAGGTTTCTCTGCAGAGTTCGAAGGTTGAGACTCAAGATGCCCCGGCCGGGCGATGACTGTCCTGCCGCGATTGCTGAGCGGAACCATGAGTACGACGTTCCGGTCCCGTGTCATATAAGGTATTAGGTGAGACGTCATATGTCAACGGGTCAAAAACGATTCATCATCCAGGGTTTTCGAGAGGTATGAACTGCGGTTGCCTCGCCTGTTGCCTCGCCTGTTGCCGCGTCAGAGCTCCGCATGCTGCGCCCGCAACCTCGCTTAGAACAGAAGTCGCTTTGGTCACAGTCAGCAAAACGGCGTCGCGCGGTGCGCAGTCTCGACGCGAGGCCTGCCCTCGGGGCTCATTGTCAAGATGTCGGATCAATTCTCGCGTAGAAGCTGCAACCCCGAACTTGAGCATCCACCTCTTTGAACCCACACGCCTCGCTCCCGATTTCCAGGTACCCGCGCGCTACGACTCGTGTTGAGCCGCTGAGCCCTTCACAACCTCAGGTCACGAGCTCACCGCGCGGGCTTCCGAGGTTCGATTATGGTTCGCCCGCAAGCACGCACCACCCTAAGCCCAGCTATGGTGTCGCCCCCTTCGAACAGGGCGTGCAGTCGTCGACACCTCCGAAGCGTGGCGTTAAAACTGTAGCCCTCTCGAAACAGGGCCATCTGCAGTGATCGAGGACGTGCACCCAGCGTCGCCGCAGTTTCGTCAAGTGCCCATTTGTACGCTGGCGTCTTAAACATACTTCTGGCGAGTGCGGGCCCTACACCACAGGCCTCTCTAAATACACGTGCAAGCTCAACCCAATCCGGTTCAGGGCCGGGCATAGTCGGCCCGAGATCCATCGATACGTTAACTGTGACCGCGCCAGAGGAATCTGGGGGTCATCTGAATCGCAAAGAGTTGCTCGGCTCTGAGATGCCACTCCGAGTGCAAGGTCAGTTCAATATCGTTCGATGTCGATAATCGCTGTGTTCCTCGGACAGTACGCCAATGTGACGGAAACGGAACGCGAAGGTCATCCAACCGCACGCTGCGCGTAGCGTTTAGCTGATATTCCGGATCAAAATTGTTTTCAGATAGCATCGTCAACGCACCCGGCGCCGTCCCCTACGCGGCGGCTCGGTCGCCTTAATTTATTGCCGGATGATGCGCAAAAACTACGAGCCGCGCATCATGCCGCCCCTGCTTACGCCCGGTAGCTGCCACCGTCCCGTTCAAGCAGACGCAAGAGTGCTGTCCACTCCCGGTCCAGATGGACCGTGTCCAGGTAGGCGTAGTCATCGTGCTGTTTCGCAGCATGCTCGCAAACTTCCGGCGAAGGAATAGTTACCTTCTGGCCAGCCGACAGCGTCGCGACCTGAATTTCGCATGCCTTGTTCAGGTAATACATGCGCGTGAACGCCTCAGCGACCGAGCGCCCCGTCGTGAGCAAGCCGTGGTTTCGAAGAATGAGATATTCCTTTTTGCCGATCGACTCCACGATACGCTCGCGCTCGTCCAGTTCCAGCGAGATACCCTCATACTCGTGATAGGCAACCCGGTTGTAGAACTGCATACTGATCTGGTTCAACGGGAGCAGGCCGCATTCCATTGCGGCGACGGCCATCCCATATGTTGTATGGAGGTGAACGACGCACTCAACGTCGTGGCGAGCCTGATGCAGCGCGCTATGGATGGTAAATCCTGCGGCATTAACCTCGAATCGGTCGTCCCCGATCGGGTTGCCATTCACGTCGATCTTCACCAGCGAAGAGGCCGTGATCTCGTCGAAAAACCAGCCGTGCGGATTGATCAGAAACTGATCGGTGGTGCCCGGCACGCGTGCCGAAATATGCGTGTAAATCAGGTCCGTCAGTTCAAATTTGGCTGAAAGGCGATATGCCGCCGCGAGCTGGACGCGGGTGTCCCACTCGGCTTGCGAAATGTTTCGGGGCTTGCGATTGACGTGCGGATCGGTCGTGGAAATCATTCTGGAATCTCTCTGCGGTAATGTTAGTTAATGGTCGGGGCTGACTGATGGCAATGCTTACTGCAGTTCTGCGAGCATTGCGGGGACTGATTCAAATAGATCGCCAACGAGCCCATAGTCGGCGACGCTGAAGATCGGTGCTTCTTCGTCCTTGTTGATCGCGACGATCACCTTCGAGTCCTTCATGCCGGCCAGATGCTGGATTGCGCCCGAGATGCCGACCGCGATGTACAACTGAGGCGCGACGATCTTGCCCGTCTGGCCAACCTGATAGTCGTTCGGCACATAGCCCGCGTCGACGGCTGCGCGCGATGCACCCATCGCCGCGCCGAGCTTGTCTGCCAGAGGTTCGAGAACCTTGTTGTAGTTCTCGCCGCTGCCCAGACCCCGGCCACCCGACACGATGATGTTCGCGCTCGTCAGTTCCGGACGGTCGAGCTTCGTGACTTCACGGCTCACGAACTGCGAGATGCCTGCATCAGCCGCAGCTTCGATCTTCTCGACCGATGCGCTGCCGCCTTCCGCAGCCACGGGATCGAAGCCCGTTGCACGCACCGTGATGACCTTGATGGGATCAACCGATTGCACGATCGCGATCGCGTTGCCCGCGTATATCGGGCGCTCGAACGTATCGGCGGAATCGACAGCCGTGATGTCGCTGATCTGCGCGACGTCGAGCTTCGCGGCGATACGCGGCGCGATGTTCTTGCCGTATGCCGTTGCGGGCGCGAGGATGTGCGAATAATCCTTCGCGATGTTCAGCACCGTCGCTTCGACATTCTCAGCAAGACCTTCGGCCAGTTGCGGCGCGTCAGCCAGCAGCACCTTCGCGACGCCCGCCACCTTCGCAGCAGCGTCAACAGCGCCCTGCGCATTGTGGCCAGCGATCAGCACATGCACGTCGCCACCAATCTTCTGCGCGGCAGCCACCGTATTCAGCGTCGCTGCCTTGAGCGCCGCGTTGTCGTGTTCAGCAATTACCAGAATCGTCATTTCATTCGTCTCCGTCTGCCCGCAAGAATCAAAGCACCTTGGCTTCCGTCTTGAGCTTCTCGACCAGCGTCTTCACGTCGGCCACCTTCACGCCAGCGCTGCGCTTAGGCGGCTCGCTGACCTTCAGCGTCTTCAGGCGCGGCGTGACATCGACGCCCAGGTCTTCCGGCTTCACGGTTTCGAGCGGCTTTTTCTTCGCCTTCATGATGTTCGGCAGCGTCACGTAGCGCGGCTCGTTCAGGCGCAGATCGGTCGTCACGACGGCGGGCAGTTTCAGCGACAGCGTTTCAGCACCGCCGTCCACTTCGCGCGACACCGTTGCCTTGCCGTCGGCAACGACAACCTTCGATGCAAATGTCGCTTGCGGCAGATTCGCCAGCGCAGCCAGCATCTGGCCGGTCTGGTTGGAATCGTCGTCGATGGCCTGCTTGCCGAGAATCACCAGCTGCGGCTGTTCCTTGTCGACCAGCGCCTTCAGCAGCTTCGCGACAGCCAGCGGCTGCAGGTCTTCGTTCGATTCGATCAGGATCGCGCGGTCCGCGCCGATCGCCAGCGCCGTGCGCAGCGTTTCCTGACATTGCGTCACCCCCGCCGACACGGCAATCACTTCCGTCGCCACGCCCGCTTCCCTCAGGCGCACGGCTTCTTCGACAGCGATTTCGTCGAACGGATTCATCGACATCTTCACATTGGCGATGTCGACGCCCGTGTTGTCCGACTTCACGCGGACCTTCACGTTGTAGTCAACGACCCTCTTTACGGCGACCAGAATTTTCATAACCAATCCTTTCGTAACTCTATTATTTCGTACTACTTTTTAATCGATTGTGACATGGATCACATCTTTTACTCACCGAGATAGGCCGCGCGGACCTTCGGATCATCGAGCATCTGCCTGGCATCGCCCGACATCGTGACCGTGCCCGAATCCATCACATAGCCACGATCAGCGGCATGCAACGCGAGACGCGCATTCTGCTCAACCAGCATCACCGTGATGCCTTCCTTCGAAATCTCGCGCACCACTTCGAAGATCTTCTCGACCATGATCGGCGACAGACCCATCGACGGCTCGTCGAGCAGCAGCAGCTTCGGCTTCGAGATGACGGCACGCGCCATCGCGAGCATCTGCTGTTCGCCGCCCGACAGCGTACCGGCGAGCTGCGTCGCACGTTCCTTCAGACGTGGAAAGAAGCCGAACATCCGCTCGACGTCCTTCTTGATGCCCTCGGTATCGCTGCGCAGGTACGCACCCATCTGCATGTTCTCGACGATCGACATGCGCGCGAAGATCCCGCGACCTTCCGGCACCATCGCGAGACCGCGCTTCAGAAGCTCATGCGGCGGCACACCCTTGATCGACTGACCCATGTACTCGATGTCGCCGGCCGAGTACGGCTTGAGACCCGTGATCGCCTTCATCGTCGTGGTCTTACCCGCGCCGTTCGCGCCGATCAGAGTGACGAGTTCGCCCTGTGCGATCTCCAGGTCGACGCCCTTGACGGCCTGAATGCCGCCGTAGTTGACCTGAAGGCCCTTGATTTTCAACATTGCCGTAGCCATCAGTGGACCCCCGCACCCAGATACGCCTCAATCACCTTCGGATCCTTCTGCACGTCATGCGGCAGACCCTCGGCGATCACCTTGCCATAGTCGAGCACAGTCATCCGGTTGCACAGGCCCATCACCAGTTTCACGTCGTGCTCGATCAGCAGGATCGTCTTGCCGTCGCTGCGGATCTTGTCGAGCAGCTTCGTCAGTTCGACCTTCTCGGTTGCGTTCATGCCGGCAGCCGGTTCGTCCAAAGCGAGCAGCTTCGGATCGGTTGCCAATGCACGCGCGATCTCCAGACGGCGCTGGTGACCATACGACAGGTTGCGCGACGTGTAGTCCGCGTACTGCAGCACGCCGACGTATTCGAGCAGTTCGAGCGCGCGCTCCTTGATCTCACGCTCTTCCTGACGCTCAGCCGGCGTCTGAAACACGGCGCCCAGCAGGCCATGCTTAGTGCGCACGTGACGGCCGACCATCACGTTTTCCAGCGCGGTCATGCCGCCGAACAGACGGATGTTCTGGAACGTGCGCGCGATGCCCGCCTTCGCCACCTGATAGACGGCCGTCGGCGTGTACGGTGTGCCGTCGAGCTTGAACTCGCCCGAATCGGGCGTGTAGAGACCGGTGATCACGTTGAAGAACGTCGTCTTGCCTGCGCCGTTCGGGCCGATCAGACCGTAGATCGTGCCTTCCTCGATCTGCAGGCCGACATCCGACAGCGCCTGCAAACCGCCGAAGCGCTTGTTCACGCCCTTCACGGACAGACGGATTTGTTTGTCGCTCATGTTTTCTGCTCCCTGTCCGTTTAAGCGCGCACCGGCTTCTTGTTGCCGCGCTTCGCAATCTTCGCGATCTTGTCTTCATGCTTCGGCGACGGCCACAGGCCTTCCGAGCGGTACAGCATGATCAGCACCATCGCGAGTGCATACACGAGCTGACGGATCACTTCCGTATCGACGATCTCATGACCGAAGATCATGTGCTGCAGCGGACCCATCGTCGATCGCAGGAACTCCGGCAGCACGGCGAGCAGCACCGCGCCAAGAATCACGCCCGGGATGTGCCCCATGCCACCCAGCACCACGCAGGCCAGCACGACGATCGATTCCGGCAGCGTGAACGATTCCGGCGACACGAAGCCCTGGAACGCGCCGAACATCGCGCCCGACAGGCCGCCGAACGACGCGCCCATCGCGAACGCCAGCAGCTTCACGTCACGCGTGTTGATGCCCATCGCCTTCGCGGCGATTTCGTCTTCGCGGATCGCGGCCCATGCACGGCCGATACGCGAGTGCTGCAGACGCGTACACACCCAGATCACGAACAGCGCGCACAGCACGAACACGTAGTAGTACGAGTACACCGACGGGAACGTCAGGCCGAACAGCGAATGCGTCTGTGCGAGGCTGAAGTCGCCGACGTGAATCGGATCGATACCCGTGATGCCCTTCGGGCCGTTCGTGATGTTCACGGGCCGGTCGAGGTTGTTCAGGAAAATACGGACGATTTCCCCGAAGCCCAAGGTCACGATCGCGAGGTAGTCGCCGCGCAGACGCAGCGTCGGTGCGCCGAGAATCACACCGCAGATCGCCGCGATCTCCATCGCGCACGGGATGATGATCAGGAACGGCGCGTGCAGCCCGTTCGGCGCGAAATGCGCGATCCATTCGAACTGCGAGGACAGGTGAGGCGACGACAGCAGCGCTGCCGTGTACGCGCCCACTGCGTAGAACGCGATATAGCCCAAATCCAGCAGGCCGGCGAAGCCGACCACCACGTTGAGACCCAGCGCGAGCATCACGTACAGCATCGCGAAGTCGAGCACGCGGACCCAGTAGTTGCCGCCTGCCGCGCCGATGATCATCGGCGCGACGATCACGAACACCGCGGTGATGATGCCCACCGTCAGCGTCTTCGTGAGGTTCCGCTCGGGGATGAGCGTCGTTGACGGCTCGATCCGTTGAATTGAAGTCACTATCTCTGCTCCTTACCCTGCGCCGTTAGGCACGATCCGCGACACGTTCGCCCAGCAGGCCCGACGGACGGAACACCAGCACGATGATCAGCACGATGAATGCGAACACGTCCTGGTAATTACTGCCGAATACGCCGCCCGTGAGGTTGCCGATATAGCCGGCGCCCAGTTGTTCAATCAGGCCGAGAATCACGCCGCCCACCATGGCGCCGCCGAGATTGCCGATACCGCCGAGCACGGCTGCCGTGAACGCCTTCAGGCCGGGGATGAAGCCCATGTAGAAGTGCGCGTTGCCGTATTCCGACGCGATCATCACGCCTGCCAGCGCTGCGAGCGCCGAGCCGATCATGAACGTCGCCGAGATCACGAAGTTCGGGTTCACGCCCATCAGCGAGGCGACGCCCGGGTTCTCGGCGATCGCGCGCATCGCGCGGCCAAGCTTCGTCTTGTGTACGAGGAGCAGCAGACCCGCCATCACGAGGAACGCGACGACTATGATCACGATTTCAGTCATCGAGATCACGGCGCCCGGCGTCGTATCGGTGGCCTTGATCACGTTCAAGGGGTCCGTCGGCAGCAGCTGCGGGAACGGCAGCGGGTTGCGCGACCAGATCATCATCGCGAGCGTCTGCAGCAGGATCGACACGCCGATCGCGGTGATCAGCGGGGCGAGACGCGGTGCCTTGCGCAATGGCCGGTATGCCACCCGCTCGATCGTGTAGCCCACCACCGCGCAGACGACGGCAGCGATTACCAGCGCGATACAGAGCGTCGGTATATTGCCGAGACCGGGGAAGTGGTTCTGCAACACGCCGATGGCCGAGAGCGCGACCATCGCGCCCACCATCAGCACGTCGCCGTGCGCGAAGTTGATGATGCCGAGGATGCCGTACACCATCGTGTAGCCCAGTGCGATGATGGCGTAGACGCTGCCAAGCACCAGTCCGTTGAGAACCTGCTGAATAAAGATATCCACCAATACCTCGTGATGCCCCACGGGAGCAATGTGGCCGACCGGCCGGCACTCACCCGCCGACGCGACGACGAAAACAGAAACAGTGCGCCGCGAACAGCACGACCCACCCACCTGAAAGCGACCTCCGCCCTCCTGTCGAAAAAACCGAAAAGTAGATTTTCTGAAACTTTTTGCCCATAGGTAGTGTTACTGATCTTAGTCCAGTCTTCTCTACTTAGCCTGCTTGGTCGTGCAAACAAATCCGTGTAAAAACAGTTATTTACATTTTCCAGAAGCTGACTCAAAATTCCCTTGAGACGAAAATTTTTTTGTTCGTGTTGACAGCACTGTAGGACGTCACTCATCATATGTCAACGGGCAAAAAATGACGGTTTGAATGGCCGTGGTGCCAGGAGGAGATGGGTCAGATGGAGCAGCGCCGCCGGGCGGTTGCAAGCTTCTCTGATCGCCGTCGGCAGGAACTTTCGCCGGGCTCGTCCGGCGTATGTCACAGGTTTTACACAGGAGAGTCATGGTGGCCAGTCACGACAAGGCGCGCGTTGGTGTGGATATTGGTGGGACGTTCACCGACGTCGCGCTCGAACTCGGTGGGGAGCTTTTTTCCACCAAGGTCCTTACGGACTACACGGCGCCCGAACGCGCCATCATCAAGGGTATCGGCATCGTCGCCGACAAGGCCGGGATCGCGCTGAAGGACATCGGCGTCATTATTCACGGCACGACACTGGCCACCAACGCTCTCATCGAACGACGCGGCGCGAAGACGGCCTTCATCACGACCCAGGGGTTCCGCGATACGATCGAGATGCGTACCGAGAACCGTTTCGAACAGTACGATCTCAATATCAAGCTGCCCCCTCCCCTCATCGAGCGCCGCGACCGCTTCACGCTGGGCGAGCGGATCGATGCGCAAGGGGGTGTCCTGCTCGCGCCGACGCAAGCGCAGATCGAAGCGATCGTCGATAACATCGAGCAAGGCGGCTATGAGAGCGTGGCAGTCGGCTTCATACACGCATACGTGAACGGCGCGCACGAGCGTCAGATGCGCGATGCGATTGAACAGCGGTTGCCTCACGTCTCGGTGTCGATCTCGAGCGAAGTGTCACCACAGATCCGTGAGTTCGAACGCTTCAATACGGTCTGCGCGAATGCCTATGTGCGCCCCATCATGAAGTCCTATCTGGACCGACTGCTTGGCAAGGTGCGCGAAGCGGGCGCCGAGTGTCCGATCTTCATCATTCACTCGGGCGGCGGTATCGTGTCGATCGAAAGCGCGTCGGAATTCCCGGTTCGCCTTGTTGAATCGGGCCCTGCTGGCGGCGCGATCTTCGCGGCACACATCGCGGCGCGCTATGATCTGAATACCGTTCTGTCTTTCGACATGGGCGGCACCACCGCGAAGATCTGCCTGATCGACGACCTCACGCCGAAAACGGCCAATACCTTCGAAGTCGCCCGCACCTACCGCTTCAAGAAAGGCAGCGGCATGCCCATTTCGATTCCCGTCGTGGAGATGGTCGAAATCGGCGCAGGCGGCGGCTCGATCGCGTCGCTCGACGTGATGCGCCAGATTCGCGTCGGCCCGCACAGCGCGGCGTCCGAACCGGGGCCTGCGTGTTATCAGCGCGGCGGCACGCAGCCGACCGTCACCGACGCCGATCTGCTGCTCGGCCGGCTCGATCCCGCCAATTTCGCGGGCGGCACGATCCAGTTGTCGATCGACAACGCCGCCTCGGCAATGGTCAAGGAAGTGGGTGGCGCGATCAACCTCAGCGCTGACGAAACCGCGTATGGCGTCGCCGAAGTTGTCGACGAGAACATGAGCAATGCTGCGCGAGTTCATGCTGTCGAGAGCGGCAAGGACATCAGCGACTATACGATGATCACGTTCGGCGGCGCAGGCCCCCTTCATGCTGCACGGCTGTGCGAGAAAAGCGGCATCAAGAAATTCATCGTGCCGCCCGGTGCGGGCGTGGGTTCCGCAATCGGCTTTCTGCGCGCACCGTTTGGCTACGAAAGTGTTCGTAGCGTCAGCATGCGCTTCAATGACTTCGACGCCAGCGCACTCAACGAGATCGTTGATCAGTTGAGTTCGGAAGCGGTGCACTTCGCCCGTCAGGGCTCGGGCGATGCGGAGCCTGTTGTCGAAATCAAGGCGTTCATGCGTTATGTTGGTCAGGGTTGGGAAATCCCCGTCATGCTGCCGCATCGCCGCTTCACCGCCGAAGATCGAACGACGTTCGCTGATTCGTTCACCAAGGCGTACACGCAGTTTTTCGGGCGCCCGATCGAGGGCCTCGACGTCGAAATCGTCAGCTGGGCGGTTAAAGCCAGTTCGCCCCTGCCGCCTGTTGAGCGTCTGCAACTCGTTAGGTCCCGTGACGCCGTGGTCCCGCCGAAGACGCGCAAGATTTTCGACGCCGCTCTTTCTCGCTTTGTCGATGCAGCGATCGTTGAGCGTGGCTCGCTGAAGGTTGGCCAGACGGTGACGGGCCCTGCCATCATCGTTGAGCCCGAGACGTCGACCCTTATCACATCTTCCTTCGACGCGACGGTCCAGCCCGACGGCTGCCTGCTCGTGGTCGCAAAAGAACTTAACGCCGCCGGGTAATCAGGAGTTAATCATGTCTCTCAGTAACCTCGACACGATCCATATGCAGGTCATGTGGAATCGCCTGATCTCCGTCGTGGAAGAACAGGCGATGGCCTTGATCCGCACCGCGTTCAGCACCAGCGTGCGCGAAGCTGGCGACCTGTCAGCCGGTATCTTCGACAAGCGCGGCCGGATGCTGGCGCAAGCAGTCACGGGCACGCCGGGCCACGTCAATACGATGGCCGAAGCCGTCGAGCACTTCATGAATGCTATCGGTGTCGACCGGATGTACGAAGGCGACGTGTACCTGACCAACGATCCGTGGAAAGGCACGGGCCATCTGCACGATTTCACGGTCGTGTCGCCTTCATTCCACAACGGCGAGCTGATCGGCTATTTCGCCAGCACGGCACACGTCGTCGATATCGGCGGCCGCGGCTTCGGTCCGGACTCGCGCGAGATCTACGAAGAAGGCCTCTTCGTGCCGATCATGAAACTGATCGAGCGCGGCGAAGTCAATCGCGACCTGATCAATATCCTGCGCAACAACGTACGTGAAGCTGATAAGGTCGTCGGCGATCTCTATGCGCTCGCGTCGTGCAATGAGACGGGCCACAAGCGCCTGCTGGAGATGCTCAGGGAGTTCGACCTGAAAGATGTCGAAGGCATCGGCGAGTTCATCCTGGCGCGCAGCCGCGAAGCGACGCTCGAGCGCATTGCTGCGCTGCCCAAGGGCACGCAAACCAACGAGATGACGCTCGACGGCTATGACACCCCCGTGAAGCTCAACGTCACGCTCACGGTCAGGGACGATCATCTGCTGGCGGACTTTGCAGGCTCCTCGCCGTCCAGCCCGTTCGGCATCAATGTGCCGCTGCTGTACGCAAAGGCGTACGCGTGCTATGGCCTTAAGTGCATCATTGCGCCGGAGGTGCCGAACAATGCGGCATCGCTTGAGCCCTTCCGTGTCCAGGCGCCGGCCGGCTGCATCCTGAATGCCCAACGGCCGAGTCCAGTCGCCGTTCGCCACGTGCTCGGTCATTTTGTTCCCGATCTCGTGCTCGGCGCGCTGCATAAGATCCTTCCAGACCGTGTACCGGCAGAAGGCTCGGGCGCGCTGTGGAACCTGCACGTTAGCGCACGTCCCGTAAAGGAAGATTCGGGCCTCAAGGGCAGCGAAATCCTGATGTTCAACAGCGGCGGCACGGGCGCGCGAGCCGAACTCGATGGTCTGTCTGCTACGGCATTCCCGAGTGGCGTGCATGCCATGTCCGTCGAAGCAACGGAGCAGGTGGGACCGATCGTCGTATGGCGCAAGGAAATGCGTTCCGGGTCGGGTGGCGCCGGCAAACTGCGCGGCGGCCTCGGCCAGATCGTCGAGATCGGCCCGCGTGCGGGCTATCACTTCCGCTTTAACGCGATGTTCGATCGCATTGATCATCCGGCGCGCGGACAGTCCGGCGGCAAATCCGGCGCACCGGGTCAGGTCACGCTGTCGGATGGCACGAAGATGAAGGGCAAAGGCACGCAAGCCGTCGGCGAGCACCAGCGCGTCGTCCTGTCGCTGCCAGGCGGCGGCGGTGTCGGTACGCCGGACCAGCGTGACAAGGAAGCGCTGCTGCGCGATATCCGCAACGAGTACATTTCCGAAGCGCAACTGCGCGACGACTATGGCGTCACGCTTGATGCGTTGAATGCTACGACCAAACAGTAAGGGAGCGAACCATGACCGATATCTCGAAACCGCCGTTCAAGAACATTCTGATCACGGGCGCCGGTGGGGCACTCGGCTCGGTGCTGCGCGAATCGCTGCGTCCGTATGCGGAAACGCTGAGCCTGAACGGCCGACAGTCGTTGGGCGAAGTGCGCGAAAACGAAAAGCACTTTATCTGTGATCTGGCTGACCGCGACGCCGTGTTCGAAATGCTCAAGGGCGTCGACATGGTCATCCACATGGGTGGTGCGCCGCGCGAGAACACGTTCCAGGTGATTCTGGATTCGAACATCGTCGGCAGCTACAACATCTATGAAGGTGCACGACAGGCGGGTGTCAAACGCGTCATCTACGCAAGCTCGGTGCATGCAATCGGTTTCTACGAATGCGTGCAAACCATCGACGCAAACGTGCCGCAGCGGCCGGACAGCCTGTACGGTGTGAGCAAGACGTTCGTCGAAAACCTGTCGCGGTATTACTTCGACAAGTTCGGGATCGAGTCGGTGTGTCTGCGCATCGGTTCGTGCTTTCCGAAGCCGGTCGACCGGCGCATGCTCGCGACGTGGCTTTCCTACGACGACTTCTCCCATATGTGCGTCCAATCGATCATGACGCCAAGCGTCGGGCACATGATCGTCTATGGCAACTCGAACAACAGCGCGAACTTCTGGGACAACACGCAGGCTGCGTACCTCGGCTATCGCCCCAAGGATTCCGCTGACGCATATCGCGCCGAAGTGTATGCGAACACGCCCGTGGGCGATCCGCGTAATCCCGCGGTCCGCTTCCAGGGTGGTCAATTCGCTGCGGATGGTCACTTCGAAGATCCGAAGACCAAATAAGCCCGCAACCCCGATCGACTTTCTGGAAACATTGAGATGGCACAGCAAGCATCCAAGCCCCACTACGATGCCGTGATCGTAGGCGGCGCTGTCGTCGGAAGCGCGACCGCCTATTTTCTCGCGCAAAACCCTGATTTCAAGGGATCCGTGTTGGTCGTCGAACGCGACTGGACGTACGCGCAATCCGCGACCGCCTTATCGAGCGCCTCGATCCGCCATCAGTTTTCGAACCCGCTGAACATCAAGATTTCGCAGTTCGGCACGGAGTTCATCCGTAACTTCCACGAGCTGGTTGCGGTCGACGGCGAAGCGCCTGAACTCGGGTTCAAGGAAAACGGCTATCTGTATCTCGGCGATGAGAAAGGCGCGCCGATGTTCGAGCGCAACTATGCGACGCAGCGTGAAAACGGCGCGGATGTTGTGCTGCTCGACCCGGACCAGTTGAAAACGCGTTTCCCGTGGCTGAATACGGACGGCCTCGTCAACGGCGTCTATGGCCAGAGTGGCGAAGGCTGGTTCGACAGCTATGGGCTGCTTCAGGGCATGCGCAAGAAGGCCCGCTCGCTCGGCATCGAATATATCGAGAACGAGGTGGTGGGCGTCGTGCGTGAAGGCGCGCGCATTACCGGCGTGACGCTCAAGAGCGGCGAGACGATCGGTTGCGGCGTGATGGTGAATGCGGCCGGTACGCGCGGTCCGGCGATGGCGCGCCTCGCGGGTCTCGACATTCCCGTCGAACCGAGGAAGCGCTGCCTGTTCGTGTTCAACTGTCGCACGCCGTTGCAGGGCGTTGTGCCGCTCACCATCGATACGACGGGCATCTTCTTCCGCCCGGAAGGCCAGTACTATCTGACCGGGTGCTATCCCGAGCCGGACCCGCTCGCGGACGTCAACGACTTCGACGTGATCCACTCCGAGTTCGAAGAGGTGATCTGGCCTGCGCTAGCCGAACGCGTCCCCGCGTTCGAGGCAATCAAGGTCGTCAACTCGTGGGCGGGTCATTACGACTTCTGCATGCTCGATCACAATGCAGTTGTCGGGCCCCATCCCGAGGTCAGCAACTTTCTTTTTGCCAATGGCTTCAGCGGCCACGGCCTTCAGCAGTCGCCTGCCGTCGGCCGGGGCCTGAGTGAATTGATCACCTATGGGAGCTACCGCTCGCTCGATCTCTCGCCATTGGGCTATGAGCGCGTAGTCAGGAACGAACCGTTCCTCGAAGAAGGTGTGATCTGAGTAATGTCGCCAATCTCTCTGAAGGCAAGAACATGACTTCCCATTCCTACCAGACCGCTCTGGTAACTGGCGCATCCAGCGGCATCGGCCGCGCGATCGCCCAACGGCTCGTCAAGGACGGTCTGCGCGTCTATGCGCTCGGGCGCGACACCAAAGCGCTCGATGCATTGGCGACTGAATGCAACGTCACACCCATCGCCATCGATCTGCAGGACACGACACCAATGCGCGATCTGTTTGAGCGCATTGAAGTCGATGTAGTCGTCAACAACGCGGGCCTGCTTCCGGCAATCGCGAAGTTTAGCGAGAGCGAACTCGCGGATATCGACCGAATGATAGATATCAACCTGCGCGCGCCACTACGTCTTGCACACATGGCGCTTGCCGGCATGATCAAACGCAAGCGCGGGCATCTGTTTTTCGTTGGGTCGAGCGCCGGCCGCTTTCCCCATCCGAACACCGCCGCGTACGGCGCGACCAAGGCTGGCATCAGTATGTTCTGCGACTCGCTTCGTTGCGATCTGCTGGGCACGAAGGTGCGCGTCACGGAAATCGCACCCGGCCGCGTGCAGACGAGCCTGTATCGCACCGCGCTCGGCGCTGAAGGCGCAAACGAAAAGCTGTACGACGCCTACCGCTCGATTCAGCCCGACAACATCGCCGAACTGATCGCCACTGCACTGTCGCTGCCCGACGCGGTCGACGTTTCGCGCATGGAAGTCTTCCCCACCGATCAGGCGGCGGGCGGCTCGCAGATCGTCTCAGTCGAGTAATTCAACATACTGGAAAGGACATTCGTATCATGAAGAATCAACGAGTCGTTATCGTCGGTGGCGCTTCCGGCCTCGGACTGACCGTGGCGAAGCTGATGCTTGCAGATGGAGCGGAAAGCGTCGCTCTGATCGACAAGAACGGACCGCTGCTCGACGAAACCGTTGCAACACTGAAAGCCGAAGATCATCAGGTTTTCGGCGCCGTGAGTGATATCACACGCAAGGAATCGGCACAGGAAGTCTTCCGCAAGGCACTGGAAGCGCTTGGCCGGGTCGATTGCCTGATTAACAGCGCGGCGATCTACCCGCGTCGTCCGGTTCTCGAAATCTCGGACGACGAGTGGGATCTGGAGAACGCGGTGAATATCAAGGGCACCTATCACATGATGGTTGCCGCGATCGAGCACATGCGCAACCGCCCGAAGGTGGAAGCTCACGTTGCCGGGCGAATCGTGAACATCACGTCCGTTGATGCGTTCAAGGCGCATCCGCAGAACGCGCATTACGCCGCAACCAAGGCTGCTGTCGTGAGCCTGACCAAGTCGTTTGCCCAGGAAGTGGCGAAGGACGGCATTCTCGTGAATTCCGTCGCGCCCGCCGGCTTCGCAACCGACAAGGCCAAGAAGGCTGGTTTCCTTGGCGAGCTCGCCGCAGCGAATCCGCTCGGACGTGCAGCCGAACCCGAAGAGATCGCTCAGTGGGTCGTCATGATGGCCAGCGCACGTAACACCTACGCGACAGGCGAAAACGTGATCGTGAGCGGCGGCTACATCTACGCTTGAGCGACATCAACGTCCCTGCCCTGCTGCCGCCGTGGGGCAGGCGACGACGACCGCTTGTGGTAAAGTCATATTATGTCATACGGCGCAGGTTAGACCCCTTTTGATCCAACAGCGTCGACGGCACGCCTGCAGCCGATAATTGCAGATTCCGATCCGGTGTGGAGCAACGGATGACTCTGGACGCTGAAACCTTACTGAAAAACGCCGCAAGCACGGGAAAACGCCGTAGCCTCACCGAGCTGGTCATTCAGGCGTTGAACGACAAGATGGATCGCGGCGAATACGCGCCAGGCGCGAAATTGCCTACGGAACCGGAACTCTGCAGCGAGTTTGGCGTGAGCCGTACCGTGGTTCGTGAAGCCGTTGCCTCCCTCAAACTGGGACGCCGTCTCATCGCACGTCATGGAGTCGGCGTTTTTGTCGCGGATGGCGCTGGCCAGTCCGCTGACACGGACTTTATCGACAGCAGTACCCTGAACAACTCGATGCATGTGCTGGAACTGCGCATCGGTGTCGAAACTGAAGGTGCGGCGTATGCGGCGTTGCGGCGGTCGGAGCATCACCTCAGGGCGCTGAAGGAAGTCTATGCGCGAATGGAAATCGTCGCAGTTGACGACGACGCCGCGTGCGCGCGTGCGGACTTCGAGTTTCATCTGGCCGTCGCCACCTGCTCTGAAAATCCGCACTTCACTTCGATCCTGCGGACGCTTGGCCAGGAAATCATTATTGATCTTCGGCTCAAGCACGCCAAGGCGAATGTCAAAGAGCGCAAGACATACATCCGGCGCATTCAGCGCGAACACGGCGACATTCTGGAAGCGATCGAGCAACAGGACGAAAACGCAGCGCGACGTGCAATGCGTCGCCACCTGAACGAAAGTCTCGAGCGCTATCACAATCTTTCGAGTACCCGCTCGGAGTGACATCCATCGGGTAGTCGGGCTCGCGCCGTACGCGCCGTACGCGCCGTCCGCGCCGAAAATCAGCACGTCCGATTGCCAGCGACGGCAAGCGCATGCCGTCGCCGTCCAACTAGCCAAATCGCTTCGGCTCGTCATAGACAGTATCAGTTGTAGCCCAGAATGGCGACCGTTGCGACGTCTGCCCGGTCATGGAGGCTTCCCGCCACCGTGACGGTCGGCTCCCGCAATACGGCCCGATATGAACGTGTGCTATCCGCCTTCGGCTGCGCCTATGTGATTGGAGCCGGATGGGTATCGTGATCGGTGTTGTTAAGCGTCATGATTTGAATTTCGCATCGAGTGTTAGAGACTATTCAATTTGCGCGGCCGCTAACGTGTGCCATCTTTTCGGCCTCGCTCGGGTTTCGCATGCGGATACGCTTTTGAGTCCTTCTCGTGATGGCAATCACGAATAGCACGACAGGACCAATCGCGAGGCCCTCCGCCAACTCAGGCTCGACAGGAAGGTTCAGCACGTGCAACGGTTTGCATGCTGCCCCGATTATCGGGCACGTAATAGGAAATCGCCGCAACCGACAGTCCCTCGACCGCGTGCTGCAAATGCAGCTGATTCCGCGCCTTCCGCTCCATCCCGGCGAGCAGACGCGTAACATCCTTTTCCTGCGCAAGATTCACGCGCGTGCGCAGTAGATCCATGGCGCGCGCAATCCGGGCCGCAATCTGTTCGTGTCGAGCCCAGACACTGCGGCACGTTTCCATCATCGCCACATCAGCCTTGGTTCCGAGGTACGCGGTGCGCTGAGCACGTACCTTGATGCGGTGCTCCGCTACGTCCAAGTATTTGGCGGCTCCTATAACCGGGAGCCGCCGAGATCCCTAACAGGCTGTTGAAAAGCGCCTCGTCATGAGGACCGAAGCGATGATCAGGAGTGTTTCGCGTGCAATTTCCAGCTGAAATCCGGATGCGCCGATCAGTTTGCGCAGGCAACGCGCCTGAGCGGGGTTGCCAGGCCTCGCA
>NZ_SELS01000094.1 GCF_004197395.1 Paraburkholderia sp. UYCP14C | reverse complement strand
ACCAGCGCCTTGAGCAGCTTCGCGACTGCCAGCGGCTGCAGGTCTTCGTTCGATTCGATCAGGATCGCGCGGTCCGCGCCGATCGCGAGCGCGGTGCGCAGCGTTTCCTGCGATTGCGCAACACCGGCCGATACGGCAACCACTTCGGTCACGACGCCCGCTTCCTTCAGACGCACCGCCTCTTCAACCGCGATCTCATCGAACGGGTTCATCGACATTTTCACGTTCGCAATATCGACGCCCGTACCGTCCGACTTCGCACGGACCTTCACGTTGTAGTCGACCACTCGCTTCACTGCTACAAGAACTCTCACGACACTCTCCTTCCCACACCGATAGGGCCGAGCCCTATCGATTTGAATGACACATTATGTCCGTTGATCGATCAGAACTGGTCTTCGCGCAGCGCCAGTGCGCCTTCGCCATTGCGAGCGCCGCGAATCGCCGCTTCGAGCGCGATTGCACGCGGCAGCACCTGCGTCGCGTAGGTATGCGCGGTCGCGATCTTCGCTTCATGGAAGGCCGGATCTTCGTCGCGTTTGTCGGCCGCGACCACGAGCGAGCGGGCGACTTGCCAACCCGCGAGCACGATGCCCGCGAGCATCAGATAAGACACACTGCCGGCGAACACCGCGTTCGGGTCGCTCTTGACGTTCTCGACCACGTAGCGCACCGCGCTGTGCAACGCGTCGCGGCCGGCGGACAGATGACGGTGCATCGCCTGAAAGGCCGCGCTCGAACCATATGAGTCGTGCGCTTGCAGCGCGGCCAGCGTCACGTCGATCTGCGCAAGCAGCATCACGGCCACTTCGCCGTTGTCGCGCATGGTCTTGCGGCCGACGAGGTCGTTGGCCTGGATCGCCGTCGTGCCTTCGTAGATCGGCAGAATGCGCGCGTCGCGGTAGTACTGCGCTGCGCCGGTTTCCTCGATGAAGCCCATGCCGCCATGCACCTGCACGCCGAGGCTCGTCACCTCCAGCGACATCTCCGTGCTCCAGCCCTTTACGATCGGCACCAGGTATTCGTAGATCGCCTGATGCGTCGCACGCGTCATTTCATCCGGATGACGATGCGCGAGATCGCAATGCGACGCCGACACGTAGGCCAGCGCGCGTGCGCCTTCGGTCAGCGCGCGCATCGTCGAGAGCATGCGCCGCACGTCCGGGTGCTGGATGATCGCGACCGACTGCTTCGCGGAGCCATCCACGGGACGGCTCTGCACGCGCTCCTTCGCATACGCGACGGCCTGCTGGTACGCGCGATCCGAGATCGCCACGCCCTGCACCCCGACCGCGAAGCGCGCGGCGTTCATCATGATGAACATGTACTCCAGGCCGCGGTTCTCCTCGCCGACGAGCTGCCCGATCGCGCCGCCGTGATCGCCGAATTGCAGCACCGCGGTCGGGCTCGCCTTGATGCCGAGCTTGTGTTCGATCGACACGCAGTGCACGTCGTTGCGCTCGCCGAGCGAACCGTCTTCGTTGACGAGAACCTTCGGCACGACGAACAGCGAAATGCCTTTCACGCCTTCGGGCGCGTTCGGCGTGCGTGCAAGGACGAGATGGACGATGTTCTGCGCCATGTCGTGCTCGCCCCACGTAATGAAGATCTTCGTGCCGAAGATCCGGTACGAGCCGTCGGCTTGCGGCTCGGCGCGGGTGCGCACGAGCGACAGATCGGAGCCGGCCTGCGGCTCGGTCAGATTCATCGTGCCGGTCCATTCGCCGGAGATCATTTTCGGCACGTAGCGTTGCTTCTGCTCTTCGCTACCGGCCGTCAGCAGCGCTTCGATCGCGCCGTCGGTCAGCAGCGGGCACAGCCCGAGCGACAGGTTGGCGGCGTTGAGCATTTCGATGCAGGGCGTCGACAGCAGCTTGGGCAGGTCCTGGCCGCCGTAGTCGGCCGGATGTTGCAAACCCTGCCACCCGCCTTCGGCGAACTGACGGAACGCATTCTTGAAACCGGGCGTCGCGGTGACCACCCCGTCCTTCCACGTGCTCGGGCTGCGGTCGCCGTCGAAGTTCAGCGGCGCGAGCACGCCTTCGTGCAGCCGCGCGGCCTCTTCGAGCACCGCGCGAGCGGTGTCGGCGGTCGCGTCCTCGCAGCCGGGCAAGCCCGCCAGCTGGTCGATTCCGGCCAGTTCCGTGAGTGCAAACAACATGTCTTTCAGGGGCGCGACGTAGCTCATTACCATTCTTCCGATCAGATAGTCCGTAGGGAAAGTCACCCGTCTGGCACCGATGCGGCCGGGGTAACGTATGGCTGAATCGTAGCGTCGGACAGCCCCTGCCCGGTTGTCAAAACCGGACGATCTATTGACATCTCTGGCCACGTCGGAGGGGTGGGCGCAACGTGAAAGCCGCGTCGGCGTAGGCTACCGACGCATTGATACGACGCGCTCAGCCGCCCCGGCGATAGGCCGCCGGGGTGCTGCCGGTCCAGTGACGGAACGCTCGGTGGAACGCGGTGGGGTCGCCGAAGCCGACGTCGCCCGCGATGATGGCGATGGGCTCGTGCGTGCCCGTCAGGCGTTGGATCGCGATGTCGCGGCGCAATTCGTCCTTGAGCACCTGGAACGCCGTGCCCTCGGCGGCAAGATGGCGGCACAGGGTTCTGACCGAACAGTGCAGGCCTTCCGCCGCCTGCTCGATGGACGGGACGTCGGGCAGCCGGGACGCGAGATGTTCCCGCACGCGATGACTGAACAGCTGCTCGTTGAACGAAACGAAGATCCAGTCTTCGGGGGCGCGCGCAAGAAACCTCCGCAGGTTCGCCTTGCGCTGGCGTATGGGCATGTCGAAATAGCTACTGCTGAACTGCATCGAGGTCTGATCGCAGTCGAACTTCGCCGGCCCGGGGAACAGATACAGATACTCGAGCGTGTGAGCGGGACGGGGAAAGGCGAACTGCACCTGCAACAACGCAATCCGCTGACCGATCAGCCAGGACGCGACCCCATGCGCGAGCTTCAGCATCAGCTCCTGACCCAGCACGCCGGGTTGCTCGCCCATGCTGCCCGGACGCACCGCCAGAGTCGCGACGAGCTCGCCGCGGCGCGACTCGAAGCGGAAGTCGTCGAACACCAGATGAAAGAACTGGCCGAACCGGTGCATCGCGGTTTCGAGATTCGGCGCATCCAGCAGGCTCAGACACAGAAACTTGAGCGCGCCGCTGCGCAGCGGGCGCGAGAAGATTCCGGGCATCTCGTCGTCGAGCTCGATCGCGAGCGAACGGTAGAGCGTCGAGAACTGTTCCTCGGTGACGCGCGCTCCAGGCTGGTCCAGCAGCGCGCGCGGAATGTTGGCGCCCGACAGATGCCGGTCGACGATATCCGGCCGCGTCCTGACGCTGCCAAGGAACCCGTTGACGAGCGAGATCGGTACGGTTGCGCCAGGAGCGTGCATGAAAGTGTTCCGCGAAGCGAAGACGCATCAGCATAGCGTCTCCCGCCGCTTCGAGGGAGTGCCACGTTTGGCTCCCCCCCAATTCAGGTGGCTTGCCGCCTGTTGTGCCTATTGCGCCGATGCGTGCGAGCGCAGATACGGCACGTAGCCGTTCTGGGTCTTCAGGATCTTGTCGGCGCACTCGTCATAGTCGTCGCCCTTCGCGCTGTCGGGCCCGTACATGCCGCGGCACTGCGCGAACAGCGACAGCGTCGCGCCGCCCGTGCTCTTGTTCGCGCGGGTCGCGGAGAAAGCGGCTTTGCCCGAATCGTCGGGCACGTCCGTCTCGATCGCGAGCGCGTCCGCGCGGATCACGTGAGTGTCGGAGTGCTGCTCGATATAGCGCTTCGTCGCCGCCCACGCGGCATCGCAATTCGCCGGCGAGCAATCGATCACCGCGTTGCGTTGCGCGGCGTGAAGGTTCGGTTCGCTATGAAGGATGTCCTGCTGGGCGCGCTGCGCGTCCTTTTCCGGGGACGAGCAGGCGGCGAGTGCACAGGCGACGAGTGCGAAGGCAGCGATCTTTTTCATGAGTAGACGTCGGAGGCCATGGTCGAGCGCGATTATATCCGCGTGACGGAAGCGATCGCGGATTCACGACCCGCATGCCGGGTTGGCAAGTTCGGTTGACGTGGCCGCCCCTAAGTATTCGCCACCAGCAATTCCTCCGCATTGCCCGGCGGACGCAGCCCATCCGTGCGGCCTGCGAAGTAGCGCTGCGTCAGATCGGCCGCGGACACGTGCCGCGCGTCGTCGAATCCGGCTTCACGCGTCATTTCGATCATCTGCTGCGGCATGAAGAAGCTGATGAACGGTGTCCCGCTCGCACGCGCGCCCTTCTCCGCCATTTCGAGCCCCGGGCGCACCTCCGGATCCGCCATCTGCAGCGGCAACAGGAACGTCATCGCGAACGTCGAGCCATGTGCGAGCCCGGCCACTTCGCGCAGCGTCGCCGCGTTCGCCTCCTTCGTCAGATACATGCTGACGCCGGTCGACACGACGACGGCCGGCCTGCTTTCGTCGAAACCTTCGGCGACGAGACGCTGCCGCCAGCTATCGCCCGCTTCGAAGTCGATCGGCACGAAACGCAGCCAGTCCGGCACGCCGAAACCCAGCTCGCCGAGCCGCTGACGCTTCCACGTTTGCGGCCCCGGCGGATCGACCTCGAACACGGTGAGCCGCGACGCGATGTCGGTCCGGCGTTGCGCGAAGCTGTCGAGACCGGCGCCCAGGATCACGTATTGATCCACCCCGCGCCCGGCCTGCTCGACGACCAGATCCTCGATGAAGCGTGCGCGCGCGACGATCGACGCGCGAAACGGCCGCGTGAAGCGCGGGTCCATGTCGCCGCGGCTGCGCCAGTCTTCGGCGGGGGCCAGCAACTGCAAGCCGATTTCGTCTTCGAGCACGTGCGGCGGCGCGTCTGCCTGCACATGCAGTGCTCGCCATAACGCGACGCGCGCGGCGGTGCTGTCGGGTGCGATGTGTGGTTGATCGCTCATGACTGTGCCGATCCGGTTCGCTGATTGCCGCTCGTTCACTTGAGAAACTGGAAATCACAACCCTCATCGGCTTGCAGAATTTCCTGTTCGTACAGCTTCGCATAACCGCGCTTCGCCGGCGCCCGCGTTTGCGGCGGCAACGCGGCGCGGCGTCGCTCCAGCTCTTCATCCGGCACGAGCAATTCCAGCGAGCGATTCGCGACGCTCAGGCGAATCCGATCGCCGTTGCGCACGAGCCCGAGCGGGCCGCCCGACGCCGAATCGGGCGTGATGTGCAACACGATCGTGCCGTACGCGGTACCGCTCATGCGCGCGTCCGACATCCGCACCATGTCCTTCACGCCGGCGCGCGCGAGCTTGGCCGGAATCGGCAGATAACCGGCTTCGGGCATCGCCGAATCGCTGGTGGGACCTGCGTTCTGCAACACCAGGAAATCGTCGGCGCTGACGTCGAGTTCATCGCTGTCGACGCGGTTCGCCAGGTCTTCGAGCGATTCGAACACGACCGCGCGCCCTTCCTTCTCGAACAGCTTCGGATCGGCCGCCGACCGCTTCAGGATCGCGCCGCGCGGCGCGAGGTTGCCGAACAGCGCGACCAGCCCGCCGTTTTCGCGCACCGGCTGCGCGTACGGCCGCACCACCGTGTGATCGACCCAGCTCACGTCGTGCAGCCGCTCGCCGAGCGTCTCGCCGGTCACCGTGCGGCAGTCGAGATGCAGCAGATGCTTGATCTCGCGCAGGATCGCCGGCACGCCGCCCGCCGCATACAGGTCTTCCATATAGTGATCGCCGGTCGGCTTCAGGTTGACGAGCACCGGCGTGCTGTCGCTCAGTTCGTTCAAGCGCCGCAGATCGACCTTCACGCCGACACGGCCCGCGATCGCGGTCAGATGGATCATCGCGTTCGTCGAGCCGCCGATCGCGAGCAGCACGCGCAGCGCGTTCTCGACCGACTGCGCGGTGATGATCTCGCTCGGCAGGATCGGCTTCGCGATCAGATCGAAGGCGACGCGTCCCGTTTCTTCCGCGATGCGCAAACGGTCCGCATCGACCGCGGGACACGCGGCGCTATTCGCGGGCATCATGCCGAGCGTTTCGGCGATGATCGCCATCGTGCTCGCGGTGCCCATCACCGCGCAGGTGCCCGCGGTCGACGCGAGCCGTCGTTCGACGATGCCGATGTCCTGCGCGTCGATTTCGGTCGCGCGGAATTTGGCCCAGAAGCGCCGGCAATCGGTGCAGGCGCCGAGCCGCTCGCCGCGATGCCGGCTCGTCGACATCGGCCCCGCGACCAGTTGCACCGCGGGCAGATTCGCGGATGCCGCGCCCATCAGCTGCGCGGGCACCGTCTTGTCGCAGCCGCCGAGCAGCACGACCGAATCCATCGGCTGCGCGCGCGTCATTTCCTCGACGTCCATCGACATCAGGTTGCGAAACTTCAGGCTCGTCGGGCTCAGGAACGTTTCGCCGAGCGAGATGGTCGGAAACTCGATCGGCAGGCCGCCGGCCGCCAGCACGCCGCGCTTGACCGCGTCGATCATCTCGGGGAAATGCCGGTGGCAATTGTTGAAGCCGCTCGCCGAATGCGCAATGCCGACGATCGGCCGGTCCAGCATCTCGCGGCTATAGCCCATCGAACTCGCGAAGGTGCGGCGCAGATACACGCTGAATTCGCGGTCGCCGTAGTTGGTCAGGCCTTTGGCGAAACCGACCGGCTTGTTGCTGCGTTGATCGCTCATGGTATGTGCTTGGCTGGGTTGATCTGCGAATGCCGCCTCGGCTCAATGGAAAAACGGCAGCGTGAGAAACAGTTTGATGACGATCGCGTTGACGATGTCCATGAAAAACGCGCCCGTCATCGGCACGATCAGGAACGCGATGTGGGAATGGCCGAAGCGGTTCGTGATCGCCTGCATGTTCGCGATCGCGGTCGGCGTGGCGCCCATCCCAAGTCCGCATTGTGCCGCGCACAACACGACCGCGTCGTAGTTGCGACCCATCACCCGGAACGTGATGAACACCGCGTAGAGCGCCATCAGCACGGTCTGCGCCGCGAGGATCGAGATGATCGGCACCGCGAGCGCGGCAAGCTCCCATAGGTCGAGCCGCATCAGCGCCATCGCGAGAAAGAGCGCGAGCGCGACGTTGCCGACGAGCGCGACTGCGTGCTGGTCGATCCGCACACGCGCGAGCGCGAGCACGTTGTTCAGGATCACGCCGATGAACAGCACACAGACGAAAGTCGGCAATTCGAATACGGTGTCCGCGATCCAGTCGGCAAACAGTTCGCCGCCCGCCAGGCAGATCGAGATCAGCGCGAGCGTCGTGATGATCGCGGCGGGTGTGGTGGCCTGCTGCGCCTTCGGCTCCTCGAAGACCAGCGTTTCTTCGTCGCGCCGCCCGACGCTCAGCAGTTCGTCGGCGCTGATGCGCCGCATCAGCAACCGTGCGATCGGACCGCCGAGCACGCCGCCTATCACGAGCCCGAACGTCGCGCAGCCGATCGCGATCTCGGCCGCCGATTCCAGCCCGTGCCGTTCGGTGAAGACCTGGCTCCACGCGGCGCCGGTGCCGTGCCCGCCCGACAACGTGACCGAGCCACCGAGAATGCCTAGCAGCGGATCGACGCCGAGCGCGAACGCGAGCACGATGCCGAGCACGTTCTGCAGAATCAGCAGCCCGCTGACCAGCGCGAGAAAACGGATCAACACCGGGCCGCCCGCCTTCAGACTCGACAGATGCGCATTCAGGCCGATCGTCGAAAAGAACGCGAGCATCAGCGGCGCCTGCATCGTCGAATCGAACCTGACCTGCACGTGGGTGGTGATGCGCACGATCAGCACGCAGATCGCGACGATGAGGCCGCCCGCCACCGGCGCCGGAATCGAATAGGTCCGCAGCACGCCGATCCATTGCACGAGCTTTTCGCCGAGCAGCAGCACGAGCGACGTAGCGACCAGCGTGGCATATACGCCGATAGTCATGATGGCCTCCGAGCGGGAGCGTGACGACGTTTTCTGTTTTCCCGGCGCGACGCGGCGGCGCATCATGGTGCGGTAAGGCCTGGTAATCATCCGGAGCGCGCGCGACCTGCGACATCTTAGCCAATCCGTCCAGGCAAAGTATGATTTTCCTTGACGCAGTGCAATCGGCGCACGGCGTCGCGCCACTGCCGCGCGACGAAGTCTGCTACGCTGCGCGCTTCACCACCTTCGCATGGAAACGGATGGAAACTCCTTTCAACGATCGCGGCGTGTCCGTCACGCGCAACGCCCTCTCGTCCGCGGGTCAGGTCTTCCCGCTGCGCGATATCGTCGACGTGCAGGTCGTCACCGTGCAGAAGAACAAGACCGTGCCGCTCGTGATCTCGGTGGCCGGGCTGATCGGCGCGATCGTCGGCGGTGTGCTGCATTCGGCGTCGGGACTCGTATGCGGGGCGATGCTGATCGTGGTCGGCTGGCTCACCTGGGTGACTCAGGACATCACGCATCGGCTGATGGTCAAGACGGCCGACGGCGAGCGCGAGGCGCTGATGAGCACGGATCGCGAGTTCGTCGAGCGCGTCGGCGAGGCCGTGCATCGAGCGAAGGCAGCGGCCGCGGCGGCTGCCGCGCCGAAGGCGTGAGGCCGCCGCCAGACGCGCAAAACATGACGAAGCCGTGCGCGACCGATCAGCACCAGCCTCGCACGGCTTTCCCTTTGCTTCGACAAACCAGGCAACTACATCGGCGTCGTCTCGCGCTCAGTCGAGGCTGACCGGATTCACGCGCCAGATATTGCGCGCATACTCGCCGATCGTGCGATCCGACGAGAACTGCCCCATGCCCGCGACGTTCTCGATCGCGCTTTCGGTCCACGCGTGCCGGTCGACGAAACGCGCATCCACTTCTTTCTGCGCCTTCGCGAACGCAGCGAAATCGGCGAGCACCATGTAGTGGTCGCCCCAGTCGACCAGCGTGTGAAAGATATCCGAAAAGCGTAGCGGATCGTCCGGCGAGAAGAAGCCCGAGCGAATCTGATCGAGCGCGGTGCGCAATGCTTCGTTCTCCTCGTAGATATGCCGCGGCCGATAACCGCTTGCGCGCAGGTCGTCGACCTCGTCGGCAGTGTGGCCGAAGATGAAGATGTTCTCGCGCCCCACCGCGTCGCAGATCTCGATGTTCGCGCCGTCCATCGTGCCGATCGTCAATGCGCCGTTGAGCGCGAGCTTCATGTTGCCGGTGCCCGACGCCTCGGTGCCGGCCATCGAGATCTGCTCCGACAGATCGGCCGCCGGAATGATCAGCTCGGCGACGCTGACGCCGTAGTTCGGTACGAACACGACCTTCAGGCGATCGCCGATCAGCGGATCGTGATTGACTTTCTCGCTGACGTCGCCGATCAGCTTGATGATCGTCTTGGCCATCCGGTAAGCGGACGCGGCCTTGCCCGCGAACAGCACGACGCGCGGCACCCAGTCGTGCCCGGGATTCGCGCGAATCTCGTTGTAGCGCACGATCACGTGCAACACGTTCAGCAACTGGCGCTTGTATTCGTGAATGCGCTTGACCTGCAGATCGAACAGCGCGTCCGGATCGAAGTGCAGCTTGGTGTGATGCGCGAGCCGGTGCACGAGCCGCAGCTTGCTCTGTCGTTTGGCCTCGCGGAACGCTTCGACGAACTCGTCGTCCTTGCGCAGATTGCGCAGTTGCTCCAGCTCGAACAGATTGCTGCGCCAATGCTTGCCGATGCGCGCATCGATCAGCGACGACATCGACGGACTCGCCTGCGCGAGCCAGCGGCGCGGCGTGATGCCGTTGGTGACGTTGGTGAAGCGGTCCGGATAGATGCGCGCGAAGTCGGAGAAGATGTCGCGCGTCATCAGTTGCGAGTGCAGCTTCGACACACCGTTCACCTTGTGACTCGCGACGATCGCCAGATACGCCATGCGCACGCGCCGCTGCCCGTATTCGTCGACGAGCGAAATGCGGCGGATCATCTCGGCGTCGTGGCCGGAGTGCTCGCTGACGTGCTTCAGAAACTGCGCGTTGATTTCGAAGATGATCTCGAGATGGCGCGGCAGCAGGCGCGCCAGCATTTCGACATCCCAGGTTTCGAGCGCCTCGGGCATCAGCGTGTGATTCGTGTACGAGAAGATCTGCGTCACGTGTTTCCACGCCTTGTCCCACGGCAGGTTATGCACGTCGACCAGCAGGCGCATCAGTTCGGGAATCGCGAGCACCGGATGCGTGTCGTTCAGATGCACCGCGACCTTCTCCGCGAAGCGTCCGAACGTGCTGTGCGTGCGCTGATAGCGGCGGATCAGATCCTGCATCGTCGCCGATACGAAGAAGTACTCCTGGCGCAGCCGCAACTCGCGGCCGGCGGGCGTCGAGTCGTCGGGATAGAGCAGCCGCGACACGTTTTCCGACATGTTCTTGGTGTCGACCGCGTTGCGGTAGTCGCCGCGATTGAACGCGCCGAGGTCGAGTTCCTCGGTCGCGCGCGCGGACCACAGCCGCAGCGTGTTGGTCGCGTCGGTCGCATAGCCGGGGATCACGGTGTCGTACGCGGTCGCGTTCACGTGCTCGGTGTCGATCCATTCGGTCTTCTCGCCGCGCTGCACGGTGCGTCCGCCGAAGTGCACCATGTACTTGATTTCGGGCCGCGGAAATTCCCATGGATTGCCGGCGCGCAGCCAGTAGTCGGGTGCCTCGACCTGCTCGCCGTTGACGATTTCCTGACGGAACATGCCGTACTCGTAACGGATGCCGTAGCCGAAGCCCGGAATGCCGAGCGTCGCCATCGAGTCGAGAAAGCACGCGGCGAGCCGACCGAGACCGCCGTTGCCGAGCGCGGCGTCGGGTTCGAGATCGATCAGCGCGTCCATGTCGACGCCGAGGCTCGCGAGCGCCTCCTTCATCTGATCGTGAATGCCGAGCGCGAGCAGCGCGTTCGTAAAGGTCCTGCCGATCAGAAACTCCATCGACAGGTAGTAGACCCGCTTCACGTCCTGCTCGTATTGCAGGCGCGTGGTCTTCATCCAGCGCGCGACGAGCCGGTCGCGCACCGCCAGCGCGGCCGCATGCAGCCAATCGTGCGGATGAGCGGTGATGGCGTCCTTGCCGACGCCGTACATCATGCGATTCGAGATTGAGCGCCGTAGCGCGTCGACGGTACTGTGGAGCTGGTCGAATTCCAGATCGACGGTCGTCATCGAAGCCTCCGGGAAGTTCGACATGGCAGACGCGAACCGCACTGGAGACGGACGGGAGGCGCGTGCCTGTCGGAACGGTTTAAAAAAACAGAGTAGGACATTTTAAGGTTCGCGCACACTGGCGCGCGAGCGGACGATGACGCATAGGGCGTGCCCGGCGAGTTCGCCCGGTGCCGCGCGATGGCGCCGCGGCGCGCGCCCGGATACGGTGCAAAGCCGCGTGGTTGCGGCACTCGGCGTGTGCATCGGCGGGCGTGACACGATTGAATGAGCGTGATTTGGGGAAGGCGCATGCTCGAAGCATTCGCTTGCCGCCCATCGATTATTTTTCCGATGCGTGACGGGCGGATGAAGCCCCGGATTGCTTCATCCTGTGATCGAATCGGACGGCTCGTTCTGCTGGACGGTTTTAGCGAATGCGTGATGGATTTGACGCGGGCGCGCGCTGAATCGGAGGTGCCGGGCGGGCTTGACAGTTAGTTGCGTTACCCAGAGTTCAAAGCGCCTCCCCGTCCGCGCCCTCCAACCGGACCCTGCCCGCCTCCCTGCACGATCTTGCCGTCTCTGCAACAATCGCAGCGTTGCGCCGCACCAGCCACCACGTTCAGTCGCCGTGGACCGGCAGCGCGCGCCTCACTCACCACGAAACCGCCGCCCGTGCGCCCGCCTCCTTTTTTGGAAGCGGCCGACTCCGGCATGCCCTACCCGACGAGCCACGCGTTGTCCGATAAGCTCAGCCCCGCCGTTGGCGTCCCCGCGCCGACCCTCCCCGCCGACGGCCCGATGTCGGCCGCCAACCGCCGCGCGATGACCGCGATCATGCTCGCCGTCGCGCTCGCCACGCTCGATACCGCGATCGCCAACACCGCGCTGCCCGCGATCGCCGCCGACCTGCACGCGGCGCCGGCCGCGTCGGTCTGGATCATCAACGCGTATCAGCTGGCGATGGTCGCGACGCTGCTGCCGCTCGCCGCGCTCGGCGATATCGTCGGGCATCGGCGCATCTATATCGGCGGCATCGCGCTGTTCACGCTGAGCTCGCTCGGCTGCGCGCTGGCGCCGACGCTGCCGCTGCTCACCGCCGCGCGCATCGTGCAGGGCCTCGGCGCCAGCGCGATCATGAGCGTCAACACCGCGCTGATCGGCTATCTGTACCCGCCGCATCGGCTCGGTCGCGGGCTCGGCACCAATGCGCTGATCGTCGGCGTGTCGTTCGCGGTCGGGCCGACGGTGGCGTCGCTGATTCTGTCGGTCGCGACGTGGCCGTGGCTGTTCGCGGTCAACGTGCCGCTCGGCTTGCTCGCGCTGAGCTTCGCGATGCCCGCGCTGCCGCATACCGCGCAGGGCCGGCATCAGCTCGATCCGGTGGCGGCGCTGCTCAATGTGGTCACGTTCGCCGCGCTGATCTTCGCGCTCGGCGAGGCGGCGCAGCGCGCATCGATGCAGATCGTGCTCGGCGCCGCGGCGATCGCGGTCGTGTTCGGGCTGCTGCTGATCCGCCGCGAGGCGGGCCACCCCGCGCCGATGCTGCCTGTCGATCTGTTCAAGCGGCCGGTGTTTGCGCTGTCGGCGGTGACGGCCGTCTGCTCGTTCGCGGCGCAAGGCCTCGCGTTCGTGTCGCTGCCGTTCTATTTCGAGGACGTGCTGCTGCGCAGCCAGGTCGAAACCGGCTTCCTGATGACGCCGTGGCCCGTCGTGGTCGCGCTCGCCGCGCCGCTAGCGGGCGGCCTGTCGGACCGCTATCCGCCGGGTCTGCTCGGCGCGATCGGGCTCGCGGTGCTGTCAGCGGGGATGGCCTCGCTGGCGATGCTGCCCGCCCATCCGCACGTGCTCGACATCGGCATCCGCATGGCGATCTGCGGCGCGGGCTTCGGCTTTTTCCAGTCGCCGAATCTGAAGGCACTGATGGCGAGCGCGCCGCCCGAGCGCAGAGGCGGCGCGAGCGGCATCGTCGCGACCGCGCGGCTGCTCGGCCAGGCGACCGGCGCGGCACTGGTCGCGCTGTGCTTCGGCATCGCCGGCCGCCAGCATGGACCGACGCTCGCGCTCGGCCTCGGCGGCTTCTTCGCCGGCGCGGCGAGCCTCGCGAGCGGCTTGCGGCTGCTCGCGCCGTCGCACCGTGCGGGCGTGCAGACGAAGGCGGCGGTCAAGTAAGAGATAGATGCGCCGGACGGCGCGTGAGGCGGGGATCAAGCGTGAATGAGGCGCGGCTGGGGAGAGCGCACGCGAGCTGAAGCCAATGCCGGAAGTCGAGACGGCAATCACGCGAGCCGTCTCGCTTACGACCAACGCAACGCGCTCAACGCGCCGCGAAATACCCCTTCACCGCGGCAATGAAGGTGTCGATATCGGCGCGCGACACGTCCTTGTGCGTGACGAAGCGCGACGCATACAGCATCTGCGTGAGGATGCCGCGCTCGTTGAGCCACGCCTCGAGCGGCGCGCAGTGCTGCTGCGGAAACTGCGCGAACACCATGTTCGTCGCGACCGACTGCACCTTCACCTGCTCGATCGTCTCCAGTCCCGCCGCCAGATGCGCGGCGTTCGCGTGATCGTCGGCGAGACGCTCGACGTTGTGATCGAGCGCGTACAGGCACGCCGCGGCGAGCACGCCAGCCTGGCGCATGCCGCCGCCGAGCACCTTGCGCCAGCGATGCGCGCCGTCGATCAGCGCGCGGCTACCGACCAGCACCGAGCCCACCGGCGCGCCCAGTCCCTTCGAAAAGCAGATCGACACCGAATCGAACGGCTCGGCGAGCGCGGCGACCGGCTTGCCCGAAGCGACCGCCGCGTTGAACACGCGCGCGCCGTCGAGGTGGGTTGCGAGACCGCGCTCACGCGCGAGCTGCGTCGCCTCGACGACGTACTGCGCGGGCAGCACCTTGCCGCCGATCGTGTTTTCCAGAGCAAGCAGCCGGGTGCGCGCGAAGTGGTTGTCGATCGGCTTGATCGCGGCGGCGATCTTCTCCAGCGGGATCGAACCGTCGGCGGCGTTTTCGAGCGGCTGGGGCTGGATGCTGCCGAGCACGGCTGCGCCGCCGCCCTCGTATTTGTAGGTGTGCGCGAGCTGGCCGACGATGTATTCGTCGCCGCGCGCGCAGTGCGCCATCAACGCGGCGAGGTTGCTTTGCGTGCCGCTCGGGAAGAACAGCCCCGCTTCCTTGCCGGTGCGCTCGGCCAGCGTGGCCTGCAGACGCAGTACGGTGGGGTCGTCGCCCCAGACGTCGTCGCCGACTTCGGCCGCCGACATCGCCGCGAGCATCGGCGGAGTCGGACGGGTAACGGTATCGCTGCGCAAATCGATCATTGTGTGTCCCTGTGCGTCCATGAATGACAGCCTACGGCAGCCGGTCGCGCGTGCAGTCCGGGAGGACCGCGCACGCGCCGGCAAACGAGCCATATAGTGTATTCAATTCAGACGGCACTGAAAATCGGCGGATCCCCGAGAGAGGCACCGATCCGGCCGCGATGAGCCGACCGACCTTCAGTCAACCGACGCAACGAGACGCTCAGCCGCCGGGCTTCGGCAGCCACTGAAGCGGATCGACGGGCTGGCCGTTCTGACGCACTTCGAACTGGATCGACGCGACGCCCCGGCTGTCGACCCCGACCTCGCCGATCGTCTGCCCTTGCGCGACCGCGTCGCCTTCCTTGACGAGCAACTGGCTGTTCTGACCGTAAGCGGTGATCAGCGAGTCGTTGTGCTTGATGATGATGAGCGGACCGTAGGCTTCGATGCCGGTGCCCGCGTAGACCACGCGGCCGGTCGCCGCCGCCTTGACCGGATCGCCGGGTTGCCCGCCGATCACGATGCCGTTCGATTTGCCCGGCGCAAACGCGCGCAGGATCGGCCCGCGCAACGGCCATTGCAGCACGCCCTGTTGCGGGCCGGCGACGGGGGCCGGCGCACCGGGCACGGCGCCCGGCGGCAGGTTCGCCGTCGCGCCGGGCGGGTTCGGCCCACCCGGCCCCACCGCAACCGGCGGGGTGACCACGTTGCCCGACGTCATCGGCGGCGACACGCGCAGCACCTGGCCGGGCGCGACCGCCGCATTGATCGGCAAACCGTTCCATGCCGCAAGTTCCTGCGGTTTGCGTCCATACGCCGAAGCGATGCCGGACAGCGTATCGCCCGGATTCACGCGATAGTAGCCGGCGGGCACCGGAACCGTCGCGAGGCTGGTCGTGCTCGACGGCGCGTTGCTGTAGAACGGCGTGCTTTCCCACGGCATCGTCGTGCAGCCGGCGATCGTCACGCCGAGCGCGGCCATCAAGAGGCGAATCCCCGTCGGTTGCCATTGTTGTGTCATCTGATGTTCCTCGACGTGTGTCTCAATGCGATTCAATCGACGCCGTAGCAATTGCCGTGCCGTCAAGTTTGCGTAGGGTCGCGGCCGTCTGCCGCCGTCTGAATATTATGCGCGACCGCCACGCGCGCGCCGTGCTGGCGCGCGCGGTCAAACTGCCGTGTTCTTCAGACGCTGCCCTGCGTTTCGACGACGAGCACGCGTGCCTCGCCGAGCGGATGCGCGACGTGCTCGGTGCCGACCGACGCGTAGAACACGTCGCCGGTTTCAAGCACCGTCGAACGTTCCTCGCCGCCTTCGCGATAGCGCATCTCGACGCGCCCATCGAGCACGGCGAACACCTCCTCGCCATCGTTCACGTGCCACTTGTACGGCTGGTCGGTCCAGTGCAGACGCGTGGTGATGCCGTTCATGTTCGCGATGTCGAGCGCGCCCCAGGCACGCGGCGCGGTAAAGCTTCTGCTGCGGATGATCTTCATGGTCGATGAGCGATTGGCAAGCGCGCAAACCCCGCGGGCAGCGTCGTCTGCCCACGGCGACGGCGCTTGCGCGGCTGGCCCTATTATAGGTTGCACGGCCCGCGCGACCGTTCGAACATGCCGCCGCGGCGGATTCGTCCAATCATTGCGGGCAATCGGTCATCGCCTATACTCAGTCAAGCCGCGCGAAGCAGCTCACGACAACGTCGGGATTCTGGGAGGAATCGAGGATGAACAAAGCCACCTTTCTGGCCGTGCAACTCAACGTCGACGATGTGGCGTCGTCTAAAGGCCTCGTCGAATTGCTGAACACGCATCTGATCTTCGCGGCCGACGTCGCCGAGGCCGCCGATGCGCTGGTGCAACTGGCGAGCATCGCGAGGCTGTCGAGCGGGGTCGAGGCGAGCGTCGAGCTGCCCGCGTTGGCGATCGAGCGGCTGCGCGAGGCGCTCGACAATCTGAGCGGCTACGACGAATCGTGGCTGCTCGCGCTGGAGCCGAGCCGCGCGCTGTTCGACGATATCGGCCGACGGCAGCGAACGCTGCATTGACCGATCCCGCCGCACCGCGGGACGCACACGACAAAACGCCATCCGATCAAACTGGATGGCGTTTTTTGTTGCCCGCCGCGTTCCGCGCAATTCCACGATGCGGCGTCTACTGCAGACTGCAACTACCTGCTACGAACTATCAACTACGCCTGCGCACTTCTACTGCAACCTTCTACATCGAACTTCAGCGCCATCCGTACCGGCGATTAGTTGCCGAAGTACACCGAGTTACGGTTGGCCTTCGCCGGCAGGACTGCGTGACCAGCTTGCGTGGTGCCAGCAGCCGGAGCGCCGTAGCCGCTGGTGTCCGCGGTGTTGGCCGCGACGGCCGTGCCGCGTTGCGCATCGACGCGTGCTTGCGCTGCCTGGATGCTGGCGGGGTAGTCCGAATCGTTGGTGTTCGGGTTGTAGCCGGCCTTTTCGAGTTGCACCAGTTCAGCGCGAACCTGAGCGCGCGTCACCGGCTGGCTCGCTTGAGCGAACGAAGCGGCCGGAACGACGAGGGCGGCGGCGATGGCAACTGCGGAAATCAGGGTCTTCATGATTAACCTCCAAATGACTTGTTGTGTGGTGCGCTTCGGGCTTTGCTGCTGTTCCCTCAGCGATTGAAAGCAAGTTTAGAGGTGCCATGATCTGGGGTAAACCCTTAAATACAAGAAACTCTATTGCTACGTTCGCAATAGTTGCTAAGCGTTCTTTAAGTTGGGTCTTAAGCCGCGTTATATCCAGTAACAATTGGATGTTTTATTACTGATCCAAACGGAAACGGCCCGGCGCGCCCTACCAGCATGGCGCGCCGGGCCGTCGTCCATTCAACCGCTCAGCCCCAATGCGCGTGGAAGCTGCCCGGCTTGTCGATGCGTTCGAACGTATGCGCGCCGAAGAAGTCGCGCTGCGCCTGCACGAGGTTTGCGGGCAGACGCTCCGAGCGATAGGCGTCGAAATAGGCGATCGCCGACGCGAACGCCGGCACCGGCACACCCGCGTTGACCGCCGCCACCACGACTTCGCGCAGCGCCGCCTGATAGTTCTTCGCGATGTCGCGAAAGTACGGATCGAGCAGCAGGTTCGCGAGCGCCTTGTCCTTCGAGTAGGCGTCGGTGATCTTCTGCAGGAAGCGTGCGCGGATGATGCAACCCGCGCGGAAGATCTTCGCGATCGTGCCGTAGTCGAGATCCCACTTGTACTCTTCCGACGCCGCGCGCAACTGCGCGAAGCCCTGCGCGTACGAGATCACCTTGCTGAAGTACAACGCGCGGCGCACCGATTCGATGAACGCGTCCTTCGCGCCTTCGAGCGGCTTGGCGGCCGGACCTTCGAGCACCTTGCTCGCGGCCACGCGCTGCGTCTTCAGCGACGACAGTACGCGCGCGAACACTGCCTCGGTGATCAGCGGCAGCGGCGCGCCGAGGTCGAGCGCGTTCTGGCTGGTCCACTTGCCGGTGCCCTTCTGCGCGGCACGGTCGAGAATCACGTCGACGAGATCCTTGCCGGTTTCGTCGTCCTTCTTGCCGAAGATCTTCGAGGTGATTTCAATCAGATAGCTGTCCAGTTCGCCCTTGTTCCACTCGGTGTAGACCTTGCCGAGTTCCTCGTTCGACAAGCCGACGACCTGCTTCAACACCGCGTAGCTTTCGGCGATCAGCTGCATGTCGCCGTACTCGATGCCGTTGTGCACCATCTTCACGAAGTGGCCCGCGCCGTCCGGTCCCATGTACGCGACGCAGGGTTCGCCGTCCGGCGCCTTCGCGGCGATCTCGGTGAGGATCGGCGCGACCAGGTCGTACGCGTCGCGCGGGCCGCCCGGCATGATCGACGGGCCTTTCAGCGCGCCTTCCTCGCCGCCCGACACGCCGGTGCCGATGAAGTGCAGACCCGCTTTCGCGAGTTCCTGGTTGCGGCGGATCGTGTCGGTGAACGGCGTGTTGCCGCCGTCGATCAGGATGTCGCCTTGTTCGAGCAGCGGCTTGAGCGAGGCAATGGTCGCGTCGGTCGGCTCGCCGGCCTTGACCATCATCAGAATGCGGCGTGGCTTTTCGAGCGAGTCGACGAACTCTTCCAGCGTGAATGCCGGCACCAGTTTGCGGTCCGGAAATTCGGCGATGAGTTCGTCGGTTTTCGTGCGGCTACGGTTGTAGACCGACACCGCGTGACCGCGGCTCTCGATGTTGAGCGCCAGATTGCGGCCCATGACCGCCAGCCCCACCACGCCGATTGCCTGTTTGCTCATTTGAATTCTCCAGAGTCCAAAAAATGTCGTGACGCCGCGCCATCGAAACGGCGGCGCGGCGTCGAGGGTGAAAGAATAAAAGAGGCTCTTTTGAAATTCAAATGGGTTATGCAGTATGCGGGTTGATCGAAGTGAAGTTGAGCTTGCCAGCGATCAGG
>NZ_SELS01000093.1 GCF_004197395.1 Paraburkholderia sp. UYCP14C | reverse complement strand
ACCAGCGCGGTCGAGGTCAGCATCCACGCGGTGTCGCCGGAGTTGATCTTCGATGAATCGACCGAGAACGGTGCGGTCGGCGCGGCCGGTGCGGCGGCAGCCGTGGCGGCCGATGCGTCGGCGGCGGCCGGTGCGCTTGCGGCCGGCGCGGCGGACGCGTCGGCGGCGGGAGCCGAGGCAGCCGGCGCAGCGGCTGCGGCGGAGGCGTCCGGTGCGGCCGCGCTCGCCGTCGTATCGGGAGCGGAGGCGGCTGCAGGAGCGGACGCATCGTCCGCGAGGGCGGTGCCGACACCACTCGCGAGCAGCGAGCCGGCCATCAGCAGGGACATCAATAGTTTGCGCATCTTGGTTTTCCTCTTGTCGCTATCCGTGTCGCTATGCTCTGGTCTTTTACAGTGCGTCCGCGCCGGTCTCGCCGGTGCGGATCCGAACCACCTGCTCGATCGGCGTGACGAAGATCTTGCCGTCGCCGATCTTGCCGGTACGGGCGGCGCGCTCGAGCGCCTCGATCGCCTGATCGACGATGTCGTCCGATACCGCCGCTTCGATCTTCACCTTCGGCAGAAAGTCGACGACGTATTCGGCGCCCCGATACAGCTCGGTGTGGCCCTTCTGCCGCCCGAAGCCTTTGACTTCCGTCACGGTGATGCCCGACACGCCGATCGCCGACAGGGCCTCGCGCGCTTCATCCAGCTTGAACGGCTTGATGATTGCGGTAATGAGTTTCATGAAATCCTCGCTAGTTGTTGCTGATCCGTTGCTGCCCCGTTGCGTACCCGTGACCGCGGTCTCCTGCGCTACCGGTAAAAGTGCCCTGGCAGTGCGCGCGGGGCAGTAACAGCAACTCCCATGCCATGTTGTGTCAGACTGCGCGTCGCGCGGGTGGCGCAGCGCGCCCGAACGGCCTTGTCCGAATGGCCAGCGGCGCGGCGGGCGGTGGCGCGGCGGGGGGATCGTTGCTAGAGTGTTCGAACGTTCTGAACGCGAGGGCACGCACCAAACACGCTCACGCGGCCGCGGCAGCCAACCGCCGCGCGCACCAGGATCGCCCATTCGCCGTAACGGGGCACGGGCGCAATGAAACATGCACACTTTTTGTGCACCAAGGGGAACACGATGAAACAACCTAACGACGTTTTTAACGACTTCCAGGCTCGCATCAGCGATCTGTTCAAGAATTCGCCGGCCAAGGACGTCGAGCGCAACGTCAAGGCAATGCTGTCCCAGGGCTTCTCGAAGCTCGATCTCGTCACGCGCGAGGAATTCGATACGCAGACCCAGGTGCTCGTGCGTACGCGCGCGCGCCTCGAAGAACTCGAGCGCCGCGTCGCCGAGCTCGAGCAGAAACTGCCGCTCACGCAGACGCCTTAAGCGCTGCTCGCAGCCTTCAGGCTGCACAGCGCTGCGCATCACCGGCAAGCGGGCCGTGACGTCATCAGCGTTTTAGGGGATTCGCGCGCGACATCAGCGCGCCGTCCGACGGGAGAGAATATGTCGCTTGCCGTGGTGCGCAGCCGCGCGCCGGCCGCTGGCCGCGCGCCCGAAGTGACCGTCGAGGTTCACCTCGCCAATGGATTGCCGTCCTTTTCGATCGTCGGCCTGCCCGACCTGGAAGTGCGCGAGAGCCGTGAGCGCGTGCGCGCGGCGCTGCAGAACTGCGGTTTCGATTTCCCGGTCCGCCGCATCACCGTCAACCTTGCGCCCGCCGATCTGCCGAAAGAATCCGGTCGTTTCGATTTGCCGATCGCGCTCGGCATCCTCGCCGCGAGCGGGCAGATTCCGGCCGATTCGCTGCTCCATCGCGAATTCGCCGGTGAGTTGTCGCTGACCGGCGCGCTGCGGCCGATGCGCGGCGCGTTCGCGATGGCATGCGGCACCGCGCGCGGCGCTCTGGCGAGCTCCGGCGCCGCCGACGCAGACTCCGGCACTTCATCCGAAACGCGTTCCGCGTTGCCAGCCCTGCTCGATCAGGTTGCCCCACAGGCCTTCCACACACCACAGCTTTATCTGCCGGCGGCGAGCGCGGCGGAAGCGGCGCTCGTGCCCGGCGTCGACGTGTTCGGCGCCGCCGATCTGCCGTCGCTATGCGCGCATCTCGCCGGCTCGCTGGACGCGCGTCTTAGACCGGTCGCCGCGCCCGAGCTCGACGAGCACGCCGCCGCCCCGGCGCCGGACATGGCCGACGTGATCGGCCAGCGCGCCGCTCGGCGCGCACTCGAAGTCGCGGCGGCCGGCGGCCATCATGTGCTGCTGATCGGGCCGCCCGGCGCCGGCAAGTCAATGCTGGCGGCACGCCTGCCTGGCCTGCTGCCGCCCATGACCGACGACGAAGCGCTCGCCTCCGCCGCCCTGCTGTCCGCGAGCCGCATCGGCTTCAAGCCGTCGCAGTGGCGGCAACGGCCGTTTCGCGCGCCGCACCATTCATCGAGCGCGGTGGCACTTGTCGGCGGACGCAATCCGCCGCAGCCCGGCGAGATCACGCTCGCGCATCTGGGCGTGCTCTTTCTGGACGAGCTTCCCGAATTCGATCGCATGGTGCTCGAAACGCTGCGCGAGCCGCTCGAAGCTGGCCGCATCACGATTTCGCGCGCCGCCATGCAAGCGGATTTCCCCGCCGCCTGCCAACTGATCGCCGCTACCAAGTGCTAGCTTCAAAACGTTCCTACCGAACGAACGCAAAAAAAACTCAAGCAATTCAATGCACTGTGTCCTATAACTGACGTACCGTGCTCGGAACGCGGGGAGGTATGCCTACCTTTCGGATCCATACGATGAAACGTGCGATCGTGAAGACACGGTCGCCGGTAGTAACCTTGGACTCGCCGTGGCTTGAAAGTCGATCATGGCTAGGGACAGCTCTTGGTTATATAAGCGACTACTCCATCTCTCAACCGATTGATTACGGTAAGGCACATTGGATCAGGGCAGTCATTCCGCTACTGTCGCGCGCAAAGTTGGCGTTGTGTCAGGCACCAATGAGCGACCTGTCCGACCAACAGGTTATATCGATCCTAATCGCGATCGAAGGCGCCATACAAGAATGTTCCCGATGGGCGAATAATTCGAAGGCCATAGCCTGTTCAGCTATTCGCCACCTTCTCAAAGTACCAGGCGGTCGAACGAAAGAAGGTACAGCGATATCCGACCTGATGGATCGCTGTCCACAGCGATTGAAACGACAGATCAGGAAGACTCCCCAACATAAGCCATCGCTACCATGGCCGCCCGAAACACCCACCCGCGACCTAGAAGTTTTCGCCGTCGACGAATTGCGAACAACTCTGACCGGGTATGCCAGAGCGTGCGAGAAAGAGTTCGAGGACTATCACGATCTTTGTAGGCTTCAAGGTCAATTGGAGATTAACCTCGAACACTCCTCCGCTATCCCATACCCCGAGTCGCGGGAAAAATTCCACTACTACCTTAACAATAAGAAACAACACAAACTTGACTTGAATGATGTCGCGTCGCTCTTGGCCATTTATCGAATGACGCCGATAAGAACCGGGTTCAAGAACGGGTACGGCGTGCAGCTGGTAGTCCCAAGCGCTGATCGCCTCCCTAAGCTGCCTCTGCTGGATCAGTATTGCCTGTCATCCACGCTTGCGCCGTGGTTCTACGCACGCCAACGACTGCCTAATGCGGTACTGACCGCTGCGTTCATTCTTTTGCTCGCCAGGAGTGGATGGAATATCGCTTCCGTCGCCACACTCGAAACGTCTGGACTTAAGCCCTCACCGACAAACATCAAAAGCATTCAGGCAGCCAAAACTCGTACCGATGACGATACTCCGGTTTTCGTGGTTGAACAGTATGACATGGCACTGCGCGATGCCCTGTCTTTGCTTGTGTGGAACCTCGATCAACTAAAGGCAATCGGATTGGTGCCGGAGGATGAAACAAGGCTATGGTTTGGGTGGCAAAGGGATAACTACAAGACACCGTTCAATCCGATCAGTGTCGGGCGTCAGAAGTCTTTTAGGCGCAGGTTCGATATCCAGCACACGCCACTCTCGGAGTTGCGCGATGCGAACGCTCAGATCGAGTATTTGGAATCAGGTGACATTGAAGCCGTGCGGCAACTACTCGGACATAAAGATTTAAAGACCACCTGCGACTACCTCGACGGCTCGATCACGTTCAAGATGCACGAAGTAATGATCCTCCGCTTTCAGCTTGAGCTTGACCACACCCTACAGTTCCTTGCAGACGAAAAAACGCCAAGCGCTAGGCCCAAAAATATCAAATTTGTACGAACCGAACTTCTGGTACCAACTGGAGACGGAGGTCTGTGCGATGATCCGTGCGACAGCCCATCTCCAACAATCCCCAAGGGCCAGAGCTGCGATGGCCTCTGGTGTCATGCGTTCGGTCGCTGTAAACACTACCAACTTGTCGTCACTAAAGAGTCTCTCTGCGATGCCGTCAGGACATTTCGCTTTTATTGTGATCGCTGGGCGCATCTCGTGGAAGAAAATCCAACTCGATTTGCATCCGTTCATATTCCGCGCCTCATTTTCTTACTTTTGGTTCTGAAGCTCGCTAGGGAAGCCGAACCCGGTCTGTTAGAGCAAGCCATTTCTTGTACGGTGAAAGGCTGTGGGCCAGCTTAAAAAAGCGAAGCTAAACCTCGAACAACCGGACATCCAGGCGGGGTTTTCCGATGGCGTCAACGTCAGGTACGAGTCCGGAGCATTGACATTCAAACTGAAAGGGAAGCCTCGCCGACTTCCAATTGACGGCCTGTGGCTCCCCGCAACCCCTGCCAATCCTCAAGGTTGCCGATTGGTCGACGACGCTGACCGTGTGGGAGTCTGCGTAGCACTAGCCGAGCTAGCCTTTCAGCGCTCTCGGGACCTCGCGCCCGATATCAGATCAATTCAGAAGCGCATCGCGGTGTATCGAAATACGCTGGACTTTCTCAGGTCGCGAGGCGTGTACCACCTATCGGATGCAACGCCAGATCACTTACAAGAACTCCTGAGTGAACTGGCACATGGCGGTTGGTATATCGCGCTAACGCTGCAAAGTCGGTGGGACATGGTCGCAAAAAATCTGACCGCAGATCAGCATAAACTCGCATTGCGCTTTTTGCGACTTCCTGTCGACGCGTCACCCGTAGTGGATGCTCTCCGGATGCCGTTTTGGAGCCGATCCGTGGGAATCGGCACAAAAAGCGTGCTACCAGAATCCACGCGCTCGATTCTCGAGTCAACGCTTCCCTACAAGTTCGCAACCAGGTGGTCAGCACGCAAGGAGACGCCGCCAAGCGCACCGAGCGCAGACCTGCTTGCCATGATACTAGGATGGATAAACGATCTTGCTTTAGTGCACGGGACAACTGACCGACTTAGTTTTCTTCCATATCAGCATCCGCATGACATCGCGTCTCAAATGGCCGAGGCCGGCGGCGGCAGAACCGAGACCATTACACTCGATGAAACTGTCAAACTAATGGAAGGCGCCTTCTATTGGATATACGAGTGTGCACCGCATGTCGTTTCGCTGCTGCAGGATGCCTCGCGCGAATTGCTCCTCATTCCAAGAAAGAAAAGGAAAAACTGGCTAAGTTCAAACGCTCACGCCATTGAACTTAGCCGATTGACCGGGAGCGCTATAAGGCAATGGTCAGCAAATCAGCGGGCTGCGCGAGCCGACTTAACAGTAGACGAACTAATCGCTGCTTGCCAGGGCGCATGCGCCGTGGTCATCGCATTCCTGAACGCGCGAAGGCATACCGAAATCTGCGACGCAGATCTGGGGCTGAGAACGATGGCATTGAGGCCCACCGAAATCGACGACGTCTGGGAAATAGACTTCTACGTAGCCAAAACATACAAGGCGCGACACCCGTTCTTCGTGACGCGCACGACAGCCCACGCGATCGAATGTTTGGAGTCTATTAGGAATGCCACCGTTCCTGCAACTGAGTGCCTATATTCAGAACGGTCGAAGAGCATTTTTTGGGCCGGCCGCCCAACTCTGGACGGAATAAAAGAAGACATCCATTTTTTTGCCGGGCTTGATGATAAGCGCACCAGAACCCTGGCCACTTTTATATCATCGATCTTTCCACAGGAGGCCTGTCCAGACTTCCATCTTCACGTCGGCCGTCGAATGTTCGCGCTCATATATATGTACAGACACACTGATCCCCGGATACGGGCACTGGGTCAGCATCTACGGCATTTCGCGCTAGTCACGACGCGAACCTATGTGACCGATCCTCCGCGTGGCGTTCTGTCTAACATCATCGACGGAAAGCTGGCCCTTGGATCTGGGGGTAGGGGAGCAGCCAATTCGAATTTGGAGAATTCACTTATTGAGGAGCTTCGTGATTTGGGCCGCCAGATCGAGCAGGCTGGCTCCGAAAAATTGCTCGACACGGTTAAGAAGATTACAAACGGTAGCGATATGGTGGGCGGATTTCCACGTCTCGTAAGGCATCTGCATCGAAGTCTATCGAAGAGCATAACGTTCACAAGACTTAACGAGGCGGAGCAGCAGAAGCAAGTCTGTGGCGCACTGACGCAGCGCGGCTACCGCGTACGACCGAAGCGCCACGGCGACTGTCACCTTAAGGACAACGTTCATACCGTGCGGCCCAAATGTGAAATGAACGGACAGCCTCATCCTGAACTGGCATCAGTTGTTGTTTGCAGCGGATGTATGTTCTTTGCATCTGATCCGACGTTTCAAGGTGAGCTCCATGCCGCGGAAACCCAGTGGAACCGAGACCGCAACGATTTGACGTTGCCTGTTCTCCAACAGAACAGCGCGGAAGACGCGTACCAGAATTTTCAGGCAATGAAGGTATCAAAAGAATCGCGAAACGATCCCCCATAGAAGCTCTGGAGGCGCCATGACGGGCACGCGAGTTGTGAAGCAGGCAGAAAAGACGAAGCAGGATGCAACGGACAATATCGAGCGAAAGCTTAATATTCTTGAGGCATGGGTGAACAACGGGATTCCTGTCATCAAGGCATCGACCGGACACCGGCTGGTAGATGCCAAGGGAAGACCGATGTACGATTTTTTCCCGCGAAGCCTCAGGCAGTTTAAGGCATGGGACGCATCCCAAAACTGCGAAAGTACACGCAACGCACTGCCCCAGATTCGCTCCATCGCCAACGATACGCTTGCTGATCGTCCTACGCTTGAAGAAAAGGCCCGCGCTTACATCGCAGCCCTTCAACAGCAAGCTGAAGAAAGTGCCCGTACTCAGCCGGATGATCAGTTGAGCAACCTCCGCGCCGAACTGAAAAGCGTACGTGCAGTGTTGGCAGTGAAAATGTCCGAAGTACGTGCAGAACGCCTGAAATTCATCCAATTACGCCGCACGTATGATGGACTCGCGAAGAAGTGCGAAGGTGACGCTGACGAATATAAGCGTGTTTTATCTGGACTGATGCAGATCAATGAAGATCTGCGTAGCGAGAACTCTACACTCTCCAAGAGAATCGCCAAGCTACTTTCGTCGAGGAGACGATAGATGACCACCAGCAACCAGGAAATTGCCCGCCAGGCGGCAACAAGGCTCTCAGCCTGGATCGATAAGCAAGAACCTGTGCCCCTCTGGCGGGGTAAGCCAAATCGTGCACGCATTTGCAAGATAGTCGGAATTACCCGCTCTACTGTGGGTTCAAACGGTGAAATCAAACGTCTTTTCTTAGAGCTTGAGCAACGTTTTCGAATCACGGCGAAAACAACGAAGCGCGGCAAAAATCACGTCGATACGCTGCACCGCCGTATCGCTGAACTCGAGGATAATGTAGTTCAGCTACGCGTTCTCCTTGCCTCCTACGAGTACCTCTTTGCCACAGGGACGTCCCTATGGGAATGAATTCAGCCTCCACCCATGCCGGCAATAGCACTATGGCGACAGAGGCCCTCCTGGTTAGCGCAACGTCCGTAAAGGATGTCGTTTGGTACCAGTTCGAAACAGAACAACGTTCGATCTTCTCCCGGGAGGACAAGTGGCCATTACGGCACGTTGAGCGGGACGATGTGTGGTTGCTCGAAGGTAATTTTTACGAAGATGACGTGGCCGGTGCCGAATTCCTTGTTCGCGGAGGTAGACTGGCGACACCGACCGGCTCTTTGCTTGTGCCTTACCTAACTCGGCACTGCTTTCCAATTGGACTTAATCTGGCCAATTGGCTGTGGCATCGCTACGGAAAAAACCTCGGTGTTCTTCTTGAAGAAGGCTTACCCCGCTCAACAAATTGGGCAAAAGCCCCTTTTTTCCCCGACGACCTGCGTGCCCGAATCGCGCGGCAATGGATGCTTCGGCTACAACTGGTGCGCGAGATAAACCGCTTCGCCTCAGTTCAAGTATCCCGGCCTCTGGCGACTCGAATCTTCGACGCTTATGGACCGGTGAGCTTTGACAAGGTAGCCGCTGATCCCTATCGTCTCACCGGCTTGATGGGGTTCGAGTGTGCCGACTGCATAGCAAAGTCGTCATTTGGACTTCTTACAAATGACCCGAGGAGACTGGTGGCGCTTGTCTTAAAAACTGTGGAGCGCGCGCCTGGACGGGAAAGCCTCAAGCGCGATTCAGTCGCTCTGGACATCCGCAAGACATGCGACGCTGATGAACAAACTGCCAGTGTAGCAATCGACACAGCGCTTTCCCGCGGTTTAGTTCTCGTCGAAGCCGACGGGCGGCTAGTAGTCAGAGAAATATCGTTGGCACATCAATATCTTAAATCATTTCTATCCGGAAGTCTGTCGAATCGACTCAGTGAATCGACAAGATCGGGAAGGCGAAAATGCCGAGTTCTCTTCGCGGAGAGCGAGACGCACGCTGGAATGGCGAAGATGCGACGATTGTTTCTCCGCCTGAAATCTCGAAATCTCCCTCTCGCCATAGCAACGTCAGAGAGCATCGAAGCGCGTCAGACCGCTTTGCGTTGGGAGCATGAAGTGATCGATATTAGTTCGTTACATAAGGCAGTTCTTGCTTTCGATGGACCCGGCACTGTAGTGATCGATCGTGCGGAGGAATTGTCTGTTGTCCAACTGGCGTCGGTCTTGGCTCGTCTTGGTCAAGTACGCACGCTCATCCTGCTTTGTTGTCCCTTCCAGCCGAATGAGCAGTCCCGATACAGTTACCTTTTAGATTTATCGAACCCATGCTCGGCGTCGAATCTTCAAGGTGATATGTTCATCGACCAGCGCGCGCTCTGTGAACAACCGATCTGCGCAGAATCGGCCCAGCGTCGCATCGAGGTGTTGCCATTTAACGCGAGTTCGCCTGCTCGTGGACTGTCAACGATTAATATAGACGATGGCGATATAATCGCCGTAGCAACTGGCGCCTTTGAACGACTTAGGGGACAAGGCACTTGTCTGCTGCTGGCGCCCACGACAAGCCATGTCATCGAAATGAACGAAACGCTCCTGAAGCGGCGGAGCACGCGGAGCGATGAACTCCAGCTCGATTTGCACGTTGGAGATCCGGTTCGATTCGATCGGACTTCTCCCGCCTCACCGGCACCATTGAAACAGATCGGCTTCGTGCACCAAATACTTTCCCCGCCAGTGCGCATGGATGGTGGATTCGGAGGCGCCGGCAAGCTGATCAGTTACCTAATCAAGATTCGCGATGATCTTTACAGTGTGAATCAGCATGAGCTGTCTGATCTGTCGGCGAACTTCGCTGCGACGATCGAGCAGTTACCTGGAGCCTATCCGGCGAGTCTGGTGGCAGTATTGACTCATCAGGTAGCCAATAACGCAAGCTGGGTCTTTCGAGCATGCATGCATAGTCGCGTCAGGCTCATTGCGATTGGGTCGACAGAGGTTTTGGACACTTTCCTGTCGACCTTGCGACTAGTCTGCACGGTCGTAACTTTACCTATATTAGAGACCGATAAAGCACTCGCGAAGGGAGGTTGGCATGGCCTTTCATCTTGAATCAGAGTGTTCCGCGGATGGGGTCGTCTATTGGCACCTTTGGGACGAAGACGGTTGTACAGTCGATGCCGCGTTTGACCATCTTCTCGAACTCGTCGACCATAAGGGAAGTTGTCCGTCAACGGTCGAAGGGAGAGCATTTGCATTAAAAAAATGGTACTCGTTTCTGCAAACGGAGAAAACGACCGATATCGACGCAACAGACGACACGCTTCTCAAGTTTCGCAAGCACTTGATGTCCCGTTCAGCTCCGAACAGATCTGATGACGAGCAGGCGCATAAAAGAACGGTCAACGGAGACCTCCGCTGCATCTATAAGTTTTATGTCTGGCTGCAAACTCAAGAGCACTACTCAAAAGGTAAACGCATCATAGGCACGCACGGCTGCCAGATAATAAGCACCCTCGTGCAATCACAGATGCCCGCAGTCAAGCGAACACGTCAGTCTGATTACCCGAAGATCTTTCATGATGCCGGGGAACGCAGCCGACATCGGTCTTCACATGTCTTAGATGAACGCGATCGGTCTGCATTGCACGAACACTTCCATGCGCATTGCAGCGAAGAGATTGCGTTGCGTAACTGCCTGATCTTCGACCTGTCATGGGAAGTGGGCCTACGTCGCGCTTCGATTTTGTCATTGACCATCGGCGACTTTGATTCCGCTAGAAGCACGACGCCCGCTGATTTCATTAGTGTCTGTCCAAGGCGGCAAAAATACGGCTATTCAAACAGGTTTCCCGTCCCAATCCACCTGGCAGCCAGAATCGTAAGGTATATCGATGGAGAGCGTGCGGAATTGATTGCAGCGACAGGATCGGATGCGAGGGAAGTTTTTCTCAGTTCGGCGGACGGAAGCCCTCTCAGCGAAAAGGGCGTGACCGTGGACTTTTATCGAGCCGCGAGATCTGTCGGTCTACCACTGCGCTCTGGATTGCATTGTGGGCGTCACTCCTTTGCAGACAATTTTGTCCGCAAGGAATTGGCGGCCAGGCGAGAGCTGGGACTCGATACCTCGGCAGACAGTGTTGCGCTTGCTCTTGCCGAGGCGCTTGGGCATGAGAGCCTCAACAGTCAGATTTCTTATCTCAACAATTTGCGCTCACTCGTGCGCCAGTCCGAAGTATTCCGCAATGCAATGCACAATGCCAAGCTTGCCAATGAAAATGCGGAACTACGTGCGGCGTTGTACGTAAGCGCCCGGTCATCCCGTCTTGAGTTGCGTTGAAGGTCTTGGGAGCATCGTGTCCACTTAAATAGGTGGACACGTGAACACTATCGAAGAAGAAGTGCTGCCTGGCCGGCGTCGACGTCGACGCTATAGCGCGGAGTTCAAAGCCCAGGTAGTGTCAGCCTGCCAGGGACCAGGCGTATCGCTTGCCGCGATCGCGTTGAATCACAAGCTGAACGCGAATCTGCTCAGACGCTGGGTGGAGCAGGCCGAAGGTAAGCGGCCGGCGCTGGTCACGGGCGATGAAGTAACGGTGCCCTCCGCGACGGCGCCAGCATTCGTATCGCTTGCGCTGGAAACGAAGCATGTTCAACCGATCGCCATCCGGATTGATGTGCGTCGCGCCGACCAGTCGATCACGATCACCTGGCCGGCGTCGGAGACAGCACAATGCGCCGCGTGGCTGCGTGAGTGGCTCGCGTGATCCGCATTGATGAGGTGTGGCTGGCAGTCGACCCGCTGGATATGCGGGCGGGCTTCGATACGGCGCTGGCGAGGGTGGTCACGGTGTTCGGCGCTGCGCATCCGCATCATGCTTACCTCTTTGCTAACCGGCGAGCCAATCGCCTGAAGGTGCTGGTTCACGACGGAATCGGGATCTGGCTGGCAGCGCGACGGTTGAACGAGGGGCAGTTCGTCTGGCCTCACGCGGGCAGCGAATCAAAGCAACACGCGCTCACGCAGGAGCAACTCGCCGGTCTGGTGGTGGGTTTGCCGTGGCAGCGCATTGGTCCGAACGGTGTGATCCGCGTCGTATGAGGCGAGCAAGGACGTAAACGGTGGCGCTTTTCCGGTCTCTAAGGTTCTGGCAGACTCGTCTGCATGAACCTGCCCGCCGATCTTAACGCCCTCAGCCCGGAACAATTGCGCGCGCTTGCCGCGCAGCTGATTGCCCAGGTCGAGGACAGGGAGCGGGAGATTCACGAGAAGACCAGGCAGGTCGACGAGACGCAACGGGAACTGCAGTACCGACAAACCCGTATCGACCAGCTGACCCACGAGATCTCGATCCTCAGGCGCCAGCAGTTCGGCCGGCGCAGCGAACAGCTCAGCAGCGATCAGATGAACCTGCTGGATGAGGCGATTGACGCGGATCTCGCCGCTATCGAACTGGAGTTCGAGCAGCTTCAGCCGGCAACGCCAGTCGACGAGCCACGTCAGCAGCCGAAACGCGCATCGCTGCCTGCACAGTTGCCGCGTACAGAAATCCATCACGAGCCTGACGGCACCGTATGCCAGTGCGGCTGCGAGCGTGTGCGCATCGGCGAGGACATCAGCGAGAAACTGGATTACACGCCGGGTGTGTTCACGGTAGAGCGGCATATCCGTGGCAAGTGGGTGTGCAGGAACTGCGAAACGCTGATTCAGGCGCCGGTGCCCGCACACGTCATCGACAAGGGCATCCCGACCACGGGACTGCTGGCTTCGGTGCTGGTTGCCAAGTACGCTGACCACCTTCCCCTGTATCGTCAGGAACAGATCTTTGCGCGGGCGGGGCTGGCGATACCGCGCTCGACACTCGGTGCCTGGGTCGGCGCGTGTGGCGTGCAACTGCAGCCGCTGGTCGACGCACTCCATCAGGAAATCCTGCAGCAGAGTGTGCTGCATGCGGATGAGACGCCGGTACAGATGCTCAGCCCCGGCAAAGGTAAAACACATCGCGCGTACCTGTGGGCGTATACGCCCACGCATTACAGTGATCTGCGCGCCGTGGTCTACGACTTCGCCGAGAGCCGTGCAGGCGAACATGCCCGCGCGTTCCTCGCTGGCTGGCAGGGCAAGCTGGTATGCGACGACTACAGTGGGTACAAGGCCGGATTCCAGCAGGGAATCACTGAAATCGGATGTGCAGCGCACGCGAGACGCAAGTTCTTCGATCTGCATGCCAATCACAGCAGCCAGATCGCCGCATTGGCGCTGCCATTCTTCGCTGCACTTTACGACATCGAGCGCGAGGCGCAGACACTGGAAGCTGAAGAGCGCCGCAGGCTTCGACAGAGCCGGGCCAAACCGGTGTGCGACGCACTTCATGAATGGATGGTGGCGCAGCGCAAGCTGGTTTCGGAAGGTTCAGCGACTGCGAAAGCGCTGGATTACAGCCTTAAACGCTGGGAAGCGCTGACGCGCTATCTCGACGACGGACATGTGCCCATAGACAACAACTGGGTCGAAAACCAAATACGTCCGTGGGCTATCGGCAGGGCCAACTGGCTGTTCGCCGGCTCACTGCGAGCGGGCCAACGCGCTGCCGCCATCATGAGCCTGTTGCGCTCAGCACAACTCAATGGGCACGAACCGCACGCCTATCTGAAGGACGTCTTGACGCGACTACCGACCCACAGGGCCAGCGACATCGCAACATTGCTGCCGCATCGTTGGCAGCCGACAGTGGCCGTCGACTAGTCCGATCCGTCAAGACGGGTTTGCTGGCCGCTTACCGTTGTACTACGAAAAGCGGCAACGTACTTTCGCTTAGCAAACGCAGGGCCGTTGAATACTCAGAGACTCATCTCCGGGTTGGTTGTCCCCTGTCTCGGCGCCGGCTCATATGGATTGGCCGACGATGAGCCGTGAGCTATTTGCTCGCTGAGAGTGGCTGATAGTAGGCGTTGCCCGAGCCTTGCAATTACCCCATATTCTTTAAGGGCAAGCTCATATCCAAATTGAATGTCGGTTACCTGCTGAATGTGCAGGCCGATACGATGGGCCACCTCGACTCCCGGGTCGTGATCCCGCTGGTGCCGCTGGCCGAGTTGCAGAGGCCAGCGACCCGCCTCAATCCGGTGGTCGACATCGACGGCGAGCCGTATGTGATGCTGACGCAGTCGATGGGCGCCGTGTCCGTCAAGCTGTTAAAGCAAGGTGTCAGCAGTCTCGCTGACCGGTACGACGAAATTGTCGCGGCGATGGACCTGCTGTTGCAAGGATTCTGACCGGCTTAAACCCACGCCCGCCGTGCTCCCGATTTTCGGAGAGCCGGCGGGTTTTATTTTTGTGCGCGCACTCCGGTGGGCTAACGGGCCAAGTCCGGTGAGTGACCTTCACGAACCGCACACCAGGTTGGGAGAGCGCGACGACGGACTCCGGGACCCACAGACACTATATCAACCGATCGGTACGGGCTTCCGCGTCCAGCAAGCCACCGTTGTGCGCATGGTGAGCGATCGAAAGATGCGTTCTATCAATCCCCCAGTAATCGAGCAAACACCCAAGAAACGCGCGTACCTCGGTGGACGCGCTGCTGTGATGCTTAAAGTCTCGAGCCATTGCGAGCGATTCGAACTCGCTTGCCGTCTGAAATATTGATCCGAGGACGTCACGTCGGGAAAAGTAGTCACCCAGAATTGAGGTCGGGATTTCGTCGAGACTGTTCTCGATCTTTGACTTCACCTGTGTCGCGATCGCGCGCCCTTCATTCGCATAGGCGGAAACCAGTCCAATTGATAGATCAACGAGTTTCTTCAGGCCGGTCCGGCCCTTCGATCCATAGGTGAAGCCTTCCGCGATGAGTTTGCTTCGCTCAGCGGATTCAGTAAATGAAAGATCGCGCAGCTCGTAGTCGACTCCAATCGCGATAAACGCGCACAACAGATAAAGGCATCGCAAGGCTTTGTTAGCCTGGGTCTGACGCGTAGTCGCCTGTTCGACGAAGTAACGCCCCTCGGCTAGCCATTCAATGCATGTATCGAATGACGGCCCGCGGGCGAGCAGGCCTTTGTTTTTCCGCATCCGCGCTTTCCAGTTTCCTTCGAATTTATCGAGTGGATTCTCTCCGATCACGGCGATGAATTCTTCGTCGGAAAGACGCTGCTCAAGGTGTGCACCTTTATTTTCCAGCTTCCCAAGAAAGGTTCCATCTAGGACCAGCACATTAGATTCCCGACCGAAGTCCTTAACCTCCTGTCGCTTATCAGTGGTTGCCACAATGGCTCGATTCGCACCTATCGCGCGCTGCAGACCCGCACACCAGAAAATCCGTTCGATCGCCTGAGGGGTTTTCTTGTTTTTAATATCTACGATTGCGATTTCGCGCGAGACCGATGATGCACGGCCATACAGCCAGCAATCTATGTCCGTGACGTCAAAGCCCTCGTAGGTGAACGGGACGCCACGAACGACAAAATAGCCGGCCTTGATGAAATACGCGCGTAAAGCTTCTTCCAACATCGCGCCTTTTGCCAGGGTTTCTGCCATTACCTTGCTCCGGTGGTCCGCAGGACGCGCAGGATGTCATTCGTCACGGTCGGCGACTCTTTGACCTGCTTTTTGCGCACGATTTGCTGGTTTTCTTCGGGGCCCCGATATCGTGAGACCGCGGCGCTGGGTAATGCATCAAGAGATTGCTCGCTGGCATCGCCCTGCATGATCACTTGCAATGCCAACTCTCCCACCTCTCGCTTCAGCAGCCACATCATTGGCCCTTTCCGCCCGTTCTTTGCGCCGTCTTTCACCTGCACAACGCCCTTGACTTCGAGAATTCGGTAATCCTGCGCGATTGCGGGAACCGGGCCGATCGGCTCGCCGCGAATCAATGTCCGTATTAACGCTGCGACAAAATCTATGCGACCTCTGTGACTTGGACTTTTCGTCATGCCGTAGGTGATGGAGCTAACGAAGGCTTTCGCCAAGTCGAAAGCGTCGTCGACCGTAGAGGTACTGAACTTGCTGAACGCGGACGGAAGCGTTACAAACCCCGTTTCCTCCTGCGGGTTGCTTACGACGTTGATGTCGAACAATCCCACAGACATGATTTTTTCGAAAAGCGCATCGCCGAGCATCCGTCGGATCTCGGTGACTTCGATACAGCCGCGTTGTTGCAGCTGCGTCGTAGCGTCGTTGAGAAGTCTCTGGTCCGCGGAGCCAAGGGAGTCTAAAACCCGCTTAATTTTCTCCGTGTTGTCTCGCCGGAACAAGTTGCCATTGAAGAACAACTGTTGACCGCCAGACAGAGACTCCACGTCAACGAATCCGACGTCGCTCGACTCGCTGATCGCTTGCTGCGCAAGCGTCTTGGTCAGTTTGTGTTCATCCCCGATTTGCAGCGCTTCGTTGTAGTCGAGGGGAGCTTGAGATGCGGCCTCTGCGAGCGCGAGTGCAGCGTTCTCGATCGGTGTGGGATCGCTGATCGCGAACAATCGTGCGGTATGCATCAGCGTCGCGGCCTGAGTTGTAACCCCGAGAACGCTCACGCCGTTAGCCGTTTGATCTATGAGTTCTCGTTCCTGAAGCTTAGTCAGCAAGCCCGGCAATTCGAGAGGCGTGATTTTCGAAGCGGTCGCAAGCGCGTTGACGCGCTCGCGGGAAAGCTCGCTTGCTTTGTCGGCTGATATTGCTGACAGAAGGATTCCAGCTTTTCCGGCGATATAGATCCGATCGTAGCCCGGGAGGTATTCGGCGCGCTGCAGCCGCTGCGTATGGTGGATCAGCCAAGATCCGGTCGTTTTTTCGTCCACGTCGTATCCCCGATAGGCGCAACGTCCGCCTCAATAAATCCCTGCTCTAATAGTCTGTAATACGGTGCTTCGCAAGGCGGCAAACTGCTTGACGCACGTCGAAGATTTCAGCACCGAAAGAGTGACCGCAAATTTATCATGTCTGTGCCGGCTTCGAACACGCCCTGCGGCGGACGACAGGATCGAGACACGTCATTTGGCATAATGAAATCAGCAAGGCGCACTATTTTTTAGCTTGATCAGGCTAAATCATCCGTGTGGTTGATCAGAGCAGGATTCTTTCGCGAAACCATCGATCACCTCCAGCTCGCCCTCAGCCCGCGTAACGAACGCTTTGACCTCGACGCGGAATTCCGTAAGCGCGTCAGCGGCGGTCATATCGCGCAGAAGTGCGAACCAAGCTCTGCCGGTTTTCACATAATTCTGCGGGATCGGTTTTCGGTTCTGCATGAAGGGGTCTCGAACTCGTCGGCGTTGGTGTCCCGCGGTGAGCGGGATGACTCCCGCCGACCGCCGCCAGCGGCCAGCGGCCAGCGGCCAGCGGCCATGCCGAATGGTACGCGCCCGCCACATCTTGGCGATCGGAGGGAATTGCCTGTCGATTGACGCACACGGGCTACGCGGCCGCGCCAGAAGACGCATTCTCGTCGACTGTTTTGGTCTCGCGCGGGTGCAGGGTCCATGCCGCGATCAACTCACACTTCTCGCCGTCCTGAAGCGGGTCGGACAACTTTATCCCCCAGTTGATTCCCTCGTAGCTTTTCCGCTCATAGCTGAGCAGGTTCTGCAGAATCCGAGCCTCGTAGTGCCGGAAGAAATCGTCAAGCTCGTCGCGCGAAAACGTCACTGCTCGTTCGCCTTCCCAGCGCTGGTGCGGATCCTCGGTAATAAGATTCTTCAGGCGGGCCCAGTCGTAAAACTTGAGATCCCATATCGCTCTTTGCGTGCGATCGTGATCGGCGTAGGCGCGGTAAAAGCCGAGCGCCTTCTGGCTGGCCTCGTCGCTAAACCGATGGCCGTCTTTGGGCGACAGCTTGGTCACAAAGCATTGCATGAGCGCATGCGCCACTTCCATCGTCACACGCAGTGGCACTGGCCGTGCCCGTAAGCCGCGTGTGGACGGTGTCGAAAGCTGGATGAGCTGACCAAAGACGATCATCGCTTCTCGCGCAGTCGCCATCTGATGATCGCGCGACGTGTCATCATGGACCGCACCCACGAACGTTTGCACAGCGCGATCCAGTTCATCGACCACATCGACGAATTCGCGGTCCACGGAATCCTTCATGAACCGGATGACATAGTGGTCGATTTTGACGTCCTTGGCACCCCAAGGCGGCAATGCTGGCTGATTCATTTCATTTCCTCTTGCGGTCCTGTCGTCAATGCGGGCCGCGCGTCGATGTATATCGTGTGGGCATCAGTGATCGCAGTTTTTCGACATAGACGATCATCTCGCCGAGCCACTCGACAAGTTCGGCAAAACGTACGACATGCTCGCCAATGCGGAGTCGATCGATGACGACGACCGTGTCTGCGAGTTGTGGGGGATCCGTCCGCGGATGTTCTTCCCCCGTTGGTTGCACCATGTATGGAAGATCCTCCGTCAATTTTCCCTTGGCGAGAAGCTCTTCAATGTGCTCCATTTGTCGCGCGCGGCTTTCAGTTTACCTGTGACGGTGCCACTGTACTGTCACGCGGCGATCGGGATTTAAGGGAGATCCGGATTCCGCCCGTTGAGCCAGTCCGACCAGTCCCATGCATAAATGCAGTCGCCGCAGCCATCCGGGTCGAACAACGGCAAGCACCACATCCGCCACCACTCCCTCAGTTCATCCTGCAAGGGCTGAGGCACGTCCGCGATCCGTACGGCGTACGGCTTGCCTGCGTCCTCAATCACAGGGACGACTCGCTGCAGAACCTGAAGGTCCTCCCGGGTCAGCGGAGTGTGTAGGCCCAGCGCGAACCGCAGCCGCCGTCGTTCCCATTCCGGCCGCAGAAACCGGTGAGATCTGAAAGCGTCAGCGCTCCAGCCATGCTTCGCCACTATCGTACGTCGGGCGCCAGCGGGCAGACCCAGAACATGCTTCATCTCGTAACGTTCGACGCCGCTCGCCAGTGCGAACAACTGGTCGTCGTCCGGCGTGCCGGGCGCCGGGTCAAGTCCAGCCAGATCGAGGAGCGCCTGTCGAGCTTCGCGATACTCCTGGCCATTCTGGATGAGTCGCATAGTTATGGTCCTGCCTACACATGAAATGGTGCCAGTGTACCGGCCCGCGGGCCATTCTGGGCGGGCCGTAGCGGCGTTGTCCCGGGTTCTACCCATTCAATACCCGGCGTAAACTATACTCAATGAAAATGAGCAGGGTACTTACTCGAGTATCTATACTCAAGTCACTATGCTCAATCTGACAGTGAGGCAACTTATCTCCAACTTTATTCCGAGCACACACACCTCATATTACTGACGGTGTCGAAGCGATAGATGACAATTCACTGTCATTTTCGCTCATGGAAGCATTGGGAGTATCGGTACGAGCATCTTCCGCATTCTCAGCCATTGCGACCTGTTCCAACATCCATTTTCGAAACGCAGCGATCTTCCACTCTTCCGATCGATCTTCGTTCGTGACGAGATAGTATGCAAAATTCGTCGGCCATGGCGTACGCAGCAGACGTACCAACCGCCCGTTAGCAATCTCGGCCGATGCGTGTACATCCGAAACGAGCGCAATACCTTGGCCAGCAACGGCCGCCTTGATCAAAAGAGCGTCGTCGCAAAAACTGGATCCACGCCGTGCCGACGCATTTTCGATTCCCTGAGCCCGCAACCAGAGCGCCCAGTCTGCTCGATCCGCATCCTGAAGAAGTGGGTATTGCAAACAGTCGACTGGCTCTAAAACCGCGGGGCCAGAGCCGAGGAGCCCCGGCGAGCACACCGGCACCATCGCCGGGGTCCAAAGCTTGGTCACGGCGTGCTGTGGGTAGTCACCCAGTCCGTGGCGTATCGCCACGTCAACGAAATCTCTCCGAAGATCGATTAGACGAGGACTCGTTTCGATGTTTATTTCTATGTTCGGCCACTGCTTCGTGAAGCCCCCTATCCGAGGTGCGAGCCAAGAGTTCGCAAATGACGCGGTCGTGCTAATCGTGAGCTTAGTTATTCTCGAGGTCGGGGCATGAGTGTTTTCCCATGCATGATGTATCTCTTCGAAAGCGCGAGACAACTGCTCGAAAAGGCTTCGACCCGCATCCGACAGATGAAGCTCTCGATGGGCGCGTTCGAAAAGGCGTACTCGCATCCTATCTTCAAGGGCTTTAATTTGCTGACTAACCGCACCTGGTGAAACACATAGCAATTCAGCAGCCCGTTTCATACTACCTGATTTACCTACCTCGATAAATGTATGCAAAGCGGAAAGCGGGGGAAGGTTGCTCATTTCTTCTATCCACAGATGCGAATTAAAGTTCAATATCTTCGCTCGCGCCTCACCATGCAGTTACCTATTAGCGAGCCGCAAGCCGGAACTGACATATTGCTTGGAAAAAGAGGATTGGCCTGTGTTTATTCGATGAATTTTATAAAGCATCAGCCTAGCATTACACGTAATGCTGATGGCGGTAGTTTTTGCGCGAACATTTAACTAGAATTTCTCGGAATAAAATCTAATGTCGTGTGTTTAGGTTTGTGGTTTGCTCCCTCCAGAGCTCGTAGCGCGGTGCGAAGGTCGCAATTTTCATCAATGCACGTTTCGGTTGCAAGGCGAACTGTATCGGCTCCGGTTGTCTGGACAAGCTTTTGCAGCTCAGGCGGCCAGCTTCATCAGCCTTTCCTGACGGGCTTCG
>NZ_SELS01000092.1 GCF_004197395.1 Paraburkholderia sp. UYCP14C | reverse complement strand
AAGCGCGCCGACAGATTCGGCGCGCGTTCGAGTTCGGTCTCGCGCGCCACGTCGTAGACGCGCGCGGTCAGGGTCTTCTTAAGATAGTCGTGGGACGGCGCGACGCGCCCGGCCGCTGCGACGGCCTGTTCGAGTTCGATCAACAGCACGGCAAGCTCCTGGGTGGCAACATTAGATGCAACAACGAACCAACGGCAATCGACATCGAACGATGGCAATCGCAACATGTTCGCCAGGAGGCAGGCAGAGAATGAACCTGAAAGCGGACATAAAAAAACCCGCCTCGTTTGGCGGGTTATGTGTCACTGCAAGTCGACGCGCGCTAACCCACCATTCGATGAATGATGCTAATAATCAGCGCAATACGGATGTCGAGGCAGTTCATGTCGGCGATCTTCGTCGACTTGGCAGGCTTTGTCAATCCCCGCGGAGCGCGAGTCGTTGCGCGCGGATATTGGTCAGCCTTCCTAACCGCTGCTGATGCCAACGGCGAATCAATTGCGGTATTCCGGCGCGAACGGCCCGAAAAAAAGCGGGGCGCGCCAGCCAGCGCGCCCCGCCGATACGACCGACACCGCGATCAATCGCGCACGCCGCTCTGCTTTTTGAATGCCGTGAGAATGCGCTGCTCAAGCGCGTTGTAATCGCGGCCGAAGTGATGATCGCCGGAGGTACGGATGACTTCGACACCGGTCTTGTCGAGCGCCGGACACAGCGTGTCGGTTTCGCTCGCGCCATAGAAGCATTGGACGATCGACGGCGGAACATGCGTCAACTCGGGCCGCACGTTCAGCGCCTTGTCGCTCGCTGGCATGCCGAGCCAGCCACCGACGCGAATCTGGAAATCGGCGTCGGGCGCGAAGCCGAGCAGCGAAATCAGCGACACCTGATCGCGCTGCGCCTGCGGCAGCCGGTTATACGCGAACGGCATCACGTCGGCGCCGAACGAATAGCCGATCAACGCGATGTGCTGCGCGTGCCAGCGCTCGCTGTAGGTTTGCATCACGCGCGCGAGATCGTGGCTCGTTTGCGCCGGCGGCTTCTCGCTCCAGAAATAGCGCAGGCTGTCCCAGCCGATCACCGACACGCCATCTTTCTGCAGCGCCAGCGCGATCGTCTTGTCGAGATCGCGCCAGCCGCCATCGCCGGAAATCACGATCGCCATCAGGCCGTTCGGATGTGCGGCCGGCAACTCGATCAGCGGCAGGTCGGACACGTCGTCGGCGCTCGTCGAGACCGGCTGCAGATGTGGCGTCAACAATGCAACGAGACGGGTGCGATCTGCATCGCCCGTGCTCGCCTTTTCGACGAAGCCCGGGACCTTGTCGCGGATCACGGTCGGGTCGGGCCGGCACGGCTCGAAGCGCGCGTCGAGCGTGTGATCGGCGTCGATCGACACCGCGCCCGCCACCGTATTGGACGGCGCCTGCTCGAGCACGCGCATCGCGAGCGTCGCACCCTGCCCCGTACCCGCGACGATCGGCGCGAAGTAGCGGCTCGACTGCGATTGCCGTTCGAGCTGATGGCTCAGCGCCTCGGCATCGCCCACCAGCTGATGACAGGTTTCCTTTTTCGCGGCCAGGTTCGCAGCGTAGTGCGCGGTATCGACGCCGACCGTCATCGCGCCCGCTTTGGCGAGCGCATCCGCGCTCTGCTGATCGGCCGCGCTCCAGCCGCTCGCCTGCGAATACAGCACGACGAAGCCGCGCAGCGGCCCCTCGGGCTCGGTCACGCGCACGTCGCCATAGCGGCCGCCCGGCACGGTGGTGGTGGCCGCGTGCGCGAGCGCGCCGCAGCTCAGAACGCTCGCCGCGACGGCGAGCCGGAACAACGGATGCAATGTCATGAACGCCGGCCTCCTGCCAGCAGCGACAGGTCCGCGAGCGTGAAGAACACGCCCGAACCGGATGCCGCGAGATAACGCGGCTCCCAGTGCGGCTGGAACTTGCTCTTGAAAGCACGCAGTCCGCGGAAGTTATAGAAGCGGCCGCCGAAGCGCCACACGATGCCCGCCAGCCGATGCCAGCGCGACGCGAGCGGGGTCGGCTGCACGCCGGAGAGCGGCGCGATGCCGAGACTGAGCGAGCGGAAGCCCGCCTGTTTCAGATGCAGCGCGAGCTGCGTGAACAGATATTCCATCGCGTACGGCGACGCGCTTTCGACGTGGCGCATCACGCCGACGGTCGCCTCGGTATTCATGTCGGTCGTCATGAAAGTCACGAACGCGACCGGCTCGCCGTTCTGGCGCACCAGCATCACCGACTGCGCGGCGAGGTATTCGTCATGGAAAGCCGCGACCGAGAAGCTCTTCTCGCGCGCGTCGCGGCTGTCGAGCCAGCCGTCGGAAATGCCGCGCAGCGTTTCGAGCGACGCCGGCACCTGCGCCTGATCGATCACTTCGACGCAGTAGCCGTCGCGCTCGCCGCGCTTGAGCGCATAGCGCAGATGCGCGCGGTGCGAGCCCTTCAGATCGAAGTCGTCGAGCACGACGTGCGCTTCCTCGCCGAGCTTCATCAGCGTGAGGCCGGCGTCGAGATACAGCGGCAACGCATTCGCGCGTACCTGGTAGAACGCGGCGCGACCGCCGTGCGCATGCGCGAGCGCGACGAACTTTTTGATGAGACCCGCCCACTCTTCGCGCGTCCCCACCGGATCGTGCAGCGCGGCCCACGTGCGGCCGTATTTCGCGTACATCAGGAACGCCTCGCGCGATTCCGAAAACAGGAAGCTCTTGTCGCCCATCAACGCGAGACCGGCATCGCTGCGCTCCTGGGCGCGCACGATCCGCGCGGCGTCGTGCAGATCTTCGGGCGCGGGCTTCACGAAGCGGCCCGGCGCCGGACGCAGCAATTGCCAGAACGAGAAGGTCGCGGCGAACACGCTCGCGGCGAGCGTCGCGCGCAGCGCGCGCGGCGCGCGCTCGTCGAACGCGAATTGCCACCACAGGTCGCGCGTGTACGGCACGTCACGGAAAGCGAACAGCATGACCCACGTCGCGAGCATCAGCACCATCGCGATCGATACGAGCCAGCCGGCCGTAAAACGCTCGGCGAACAGCGACGAATGACGGTTGAAGCGCTTACGCGTCGCGAGCAGCAGTACGATCAGCATGCCGAGCACACCGGCTTCGACGAACGCGAGACCCTTAGTCAGCGACAGCGCGAGGCTCAGCAGCGCGAGCGCGAGCGTCATCCACCACGCCGCATCGAGCCGCCGCAGCAGCCCGCGCGCGACGAACAGCAGCAGCACGCCGAGCACGCTGCACAGCATCTGCGAGCTTTCCAGCACCCACAGCGGCACCAGGTCGCGCAGTATATGAATACGCTGCCAGAACGCCGGCGTCGCGCTCGAAATCACCAGCATGCCGCCGACCACGAAGGTGACGAGGCTCAGAAACAGCGGCGCGAGTTCCGACACGCGCTCCGCCTGCAGCATCGACAAACGGCTTTTCAGCGCGCGCCCCTCGAAGCCCGCGAGCAGCGCCGCGGAGACCACCAGCGGCACGCCGAAATAGATCGCGCGATAAGCGAGCAGCGCGGCGACCATCTGATGCATCGCCACGCTGCCGCTCAGCGTGAACACCATCGCCGCCTCGAACACGCCGACGCCGCCGGGCGTATGGCCAATCAGGCCGAGCAGCATCGCGGCTGCGTACACGGTGATGAAGCCGACGAAGCTCACGTTCGCGTGCGGCAGCAAGGCCCACAGCGCGAGGCCCGCGGCGACCACGTCGAGCACCGCCAGCGCGACCTGCGCGAGCAGATCGCCGCGCGCGGGAATATCGAACGAGAGCCACTGCCAGCGTGTGCGGACCGGCCGCGTTTCGCGGCGGCACGCGGCGGCCGCGAGCACCAGCGCGATCAGCAGCGCAGCGCCGCTCCAGCGCAGCGCGACCGGCGACAGATGCAGCATCGGCGCGAGCTGACCGGCCATGCAGACCATGCCGAGCGCGGTCATCAACACGAGGGCGAGCGCGAGCGACACGCTGGTGAACACCGTCATGCGGCCGATCTGCGCGGGCGTGATGTTGGCGACGCCGTACACCCGCGCGCGCACCGCCCCGCCCGTCAGCGCGCCGAAACCGGTCACATTGCCGAGCGCCGAACCGGCGGTCGCGCCGACCCAGAGCGCCGCGCGCGGCACCTTCGCGCCGAGATAGCGCAGGCCGACCGCGTCGCGCCCGACCAGCGCGACGTAGCTGAGCGCAGTCGCGCCGAGCGCACCGATCCACTCGCGCGCCGACAGCGCGCGCAGTTCGCGGATCACCGAACGGTAGTTCACTGCCTCGGACAGATGCTGCAGCACGACCAGCAGCAGCCCGCAAATGACGAGCGCGAGCACGGGCGACAGAAGCCCCTTGCTGCAAAGCGCTTTCGATGCACGGCCGAGCAGCGCGCGGGGGCGCTCGAAGCTGTGTTGAAGTCGGTGAAACATGGTCAATGCGGGCCTTGCGAGGAGCGGTCGCGGCGACGGGCCGTCACGCGCGGTATCGCCTGTGGCGGCGATTACAAAGAGATAACGGCAAAACGTGCAAAAGGTTGACACCATTAGCAATTTTGCTGTCAGTTCACTTGCGCGGCGCGTGTCAAAAGCGCGCGATTGTAATGCTTCTTCGCGCGATGCGAGGCATCAAGATCGCGGCTGGGGGTGCCGTAATCAGGGGCAGAGGCGCGGCGCGGCAACCGGTATCGGCTGCGCAGCACGCGCGGCGTGAGGCGCCGGACCGGAAGGGAAATGGCGACGGCGGAGCAGAATGGCTGGCGGCGGACGTCTGTCCGGGTGCCACCGGCCTCGCCGGGGATGCCACCCGGCGCGCGGTGGAGAGGCGTGCGCCGCGTATTCGCAGTGCAACGCCGCCGCGACGCAACCCACGCGCCTCACGGGGGCAGAAAGCACAATGCCCGCTACTCGAGCGGGCATCGACACGGCAGCCGGGGCTTGCGCGGGCCGCCGGCAACATCTGCCGCGCTTAGTTCGGGCGACGATACGCTTCGGCGATCACGGCGCAGTTCTGCAGATGCAGGTTCAGCGCATGCAGCGCCAGCGCGCGCAGCTTGCCGAAAAACGTGTTGGCGGCGGGGATGGAACGGACTGCATTCGATGCGGTGTTCATGGCGGCTCCTCATTAGGGTTTGTACCTAAGCAATAACCCGATTATAGTCATCTCATGGCGCAGCGCAACAAAAATCAATATTGATTGGCGGGGGCGCCGCGCCACCGTCGCGTGTCGGATACAGAAAATTCGTAAAGGGCGGCAACGGTCGCGCAGGTATTAACAATCCGCACCGTACAGGTGCAATAATGACCCCTTTGCCTGCGACGCGTCGCCGCAGCCTCGCCGTCATGACCGTCGCCCAGACTCAGAAAGCTCTGATTGCGCCCCTGATCGTCGCGTGCGCCATGTTCATGGAAAGCGTCGATGCCAACGTGATCGTCACTGCGCTGCCGGCCATGGCGCGCGATTTCGCGCGCGATCCGGTCACGCTGAAGATCGCGGTGACGAGCTACGTGCTCGGGCTCGGCGTGTTCATTCCGGTATGCGGCTGGCTCGCCGACAAGTTCGGCGCGCGCACGGTGTTCCGCACGGCGATCGCCATCTTCATTGCGGGCTCGCTGTTGTGCGCCGCGTCCAACTCCCTCGCCACCTTCACGGTGGCGCGCTTCATTCAGGGGGTCGGCGGCGCGATGATGGTGCCGGTCGGGCGCATCATCATCTTTCGCGTGGTGGAGAAAGCCGACTTCATCCGCGCGATGAACTACCTGAGCGTGCCCGCGATGCTCGGCCCCGCCGCCGGTCCGCTGCTCGGCGGCTTCATCACCACGTATCTGCACTGGCGGCTGATCTTCTTCATCAACGTGCCGATCGGCATTCTCGGCATCTATCTGACCAATCGTTATATCGCCAATACGCGCGAGCCCGACCCGGGGCCGCTCGACTGGATCGGCTTCCTGTTGTCGGCGGCCGGCGCGGTATTGCTGCTGCTCGGATTGTCGCTGGTCGGCGGTGAACTGATTTCGAATACCGACGCGTTCGGCATGTGCGCGCTCGGCGCGGTGCTGCTCGCGATCTACGTCGTGTACGCGCAGCGCGTCGCGCTGCCGCTGCTCGATCTGCGCTTTTTCAAGGTGCCGACCTTCCAGGCGAGCGTGCTCGGCGGCTCGCTGTTTCGCATCGGTCTAGGCGCGTTGCCGTTTCTGCTGCCGCTGCTGCTGCAGGAAGGTCACGGCATGAGCGCGTTCCAATCGGGGCTGATCACCTGCGCGTCCGCGTTCGGCGGCATGTTCATGCGCACGATCGCCTCGAAGGTGCTGCGCCGCTTCGGCTTTCGCCAGGTGCTGGTGTTCAACGCCGCGCTATCGGGCATTTCGATCGCCGCGTGCGGGCTGTTCTTCCCGCACACGCCGACGTGGATCATCTGGGTCGTGGTGCTGCTCGGCGGCTTTTTCCCCGCGTTGCAGTTCACGAGCCTCAATTCGCTGACCTATGCGGAGATCGCGAGCCGCGACGTCGGCCGCGCGACGAGCCTCGGCAGCGTCGTGCAGCAGATGTCGCTCGGTCTCGGCGTGACGGTCGGCGGGATCGTGCTGCAGATTTCGCGCGCGCTGCACGGGCATCCGAGCATCACGTGGTCGGATTTCTGGCCCGCGTTTCTCGTCGTCGGGCTGTGCTCGTTCGCGTCGATTCCCGTGACGCTGCGCTTGCCGCGCGGCGCGGGCGCGGAGATTTCGCGCGGCGGGCGCGGCTGAGGGGCGCCGCTTGAGTGGCTGCACGCAGCCGCCCCACCCTCCACCGCTTCACGCGCTCACGCGCGCTTGCGAATCACGCTCACCTCGCCATTGCGTTCGAGAATCGCGGCCGCCACGTTGTCCATCGAGCGCGAACCGGTTTTCTGCCGCACGCTTTCCTCGATGTCGGTGCGCGTGACTAGCGCCGCGTGCATTTCGTTCGCGTGGAACTTGCCGTCGCTGAACAACTCGCGCTCGGTGCCGCCCACCAGCAGTTCGAAACGGCGCGAGCGCATGAACGCCCACGCGAGCATCCGGTGACACGCGACGATCGCGAACGACGCGACCACGGTCGCGATAAACGGCGAAGCACCGACGATCGCGCGGCTCAGCGTCGCGCCGAGCAGAATCACGACGACCGAATCGAACGGCGAGCGCTGTCCGAACGAACGTCGCCCCGATACGCGGATCAGCGCGAGCGCGATCACGAACACGGCGATCGAGCGCATCCCCATCTGCAACGGGTCGAGTTCCCTGCCTTGGCCGAATAGAACGAAAAGCGCGTCCCTCATGTTCGTCCTCCTCGCGGCGTGTTGCCGTGCCAACGTTCTGGTGTCCGGATCGTTGCGAGCGAGACGAGCTCGCGACTCGCGACGCACCGGCGTCGATCAGGCCAGCGCGCCATCCGTCGCCCACGACATCAGCGTGTCGCCGAAGCCGCCGCGCGCGCGGGCCGCGGTTCGCGCACTCGTGGTCACGCGCGGCGCGGCACTCCACGCGATGCGCGCGCCAGTCGCGATCAGACGATCGACGAGCGCGACGTCCTCGCTGCACCTGAGCGGCGGAAAGCCGCCCGCGCGCCGATAGGCGTCCGCGGAGACGCCGAGATTCGCGCCGTGCACATGACGATGCCCGTCGGCGTCGACATAGGTCTTGCGGAAATATTCGCGCACGCCGTGCGGATGCGCGCCCCAGTCGTCGACGGCGATCGAGCCGCACACCGCATCGGCGCCGAGCGCCAGTTGCGCGGCCAGCCAATCCGGCGACACCCGGCTGTCGGCATCGGTGAACGCAAGCCAGCGCGCGCCGTGCGCGAGCAGCAGCGACGCGCCGAGCGCCCGGGCGATCCCGACGTTGCGGGCCTTTAGCGTGAGCGTCTGCACGCCGTAAGCGCGCGCGATCGCGCCGCTGAAATCGCTGCACGCGTCGAGCGCGACGACGATCCGCACCTCCTCGCCGGCCAGCGTTTCGTGTCGCGACGCTTCGAGCAAGGCCGCGAGGCAGCGCGCGAGCAACGCCTCTTCGTTATGCGCCGGAACGATCACGCCGATCATAGAAGCCCCTCACGCTGCGCGACCGAACGGGCGTCGCGCGACCACACGTCGATCAGCAGGTCGGCTTCATCGTGATGCGCGAGACGCGCGAGACCGCAGCGCGCATCGAATAGCGCGTGCGCATGATCGGCCGATTCGCTCGCTTCGGCGAACGGGCGGCGCCAATGACAGGCGAGCAGCGTGCCGTCCGTCGTCAGCGACCCGGCGATGCGCGCGGCCAGCGCTTCGAGCTCGGCGGCGTCGAGGTAGTACGCAAACTCGCTGATCACGATCAGATCGAACGGACCGCGCTCCGTCGGCCATTCGCGCGGCACCCTGCGCCGTTCGACGCGCACGTTCGATGCGCCCGCCACGCGTTCGCTCGCGAGCTCGACGGCGCGCGCATGCAGATCGGCGGCGAGCAGCGCGTCGCAGCGCGTCGCCAGCGCGGCCGTCAACTCGCCGTTCGCGCAGCCCGGTTCGAACGCATTGCAATAGCGCGGCCGCGGCAGCAGCGCGAGCGTCAGCGAACGCTTGCGGCGTTCGTACCAGCCTTCGCGCAAGCGCCACGGATCGTCGCTGTGCCGGTAAAGGTCATCGAAGTACAGCATCGTCGAGCTCATCTCAGCGATCCTCCGAAGGCTGGGGAGAAAGCGTCATAGCGTCCACGCCGTCAGTGTTTGCGAAGACGCGTGATGCGCTGCAGGCACGGCGGTCGGGTCGACGCACGCGACGAGCCGTTCGCCGAGCGCGGCAAGATCGCGTTGCGCGTGGCTTTGCCGCAGAAACACCGGCAGATCGGCGAGCGCTCGCGCAAAGCGCGCATCGCGGCACAACGGGCCCGCGCCGAGCGCGCGCGTCGCGTGATCGATCACGGCGCTCGCGGCCTCTTCGACCGCCAGACGCGCGCGCAACACGCGCGTTTGCGCATCGGCCGACGGCTGCGCGTCGATCCACGCGGCGGTTTCGCGCAGTACCGCGGCGGCCGACTGCAAAGCGACATCAGTCGCACCGAGATGAGCCAGCCGATGCGCATCCGCGCGCCGGGCGCACGCGTCGCGCAGCGCGCGGCCGATCTGTGCGGCCGCGCCGTACCAGCACGCGGCGATACCGGCGCCGCCATGCCAGAAGCCCGCACGACGCAGATACGCATGGGGCTCGCCGACGAGCGTCGCCACGGTGTCGTTGAACGTGACATCCGCACTCGCGGTCGCCTGCATGCCGACCGCCTGCCACTTCGAGGTATCGATCGAGATCGAGGTCTGGTTCAGCGCAACGGCCGCGAGCACGGGCTCGTCGTCGCGCCATGCGGTCACGAGCGCATGGGTGAGCGCCTGCGCGCCGGAGCACCAGGCTTTGGTGCCGGACAGGCGTACCGAAGCGCCCGCGCCGGAAACGTTCTGGATTCCTTCATTGATCGCGCGCAGCCGCGCGTCCGGCGCCTCGGCGGCCCACACGCCCCAGCGGCTTGCCGTGGGTGGCAACGGACCATTCAGCTCAGCGAGAATCGCGAGCGCATCGGTATGGCCTTCGAACAGTTTGACGAGACCGAGGTCGCACGCGGCAACCGCCGCCAGCGCGCGCCAGCGCACCAACGTTTCGCCATGCCCCGGCAACGGCATGCTCGGCGCGCGATCGTAGCCGCGCTCGATCAGATCGGCGAGCAGTGCGCCGAGCCCAGCGGGATCGTTCGCATCGAATCGCGCGTCGCCCAGGAAACCGTCGAGCGACATCGCGGGGTTGACGGGCTGCGGCGCGCTGGCGCCCGCGCGTAGTGCGCTGCCGCCATGCCGATCTGGGACCTGGCGTGTTGGGACCTTGAAGCCGGCAGCGTGGTCGCGGGCGTCGAGCATCGTGTCTCCCTGCATCGGTGCGGTCCTCTGCCCGCCGAGTGACGACGGACCGGAACGCATGCAGAGTCACAGCAAACACCGTGCCCCGGCTGGCGAGTCAGCCGCGCGGCGAAACAGCGGCTACCTCCCGCCACTTCCGCTCAGACGTCCATCCGCCTTCGCGAGCAACGCGTCGAGGACCGCCATCTCGACCGGCTTCACGAGGTGCGCATGAAAACCCGCCGTGCGAGTGCGATCGAGATCGCTCGCATGGCCGAAGCCCGTCATCGCCGCGTACATCGTGCGGGCCGTCTCGGGCAGCGCGCGCATCGCCGCGAGCGTCGCATAGCCATCCATCTTCGGCATCGCGAGATCGATCAGCGCGAGATGCGGCGAGAAGCGCGGCGCGATCTGCAGCGCCTGCTCGCCCTCGTAGGCAGTACGCACCTCGTGGCCTTTCAGTTCGAGCAGCATCGCGAGGCTGTCGGCCGAATCGCGATTGTCGTCGATGAGCAGAATCCGCAGCGGCTGCACCTCGGGCGCGGCGTTGAGCGTGCCGCTGTCCGTGGTGTCGGACTGCGAGGGCGCGAGCGGCAGGCTCAACGTGAACGTGCTGCCGTGTCCCGGTCCTTCACTGCTCGCGACGATGCTACCGCCATGCATTTCGACGAGCGATTTGCACAGCGTGAGGCCGATCCCGAGCCCGCCCTCGCCGACGTTCTGGCCGTCCTTTTCCTGTGCGAACAGTTCGAAGATCTTGTCGAGCGAGCGCACCGGAATGCCGCAACCGGGGTCGCGCACTTCGAGCACCGCCATGCGAAAGTCGACCCGTCCCTGCACCTCGATCACGCCGCCTTTGGGTGAAAACTTCGACGCGTTGTGCAGCAGGTTTTGCAGCACCTGCACGAGCCGCGTCATATCGCCGCGAATGATCACCGGATCCTCGGGCACATGCGCGGTCACGCGCTGCTCTCGCGAGTCGGTGAAAGGTCGCGCCGCTTCGATCGCGCGCCCGACGAGTTCGGCGAGATCGACGCGCGAGATGCGCAGTTCGACCTTGTCGGACATGATGCGGCCGACGTCGAGCAGGTCGTCGACGAGCCGCGTCAGGTGCGTGACCTGGCGATCGATCAGATCGCGCGCGCGCGCGACCACCGGGCTCAGATTGGTCTCCATCTGCAGCGTGCCGACCGCGTTGCGCACCGATGCAAGCGGATTGCGCAGTTCGTGCGCGAGCGTCGCGAGAAATTCGCGCAGGCGCTCGCTCGACCGTTCGAGCTCCTCGCGGCGGCGCCGCTCGGTCAGGTCGCGCGTGATCTTCGCGAAGCCGCGCAGCCGGCGCGCTTCGTCGTACACGGCGGTGATGATCACGTTGGCCCAGAAGGTCGAGCCGTCCTTGCGCACGCGCCAGCCTTCGTCCTCGACGGTGCCGATCTGCCGCGCGATCGCGAGTTCGCGCGCGGGCTTGCCGGCGGCCGCCTCCTCGGGCACATAAAACAGCGAGAAATGCCGGCCGACGATTTCGTCGTGCGTGTAACCCTTGATGCGCGCGGCACCCGAATTCCAGCTGACGACGAAGCCTTGCGGATCGAGCATGAAGATCGCGCAGTCCTTTACGCTATCGACGAGCAGACGGAAGCGCTCCTCGCTCTGACGCAACGCTTCGAGATATTCGCGCTGCGCGGTCAGATCGCGGGTGATCTTCGCGAAGCCGGTGAGTTCGCCCGCCGCGTTGCGAACCGCCGTGATCACGACGTTCGCCCAGAACGTCGTGCCGTCCTTGCGCACCCGCCAGCCTTCGTCCTCGAAGCGGCCGCTCAGCGTCGCCTGTTCCAGCTCGTAGGTCGGCCAGCCGCGCGCGACGGCTTCCTCGGTGTAGAAGCGCGAGAAATGCTGGCCGACGATCTCGCTTTCCGTGTAGCCCTTCAGCTTCTGCGCGCCGACGTTCCAGCTGACGATGTTGCCTTTCGCGTCGAGCAGAAAGATCGCGTAGTCCGAGATCGCCTGAACGAGCGACGAATAGTCGACACCGACGGTCGCTGACGGCGCGGCCTCGGCCTGCACTCGAGCGTGGCCGCCGTGGTCGCCGGAAGAAGAAGCATCAAGCTGGTTCATGGTGGACACGTGATCGGAATTTTCGTTTTAAGCAAACCTCGCGCCTGGCCGGCGGCGAAGCGTTCGCGCAAGCGGTTGCGCGGTCCACGCATGGGCCGGGGAGGCGTCGCGAAGCGCGCACGCGCGCCGGCTCACAAGGCGCCAAGCTTATAACGGCGGGCCCCGCGATTGCTAGCGGGTCAGGACGGAATACGTCGCCGCGTGGCGGTTTCGGTGTTCCGATTTGCCCTTCACTAGCAAAAACAGGAGTGTCAATTGAAAAAGATATTCACGGCTTTCACCACGAACTACGCGGCCCCGCTCGCTCTCGCCGCGGCATTGGGTTTCGCCTCCACCGTCGCGCAGGCCGAAGGCTGCACCAAAGGCGCAGTCGTGGGCGGCGTCGGCGGCCATCTTGCCGGGCATCATGGGACGGCGGGCGCGGCCGCGGGCTGCGCGGTCGGCCACCATGAGGCCAAGAAGAAGGACAAGGCCGCGAGCGCCGCGGCCGCCGCGAGTGAACCAGCGGGCAAATAGTGGCTGCCGTGAGGAACGCGAGCAGGCGAGAACGGGCCGAGCGTCGCGTCATGCCGACGTCCGGCTCGGTTCGCCCTCGCTGCCAGTGCGCACGTGTCGCGATTCGAAACGGCCGCTGCGCCTGCGCGCCCGTCAACCCGCCGCGCCGATCTTTTCCGCGAGCCTGGTGTCGTAGCTCGAATGGACATGCACGCGTTTTTTGTCGGGGTACGCGTACGCGTACGCCTTGCGCAGCGCGAGCGACGCTTCGTGAAAGCCCGACAGGATCAGCTTCTGCTTGTTCGGATAGTTGGCGATATCGCCGACGGCAAAGATGCCGGGCCGCGAGCTTTCGTAGTTCGATGTATCGACATCGACGCGCCCACCGTGAATCGCCAGTCCCCACTGCGCGATCGGGCCGAGATCGGCGACGAGTCCATACAGCGCGATCAGATGCTCGGCTTCGAGCTGCGTCTCGCCGTCGATCTGCCGCAGCGTCAAGGAACGCAGCGCGCCGTCTTCCACATCGAGCGCCGCGATGCCACCGATGACGAAGTCCATCTCGCCCGCCTCGACCGCGCGCCGCATCTGCTCGACGCTCGAATCGGCCGCGCTGAAGCCGGCGCGCCGATGCACGAGCGTCACGCGCCGCGCGACCTTGCGTAATGCCAGCGCCCAGTCGAGCGCCGAATCGCCGCCGCCCGCGACGACCACGATCTTGTCGGCGAAATCGGCGACGCGCGGCACGCTGTAATGCACGTGGCGCTGTTCGAGCGGCACGGCCTCGGGGAGCCCGAGCTTTTGCGGGACGAACGCGCCGTTGCCGGCGGCGAGCAAGATCGCCGCCACGTCGAACACGAGGCCTTGCTGCGTGCGCACGGTCCAGCGTCCGTCGTCGCGCTGCTCGACCGAGTCGACGCGCTGTTCCAGATGGATCGGCACATCGAACGGCTTGCATTGCGCGATCAGCCGCTCGACCAGTTCGCGCGACGTGCACGATGGAATCGCCGGGATGTCGTAGATCGGCTTGTCGGGGTACAGCTCGATGCACTGGCCGCCGACGCGTCCGAGTATGTCGACGATCTGACAGCTGAGGCCGATCACCCCGGCCTCGAATGCCGCGAACAGACCCACGGGACCGGCGCCGACGATCAGGACATCGGTGCGGATCGGCGCGGTGGGCGGAAGAGACGGGTCGGCGGCAACGGTCATGGGGCAGGTCTCCGGATCACGGTGAAAGGCGCAAGTCGAGCATCGATGACCCACCATACCGAATCGGCTCGCACGCGGCAACGATGTCACTGTCGACGGTAAGGATGCTCGCCAGGTGCGCGCCGCGTCCGAAAGTGGTTACCTGAAAATATCTGGAATCGGCCATTTCGATGGTCCAAACGACGGACTAAGCTAACCACCAATCCGCTGCATCGCATCGTCCCAACGTCCAGGAGCTCATCATGGAACAACGTCTCGACTTCTACAAAGCCAACCCCGCCGCGATCAAGTCCTTGCTCGGCGTCGAAGAGCGCATCGGCAAGTCGGCGCTCGAAAAATCGCTGACCGAACTCGTGCGGCTGCGCGCATCGCAGATCAACGGCTGCGCGTATTGCGTCGACATGCATACGGCGGACGCGCGCAAAGGCGGCGAAACCGAGCGGCGTCTCGCGACCGTGGTCGTGTGGCGCGAAACGCCGTTCTTCACGGACCGCGAACGCGCGGCGCTCGAATGGACCGAAGCGGTCACGCTGGTGTCGCACGATCACGTGCCCGACGCGGTATGGAATGCGGTGCGGCCGCATTTCAGCGACGAGGAACTGGTCGACCTGACGCTGCTCGTGTCGGCGATCAACGCATGGAACCGCTTCGCGATTTCGTTCCGGAAGATGCCGGCTTGAGCGTGGCATGGCCGGTGGCATGAGGCGTCCTGAAACGCCGCGGCGCACGCCCTGCCTCACTCGCCGATCCACGACCCACGCAGATCGCTGTCATGCAGCAACTGCAGCAGCGTGCCCGCGGGCCGGCTCAAACGCTTCGCCGCGAGCGCGATGAATTCCACCGACGGCAACGTCGGCAGTCCAGCCGCATTCAATGGCGGCGCGAGCCCGCGCGCGGCCAGATACTGCGGCCGCACGGTGATGCCGAGTCCGCCGCGCGCGGCCGCGATACAGCCGGAATGACTGCTGCTCGTGCAGACGATCTGCCAGCTCGCGCCGGCTTCGGCGAGCGCGTCGAGCACAACCGCGCGCGTCACGCTCGGCTCGGCGACCAGGATCAGCGGCAGCGGCTGGCTCAGATCGACGAGCGTGCCGGTCCGCGCGAGCCATTCGAGCCGGCCCGTGAAAAGCGGCACGCCGCGCCGGTCGCCGAGCCGGCGCTTGCCGACCAGCAGATCGATCGAGCCCGCGTCGAGCAGTTCGTAGAGCCTGCCGGTCATGCCGATCGTGATTTCGAGTTCGACGTCGGGATGCGCGTTGCGAAACGCCGCGAGCACGGTAGGCAGCGGGCCGAGCGCGATGTCGTCCGACGAGCCGAGCCGCACGCGCCCCTTCAGGCGCGGCGCGCGGAACTGCGATTCCGCGCGCGACAGTGCCTGCAGAATCACGCTCGCGTGCGCGAGCATCGCTTCGCCGTCGGGCGTCATTGCGAGCGAATGGGTGTCGCGCACGAACAGGCGCCGGCCCACGCTCTGTTCGAGGCGCCGGATATGTTCGCTGACGCTCGACTGCGTCAGATCGAGCCGCCGCCCCGCTTCGGTGAAGCTATGGCAGGCCGCGACGGTCGAGAAGGTCTTGAGCCAGATGGGATTGAGCATGCGTGATTGTCGCGCTGCTTATCGGCATTGTCGATAACAGTCAGCGAGTCTAGTGGGGTTCCCGATTGACGTGGATGTCAATAAGATGACGGAATTCCGCCTCGCCCCGCTCTGGCGGCGCTTTGCCGCCGCACCCGCTGTCGAAAACATGACCAAGGATTCCTCTCAGACCGCCCTGCTGTGGATCGTCGCCGCCGGCTTCTTCATGCAGTCGCTCGACACCACGATCGTCAACACCGCGCTGCCGTCGATCGCGAACAGCCTGCACGTCGCGCCGCTCGCGATGCAGCCGGTCGTCGTCGCCTACACGCTGACGATGGCGATGCTGACCCCCGCCTCCGGCTGGCTCGCCGACCGCTTCGGCACCCGCCGCGTCTATTTCGCCGCGATTCTCGTGTTCGTGCTCGGCTCGATCTGCTGCTCGAGCGCGCACACCCTCGGCCAGCTCGTGATGGCGCGCGTGCTGCAAGGCCTCGGCGGCTCGATGCTGCTGCCGATCGGACGGCTCGCGGTGCTGCGCAGCGTGTCGGGCGAGCAATACGTGTCGGCGCTCGCGTTCATTTCGATCGCGGGTCAGCTCGGGCCGATCGCCGGGCCGACGCTCGGCGGCTGGTTCGTGCAGGCAATCACGTGGCACTGGATCTTTCTGATCAACGTGCCGATCGGCGCGCTCGGTCTGTATGCGGTGCACCGCTTTCTGCCGTCGCATGACGAGACCCAGGCACCACCGTTCGACGTGATCGGCTGCGCGCTGCTGTCGCTGTGCATGATCGCGTTTTCGCTCGCGATCGACGCACCGGTCTCCTCGCATCGCGCGGCGTGGTCGGCGGGGCTGTTCGCGGTGGCCGTCGCCAGCGCGCTCGCCTACATTCCGTACGCGAGAAACCGCCGCGATCCGCTGTTCAGGCTGTCGCTGTTCGGCGAGCCGAATTTCAGTGTCGGCCTGATCGGCAATCTCGTGTGCCGGGTCGGTTCGAGCGCGGTGCCGTTCCTCGTGCCGCTGCTGCTGCAATTGCAGCTCGGCTATTCGCCGCTGCACTCCGGTCTGATGATGCTGCCCGCGGCGCTCGCCGGCACGCTCGCGAAACGCTGGATCGCGCCGCTCGTGCGCCGCTACGGCTACGACACGTTCCTGCTCGTCAACACGATCATCGTCGGCTCGGCGATCGTCGCGTTCTCGCTGATTTCGCGCGGCACACCGCTCGTGATCGAAATCGCGATCCTCGCGGTGTTCGGCGCGGCCAACTCGATGCAGTTCGCGGCGATGAACAGCGTCACGTTGAAGGACTTGTCGCACGAAGACGCCGGCATGGGCAACAGCCTGTTCTCGATGGTGCAGATGCTCGCGATCGGGCTCGGCGTATCGATCGGCGGCGGGCTCGTCAATCTGTTCGCGGCCCAGTGGGGCTCGGCGGAACTCGGCTTCCGGCTCGCGTTCGTGTGCGTCGGTGTGATCACGCTCGTGTCCGCGTGGATCTTCCGCCATCTCGACGACCCGTCGGGCACGCGCGTGATTCGAGGGCAGGCCGCGCCGAGCGCGGGGCGGTGAGAGGCGGCGCAAGTTTGGTCGCCGGTGGCGTAATGCCGGGTCCACGTCTTGCTGCCGGAGGTTTGTCTTCCCTCCAGGAGAGCAGCGATGAGCAAGACGACGGAAAAATCCCACGGCGAAGCCAAAAACGCGGCCAAAAACGAATCCGGAAGCGCGCCCGGCACCCAGACCGAGGATCTCGCGCATCCGCACCATGCCGCGCATAGCGACAACGCGAAGAGCAAGATGCCCGAGCGCCACGACGAAGGCCACAAGCGGTCCCCCGCGGATCGTCCGGGCAAAAAATCCGGCGAGGGCGAACCGTCAGTCGGTTGAAAAATAAATCCCTGCCCCAGGGCGGCCCGGGCTGCGTCGCGGACCCGGGCCGCATCACGATTGCTTTCCAGCAGCTTTCTGTAAGCAAACATTTCTTCCTCATTTTTACCGAATATTTTTTCGGCGCCTTGGACTATTTTGCTGCTTGCGGCAAGGTGTGCGCCCTGCGAACCGGGTGCCCCCGCTGTCTGCCGCTTTATGCCGCTTCCGATCGTTAAAAGGCGTCATCCATGTCCAACCCGTCAAGTTCTGCCCGTGCCCATGCGCCCGTAGCCTATGTGTCGATCTGCGTGCCCACCTGCAATCGTCCCGACCTGCTCGTCGAATGCGTCGACTCGTGCCTCGCGCAAAGCTATCGGCACGTGGAAATCGTGATTGGCGACGATTCGACGGACGCGCGCACGCGCCAACTGATCCTGCAGCGTTACCGCGACGAGCCGCGCGTGCGCTACGAGAAGCACGAGCCGCCGCTTGGCCAGGCGCGCAACGTGTCGAGCCTGTTCGCGCGGGCGCGCGGCGACAAGATCCTGCTGATCCACGACGACGATCTGTTGACGAGCGACGCCGTCGACCGGCTCGTGTCGCTATGGCAGCGCTATCCGCAACTCGATGCGGCATTCGGCGCCCAGTACGAAGCCGATCACGACGGCGCGATCGACTTCGGCGCGAGCGTCCGCCTGAACGCGGCGTTCCGGCGCACCAAGGCCAGTGAGGGTCTGCAGCCGCTCGCCGGCCGCACCGGCCTGATTCAGATGTTTCCGAACAACGGCTGGATGGCCGATGCGCGGCTCGTCAAGCGGATCGGCTATGACGAGCGCTACGGCGTCTGCTGCGACTACGTGTTCGGCACCAAGCTATGCCTTGCCGCGCGCGAGGTGTTTTATCTGCACGACTATGTATCGGTGTATCGGAAGACCGCGACGTCGATCTCGCACAGCACGCGCGGCACGGGCATGGCCGCGACGCTGAGCGCCTATGCGTTCGTGAAGTCGCTGCGGCTGCCGGCGCAACTCGAAGCGTCGCGCCGGCAGGCGCTGCGGCGCTTCGTACCGATCGTCGTATCGATTCACGCAAAAAACGGCGACGCGCGCACGGGCTGGCGGATCGCGCGCACGCATCTGTTCGCCTACAGGTACGGCTTTAGCGCGCGGCTTTACTACCATCTGCTGATGCTCGCGCGCGCGGCCTGGCGGGGACGTCTGCCGATGGCGAGCGCGGCCGCCGATGCCGTCGCCGGCGTGGCGGCGGCGCCGTCGATGGCGACGCTCGGGGCCGTTGGCGCAGTCGCGGTGAATGAGACCGCGAGGAGCGACGAATTCGTCGGCGACCGCTCGAGGCCGGTATGAACCGCGACAGACGCGTCGCGGTCCGCGCGAGCGTGCTCCTGCGATTTGCTGCTAAGCATTCCCTGCTTAGCAAACGCGTATTCGTTACTTGGTCCCGCGCGCGCCGCTGATTACGATGAGCACGACCCGTCATCGCAGAGGTATTTCGCCATGTCAGACAATGCGTGTTTCAGGCCGCGCGTGATCGAACCGGTCGTCGATGATCGACCCGAAGGACTAGGCCTCGCGGTCGAGTTATGGCTCGCGCAACCGATCGACGGCATCGCGGGCCGCGCGGTGCAGATTCATCTGCGCAGCGGCGCGAGGATGGAACAGGCCGAGAGCTTGCGCGACCTGCTGCATGCGTGGGGGACACGGATCATCGTGAGTTGAGCCAGGCGCCCTGCTCCGCGTTTGCGAATTCACCCGCGAACGTCAATGCGATAAAAAAGCGGCGGCCAGGTTGCCCTGGGCCGCCGCTCGACTGCGGCGAATCGCGTCGCGCATCGCCGCACGACGTTTCGCCGTGTTCTATCAGCCGCTCACGGCTCGTGCCGCAGATACCCTTCGGTCGACGGATCGCGCATGCGCAGCGACACGATACCTGCGAGCGCGCACAGCGCGGTCACGTACCAGAAGAACATCGTCTCGACGCCGGCCGCCTTCAGCCACAGCGCGACATATTCAGCCGAGCCGCCGAAGATCGCATTCGCGACCGCATACGACAGCCCCACGCCGAGCGCACGCACTTGCGGCGGAAACATTTCCGCCTTGATCAGGCCGCTGATCGACGTATAGAAGCTGACGATCGCCAGCGCGACGACGACGAGCGCGAACGCCGCGACCGGGCTCGTCACGTCCTTCAACGCATGCAGCAGCGGCACCGTGCCGATTGTCGCGAACAAACCGAAGCACAGCATCGAATTGCGTCGGCCGATCCTGTCGGACAGTGCGCCGAACGCCGGTTGCATCAGCATGTAGACGAACAGCGCGGCGGTCATCACCGAGCTCGCGGTCTTCGCGTGCATGCCTGCGGTGTTGACCAGATACTTCTGCATATACGTCGTGAACGTATAGAAGATCAGCGAGCCGCCGGCCGTGAAGCCGAGCACCGTCATGAACGCGCCCTTGTGTTCCCACAAGCCGCGCAGCGTGCCTGCTTCCTTGCGCTCACGCGTCGCGGCGGTGGTGGTTTCGTCGAGCGATTTACGCAGATAGAGCGAGACCAGCGCGGCGATCGCGCCGATCGCGAACGGCACGCGCCAGCCCCATGCCTTCAGCTCGTCGGTCGTCAGCACCTGCTGCAGGATCACGAGCACGAGCAGCGCGAACAGTTGACCGCCGATCAGCGTCACATACTGGAACGACGCGAAAAAGCCGCGCCGGCCCTTCAACGCGACTTCGCTCATATAGGTCGCGCTGGTGCCGTATTCGCCGCCCACCGACAGGCCCTGGAACAGCCGCGCGATCAGCAGCAGCGCCGGCGCGAGCGCGCCGATCTGCGCGTAGGTGGGCAGCATCGCGATCACGAGCGAGCCGCCGCACATCATGAACACCGACACCATCATCGCGGTGCGGCGGCCGCGCTTGTCGGCGAGCCGGCCGAAGAACCAGCCGCCGATCGGCCGCATCAGGAAGCCGGCGGCGAACACGCCCGCCGTATTGAGCAACTGCGTGGTGGTGTTGCCGCTAGGAAAGAACGCCGGCGCGAAATACAGCGCCGTGAACGAATACACGTAGAAGTCGAACCATTCGACAAGATTGCCCGATGAAGCGCCGACGATCGCGAAGATGCGGCGCCGGGTGTCGTTGGCCGGGGCCAGGACGGATTGGTCGGTTAGATCGTTCATGCTGATGTCGGTCCTTTTTTATGACGGGGATGACGGTCGTGACGCCGCCTTTATGCCGCGCGTCGCGGCCATCCGCCCACGCGCGCGGCGAATTTTACATAAATGAAAGTTTCCGATGGGACTTTGTCGGTCCCAAATAGAAATGTCGGGTTTCCGCTAAATAGAAATGTCGTGTTCTGGGTAGTTTGAGCGCCGGACATC
>NZ_SELS01000091.1 GCF_004197395.1 Paraburkholderia sp. UYCP14C | reverse complement strand
TGGCTATGCATGACCTGCCTTCGTCTTGTTTATCCAGAAACCGGGACGATACCACCCACTGAAAATTCAATAGAGGCACAAAACCATTGCGCAGCAATTTCGATGCCTTTGCCGTTGCAGCTACAACGGTATTAAAAACTTGCTGCAAGCGCAAAGCCGTTCTGCGCAATAACGGCAGGTCAATATGCGCAATGAACGCGATGGAGACCGGCTGGAGCCGCGCGAACGTGGTTGGAAGTTGCACACTGCAACGCGGGTCGTGGGAAATCGACCTCCGTCTCAACGCGTCCGGCAGGCTGCCAGGATGCCTCGCAGCAAATCGATCGGCGGGGGCGGACATCCGGGGATCGTCACGTCGACCGGCAAGATCGACGAAACCGGGCCGCATACCGCGTAACTGCCGGCAAAAATGCCGCCCGTGCACGCGCATTCGCCTGCGGCAACGACGAGTTTTGGGGCGGGTGTCGCGTCGTACGCGGCGAGCAGGGCCGCTCGCATATTCAGCGTCACCGGACCGGTCACGAGCATCAGGTCGGCATGCCGCGGACTCGCGACGAATTTGATTCCGAGCCCTTCGATGTTGTAGTACGGGTTGTTCAGCGCGTGGATCTCCAGCTCGCAACCGTTGCATGAACCCGCGTCGATCTGGCGGATGCACAGCGCTCGCCCGAGCAGATCGAGAATGTCCTCGCGAATGCGCCGCTCCTCGTGATGCCATGCGTCTTCCGCCGCCGGCGCGGGTTCAGCGGGAAAATCGGTGCGCGCGAATTGCCGGATCAGTTGCCACATCAGAGATCGTGCCCCGCGTAGTTCAGGTTGAACGACTTGTTGATCAGCGGGAAATCGGGAACGATGTTGCCGATGATCGCGTGTTCGAGCGCCGGCCAGTTCTGCCACGACGGATCGTGGCAGTGGCATCGGGCGATGACGTCGCCCGGCGCGAGATCGAGTGCGACGAATACGTCCCCGCGCCAGCCTTCCACCCAGCCTACGCCTTGCGCGGGCGCCGTTGCGGGCGTCATGGCGACGAGCGTCGGGCCATCCGGAAGATTTGCCAGCAGCGTGCGGATCAGGCGCAAGGATTCATCGATTTCGGCGAAGCGCACGGCGACGCGCGCGGCAACGTCGCCGCGCGCATCACTGACCGCATTGACCGCTATGTCGTCATACGGAGCGGGTCGCAAGTTCGCGCGAACGTCGAAGGTTCGACCGCTGGCGCGGGCGGCCATGCCACGCACGCCGAAGTGCTCGACTACGGCGGGGGTCAGTCGGCCCGTGCCGAGGAATCGATCCTGCAGTCCGGATTGGTCCTCGTACACTTTGCGCATCACGTGGACCTCGCGTTCGATGCGTTCGCATTGCTCGGCCAGCACCGCCGTGTCGTCGAGGCGCACGTCGACCGATACACCGCCCGGCACGATCCGATCCATCAGGTACCGATGTCCGAAGATGCGGGCGCTCGTCCGTATCCAGTCCTCCTTGAGCCGCGAGAACTGCGCGAGTCCGAAGCCGAACCCGGCGTCGTTCCCCAGCGCGCCGAGGTCGCCAAGGTGGTTGGCCACGCGCTCGCGCTCCAGCAGAAGCGCGCGCAGATGCAGTGCGCGCTTCGACGGTAGCGTGCCGCTGGCTTGCTCGAGCGCCATGCAATAAGCCCACGAGAACGCGACGGTCGAGTCGCCCGTAATCCTGGCGGCAACCCGATGACCAAGCGATGCAGGAGTACGTTCGAACAGCCGCTCGACGCCGCGGTGCACATAGCCGAGACGTTCTTCGAGACGCAGCACCTTCTCACCGACGACCGAGAACCGGAAGTGCCCCGGTTCGATGATGCCCGCATGTATCGGCCCGACAGCGATCTCGTGCACGCCGTCGCCCGCAACCTGCACGAATGGGTAGTCCGCCTCGCTCGACTCGAAGGCTTCGACACCGCTCGCCTGCCTTTGCAGCGGGAAATAATCATCGGGCCAGTTGCCGTGATTGAGCCACGGCCGTGTGTCCTGGGCGCCACGCGCCCGCAGGCCGATCAGATCGAAGATCGCCCGTTGCATGCGCGTCGCGCATGGGAACACGGGGACGAGATCGGGATAGTCTCCACCGGGATCCTGCTTACGACCGATCGGCAGGCGCACCCACACTATGCCGTCATCGCTCTCGTACGCGGCGTTCACCGAAAAACCGTCTTCGACAGTTTCGCTGCCCCACATTGCAACGAGGCGCCGCTGCTCTGATCGCGCCATGCGCGCAAGCTCGAGCCACGCCGATTCATCGGCGCTCGCGAGAGCTGCCGGAATCTGGCCCGCACGGTGCGTGAGGCGCGTGACGGTAATTTGCATCGATTCGAGTTGCATCCGTCACCCCGCCAGCATCGTTGCGGCCTGGCGATACCACGTCGCCAGGTAAGGCGGCACATAGAGCCCGAGCATCAGTCCCAGACCCAGATGCACGAATACCGGCAGCGGCGCGGGACGATGCTCGAGAGCTCTGGCTGTCGTCGTTTCACCGAACACCATGCGCTGCACGCGCGCGAAGATCGCTGCGAATGCAACGGCGAGGCCGAGCAGCAACAACGGCGCTGTCCACGGTAGCGTGTTCATCGCGGTCGTCAGGATCAGGAATTCGCTTGCAAACACGCCGAACGGCGGCAGGCCGAGAATCGCGAGCGCGCCGAGCATCAGGCCCCAGCCGACCATCGGGCTGACCTGCAGCAGCCCGCGAATGCCTTCGATCGCCTGCGTGCCTGCCTTCTGCGTCGCGTGGCCGACCGCAAAGAAGATCGCCGACTTGACGAGGGAATGGACGGTCATGTGCAGCAGACCGGCGAACGTCGCGACCGGTCCGCCGAGGCCGAACGCGAACGTCATCAGTCCCATGTGCTCGATCGACGAATACGAGAACAGCCGCTTGACGTCCTTCTGCCGAAACAGCGAGAACGATGCGATCAGCACCGACACGAGCCCGAACCCGACCAGCAATCGCCCCGGCAGTCCATTACCGAGCGCGCCGTCCGCCAGCACCTTGCAGCGCAGTACCGCGTACAGCGCGACGTTCAGCAGAAGCCCTGACAGTACCGCTGAAATCGGTGTCGGGCCTTCGGCGTGCGCGTCCGGCAGCCAGTTGTGCATCGGCACGAGTCCGACTTTGGTGCCGTAGCCGACCAGCAGGAACACGAAGGCGATCGACACGATGGACGGGTCGAGGTGCGTCCTGACGACGGCGAGGCTCGTCCACAGCAACGCATCGCCGTCGCTCAGTTGCCGGCTCGCGGCGAGGTACAGCAGGATCGTGCCGAACAACGCCTGCGCGATGCCGACACCGCACAGGATGAAGTACTTCCAGGCGGCCTCGAGGCTCGCGGCGGTCCGATAGACGCTGACTAGCAGCACGGTGGCGAGCGTGGCGCCCTCCATCGCGACCCACAGCACGCCGAGGTTATTGGTCAGCAGCGCGAGCAGCATCGCGAACATGAACAACTGGTACATGCAGTGATAGAGGCGCATCCGGGTCGCCGTCATCCGGCCGCGTGCCTCTTCGACCTGCATGTACGGCCGCGAGAACAGCGATGTCGTCCAGCCGACGAATGCCGTGAGCGCGACGAGGTATACATTGAGGGGGTCGACGAAGAATGCGCGTCCGAACGCGAACGACGCTCCATGTTCGACGGTGCGCGCGGCGAGCACGAGCGTCGCCGCGAACGTCACGAAGCTGAAGCCGGCGTTCAGGTTGCGCGCGACATGAGCGGGTCGCACGGCCGCGAGACATGCTGCCGCCACGAGCGGAATGCCGAGCACGGCGAGCACGACGTGAGCGTTATTCATCTTTAAGTGTCTCGAGGTGATGGATGTCCAGGCTGTCGAATTGCTCTCGGATCTGGAACATGAACACGCCCAGAATCAGCATCCCGACCAGCACGTCGAGCCCGATGCCGAGTTCCACGATCATCGGCATACCGTTGGTGGCGGCTGTGGCGGCGAAGAACAGCCCGTTCTCCATTGACAGGAAGCCGATCACCTGGGGAATCGCCTTCGCGCGCGTGATCATCGCCATGAACGACAGCAGCACGCACGCAAGCGCGATCCCGAGCGTGCCGCGCGCGGCCGACGTCGCCAGCTGGCTGATCGGCGACGCGACGTTGAACGCGATGATCACGAGCACGATGCCGATCAGCAGCGTCGTCGGAATGTTGATCAGCGGCTCGACGTCGGCCTGAATGTCGAGCCTGCGCACGAGGCGATACAGGATCCATGGAATCAAGCCGACCTTTAGCACGAGCGTCAGTCCGGCGGACACGTACAGATGCGCATCACCCGTCACGAAACCGAGGATCAGGTTGGCCAGAACGAGTGCGACACCCTGCAACGTATAGAGATGGATCAGCGACAGGATCCGGCGCTGGCTCAACATCGCGAACGACAGCATCAGCAGCACGGCCGCGAGAAAATTGATCAGTTGCGTTGCGTAGGCGTGCATTCATGCTCCCAGCAGCAGGTGGACGAGCATGCCGATCACGGCGAGCAGGAACGCGGTCGCAAGGAACTCCGGGACCCGGAATATCCGCATCTTCGCGTTGGCGGTTTCGACCACGGCCAGCGCGGCGCCGCCTGCCATCAGCTTGACGAAGAGCGCCGGCACCGCGAGCAGCAGCGCGAGCGGATTGCCCGCCGCGGCGATCCCCCACGGCATGAACAGTGCAATGCCGATGCACGAGTAGGCGAACAGTTTGAGGCTGGCCGCCCATTCCATCAGCGCGAGGTGACGCCCCGAATATTCGAGGATCAGCGCCTCGTGGATCATCGTCAGCTCGAGGTGGGTGGTCGGGTTGTCGACGGGCAGCCGCGCATTTTCGGCGAGCGACACCAGCGTGAACGCGATGCCGGCAAACGCGAGGCTCGGATAGATCGTCAGTTCGCTGTGCCCGAGCGTCGCGACGATGCTCGTGAGCAGGGTCGATTGTGTAATCAGCGAGGCCGACAGCAGCACCATCAGCAAGGCCGGCTCCGCGAGGAAACCGACCAGCATCTCGCGGCGGGCGCCGAGCGTGCCGAACGCCGTGCCGACATCCATCGCCGCGAGCGACAGCGCGACGCGCGCGAACGCGAACAGGCCGACGAGCGCGATCGCATCCGCGGCGGGAGACAGCGGCAATTCGGTCGACAGCGTCGGCACGATTGCGCAGGCGAGCGTCATCGCTGCCCACACGACATAGGGCGCGCCACGGAACACCGGACTTGCGCCATCAGCGACGACCGACTCCTTGTTGAACAGCTTGTGGAGCATCCGGTACGGCTGCCAGATGCTGGGCGCGCGCCGATTCTGGAGCCACGCGCGGCACTGATTGACCCAGCCCGTCAGCAGCGGCGCGGCGGCAAGCGCCACGACGATCTCGAGGGTTTGCGACAGCACGCCGGATAGGGTCACCATCGTCTCACCAGCATCAGCAGCAGGATCAGGATCGCGAAGCTGTAGGTCAGGTACACGGCGATCCTGCCCGTCTGCAGCCTGCTCGCCCACCCCGCCGCGCGTTGCGTGAATGCCGCGATACGCTCGTAGAGAATGGACCACGTGCGGTCGGCGACCGAGACCCGGTAGACCGGCTGCGCGTCGAATGGCGAAGGCAGTTGCCGCTCGATGCGCAAGAGCGGCGCGAAGATCTCCCGGATCGGTTGTCCGAAGCCTTCCGCCGTATCCTGCATCCGCGCGGTCGTGAACGGGAAGCCGCAACTCCACGGCGCGACCCGTCGCAGCCGACCGTGATAGAGGCGCCGCACCAGCAGCCACGCAAGGCCGCAGCAGGCGACGAAAAACAGCATGAACACGACGGGCATGTAACTTGCCCGTGCAGTCGACACCGGCGCGAAGACCAGCCAGCCATGATTTTCCGCGCCGATTCCGGCACCGACGAGCACGCGCGTGACCCGGTCCAGCACCTTGACGAACTGCGCGGGCATCAGTCCGAGCAGCACACCGGCCATAGCAAACCAGCAGAACGCCAGCCGTTCCCATGTATTCGCGTCGTGTGCGCGACTCAGTTTCGCTTCTCTCGGCTGCCCGAGGAAGACGATGCCGAAGAACTTGACCATCGTGTAACCGGCGAGCGCTGCGGTCATCGCGACGAGCGCGGCCGCGATCGGCACCGTCATCGCCAGCACGGAATTCGGCAAACCCGGCGTGAACAGGAAGCCTTGCAGCAGCAGCCACTCCGCCACGAAACCGCTCATCGGAGGCAAGCCAGCGCTGGCCGCGACGCCCGTGAGCACGGCCCACGCGGTCCACGGCATCACACGGATCAGGCCGCCGAGCTTGCCGAGATTGCGCTCGCCGGTGGCGTGCAGTACGGCCCCAGTGCCGAGGAACAGCAGGCTCTTGAACGTGGCATGCGCGACGATCTGGTAGAGCATCGCGGTCAGCGCAAGCGCGGACAGCTGTGTCATCCCATACGCGCGAAACAGCACCGCGAGCCCGAGCGCGACGATCATCAGGCCGACGTTGTCGATCGACGAATACGCGAGCAGACGCTTCATGTCGACCTGGATCGTGCTGAACACCACGCCGAGCAGCGCGGTGCCGATCCCCAGCACGAGCAGCAGCACGCCCCACCAGGCGATCTGCACGTGCAGCAGGTCGAATACGGTTCGGATCAGGCCGTACAGGCCGACCTTCAGCACGAATCCACTGAGCAGCGCCGAGACGGGGGACGGCGCCGCGGGATGGGCGTCCGGCAGCCACACGTGCAACGGGAACACGCCCGCCTTGGCACCGAATCCAACCAGCGCGAACAGGAACGCGAGCGATGCCCAGAACGCGTCGGGCGACTGCGCGCGCAGGTTGGCGAACGTGTAGTCGCCGGTGCGCGCCTGCAGGATGCCGAAGCAAAGCAGCAGCGCGAGCGCGCCGACATGGGAGATCAGGAAGTACTGGTAGCCCGCGCGGCGGATCTCGCCGATCCGATGGTTGGTCATCACGAGGAACGTTGCGGACAGCGTCAGCGTTTCCCAGGCGACCATGAACACATACGCATCGTCGGCGATCAGCACGAGCGCGATGCTCGCGATGCAAACGTGGTACTCGAAGCAGATGAGTCCCGGCGCAGACCCTTCGCCCTTGCGGAAATAGCCGGCGGAGAAGGCGCCGATGCCCGCGCTGACGACACCAAGCACGAACAGGAAATAGCCGGATAGTCCATCGACGCGCAGATGGAACGGCAAGCCGGGCAGTCCGATCGGCAGCACCGCGGTGCTCGGCTCGGTGAAGATGCCGGCGAGTCCCGCAGCACCCAGCAGCAGCCCTCCCAGCGCGCCGAGCGGATACAGCCCGTGTGCAACGAATCGCGTGCGATGCAGAACCCCGAAGCCCAGCGCGCCGATCGCGAGCCAGGCGGCCGCGACCAGCAGGACGAAATGGACGACCGGGAAAGGTGCCATCCGGAATGTCTCCAGTACGCTCGGATTGGACGAGGAGCATGGAATGAGCGCCGGCTTGCCGGTCTCACTCGAACCGCATTATGACATCAGAAACCAATCTGGATAACAGGATATGATAATGACGTTATCATGTGAACCGCATGTTCGAGCGAATCGGGCGGACTTGCGCGCAGCTCGCCCGCATGCGGTGCGCGAAGCGTCTATCCGCCTCGTCTTTGCTGTTGTTCCGAGCGATTGAGTAGAGATCCTATGCCTGCGCAGTACTTTCGAAGCCTGACGGGAAAACGCCGCAGCACGAGCGCGAACCGTCAGCTCGGGTTTTCTCTGGCCTTCGTCGCCGGCGCCACCAATGCCGGCGGCTTCCTCGCGGTCAGGCAATACACGTCCCATATGAGCGGCATCGTTTCGGCGATCGCGGACCAGGCGGCGCTCGGGGACATCCGGCTCGTGCTGGCTGGCATCGGTTCGCTGGCATCGTTTCTGGTCGGAGCGGGCTGCTCGGCTGTGCTCGTCAACTGGGGGCGCCGCCAGAGCCTGCAAAGCCAGTACGTGCTGCCGTTGGTGGTCGAGGCCGCGCTGCTGCTACTGTTCGGTCTGCTTGGCAGTCACCTCGCGCTACGCGAAGCGTTCTTCGTCCCCGTGACCGTGATCCTGTTGTGCTTCATCATGGGGCTGCAGAATGCGATGATCACCAAGCTGTCGGGCGCGGAGATCCGTACGACACACATGACCGGCATCGTGACGGACCTTGGTATCGAGTTGGGTAAGCTGTTTTACTGGAATCGTTCGGCGTTCGTTGACGACGCGCACGCGGTTATCGCAAACCGCGCGAAGCTGAAGATCCACGGCACGATGCTCGCTTCGTTCTTCGTAGGCGGCCTGATCGGCGCAATCGGTTTCAAGCACGTGGGCTATGTGTCGACCGTGCCGCTCGCGGGCTTGCTCGTTACGCTCGCGATCGTGCCCGTAGTCGATGATGTGTTGACCTGGCTTTATCGGATCGAGCGCAGGCACTGACCTTACGCGAGGTGGGGTGAATCCGGGCCCGCGACGGCATCACGCTACGCCAACGTGTTCGTCCGCGCCGCTGCCGGTTGCGCCGGGGCCGCACCGCGATCGGCGCGCCGACGCCTTCTCGCCGCGCCGTCGAAAGCAAATGCATTATAATTTGGTTAGCATATTCGCCGAGCCGTCCTCGCAATGGAAACGAAAACCGCACGCCTGACCGTCCTGATCGACCCTGCCAAGAAGGAAGCATTTGAAATGCTCTGCTCGGCGCAAGATCTGACGCCGTCACAAGTGGTCCGCCAACTGATCCGCGAGTATCTCGAGCGTCACGGCGTGACCTACAAGACCAAGAGCCCACTCGCCAAGCGGGGCAAGTAACGCCCGGGTTGACGCCGCGTGCCGGTCAAGCGCCGATTTCCCAATGCCCTTGTGCTTTCCCTTGCCCTTGCGCATGCCAGACCAGCCGCTGCGGATCGAGGCGCTCGCCCTCTATCAGGTGGCGAGCAGTAGCGGACAGCTTGAGCTCGCCTGCAAAGGCAAACGAGAGGGCGCGCTCGAACAGGACTTCTCCGGGCGGCAAACGCTGCCCGCTTTTCCAGGCGAACGCGACGAAGTTGCTGTCGTCGCCGCACCGAACGATCGTATAGGAAGCGCCAAATACGGATTTCAGCCGATCGAGGTGCTGCGGTATGGCCGGATCGTCGTCCGTCAAGTTGATGACGAGGACTCCCGTCCCGGTTAAACGCTCGCGACAGGCGGTGAAGAATGCGATGTCCGCGCATCGGTCCGCCATCCCGTCCGCGCCAAACGCATCAACCAGGATCACATCCGTGCGGATGTCATCCTTCATCAAGTAGTCCGCGCCATCCGCGCAAACCACCTTGAACCGTGCGTCGTCCGCCGGAATCCTGAACACGTCACGCAGCGCGATCACCTCGGGGTTGATCTCAACTGCGTCGATCGCGACCTCGGTCAGATGCCGATAGCAATACTTCGCCAGCGATCCCCCGCCTAGTCCGATCATGCAGATGTGCGTGGGAGCCGGCTGCAGCAGCAGAAAACCCATCATCGCGCGGGTATAGCCGAGCGCGAGCCTTTCCGGATTTCTGAGCGACATGAAGCTCTGCGTGGCGAAGTGATCGAAGTGCAGCGACACCGCGTGCTGCGTCTCCAGCACGAACGGTTGCCCAGCACTGATCGGCGTGGACATGAATTTGACGAACGCGTCGTACGAGGTTCGATCCTCAGCCATTCCCGGTATGCCCGTCAGACCTTCTTCAGAAAGCAGGCCTTCAGCATGAAGCTGCCCGCGTCCGTCTTGCAGTCGATTTCGTGGTCGCCACCGACGATCCGGATGCTCTTCACCTTGGTGCCCATCTTCAGCGTGATCGACGAGCCTTTGACGCGCAAATCCTTGATCAGCACGACCGCATCGCCGTCCGACAACACGTTGCCGTTCGCATCCTTGACGACGTTGCCCGCCGGTTCATCGCTCGAGTCGGCGCCGGAGGCGGTCGACCATTCGTTGCCGCAGTCCGCGCACACGTACAGCGTGCCGTCAGGGTACGTGTTTTCCATCGCGCATTGCGGACATGAAGGGGCAGCGATCATTGCAGCTTCCATTGAAACGGTTTCGAGTCAGTCAACAAAAAAGCAGGCGAGCAATCCGCCTTGCCCGAATCGGCCGGTGGCCGGTGGGTGCGCGACATTATAATGGCATACACATACTCTTACCGTGAAATTACCATCCGACTTTCAACGCCATTGATCAGACTTGGAGGTGGCTTCGCTGCGGATGTCGACAGGTTTGACGCGGATGGAATGGTATTCGCTTGGCGGATGATAGATTTGGCACGGGCCAGGACCAGGCCAAAATGGGGTCGTTGCTTCGAACGAATCTGCCGGCGAGGGAGGGATGATCATGGCGAAGCTGCGCATTGCGACGTTCAACATCAACGGCATCCGCTCTCGGCAGGCGGCGCTATTGCAATGGCTCGAGCGCGAGGCGCCGGACGTCGTCTGCCTGCAGGAACTGAAGGCGGTCGATAGCGCGTTTCCAGTCGACGCATTGCGCGACGCCGGATATGGCGCCGTGTGGCAAGGCCAAAGCGCATGGAACGGCGTGGCGATTCTCGCCAAAGGCGACACGCCGGTCGAAACGCGGCGCGGTCTACCCGGTTTCGAAGAGGACACGCATAGCCGTTACATCGAGGCCGCGGTCGGCGGCGTGCTGATCGGGTGTCTGTACTTGCCGAACGGCAATCCGCAGCCCGGCCCCAAGTTCGACTACAAGCTCGCGTGGTTCGATCATCTGATCGCGCATGCGGCACGGCTTTACAAGAGCGGCCACCCGGTCGTGATCGCGGGCGACTTCAACGTCGTGCCGACCGACCAAGACATCTACAACCCGCGCTCGTGGCTAAAGGACGCGCTGCTTCAGCCGGAAAGCCGCGAGCGTTATCGCAGTCTGCTCGCGCAAGGCTGGACCGATGCGCTGCGCACGCATTTCGGCGCCGAGCGCGTCTACACGTTCTGGGATTATTTCCGCCGTCATTGGGACACCAACTCGGGGCTGCGCATCGATCATCTGCTGCTGAGCGCCGATCTCGCGCCGCGCCTGCGCGATGCGGGCGTCGACCGCTGGGTGCGCGGCGAACCGCATGCGAGCGACCATGCGCCGACATGGATCGAACTGGAAATGGGTGCGGGCCGCAAGAAGAAGAGTGGCTAGTGAAGCAGCGGGCGATCTGCCTGGGGCCGATCGCCCGCTTTGGTGCGACTGCTTCGCACCGTTGATCGGCGCCGTCGATACGGCGCCGTGCCTGCGTCAATCGTAGTCGCGACCGCCGCGCGACCACAGCGCGCCCATCACGAACCCGGCGAGTGCGACGACGGCCAGCGTCGTGAACGGGTTTTCGGCCGTCGTGTCGCGCACGAGGCTCGTCGTATTCGCGCACAACTGCTGCGCCTTGCCGCTCAATTCGCGCGCCTTGCCCGCCACTTGCGCGCTGGTGTCGCCCATTGCTTCGCCGACCGCGCTTTGCACCTTGCCCGCGACTTCCTTCACCGCGCCTGCCGCTGAATTCGTATCCATATGCATCGCTCCTGTTGTCATATTTACGTGCGGGCGCGCCGGATTTGCAACGCGCCCGCACAAGGGCGCCGCGCAAGCCGAGCCATGGTGGCGTCGACCTGCGTCAGTGACGAAAGGGCCGCAAGAAGTGCGCCCGGCAACAGGGCGCAATTGCATCCGCTTGACCGGAACTTGCTGCGAGATCATCGTCGGCGCCTGAAATTGATGCCGACGAACACGGCCAGCAGCATCAGAAAGCCGCCGAACAGCAGCGCGGAATTGACGAGCACCTGGCGCAGCCCGAGCGTTTCGACGTCGATGAACGGATACGGATAAAAATCCGACAGGCTGCCGCGCCAGAACGTGATGCCGAGATAGGCGAGCGGATAGACGAGCCACAGCAGAGCGTGGCGCAAGCGCAGATGAAAGCGCGGCACGAACAGCACCCAGTAGAGCGCGGCGAGCATCGGCAGCACGCTGTGCAGAGACTCGTTGAGCAGGCGCCGGTAGGGTGACAGCGGCCACATTCCGCGCAACAGCACGTTGTACGCGATGCCGACGAATACCATGTACGCGACCACCGCGGTCACGACGGTCGGCTGCCGGCAAAAGCGCACGAGCGGCGAGCGGTGCTTCCACAGCGCGATGCAGGTGAAGCACAACGCGCTCGCGAGCACCGTCAGATTGGTCAGATAGCTGCTCATGCGCGCGAGCGCGTCGAACACACTGAGCCCGCGCGCGAGCGTGCGATCGATCGTCAGGTCGGCTTGCGCGAGGAGCGCGATCCACGCGATCAGCGCAGTCACTGCCGCCAACGTCAGCGACGACACACTGGGCGTATGCAGCGGCAGCTCGGGCTCGCGCTGCGGAACGAGGGTAGGGCGCATGCGTTCGATTCTACGCGCGGCCGCACGGCCTTTCGCGCTCAGGCGAACGTGGTGGCGAAAATACTACGGTGTACTACGGGTGCCGGTGGCGGGTTGGGTAGCAGGCTGCGAAGCGGGTTGCAAATCCGGTTGCAGCCGCGCCGCCACGGCCGGAAGCGCCGCGCTCACCGGCGGCGATTCATCGAGCGTGGTGCGGCCGCCATCGTGGAAGAATGCCTGCTCCGCGGCCTTGTTCAGCACGAGGATGCTGATGCGCCGGTTGGTGGGCTCATCGGCGACGTGGCTGTTCAGCGGCAGCACGTCGGCGAGGCCGCGCACCTGCAGCAGCTTTTCGCCGTGCATGCCACCGGCAACCAGCGCGCGGCGCGCCGCATTCGCGCGTTCGGACGACAGTTCCCAGTTCGAATAGCCTTCGGGGCCGGCCGTGTAGGGCACCGCGTCGGTGTGGCCCGCGATCGAAACGCGGTTGTCCACGTCGTTCAGCGCGGCGCCGATCTGCGTGAGGATCGTCACCGCGTACGGCTGCAGCTTCGAACTGCCGGACGCGAACATCGGCCGGTTCTGCGAATCGACGATCTCGATGCGCAGGCCCTCGTTCGTGATCGAGATGCGGATCTGGTCCTTGAACGTCTTCAGCACGGGGCTCTGCTCGATCAGCGCGCTGAGCTTCGCCTTCAGCTGCTGCAAGCGCTCGGCATCCGCCGGCGTGACGGCGGGCGTCGCGGCACGCGGCGGCGTCGGCTCGGTCTGGCTCTTCGTGCCGACGCCGGGCCGCGTATCGGAGACGTCGCGCCCGCCGCCCTGCACGACGCTCGGCCGCGCCGCGGCGGTGCCTTCGTTGCCGCCGAGCAGGCTCGACAGCGGCGTGTTGAAGTAGTCCTCGATGCCTTGCTTGTCGTACTTCGACGTGGAGCCGAGCAGCCACATCAGCAGGAAAAACGCCATCATCGCGGTGACGAAGTCGGCGTAGGCGATCTTCCAGGCGCCGCCATGATGCGCGCCGTGCTCGTCGCCCTTCCTCGAACGACGCACGATCACCGGCGGGGGCGCCGCCTCCCGCGCCGCGCGCGATCTTCTTTCGCTCATGTTGCCGCTCCGCTTCAGGCCGACTTCGGCATTCTGGTCGCGCGCACGGCGTCGTCGAGTTCCTGGAAGCTCGGGCGGTCGGCGGTGAACAGTACCTTGCGGCCGAATTCCACCGCGACCGGCGGCGCGTAGCCGGACAGCGACGCGAGCAGCACCGCCTTCACGCACTGATACGGTTTGGCTTCGGCGCGGCCCTTCGCGTTCAGCAGATCGGCGACGGGCCCGATGAAGCCATACGCGAGCAGAATGCCGAGGAAGGTGCCGACCAGCGCGCCCGCGATCATCTCGCCGAGCACGGCGGGCGGCGCGCCGACCGAGCCCATCGTGTGCACGACGCCCATCACCGCGGCGACGATGCCGAACGCGGGCAGGCCGTCGGCCATCTTCTGGATCGCGTTGGCCGCCACCGACGCTTCCGCATGATGAGTGGCCAACTCTTCGTCCATCAGGTCCTGCATCTCGTGCACGTTGACGTTGCCGCCCGACATCATGCGCAAATAGTCGACGATGAAATCGAGCAGGTGGTGATCCTCGAGCACGTGCGAGTACTTCTGGAAAATCACGCTGTCCTCGGGGTTGGAGACGTCGTTTTCTAGTGCCATCATCCCTTCCTTGCGCGCCTTTTGCAGCAGTTCGTAAAGAAGGGCGATCAGCTCCAGATATTTTTCTTTCGTATAGCCGCCGCCCTTGAAGCACGATGGCAGCGCCTTGATGGTCTTCTTCAGCGTCGAGGTCGGATTGCTAACGACAAACGCGCCGATCGCCGCACCGAAAATACATAGCAGTTCGAACGGCTGTACGAGCGCCGGCAGATGTCCGCCGACGCCAACGAAACTTCCGATCACAGAAACGATTACGACGACCCAGCCGATTGCGACAAACATGCTTTCTCCGTTTTTCCTTGCGCGACGCACGTTCATGCACAGTGCGAAACAGGCCCTTTTTCAAGGGCTTTTCGTGCGTCGTGAAAATCCTTATGGATGGGTATACGGCGCGCTTCGCATTTGCTGAAGTGCATGGTGCGACGAAAGTTGAAATTTTCACCAACCGGTTAGTTTTCGCAGAAACCCGTCGGTAAGTTTGTCCGCTTTTGGCCGCGATTCGGGCGAACGTGAGGCAGAGAAAGCACCAGTACATTTTTACCGATCTGCTGTTCCGACCCGTTATGATCGCGACTGCAGCCCTCGGTTCAACGACGCCATGCGCGCGAAGCAGTCTCTGTCATCGCCGGTTCAAGACTCGCCAAACGGAGAGAAACCATGAAAGCCAGCACCATTGCCGAACGGGAAGCGCGCGGCCGCGCCGCGCGCGACCATTCGAAACGCTCGAGCCATCGGGCGGTCGGCGAGTTGCACCGCGATCCGATCGAACTGCTGAAACAAAGCAGTGCGGAGCGCGTCGAGAGGCTGGCGCCGCTGCGCTACGGGCGCATGGCCGTGTCCCCTTTCACGTTCTTTCGCGGCAGCGCGATCCTGCAGGCGCACGATCTGAGCAAGGTGCACGACACAGGGCTCAGCATGCCGATCTGCGGCGACGGTCATCTGATGAATTTCGGCGGCTTCGCGACGCCCGAGCGGCAACTGATCTTCGACCTGAACGACTTCGACGAAGTCGCGATCGGCCCATTCGAATGGGACCTGAAGCGCCTGTGCGCGAGCCTCGTCGTGGCCGCGCGCCATATGCGGCTGAGCCGTGGCACCGCCGAGAGCCTCGTGATGACCGCGGTCCGCTCGTATCGCGATCGCATCGCGCAATACGCGCAGTTCGGTGCGCTCGAATTGTGGTACGACCGCATCACGTTCGACCGCATGGCCGAGATCGCGCTGACGCCCGAGGGCCGCCGCGCGGTGCGGCGCGGCATGGAAAAGGCCGCGAGCCGCACGCATGAAAACCTGCTCGAAAAAATGGCCTCGTTCGATGGCAATCGTTGGAAGATCCACGACGCGCCGCCCGCGTTGTTTCACATACTTGGTGCGAACACGCTGTTTACGGCCGAGGAAACTGAAACCTACCGCACCGGCAACGTCGACAAAATGGTCGAGCAGGTGTGGAACGAATACCGCAAGTCGCTGGCGCATGACCGGCGCGAACTGCTCGATCACTTCACGAGGCAGGACATCGTGTTCAAGGTGGTCGGCGTCGGCAGCGTCGGCACGCGTTGTCTGGTCGTGCTGCTCGTCGATCACATGGGCAAGCCGTTGTTCCTGCAGCTGAAGGAGGCGCGGCCATCGGTGATCGCGCAGTTCTACAAGTCGCCGGCGCTCAAGCATCAGGGCGAGCGCGTCGTGCAAGGACAGCGGATGCTGCAGGCCGCGAGCGACGTCTTCCTCGGCTGGGGGACGGGGCCGCTCGGGCGGCATTTCTATTTCCGCCAGCTGCGCGACATGAAGCTGTCCGCGAATATCGAGCTGTTCGATAGCGAACTGCTCGACGGCTATGCGCGGCTATGCGGCTGGATCATGGCGCGCGCGCATGCGAAGGCGAGCGGCCAGGCGATCGAGATCAGCTCGTACATCGGCCGCGGCGATCAGTTCGCCGAAGCGCTGGCCGGCTACGCGAGCGCCTATGCGGATCAGGTCGAGCGCGACTATGACGTGTTCATGAAAGCGTGCCGCAGCGGCAAGCTCGAAGCGCGTACCGATGAGGATATGGCGGCGGATTTCAGCATGTAGCGCTGTGCGCGCCTGGTGTCACTTCACGCGCATCGACAATCGTCGACGCGCGCTTCGCGCAGCGTCACGAAACGCAGATGCCGCTCGCGCGCCGTTTCGATCACGCTCGGCAGCACCGCGAGAATCAGCGGCTGCCCTTCGATCGTCAGCGCGGCGTTGCCGTCGTGCAGCAACAGGATGTCGCGCGCGGCGAGGCCATCGAGCAGCCGCCGGGCGACCACGTGAGGGTCACGCTCGCGCGTATCGTAGCCGCGCCGCGTCCATGCCGCGAGACGCAAATCGAGCTTGCGCAGCACCGGCTCCAGGAAAAGGTTGCGCAGGCCGGCGGGTGCGCGGAAGAACATCGGCCGCGCGCCGCTGACGGTTTCGAGCGTGCGTTGCGCGGCAGCGATCTCGCGCGTCAACGCGTGCGGAAACGTGACCGAAAACGTATGCACGTGTGCCTGCGAATGATTTTCGAGCGCATGTCCACGCGCGACGATCTCGCGCGCGAGTCGCGGATAACGCTCGACCCTCGAACCGATGCAGAAGAACGTCGCGCGCACGTCGAACGCATCGAGCAGATCGAGCACTTGCGGCGTGACGACGGGATCGGGGCCGTCGTCGATGGTCAGCGCGATCGCATCCGCGTTGCGCGGGCTCGCGGGCAGGCGGGTCCAGTTGGGGCCGAGCAGCGTCGTGCGCGGCAACAGTCCTGTGATCGTGAACAGCGCGTGGTTCGCGACGATCGCGGCGAGCCACCATGGCCACGCGGCCGGCGCGACGGCCACGCCGATCAGCACGATCACGTGCCAGCCGATCGTGCCGTTCAGCAGCGCGGAGTTGCGGCTACGGGGCCAGCGGCGCGGTAGGTTGGGGAATTCATTCATCAAACGTGCTTCCAGTACGCCTTCGTCCATCCCGGGAAGGCCGTGAATCGTGCGCGATGCGCAACCGCGAACAATACCATTGTTGTGCTCGTCGACGCGCCGCGTTGCCTGTGAAAGCGCGCTGAAAGACGTCCCCGGTTTGCGATCGCCGATTCGCTGTTGTATGGTGCGCGTCGCAGCCCAATCCAACAGGAGATGCGTGATGTCGGAAACACAAAACGGAAAAGTGGCGCTGGTGACGGGCGCGGGCAGCGGCATCGGCCGCGCGTGCGCGCTGACGCTCGCGCAGCACGGCTATAGCGTGGTGCTCGCGGGACGCCGCCAGGCCGCGCTCGAGGCGGTCGCGCAGGAAGCGCAGGCGCTGGGGGGCGACATGCTCGCGGTATCGTGCGACGTCACCGACGCCGCCAGCGTCGCCGCGCTGTTCGACACGATCCGCGCGCGCTTCGGCCGGCTCGACGTGCTGTTCAACAACGCGGGACGCAACGGCTCGCCGGTCGATCTCGACGAAGTGAGCATCGACGAGTGGCGCTCGATCGTCGACACCAATTTGAACGGCGTATTCCTGTGCACGCGCGCGGCGTTCGGCCTGATGAAGACGCAGAACCCTCGTGGCGGGCGCATCATCAACAACGGCTCGATCTCCGCGCATGCGCCGCGCCCGAACAGCGCCGCGTACACGGCGACCAAGCATGCGATTACCGGGCTCACGAAAGCGGTGTCGCTCGACGGCCGCAAATACGACATCGTGTGCGGGCAGATCGACATCGGCAACGCGGGGACCGAGATGGCCGCGCGCATGGCACGCGGCGTGCCGCAAGCGAACGGCGAGATCGCGGTCGAGCCGCTGATGGACGTGCAGCACGTCGCCGACGCGGTGCTGCATATGGCGAGCCTGCCGCTGTCGGCGAACGTGCAGTTCATGACGATCATGGCGAGCAAGATGCCGTTCGTCGGGCGCGGTTGAGCGGCGCGCCGCATCCGCGCGGCGAGTGGCGGGAGCAGGGCGCGCGGGTTCAACTTATACTGGGCGCTCCGCCGTCTTGCAACGCAAATGCCCCGCGCCGTGCCCCGAGCCACACCGAGCGACGACCCGCCCCCGCAGCCGCCCGTGCGGCCCGATCTCGACGACTGCTGTCATAGCGGCTGCACGCAGTGCGTGTTCGATCTCTACGACGAAGCGCTCGAGCGCTACGAACTCGCGCGGGCTGCGCGGCAGGCGCAGAATGCGCGGCCGTCGCGGCGAGCGAACACGCAGGGCGCGAAGTCGAAGCCGCCAGCCGACCCGAGTCGCTCGACACCCTCGCGCGGCAAACCGGGCCCGCGCCGCTGATTGGCACACGAATTCGCGCACGATCCTCCACCGTCCCCGTCATGACCGACCTTCAGCTCACGCCGACCGAATCCCACGCCGACCCGCACACGCTAGACGATCTGCATCGCTTCGTGCAGCGTCACCCGCGCCTGTTCGTGCTGACCGGCGCGGGCATCAGCACCGACTCCGGCATCCCCGGCTATCGCGACGACAACGGCGCATGGAAGCGCTCGCCGCCGATCACGCTGCAGGAGTTTCTCGGCACGCTCGCGATGCGTCAGCGCTACTGGGCGCGCAGCATGGTCGGCTGGCCGCTCGTCGCGCGCGCGCAGCCGAATGCCGCGCATGTCGCGCTCGCGCGACTCGAAGCGGCGGGCCACGTGCCGACGCTGGTCACGCAGAACGTCGACGGTTTGCATCAGCGCGCGGGCAGCCGCGACGTGATCGAGCTGCATGGCGGCATCGACGGCGTCGGTTGTCTCGACTGCGGCACGCAGCATTCGCGCGCGCAGATCCAGCGCACGCTCGAAGCCGACAACCCCGCGCTCCTCGACGTCACCGCCGAAGCCGCCGCCGATGGCGACGCGCATCTCGAGTGGCACGATCTCGGCGGCTTTCGCGTGCCGGCATGCTCGAACTGCGGCGGGATGCTGAAGCCGTCGGTGGTGTTCTTCGGCGAGAACGTGCCGAAGGCGCGAGTCGTTGCGGCCACGCATGCGCTCGATGCGGCCGACGCTGTGCTGGTGGCCGGTTCGTCGCTGATGGTGTATTCCGGCTACCGCTTCTGCGTGTGGGCGCAGCGCCAGGGCAAGCCGATCGCGGCGATCAACCTCGGCCGCACGCGCGCCGATCCGCTGCTGTCGCTGAAGGTGGCCGCGCCGTGCGGCGATACCTTGAGTGCGCTCGCCGGTCTGCTGGCCGGCGATCGAGAATGAATACGTCGCGCGAATCACCATCAACGGTTGAGGAAACCTCCATGCTGACGACGATCGAACAGCTCGAAGCGCTGTACGCACAACCAGGCGAGCGCGCGCTGCGCAAGGAGATCCCGTATGTCAACGACGACTACCGCGCGTTCATCGCCGCCGCGCCGTTCGTGGTGCTCGCGACGAGCGGCCCCGACGGTCTCGACTGCTCGCCGCGCGGCGACACAGCGGGCTTCGTGCGCGTCGTCGACGAACGCACGCTCGCGCTGCCGGACCGCCCCGGCAACAATCGGCTCGACAGCCTGCGCAACGTCATCGTCGATCCGCGCGTCGCGCTGCTGTTCGTGATCCCGGGTGTCGGCGAGACGTTGCGCGTGAACGGCCGCGGCCGCGTGTCGAACGATGCGGCGCTGCTGGACAGTTTCGGCGTTGACGGTAAACTGCCGCGCACCGTGCTGCTGATCGACGTCGACGCCGTGTACTTTCATTGCTCGAAGGCGCTCGTGCGCTCGCAGCTGTGGGACCCGGCGCGTCACGTCGAGCGTTCGCAACTGCCGAGCGCGGGCGAGATCCTGCAACGCATCATCGCCACGAACGGCGGCGAGCAATTCGATGCCGCCGCCTACGATCGCGAGTTGCCCGAGCGCGTGCGCGCCACGCTGTACTAACGTAAAACGCAAATGCAAAACGCAAGGCCGACCATGACCGACACCCGGCAACATTCACCATCCGCCGAACGCAATCGCGAACCGATCCTCGCCGTGCTGCGCGATGCGCTGCCGGCGCGCGGCCGCGTGCTCGAAATCGCGAGCGGCACCGGTGAGCACGCGATCTGCTTCGCCGGCGCGCTGCCCGGTCTCGACTGGCAGCCGAGCGATGCCGACGAGGAAGCGCGCGCGTCGATTGCCGCGTGGACCGCGCACGCGGGGCTCGCGAACTTGCGCGCGCCGCTCGCGCTCGACGTGCATCAGCCGGATTGGGGCGTCGACGCGCTCGACGCGATCGTCTGCATCAACATGATCCACATCTCGCCGTGGAGCGCGGCGCAGGCGCTGTTCGAGGGCGCGGGGCGGCGGCTCGTCGACGGCGGCGTGCTCTATCTATATGGCCCTTACCGGCGCGGCGGCGCGCATACGGCGCCGAGCAACGAAGCGTTCGATCAGTGGTTGAAGAGCCGCGATCCCGAATGGGGCGTGCGCGATATGGAAGCGGTCGTCGCGCTCGGCGACGCGGCGGGGCTCACCTGCGAGCGGGTGGTCGTGATGCCGGCGAACAACTTCAGTCTGGTGTTCGTGAAGCGGTCCGCGTAGCGGGTCCATCGACGGGCCGCGCATTCGTCCATGCCTTCCGCCAAACCTCAGTCCGATCCCAAACCGAAGCCGCCGCCCAAACGCAGACGCGAGCACAATACCTGTCTTCACGCGCAAACAGGAGTCACGCAGGAGTACGGCACGAGCACGAGCATCTGGCGTGCTTGCGCGCCACCAAGCGGCAAGCGCGCATTTCTTTTATGCCTCTATTGAATTTTCAGTGGGTGGTATCGTCCCGGTTTCTGGATAAACAAGACGAAGGCAGGTCATGCATAGCCA
>NZ_SELS01000090.1 GCF_004197395.1 Paraburkholderia sp. UYCP14C | reverse complement strand
CGAAGCCCGTCAGGAAAGGCTGATGAAGCTGGCCGCCTGAGCTGCAAAAGCTTGTCCAGACAACCGGAGCCGATACACTTTCGCGGCAAACGCTCGTGCGCACATAGACCAGCCTGTTTCGACAGACCTAGGGAGAGGTATTGATGAGTAATCGCAATAGGGTGTTTTCAGGTCTGTTGGACGCCGCATATGCGCTTGACGAACAGGCAGCCGGACGCAAACCAATGCTCTCCCGGGTGCTCACCGGCGCGATCACACTGGATACACTATTCCGGCGGGGAGAACTAGACGCTGATCTGCAGGATGCGGCTCTTTGTCTCGAGCGAGTCGTGACCGTGGGGATGTGGCATCTGGATGCGGGCGGACGGGCGCGTGCCGCGAACCTGGCTTCTATTACACGAGCGTTCGCAAATAGTTACGCAGGCAAAGGAACTTCTGAAGGCTAGGCGGCGATTCGCCACCGTTGGCACGGCGGGTGCTGCTCCATATAGCTCTGGTGTTGCAATATTCATGCATTGCTGCAAGCGACTCTGCGCGATACTACCGCCAGATTTCGCACAAAAGGACGACTGCCCCGAATAGCGAAGCATTCTGCCGGAGCGACTCGCAGCCGGAGCGACTCGCTTCCAAGGTCGTCAACGAGCGTCACTGGTGGACAAAGCCCGCCCATATTGCTTTGCTAACCGTGATTGGCGTCGACTGCACAACACGATGGTAACAAAAGAGCATGAGGATGCCATCGGTGCAATCGCCGGTGAAGCGCGGACAGTCAGTGCTTAATGATTCTGCCCAAAAACACGTCGTGGTACGATCGAGGGCGCATCAGCGAATCGCACCGACCTCGGATGAGTGAGGTGGCAATTCTCTCTCGTTTGCGTTGGGGAATGCCACGCGTTCAACAGCAATCTGCAATCCGCAAAGCGGGCCTTTCCGGTGGCGGCGGGAAAACGCACCATGATCCATCCCGGTGGCGGAAGAAGAAAATCGCCATTGGGCCGGAACCGTTATCTGCGACAACGCAAACATAGCGACCGCCTACTGTGCGGCCAACATGACTTACCCGAAATCCTCTCGTCGGTGACAACCAATCCTGAACCATCGTTCTTAGCGACCTTGCTGCACTTGCCATGAGCTTCTCCTTCTGATTCACGCCGACGCTTGATCTCCCCGCTCTTTTCAGGCGAATCGGAAGGCTGCGTGACGGTTTGGATAACTAATAATTGCTGCGACTCATACTCACTTTGGCAGCACGAGCCGCTTGTCTCCAGGTCCGCGATGGACGAGACCACGGGCGTGAGCCCGAGATGTCCGCGTCCAATGGAGAGGTGGAGAGCCGTGTTGGTGCGGAACCCTCTGGTCCGACTACCTCCAATTGACCGTCTCCTGCCGAATTGCAGAGGCAACGCGCTTCGCTCCTTTCGGTACCTGCTCAGATCCGGCGGATGATTCGCGGGTCGATCTTCCCATCTCGGCGCCGACTGTCCTTGAACCCGTTGCAAGGCGCAGTCCATACGGGACAGAATCCAACGCACCGGTCGTGATCCGATCCAAAGGCATTGCGTCGCGCGCGCGAGAATGGATTTCGGTGAACTCCGGAAGAGGCAGCTATCGCGCACCCGTTAGGCCGTGGGTGCGGTCATATCCGTTGAGCGCCGACGGTGCCCAGTTCTCAGGGGTTTGCTTCGGCTTAAGGATCTCGACCTTTAGGGGATAGCAAGCTGCGGTGTCGGACGAGTGTTCCGAGGAACAGTCGCCGCCCGGGCACGCAGACATGCAGGCCAGCAGGTCAATTTCCGCGAAGAACTCGAGATAGTCGCCGGGACGCACCGGGCTCGCCTTCATGAAATACTCGCCAGTGTCCTTCGAGAACCCTGTGCACATGAAGACGTTCAGCACGTCGTGAACGTATGCTTCGGACTCTGCCAGTGACTTGCCCGTCGTTTGAGCCAGGGCGCGGGTGAGATTTGAGTGGCAGCAATGGTGATACTGCGCGCCGCTGTTCAGCATGTTGTGCGTGTAGGGGTCGCAGCGTGTACCAATAACGTCGTGAACTGAACCGCCGAACTCATCGAAGCCGTACCAATCCAATGTGTCATGGGTGATCGTCGCAATCGGTCGAAGGTAGGGGAAGGACGAGAAGAGCTGATCACCGAGGCCTACGTGCGTACCATTGAGCGCACGTGTTTTGCCGCTATAGAACTTCTCGTTCAGGTCATGAAGGTTGAAGAGATTGAGATCTCCAACCTGCGACCCCTCGGAGCAAATCACGCGGAAGAAGTGTCCGGCTGGGACTTCCCAGGTCGCCGCTTCCCGTGGCGGTACGATTACCGTGTTGACCACTTGAAGAGTGTCGCGAACCGCGCGATAGGCAGCGAGATCCGGCCGTCTCAGCTGCTCCGTCGGATAGCAAGTAACAGGCTTTATGGCCTTTCTTGCCGGGGCGTCTGCGGGTGCTTGAGTTATTGGAGTGGGCTTCATCTAAAATTGATCTCCGGGATTACCGTTAATTGATGGAGTGCCATACTTATGAGTGACATACCTTAGTGCTGTCAGTCAATACCTGCCAGCTCTGTGCTGAGGTCGACCAGCGTACCGGCGTCGACTTTGATTCGGATACGACCCCCCCTCGGCGCGCTGACAACGGTTTCCATCTTCATCGCTTCAACAACTGCCAGCGGTTCGTCCTTGGAGACCTCCGCCCCGTCATTTACCAACCACTTCAGGAGCCTGCCAGGGATTGGCGCAGTCAAGACTCCATCCACTTTCGGTGTCGGAATGGTAGTAGCCGAGCCGGGAGACGCCAACCGGGAGAAGATCGCGGCGGGCAAGCCAACCTCACAGCGCTTTCCGTCAATGTCAATGAAGGTGCGCAAAACTCCGCTTTCGATTGACTCGACCCGCGGAGCGGGTTCGAAGTTGTGCAAACTGGTTTCGATCCAGTTGGTATGAACGCCAAAGCCGTCTTCTCCGGTAAAGCTGCGTTCGCTCAATACGGCTCGGTGAAAAGGCAGCACCGAGGCGACACCATCTATCCGAAACTCAGCCAGGGCGCGGCGTGCACGAGTCAGGGCCTCCTCGCGCGTTTCCCCAGTGACAATCAGTTTCGCCATCATGGAGTCGTACAGACTAGGGATCTCCGAACCGCTTTGCACGCCCGAATCCAGGCGGATACCGGGCCCCGACGGTGCTTGAAAACGCGTGATAAGCCCTGGTGTCGGCAGAAAGCCGCGACCGGGGTCCTCTGCGTTGATTCGAAACTCAATGGCGTGGCCGCGGACTGCGGGTGTGTCTGTGACCGACAAGGGAAGGCGGTCGGCGATCCGTAGCTGTTCGACGACAATGTCGACGCCGGTCGTTTCCTCTGTTACCGGGTGCTCAACCTGCAGTCGGGTATTGACCTCAAGGAAGGAAATAACGCCACCTTCCGAGAGCAGAAACTCGACGGTGCCAGCGCCGACATAGCCCGTGTCTGCGCAAATGGCGCGGGCGGCATCGTGGATACGCGTACGCTGCTCCTCCGTAATGAAGGGCGCAGGTGCCTCCTCGACCAGCTTCTGGTTGCGTCGTTGGAGCGAGCAATCGCGCGTGCCGAGCACCACTGTATTGCCGTAGTGATCTGCGATGACTTGCGCCTCGACATGCCGCGGTCTGTCAAGGAACTGCTCTGCATAGCAGTCGCCTCTGCCGAAGGCTTCAGTCGCTTCCCGCACGGCGGACTCGAAGAGTTCACCAACGTCCTCAAGTTTTCGAACGACCTTCATGCCGCGGCCTCCGCCACCAAAGGCGGCTTTGATAGCAATCGGCAGCCCAACGTGTTTGGCAAAAGCGATGGCCTCGGCGGCCGAGGTGAGCGGGCCCTCCGATCCTCTGACGAGTGGAGCGCCAACTTTGGCGGCGATGCGCCGCGCCTCAACCTTGTCACCGAGTGCCTTGATGACTGCGGGCGGCGGGCCAACCCAGGTGAGGCCCGCGTCAAGCACCGCTTGGGCGAATTCCGCTCGTTCAGAGAGAAACCCATAGCCGGGATGGATGGCGTCTGCCCCAGCTTTCTTGGCAATACCGAGGATTTTTTCGATGTTCAGATAGGTGTCAGCTGGACGGCCGGGTCCGAGACAATAGGCTTCATCGGCAACTTCGACGTGCAGTGAGTTGGCGTCGGCATCGGCATAGACGGCGACAGAGGCGACGCCATAGTCGCGCGCTGCCCTGGCGATACGGATGGCGATTTCACCGCGGTTAGCAATTAGGAGCTTTTTCATTGATGGTTTTCAATTACGAGTGGCTCGAAGGCTTCGATGGCATTGAACACAATGCTCGCGCCGATGGGAATTTGTCCGGCAACGTTCAGATGATGTCGGGCTACGACGGCAATCACTGGATAGCCGCCGGTGACCGGATGATCGGCAAGGAAAATCACGGGCTGGCCGGAAGGCGGTACCTGAATCGCTCCATATGGGCAACCCTCAGAAGGGAGCTCGCGCGTATCTTTGCGTTTGAGCGCTACAGCGCCGCTCAGTCGCATACCGACACGGCTCGACTCGGCGGTGACCTGCCACTTTTGGTGGAGGAATGTCTCGACTGCGTCGTCGGTGAACCAGTCGGTTCGTGGTCCGAGCAGCACATCAATCGTCACCGTGTCTTGGGTTGTGGGCAGTGGCGCACCGTCAGGCCGAACGCTGTCAACCGCGGCCACAGGCATTGCCGCCGGTATGAGAACGTCGCCGTTGACAATAGGTTTAGGCCCGATCTTTGACAGTGTGTCTGTTGCCGCTGAACCGAGCACTCGTTCGACAGAAAAGCCGCCCCTGAGAGCTAGGTAGCTACGCGTTCCTTCTTCTGGGAAGCCAAGTGTCAGCTCCTCGCCAGCATCAAGGGCAAAAGGACGCGCGAACGGGGCGGGAATGCGACGGCCGTCGGCTGCAACGATGAACACCGGAGTTGAAGCGCCAGTCACAGCAAACGTAGCCGGTCTGTCTACCTTGAGAGCGAATCCGCCTAAAGCGATTTCAAGTGCGGGGGTGTCTTGCGGGTTTCCCACACATAAATTGGCTTCAATAAGGCTTGCGCGATCAAGCGCACCGGCGGCGGTAACGCCTTGGTCGGAACAATTAGGCCGACCTAGGTCTTGGAAGAGTACGGGGCGATCGCAGCGCGTCACGATAAGGCCCGGGCCCTGATCGTTGACTTCGCTGCTGACTAGCTTGCGCTCCGCAACAAGAACGCTCGCCCCCTTTGACATGTCGCGGAAGCGGATTCTGTCACCCGGTGCGGCAAGCGCCGGACGAGGGCGGCTTATGTCCCACATTTTCAGTGGAGTTCGACCTAGCAGCTGCCAGCCTCCTGGACTGTCGGACGGATAAATGCCACTGAAGCTCCCACCAAGTGCTACAGAGCCGGCGGGGATGCGGGTACGGGGGCTCTCGCGTCGGGGCACATTCAGCGCTGGATCGTCGCAGGTCAGATAGGCGAAGCCTGGTGCAAAACCCGTAAAAGCCACCGTGTACATCGCGTCTGTATGGCGGCGGACTAGCTCGTCAATCGACCATCCAAGCAAAGTCGCAACGTGCTCAAGGTCCTCACCGTCGTAAATCACCGGAATATCGATACTCACCCCGTGAATTGTTGTGCCGGAGTCAAGACTTGTTGCGCGAATTGCGTCTATCAGTGCATCACGATCGATGACCAATGGATCAAACCGTACCAAGAGCGTGCAGGCAGCAGGGACCAGCTCGAGAACTCCTTCCAGACGATTTACGCGAAGACCGTCTAGCAGGCTCAGCGTTACGTGGAGATTCTCCATCTCTACAAGGATGCAATCAGCTCCAGCGGGCAGAAAACGTAAGGCTTTAGTCATAAAAAGCGTCAGATCAAGGGGCGTGAAGGCGGCGTCGCGCACAAGTAGCGAACGCGCACCACTTGCGTTCGGGAGGGATAGCCACCGCCGCAAGCTCGTTGCATTTTGTTGAGTATAAGCGATAATATTGTTGAACAAAATAGTGAGGGAAACCCGAACGCACTTGGCGACGCGAAGCCTCGCGTTGCTGTTCAGTTTCAGGTAACTACTGCGGGGTTTAGGGCGACAGCGCAGTCACTGAGGCCGACCTGCGGAAGCTCGGCGAGATCCCGCCAATGGCGGCTGCCTTCTTCGAAACATCGATCGAAGAAGCGCGCCCGCGGCATAACGAAGGACGTGAATTTAGCTTTGAACGGTCCTCGAGATGCATGAAAAGCGCGCCGCTAAGCGGCAAAACAAACCACCTCGAACCACTCTAGAACATCATGGAAATCGATCTCAACGCCGATCTCGGCGAAGGCTGCGGCACCGACGAAGCTCTGATTAAATTCGTTAGCTCGGCAAACATCGCTTGCGGCTGGCATGCGGGCGGTGCAACCGCCATGCGCGAATGCGTGCGCTGGGCCGTGCAGAATAGCGTGGCCATCGGCGCACATCCGAGCTTCAAGGATCCCGAGAACTTCGGTCGCAAGGAACTGGATCTGCCGCCCGAGGAAATCTACGCAGGCGTGCTATACCAACTGGGCGCGCTCTCGGCAATCGCGCGGGCAGAAGGCGGCCGCGTCGCGCATGTAAAGCCGCACGGCGCGCTGTATAACCAGGCTGCGAGGACGCCCGAAATCGCAGATGCGATCGCGTCCGCGGTTTTCGACTTTGATCCGTCGCTGCTTATGTACGGTCTGGCGAACAGCGATCTGATTGATGCCGCACGGCGCGCCGGCCTGGTCGCGGTGGAAGAAGTGTTCGCCGACCGCGGCTATCGTGCGGACGGGTCGCTCGTGCCGCGCAAGGAACCGGGCGCGCTGCTGGATGACGAAGACCTTGTGCTCGACCGCGCGCTCGCGATGATCAGCGAACGGCGCGTGCAGGCAGTATCGGGCGAGTGGGTGCCGCTCAACGCGCAGACCGTCTGCCTGCATGGCGATGGCGAACACGCCCTGGCGTTTGCGCGGCGAATTCGCGGCGCGTTGAGCGATGCAGGCATCGATGTCCGCGCGACAAGGACGCCGCCTATCTGAGACGCGAAGAGGGTGCGCAGATGGCAACAGGGCTGTGGACAACGACCAAACCGGCGTCTAAAACCATTATTCTCTAAAAAGACGGGGTCGCGGAGCCCCGGATGGACGGGAGGGCACTGATATACTTCTCGCTCTTTTCGCGATCCTCAGCGGCAACTTGGCCTCGCGACACACTGCTGCTGTGGTTCGGCCTTTGGTGCCTCGCTGATAGAGAAGTCACATCGGCGCATAGTGTGGTGAGCCGTCGCATTCGACTACCGCTTAAACAACATTATGCAAGAATCGCACTTTGCGGCACCGGGCGGAACGGTGAAGTTTTCAAGATTCATACCATGACGAAGTTGGGATCAGTAAGTTCGGCAGGATCCGACGAAGAATCGCTCGCATTAAAGGTCGCTGAGCGGATTCGACAGATGCTCATCGCCGGGGAGTATCGCGCGGGCGAGAAGCTTTCGGAGCAGCAGGTATCTCAACAGTTCGAGATATCCCGAAACACGTTGCGAGAGGTCTTCAGGATACTGACCAGCCAAAGGCTGCTTGTGTATGTCCCCAATCGCGGTGTATTCGTTGCGGCTCCCGACGAAGCGGCTGTCATCGACTTGTATCGGGTCCGATCCATCATTCAAAAAGGCGCGATCTTGCTGGCGACGAAAGCGCACCCCGCGGTCGCGCAGATGCGCTCACTCGTCGACGAGGCTAAAAGCGCCGGGGAAGCCGGTGATTGGATGAGAGTAGGCACATTGAATATGGCGTTTCACAGATCTATGGTTGATCTGTGTGACAGCGAACGCCTCAGTGCGTGGTTTGATCTCGTACTTGCCGAATTGCGCCTGATTTTTGGCCAGGTAGGCGACGGTCCCCACCTCCATGAGCGGTTCACGGCGATGAACGAAGCATTAGTGGCAAAACTGGAGCAAGGTGATATCCAGGGGGCCCTTACCGAGTTAGACGCGTACCTGTTCACTTCGGAACGAGCGATACATGCTGCGATTCACCGCGTGAGGGCTCGAACGGCAACACCTGTATAGCGAGCAATTATTGGCTCCTAAAACGGAGTGGTGTCCACGCAATTGTTGAATATCGGACATCGGACCATTCAACGGAGCTTTGTGGCGATGTGCATCGTTAGACAATTAGGATTACTACTTAAGTACCAGCGGCACCGCATTTTCTAATATCCGCATCTGGGTTAGCTGCTTTGACAGGAATGCCCACGCGTTGGGTGTATTGCCCTCCTGTTGGCTCGACTAGCGACGTTGATACTCTCGCTCGGTCCAATCAGGAAGTCTTGCGGACGACTCAGCTTTTTCTGATGCCCAAAAGGATGCATCCGTCGCGGTGGCGCTGCTCGTCCTCTCGAAAGCGGACCGCCGCGTCAGCTTTACGCCTCAGTAGCCAGTAGGGCGTCGCAACGACGCCTCCGTAACAATTTTCCAGAACCGCATGCTCTGGGTACAGCCCCATGGATGAGTCTAACTAACACGTCCTGTAAAAAATCATCAATTGCCCGTTCGGGCACGGTCGCCAACAATATTCGTTAGCCGGACCGCCCGTTTGTACGGGTGGACACTGTTTTACAAAGAAGCGGTTGTCGCTCTAACGCCGTAGAGTTGACACCGAATCTCTCAATATCCCAGAGGCCATGGCCGCCAGATAGGGCAGTAGCTGTCGCACGGTTTGCTCTGCCGCCACTGTGGAGATTCTTTTTATGCGTTTGGAGGCCTTAATGGTGTCGCAGCTCGGAAAATATCTCGGAATTTTGGACCTCGATTGTGGTTCGCCAGCCGATGTCAAATCGCCGTTGCCTCCGAAAGGATCTCTGCTGAGATCTGATACTTTCGATTTGCCTGTGATCACAGAAGTAGTCGAGGGTGCGTGGGCAGATGCAGTAATGCGTGGCGATCCGGAATTGGAGCCGGCATATGTTGCAGCAGCACGGCGTTTAGTGGAACGTGGTGCGGTAGTGATTAGCTCGAACTGCGGAGGAGCGATTCGGTACCAGGCGGCGCTGGCAGCAGCTGTGGATGTGCCGGTCATAACGTCAGGCATGTTTTTGCTCCCGCTGTTGCTCCGTCAACTGCCGTCGACTAAAAAAATTGGCATCCTTACGCTCAACTCGAAAGCTTTTACGGACGACTTGCTCGGGTTGGATGATTTAAGCCAGCGTGAAAGGATTGTCATCGGCGGCGTCGAGGGCGGTGAATTCGCCGAAAACGAGTCGGCGTCCCCACCGCGTGCGACGGACCTCTTGGTTATGGAGAGGGAGGTAGCTGAGTGTGCCACCCGTCTACGTTCGGCACACCCGGACATCGGTGCCTTTTTGTTTTCGTGCACGCTATTTCCCCCGGTAGCGCCGATGGTCCGTCGCACGACGAGATTGCCTGTCTACGATATTGCAACGGTCTGTCGGATGATTCTTCAATCGATTCCCATCTAACCGCGCCTGTAGATTGGTAAAGAGTCGACGGGCGGCGCTCGCTTGGAACTGAAAAGTAACCTTGCTATTGAGCGTATTTTTGCTCTCGTCGGATTCATCTCGTATCATTCGAATAATGCGCTCGTGTGAGAAAATATGGACATGATTTCAGAAGTAACTCGCGCTTTTTGGAAAAAGAATATTATATGGGATACGATTTATCCCATCGATATGCTTAACAACGCATTTGGCTGCCCGGCGAAGTATCTGGACGATTATCACCAATCGGGCGTCACGTTCACTTCTATTTGTTTTGTCGAGGATGACGGAAATCTCGATTACGCGGTAAGAAGTATTGCTTCTCAACGGAAGCTTATTCAGTCTAAGCCCGATATCTTCATCCAAGCCAAGACGATGGCCGATGTTCTGCGTGCGAAAGAGGAAGGAAAGCTAGCGATCGGCTTTCAAACTCACGGAACAGGCTGGTTTGGCAAAGAAATGGGCGCGCTTGAGGTATTCCAAGCGCTTGGACTGAGAATAGTTCAGCTCGTATTCAACGCGTCCAATTTTGTTGGAGGAGGATGTACTGATAAGGCGGATGGTGGTCTGACGACCTACGGCGGTCGAGTTGTTCGTGAGCTCGAGAGGTTGGGCATTGTCGTTGATCTCGCTCACGCAGGTTATCGGACAACGCTCGACGTGCTGAGTATGGCAAAGCGTCCTGTAATTTTCTCGCACGTCGGCGTGATGGAAGTCAACAGTCACTACAGAAACATTCGGGACGACCAGCTTCGCGCGCTCGCAGAGAATGGCGGGGTGATGGGATTGTCCGGAAACAGCGCGTATATTGGCGATGATTTGGGCGCGATGTCCGCCATCTTCCGTCACCTGGATCATGTAGTGCAACTCGTCGGTCCGGACCATGTGGGATTCGGTTTTGACTTCGTATTTGAAACCGACCTGCTAAACCAATGGGCTTTAAACGTTCCGGACGAATGGCCCGATTCAAAGAACCCTAACTTCAAAGGCTTCCGCTTCCAGAGACCGCAGAACGTTATAGAGCTGGTACAGCTAATGTTCGACCATGGATATCCCGAGGACGCGGTTCGGAAGATCGTGTCAGGCAATTTCATGCGGGTATGCGAGCAGGTCTGGGAAACCCACTGAAATCGATCGCCGGCGATAAAAATTGTTGTCTATTTCTTAGAAGGTTGATTATGGATATTTCAGTTCCGCTCCATGGTAAGGTTGCTCTGGTCACTGGCTCTACTAGCGGGATCGGTCTAGCGATCGCAAAAACACTGGCGGCGAATGGTGCGGACATCGCCCTTAACGGTTTTGCCACGGCCGATCAGGTAGCGACGATCCTTCAAGATATGCGAACTGAAACTGGCCGGAAAGTCGAACATTTTCCTCATAATCTGGCAGATTTTGCAGAGGCCAGCGCACTGGTTTCTGCCGTTTCTTCTCAATTCGGAAAAATCGACATCTTGGTCAACAACGCAGGTGTGCAGTTTGTTTGCGACCTCGATCATTTTCCAGACGATGAATGGCACCGCCTTATTGCAATTAACTTAAGCGCGGCCTTCGCGACAACGAAAGCAGTTTGGCCCCAGATGAAAAGCCGTGGATGGGGACGAGTTATTAATACCGCGTCCACTCTTTCGTTTCAAGGGGAGCCGGGAAAATCCGCGTATGTTGCGGCGAAACATGGGGTGCTCGGGCTTACGAGAGAAGCTGCAATCGAGGGCGCGCAATCAGGTATCACCTGCAACGCAATCTGCCCGGGATGGGTAATGACGCCGTTGGCAGAAAAGCAAGTGAAGGCGAAGGCTGAAGCCCTTCAGGTTTCGTTTGAAGAGGCCGCGCGACAAGTCGTTCGAGCAGACATGCCCACAGGCCGTTTCGTCGCGCCTAATGAGGTAGCGGCGGCTGTATTGTTCTTTTGCAGTGATGCGGCAAAATCTGTTACCGGAACTGCTTTGCCGATCGATGGTGGCCTCCTGGTTTTGGGTGCTTACCAAGTAGAAGCAGCAAAATGAGGATTGGAAAATGAGCAAGCCAGAACTTAGCAAACGTCGCGTCAGCATAGAAAATGGAAACCCTTCGAGCGATCTCGGGCGCCTCATTGCGCAACAACGAGCCGAAGCCTCGTCGCTGAATGCGCAAGAATGCGTTGACACGTTTTCGGGTAGTACGTGCCTGGTAGAAGGTCTCCGTTCGGAAGGGCGTTTTAGTGACCTAGTCGTGACAATTGACGAACCGGTGAAGTGGGGCGGAACGGGAAGAGCGCCTAACCCAGCCGAGGTAATGTTGGCAGCGCTTGGCGCAAGCATCGAAATAACGGTCAAATGCTACGCGGAATATTTGGGCATTCAAGTCAAATCGATTGGAGTGGAGCTATCGGCTGAGATGGACAGCCGTGGATTTTATGGCGTGAGTCCTGAGTCGCGTTCGGGATTTTCTGGCGTCTCCGCGAAGGTGAAGATTGCCAGTGATGAGCCGCCCGAAGTTATCTCTCAATTGCTTGAGATTGCGGAGCGTTGCTGTCCTGTCCTTGACAATGTAAGGAGGCCCACTGAGGTCGTGCTGTCCCTAGATCGTGTACAGCCTGGTGAGCACTGAACCGGCCGAGCTATCGCCAACTCCTGACGACGGGCGCGCTAGGTGATGGAGCTTCATATTTGGCGCTGGCTGCTGAGGGCACCCTTTGCGGCCCCGAAGATGGCAAGTAGGAGTCGTCCAGTAAAACGGCCATCTGAGCAGCACTGCCCATCTGCCGTGCGCGCCACGCCAGACATGAGCGAAGCTAACAAGTGCCGTTAGTATTTGTTGATTGCGAAGAGATAAAGGGTCATTGATACTCGCTGAGCAGGCGCCGCGCGAGGGAAGCAGATAAGGCGAGCTTCTATGAGGGCTGGCGGCTTAATGATTAATAATGCCCACTGGTTGAACGGTTGACATCAATTCAAGGAACAGAACATGAGACAGGTAAAGTGCGCGTTTCTTCTCGTCGGTGCGGCGATTATCTCTGCTGCGTCCTTCGCGCAGCCCGCGGTGGCGCAGCAGCGCCTAGTCTTTGGCTTCGATGGATCCTTTCCGCCCTTTGCGTCCATTGACGCTGCGGGTCAAATGCACGGCTTTGATGTTGATCTGGTCAAGGCAGTCTGCGACGAACTGAAGGCGAAATGCGAACTCAAGAATATTCCGTGGGACGGTATTTTCACGGCACTTGAATCAGGAAAGATTGACGTAGTGGCGGCCGCGCTTAATATTACCGACGAGCGCAAGAAGAAGTATTTAATGACGACGTCCTACTTGAAGTCTCCTTTCGTTTTCATGGTTCCTAAGGCGTCTAACGTGTCTTCTGCGCCTTCACTTAGTGGGCAGGCAGTTGGCGTTGTCGGCGGGAGTATTCCAGAGAAATATCTTCGTGAGAAATTGAAGTCGATTAGTGTTCAAGGTTACGACAGTATAGACGCGGCGGTCCTCGATCTAGACGCTGGACGTGTTGCAGCTGTGTTTTCTGAACAAGTTAACCTCGAACCAGCCTTCGTTCGAGCGAAACCGGGAGTCTACAAGATTGTAGGCTCGCCGGTGGAAGATCCTGCTTATGTAGGGCAAGGGAAAGGGTTCGCGTTACAAAAGGACAAAACGGAATTGCTTCAGAAAATTAATCAAGCTCTTGCCAAGATCGATGCTAACGGCGAACGGAGCAAGCTCAGTGTGAAATGGTTTGGCACTCAAGTAACCAAGTAATCTCGTTCGTGCTCGCTGTCTATCGCTCACGCCGGCCGTCGTGAAATTTCGACCATGACAACTGGCGTCAGCCACCATGTTGGCCGAAGTCGCGCTTTCGGGCCGCGTCGCCCTCGACGAGCTGCCTTCCATGGACTGCGTCTTGGGCGCGTGGTGATCAGATGGGCATCGCATCCTGGGCGCAACAAGGTTTTGACAACGGGCCGCTCTGCCTGGCCGAAAGCGCGTCAAAGATGACAGCATCCGTTGGAATCATGCGGCAAGACACAAGGTATTACTCGAATATCATCAAGTCAACGTTCAGTTGGCACCCACCGCCACGTCATGGTGTTCAAACGCACAGCTTTGCCCGGCGACCATGAAAAACCACTCCACAAACTTGTCGGCGATTGCAGTCCGGTTCTCACGAAACTTGATGTAGTAGCCTTCGTCTTCGTAGGCCCCAAGGTCGGATACGATAATCAAGTCTCCGCGATTTATTTCAGCTCGAAACACATTGATCGGGCACAGGGCAACGCCATGACCGGCGATCACCGCGGCCGCGAGGAGGTTAGAATCCTGATAAACGGGACCGGACAATGCCTTTGAATTGGTCAATCCTGCGATCTGACACCAGTCATGCCAGCCCTCGCGGTTTTCGTCGTGCAGAAGGGGCATCGCGATGATCTCCTCGGGTGAATGAAAGGAGCCGTTTCGTCGAAGAAATTGCGGGCTGCACACAGGCTTGTTAACTCGAGAGAAGAGACGCCTAGTAACTACGCCTTTGCTTTCGTTGTCGCCGTTAGTGATGAGGACATCGAGGTCGGCCGAACTCAGCTGCTCGCTTGGCTTCGCATAAACCACGCGAATGTCCACCAATGGGTGCTGCGCGCTAAACTCGGCTAAATTAGGGGCGAGCCACCGTGAAGCGACTGACGGGACGCAGCCCACGGTCAGGATCTCCGCTCCGGACATCGCCTTAACCGTCTTGCATGCATCGGCCATGGATTGGAACAACGGCGACATGCGATTAAACAATTCCTGCCCAGGTGTTGTCAGACGAATGCCCCGACCCTCGCGGCGAAACAACGGCGCGCCGAACCAGTCCTCGAGGTTGTGAATTTGATGGCTTATCGCAGCGTGCGTGACATTAAGTTCGTCACCTGCGCGCGATAGACTAAGAAGTCGAGCGGCGGCTTCGAAGGCGCGTAGAGCGCCTAGAGGGGGAAATCGCATAATCGTCGAACTTTAAATCGGTGGCCGTAGCGAAGCAATTGCTGGTTTCCCCAACTATGGCATGTCCAAAAAGGCCCGGCCAGCTGATTGGCGGCTAGGGCTGGGTACAACCCAGAGACGTTCTTCAGCCAAAAGCTGGTGTTGGTATAATTTTTGCTTCTCCGACATTCGCAAGCGCTTTCAGAGGACATTATGCTGACGCTAAGCTTCAACAACGAAGCCGCGGCTTCACTACGTGTCTTGGGCGTGCTCTGAGTCGACCTAAACTGCCACTTTGAGCCAAGGAAATTGGGGGGCGCGGGCCCTACGTTGACCATGCATGCTTCTCATGCCTCGAATCGGTAACCCAGGCTAACAGCTACAGTTAATTTTCATCAATTGCCCCGCCAGCGCGACTAACACATAGTTACACCTTCGAGAAGCAATGCGACCCGGGCCCTCTTCAATTGGCCTGGCGAAATAATACGTTTGGAGACGACTCACGATGAATGTTATGTATGCAAGTGTTTCGTGCATCATTAACGAATAAAGGTGCGCTAATGATCGAAGCACATAGCGGAGACCCCGTGCTGCAAGCGCGCGGTATTGTGAAGAACTACGGTTCCATGGTGGCGCTGCACGGCGTCGATCTGGAGGCTCGGCGTGGCGATGTGATTGCGCTGATTGGCCCCTCAGGCTCCGGTAAGAGCACGCTTCTACGCTGCCTTAATTTCATGGAGCAACCGTCTTCTGGTCAGGTAGTGCTTGATGGCACTGATGTATTTGATGCCAAGACATTCCTCCATCGGCCTGGAAGAAAGGAGCGGGCTAGACTCATTAACCTGCGACGCCGCGTTGGGATGGTTTTCCAGTCTTTTAATCTGTGGCCGCATCGCACAGCAGTCGGCAACGTAATGGAAGGCCTAACGCAGGTCCTTAATGTTCCTCATGGCGAGGCCAAAGAAAAAGCGATGCAGCTTTTAAGTAAAGTTGGGCTGGCCGAGCGTGCGGAGCATTATCCTAGCCAGCTTTCAGGTGGCCAGCAGCAGCGAGTGGCAATCGCTCGAGCACTCGCGACTGAACCAGAAATTCTCCTGTTCGATGAGCCTACTTCAGCGCTAGATCCCGAATTAGTGGGTGAGGTGCTAGCGGTTATTCAAGGTTTGGCGAAAGAGGGGCGCACGATGGTAGTGGTGACGCATGAAATCGGGTTCGCCCGAGACGTGGCGACTGAAGTCGTGTTTATGGCCAATGGCGCAATTAGAGAACAAGGGACTCCTGATGAGGTTTTACATAACAGTGGTTCAGAACTGCTGCGAGGATTCCTGAGTCGCTTTCGCCAACATGGCGCCGTTGATGGGTAGTCAATCATCGGGCGATACTCTTCCCGCCGAATCACTTCATAGTCCGCTATGGACTAGAAATGCGACGTGGCCCATTTGCATGCCTCCGTTAATGGGGTCATTCGAAATTGACAATTGAATGAATACTCTCTCTTTTGCCTCGTTTATAGTCGGCGGGCTGGTTGGCACGATTGGCACGTCACTCGCGGCCTTTGCTGGTGCCGCGTTTATTGGCTTAATGTTGAATCTAGCCTCGACCGGAACGCGGACAGGGGTGGTACAGGCCATCCGTGTTTATATCGTGCTGTTTCGTAGCCTACCCGAAATTTTGTGTGTCTTCATAGCGTACTACGGGTTCGATATCTTACTGAGTTGGATGACAGGCAAGTTTGACTTGGCGCCGGTAACGATTTCACCGTTTGTGGCGGTTACAACCGCACTCGCCATCCAATTTGGAGCTTACTGCGCCGAAATATTTGGGGACGCTCGAAGGAGCGTCCATCCGGGCTTGATTGAAGCGGCAGCGGCCCTTGGCATGACCGAAACGAGGGTGGCGTTGCGAGTGACTATCCCACTAATGGTACGTGCTGCCATCCCCGGCTTGGGCAACTTGTTTCTCGTCATCTTGAAGGTGTCGGCACTGGCCTCGGTGATCGGTCTCGAGGAAGTCACTCGACGAGCAAAGATCGTTGCTGGCGCAACCCGCGAACCTTTTGCTGCTTACGCGATTGCGGCGCTTTGCTTCTTGGCCGTCGCTGCGTTGGCTACCTTGGTGCTGCACCGTCTGCATGGCCGCTTTCACGATGCCGCGCGAGGAGCTTAAAAAGTATGGACTTGACTCTACTTGTCTCACCAGACCTCTGGATGGGTATTGCCCGCGGCGTTCGCGTCACGCTGTTATTGACCATTCTATCGATGGTCCTCGGTCTAGCGCTAGGCACTGTATTAGCACTAATGCGCCAATACGGAAATGGTCCGGCCAAAGCAATCTCAGGCTGTTACGTATTCCTGTTTCGAGGTGTGCCACTACTGATCCTTTTATACTTTCTTTATTATGGCGCGCCGCAGTTTTCCGCAATCAGATCCGGCCCGCTTTGGGGTTTGATATTCAGCTCAGCCTTTAGCACGTGCGTACTAGCGTTCACGCTGAATAATGCTGCGTACCTTGCAGAGGTGGTTCGCGGCGGCATGCTTACGATAAAAAAGGGCGAAATAGAAGCGGGCTATGCTATCGGTCTTAGTGGCTCGAAGGTAGCGAGGCGAATTGTTCTCCCGTTAGCTTTCCGCAGTTGCCTTTATTCCATTGGAAACGAAGCTATCTTCACGATCAAAGCTTCTGCAGTTGCGAGCGTAGTTACTGTTCGAGACCTAATGGGCGAGGCCCAGCGCGTCGGGGTAATTTATTCCGATAATTTGACTCCTTTACTTGCAACCGTCTTGGTGTACGTCATACTTGTGCAAATTGTCGAATGGTTCATTCGCCGTCTTCGTCGCTATTACTATCCGCATCAGTACACGAAGATCGCCAAAAGGGGAGCGTCCGCGAAGGATGTTTCAACGCAGGTGAAAAAGCCGGTGTAGGTCATCCGATCGGTCCAAGAGGCTCGGCGGTCTCACTTAGCGCAGCGTCTGTTCGGCGGACCCTCATACCTGTAGATGGCTTATGACCGGTACATGAGTAATCCACAGCGGTCGCTAATGCCGCAACGTTAGCTTCGCGACAGTGCCTGTTGCCGACGGTAGGATCAGAGCACGATCCGTCATCGCAATTGCGGATGCTACCGTCGAATCAGCGCTTTTCACGAAAATTTACGCGATATTACGTTGTACTAATGAGGAGAAAAACATGAAATACAAAATCGTTGTCGCTTTGTCCTTAGGTATCGTATCCACGACGTCCGTGTTTGCTCAAAGCTCTGTCACGCTTTATGGGATCATTGACGAATCGATTCAATACACGCACAACACCGGTGGTCACAGCAACCAAATCAAAATGCAATCTGGCCAGTTTTCTGTCAGCCAGTGGGGGTTAAAAGGAATGGAGGATTTGGGTGGTGGGCTCAATGCGATCTTTAACCTCCAGAGTGGCTTCGATGTGAATACAGGGAAGATGAACGGTGGGCTCTTGTTTGGCCGACGAGCCTATGTGGGTTTAGACAGCTCACGTTATGGGACGGTCACGTTGGGTCGACAGATCGACACGCTGCAGGATCTTGTTGTCCCTGTGCAAGGCGACTACTTCCTCGAGTATTTCACCGCACCGGGTGATGTAGATAACGCCGACGGCTCGTTCCGCCTCAGCAACGCTGTGAAATGGACGAGCCCGTCGTGGGGTGGCCTCAAGCTTGCCGCCATGTACGCTTTTGGAGGAGTCGCTGGGTCTGTAGGATCTGGTCAAGCGTATAACGCGGCCGTGAACTATAGCAACGGACCCTTGACACTAGCAGCAGGGTATTCGCACACGGACAACGGTAACCCCTCGGTCTCCACACGCGGACAAAGCGCTCAGGATAGCTTCTTTTTCTCGCCCGTAAATTCTGCGTATTCCACGTCCAGCGCGATCAACTTCGCAAGGGCGGGCGCCAGCTACGCAATCGGATCGGTGACTCTCGGTGGCTATTATAGTTTTTCTGAATATCTGGCAGACGCAAGTTCTTCTTTCAGAAATGCAGAGCGCTTTAACAACATTTCGGTTTTCGCCCTCTGGCAGATAACACCCTCGACCTCCGTCGAGGGCGGTTACAACTACCTGAAGTCTCATGGCGATTCGCGGGCGACTTACCATCAAGTCACGTTGGCCTTCGACTATTTGCTAAGCAAGCGTACTGACTTGTACTTTACGGCGGGCTACGGGCATGCTTCCGGACAAAATGGTGCGGGACCCGCACAGGCAGTAATCGCAACGACATACGCCGACGCGGGTAATAGTAACCAAGAGATAGCTATCGTTGGTATTCGGCATAAGTTTTAATCGCTTCAAGCTACGACCACGCAGCCTGGCATGTCGCCGAACGCCGTTTCCGGGCAGACCGGAGGTTTCGGGAGGTCTCTCTGATCGTGGCGCATGCAGCTCCGGTTGTAGGACGGTTCTCTCAGGCCCGTTCGACGAGATGTCATCGGGAGTTAGCCGACGCCTTTTTTGAAGGGGTCGGCTTTTTTTGGGTTCATCGCAGAAAACCGTGGAGCCGTACCGCTGATTTTGCAATCTGACACCTGGACCTCGCGGGAATCCCGCGCACGGGATGGTTTTTCCGGCGATTCTCATCGATGGAGTCGCTATAAAATCCAGCCGTTCCACTCCACGCGTGGGACGCTTGTTGTCATCGCTAGTGTTGGAAACCACGCCGGACTTTGCTCCGGCGCGGTCTTTTTGTTGTGCTCGCATGAGCAACGCGCAATGTCTTTTTTAGCAGCGCTGCACGCTGAACCAAAACGCGCGGCGCTGCATCTTTTCGTTGTTCCATTAGCGGCGCGTTTCCATTCATGGGCCATGACATGCACGGGGGAGGCAGGCTGAGCGATTGGTGCGTCCGCCTGGCATCCAACGTTTCGCCCCAACTTCAGGATGATGCTGGCCGTTGCAAATGGGCCCAGAAAGAGAAACCAGTGAAACACTGCGGATTGGTGACGGTAGGCTGTAATACCGTCAAATACACCAGCCCGGTATTTGCCGGATTGAGTTTCGGCGGAACATACAGCTTCTCGAACGATACGAACTTTGCAAATAATCGCCAATACAGTGTTGGTGCTTCGTACGTAAACGGTGGATTCTTGCTCGCCGCGGCGTATCTCCAGGCTAACAATCCTTCATCGACTGCCATCGGCGCGATCAACAACGGCGGAGATCAGAACTTCCTGGCTAGCCGCCTGCGGGTGTTTGGCGCCGGTATGACCTACACGTTTGCTGATGCAACCGTTGCCCTGTCTTATACCAACACTGACGTGGCCAACCCGGTCAGCTCAGTCTACGTCGGTTCCATCACACCGGCCGGCGGCGTGGCGTCGAACCTTCGATTCCAGAACTTCGAAGTCAATGGCAAATACCAGGTCTCTCCCGCATTCTATGTCGGCGCAATGTATACATATACCCGCGCAACGCTCAGCGAACCGACGGGCAAGCTCCATCCTAACTACCAGACCGTTGGCTTGATGGGGGACTACAATTTATCGAAGCGGACCGATGTGTACCTGCAGGGTGCCTATCAGCATGTTGGCGGCGATACGACGGGCAGCGTGCTGGACGTTGCCTACGTACCCGGCGCGGATGGCGTTTCGTCAGGGGGCAACCAGTTCGTGGTGCGCGCGGGTATTCGGCATAAATTCTAAGCTTTTGTAGCGAGCGTTTTAACGTGCCGGGGATGCGTTGAATCAAACGGATCCCGGGCAGATCGTGCGATTGCACTTGGCTCAGGAGCTGGTCTCACGCCAAGCGGCAAAATTCGCATATGGGCCCATTACATGCGGGTCGCTGAATTGCTGAGCATTGAGATTGCGGCTGAGGAAATCATGGAAACTAGGCCCGAGGGGCGCTGTTCTCAAAATGAGAAATCTGATAGTCAACTTCCGACCAGCTCATGTGAATGGCTCATTGCCATCGGGTTGCCGATTGCGAGTGGACTTTTCATTGTTCTTTTAAAAATGTTGGCAACTTAATGAAGGCGAGTCGGGAGGTTGTTTCGGCGAAAGTCTGCACGAAAAACTCTTTCAGCGCGACGTTGCGGCGTGGCGCGGTGGAGATCTAGAGACGTAAGGTACGAGATTTTTGCAGTTCAGCAACCACGTGGTAGCAATGCCCGCAATGAAAGGCCGGCACAAGGCCGCTGATTTATGGCAGATTGGAGATTCATATGAGCACAAAATCGCAGCTCGAACTTTTTACGCCAAATACTTGTCCGCCCACGTTCGGGTATTCACAGGTGGCGATTATCCAACGTGGCAGGATCGCCTTCATCTCGGGGCAGGTTGGCGTCGACGCTGACTGGCGTTTGGCACCGACCTTCGAGGAGCAGACCGCGCAGGCTTTCAGAAACCTGCAGGCGGCGGTGAGTGCCTGTGGGGCAACCATGCAGAACGTCTGCAAGCTGACAATCTTTGCGGTAGGCGATGTAGACCTTGGAACCTATGCGACCGTTCGAGATGGTATCTTCGCCGGGCAGCCGAAATTGCCGGCTAGCAGTTTAATTCGCGTGGCCGGGCTCTATAGCCCAGACGCGCTCATTGAGATAGAGGCGGTGGTTGCAATTCCGGACACGGATTCATGAAGGGCGCCAAAAGACCATTTGAATAACTGTCATCTCGACATTCGGGCGTCGGAACGTCCCGGAATTTGCCGGAAGTCTCGCGTTGACAGTTAGCCCGAGTCATCAACTTTCACGCTCGATGTCAGTGCCGCGCCGATTTCAGAATTTTCCTCTCGCGCCGTAGCGCAATCCGTCGAGGAACAGCGTCACCAACCTCCAGGCATCGGGTGGGTCGGGACATTCCATCG
>NZ_SELS01000008.1 GCF_004197395.1 Paraburkholderia sp. UYCP14C | reverse complement strand
CGTTCATCGCGGATTGCGCGAACAGAGCGCCGCGACGGATCACGAAGCTGCGCGGCATGGCGTCGGTAACCCGACGGGGCAATCCGCAAGACCTTGCAGATCGGCTCGACCCCGAAGGTGTCGCGATGCTGATCGATGAAGGCCTTCACGACTTGAAACGGCGGTCGAGCTCCGCCTGGGCGAAAAACGCGCTCGCGACCTTGAGAATCTCGTTGGCACGACGCAACTCCTTGACTTCGCGCTCCAGGGCCTTAAGGCGCTCGCGCTCGTCTGTGGTCACGCCATCGCGCTCACCGTGGTCGACCTGGTCGCGCTTGACCCACTCGTGCAGTGTCTGCGGTGTGCAGCCGATCATCGGCGCAATCGATTCGATCGCCGCCCACATCGACGGATGTTCGCTACGCTGCTCGCGCACCAAGCGCACCGCGCGCTCTCGGACTTCCGGGGAAAACTTGGTTACCTTCTTGTTCATGGCTCCATTCTCTCAAGAGTTGGAGCCTCCACAAAATCCGGGGCGGTTCAATGATGCGGCCAGGTCGCCGATTTGGCGCGAAGGAAAACCATGGACAAGACTGCAGAACAACCGTCTGGCCGGATTGCCATTCGTGGAAGCAATCGTGCGGCTGTGCCCGACGCCACGAAGCTGAAGAGCCCCGACCCTAATGCCAAGATTCGGCTTAGCATCTTCGCCCGCCGAAACCCTCGTCCCTCACCGCAGGCCTTGAAGAAGGTCAACGCGCTGGACACTCAAGCTGTCACAACGCGTGCTTACCTCCAGGACGAAGAGTTCAACCAAGTTTACGGGGCATCGGCAGACGACCTTGCCGCGATTGAGAAGTTTGCCCAAACCGCCGGCTTGAGCGTGATTGACGCCAGCATCCCGAGGCGACGGGTCCTCGTTGAAGGCACGATCGCTGACATCGAGAAGGCCTTCGGTGTCGAATTGGGCGAATTCGAACACCCGGAGCTTGGTCACTTCCGGGGACGAGAGGGCAAGGTCTACGTTCCCGATGAGATGTATACGATCATCGCGACCGTGGAAGGTCTGGATACGCGACCAGTCGGCCGACCGAGGCGCGTCTGCACGCACTTCGCCCCCAATCTCCCGGCGTTGGACGCCGCCCCAGCGCTGACGAACCAGTGGCCGGGAACGTTCTTCCCGGGCCAAATAGCCACTTTGTACGACTTTCCTAACGAATACGCTGGCGAGGGCCAGAACATCGCAGTGTTCGCGTTCAATGGCCGAGACAGCACTGACCCAAACTCTGACCCACGCGGGGGCTATAGCGGGGCTGCGCTGGAAACCTACTTTACGAAGGCGCTTGGCGGCCAAATGCCTTCCATTACCCCTGTCGTTGTGCAGGGACCGGGCAACGCCCCAGGCCCTGACTCACCGCAATCGTCACAGCGGGGCGATTCGACCGGAGAGGTGATGCTGGATCTGTGCGTCGTCGGCGCACTGGTGCCTGCCGCGAAGATCTTTGTCTACTTCACCGAATTCAGCGCGCAGGGTTGGGCGGAAGCGATCTCTCAGGCCATCACGGACGGGAACCAGATTTCTGTTATCTCGATTAGTTACGGAAACCCCGAGAGTGGTCCGTTGGGCCGGTGGACCGACGCGAGCATCAAGGTTGTGAATGAGGCTCTCGAGGCGGCACGTGGCAAAGGCATTACTGTCTGCGTGGCCTCGGGCGACGACGGCTCGCGGGACGATGAGTCATCGGGGGCGCACGCCGACTTTCCTGCTTCGAGCCCGTGGGTACTCGGTGTCGGCGGGACGACCTTAAAGGTGACGAACGGGACCGTGCCACGTATCGCAAGTGAAGTCGTCTGGAATGACTATGCTCGCGTACCGTCCGGTGGCGCGGGAGGTGGTGGTATCAGTTCAATCTTCGGGCTGCCGCCGTATCAGCAGGGTGTGGGGGTGCCCGTCTGCGCGAACCCACCCCACAACATCGGCCGCGGCATCCCCGATGTGGCGGCAGTCGCCGACCCCTACACTGGCATTGTCGTGATGCACGTAAGTGGCAAGCATGTCGAACCCATCGGCGGCACGAGTGCATCCGCACCGCTGTGGGCCAGCCTGATTGTCAGGATCAACCAAGCGCTCGGCACGCGAGTCGGCTTCCTCAACCCGACGCTCTACGCCAGCTGTGCTAGTGGTGTTCTCAACGATATCACGGTGGGTAACAACGGCGCCTACGCGGCAGGCGTGGGCTGGGATGCCTGCACCGGTCTGGGGACACCGTCGGGAAACAAGTTGCTCCACGCACTGAAGACCGCCCCAGCACCGGCCTGAGCGCGTAAATTTCTCGAGCTTGCACTACGCCAGCGAATCGCGGCGAAGGGACTTTGGCATGCCCAAAATCAAGAAAAATGAAGGAAAAAGCATGGACACAATGTCGCAAGTCTGCAAGGTCATCATCGCACCATCCATTGGTATCGCGAGACTGGGCAACAGCACGGAGGAATATTTCCTTGGTCCAGAATCGGTTGGCCAACCGCCGCGGCCAGCAGGCGGATTCAAGGACAAACACGGCAGAATCAAGCGCCAGGGTGCCCGATTCCGGATCTATGGACTCGACGAAAATGGCGAGGTGGTTGCCGAGCTCACCGCTGACGATGCCCAGATCGAATGGACAGTGGAACTTGCAAACACGAAAGCGTCCTTTTTTGAGTTTCTTGGACGCTTTGGCCGCTTGGACCTGCCGCGGAACCGCGAGGTCACGGATCGCGACTCGCTGGAAATCAGACCCGGTTCTCGTTCGATTGTCGGGCGCAGTGTACGCGGACCGGCTTATCGCTTTGATAACGGCCAGTTTCGCGGCACTAGCGTTCCACTGGGCGAATTACTGACGGACGAAGACGGCCGTCTCGTCGTCCTCGGTGGCTTCGGCCATTCAGCCTCCGTGCCGGAAGGAAAGCTCATCGGAAACTACGCCAACAACAACGACTGGCACGACGACACATCCGATGGCCCCGTTTCGGCGAAAGTACGACTGCCTGATGGTCGGGACTTCGTCGCCGAACCGGCCCGCGTGCTCTGCGTCCCACCGAAGTACACGCCGGAGCTCGAAAATATCGTCACGCTCTACGATGTGATGGAATACGCGTGGGATCCAGTAGGGGCAATACCCCAAGAGGTTTCATTCACCAGGCATGTCTACCCGATTCTCAAGCGTCTTAGCGGATATCCGTGGGTGAACGGCTTGGCCTATCGAGGCCACGGCGCCGGCAAAGGTGGAGATTTCTTCAACAGCAGAAGCCTTGCGGTCCTGTCGACCAATACTGTGGAATCTAAAGAGATTCGTCAGTCCATTTTCGCGCACGTCCGAGATCCTAATTTGCCGCTCGAAAGCCAAGACGCCAAGGACCAGGCAAACTACCAGTTCATGCCTGCGCTCGCCGGCGACAACAACGGACCCACCGAGGGTGATCCAAAGCAATGGCTGCGCTTGCGACCATCGCAGCACGCGATACTCAAGGCGTGGGCGAATGGCAACTTCGTCGCTGACTGGCAAGGGCCTCCGGCTGCGGCGTTCCTGAACGAGCTGAAGCTCTCCGAACGACCAGCTGCACTCACAAGGGCAGCGCTCGAACCCTGCGTCGGTGGCGCGTTCTATCCAGGCATCGAAATGACCTACATCGCCGAAGACAAGGCCATGTACATTGAGCCTTTCCGCCTGAACCCGAACATCGCCGCAGGCGGCATCACCTGCTATATGGCATGCCCCTGGCAGGCTGACTTCTACGAATGCAATACTGCCTGGTGGCCGATCGCCCGACCCGACGACGTGGTCACCGAAGCTGAGTTTGAGCGCGTCATTCGCGATGCAGCGGGTCCCGATCGAAAAAGTCTTCATCCTGACAAAGGCGAATGGTCCGTGGATCCGCAAGAGCTCATGGCCGACAGACTCTCCCTTCGCCAGCCTTGGGCCCGGGGACTTGTCGAATATCCCTCAGCTGCGAAGGATGGCTGGGAGGGTGACGCTGGAATGGTCGAGCTTTGGAGCGGTCTTGGCTTTGTCGTCAGCATGCCAACTCATGTCTCGACACACGAGCGCGTTTTTATCGAAACCGAGCGCGACCCCTATCTGGGGATGGATTACCGGCGTTTTTACTACTATCTGTCGAATATCGACAAGTATCCGGATTTCCTGCCGAAGGCTCGCCAGATCGCGCAAGATTTTCTCGACCGTGCCTGGAAAATGCAGGAGTCGCAGGACTTTGCCGATACAAACAGGTTTTTTGACTACTCGGAAGAAGCTTTCGAGGCCAGGCTCAACGAAATCTACACCGAGCTGGTCGAGGCAAACGATGCCTATGATCCAGGAACAGATGAGTTGTATCGAACGCGGGAAGATGTCCGGTACCGGATACTTCAGATGGCGCCATTCAACCAGAACGACGGAGCGTGGATACACTCCATCACCCCGCCGGGCCCACTCGATGAGGTCGACGCTTGTCTCTTCGAAATCTGGAGCGACGAGGCGGGCAATGGCAACGTGGCGCATAGTCATTGCAATCTCTATACCGATCTCATGCGTCAGGAAGGCATTTACCTTCCGGATCCGCGTTCGCTCGAATACGCTCTGGACCCACGTCTGCTCGACTCGGCATTCACCGTGCCTCTTATGGAGCTTGCCCTTGCGCAATTCCCTCGCCTCTTTTATCCCGAGCTGCTCGGGTTCACCCTCCAGCTCGAGTGGACGGTGGTCAGCCTCAAACCGGGGATCAGGCGGCTGCAGTATTTCGGAATTGATCCACACTTTTATGTGCTTCACGTCGGTATAGACAACGCCGCATCGGGGCACGGGGCGAAAGCCAAGCAGGCGGTGAAGATATACCTCGACAAGGTTCTCCAGCTTGGGGGGCCGGTTGCGATGCAGCAAGCATGGAAACGGATCTGGACGGGGTTCATTGCATTTGGCAACATCGGTGACTTGGGTAGCGACATCAATGCGCGACTCAAGTCGCCGGAGTCGACCGCGAACCAGATCGAAGACCTCATCGTCCAGAAAAAGACCTACGCCTCGCAAAATCACGGTTCACGCAAGTTGGGCGATAACTACATCAACGATTGGTTCGAGCAGCCGGCGGATTTCATGAAAGCGCTCGTCGACGGCGGCTTTTTCGTTCCGGGGCGTGCCGAACAGAGTTCGTTCTTTCGTCGAACCTCCTTCGAGGGCCCAATGTTTAAGGTGTTCACCGACGACGAGCTGGCAATCTGGCGTCAATGGACTCAGGATGGCTGCCCCATGCCTGACAAGCAGAGGCGTTCCCGGCCGACCGTACCTGTTCAGGTCCTGATGGCGGAGACGATTGAGTCCCTGCAGTCTCGCCAGGTCAACGCTGAAGCGCACAAAACTAGGACGCTCGTCGGAATCGATTTAGACGGGCAGCGCGTAGACTGGTCGGTCGCCAAGTGGTTTCAGCATGTCCACGACGATGGGTCTGTGGCAGTCATCGAGTTCATGAAGGCAATTTCAGATCCTGACAACAAGCTCGTCATCAAGGGTGACCCGTCGACTAGTCCGTTCGTGACCACTCTTCTTGCACCGAACGGCACAATGGGACAGGCCTTCGAGGAGATAGCGCCGCACTCTGGCGGAGCGACGCATCGCCAGGTCACTATCGATTGGATCACAGCTGGTTGCCCGCTGCCCCAACTCAACACTGAACGTGGCAAGCGGGTCACGGCCGACCTCCTCCCGGACCCGGCGCTCTATCCGCGGGCTCGCCTGAGGGGCAACGGTGCCGCGCACTGACGACGGCGCGTGGGACGTGCTGGTCGTCGGCCGTGGACCGGCTGGTCTTGCCGCGGCCATTACGTCGCGCCGGGCTGGTCTGTCTGTCGCTGTGGCCGGCTTGGCCGACGCCGTGCCCCGCTGGGGCGAGACGCTATCCGCTTCGTGCCATCCGTTACTCTGCCGGCTTGGCATCGGTGACGAACTCCGTAGCGAGCATCACCTGTCTTTGCGAGGGGTCCGGTCAGCGTGGGGAATGGGCGCCGCCCAGGAGCGCAGCAGCATCTTCCATCCCTATGGCGAAAGCGCAATTCTGGATCGTGCGAGGTTCGATCGACGGCTGGAGAGCGTGTTCCAGAGCGACGGCGGTATTGTCATGGAAGGACGGATGCAGAGTGTCCGCTTCGACGGTGCGCTGCACGTCCTCACGCTTAGAGACGGGCAGTGCGGGAAGCAGCTCAAAGCCAAGGGCATCATTGACGCCACAGGGATTGCCGCGCATGTCGCAAGGCGGCTGGGGGCGAGGCGAATTACGCAGACCCGACAGGTCGCAATTGGCTGTTGCTTCGAAGCGCCACCGGGAATCACAGACCATCCAACGACCGCAATCGTTGAAGGCGTCGAACTCGGATGGCTTTTTGCCGTTCCGGTTCCGATGGGCGGAGTTGCGGTCTGGCTCGTCTGTGATCCTGCTCAGGCAGCACAGGACGGTGCGATGAAGCGGGCTTTACGCGCCTCGCAAGAGGTGTCCCGGTGGCTACGAAGTCTCCAGTTGCAGCTGAGAAGCAAGCTCGTGCTGCGCAATGCCTCCGTCGGGAAACTTGACCGGGTTACGGGCGCGGGTTGGATTGCAGTCGGAGATGCGGCTCTCAGCCTCGATCCGATGTCATCCTCCGGTGTCACGCTGGCGATGCTGTCAGGATTACACGGCGGAGCTGCAATTGCCGCGTGGTTATCCGGCGACTCAGATCAGCTGGCCGGTTATGCTCAAACTCTTCAAAACGCCGCGGAACATCACGTAGAACTGCGCCAGCGGCTCTATCGCGCTGAGCGCCGCTGGCCCAGAGCGGATTTTTGGATGCCTCGCCAAAATCTTGGGTTCACTGCCGAAGATGATTACGACAGTCTGGGCCGATACTGATGTTTGATAGCGGCTCTCGAACAAGCCAATGTCTCTCGTCATTCCGCCTCAATAACAGCCAGACTCAAACTTCAACTGGTGGAAATCGGTAAGCGCAGGTCACCGCGACGGCAAACTCTCCATTAATGATTCCGTCCTCGCTGCGGCCTCGACACGCTCCAACGTATTAATGGATATGTGAGGCCACCTCGCTCTGCCCGGATGTCCGTCCGGTCGGTTGATAAAATCCAAGATGACGTTTTGAGCGTATTGAAGGAAGTATCTCAAGGCTCCGGTTTTTGAGTCCTCTATCTCATATATAGAAAACGTGCAATTCATCGCTGTGGTGTCGGCTTGTCGGGCTATGAATGGCGTGTTTCCGATGCTAGGGTTTATTACCCTATTGATGCCGGAATGATCAATTGTGCTATCAACCCGAAGAGTTGTTACTTGCTTGATGGTTCCTATTTTTTTTAGAAAATTGTCGAAACTTTGTCTCAAAAGAAGAGTGGGATCGACCGGCTCAAATCCGCTAAACCCATTTATTTCCGGATTCTTCCCCTTGAATGGATTCTGATGGAAATATCTGTACGGAGCAAAATAATCCCCATTAATGATATCACCTGCAGAATTTCTTATTGGGTCGAGTGCGCGTTCAGCAGGATTAGATCCGCCACCAACGACTACTCCATTTATGCGAGGAATAGGAGGCCTCTTTTGCTTTTCGTCAAGCTGCTCCCAATTTGATGTGCTTGCAGACCCAACGGCGATAAAGCTATTTCCGTGTGGAATACTCCCCATGCGTGCCACGGACAATTCGACACCGCTTTCATCAGAAATATTTTGATCTGTCATGCAAATCCATAGGCCAGGTTCGTGATGTATCCCTTGGCCGTTGAATTTGTCCGATATATCGGTCTTGCCTAGTGTTGAGTCAGGACCGTTGACGCTCACAAGATAAGAGTCCTCATGTGACCTTTGAGTAATGATTTGACTGTAACTCAACGCAACGGCGGTCTGATCGGTTTGCACCGATGTTCCATCTGGCAGTTGCTTCACCCCACGGTTTGGCACCCCGACATCCGCCACTATAAAGTTCAATACCTCATCATATTGATTCATTTGCAATCTGTATCCATTTGGCGACGTGCTAAACGGAAGTGAAATAATATTGAATCCATGGCCCTCTAGCTCCGAGGTGTTTTTCCATGTGCCCGGCAGCCAGCGCAACGGCCCAAGTTTTGGGTCATGCTCTTCGGCCAGATATATTTTCCGGCCAGCGTCGGCCATTTCTCTGATTAATTTCTTGTCCACTGACATTCTGATTTCCCTTTGGCTGTGATTAGCTATGTACGCTCGGCGCAATACGTATCGAGAAAATCTATCGCTCCAGACCTCTTCCGTCCTGTTCGATCAACTGCACGACTACGGAATTGTTGAGACTGGTACTCCAACATAACGGAAAAGCCGCCGCATGAGAGGGTGGGATCTCGTGCTGCTCAGGAATATGCTTGATCGCCCATGTTTATTGTTCAAATTGGGAGCGTGCGGGAAAGATCGGGTTGTTGAATCGTAGTTGAGCCGGACAGAAACGAAAGCACATCGTAAATCGGACTGTGCGGAAGCGCACACAACATTGCTACCCGACTAAACAACGGCCTCGCGAGACTCCACCGCTCCTCTGGAGCCAACTGCGCGCGGGCGCGGGCTTGGATAAAAGTCGGCAACGCGACGGATTGCTAGTTTGCACACCGTTAACGTTTACCTATACTCCATCGAAATGTGCCGCTGCGGGATTAGAGGGCTCGGACGCTGGCGCTTTAGATCCATCAGCGTGATCCGCCCGAAGCTAGAGTTAGCGTAGGAAAATTCGTTTCATCAAACTTGGGCTTCGAGTCCAGGTCGATCTGTGGTTCTCAATAAAAAGCAAAAAAGGAGCGGTCGAATGAACACAGCCTTTCCTGCGGCAGGGCATCGTTATTTGGTAGATTTCGGTGCGTTTCGAGTAGAATTGTTTTTCACTTCAGCAAGTTCTCTTACTTACACCGATATTCTTTCGGACGGCGAGCGTGGTCAGTCAGAAACCGTAGACATTCGGGTCATACCAATTGGAGACCTCCTTTTTCTAGTCACATGGCAGGAGGCCGACAAAACCACAGTCGTTCACGTCGAGGATTTTAAAAATAGCACGATTATAACAAACATTACAAATCCTGATTTGTCTTTCAACCAATTTAACGGCACCTTTACTGAATCAGCCGGTTCCGCTTTCGCTCAAAATGTCGTCTTGACTTACAGCAAAGACATTCTCCCACTCTTTAGAAATACTGATATACAGTGCATGACCCGCCGAGGTGTTCCACTTAGCGACTCATCGTGGATGTGCAATCCAGACCATGCCAAGAAAGTTTACGCAAAACTATCTTCTGGCGAAATGCCACCCGACGCGCCGTGGCCTCCACAACAAATCGAGCTGTTTAACCAGTGGATAGCTGAAGGTTGCCAAGCCTAGGTTTTTGAGTGAACGATCCCGCCATGTTCGTGGCCTGCGGAGCCGACAATGAAAAGAATTCTGTTGCTTATAGGTGCAGGGGCCCTATGCCTGCAGATCCCGTTTGCCTATTGCCAAGGAACCATACTGCCATGGGGGCAATCGTCCGACCAACTTGCTTGGCAAACCTTCGTGCAAGTCACTGCTCCGTCAGGGAACCCAAATTCGTCTCAAGTTGAGTTCGAGACATGGGCTTCTGATAACGACATTTATCACACGTCACCCCCCCGCTGGCCCGCACCCGGAACTCCCAAGAGACTTCAAGCCAGCTTGTTGGGAACCGCTCATCGGATCGCCGTACAAAAACCGTTAATCATCTCTCCTTCGGAATGCAATCCTCCGTCAAATACAGATCCGAAGCTCGGCTTGCCGGCGAACGTATGCATCGGGGAAGAAGTGCGTCGGAATTGGGCCTCATATCAATATATAGTTTCGAACAATCTATACAACGCGCAAGGGCTAGCGACAGCTTATGCAAATAAGTTGGCAGTTAACCTGCCAACAGACGCTGTTGAGTTCAAGGGGGATTGGATGAAGGTTGCAGACCTAATTGCGTGGCTTAAAAAAACGGAAGGCCTCACTCTGACCGAAGCCGATATTCGTCATAATTTTTACGTAAACACCGCGACAGATGGAAAGACTAATGCGGACTTTGCCCTCCTTTCGTTTCATTTTAGTACTAAGCAAATAAAACAGTGGGTTTGGTCTGATTTCGAAAACAAAATGAACCCCGGGAGATGCGATGATACCGGTTGTCACGACTCGTTTGGCGCCGTGTCATCGAATACACCTCCGAATGGTCTTGCCAACCAGAACTACGGCGATTGTAAGAAATCCGAATCCCTCTTGGCCATGTTTAAAAATGCAGCTATTGACCCGGTCTGGCAAAATTATTGTCTGAAAGGCTCTCAGACAGACTACATAGAAGCAAACAGCAGCACGCCGACGATACTTGGGAACTCCGTCATCGAGCGAATCACAGCGAATGTACCGATCCTTCGATCATCTTGCATTAGTTGCCATGCGTACGCCTCCTTTGATAAAGACGGTAACCACGGGCTTGATCAGATCGTGCTTGATCCGAAGAAATATCCTGTTGGGCCCATCGATTCAAAGATACTAGTTCCCGGTGAATATGTTCAAAATGATTTTATTTGGGGGATTATTGCTGTACCTTCCAAGTGACGCAACATAGATGCCGTAGCTTTTCCTGCGCTACTCTTTGTTTTCAGATTCGCTAAGGGGCCGCTTTTTCGCGACACGTTGTAAGGATGCCGTTGAGAGCGGCAGTTGAATAAAGAATATTTTGGGAGAGGAAATGAATACCAACCCCTGTATCCCTGTGCCGTCGCCCACCGAAATCGGAATGAAATTGTTCCCCAACGGTCGCCTGCAACCCCCTACGCTCGCAAACGCCTGGACTGCAACGGTATTGCTAACTCCACCTGGCGGCCAAGTTGGTCCAGTTAAGCCAAGTGATCAGTTAGCGGTAGCTTACGTCACTTACAAAGAAACCGATCCCAGCAACCGCCAAATTCGATATCAGATATTTTTGCTGGAAAGTTTAAAATATTTTGACGTCCTTTTTCGGACTGAAGGCGATGTAACCAGTTGGTGGAGCTTGGTTTCCACACCTGACCAGCTCGGCGGAGTGCCGAGCAATGCGTTTGGTCCGTTCAGCACATCGGTGGTTGTCCCGGGAGCCAATTTCCTCGCTGATTACGGATTTACGCACGTAGGCTCTTGGAACGTGATTGGGCGAAGCAGGGATGCATTTGTTCTTAAAAATAAGATCCCACCGGCAGATAAGAATAATGGTCCCGGGGGCACGTGGGTTTGGTGTGACACCGCATCAAACGCGTTGGCGCGAGTGATGACGACAAGGCAAGATAATGAGGCGTTAATCCCGATTTTCGGCGCCTATTATCTGTCTGATTTTTGTGAGATCTCCAACAACGCCAATACCGATTGGCCAGGAATATTACAAGTCTGTGATCGCGCGAAGAGCGTCGGCTCGGTGACGAGTACGATGCTGACACTTGTTGACCTCTTGCAAGGTATGTCCGAGGTGCCGCAGGAGGCGTTTACCAGTTGTGTGTTCGGCGATATCCAAAGATTGATACCCGGAATCCTTCCGGATTTGAATGGAATACCCGTGCCAACGTGGACCAACCAGGTTAATAGCGAATGTATTATGATGGGACAAGAGTTGGCACCGTTGTATTGTCAGCTTTGGTACGACTGGGACAAAGGGGCGCAGGTTACCGTTTTTGTGTCTCCCGACGATGAGGGGTCTTATACGAGCCGCTTTGACGAAATGCTACCTAAGGGACACGTTGGTCCAGAAAATGACTACGTTTGGGATGGCATCCAATGGAAATTAAGATGTTATAAAAAGTCCCGCGGATTCGTACCAATGCCTGTACCAAACTTCGTTGCTGCTGGCCAGGGACGCTGTCGGGCCGCATTCAAAAATGACCCTTATTTTTCGAGTAGTTCCATCTGGAGCGTTCCACTGAATGCCGCCGAGGATGTAGCGAATTTTTGGTATGTGTTCAGTGATCAGCAAAAGGGCGTAATTTTCTCGTTGTCTCCAGCTGCCAGCTTAACTCTCATTGATTATCAAACATTTGTGCAGAATGCACAAATACAAGATTGTGTTTTCTATGATCCGCAGGGAAATATTCCAATGTGCCCGGATGAGAAGATGTCAACGATTAAAAACATCGGATTTTTGCCAGGAAATACCGGCATAGATAAGTGAGGCGTATTTTAATTTTGCAAATAGGCCAAACAAGTGACGAACTAGGAGGCAATAATGTTAAAATTGATCAGCTTACTCGTCGCGAGTGGAATTTGTGGCGCTCTTCCAGTTCAAACGTCGGCCCAGACCAATGGGAAATCCGTGTTTCAAGCCGAATGTGTAAAATGCCATCAGAGTGGTCCGACTCCAAATAATTCTATGGCACCTTCTCTTTCGGGCGTATATGGCCGGAAAATCGCAAGTACGCATTATCCGTATTCGAATGCTTTAAAAAGGAAGCCAGGCGTGTGGGATGATCAGGCGCTTAATGACTATCTAGAAAATCCGCAGAAATATGTGCCCGGAGGAAAAATGACGGAGGCTGTGCCCGACGCCAGTAACCGTGCTGCTATCGTTCAGTATCTGAAAAGCCAGTAGCTAGCTACCGTCTGTTGATCAACGCACCCCTTCTTGAATTAGGTGTAGCGCCGGGCAAATGCGTCCGCTGCGATCCCTAACCGGCCATTCGGCGATCGACACGTCTAACGGCTGCTTGGGGTCGGTTTGATGCATTCGCCGACGGCCCGGTGGCGGCCAGGTGCCAGCGTTCGCCATTAGGCAGAACCCGGCCATAAATGGTCGTTCCAAGTCGCATGGCAGACGTCTGCCGATACGCGACGCACTGCCATTTGGTCAAGCGCCGAGCTGCCGGTAGTACGTCCGACGAGCCTGCTTGGTTTATCTAGCGCCGTGTACGACGGCTCAGATTTGAATGGCGATTCCGGCCGTTGACGCCTTTGTCTGGAACAATTCGTCCCCTTTGCTGGGGGTGCGCCGCACATCGCGTAAGACTGAAATCACTTCAGCCAGTCGCAGAAATTACTTCCCTCTGAACCAACGGCGGGGATGGTGAGAGAACGACAAGGCAGAGCACAGTTGCCGCGCCTGTCGCACTTAAAATTCGTTGACCGTGGCTGCGCGACGAACCGATACAGCAAGCTGTTATGGCGGGTTCTGGTTGGTCTGGGGTCTATACCATATTTCGACGCGTCGATTTGGCTTTTCGCAGTCTTTCCTTTTCTCTGGATTGGATTCCCTAGTGCACTGCTCCGCGCCTGTTATCGGATTGTCGGCCCCGATTCCAATGGCCTGCACGTCTTCCTTCTTGAACCCTGCCACCTCAATGATTTTGTCACGGACTGCAATTGCGCGCTTCTTAGAAAGCTGCAAGTTGTATTCGGCAGACCCGATTGAATCGGCGTGTCCAATCACAAGAATCGAGGTATGCTCCCCGGTTTTTTTAAGCTTTGTCGCAATAGACGATATCAGCTGTATCGCGTCGTCTCTTAATATGGGCGAATCGAAATCGAAAAGGGAATCGCTAGGAATTTCATAATGTGAGGAGTATTTTGCTGTTTCGACATAGACAACATTGTCAGGGCGAGGCGGATCGATGGGGAGGAAAAACGAGGCAGCCACGACAGATGCCACGACGACGCCAACTGTCCACACGGGCAGGTACTTGGTGCCAGAATCATAGACATCTACGTTGTTTGCATTGAAGATCGCCATATGGACTCCCCTCTCGGCCCTGAAGACTGACGAGGATGCGCAACAAGATCGGAATCAACTAAGTAACACTCGCTCCACCGGATCCTCTCGAATCCGCCGCCCCACTCGTTCCGCCAGATCCTCCCGCGTCTGCCGTCCCGCTCGTTTTGCCGGCTCCCATAGCGGCGGCGGATTGCGCTGTTCGAGAGCCAAAGTAGAATCCCACAACAGAGGACAGCAGAGTGACGATGGGCCCGACAAGCACGTCAAGAACCCCCTTCAGATTCTGGAAAGCATCTTTGGGATCGGTATGAAGACGGTCGATCAAAAAAAGCGCAACGAAAGTAAGTGCCACTATGGTACAAAGGAGCCCGACAAGCCAAAGAGCGATCCATTCCCTGGTCCGGCCTTGTGATGGCGGTTCGGCCCCTGTAGCTTCACCAATGGGACTAACCTTATCTTGAAATACCCTGGAACTTCCGATTGGTTCGAGTGGTGGCGGAACCTCGACCTTTTTGTCATTTGCCATCGGTCTGCCTCATCCGGAATGAGCCAGAGAGGCTGGGTTACTACCTCTCAGAGCGAAATCACGTAATAATTTCTCGCCTTGAGGGCGCAAACCCAGCGTGGATTCATTCGTCCCTTACCTCGCGTGGATTCATTCGTCCCTTAACCCTTCTCCTTGAGAAACGTTGGCGCAGGAAGGTTCGGAGTCGAAATCTGGACAAAAGTGTCCAGACTTGAATCCGTAGCGACGACCGTCTTACCCTTCGCCGTTTGATCCACAACCCATTTGTAGACCGCAAGGGCGTCACGACCGATGTCGGTCGCCGAGAGCTCCTTTCCGGTGCCACCAGTGATATTTTTTTGAGCTATCTTAAGTTCATCATTAATTGCGGAGATAACGTCTGAAGGAATGTTAAGTCGAAGTTCAGGCATGCTGCCTCCATCAGGTAACGTAAAGGCGGACCGCTGGGACTCTGGCAGGTCCACGGTTACTCCAATATTAGTCCACTTTTGATCCATTCCCAAGGCGTTATTTCCGAGATAGCCGGCAGACCTTGTGCAACTGCGTTTGGCATGGCGCTTGTTCTCGCCCCGATAACAGTCAAAGATACAGGTGCATGAACCGGCGAGGTCCGACGCCGGCGGTGTGGGGCCGCTTTCGAGCGAGGCTGTGACATTCGGAGAAACTGACTCAACGACGGGAATGGGTCGATCAGCGACGCTCACGGTGCACTCCGTGAGCGCCTGGCGTACGAAAAAATCCCTTTATTGACGGCACCCCGATTTCTGCTCGAGCGGTTGCACAGCGGGCCACCCTTCGCCGGCAGAGGGCGCGGTCAGATCGCATTGCGCGAACATGTCGTTCTGTGCGATTTTTCTGCGTGTCCTTGGGAAGCCGTCACGCTGTCAAGCGCTTGTATTGCCGCATCGAGCCTGCGACGTTCCGATCTTGAAAAGGCGATACGCACGAGCCACAAGGCCGCCCCAATGGCGGTCGCCAGGTGGATTAGCCTGCGTTCGATCATGGGCGCCCCTATCACTTGTCGTCGGATGCGCTCTTCCACCGGTCGGGTGATACGCTGGTATGCAACCCGAGCTGCTTGGCCGTTGCGACCGGCAGGCGCAGCACAACATCCGCGCCACCTTGCTCCCGCGTGTGCAGTTCGACGCTGACACCCTGCAGCTCCAGATACACCACGCCCGCTTCGAACACTTCTTCATAGAAGTGCCAGGATGGTTCACCAGTCTCGGAACGATGATGTGCGAGAGTCGCTTTGGTGCTCATAGCGTGCCAGTGACTGTCAGGGGTACAGCGAGCAGTGTAGCGTGCCAGGCAGCGATTGTGTGCCACTAGCCTTTGTATAAAGCGATTTGAGTATAGGTGCCAACATGTCGCTTTCGGTGCCAGTTCGCCAAGGAGACCCTGGCTGAGGGGTACGTTACTGGTGCGTGACGGATATGCCGACTGTCGCGACGGCAATGCGCGGCGATCGGATTGCGCGCGACGCGATGGGAAATCAACAGCTAACCTTCAGTTAGCCGTTGCAGTTCCGAATTGATGCTGACCGACTCTTGCTGCTGTTCTAGCGACGGTACGTCAGCGTTTTAAGAGCCCCAGCATGTATTGGCGAAGTGGATCCTTTACGCCGAGGCGATAAAGCCTGATGAAGTCATCGTACGGCCTCGGCGGCCTTTCATCCATCGGCCACTTTTTAGGCCAAAAATTCATCGCGGCAAAAAAGCACCAGACGACAAATCTTTGCATGTGGCCGTTTCCGTTGGCATACGGGTGAATCGCCAAAAAATCGACCATCCTGTCAAGGACAACGTCTAGCCGACTTACGAGCGCTTCGGCAGGGGGCAAGTTCGATGGTGCTCGCACTGCCGTCAGGTCTTCCTGAATCTGCGTTGCAAGTTTCGCCATTGCTACGGCGACATTCGACGAGGGCTCCGTGCTTGCGTTGCCCACGTGCACCTCGTAGTTAACAAGGCAGTCGCGTGAGCCCCGGTACTGCCCAGCGAAATACGGGCAGTCCGGGTGCGTCAGATTCTTGAACATGGCCGCGTGAATAGGACGAGTATCTACCGCCGCGCTTGGCGACAATCGCTTCGTCCGCAAATTCACAAGAAGATCAAAACATCGCGTCTTGACCGTGGCGCCTTTGTCGTACTTATCGTAGTCCCAGTCGTTACATGCGCAACTGGCACATGCGCCAGTGTGTGATGCGTGCATTTAGCTGAACATGCCCTCGACCAAGGAACGCGCCCACGCGTCAATATCGTCGTGCTCGTCATTTTTCTGGTCGGAAATAACTTGGAGCGCGAGAGCTCGCACATCATCCGACATGGTCGGCGCGATACCGGCTTTAAGCAGATCGCTCGCGCTCGCATGCCATTCATTAGTGAGCAGCGACACCATCCGCCGTGCACCCGTTGCCTGTGTGGCATCGGCAGATCTGAGCAACTGCAGATCTTCGGCAGTTCCGCCCTGAGCATTGCCGCCTGCCATAGCCAGCGTTGAGGTAGCCGTGGCGGTCGCCATCAAGACAGACGCAACAATTTTCCACGAGCCTGAGCGACGCTTAGGCTTCGTCTCTTGAATGTGCTTCGGTTGCGTGGTAAGCCCACTTTCGGTCCACGCGCTAACACTAAATTTTTCGAAACCAAACATTTCCTGTCTCCCTAGGCGGCGACGTTAGCCTGAGATTCAATCCGCTCAAGCTCGTCGATCATCGCCATGAGCAGCGATAAGCGGATGTCAACCCGAACGACAGGCTCGACGCTCAACTTCTTACTGAGATGCACAGAGCGCAATGCGAACGGGGAGGCGTGGTAGAAATCCAAGCAAGCCTCCGCGCCAACAATTGCCGCAGCTACGAAGTTCGCGGCAAACGACACTGCTTGATCAGGCTCAACCAAATCAACAGACAGTTTTTCGGACTCAACACCGACTGTTCCCGCGATGTCCGTAAGCGAGGGGCTCATCGCGACAAACGACTGCAAGCACTGCTTGGCACCAAGCTCCGACATCTGGACGATCAGCATAGAGCGAAGCGATGACGTTCCAATGCGCTCCTGTCCGAAAATCAACTTCACTTCACCGCGCGACTGAACCACGCATCCTACGTCCGCAATGTAGCGACGCGAGGGCACAGGCACCTCGTTAAGGTCAAGCCCGAACTGGAAAGAACCGTCCGACGAATCTGTTCCAGGTCTGTGAACCACATCGATCACGACGCCATCTCCTTTGCGGGGAGCGGGGACCTTCGCTGGGTGTTGCGAGCCTTTTGCCATCAAGTTTTAGCTTTCGTGAATCCGTGCGACGCCGCTACGCACATTGTCTGCTTCTCTCGCAAATAACATTGTGCGCCACACTGCATTAATTAACGCAGGTCACTGAAAATTCAATGACTACTGCGGCCCACTTTGCAGTCACGCGGCGAAATGGTTGCCGGTCTAACGGCACTTCAGCGCAAAAATTGAGCCGAAACCGACAAATTATAGTTAGCTGAAATCGTGACACGATTGAAAATACCTATCGCGTTCCGCTGCGGAGCAACAAGAATTCCGGTTACATGGCGGTTACACAAGCGTCAGAAAAGAAAAAGAGTTACAGACCTAAACTGGTAACCCTTTGATTTCTTTGGCCGGAGCGATCGGATTCGAAGCAACCACAAATTCCCAACAAATCAATAACTTAGCTTTCTGCAGGGCTCCCAAGTTACGAAGAGGCCTACCTAGGCGCCTGCGCGAATTCTACCCGCTCCGCTGCTCGCGGACGCTGTAAGCCGCATCCGCGTTCCCGGCCTGACGCGGCCTAGCTCTGCGCAGTTCCCTACCGACCTAGGCACGACATTGGAGACGTGGAGTCATCGACATGGCGCGCTTCGAGCAATGGGCTCGCGATCCTCGCCGGACGTGCGAAGATCTCGAAAACATGAAAAATAGCGCCCTTTCAAAGGGGCAGCGCGACTTTGCGAGGATGCTCCGAGGACCTAGAAAACACGGGCAGAGTGATGGCAGTCGGTCGCCAGCAGACGTTCGTCGACAAAGTGCGAGGGACATTCTTGGCCGTATTCGGTCCAATGACGACAGGCGGAACGCGGCCCCTTTGGTTCATCCCTCGGGGCTGGAGACGGCCTCTCCTAAATGGTCCAGCGGTCATCCACGTACATGAGGTCGCGGCGCTCGTTCGGTCTTACGGTCAGCCGGATATTTCGTGGTGCGCGCCTTGCGGCCTCCAGCTTTTCGGTGCAGCGGCAGTACAGTGCTCAGCTTTTCTGACCTGACCGAAATTACGCTAAACTACTGATGCTAAACAACTTTCTATTTGTCTTGTTTACGGTTAGATAGTCTTAAATTTCAACGACTTACCGCGTTCCACGCCGAATCATAATCCGCAGGTCCGGGGTTCGAATCCCTGATTCGCCACCAGCTTCAAGAAAAAGCCGCTGTCCCACAAGGACAGCGGCTTTTTTGTTTTGCAGCAGCCTCCGCCGTCCGCGTGCAACGCGCCACTACCCGGATAGGCCACGTCAGCCGAACTCGTCACCAGATTCGCCCGGTGTCGGATGAAAGAGCAGCAGCACCACGGTCATCAGACCGAAGACTGCGCCCGCATAAAACGTCGTAGCCGCTCCCAGACGTTCCCACAACTGCCCTGCGATAACGCTCGAAACCAGCGTCACGATGCCGCTCAGCAGGTTGAAGAAACCAAACGCAGTCCCGCGCAGATGCGCAGGCGCCGTGTGCGCGACCATCGTGGAAAGCAGGCCTTGCGTCATCCCCATGTGCAGCCCCCAGAGCGCTACGCCCACGACGACGATGCTCCAGTGGGTGCCGTGCGCAAGCACGAGGTCGGCGCCGATCAATACGACGAGACCACCTATCAGCAGCCGCGTATGACGCATCGTGTCCGCGAGCTTCCCGAAGGGATACGCGGCCAGCGCGTAGACGACATTCATCACCACCATGACCAGCGGAACGAGCGCAATCGGTACGCCGCTGCCCATCGCGCGAAGAACCAGAAAGGCCTCGCTGAATCGCGCCAACGCGAAAACAGCGCCGATCCCGACGACCCACCAGTAGTCCGATCCAAGGTCCCTGAGACTTTGCCACCGCACAGGTTTGCTTCTTTTGGCGTGAGACTCGTGCTGAGGCTCGGTGATACCCAACGTCAACAGCGCGACCGCGAGCACACCGGGAATGACGGCAAGCCAGAACGCAAACCGAAAATTGTCCGCCCACACCAGCATGATCAGAACGGCCAGCAGCGGTCCGAGGAACGCACCGACCGTATCGAGCGACTGGCGCAAGCCGAAGGCCGCGCCACGCAGATGCTGCGGCGTGACATCCGCGATCAGTGCATCACGAGGCGCACCGCGAATCCCCTTGCCGACCCGGTCGATGATGCGCGCCGTCACCACGACGCCCACCGACGACGCAATGGCAAAAAGCGGCTTGCTCATCGCACCGAGCGAATACCCGGCGACTGCCAGCCACTTCCGGTTGCCGAGATAGTCACTGAGCGTTCCCGAAAACACCTTGACGATTTGGGCAGTGGCCTCCGCGATGCCTTCGATGAGCCCAATCGCGCCGGCACCGGCACCAAGGCCTGCGAGCAGAAACATCGGCAGCAGGCTGTGGATGATTTCGGATGAGATGTCCATGCAAAGACTCACCCATCCCAGCACCCACACGCTGCGCGGAATCTGCCGGACGACATTGACTTGCGATTCGTTTCGCATTCGATAGCGATGGCATCAAATAACACGTTCGAACGGCGCGGCCGCACGCGAGCGCCAATACGGCGTGCTGCGACCGCTACATCTTATCCGGCATCGCCGGGTCGGATACCTGTCCTCCGCGCCCGAATCGAGTGCACGCGCTGACACACATCAGTGCACACGCTCCCCGCCCCAGGGCAATAACTTCCCCTTCGCCGCACCAAGCCCCGACCAATCCAGGACATCTCACCTGGCACGCTTCCCGCTTTAAAGAGCGTGCAAGGAGCCGGCGCAACCTCCGGTTCGACGAACAATCTGGAAATGGACGGCTAGGGTTCCGGCCTGCTTCACGCAGGTGCTGGTCCGAGAGCTGTCGACCTCTGGCGAGGTTACACGGCGGGACAAAAGCCCGGGAGAGAACGCGATGTTTGCGCTGCTCCCTGCCGTCGCTAACCGTCCCCTCCGAGGTCAACCCATGTTCAAGCTCGTTCGCTGTCTTGGCATCGCCGCCGTCTCCCTCGCCACCTTCGCCTCGAGCCCCACGTTCGCCGCGGGCCGCAACGACTTCAAGGTCTGCTGGACCATCTACGCCGGCTGGATGCCGTGGGGTGAAGCGAAAACCCAGGGCATCGTGTCCAAATGGGCCAAGAAATACGGCATCAATGTCGATGTCGTGCAACTGAACGACTACGTCGAATCGATCAATCAATACACCGCCGGCAAGTTCGACGGCTGCGCGATGACCAACATGGATGCGCTGACGATTCCCGCCACCGGCGGCGTGGATTCGACGGCCCTGATCGTCAGCGACTATTCGAACGGCAACGACGGCGTGCTGATGAAGGGCAAGGGCAAGCAGATCGCCGACCTGAAGGGACAGCAGGTCAACCTCGTGCAGTTCTCCGTCTCCCACTACCTGCTGGCACGCGCACTCGAAAGCGCGCATCTGAGCGAGCGCGACCTCAAGGTCGTGAACACCTCGGATGCCGACATCTCCGGCGCATTCGCAACCCCCACAGTTCGCAACGCGGTCACCTGGAATCCGATGCTCGCCGATCTGAAGTCGCAGCCGAACGTCAGCGAAGTGTTCGACTCGAGCAAGATCCCCGGCGAAATCATGGACATGATGGTCGTCAACACGAAGACGCTGCAGCAGAACCCCGCCCTCGGCAAAGCGCTGACCGGCGCATGGTTCGAAATGGTCGCGCTGATGCACACCGACTCCGCGGCCAGCACGACCGCGTTGACTGCAATGGCGAAGGCCTCGGGCACCGATCTCGCCAACTTCAAGGGCCAACTGTCGACAACCGCCCTGTTCTATTCGCCGCAAGCCGCGCTCGACTTCGTCACCAGCGCCGACATGCCGAAGATCATGACGCGCGTCGCGAAGTTCTCGTTCGATCACGGCCTGCTAGGCCAGGACGCGAAGAGCGCGGACGCGGTCGGCATGGCGTTCGACAAGGGCGTCGTGGTCGGCAACAAGAGCAACGTCAAGCTGCGTTTCGATCCGACCTACGTCGCGATGGCGGCCGCGGGCAAGCTCTGACACGGACCAGCCTGCCACTCGCCGCGGGCTCGCTAGCGCGGGCTCGCATTCCCAGGTTTCCAACCGGGCGCTCACCATGCGACTGATCAATCGACATCCGAGCCGGATCGGCGGCTTGATGCTGCTCCTGCTGCCATTCGTCGTGCTGTTCGCGGTCTACTTCACCGGATCCTCGATGCGGCTCTCCATCAATCCCGATGACAAGCTGCTGCCGAGCGCGGCGCAAATGAGCGACGCGGTGAAGCTGGCCGCCTTCACCGAGGACAAGCGCACCGGCGAATATCTGTTGTGGACCGACACGCTGTCGAGCTTGCGGCGGCTCGGCATCGGCCTCGTCGTGAGCGCGGTGATCGCGCTGGTCGCCGCGATCGCGACCGGTTCGTTTCCGCTCGTCAGCGCGACGCTGTCGCCGTTCATCACCGTGATCTCGATGGTGCCGCCGCTGGCGGTGCTGCCGATCCTGTTCATCGTGTTCGGGCTCGACGAGCTGTCGAAGGTCGTGCTGATCGTGGTCGGCATCACGCCGGTGATCATTCGCGATCTGCATGCCCGTACCCGCGAGATTCCGGTCGAGCTGTGGGTCAAGGCGCAGACGCTCGGCGCCACCAGCTGGACCTTGATTCTGCGTCTGGTGCTGCCGCAACTGCTGCCGCGTCTGCTGGTGGCGACGCGTCTGTCTCTCGGCGCGGCGTGGCTCTTTCTGATCGCCGCCGAAGCCATCGCGTCGACCGATGGCCTCGGCTATCGCATCTTTCTCGTGCGCCGCTATCTGTCGATGGACCTGATCCTGCCGTACGTCGCGTGGATCACGCTGCTCGCGTGGCTCACCGACGAGCTGCTGCGCCGGATCACACAGTGGTGCTTCCCGTGGTACGGAGGCGCGCGATGATCGAAGTCCGCAACGTCTGGAAAGAGTATGGCGACCAGGTCGTGCTCGAACGTTTGAATCTGACCGTCAAGGAAGGCGAGTTCTGTTCGATGGTGGGCGCATCCGGCTGCGGCAAGTCGACGTTTCTGCGGCTGCTGCTCGGCCAGGAGCGCGCGACGCGCGGCGAGATCCTGCTGGACGGCAAGCCGCTGCCCAGCGAACCGGACCGGCATCGCGGCGTGGTGTTTCAACGCTACTCGGTGTTCGACCATCTGAGCGTCTTGCGCAACGTGATGCTGGGGCTTGAGCTTCCCCACGCGAAGTTCACCGGCCGGCTGTTCGGTGCCCGTCGGCGCGTGGCGCGTGACGAGGCCGCGGCGATGCTCGAGCGCGTCGGACTGGGCGCTGCGTTGAACAAGTTCCCGCAGCAACTGTCGGGCGGCATGCAGCAACGCCTCGCGATCGCGCAGGCGCTGATGATGAAGCCTCGCGTGCTGCTGCTCGACGAACCGTTCGGCGCGCTCGACCCCGGTATTCGCAAAGACATGCACGAGCTGCTGTCCGACCTCTGGCGCGAAGCGAAGCTGACGATCTTCATGGTCACGCATGACCTGAAAGAAGGCTTCATGTTGGGAAGCCGTGTGCTGGTTTTCGACAAGGTGCGCGTCGACCCGCAAGCACCGGGTGCCTACGGCGCACGCATCACCTACAACATTCCGCTCGATCGCAGCCGCGATTCCGTGTCCGCCGTGCATCTCGCCGAAGCGGCCGTGCGAGGCGCAGCGCATATCGAACTGGTCTCCGACTGAAGGGAACTCAGGTATGAACCCAGATACGACCTTACTGCTTGAAGAAATCGTCCCGGGTGGCGGTCATACGTCGCTGATCGTCAAGCGCGGTCAATCGCTGCGTATTACCGACCTGCGCGGCGGCGCGAACGTCAGCGTGATGATGGTCAACGCGACGGAAAAGAGCGAACGGCTGAATCTGCCGGATTCGCTGAAGTGCCAGCACACGGCGAGGCTCACGGTCGGGCACTGCCTGTATTCCGACATGGGCCGCGTGCTGGCCGCGATCGTCGCGGATACCTGCGGCTGGCACGACAGCATCGGCGGTGTTTCGAACGCCGACGAGGTTCGCGAACGATACGGCGCAGGCCGCTACCAGGAGCTGCGCAACGCGTTCTATCGCAACGGCACGGACAACCTGCTCGTCGAAATGGGCAAGTGGGGGCTCGGCATCACGGACCTGTTGATGACGCTCAATCTGTTTAGCCGTGTCGACGTCAGCGACGACGGCGTGCTCAGTTTCGTGCCCGGCAACTCGAAGGCCGGCCACTACGTCGAGCTCTACGCGCCGATGCACACGCTCGTCGTGCTCACCGCGATCCAGCACCCGCTCGACCCGAACCCCGAGTACGCGCCAAGGCCCGTCAAGCTCGAACTGAGCGCCGCGCGGCCCGAGGTCGCCGAAGTTTGCCGTACCGCATGCGACGAGAACGCACGCGGTTTCATCAACACAGACCGCTTCTTTCTTTGAGCGAAGGCCACGCTTATGACCAGCACGCTTATCGTCAGCGACAAACGTCCGGAATCCGCGGTGCATCGCGAGACACTCGCCGCGGGTGAACCGTGGCTTCACGAGGTGAAGGCCGGCCAAACGCTGCGCATCGTCGATCTCGAAGGCAATCAGGCGGTCGACACGCTGTTCTACAGTGTCGCCGATCCGCGTGAGCGCTTCGACCCGCAACGCACGTTGCGCCGGCAAAAGAGCCTCTATCTGACGACCGGCTCGGTGCTGTATTCGAACCTCGGCAGGCCGATGCTGACGATCGTCGCCGACACCTGCGGGCGCCACGATACGCTCGGCGGCGCCTGCGCGCAGGAGAGCAACACGGTGCGCTATGCGCTGGAGAAGCGCTACATGCACAGCTGCCGCGACAACTTCCTGCGTGCCTGTGCTCACGACGGCCGCCTGTCGAAGCAGGACATCGGCGCGAACGTGAACTTCTTCATGAACGTGCCGGTGACGGCGACGGGCGGGCTCAGTTTCGAAGACGGCATTTCGGCGCCGGGCAAATACGTCGAATTGCGCGCCGAGATGGACGTGATCGTGCTGATCTCCAACTGCCCGCAGCTGAACAATCCGTGCAACGCCTACAACCCGACGCCCGCGGAGCTGCTGATATGGAACTGAAGCGCATCCGCCACTGGCTGTTTCTGCTGATGCTGGTTCGCTCGGGCCGCTACTTCACCCGTACGCGCGAAGAACTGACCCAGACCGATCGCTGACGCGACTTCGGCCGTGGACGACCACGGCCGGCCAATCCCACGGCGGGACGGCCCGCCTCCGAATCAACACACCTTCCATGTTCGAGAAGATTCTGATCGCCAATCGCGGCGCTATCGCGTGCCGCATTCTGAGGACGTTGCGCGAACTCGACGTCACCGGCGTCGCCGTCTATGCGGAGGCCGACAGAGCGAGCCGCCACGTCAGCGAAGCGCCGGTCGCGCATGCGCTCGGCGAGGGTCCCGCCGCGCTGACTTATCTCGACGTGGACAAAATCCTCGCGATTGCGCGTCGCGAAGGCGTGCAGGCGATCCATCCCGGCTACGGCTTCCTGTCGGAGAACGCGGCGTTCGGCGAAGCCTGCGAAGCGGCCGGCATCGCGTTCATCGGACCGACGCCCGCGCAGCTTCGCGCGTTCGGCCTCAAGCACACGGCCCGCGAAATCGCGGCGAAGCAAGGCGTGCCGATGCTCGAAGGCACGGGGCTGCTCGCGGACCTGGCGGCGGCGCTCGCGGCGGCACAGACCATCGGCTATCCGGTGATGCTGAAAAGCACCGCGGGCGGCGGCGGCATCGGCATGCGGGTGTGCTGGCACGCCGACGACCTCGGCGCCCATTTTGACGCGGTCAAGCGCCTAGGCGAAAACAACTTCAGCGATGCCGGCGTGTTTCTGGAGAAGTACATCGAACGGGCGCGGCATCTGGAAGTGCAGGTATTCGGCGACGGCAAAGGCGACGCGCTCGCGCTCGGCGTGCGCGACTGCTCAGTGCAGCGGCGCAATCAGAAGGTGCTCGAGGAAACGCCGGCGCCCTGCCTGCCCGACGGTATTCAGGCCGCGTTGTGCGCGGCGGCGGTCAAGCTCGCGAAAGCCGTCGACTATCGATCCGCCGGCACCGTCGAGTTCGTCTACGACAGCGCCGCTGAACGGTTCTACTTCCTCGAAGTCAATACGCGTCTGCAGGTCGAGCACGGCGTCACCGAACAGGTGTGGGGCGTGGACCTCGTGCGCTGGATGATCGAACTCGCGGCCGGCACGCTCGCGCCGCTGAAGGACCTGGCCGCGGGCCTGACGCCGCGAGGGCACGCGATCCAGGCGCGGCTCTACGCGGAAGACCCGGGGCGCGATTTCAAACCGAGTCCGGGCCTCCTGACCGATGTCGCGTTCCCGCACGCGGACGGGCGCGCATTGCGCATCGATACATGGATCGAGGCCGGTTGCGAAGTGCCGCCGTACTTCGACCCGATGCTCGCGAAAGTGATCGCGTGGTCGACGACTCGCGATGAAGCGCGCGAAGCGCTCGACGACGCGCTGCGCAACACCCGCCTCTACGGCGTCGAAACGAATCGCGACTATCTGCGCCAGATTCTGCGCGACCGGCCGTTTGCGTCGGGCGAACCGTGGACTCGATGTCTGGAAGAGCTCAGGTATCAGGCCAGCACGGTCGAAGTCGTCAGCGGCGGCACGCAAACCACGGTGCAGGACTATCCAGGGCGCCTGGGTTACTGGGCGGTCGGCATCCCGCCTTCAGGGCCGATGGACGACCGGGCGATGCGGCTCGGCAATCGCCTGCTCGGCAACGCGGCCGACGCCGCCGCGCTCGAAGTCACGATGAGCGGGCCGACGCTGCGCTTCAATACGGATGCCGTGATCGCCATCACCGGCGCGCAGATTCCGGTGCTGCTCGACGAGGTCGCGCAGCCGCTGAACACGACCATTCACGTAAAGGCGGGTTCGACGCTCGCGCTCGGCACGATCCGCGGCGCGGGCGCGCGCGCTTATCTATGCGCGCGCGGCGGCTTCGACGTCGCGCTGTATCTCGGCAGCCGCAGCACCTTTACGCTCGGCCAGTTCGGCGGGCATGGCGGCCGCGCGATCCGCGCGGGCGACGTGCTGCATCTCTATCCGCTCGACGACGCGCAAGCCGGCGCGGCGCTCGTCGACGCACCGACGCTCGACGGCGTGCGCACCCTTCGCGTGATCTACGGCCCGCACGGCGCACCCGAATACTTCAGCGCCCGCTATATCGCGCAACTGCTCGACACCGAGTGGGAGGTTCACTTCAACTCCAGCCGTACCGGCGTGCGCCTGATCGGACCGAAACCCGAGTGGGCGCGCGAGGACGGCGGCGAAGCCGGACTGCATCCGTCGAACATTCACGACAATCCGTACGCGGTCGGCGCCGTCGACTTCACCGGCGACATGCCCGTGATTCTCGGGCCCGACGGCCCGAGTCTCGGCGGCTTCGTGTGTCCGGTGACGATCATCGAGGCGGACCTCTGGCAGGTCGGCCAGCTAAAAGCGGGCGACAAGATCCGCTTCGCGCCCGTCGAAGTCGACGAAGCGCGTGCGGCTGCGGGTGAGCGTCGTCGGGAACTGGAGAGCCTCGACATTGCACCGGGCGCGCGAGTCGAAACAAGCGCAACGCTGACCTCGCCGATCGTGCTCGACACCGGCGCGGACCGCGACAGACTCGTCGCGCGCGTCTCCGGCGACACGCATCTGCTGCTCGAAATCGGACCGGCGGAACTCGATCTCGTGGCGCGGTTTCGCGGGCATGCGCTGATGCAGTCCCTCGAAGCGAAGCATCTGACCGGCGTCATCGATCTGACGCCGGGCATCCGTTCGCTGCAGATCCACTACCGGCCCGAGGATCTGCCGCTCGCCAGATTGCTCGACCTCGTCGCGCAGGCCTGGGACGAGGTCTTGCTGCACAAGGACCTGCGCGTGCCATCGCGAATCGTTCATCTGCCGCTGTCCTGGGACGACCCCGCGTGCCAGCTCGCGATCGAAAAATACATGACCACCGTGCGCAAGGATGCGCCCTGGTGCCCGAGCAACCTCGAATTCATTCGCCGCATCAACGACCTCGACTCGATCGACGCGGTCAGGCAGATCGTCTTCGATGCGAGCTATCTGGTGATGGGCCTCGGCGACGTGTACCTCGGCGCACCGGTCGCGACGCCGCTCGACCCGCGTCACCGGCTGGTCACGACGAAATACAACCCGGCGCGCACGTGGACCGCGGAGAACTCGGTCGGCATCGGCGGCGCATATCTGTGCGTGTATGGCATGGAAGGGCCGGGCGGCTATCAATTCGTCGGCCGCACATTGCAGATGTGGAATCGCTACCGCGATGTCGCGGATTTCGCCGGACAGCACTATTTGCTGCGCTTCTTCGACCAGATTCGCTTCTACGAGGTGTCGGCCGACGAACTGTTGCGGATCCGCGCGGACTTCCCGCTTGGGCGTTATCCGTTGCGGATCGAAGCGTCCGAGCTTTCGCTGCCGGACTATCAGGCGTTTCTCGCGAGCGAATCCGTCAGCATCGAGCAGTTCCGTTCAAGGCAGCAGGCGGCCTTTCAGGCGGAGCGCGAGCGGTGGCGTGAAGCCGGCACTGCGGAAGTCTCGTTCGAGACGCCGGTCGCCGAAGACCTTCAGGCGGCTCCGCTGAAAGACGGTGAAGTCGCCGTGGACAGCGAGATCGCCGGCAGCCTGTGGCAAGTGAAGGTCAAAACCGGCGACACGGTCGACGCGGGCGATGTGCTGCTGATCATCGAGTCGATGAAGATGGAAATCTCGGTGTGTGCGCCGTGCGCCGGAATCGTCGGCGAGATCCACGTGGCACCGGGTTCGCCCGTGCGCGCGGGACAGCGCGTCGCGGTCGTCGAACGTCACTAATTATCTGGACGCAAACTATGTCGTCATTCTCGTCATCCTCGTCATTCGATCTTCGCCTGCCGACGCTTCGCGCCGCTTATCGCGCGGGAACGCTCACGCCGCGCGGGCTCGTCGCTGAACTGCTCGAAAAAGCCGCGGCGCTCAATCCGTCGTTCAATCTGTTCATCCATCTTCTGACCGAAGACGAAGTCGCGCCCTACCTGGACCGGCTCGACACGCAAGACGTCGAAAGCCTGCCGCTCTATGGCGTGCCGTTCGCGATCAAGGACAACATCGATCTCGCCGGCATCCAGACGACCGCCGCGTGTCCCGCGTTCGCGTACACGCCGTCGCGATCGGCAAGCGTCGTCGCGCAGTTGATCGCGCTCGGCGCGATACCGCTCGGCAAGACCAATCTCGATCAGTTCGCAACCGGCCTGAACGGCACCCGGTCGCCGTATGGCAAGTGCCGCAATAGCGTGCATCCCGACTATCCGTCGGGCGGCTCGAGTGCGGGGTCGTCGCTCGCGGTCGCGCTCGGCGTCGCCAGTTTCGCGCTCGGCACCGACACGGCCGGCTCCGGTCGCGTGCCTGCCGCGCTGAACAATCTCATCGGTCTGAAGCCGACCAAAGGGCTGCTGTCCACCGCTGGGGTGGTGCCCGCGTGCCGCACGCTCGATTGCGTGACGTTCTTCACGGCGACCGCGCAAGAAGCGAGCGAACTGCTTGCGTTGAGCGCGCGCCCCGATCCCCGCGATGCATACAGCCGCGCGAATCCGCAATGGAATACGGCACGCGCGTTCGGCAAGCCAACGGCGTTCAGGTTCGGCGTGCCGGCGCAACTCGAATTCGCCGGCTGCGCCGAGAGCCCCGAGCTGTTCGCGAAGGCGCGCGCGTTGCTCGAAGCGGCAGGAGGCGAAGCTGTCGAAATCGACTTCACGCCGTTTGTCGAAGCCGCCAGGCTGCTCTATCAGGGGCCGTGGGTGGCTGAGCGTTACAGCGTGGCGGGCGAGTTGATGACGGAGAGGCCCGCTGCGGTTTTGCCCGTGATTCGCGACGTATTGGCGAAGGCGCCCGCCGCGACCGCGGTCGAACTGTTTCGCGCGCAGTATCGCTTGCAGGAATTGAAGGCCGTCTGCGACACATCGATCGACTCGCTCGATTTCGTTCTGACGCCGACCTATCCGCGTGCCGTGACGCTCGACGAACTGGAGCGCGACCCGATCGGCCCGAATTCCCTGCTCGGCTATTACACGAACTTCATGAATCTGCTGGACTATGCCGCGGTCGCTACGCCGACCGGTTTCATGAAGAATGGTCTGCCGTGGGGCGTGACCGTTTTTGGCCGCGCATTCACCGACCAGTACCTGTTGGGCGTGGCCGACCTGCTGCAACGAGAGAGCGGCGTGCATTGCGTCGGAGGCCTGAGCGTCGAGCCGGAACAGCCTGGCGATCGACGCGCGGCGACCCACGACCGCATGCGGATCGCGGTCTGCGGCGCCCACATGCAAGGTTTGCCGCTCAACCGGGATCTGCTCGCGCGACGCGCGCGGCTCGTGCAGGCCACGCACACCGCGGGTCGGTATCGGCTGTCGGCGCTGCCTGAGTCGGCCGACGGCACGCGGCGCCCAGGCCTATGGCGCGTCACCGAGGGCGGCGCAAAAATTGCCATCGAAGTGTGGGAAATGCCTGGCGCGGAGTTCGGCTCGTTCATCGCGACCGTTCCGTCTCCGCTGGTTCTGGGGAAGGTCGAACTGCTGGACGGTTCGTGGGTGACCGGCTTCCTGTGCGAGCCGTACGGCGTGAAGACGGGAACCGATATCTCGGAGTTGGGCGGATGGCGAGCATGGCTTGCCAGCGAGCGTGGCGCAAGCTTCTGATGGAACGAACGGTGAGCGGCGGCGTCGCAGGGTATATTCGGCCGCAACTTCGAGGAGGTTCCTGAATGACGTTCCGCACCGTCGCGCTCGCCGCAACCACCGCTGCGCTCACGACCGCCGCCCTCACCGCACACGCCCAAACTCCGACCCCGTCCGATAGTCAATGGCGCGCCAGTTCGACGATGCTCGCGACGCTGCTGCAGGACGGCTACAAGATCGTCGCCGTCGTCAACAACGGGCCCGCCGACACGATCTTCGTGCAGCGCGATCAGAGCGCGTTCAAATGCATCGATCCGCAGCAAGCGGATGGAAAAGCGAAAACGTCGGTAGCGCCGGGCTGTTACGAGCTGGTGCCGCCGAGCGGCACCGCGCCGGCGTCAGAATCCAAATAACATGAACTGAAGCGCGAGCCCACCGCTGCCCCGGCTCGCGCGAAAGACGACGGCGTCGCGCCGCCACCGCGACGCTTCAGCGATCCACCAGCCGGCTCAGATTGCCGCGCACCCGCTGCAGCAGCGCGATCAACTGCGCCGCTTCTTCGTCGCTGAAACCATTGAGCGCTTCGAGCGCGACCTCGTCGCCGACCTTGCGCGCCTTGCCGAGCGTGCGCTCGGCCTTCGGCGTCATGCGCACCTGGCGTTCGCGGCGATCCTGCGGATTCGCGGTCCGCTCGATCCAGCCGCCCTCCTCCATCCGGTCGAGCAGCCGTCCAGCCGAGATCGGCGCGACCTCGAGCAGATCCGCGAGCCGCGCCTGATTGATGTCGCCGTAATGGCCAAGATAGGCCAGCACGCGACACTGCGCGCGCGTCAGATCGACCGACGACTTCGCGAGATCGTCGAAACGCTTGCCCGCCAGCCGGCCGACGTCGTAGATCAGAAAGCCGAAGCGCTCTTCGAATTGGGTTTTCATGCGCGGATTATACGGAAGCGCTTCGGCGTACGACGCGACCGCGCATGCGTTCCAGCGTCAGCACAACTCCCGATAGCGCAAACCCGCATGGCCGATATACTAAGCATGCTTACGATATCGACCCTCCCCACCGTTCATGTCTTCCGCCTCTACGCCGGCGAGCGCCACCGAGCTGCTCAACCGGCCGATGATCACGATCTCGATCATGCTCGCGACGCTGATCCAGACGCTCGACAGCACGATCGCCAACGTGGCGCTGCCGCATATGCAAGGCACGCTGTCGGCGTCGCAGGACGAGATCACGTGGGTGCTGACCTCGTACATCGTCGCCGCCGCGATCGCCACGCCGCTGACCGGCTGGCTGTCGGACCGCCTCAGCGTGAAGCGGCTGCTGCTGATCGCGATCGGCGGCTTCACCGTGTCGTCGGCGTTGTGCGGGCTCTCCGAGACGCTGTCGCAGATCGTCGTGTCGCGGCTGTTGCAAGGGGTCTTCGGCGCGTCGCTGGTGCCGCTGTCGCAATCGATCCTGCTCGACATCAACCCGCGTGAAAAGCAGGGCCAGGCGATGGCCGTGTGGGGCATGGGCGTGATGGTCGGGCCGATTCTCGGTCCGACGCTCGGCGGCTGGCTCACCGACAGCTACAACTGGCGCTGGGTGTTCTTCATCAACGTGCCGATCGGCGCATTCGCGCTGTTCGGCGTCGCCACCTTCCTGCCAACGCGCGAGCCGAAGCACGATGTGAAGTTCGACGCGTTCGGCTTCATCACGCTCGGCCTCGCGATCGGCGCGTTGCAGGCGATGCTCGATCGCGGCGAGCAGCTCGACTGGTTTTCGTCGACCGAGATCGTGATCGAGGCGCTCGTCGCGGCGATCAGCTTCGCGTTTTTCCTCGTACACACGGCGACGGTCGGCGAGCGCTCGTTTTTCAAATACAAGTTGCTGAAGGATCCGAACTTCGCGACCGGCACCTTCTTCATCTTCGTGATCGGCGCGGTGATGTACGCGACGCGCGCGCTGCTGCCGCCGATGCTACAAAATCTGATGGGCTATCCGGTCGCGACCACCGGCCTCGTCACGGCGCCGAGCGGCGCCGGCACGATGGTCGCGATGCTGATCGCCGGCCGGCTGCTGAAGCGCGTCGACGCCCGGCTGCTGTTGCTCTGCGGCTTCCTGATTTCGGCGTTCGCGCTGTGGCAGATGATGCATTACACGATCGTGCTGTCGGCGTCGAACATCGTATGGCCCGGCGTGATCCAGGGCTTCGGGCTGGGCCTCGTGTTCGTGCCGCTGTCCGCGCTGACGTTCTCGACGCTGGCGCCGGAGCTGCGCGCGGACGGCACCGCGACGTATAGCCTGATGCGCAATATCGGCAGCAGTATCGGCATTTCGATCGTGCAGACGCTGATGACGCGCAACACGCAGATCTCGCACGCGGACCTCGCGGCGAACGTCACCGCGTTCAATCCGGCACTCCAGTCGATGCTCGACGGCGGCTCGAACTACGACATCGCGGCGCTGAACGCGTCGATCACGCAGCAGGCGGCGATGGTCGCGTTCCTGAACGACTTCAAGCTGATGTTCGTGGCGACGCTGCTGGTGATCCCGCTGCTGCTGATCCGCCCGTCGCACAAGGCGCCGGATGCGTCCGCCGCGCATGCGGCGATGGATTGAGATCCAGTCCGGCGACGTCCGCCTCAGCCCTCGATCCGCCCGCGCGTCACGCCGAGCAATGCCGCCATCGCCGCGTACGCCGCGGTGGCGTCGCGCGACCGGATCGCGTCGAACACCGCCGTGTGCTCGGCGAGCGACGCGTTGAACACGTCGGCGCGTTTCGCATTGAGCCGCAACTGTGCCTCGAGCGTGCGTTCTATCAACGCGCCGAGCGGAATCAGCAATTCGTTGCTGCACGCGGTGAGCACGCACAGATGGAACTGCAGATCCGCCCGCACCCATTCGTCGACGTTACGCGCCGCCACCATCGCGGCATGCGCGGCCGTCAGCGCGCCCAACGTGTCGTCGGTGTACGCGGCGGCCGCGAGGCCGGCGGCATAAGGCTCGATCATCTCGCGCATTTCCTGCAGCTTGAGCGCGAATGTCATCGGCTCGGCGACCCGCGAATACCAGTCGAGCAGATCGGCATCGAGCAGATTCCACGCGGACTTGACCCGCACGCGCGTACCGACGCGCGGCCGCGACTCGATCAGCCCTTTCGACGTCAGCGTGCGCAGCGCCTCGCGCAGCACCGTGCGGCTCACGCCGAACGTCTCCATTAGCTCGGCTTCGCGAGGCAGGATCGATTCGGGCGCGTAGTCGCCGCGCAGAATCGAGGTCGCTAACAGTTGGGTGACTCGCCCGTGCAGATCGTGCGGAATGATTTTCTCCTCGCGGTTGGTGGTGTCGTAGTTCGACGCGGCGACAAGTATTCCAAATCCAACCACCAATTCCAAATCTCACCACTATGTGGCAAATAATACTATTAATAGTACTTTAGCGCACTTTTGTTGTAGCATGGAATCCTCGAAAACTTTTCGCAGGCGCCGAGGCCTGCTGCAACCATCTCGCATGGCTCGGAGTAGGCGCCGAAGCGCCAGCTCCGACCGGCATAGGAGACACACCGTCATGAAAATCACCAAGCTCGAAACCTTCATCGTCCCGCCGCGCTGGTGCTTCCTGAAGATCGAGACCGACGAGGGCATCGTCGGTTGGGGCGAGCCGGTGGTGGAAGGCCGCGCACATACGGTCGCCGCGGCCGTCGAGGAACTGTCCGATTATCTGATCGGCAAGGACCCGCTGCTGATCGAGGACCACTGGCAGGTCATGTATCGCGCGGGTTTCTATCGCGGCGGCCCGATCACGATGAGCGCGATCGCCGGCGTCGATCAGGCGCTGTGGGACATCAAGGGCAAGCATCACGGCGTGCCGGTGCACGCGCTGCTCGGCGGCCAGGTGCGCGACAAGATCAAGGTGTACTCGTGGATCGGCGGCGATCGTCCCAGCGATGTCGCGAACAACGCGCGCGCGGTGGTCGAGCGCGGCTTCAAGGCCGTCAAGATGAACGGCTCGGAAGAACTGCAGATCATCGACACCTTCGACAAGGTGCAAGGCGTGATCAACAACGTCGCGGCCGTGCGCGAGGCAGTCGGGCCGAATATCGGCATCGGCGTGGACTTCCACGGCCGCGTGCATAAGCCGATGGCGAAGGTGCTCGCCAAGGAACTCGATCCGTACAAGCTGCTGTTCATCGAAGAGCCGGTGCTGTCGGAAAACGCCGAGGCGTTGCGCGACATCGTCAATCAGACCAACACGCCGATCGCGCTCGGCGAGCGTCTGTATTCGCGCTGGGACTTCAAGCACATCCTGTCGGGCGGCTACGTCGACATCATCCAGCCGGACGCGTCGCACGCGGGCGGCATCACCGAGTGCCGCAAGATCGCCGCGATGGCCGAAGCCTACGACGTCGCGCTCGCGCTGCATTGCCCGCTCGGCCCGATCGCGCTGGCAACCTGCCTGCAGATCGACGCGGTCAGCTACAACGCGTTCATCCAGGAACAGAGCCTCGGCATCCACTACAACCAGGGCAACGATCTGCTCGACTACATCAGGAACCCGGAAGTCTTCAAGTACGAAGACGGCTTCGTATCGATTCCGCAGGGCCCGGGGCTCGGCATCGAGGTCAACGAAGAGAAGGTGCGCGAGATGGCGAAGGTCGGTCATCGCTGGCGCAATCCGGTGTGGCGTCACGCGGACGGCAGCGTCGCCGAATGGTGATCCTCGGCACCTGAGCGAATCAGAAGGAATGCCGCCGGCGGGCGGCATTCCGGCTTCGGGCGGCTTGCGCCGCACCCATCACCCGCCGTCGTCGGGATTCTGGGCTCGGGGCTGCTGTCGGACTGGATGATCCGGCGCGGCGTGTCGGCCACCGTCGCGCGCAAGGTGCCGATCGTCACCGGCCTGCTGCTGTCGACGGCGATCGTCGGCGCGAACTACGTCGACACGCCCGCGATGGCGATCCTCTTCATGGCGATCGCGTTCTTCGGCAGCGGTTTTTCGTCGATCACGTGGGTGCTGGTATCGTCGATGGCAAAGAAGGAACTGCTCGGCCTGACCGGCGGCATGTTCAACCTGATGGGCAACCTGTCGTCGATCTGCGTGCCGGTGGTGATCGGTTTCATCGTCAAGAACAGCGACTTCAAGCCCGCGCTGATGTTCATGAGCGCGGTCGGCGTGGTCGGCGCGCTGTCGTATCTGTTCCTCGTGGGCAAGATCGAGCGCATCCGCTGACGCTTCGTTCGTCATTGCGCCTGCGCGTCACGGTCACCTGACGCGCGGGCCGTCGCAGTAACGTGACATCCTGGACCGCGGCGGCACGAACAGCCGTTCGAGCGCCGCGGCTCGCACTGCCTCATTCCCCGCCAAGCCCTATCCCGCCTGGCTTTCGTGACGTTTGTTCGGTATCGGACATACGCATGGCCTGCTCCTTGCTGAAATGCGTGCAAACAACGCATGCAGCGGGGAACACCATGGGCGAATTCCTTCCTGACTATCTGATTCGCGAACAGGCGGCGGTCGGTGCGCTGGTCGCGTTCGGCGTGCTGCGCGTCATCGGTGCGATGCTCGCGTATGAGCGCGGATGGAACATCTCGGTGGTCGAGAAATGCTTTATCGCCGCGGCGGTGCTGTACTGCCTGCCGCAGATTTTCGATCTGCTCACGCAGATGGTCGGCTCGCACGCGGCCGTCGCCGAACTCGAAGGCAAGACCGCGGGCTGCGCGATCGCGTTGTTCTGCGCGCCGATTCTCGGCCATCGACTCGGCTTCGAGTAAGCGGGCTTCGCACCGGGCCGCGCGATGCGACTGACGCCACCACTCAGGATCAGATCCGCGAAACGGGCGTTTCGCGCGGGCGACGTGCTTCGGCTGAAGTCCGGCGGCCATCCGATGACGGCGACCTGGCGCGGTCGCGTGCTGTTCGCGCCGGGCAACTGGCTGATCTGCCAATGGTTCAGCGACGCGGGCGAACTACAGCAGGAGATGTTTGCGGAGGAGACGCTGGAATGGGCGCGCGACGACGCGTCCGTTGCCTGACGAGTAGTAGCGGATGCGCTGGCCATCGCCAGGCGACCGTGTGTATTGCGCCGCACGTGTTTGGAGTGCGGCGCTTTTTTATGCGGCGCTGTCGCGCGGGCTATGTCGCAGAACTGATGCGTGATGGACGCGCGCGGCCATCATGCAGCCATCACGCAGCCATCGAACATCGGTCGAACCCGCACGCCGCGCCGCCGTTTGCGCTCAACCGAGCGCCGCGAACGCCGGCACGCTATGCGACAACGCGGACGCGACGACGAACACGCCGATCATCACGAGCGCTTCCAGATACATCACGTTGACGAAGGTGTGCGCATCCATCGTCGACGCGGTGCGACGCAAACGCGGCAGCGCCGAGCTCCGGTTCAGTCCGCCGAGCACAAGCGCGAGCGCGACCAGCACGAACTTCAGCGTCAGCACGTGACCCCACGTGCTCACCTGAATCGCTTCGAACGAACCGCCCGAGCCGCGCACCGCGTTGAAGACGCCCGACAGCAACACCAGCGCGACCGCGACGATCGACACATTCGACACCTGGGTCGCCGTGCGGATCAGCATGCCGCGCGCGGTCGATGCGCCGAGCGCCGGCAGCACCGCGAAGCCGGAGGCCATCGCGAGTCCGCCCCATACGCTCGTCGCGAGCACGTGCAGCGTCTGCATGCCGATCGCGGCCGACATGGCGCCGGCATCGGCAGCATGACCGAGCGACGCCTTGCCCGCTGCGATTGCGAGCACCGCGAGCCACAGCAGCGTGGTGCGCAGCATGCCGGTGCCATGGCTCAGCGCAGTGCCGAGCAGCACCAGCGCGCCGCCGAACGCAACGCTCCAGCCGTAGCCGACATGCGTTTGCGTCAGCACCGTCGGCACCACGCCGAACGCCGCGGGCAATGCGACGCCGCTCATCGACGCCGCCTGATACAACAGCCAGCCGAGATCCGCGAGCACCAGCACGAGGGTGGCCGCGAGCATCGAGCGTTGCGCACGCAGCAAGCCGGGGCGCGCCGGCGACGTGGCGGCGTGGCCGTCCTTCGCGAGCCATGCGCCGAGCAGCGCCGAGCCGACCGCGAAACCGAATGCGACGTTCATGAGCGCGGCCATTGCGACCTGCCCGATCCACAGTCCGTCGAAGTTCATTTGACGTTGAACGCGAAGTCGCCTTGGGTACGATGGCCGTCGGTGGCCACCGCGATCCAGTGCACCGCGTAGCGGCCGCTCGTCAGCTGGGGCAGCGCGAGGTGCATCACGCGGGCGTCCGCGCTATCGACCGTCGACGCGCCCGGCGTCGCGGGCTTGCCGCTCGCATCGGCGAGTGTGATCTTGCTGAATGCGGGCTCGAGCGGCTCGGTGAAATGGATCGTCACGTCGGCGGGCGCGTCGGTCTCGGCGTTAGCGGCCGGCACGCTCGAGATCAGATGCGCATGCGCGAACGCAGTGGACGACATGGCCAGCGCCAGCGCGCCGGACATCAACGCACGCAGCGTCGAGGAAAAATCGAATAGCTTCATGTAAGGCCGATAGCGGATGAGAACGAACGGAACATAGCCGGGCCGGCGACGCGTAGCGTCTCTACGACGGCCGGCGAGCCCGGAAGTGTACGCTTCGATGACGCGCGCGGGGATCGGTTCAACCTGGCTCGAGCGAATGTGCCGCGCGACATCGTGCTGGCGGCGACGTGGCGGCGATCATTTTTTAGGCACGGAAGTGCGTTGACCACGACGCACGACGCATCAGAAGTCCGCAACCGGCAAACGCTACAGACTGTCGCATGGCGGTCACACCTGAATCCGCATCTAATGCGGCAAATAGTCACCATCACCCTTCGATGATAGAATGCTGCGTCGCCGCAGCGACGGCTGTCCTTCACACCGAGCCGCCCGAAGTTCGGTCAGGTCCCCGATTCTGATGGAGTTACGCGTGTCTTCAAGACGCCTCTTCCGCCCGTTGCTTGCCCTTCTGCTGATCGGCTCCGCGGGTGTCTATAGCGCTGCGAAAGCGCAGACCCAACCGAAGGCCCCCGACACGATGGAAGCGCGCGTGCAAGGCTGCACGGCCTGCCACGGCTCGCATGGGCAAGGTACCGACAACGACTACTTCCCGCGTCTCGCGGGCAAGCCGGCGGGATATCTGTTCAATCAGCTGCAGAATTTCCGTGATGGGCACCGCAAGTACCCGCCGATGAACTACCTCGTCACGTATCTTTCCGACGACTACCTGCATCAGATCGCCACGTTCTTCTCGCAGCAGCGCCCGCCGTATCCGACGCCGGCCAAGCCGACGGTCTCGCCCGCCACGCTCGCACGCGGTCAGGAGATCGTGCTGCACGGCGATGCCGCGAAGCAGGTGCCCGCTTGCGCGGCCTGCCACGGCAAGGCGTTGACCGGTATGGAACCGGCAATCCCGGGTCTCGTCGGCCTGCATGCCGACTACATCAGCGCGCAGCTCGGCTCATGGCGTTCGGGCACGCGTCGCGCAATCGCGCCGGACTGCATGCACACCATCGCGACGCGCCTGTCCGACGAAGACGTGAACGCCGTCGCGGCCTGGCTTTCCACGCAGCAGGCTCCGCAAAACCCCGTGCCGGCTCCGGCCCGCTCCTTGAAGACTCCGCTTGCCTGCGGCAGCGAACCGCAATAAGGCGCCGGGAGAGACATTCAAATGAAACGCAAGTCTTTGTTCGCCCTCTCGGCAGTCGTCGTGGTCGCGGCCGCCGCACTCGTTCCCGTCCTGTGGTCGGGCGGCGACCATCTGCATAGCAGCGGCGTGGCCGTGGCGGCAACGCCCGCCGACCAGGCCGACCTGATCAAGAAGGGCGAGTACCTCGCCCGCGCCGGCGACTGTATCGCCTGCCACACGGTGCGCGGCGGCCAGCCGTTCGCGGGCGGCCTGCCGATGGCCACGCCGTTCGGCACGATGTTCACGCCGAACATCACGCCTGACGACCAGTACGGCATCGGCAAGTGGACCCAGGACGACTTCTATCGCGCGATGCACACCGGTCGCTCGAAAGACGGCAGCCTGCTCTATCCGGGCTTCCCGTTCACGAGCTACACGAAGGTCACGCGCGCCGACTCGGACGCGATCTACGCGTACCTGCGCTCGGTCACGCCGGTCAACGTGCCGAGCCGTCCGCACGAACTGAAATTCCCGTTCAACCAGCGCAACATGCTGATCGGCTGGCGCACGCTGTTCTTCCGTGAAGGCGAGTTCAAGCCGGATCCGACCAAGTCGGTCGAATGGAACCGCGGTGCGTATCTGGTCGAAGGCCTCGGCCACTGCGGCATGTGCCACACGTCGATCAACGCGATGGGCGGCCCGGTCAACTCGGCGGCGTTCGCGGGCGGTCTGATTCCGTTGCAGAACTGGTACGCGCCCTCGCTGACGTCGAACCGTGAAGCCGGCCTCGGCGACTGGGACCTGAAGGACATCGCCGATCTGCTGAAGACCGGCGTGTCGAACCGCGGCGCGGTGTTCGGTCCGATGGCCGAAGTGGTTCACAACAGCCTGCAGTATCTGTCGACCGAAGACATCAACGCGATGGCGACGTATCTGAAGACGATTCCGCAGAAGAGCGAAGCACCGGAACAGCTGCAGCTCGAAACCTCGGAAAAGTTCGGCGGCGAACTGTTGAAGCAAGGTCAGAAGATCTACGCTGACAACTGCGCGAAGTGCCACGCGGAAAATGGTCTCGGCCAGCCGCCGGCGTTCCCGCCGCTCGCGAACAACCCGTCGATCCAGATGCCGTCGGCGGTCAACCCGATCCGCATGGTGCTGAACGGCGGTTATCCGCCGAGCACGGAAGCGAACCCGCACCCGTACGGCATGCCGCCGTTCGCGCAGGCTCTGTCGAATCAGGAAGTCGCGGCGGTCGTGACGTACATCCGTATGTCCTGGGGCAACCACGGCACGGCCGTGTCGCCGCAGCAAGTGGCCGAGCTGCGTTCGGCGCCGCTCGACTAAGCAGGGTTTGACGCACCCCGGGCGCGGCCTGCGAAATTCGCGGCCGCGCCCTTCGTTTTTTCAGGACCGGTATCATGTGGGCCTGTTTGTGTTGGTGGTCGCCTTCGCGGGACCGTGCAGGAGGAAAGAGTCGTGCCCTTTGGTGAGCGTTTGAACAGCATCACCCACCTCGTCGGCGCCGTGCTGTCGGTGGTGGGGCTGGCGGCGCTCGTCACGATGGGCGCGCTCGACGGCGACGCGTACAAGGTCGTCAGCTTCAGCGTGTATGGTGCGATGCTGTTCGTGCTGTACGCGATTTCGACGCTGTATCACAGCGTCAGTCATCCGCGTCTGAAGTCGATTCTGCAGAAATGCGATCATTCGGCGATCTACCTGCTGATCGCCGGCAGCTACACGCCGTTCACGCTCGTCACGTTGCGTGGACCGTGGGGCTGGTCGCTCTTCGGCGTGAGCTGGGGGCTCGCTGCCCTCGGCATCGTGCAGGAACTCACGCTCGGGCGACGCACCCGCAGCGTGTCGATGGTGCTGTATGTGTTGATGGGATGGCTCGCGCTCGTAGCCGTCCACCCGCTGGTGCAGGCTCTGCCGGCCGCGGGGACCGCGTGGCTCGTGGCCGGCGGCGTCATCTATAGCGCCGGCATCTATTTCTTCATCAACGACGAGCGCATCCGCCACGGACATGGTATCTGGCACCTGTTCGTACTGGCGGGCAGTCTGTGTCAATTCGTCAGTGTCGCGCGCTATGTCGCGTGACATTCCACGGCGACGAATTGCAACTTAAGGCCAGTCGACGTGTCTGCATAGCGCGTTGAAACATTCGGCACATCTGTGAGCGTGCCGCCGATTTCTCCGTGAACGGAACCGGGCTTCGGCCTCGCACACGCCATGCGGGCGTGTCGATGCCGCGCTGGTTTTCCGCGTTGGGGTCCGTTGGGCCCAGCGGGGCCGTTCGCGAAACTGCATTGCAAAGAGCTTTTATGTCTTTTGATTCCCTCGGCTTGTCCGAACCGCTGGTCCGTGCTGTCAATGAACTCGGCTACACCAGCCCGACTCCGATCCAGACTCAGGCGATCCCGGCCGTGCTCAACGGCGGCGATCTGCTCGCCGGCGCGCAAACCGGCACCGGCAAGACCGCCGGTTTCACGCTACCGATCCTGCAGCGCCTCGATTCGATGTCGCCGGCGGCCGGCGGCAAGCGCGTGGTGCGCGCGCTGATCCTCACGCCAACGCGCGAACTGGCCGCCCAGGTCGAAGAAAGCGTGCGTGCGTACGGCAAATATCTGAAGCTGAAGTCGACCGTGATGTTCGGCGGCGTCGGCATCAATCCGCAGATCGATGCGTTGAAGCGCGGCATCGATATCGTCGTCGCGACGCCGGGCCGTCTGCTCGATCATATGCAGCAGAAGACCATCGACCTGTCGCATCTCGAGATCCTCGTGCTCGACGAAGCCGACCGCATGCTCGACATGGGCTTCATCCACGACATCAAGCGCGTGCTCGCGAAGCTGCCGCCGAAGCGTCAGAACCTGCTGTTCTCGGCGACCTTCTCCGACGAGATCAAGGCGCTCGCCGACAGCCTGCTCGACTCGCCGGCGCTGATCGAAGTCGCGCGCCGCAATACGACCGCCGAAACGGTCGCGCAGAAGATTCACCCGGTCGATCGCGACCGCAAGCGCGAGCTGCTCACGCATCTGATCCGTCAGCACAACTGGTTCCAGGTGCTCGTGTTCACGCGCACCAAGCACGGCGCGAATCGCCTCGCCGAGCAGCTGACGAAGGACGGCATCAGCGCGCTCGCGATCCACGGCAACAAGAGCCAGTCGGCGCGCACGCGCGCGCTCGCGGAGTTCAAGGACGGTACGCTGCAAGTGCTGGTCGCGACCGACATCGCCGCACGCGGCATCGATATCGATCAACTGCCGCACGTGGTCAACTTCGATCTGCCGAACGTGCCGGAAGACTACGTGCACCGCATCGGCCGCACCGGGCGCGCGGGCGCGACGGGCGAGGCGGTGTCGCTCGTGTGCGTCGACGAACTGCAGTTGCTGAAGGACATCGAGAAGCTGATCAAGCGTCCGGTCCCGCAGGAAGTGATCGCCGGTTTCGAGCCGGACCCGACCGCGAAGCCTGAGCCGATCCAGCGACGCGGCCAGGGCGGCGGCGGCGGGCGTTCGCCGCGCCAGGGACAAGCTACGGGGCGTCGTGATGGCGCGGGTGCGGGTGGCGGCGCATCGGCGAAGCCGGCAAAAAGCGCGGCTCAAGGCTCCGCTCAGCGTTCGGGACAGGGCACGGGTCAGCGTGCATCGAACGGTCAGCCCGCTCCGCGCCCGCAAGGCGCGAAGCCGGCCGGCAACGGTGGGCAGCCGCGTCGCGAGGCGCAGCGTCACGACGATCGCCCGCGCACGGCGGCACATGATGGCGGTGCCGCGCATCATGCCCCGCGCAAGCCGCAGGGCAATCGTTCGCACAACGGCGGCAATCCGGGCGCACTGCTCGGCGGCGGTGCGAAGCGCAACGATGCGCCGCGCAGCGCGCAACCGTCGCGCAACGGCGAGCGCGGCCGTTAAGCGTCGCTGTGTCTGAAGGCTGCCGTTCGATCAGCCGTTAGCGCTTCACTGCTCGAAGACTAACGGCTGCTCGCGGCGGCGGCCCGCTTCAAATGCTCGACCTGCTGTTCCCATCGTTCGAGCACCTCACTCCCCTCCCCCTGCAACTCGAATGTGATGCCGCCCGTCAGGCGCGCATAACGGACGCTTTGCGCCTCCGCCGTGTCGATCGAGCCGAGCAGATAGACGAGGCCGCTGTCGTCGCCGGTAACGCCAGGCAGCGGCGCGACACCCAATTGCACCTGATAGAACGCCTCATCGCAGACGAAGCTCAACGCCGCGCGCCCGCTTTGAGAGATCGCGCGCGCCGCGCGCGCCTGCGGCCATAGCGCGATGCACAGCGTGCGCGAGTCGGGTGCGTAGAGTTCGCCGACGCTCAGCAGCGAGGTGCGCACGTGGCCGTTCGCATCGACGCTCAGCAGCGACGCGGTGAAGCCCGCCTTGTCCGCCAGCGACGAACCGTCGAACAACGCGCGCACGTTGGCCGGCCATTCGTCGAACACGTTCTGTTCGAGCGGACGCGCGGACCCGGATGCGGAAGAGGAATCGCTCATGTCATCGGTCCAGTCGAAGTAGTCAGCAAAGCTCAATCATGCCTCTAAAAGACCAAAGCCCGCGTCAGCGGGCTTTGCTTCCTGTTTCTCTTCGGCGGGTCCATAGAAGGCTCACCGAAAGAACACGTGCTGAGTGATCTTCGCGAGCGGGTAATGCACGCCAGGCTGAATGCGCGCAGGCAGATCGAGCGGCTTGAGCAGCATCTTGATGCACATGTCGGCGGACAGATTGCGCCGCACCAGCTTATTGATGCGCGCGGCGCGCTCGCGGTTATACGCGGAGTCGTGCACGCGCTCCGGATAGCGAATCGCGAACACGTGCCGCAACGCGATCTCCGAATCTTCGTTCTTGATCTCCATCACACGACGCATCAACGCGCCGAGCACCGCGAGCCGGCCGTTGCCCTCGATCCGGTTGTACTTCTTGAAGTACTTGAAAAAGTGCTTGTAGTGACGGACTTCGTCGGTGCGGATGTTGTCGGTGATCTGCTTGAGCACGGCTTCGTCCGAGCACTCGTTGATCGCGCGATACAGTGTCGCGGTGCCCGTTTCGACGACGCAACGCGCGACCATCTCGAGCGCGCGGGTCTTTTCGAAATCCTCGACCGAGCATGTCAGCGAATACTCGCCCATGAAATTGCGGAACGCGGTGTCCCAGTCGAACTCGGGCCATACATACGCGATATAGGTCTTCAGCGCCCGGCCGTGCTGCATTTCCTCGGGCTCCCACTCGTGGTTGAGCCAGGCCGAGACCTCGGGGTCGTCGTTGAAAAACGTACTCAGATTGCTGGTGTAGAGATCGGTGCCGCTTTCGATGAACGAAGCCGCGCACAGCAACAGCAGCAGGTCTTCGTTGGCCGCGGCCTTCTGCCGGTCAATGCGCGTCAGATCGATGTCCTCGATCCGCCAGGGCATGACATGCTTCAGCTCTGTGTGCATCGTGTCTTGCTCCCATGCTGTACCGACCCGTGGAGTTCTTCGCAACTGCCCCCGCGCTCGCCATGATGTTTCTGCGTGTCGGATACAACGCCGTGAATTAGAGTTGGGCCCTTGTACTCTGCATGTTAGCCGGAGATATCCGACCATGCAGATCACACAGCACAGACCATGCCGCCTCGACGCAGTTCCGATTCCAAGATAGTCGAAATCTTCCAACGTATTAAAACGTCGTGCACGAGATAAAAAAAAGCCAGCCCAAAAGGCTGGCTTTACGTACAGATGTCAGGCCCGGCGGGGTTGGCGGCCCGGGCAGGTGCCGCCCGGCGGGTCCATCGGCGGGGTCCATCGGCTGACCCCGCGGCGCCCCCTTAGCGGGCTCCCACGCCCTCAGGCAGGTTGTACTTCGCCCGGGACTGCAGGCACCCGACGCATGCGCAGCGCGACGATGATCAGCGACACGCCCGACAACACCGCCGCAAGCAGCACGTAATAACTCGGCGCGAGTTTGTCGCCGGTCAAATGAATGAAGGTTTCGACGATGGTCGGCGCAAAGCCGCCGAAGATCGTCACGCCGATGCTGTAACCGATTGAAAGGCCTGTCGAGCGCACCTGGGTCGGGAAGATCTCCGACATCAGAGCGGGCATCGGTCCCGAGTAAGAGGCCTTGAAGATACCGGCGACGCCTTGCAGCACGAGCAGCCAGCCGATCGTCGGGTGGGTCTGAAGCCAGGCGAACATCGGATAGATCAGCAGGCCCATCAGGATCGACGTGGTCAGCATGATGCGAATGCGGCCGATGCGATCGGACAGCGCGCCCATGATCGGCGAGAAGATGAACTGCATGCCGCCGTTCAGCACGACCACGCCGAACGACGCGGCGGCCGCCATATGCAGCTGCTTGACCGCATAGAGCGGCATGTAGAGCTGCAGCACGTACACGCCGACCGTCGACTGCGCAACGATGCCGATCGCGAGCAGCAGGTTGACCCAGTGATTCGAGAACGACGCGTCCTTCGTTTCGTTCACGACCTTGTGCTCGCCGGCCGCCTCGCTCGCCGCGCGTTCTTCACGCATGGCGAGGAATTCGGGCGTCTCGTCGAGATGCGAGCGGATGTAGTAGCCGACCGGCCCGACCAGCAGACCGAACACGAACGGCACGCGCCAGCCCCAGCTGTTCAGATGCTCGGCCGGCAGCCACGCGGTCAGCAGTGAACCGAACGCCGCCGCGGTGATCGCCGCGAGACCCTGGCTCGCGAACTGCCAGCTTGCGTAGTAGCCGCGCCGCGTCGCGCTGTGTTCGACCATGAACGCGGTCGCGCTGCCGAACTCGCCGCCGACCGCGAAGCCCTGCACGAGCCGCGCGAGCAGCACCAGCAGCGGCGCCAGGAGACCGATCGACGAAAACGGCGGCATCACGGCCATCGTGAAAGTACCGATCATCATCAGCGCGATCGCGAGCGTGAGCGCCGCCTTGCGGCCCTTGCGGTCGCCGTACACGCCGAGCACGATCGCGCCGAGCGGGCGCATCAGGAACGAGATGCCGAAGGTGGCGATCGCGAGCAGCGTGGACAACCATTCGTCCTGCATCGGGAAGAACTGTTTCGCGATGATCGTCGCGAAGTAGCCGTAGACCAGGAAGTCGAACCACTCGAGCGCGTTACCGATCGACGACGAAAAAACGATCCGCCGCACCATCGCTTTCGAAAGCGGCGCGGCGTGAGGGGAAGCGGTCGTCGCATGCGACGCGGTGGTGTTCATGATGGTCTCCTGCTGGTTTGCTGCGTGATATGTGTTGTAAGTGCGGCGCCGCCTGCGTCAGCGAGGGGGCGCCGCGGGCGCGCAAGAGCGCGGCATGCGGGATGCCGCGGCTTGCGTGTTGTCTGCCTGCGTGCCGGGAGCCAGGTTGCTGCGCGGACCTCGGCTCCGGGCGTTGTTTCGTTGCGGCCTAGAAACCGGCGGCGAGTCCGTCGCGGCGGCTGTCGCTAGCCGCCACGTAGCCGCGCTCCGGCTCGTTGCGATCGAGCTTCCAGATGAACTGGCCGGAGCCGAAGTCCATGTACGGATCGTCGACCGACTTGATCGTGTGGCCGAGCTTCTGCAGGCCCTCGGTGGTCTTCGGGTCGAGCGTCGACTCGATATCGACCGTGAAGTCGCGGTTGACCTTCCAGCGCGGCGCATCGCACGCGGCCTGCGGCTGCTGGCCGTAGTCGAGCATGCGCACCACCGTTTGCAGATGGCCTTGCGGCTGCATGTCGCCGCCCATCACGCCGAAGCTCATCACCGCTTCCTGCTGGCCGTTGACCTGCTGCGTGAGGAACGCCGGAATGATCGTGTGGAACGGCCGCTTGCCGCCCTCGACGACGTTCGGCGACTTCGGATCCATCGAGAAGCCGCAGCCGCGGTTCTGCAGCGCGATGCCGCTGTCCGGCACCACCACACCCGAGCCGAAGCCCATGTAGTTCGACTGGATGAAGCTGACCATCATGCCGTTTTCGTCCGCAGCCGACATGTAGATCGTGCCGCCCGCCTTCGGCATGCCGAAGTCGAAGTGCGTCGCGCGCTTCGGGTCGATCAGCTTCGCGCGCGATGTCAGATACGCGTCGTCGAGCATCTGCTCGGGCGTGACTTCCATCGAGCGCGGATCGGCGACGTAGCGGTACAGGTCGGCAAACGCGAGCTTCATCGCTTCGATCTGCAGATGCTGCGACTCGACGCTGTCGACCTTCAGCGACTTCACGTCGAACTTTTCGAGGATGCCCAGCGCCACCAGCGCCGCGATGCCCTGGCCGTTCGGCGGAATCTCATGCACGGTGTAGCCGCGATAGTCCTTGCCGATCGGCTCGACCCAGTCCGCGCGGTAGTTGCGCAGATCGTCGGCGTTCAGCGCGGCGCCGCCTTCACGCGCGAACGCGGCGATACGTTCGGCGATCTCGCCTTCGTAGTACGCGCGCGGGCCTTGCTCGGCGAGCAGGCGCAGCGTCTTCGCGTGACCGGGGAAGCGCACCAGCTCGCTGACCTCGGGCGCGCGGCCGCGCGGCATGAAGGTCTGCGCGAAGCCCGGCTGGTCCTTCAGTTCGGGAATCGCATTCGCCCATTTGTACGCGACGATGCTCGCCACCGCGTGACCGCGCTCGGCGATCTCGATGGCCGGCTCCATCAGGTCGGCGAACGGCAGCTTGCCGAACTTCTGATGCAACGCTTCCCAGCCGGCGATCACGCCCGGCACCGTGACGGCATCCCAGCCGCGCTTCGGCTGCTTCGCGAGACCGTTTTCCTCGCCGTATTTGCGCTTGAAGTAATCGACGTTCCACGCCGCCGGCGACACGCCCGACGCGTTCAGACCATGCAGCTTCTTGCCGTCCCACACGAGCGCGAACGCGTCGCCGCCCAGGCCGCACGACACCGGCTCGACCACCGTGATCGCGGCGGCCGCGGCGATGGCGGCATCGACGGCATTGCCGCCCTTCCACAGCATGCGCAGCCCGGCCTGCGCGGCGAGCGGGTGCGAAGTCGACACGATATTGCGTGCGAACACGGGCAGACGTTGCGTCGGATAGGGGTTTTGCCAGTTACTGAAGCCAGTCATGTCGAACACTCTCGAAAGCGCGGGCCGGCACGAAAAAGTCGCCGGACATCATGGGAAAGGTTGTAAAGCAGGTAAATCGCGGAACCCAGGATTGCATCGCGAAGCGGGCCAAAAAACAAATTCATTTATCAAATGAATAAATGCGTATCGCGCCTGAATGAGGATTCGGGGCGGATTCGAAACCTCTGCGTGAAGTTTATGCGCACTGCGTCAGTTGGCGGACAAGGGGCCCGATGGTCTTACAATAGCCGCAACCGCGCTCTTCGTCGGCCCCGCTTCCGGCCGGCCGGTCGATGATCGAATCAAAGCACGCCGACACCATAGCCACCCCCCGAGACCCATGACACGAGACCCCCGCCTGACTCTCAACGCCCGGCAACAGGAATTGCTGGAGTGGGTGCAACGCGACGGCTTCGTGACCGTGGACGACCTCGCGAGCCACTTCGACGTCACCCCGCAGACGATCCGCCGCGACGTCAACTGGCTCGCCGATATGAATCTGCTGCGCCGCTATCATGGCGGCGCCAGCCTGCCGACCAGCTCCGAGAACGTCTCCTACACTGCGCGTCAGCGCATGTTCCATGAGGAGAAACGACGCATCGCGGCGCTGGTGGCCACTCACATTCCCGATCAGGCGTCGCTGTTCATCAACCTCGGCACGACCACCGAGGAAGTGGCACGCGCGCTGAACCGCCACCGTGGACTGCGCGTGATCACCAACAATCTGAACGTCGCGAGCATGATGAGCGGCTACCCGGATTGCGAAGTGCTGGTGACGGGCGGCATCGTGCGGCCGTGGGACAAGGGCATCGTCGGCGAACTGGCGATCGATTTCATCCGGCAATTCAAGGTCGATTTCGCGATCATCGGCACATCGAGCATCGAAACGGACGGGACGCTGCGCGATTTCGACACGCGCGAAGTGCGTGTCGCCGAGGCGATCATCGAGCATGCGCGCACCGTGTTCCTCGCCGCCGATCACTCCAAGTTTGGCCGCCCGGCGCTAGTTCGCCAGGGACATCTGGAGCAGATCGACGCGCTGTTCACCGACGCCGCACCGCCCGCCGACATGGCCGAAGCGCTGAGCGCCGCCAATTGTCAAATCTATATTGCCGGATAATTCCAGGCATTCTCCGCCATGCTGCGGTGCACGCAAAACTTCGAGTGAAATCAAGAATTTGACGCCGGGGCCGGACCGCCGGTCGCGCATCCAATTGTCAAATGGAAAATTTACGGGGACCAGGTTGGCGTTTCATCGGTGCTCGCCTACACTCCAGTTCCCCAGCGTGCGTTGCGAGTTTCGCACGGCGTCGGTTGTGTGAATCTGTCGTGTAAGCCGTACCTCCCGCCCTGATCCTGTAGCGGACGCCACGCCGGCCTGCCGGTCGACTGCAAGGCTGTCCGCGATTTGCTGACATGGAGAGAACGATGCTGAGTCCGCATGAATTCGCCACGTTGTTGCTCGTCAAGGACGCCCCCAACCAGGTCGAAATGGACCGAGAAGAACTCGATGCGTTGCTCGAACGCCAACTGGTGCAACTCGAACGCCTCGCATCTGGCAACGAAGAATGGCGCGTGACCGAATCCGGCGACACCGCATTGCGGGCCATCAAACGTTATTCCTGAGTTTTACCGGCAGTTGCTTCGGGAGTCGTTGGCGGCGTGTTCACGCCGCCCTCGCGGTTGCGCGCGCGCTCTCATCTTCCGACTTCGCGTCATCCCATTGAACTGACAGCGGGCCGCATTCGCGGCCCTTTGTTGTGCGCATCTCATTTACACAGTAAATTCACGCGACGGACTTCCCGCCATCGCGCATGCCCAAGACCCTCTCCGCCGACCAGATCCAGCAGTTTCGCGAAGCCATGCGGCGCGTCGCCGAAAATGCGTTTGCGACGCGCGGCGCGCAAGGCGTGACGATGCGCGAACTGGCGAAGGAGCTTGGCTGCAGCGCGATGACACCGTATCGCTATTTCCGCGACAAGGAAGAGATTCTGGCGATGGTCCGCGCCGCCGCGTTCAACCGTTTCGCCGCGCGGCTCGAAGCGGCCGCGCAAGCCATCCCCGCGAACGCCCCCGCCATCGATCACAGCGCCGTCAGCCGGGCCTACGTCGCCTTCGCGCTCGATGAGCCGCACGCTTACCGTTTGATGTTCGATCAGACACCGCAACAGCAAGGCGCTTACCCCGAACTGGCCGCGGCGTCGCAGCGTGCGTGGCGTCTGCTCGAAGCGCACTTCGAGCGGCTCGTTGCGGCGGGCGTTCTCGAAGGCGATCCGCGCCTGATCGGCTATGCGTACTGGACGAGCCTGCACGGTTTCACGATGCTCGCGCTCGCGAACCAGTTGCCGCCCCCGGCGACGCAACAGGCCGAGTCCATCGGCGACAGCGGGCAGCAACCATCGCGCGAAGCCGTGTTCGCGCAAATTTTGCGCATGCTGTGGCGCGGAGCGTTGGCGCCGCACAAGTGAACCTCGGCGCCGGGCGGGCCGGCGGCCCGAGAAGCAGGCTCGTCGGTCGACCCGCCGCCGCTTATCCGCTGCGCAAAGTCGGATCGACCGCCGAACGCCAGCTGATCGCCTGTGCGCGCTGCTCGTTGAAGAACTCGACCCACTGGTTGCGCACCTTCGGATCGCTGCTCCCCGCCTCGCTCGCATGGCGCTGCGCAATCGATGCCTGGAACTTGCAGAAGTCGTCGTTCGACAGCCGGCCGCGCCGGTTCGCCACGTAGGCATCGAAAAACGTCTCGTAGACGATCTGCGCGTCGCTACCGTAATCGACGGTTTGCGGCGAGCACATCTTCTGCAACGCCTCGAACGACGTCGCGCCCCTCGTCCCCTCCAGACTCGGCGTGCTGACGCATCCCGCCATCAGCGCCGCCGCGCCGATCATCAAAAATCCACGCATACATCACCTCGAAATGGCTGCTGCCGAGAGTATCGTCCGCGGCCGCACGTTGCGCCACTCCCTGGCCATTCGGCCCGGGCTCGCTCGGATCAAGCGAACTTTACTTTTTCGAATATGTTCATTAAAGTTCGAAAACGAACATGAACCGTTCGATTAGCTTTCCAACCCAACTTCCAGATTCGATGCAGAGGACTCAGCCGGTGGCACAAGGCACGAAATACGATTTGCTCGTCGTGGGTGGCGGGATCAACGGCGCGGGTATCGCCCGCGACGCGGCAGGCCGTGGCCTGTCGGTGCTGCTGTGCGAGCAGGACGATCTGGCCGCGCATACGTCGTCGGCGAGTACCAAGCTGATCCACGGCGGCCTGCGCTATCTCGAGTACCGCGAGTTCGGGCTCGTGCGCAAGGCGCTGCAGGAGCGCGAAACGCTGCTGCGCGCGGCGCCGCACATCATCTGGCCGCTGCGCTTCGTGATGCCGCATATGCCGGATCTGCGCCCCGCGTGGCTGATCCGCGCGGGTCTGTTCCTGTACGACCATCTGGCCAAGCGCGAGCTGCTGCCGGGCTCGCGCGGCATCGTGATGAGCCGGCATCCGGCCGGCGCGCCGCTCGTCGAGTCGATCACGCGCGGCTTCGTTTACTCGGACGGCTGGGTCAACGACGCGCGCCTCGTCGTGCTGAACGCGCTCGACGCGCACGAGCGCGGCGCAACGATCCTCACGCGCACGAAGCTGGTCAACGCCGAGCGCGCCGGCGGCGAGTGGCGCGCGCGACTGCAACGCGCGGACGGCACGACGCTCGACGTGCGCGCTTCGGCCATCGCGAATGCGGCGGGCCCGTGGGTCGGCGAGCTCCTGAAAGGCGCGCTCGGCCTGCCGTCGACGCATAGCGTGCGGCTCGTCAAGGGCAGCCACATCGTCACGCGGCGCCTGTTCGAGCACGACCACGCGTACATCTTCCAGAACCCCGACAAGCGGATCATCTTCGCGATTCCGTACGAGCACGACTACACGCTGATCGGCACCACCGACCTCGAATATCGCGGCGACCCGTCGCAAGTCGCGATCGACGCCAACGAAACGCAGTACCTGTGCGATTCGATCAACCGCTACTTCAGGCAGAAGATCTCGCCCGCCGACGTGCGCTGGAGCTATTCGGGCGTGCGCCCGCTGCTGGAGGACGAGAACGCGGACAATCCGTCGGCGGTCACGCGCGACTACTCGCTCGAACTCGATGCGCCCGCGGCCGAAGCACCGCTGCTGTCCGTGTTCGGCGGCAAGATCACGACCTTTCGCAAGCTCGCCGAGCAAGCGGTCGATACGCTCAGCGAGGCACTGCGCCACGACGCGGCCGCGTGGACTGTCGGCGCGCCGCTGCCGGGCGGCGACATCGCGCAGGCGAACTTCAATCGCTTTCTCGGCGAGTTCTCCCGCGAGCATGCGTGGCTGCCGGCATCGCTCGCGCATCGGCTCGCACGCGCGTACGGCACACGCGCGAATCGCGTGATCGGCCTTGCGCGCTCGCGCGCCGAGCTGGGCCGCGAGTTCGCGCCGGGACTGCACGAAGCCGAGCTGGTTTATCTGCGCGATACCGAATGGGCGCGTAGCGCGCAGGACGTGCTGTGGCGGCGCTCGAAGCTCGGCCTGCACGTCGCGCCGGGCACGCTCGAGCAAGTCACGCGAGACATCGACGAATGGTTCGCGCGCGAGCCGGCCCGGCAGAGCGCGTAGGCGGCACGACCGGGCAAACAGGCATTCCCCGTCAAAAGCGGCAGCCAACGCAACTTGGCGCGATCCCGGGCGAAACAACCGGGCGCGAGCCGACGGAAACGGCGCACGCCGCCCGCAAGCCCGCGGCCGGCCCCCTCGCAGCTTCGGCTGGACGACACCGGGACGCGCCCTCACACTATGGCGGCCCGCTCACAACAACACGCCGCTTGCGCCGCCGGCCAGCAACCCGGCAATCCGCAACATGCATGGAGAAGAGACAATGCAGGATCAGTACGTCCTCGCGCTTGACCAAGGCACCACCAGCTCGCGTGCGATGCTGTTCGACCGGCGCGGCAACGTCGTGTCGATCGCGCAGAAGGAATTCCAGCAGATCTACCCGCACCCGGGCTGGGTCGAGCACGATCCACAGGAAATCTGGTCGACGCAGGCCGGCGTCGCCGCCGAGGCGGTCACGCGAGCCGGCATGAACGGCACGTCGATCGCGGCGATCGGCATCACGAACCAGCGCGAAACCACCATCGTGTGGGATCGCGAAACCGGCCACCCGGTCTACAACGCGATCGTCTGGCAGGACCGCCGCACCGCCGACTTTTGCGACGAGCTGAAGGCGCAGGGTCTCGAAGCGAGGGTGCGCGCGAAGACCGGTCTGCCGATCGACTCGTATTTCTCCGCGACCAAAATCCGCTGGATTCTCGACAACGTCGAAGGCGCGCGCGAAAAAGCGCGTCAGGGCCGGCTCGCGTTCGGCACCGTCGATAGCTGGCTCATGTGGAATTTCACGAAGGGCGCGCTGCACGTCACCGACGTGACCAACGCGTCGCGCACGATGCTGTTCAACATCCGCACGCTGAAGTGGGACGACGAGTTGCTCGCCGCGCTCGACATTCCGCGCAGCATGCTGCCGGAAGTACGGCCGTCGTCGGAGGTGTACGGACCGACGGTGACCACCGTGTTCGCGTCGAAGATTCCGCTCGCGGGCATCGCCGGCGACCAGCACGCGGCCCTCTTCGGCCAGATGTGCACCGAGTCCGGCATGGTGAAGAACACCTACGGCACCGGCTGCTTCCTCGTGATGAACACCGGCAGCCAACCGATCGAGTCGAAGAACAATCTGGTCACGACGATCGCGTGGCAGATCGGCGATCGTATCGACTACGCGCTCGAAGGCAGCATCTTCATCGCCGGCGCGGTGGTGCAGTGGCTGCGCGACGGCCTCGGCATCATCAAGAACGCGGCGGAAATCGAAACGCTCGCGCGCGGCGTGCCCCATTGCGACGGCGTGTATCTCGTGCCCGCGTTCGCCGGGCTCGGTGCGCCGCACTGGAATGCGCATGCGCGCGGCACGCTGTTCGGCGTCACGCGCGGCACGACCTCCGCGCATATCGCCCGTGCGGCGCTCGATTCGATCGCGTATCAATCGCTCGATGTGCTGAAGGCGATGGAAGCCGACTCGGGTATTCGCATCGGCGAGTTGCGGGTGGATGGCGGCGCCTGCGCGAACAATCTGCTGATGCAGTTCCAGGCCGACATTCTCGGCGTCGACACCGTGCGCCCCCAGGTGTCGGAGACGACCGCACTCGGCGCCGCCTATCTGGCCGGTCTCGCGGTCGGCTACTGGAAGGACATCGACGAACTGAAAAGCCAATGGAAGCTCGAACATCGCTTCACGCCGGCGCTGCCGCACGCGGAAGTCAAAACCTGCCTTGACGGCTGGCAGCGCGCGATCCGCGCGGCGAAGGCCTGGGCCGACACGCCGTAAGGCGGCAAGGCCACGGGCGCGCGGAACGCCCAAAGGACGAGCTCCGAAAGCACGTATGATGACGCTTTTCACCCCGGTGAGCGGGCCCGCAACCCGCCGCCCGCGCGCCTTGCGCTTACCGCTTCTCAGGCATGATCGACCACCTCATCTGTGACTGCGACGGCGTGCTCGTCGACAGTGAAGTCATCGCCGATCGCGTGATGTTCGACACGCTGACGGCCACCTTCCCCGGCCTCGATTTCGCCCCGGTCGTCAAAACCGCGTTCGGCCAGCAAACCTCGCGCTTTCTTGCCGGCCTCGAAAAGCAGTTCGACATCACGCTGCCCGCGGACTTCCTCGATACGATCGAGCACCACGTCGAGATCGCGCTCGCCGCGTCGCTCGGTCCGATCCACGGCGTGCGCGACGCGCTGCAACGCGTGACGCTGCCGGCCGCGGTGGTGTCGAACAGCCGCATGACGCGGGTCGCCGCATCGGTGCGGCGCGCCGGTTTGCAGCAGATTTTCGGCGAGCGCGTGTTCAGCGCCGAGCAGGTCGCGCGGCCGAAACCATATCCCGACGTCTATGTGTTCGCGGCCACGACGCTCGGCATTGAGCCGGCGCGCTGCCTCGTCGTCGAGGACAGCGTCGCGGGTTTGAACGCTGCGCGCGCGGCGGGCATGAAGACGATCGCATTCGTCGGCGCGAGTCATATTCCGGATGGCTACGCGGATGCGCTGCGCGCGATGGGCATCACGCGAATCATGAAGCACATGGATGAATTGCCGGCGCTCGTCGAGGCGGGCGTGCGCGGCGAGTTCGGCGACGTGCAGTCGTAGCGGTTTCTACGAGGCCAGTAAAAAAGCCGGTTCTTCTTCCGAAGAACCGGCTTTTTGCGTAGTGGGATCGCTTACGACTTGAAGGATGCCCCGTCAAGCCTCGGCCATCGCGCCCTCGCGCACCTGCGCGAGCGCCTCGCGAAACTCGACGAGCTCGGCGATCGTCAGCATCGGCAGATCGTGTTGCGCGGCGAAGCGCTCGACGTCCGCGCCGCGCGTCATCGTGCCGTCGGCGTTCATCAGTTCGCACAGCACGCCGGCCGGCTTCAGGCCCGCGAGGATCGCCAGATCGACGGTGCCTTCGGTGTGGCCGCGCCGCGCCAGCACGCCGCCGGGCATCGCGCGCAGCGGGAACACGTGGCCGGGGCGCACGATGTCGGCGGGCTTGGCCGTATCGGCGATCGCGGCGCGGATCGTCGTCACGCGATCCTGCGCGGACACGCCGGTGCTGACGCCTTCGCGCGCTTCGATCGACACCGTGAACGCGGTGCCGTGGCGACTTTCGTTGTTGACGGCCATCGGCGGCAGTTCGAGCGCGCGGATCTTGTCGTCGGGCAGGCACAGGCACACGATGCCGCTGCATTCGCGGATCAGCAGCGCCATCGTTTCGACCGACAGGCGCTCGGCCGCGACGATCAGATCGGCTTCGTTCTCGCGGTCGTGGTCGTCCTGCAGCACCACGGCGCGACCCTCGCGCAGCGCCTGCAAGGCGGCGGCGATACGCGGCGGAACGGCTTCGGTGGCCAGCAGAGGGAGATCGGCGAAGGCATCGTCTGCGATCGTCGACGGAGCGGGAAAAGTAGCAAAGGACATGGTTGAAACGCTCATCGCAAAAGTTGGGCGAGAAACGTTTCAGGGCATTGCAAACAGACTGACACGCGCCGCCCAGGCGCCGCGCGAAAGCGGACGCTCATCCGCCGCCCAGGCCACAGGCGGCGTTGCGGAACGCACATGACTATCTGCACATCTTCTTCCATCCGGACTATGACCGTCGGCTCTGGCTTCTAACCAGATCTGCTGACCCCGCAGTGGTCTTCGCTATTCCGAAGACCACGACGCGGGCGCTCGCGGGCTTGCCGGCTCGCGCTGTCGCGCTGCCGGCTTACCGCCGGTGGGGAATTTCACCCCGCCCTGAAGACGCACTGATTGCCGGATCGACCGGCCGGCGAAGCATACAACAGTCGCGCGAGCGCTGCAGCGCGACGAAAAAAGACCCTACTCACCGCATTGGACCTGCATCGACGCGCTGACCTGCGTCTGAACCTCGGGCGCCGTCGATCCTCAACCCGGCACGCCTTCGCGCGCGGCTTCGTCGCGGGCGACGCCCGCGGCCGGCACGTCCCAGCGCGGCGGCGTCTCGGCCCGCAGCGTCACGCGAAACGCGCGCGCCTCGGTGTCGCCGGGATTGCGCAGGCTGTGCGGCTGGTCGGCGTCGAACACGATCGCGTCGCCGGTCGCGAGCAACTGGCGCTGGTCGTGCACGCTGACTTCGAGCGTGCCGTCGCTGACCACCAGATTCACCGTCGTGCCAGGCGCGCGGCGCACGCCCGCTTCGGTATGCAGCGGCGCGATCCGCAGTTCGTGAAACTCTGCGGCGATCGACTCGTCGTCGGGATAGAGCGGGCGCACCGAGTAGCGCCCGTTCGCGCTGACCACGCGGGCCGAGCGCTCGGCCGGCAGATGCTCGAAGCCGTTGGTCGCGTGACGGCGCAGGAACGCCGCCACCGACACCTTCAGCGCCGCCGCCACCTTGCACAGCACCTTGATCGACGGCACGCTGCGGGCCGACTCGATCTGCGCGAGCATCGCGCGCGACACGCCGGACGCGCGCGCCAGCGCATCGAGCGAAAGCTGCCGTTCGGCGCGCAGCCGCGCGAGGTTCACGCCGACCAGCTGTTCGAGCGCGTCGAAGGGTTCGGCGGAGCGCGCCGTCGCATCGGTATCGGCATCGGCCGAGGGATCGCGGACCAGCGCGAGCGGGGAATGCATATTGGCCTCCAGAGCGCCGCCCGGCGGCGCAAGAGCAGTAAGTGGAAGCAAGATAGCATCGGCCTTCGCCGCGCCCAACGAAGTTATCTTCACACTGAAATTCGTTGGGCTCTCATAAGAATCTCCCAAGCTCCCCCAAGTGCCTGTAAACACAAGGGTTTGCTGGGCTGAGTTCTCCTAAGGTCCCCCGGATTCTCACGCCGATTGTTGGCAAGGTGTTGGTAAATGGTTGGAAAATCAAACCACGCCAAGGACACGCCATGAACACCCCTGCATCGCCGAAAAAACCTGCCCTGTCAGCCCGTAAGACCGCCAAGGCCACGGCGGGAACCGGACCCCTGAAACTTGCTGACCGTGACGGCCTGTACCTCCTCGTGTCGGTCGCTGGGTCAAAAAACTGGATGCTGGCTTACCGCTTCGACGGCAAACAGCGGACCTACAAGGTGGGCTCATACCCTCAAATCGACCTAGACGCGGCACGTGACATCGCACACGAGAAACGTCAGCTTGTCCGTGCTGGCATTGATCCCCGCGTGCACGACGAACAGCAGCGGGCAAAGAACATCGCAGACCAAGAATCGACACTATGGTCGGTCTGTGAAGCATGGCTAGACCATCGGGACGGTAGCTGGGCTCCCAGGACCGGTGTACGTGCCCGTAACTTCCTTGAACGGTATGTGCGCGATGGACTTGGCAAGCTGCCGGTCGGACTGGTTGACGCTGGAATGGTCTTCAGCCTGGTTTCCGACATCGCGAAGGGCAAGACCGGCAAGGAACGCCGGGGTAACGCGCCGACTACGGCCCTGGCCGTGAGGCAGATGCTAGGCGAGGTCTTCAGGTATGCCATCGGCACTGGCAAGGCTACGGCTAACCCGGTGACGATGATGAAAGCTGGTGACGCGGTGAAGAAACCACGGACCCGGAACAATCGCGCGTTGAACCTCGCCCAGCTTGGGACGCTACTGAACGCCATTGAAGGGGCTACGCTCTCGCCCGTTGTACGGGCAGCGGTGCGGCTGATGTTCCTCACGGCAGTTCGGACCAACGAACTGATCGGCGCACGGTGGACTGAGTTCGACCTTGACGGCGCGCTATGGACCATTCCGGCGTCGCGCATGAAGGGCCGTGAGGAGCATCTTGTCCCGTTGAGTGAGCAAGCGGTAACGCTGCTGCGTGATCTGCGCAAGCTCACTGGTGCCAGTGCATGGGTCCTTCCGAATGCCCGCGACGACAAGCGGCACATGGGGAACATGTCGATGGACAACGTGTTCGTTCGGCTTGGTTTCAACGGTGAAGCGTGGTTCCGTGGCCATGGTGCGCGGGGCACGTTTTCCACCTGGGCCAATGAGGCTGACTTCAGTTCGGATTGGGTCGAAAAGCAGCTATCGCATGTCGAGAAAGACAGCGTGAGGCTTGCGTATAACGCTGCCCGCTGGCTACCACAAAGACGGACGATGATGCAGCGTTGGGCTGATACGGTGGATTCACTTCTCGCCCCGCAGGCGCAAGCGCAGCACGACCCGGCCACGCAACTGACCGCGTGAGAACGCTACATGCGCTTGACCACTTTTTGAGTCAGGCGCACACTGAATATCCCCGCGCCAGTGGCGCGCTCGCCTGAGGAATGGAGTCCTGTGACGGCACAACCCCCTTAGGAGGGGCCTGTGTTGGACTCCGTTCAATCTTCGGTCGAACCGACCACTTCTGTATTAACTCCCCCCGCGACGACAAAGCCAGGTGGTAACCACACGAAACCGTGTGCGCCGCCTGCCGGTCTGCTCGCGATCCCTGACGCGTTGCTACGCAAGGCACACGTGTTGTTCCTGCTGTCGATAACCGACAACACGCTAGCGCGACGGATCAAGGCCGGTGACTTTCCTGCTCCTGACATGGTCTGCGGAGTCAGCCCGCTATGGCGTGTGCAGACCGTCATGACATGGCTTGCCGGTGGCACGGCGCTAGACCTTGCTCGTCAGCACAAGGCGCTGAAACAGCAGATTGCTGAGGCCACGACCACGCAGGAACGCGCGGAGTTGCTGAGGCAGCATCGCCATCTGCTCGCGCAAATCCGTCGAATCCGTTGCAGCAAAAACACGCCCGCAATCGCCTGAGGAGAACGCACCATGCCCGTCACTATCAACAAGCTGCCCGAAACCCCTGCACCGCAGCCTGACGCAGACCAGAAGGGTCACCGGGTCAACATGATGTACCCGGATGCGCTTTATCAGAAGCTGCTCGCCCGGTCGACTGAAACCGGCCTGACTGTGCCGATGCTGCTGCGGTTTGCAGCGGTCGCGTACGTGGAATCGAAGTAAAAAAATGCCCGGGGCGCGTGGAAGTACGCTGCCGGGCAATCTCTAATTTTTCCTACAAGGAGCGTGTCATTATATGACGCGTCTGTAACCATGGCAATTACATATACTGCCGGGAAACCCTTACCAGGCCTTGACCCGCCACCTCCGACCCTTGACACGCATTGGGGGTTTTCGGCTGAAGACTTTCATCCTGAGGCGTGGCCACACGTTGGCACGCCTGATACGATAGCGGCGTTCCAGTGGCTTGAGGACCACGTCAGCACGCCTGCTGACCGTGAGGCACTGATCGACCTGGCCAAGGCGCACGACATGCGTCGGGAGTTCTTTGTTGCATGGTTGAGGCTTCACGGCTTCACGGGTGGCCAGGCGCAAGACCGCTGGCTTGAATACCTCACGCCATACGACAACCCCCGGCGCAAAGTACCATCGCACGAGACATTACTACCCATGGCGGCAGAGCATAGCTGGGCATCTGTGCTGCCGCCGTTCAAGACTGCTGAGGAAGTCGCGGCAGAAGCTGCGGCTGCGGCTGCTCAGGCCGCTGCTGAGGAGCTAGACCGCCAGGCGCGGGAAGCGGCTGCACAGGCCGTAGAACGCGCGCAGCTTCGATATCAGCCCCGGACCGCGACCGAGCTAATGGACGCACCGCCTGTGGACTGGCTTGTTCGTGACGTGCTGCCTGCCGGTGGACTCGGTGCGGTGTACGGTCAGCCAGGATCGGGCAAGTCGTTCCTCGCGATTGACCTGTGCATGGCCCTGGCTCGTGGCGAACAGTGGTTCGGACACTACGTGCCGCATGCGGTGCCGGTCGTGTACGTCGCGCTAGAGGGCATTGGCGGATTCGGCCAGCGTTTGAAGGCCTGGAGCATTGCCCACGGCAACGCAGCCCCGCCTGAGCGGTTCCGGACGATCACAGAAGCATTCGACGCGCGACGGGACACGCCAGACCTGTGCAAGGCCGTGCGGCACTACGGGCAGGGGCAAGCTGGGTTGATCGTGATCGACACGCTGAACCGCAGCATGCCCGGTGCCGATGAAAACTCCGCCAGCGACATGGGGCAACTCCTCGGTCAGTGCGATGAGATGCGCCGTCAGACGGGCTGCGCGGTGTTGCTGATCCACCATGCAGGCAAAGACCAATCGAAGGGCTTGCGTGGCCATAGCAGCCTGACTGGCGCGGTCGATACGGCTATCGAGGTCGTGCGGGACAGCGCTTGCGCTGACGACGAACGGTCATGGGAAATCGTCAAGTCACGCGATGGCCAAGACGGTCTCATAGAGCGGTTCAGGCTCAGCCTGATTGAGACCGGTGTTGACGCGTATGGACTGCCGCTGCCGAGCCTTGTGGTCGAACCACTCGATGGACCCGCACCGAAGAAACCCAAGCCGCTACCGGCGTCCCTACAGGCGGTCAAGCCGATCTTTGACCTGCTGAGCAAGGAGAATGCAGCGGTAACGTTCGCTCAGCTATATATCGCGTTCAAGGCTGAGTGCGGCGCTCAGGGGAAAGCAGTGCCGAAGAAATTCAATCTTCAGCGAGACTACGCGAAGCACTTTGAAGTGCCTCAGCCAGGGGATGACACGATAGTCAGTCTGTGACTTCCTCGGGTTTTCTCCTCAGTTGCTCAACTCCTCATGCCTATAGGCATTTGAGGAGTTTGAGGAGCCCTTGCTCAAGGTTGCTCAAAGCTGTTTGAGGAGTTTGAGGAGCCTTGCCTGGCAAGGCTTTGCGGCTGATTTACCCCCTGCTCAAACCGTCAGTTGCTCAAACGGGTTTGAGGAGCAAGTTGCTCAAGTGGTTTGAGGAGGTTGAGGAAGCCCTGCCTGACCGTGCTTTTTTCTGCTTAGGAGTCCATATCGATACACGACATTATAAAGATTATGTCGCGTATGACGCTTTCGGGTGTCGTGTGCGTGTCGGTTTCTCATGCTGTTGATTGCGCTGTCGCGCACGGCCAACTTCACGTCGGACCAACTCTTGCCGATCCTGATGTGCTCGATACACCACGCCGACACGCATTCAGGGTCTTGAGCGGTCTTCGAGCACGAAGCTTGCGCGCAGCTTTCGAGGGCGTGATGAGTGACATCGAAACAACTGAAGAGCCCTTGCCTCCGTTGTGTACGGTAGACAACAATCAGCCGATGTCAGCAAGTCGCACTATGATTAGCAACTGCGTGACCGGTTCCGCGACTGCCATGATCGAAGCGAAAGACGTGCTGGGCTGGTGCTTCACGCTAGGCGCGATGACTCTGGGCGTCTTCGGCTTCGCGTTCAGCACCTATGCAAGCGCACTGATCGCTCATCCGACTGAGCCGCCTCCTATCGTGGATTCTTTGCGATGGTTCTGCCGTTTGCTAATGCTCGCGCTGCTCGCGATATCGGGTCTTACGATTGTGGTGGCGTACCAGGGGTGCGCAACCGCTGCGACCTGGGTTCTTGTTGGTGTACTTGCTGTGACAACCCTGCTTTGTGCCGTGCTCACCATACAGATGAGGCACTGACATGACGTTATTCACGCAAGCCGATCGGGATATCCTGGATCGCCTTCGGTTCATCGAGCATCACGATGATCCGGCGAACCGGTGGCAATATGTCGCGGAGGGTAAGCATGTCTACCAAACCATGTCAAACTCGGGTATACAAGTATTACCAGGGCAGATGGTGATCCAAGTGTTACCAGGGCAGATGGTGATCGCGTTATCGACAAGGGTGCAAACATGCCCCATTTTCGTAAAAAAGCTACGGCACGATCGCCGCTTTGCGTCGTCGTCCGTGTACGGGTACTGGGCGGCGCCTTTGGCACGTTATATGCTCGATAACGACTGGATGGACTTCATCAAGCCAAAGGAGGGTACGATGTCGGCCGAAAAGCAACACATCTCTCTTCGGGAATTCTCCCAGAAGGCTGACGCCTTTGTCGCCCAAATGACCAGACCATTGGAACATTACGACGAGGAAGACAAAGCGATCATCGCGCAAGAGAGCGCTGACGTTCGGGGAGTGTACGCGCGAGTTTTTGTCGAACTAATGCGTCATCACTACATCATTGACGACCAGGATTAAAAAATACGTTCCCCTCGTCGGGTATGACAGCTTTCAGTGTCATGCGCGTGCTGGTTTCTCATGCTGTTGATTGCGCTGCGGCTGCTGCTGACGGCTCGGTCAACTTCACGTCAGACCAGGAGCGACCGCTCCTGATGTGCTCGATACACTGCACCGACACGCCGAATTGACCGGCGAGGTCAGCACAGCGGGCACCCACTGCCAACGCGGCCTTGATCTGCCGTACCCGCTCCTCGTTGAGCTTGGTCGTGTGTCGGCGCAGCTTCTGAGGAGTCGAGGTAATCGGCTCAGGTCGAGGCGTGAATATCGTGTTGTTGATCCTCGTTGTCCAATCCAGGACGTGGCAGCGTTCCATGTTCAGCCTCCTACAGGATTCTGTTTGACCAAGCCGAATGCGCGGGCGTAGTGCTCGTCGTCGTGCTGTTGTCGCTGTTCAGCGGTCCACTGCTCGCCCTGCAATCCATCGGGCAGGCCGCCGATGACCCGCACCCGCTGACCCTCGCTGGTGACGTGCCTATGAATCGCCTGAGCGGCTTCTACGGCCATCGGGTCATCAGCAGGCAAGCCACCCGTCATGGTGACTTCAAGCACGCTGTTCAGGTCGTACGCGCCTGCTCCCGCTGAGCGGCGTGCGGCAACCCTGCGGAATTTCTTGCTCACCATGAGTCATCCCCCTGCTTTGGCGGGTCGATATCAATGAGTTCAAGGCCATCCATCTCAACCCGTATCTGATCGAGGGCTTTGAGTGCGTTCTTACGGTCGCGTTGTTCGACCGACTCCGCGTGAAGTCGCTGAAGTGCCAGGATGCGCGTTGCCCTGTATGCCATCGGCAGGGCTTCCAGGTCTTCGACGGTCTTCGCCCGCACGGTCTCGAATAGCTCCCGCAGTTCCTTCGACAGGTGCGCGCCGCTGGCGCGGCTCGGGTTGTTGCGTACGACCAGTTGTTTGCTGACCTCAACGCCAAAGACTTCCCGCACGTCAGCGATGACCTCGCTGGTCGTCATGCCCTGGGCGAGGGCAATCACGATATGGCGGCGAAGTTTTGAGGGCGAGGGATTCATGAGGTCAACATCAGTCAACGGTCAGCGCTCAACGCTCAACGCTCAACGCTCAACGCTGAAAATTTTCAGGCGCACGCACACGCGGCAGGTCCGGATATCCGGCGTTCTGACGCACGAACAACGCGGGTCGTCCGCTGAAACTTCCTCGCGTACCAAGCGCTGTAGCGTGGTTCAGGGCCGTTTTACGGGCTTGCGCGTGCCGGCGCGTTTTCACAGGAGCAACCCACGTTGTTCGCACTACCTGAGCGTTTGCACTGCATATCGGGCTCTAAGGACCTTACTTCCGCTCCACGTATGGCCTGATTGCAGGCTCGTACGGGACCGGACCACTACGCACGACCGAGCGGCTTTGGCGGGCTTCGCTGTCGGCTTTTCGGTTGCACTCCTCCTCACGGATGCCGATGCGCTCGCTGGCCATCGGCGCTGTTTCGTTGTCGGACTTGCTGTTGTTGCTCATGATCTGCACTCCTTATCTCTAATTGCACAATCGGGACATCGATACAACGCTACTTCGTGTTAGCTTCTCAAGCTAGTGCAGCGTGTGGTTTCGGGCTTCGTCCATCGCCCGGTTCCATGCTGCACACAGCAATTCAGCCTCATGCGCCTGGTCAGCGACCTCCTGGCGGGCCTGCTCAAGACATGCGCGGGCTTCAGCGGTGGACGCGAGGTCACTGGCCACGGTCAACGCGTTCTCAATCTGCTGTAGCAGGCTGAACGCTGCAAAATCCGCCTGTGCGTCCATTCCCCGACTACGGCGCACCGCAACCAATTCCAGGGTGCAGCGTTCAACCACGGCCAGGCAGTCGCAATAGGCGGCGTCAGCGCTGTCGCTGGCGTTCATTTCGTGCCCGCTCCATGTTGACGGCGTGCAGCATCCAGGTCGGCCCGCTGCTGACGCTTGAACTCTGCCAATGAGGGGCGGTCACGGTCCGCCTTTGATCGGCTTGGGCTCTGCGGTGCTTTACTGGCTGGTGCGGTCATGATGTAACCCCCTGTTTCTGCGCTTTCTTCACGCGGGCCTTTGCCAGAATCTCAGTGCGATGTGCCCGGTAGTAGTCGGCTGCAAGCTCAGACCTGCACGACCGGCATTGCGGCTGATGACCATCGGCTCTGGTCTCACACTTACCAAACGCGGTCAGCGGCAGGTACTTCCTGCACGTGGCGCATTGCTTGATAAGTGGTCTGAGCATGATCACACCTAGTACTTCACAGCGCCCAGGCCGGTCATGCGCAAAACCGGTGCTTTGTGCCGGTTCATCCACGATGCTTTAGCACCAAAAAACTCGGTGCATTCGCGCCCGGCGCGATCCTGCGAGGTAACCGCCGTCAATTCGGGTCGCTGGTGTGCGGCCAGCGCGACTGCTCCCAGCACCTGACTTTCGAGCTTGTGCAGTTCGCTAGCCGGGATTTGCGCCGATGGTTCAGCCCGCAGACTGCGCGGATACTCAGCGGGCAGTTTGCGTTGTAGCTGCACGACCAACCGGCGGCGGAATTCATCGGCCGTCGCGCTGGCCTCACCAACCACTTCAAGTATGGTCAGCGGTAGGCGCGCCTGCTGCACGGGTACGGCGTAATCGCGTGTGATCTGCTCCCGCTCTGCCGCTTCCGCGTGTGAGTAACGTGTGATAGTCATGTCAGCCCCTTCCTTTCAGGCCAGCGGAATATCAATGAAGCTGGGCGCAATCTCACCCCGCTCTATGCGGGCGAGGTGTTGCGCGTTGGCCAGGCGCTGGGCGCGCTTGCTCTCAAAAATGTCTTGCGGCTCGCCCTTGATGTTCAGCGCCAACATCGCTTGCGGGATTGCCGCATAGTTGCCCATCCAGCTACTCATTTTGGTCGCGCCTTTTTCCAGCGTGAATTCGCGAATCGGACGGCCGCTGTCGTCGCGATGTTCGATCATCCGCAAACCGTTTTTAACCGTGCTGGCATCGGCCCTTGCAACTGCTGCCACTGCCGCAGACAGACTTTCACCGCGACTCTGCGCCGCGCTGACGGCCAGGAGTTGATCAACGGACATGGCGGCCATGCGCCCGCGGATAGCCTGATCGATCTCTCGTGAGACTGCCGCGCTATCGGCGCGTGCTGCATCGACTCGCCGCGCGAAGTGCTGATGGTCAAGCGCCACGCCACGCGCGGCGGCTTCGATCTGCGCGGCTGTCAGATTGGTGAATGCGGGACGTTTCATGACTGCCATGGCTGACCCCTCTTAGTGGACTTCAGTGCGCGTGCGTGGATACCTGCCCGCACGGCCGATTCATACCGGGCGAAAAACTCAGCGTCTGCGAACCAGGTGTAGACGGTTCGACGTGCGGGCATGCCAGGATCGGCGCAGATGCGTGACAGCGGCTCACCCTGGGCAAGGCGCTTAAGGAGCATGTCCACCGTGGCCATCGGGAAAAAGGATCGCGGTGTTACGCGGTCTGAGAACTCAGGGAAGGACATGTCGTCACCGTGTGCAGAGTATGCACACAGGTTAACGCGACATAATTCACGCGCAGGCACATTCGATGCAATATTTCTATAGTGCCATTACGTGGATTGTCAAATATACGCTGCCTTGGTGGCAAAAACTAGCAATTGATTGTGCGAGCAAGCCCTCGTTTGCGCGCTACCGATTTGCAAAGAAGCTTTAGTAAACAAAAAAGCCCCCGAAGGGGCTCTTGTTTTTCATCAAGTCCTATCAGACGTGCGTGTGATGCTCGCTGCGACGCTTCACAATGACATGCTTGATCAGGCCGCGAGAATCGTCGGACACGTTCGTCAATTTGACTCTCTGTCGGAAAGCTTCCCAACCGATCGTCGCGCAAAGTACACCCACGCACTCGTCGGCAAACGATGGTGTCGGATGAGCGTCCTGAAAGTCTAGTTCAACAACTTGATGATCTTTCAGCGCGTTCAAAACGTATGTGCGTGCATCAACGCCGTTCGGTCTAGTCGAAACGCGGAAATGCTCATGTACACAAATTTTAAAGGTCGAAGTCATCATCATCCATCCCCTCCGGGAGTGGCCAAGCATCGTAAACCTGCCGTAAGTTCAAGGGCACCGTGGTATCCCACTCCAATATCACCATCGTGCCCTTCAAAGGGGTCGGCAAGTGTCCTCTACCCCTCACACCGCCCGAAGAATAGAAATATTCGTCGTGCGACACAACAAATATGGTGTTCCGTCCCTGCTCCATCAAGTCTTTAGCGAGAGTCAATCCGTAACCGGAATGCCCCTTGCCACGCTTGCTGGTGACCGAATACTCGGTCGCATACTCGCACGCGTTGCGCTGCACAAGCTCTGCCAGATACTCGACGTTCTGCGCGAGCGACAATCGAATCCCGATCCCGCTGTCGCAGATAGCTACCTGCGCCATGTTGCCCTTAGGCCAGAATTGCGCACACGCAAGCCCATGCAACCCATTATCGGTCTCGGCATGGGCAAAGCAATTTCCGAGCAATTCTTGGACCACCGTCTTAGCGCCATCGACGGGGCCATCACCGATTCCACCTCGTCGGAAGATTTCCACCAGTGCCGCGCTGGTGTCATCGACCGCATTTTGGTCGATAAGTGCCTCTATCGGATGGAATTTTCCGCTTGCATTGTACTCGGTTACTACAATTGGGGGTTGAATGTTGATCGCCTGCCACAGTCGCATGCGCGCTGCGTACCGCGTCAACGTCTGCGGCAGAGCTATCTCTGTCGCGCCGTTTCGCTTCAACTCCATTGCCAGCACTAGAAAATGATGCGGACGGAAAAAACCTGGGCACTTGCACTTCCCGGACTGCACCAGTTGATCAACGTTAGTGATCCACGTGGCCACTTCTTCAATTGTTGTCGATTGCATGTCTGATGCTCGGCCCGCGCCCAGCTTCCTTTCTTTTATCGGCAGGAAACCGACTATCTTAATTTGTTTCGCCCGACGATTGCCAGCACCGCGCGGCTTTGCCTTAGCCGGGCAGTGCAAACGGCAGTTGGCCCGCAATTGAATGCGAGAGAACCTGACACGCCGCCGATGGTCTGGCCCTTCGGTTTGTTGGTAAATGGTTGGTAAATCCGGGATACGGCAGACGCAAAAAAGCCAGAAAGCCTTTGCTATTAAGGCTTCCGGCGATACAATGCTAATACCACACTGTTATCAGCATTGCGGAGGCAAGCAACTGACGACTCACGCGCGTTGCGGGACTGCAGAGGCCGGCGCATCCATGCGCGCCGCGAACCATGTGAGCAGCAGCGCCCCGACGCTGACCGCGGCCGCGACCCACGGCAAGGTATCGAGCGCGTGACCGTGACTGATCACGAGTCCACCGAGCCACGCGCCCGCCGCATTGCCGACGTTGAACGCGCCGATGTTCAGCGTCGACGCGAGATTCGGCGCGGCGGCGGCCTTCTCGACCACGCGCATCTGCAGCGGCGGCACCGTCGCGAACGCCGCGATGCCCCACACGAACACCGTGATCGCGGCGGCCACCGGCGAATGGCTGGTGCGCGCGAACAGCGCCATCACCACCGCGAGCGTGGCGAGGATGCCCATCAGCGACGGCATCAGCGCGCGATCCGCGAGCTTGCCGCCGACCATGTTGCCGACCGTCAGCCCGACGCCGAACAGCACGAGGATCAGCGTCACACCGCGCGGCGAGAAGCCGCTCACCTGCTCGAGAATCGGCGCGATATAGGTGAACACGACGAACACGCCGCCGAAGCCGAGCACTGTCATCGCGAGCGCGGTCCACACCTGCGGGTCCTTCAGCACGCGCACTTCGTGGCCGAGGCCGGCGGGTCCGGTGTCGTGGCGGTTCGGCAGCAGCGCGCTGATGCCCGCGAGCGACAGCACGCCGAAGCCGCTGACGATCCAGAACGCCGCGCGCCAGCCGAACTGCTGGCCAACGAAGGTGCCGAACGGCACGCCGAGCACGTTCGCGAGCGTCAGGCCCGTGAACATCAGCGCGATCGCGCTCGCGCGCTTCTCGGCCGGCACCAGCGATGCCGCGACCACCGCGCCGATGCCGAAGAACGAGCCGTGCGCGAACGAGGTCACGACGCGCGCGATCATTAGCACCGAATAGCTCGGCGCGACCGCGCACAACACATTGCCGACGATGAACACGCCCATCAGCAGCTGCAGCGCGAACTTGCGCGACATCCGGCTGGTGATCACCGCGAGCAACGGCGCGCCGACCGCGACGCCGAGCGCATAGCCGCTGACGAGCAGCCCTGCGGACGGAATCGACACGGCCAGATCGCGCGCGACTTCGGGCAGCAGGCCCATGATGACGAATTCGGTCGTACCGATGGCGAATGCGCTAATCGCGAGCGCGAGTAATGGGATGGGCATTTTTCCGCTCCGGAAATGAGGTGGGATCAAGGATTGGGTTGAAAGGCCTAACGCGCCGCCGTCACGAACTCGATGACGACACCGGGCGCGAGCGCGACGAACAGCTGCTGCTCGGCCGGCTGCGCGGGGCTCGCCGGCACCTGCGCACTCTGGTAGCCGATGCCGCGCGCGTCGAGCCGCTCGACCAGCGCCTGCCATTCGCCGGCGTCGTCGAGCCGAAAAGAGATGTGATCGATGCGCGGCGTGACGCGGCCCGCCGCCCCGGAAGCGGGCGCGCCGCCGATCAGGTGCAGCACCGGGCGGCCGTTCGCATACAGCCAGTAGCCGTCGACGGAAAACGGCGGGCGCGCGCCCTCGGTGAGCCCGGCGATGTCGACGAAGAAACGTCGGGCGGTATCGAGGTCGGCGGTGACGATGGTGGCGTGATCGAGTTGCATGGCGTGGGACAGCAGCGGAGTTTCGACGGCTGCATTGTCGCGGCGCGGCGCCAATTTGATAATTGGCGTAGCATTTGAAGCATTTTCAAATTCCGCTTGAAAACCAGCGATGGACAACCTCGGCGACATCCGCCTCTTCGTCGAAGCGGCGCAGCAAGGCAGCCTGTCGGCGGCGGGCCGCAAGATGGGCCTCACACCGGCCGCAGCGAGCGCGCGGCTCGCGAAACTGGAAGCGCGGCTCAAAGCGCGCCTGTTCGAGCGCACCACGCGGCAGCTGCGTCTTACCGACGAAGGTCGCCTATACCTGAACTGCTGCCGCCAGGCGCTGCAATCGCTCGACGACGCCGAAGCCGCGCTGCAAGCGGGTCAAGGCGTGGTGCGCGGCAAGGTGCGGGTGTCGGCGACTTCGGACTTCGGCCGCAATCTGCTGATGCACTGGCTCGACGAATTCAACGCGCTGTACCCGGACGTGACGTTCGCGTTGACGCTGTCGGATGCGCTCGCGAATCTCGTGCAGGAGGACATCGATCTGGCGATCCGTTTCGGCGTGCCGCAGGACAGCTCGCTGGTCGCGCGGCGGCTCGCGCCGAACCGGCGGGTGCTGTGCGCGTCGCCCGAATATGTCGCGCGCCGTGGCGAGCCGAAGGAGCCGCTCGAGCTCGCCAAGTTCGACTGCATCGTGCTCGGCACCGCCTCGGGGCCGGCCAGCGAATGGCGCTTCACGCGCGGCGACGAGGTGCAGCACTACAGCGTGCCGTTCGAGGCGGCGCGCGAGACCAACGACGGCGCGGTCGCGCGCGAATGGGCGCTGCGCGGCTACGGCATCGCGATCAAATCAATGTGGGACGTGGAAGCGGACCTGCGCGCCGGCCGCCTGAAGATCCTGCTGCCGGAGTGGCGCTACCCGGATGCGCCGCTGCACGCGTTGTACCACCGCAATCGCTTCATGGCGCCGCGCGTGCGCGTGCTGCTCGACTTCCTGTCCGAACGCTTCGCACAGGTCGCGGACGAACTGGAAAGCCTGCTGGGACTGCCGCCGGAGCGCCCGATGAGCGCCAAAACCCCCGCGGTGTGAAGGGCTATAATATGCAGTTACGCTGCAAAGACACGCGCAGGCCGGCCATCATGCGCCGCGCAGCCCCGCGCCGCGGCTTCCTTCACCTTTTTACGACGCCCCCAGGTTAACCACTGCGACCGGCGAAATTCGATGACCAAGAAAGTTTATGTAAAGACCTTTGGCTGCCAGATGAACGAGTACGACTCCGACAAGATGGTCGACGTGCTCGGTGCCGCTGAAGGACTCGTCAAGACCGACACGCCGGAAGACGCCGACGTGATCCTGTTCAATACCTGCTCGGTGCGCGAAAAAGCGCAGGAAAAAGTCTTCTCCGACCTTGGCCGCGTGCGCGAGCTGAAGGACGCGAATCCGAATCTGATCATTGGCGTGGGTGGCTGCGTCGCGAGCCAGGAAGGCGCATCGATCGTCTCGCGTGCGCCGTACGTCGATATCGTGTTCGGTCCGCAAACGCTGCACCGCCTGCCGCAGATGATCGACCAGCGCCGCGCGAGCGGCCGCGCGCAGGTCGATATTTCGTTCCCCGAAATCGAGAAGTTCGATCACCTGCCGCCCGCGCGCGTCGACGGTCCGAGCGCGTTCGTGTCGATCATGGAAGGCTGCAGCAAGTATTGCAGCTACTGCGTCGTGCCGTACACGCGCGGCGAGGAAGTGTCGCGTCCGCTCGACGACGTGCTGACCGAAATCGCCGGTCTCGCCGACCAGGGCGTGCGCGAAGTCACGCTGCTCGGCCAGAACGTCAACGCCTATCGTGGCGCGCTGACCGTGGGTTCGACCGAGATCGCCGACTTCGCGACGCTGATCGAATACGTCGCGGACATCCCCGGCATCGAACGGATCCGCTATACGACGTCGCATCCGAAAGAATTCACGCAGCGCCTGATCGACACCTACGCGAAGGTGCCGAAGCTCGTCAGCCACCTGCACCTGCCGGTGCAACACGGTTCCGACCGCATCCTGATGGCGATGAAGCGCGGCTACACCGTGCTCGAGTACAAGTCCGTGATCCGCAAGCTGCGCGCGATCCGCCCGGACCTGTCGCTGTCGACGGACATGATCGTCGGCTTCCCCGGCGAGACCGAGGAAGACTTCGCGAAGATGATGGCGCTCGTCGAAGAGATGAAGTACGACACGAGCTTCTCGTTCATCTACAGCCCGCGTCCCGGCACGCCGGCCGCGAACCTGCACGACGACACGCCGCGCGAGGTGAAGCTGAAGCGCTTGCAGCACCTGCAGGCCACGATCGAAGAGAACGTGCAGCGCATCAGCGACGCGATGGTCGGCAAGGTCGAACGCATTCTGGTCGAGCGCCCGGCGCGCAAGGACCCGAACGAACTCGCGGGCCGCACCGAGAACAACCGCGTCGTCAATTTCCCGGCGCCGGTGGCGTCGCATGCACGGCTGATCGGCCAGATGGTCGACGTGAAGATCGTGCACGCGTATCCGCACTCGCTGCGAGGCGAACTCGTGATGGTTCACGACGACCACGCCGCCGTGACCCACTGAGCGCACTCAGCGCACTGACCGACATTCTGAGTACCGCAACCGACAGGATCGACTCACCGCCTTGAAGACCACTCAGCAGCATCTGGAATTCACCGCACCGCGCGAAGACAACGCGCGGCTCGCCAACCTCTGCGGACCGCTCGACGAGAATCTGCGGCAAATCGAGCAGGCGCTCGACGTGACCCTGTCGCGCCGCGGCCACCGCATCACGATCCGCGGGCGCGGCGCGAAACTCGCGCTCACCGCGCTCGAAAACTTCTACAACAACGCGCGCGATCCTTTGTCGGTCGACGACATCCAGCTCGCGCTCGTCGAAGTACGCCATCCGGCGCGCCATCGCCTGAACGGCAACGGCAACGGCAATGGCGGCGAAGCCGTCGACCCGCGCTTCGCCGGCAATCCCGATCATCCGTTCGACCAGCCCGCCGACACCAACGCGAGCGAAGACGACTTCGAGGAATACGGCCCGAAGCTGTACACGCGCCGCGCGGATCTGCGCGGCCGCACGCCGGCGCAGCGCGAGTATCTGAAGCAGATCGTGTCGCACGACGTCACGTTCGGCGTCGGCCCGGCCGGCACCGGCAAGACCTACCTCGCGGTAGCCTGCGCGGTCGACGCGCTCGAGCGCGACCAGGTCAAGCGCATCGTGCTGACGCGGCCGGCCGTCGAAGCGGGCGAGCGGCTCGGCTTTTTGCCGGGCGATCTCGCACAGAAGGTCGATCCGTATCTGCGCCCGCTCTACGACGCGCTGTACGACCTGCTCGGCTTCGACAAAACCGCGAAGATGTTCGAGCGGCAGATGATCGAAATCGCGCCGCTCGCGTACATGCGCGGCCGCACGCTGAATCACGCCTTCATCATCCTCGACGAGGCGCAGAACACCACGCCCGAGCAGATGAAGATGTTCCTCACGCGGATCGGCTTCGGCTCGAAGGCGGTCGTCACCGGCGACACGACTCAGGTCGACCTGCCGCGCGGCCAGAAGAGCGGGCTGATCGAAGCGCAGCAGGTGCTCGCGAACGTGCGCGGCATCGCGCTGACGCGCTTCACGAGCGCGGACGTGGTGCGGCATCCGCTGGTCGCGCGAATTGTGGAGGCGTACGATGCGCATGCGCAGAAAGCGTCGGCCCCGGCCGATTCGCGCTAAAGGGATGTGCTTCAGCGCGCGAGGCCCACGAAGCCTCGCCGCCACGCCTTAAAAAACGCTCGAGCCACGAATGCCACGCACAGAAACCGCATGAGCCGCACCCCGAAACTGACGTTGACCCTGCAATTCCCCGCCGCCAAAGCCTGGCCGGAACACAAGACGCTGCTGCCGCGCGCGACGGTGGCCGGCTGGATCAAGGCGGCACTCTTCGCGGACGGCGAACTGACGGTACGGTTCGTCGACGCCGAAGAAGGCCGCACGCTTAACCGCACCTATCGCGGCAAGGACTACGCGACCAATGTGCTGACCTTCGCCTATGCCGAATCGGAAGACGATCCGGTCGCGGGCGATCTGATCCTGTGCTGCCCGGTCGTCGAGAAGGAGGCCGCCGAGCAGGGCAAGCCGCTCGCCGCGCATTACGCGCACCTGCTCGTGCACGGCACGCTGCATGCGCAGGGCTACGACCACGAGGTCGAGGAAGAAGCCGAGGAGATGGAAGCGATCGAAACCGAAATCCTCGGCAAGCTCGGCTTTCCGGACCCTTATCGATAGGCGTCCTGCCTCGCGGCGCCGCCCCTCCCCACGCCAGCCCGATCCAAAACACCGTGAGCACTCCGTCCCCCGAAGCCGAGATCCCCGTGCGCTGCCCGGACTACCCGCCGGTGCTCGGCGACTCGCGACTTCTGACGGATGACGAACTGCGTACGTCGCTCGAAGCCACGTTGAGCGGCTGGGACCGCCGCAGCGATCTGTGGCTGTTCGGCTACGGCTCGCTGATCTGGAATCCGGGCCTGCCCACCGTCGAGGCGCTGCGCTCGAAGGTGCACGGCTATCATCGCGGCCTCTATCTGTGGTCGCGGGTGAATCGCGGCACGCCCGAGCAGCCCGGCCTCGTGCTCGCGCTCGATCGCGGCGGCTCGTGCACCGGCATCGCGTTCCGGCTCGCGGCCGATGGCTCGATGCCGCATCTCGAAGCACTGTGGCGCCGCGAAATGCCGATGGGCTCGTACCGTCCCATGTGGCTGCCGTGCGTGCTCGCGGCCGGCCGACGCGTCGACGCGCTCGCGTTCGTGATGCGCCGCGACGTGCCGAGCTACACCGGCAAGCTGCGCGACGACATCATCCAGACGGTGCTCAGCTGCGCGAGCGGCCGCTACGGCACGACCTTCGACTACGTGAGCCGCACCGTGCACGCGCTGCGCGAAAGCGGTATGCCGGACCGCGCGCTCGAAGCGCTGCTCGCGCGCTGCAAGCCGGCAGTGTGAGCGCGGCGTCTCGGCGAAAACCCCACCCCCGACTTTTTTTCCCGCGAGCGCTTTTGCCCGCGTTATCGGTTAGGATGATTCCACGCTCCGCCGTCACGGCGCGGCCGCTTCACCCTGGCTTCGCATATCGCCAGGTCCGGCGGGACACGGTTCCGCCATGCGCCTGGTGTATCCTTTAACGCTCTGCAACAGCGCGCCCAGTCTCGCCGGGCGCACTACCATGAACGACACGTATCCCAGTCGACGCCATACCGGACGCCAACTCGACAAACCGCAGGAAAAGCGCTCGCTGCTCGAGCGCCTGACCGACTTCATCTCGCCCGAGCCCGACTCGCGCGCCGAACTTCTGGAAATTCTGCAGGACGCGCACGAGCGCAACCTGATCGACGCCGACTCGTTGTCGATGATCGAAGGCGTATTTCAGGTGTCGGAACTGTGCGCACGCGACATCATGGTGCCGCGCGCGCAAATGGACGCGATCAACATCGCGGACAATCCCGCTGAATTCATTCCCTACGTGCTGGAGAAAGCGCACTCGCGCTATCCGGTCTACGAGGGCAATCGCGACAACATCATCGGCGTGCTGCTCGCGAAAGATCTGCTGCGCTACTACGCCGAAGAAGAGTTCGACGTGCGCGGCATGCTGCGCCCGGCCGTGTTCATCCCCGAGTCGAAGCGGCTGAACGTGCTGCTGCACGACTTCCGCGTGAACCGCAACCACCTCGCGGTGGTCGTCGACGAATACGGCGGCGTCGCGGGCCTGATCACGATCGAAGACGTACTGGAGCAGATCGTCGGCGACATCGAGGACGAATACGATTTCGACGAGGAAAGCGGCAACATCATCGCGTCGCCGGACGGACGCTTCCGCGTGCGCGCGCTGACCGAGATCGAGCAGTTCAACGACACATTCGGCACGCATTATTCGGACGACGAAGTCGATACGATCGGCGGGCTGGTCACGCATCACTTCGGCCGGGTGCCGCATCGGGGCGAGAAAGTCCGCCTCGAAGACCTGATCTTCGAGATCCTGCGCGGCGACGCCCGCCAGATCCATATGCTGCTGGTGCGCCGCGACCCGCTCGCGGGCCAGCGCGAGCGCGAGTCGCAGCACGTGCAGACCTGAACCGGCGGCTCGGGCGGACGCATGGCCCGAGCGCCCGCGCGCTGCCATCGCTTGTGCATTTTGCCAACTCGTTTGGCTACTGATTTGCCCTTTCAACTTCCGACGCCGACCGCGCAACAATGGCCGACCCGATCACTTCCCGTTCGCACCGGGGCGTAAGCGCCCCCGCTCCCACCGACGACGGCACGCGCAGCCGCACGCTGCCGCGCTGGCACTACCTCGTCGCCCTGGCCGCAGGTGCGGCCAACACGCTGTCGTTCGCACCGACGCCGCACGGCGGCTGGCTGCAACTCGCGATCTTCGTGTTCTTTTTCGCGTGGCTCACGCGCAGCACCGGCTGGAAAAGCGCCGCGCTGACGGGCGGCGCGTTCGGCTTCGGCAACTTCGTGAGCGGCGTGTGGTGGCTGTATGTGAGCATGCACTACTACGGCGGCATGCCTGCACCGCTCGCCGGCACCGCGCTCGTGCTGTTTTCGCTGTATCTCGCCGTCTATCCGGCGCTCGCCGCGGGGGTGTGGTCGTTCTGCGCGGGCCATGCGCGCAACGGCGCGACCGACGAGCGCGCGCCGTTCTCGCCGACCTGGCACGGCGCGCTCGCGTTTGCCAGCGCGTGGGCGATCGGCGAATGGCTGCGCGGCACGGTGTTCACCGGCTTTCCGTGGCTCGCCACCGGTTATGCGCAGGTCGATGGCCCGTTGGCGGGGTTTGCGCCGGTGGTCGGCGTGTATGGCGTCGGCTGGATGGTCGCGCTGACGGCCGCGTTGATCGTGCAGGCGTTGCTGGCGCTGCGGCCGTCGCGGCGCTCCGGGCCTGCGAATGAACCGCGCGATCCGAACGCCGGCGCCGCGGCTGACGTCGACGGCCGCGCCGCGCGACGCCGCGGCACGCGCGTCGCCCCGATCGCCGTGCCTGCCGGCGTCGCGCTCGCGCTGCTGGTGATCGGCCTGCTGCTGCCGCTCGTGCAATGGACCACACCCGCTAACGCGCCGCTGTCGGTGCGTCTGTTGCAAGGCAACGTGAAGCAGGAGATGAAGTTCGAGGAAGCCGGCATGCGCGCGGCGGTCGACGAGTATCAGCAGATGATCACCTCGAAGCCGGCCGATCTGATCGTCACGCCGGAAACCGCGATCCCCGTGCTTGCGCAGCAGTTGCCGCCGAACTTCGCGGCGGCGATCCGCCAGTTCACGGATTCGACCGGCAGCGCGCTGCTGTTCGGCGCGATCGGCGGCACGATCACGCCGGAAGGCCGGGTGGTCGACTACACCAACAGCCTGTTCGGCGTCACCCCCGGCTCGCACGAGATGTACCGCTACGACAAGCACCACCTCGTGCCGTTCGGCGAATTCGTGCCGTGGGGCTTCCGCTGGTTCGTGAACCTGATGAACATTCCGCTCGGCGACTTCTTCCGCGGGGCGCCGGTGCAGAAGCCGTTCATGGTGCATAACCAGCCGGTCGCGGTGAACATCTGCTACGAGGACATCTTCGGCGAGGAGATCGCGCGCACGCTGCGCGAGAACGCGACGCCCGCCGGCGTGCTGGTCAACTCGACCAATCTCGCGTGGTTCGGCGACACGATCGCGCTCGACCAGCATCTGCAGATCGCGCGCATGCGCTCGCTCGAAACCGGCCGGCCGATGCTGCGCGCCACCAATACCGGCATGACCGCCGCGATCGACGCGAACGGCCGCGTGATCGGGCGCCTGACGCCCTACACGGTCGGCTCGCTCGACGTGAGCGTACAAGGCACCTCGGGCAACACGCCTTACGTGACGAGCGGCAACAACACGGTGCTGGCGGTGTCGTTGCTGCTGCTCGCGTTCGGTTTCGCGTTCGGACCGGGGATCGCGCGGCGGCGCAACGGCAAGCGGTAACGCCCGAGTACCCACCTGAAGCAACCCCGCCCGCAAAAAAAAAATGCGCCTGACACAATGCAGGCGCATTTTTTCATCCAACGAGCGCGAGCTTCGATTCAGGCTTTCAGCAACCTGAACGGACGCTCGCTGATGCTCATCAATCCTTCGGCACCGTATCGATGAACGACTGGCGCAGCGACAGCTTCTGGAAGTGCTTGTCCAGATTCGGATGCGCTTCGCGCCAGTTCAATTGCGGCATCCGGAAGTCCAGATAGCCGAGCGCGCAGCCTAGCGCGATGTCTGCGAGCGTGTAGTGATTGCTCGCGCACCACGGCTTGCTGCCGAGCCCTTGCGACATCGCGATCAACGCTTCGTCGATCTTGCGCTGCTGCCGCGCGACCCACGCGTCGACGCGCTGCTCGGGCGCGCGCTGCGTGCCTTCGAGACGGATCAGCACGGCCGCGTCGAGCACCCCGTCGGCGAGCGCTTCCCAGCAGCGCACTTCGACCCGTTCGCGGCCCGACTGCGGGATCAGCTTGCCGACCGGCGACAGCGTATCGACGTACTCGCAGATCACGCGCGAATCGAACACGGCTTCGCCGTCTTCCATCACGAGACACGGCACCTTGCCGAGCGGGTTGAAGGTGTGAATCCGGGTATCCGGCGCCCAGACGTTCTCGGGCACCAGTTCGTAGTCGATCTTCTTGTCGGCGAGCACGATGCGCGCTTTACGCACATACGGGCTGCCGAACGAACCGATGAGTTTCATCATGACCTTCTGCCTTTTTCTGAATCCGGCGAAAGTATAAGTGGTCCAAGGCGTTCACGAACTTGCCGTCAACATCTTCGCGCGCTGCCCGCGGACCCGCTGTGGACGGATTGCAACATGGCCATGGCCGCCGCGCCGTCGGAATCCGCACAAAGCGAGTCAATGTAGTGCGCGCACCATGACCGGAGAATCGCGGCGCTACAATCGCACGATGAACCAGCCGACCGAACCCACCATCGCCATCGACGTCTACCGCGCGCGCCGCGAGCGCGTTCTTGCCGCGCTGCGCGCCGCGGGCGGCGGCGTCGCCCTCGTCCCGACCGCGCCGGAAGCGCTGCGCAACCGCGACGCCGACTACCCGTACCGCCACGACAGCTACTTCTACTATCTGACCGGCTTCACCGAGCCCGAAGCGCTGCTCGTGCTCGATGCCAGCGCCGCGCCCGGCGCGCCCGCGTCGATCCTGTTCTGCCGCGAGAAAAGCATCGAGCGCGAGACCTGGGAAGGCTTCCGCTTCGGCCCCGACGGCGCGCGCGACGCGTTCGGCCTCGACGCCGCGTTCCCGATCGGCGAGCTCGACACGCAGTTGCCGCGCATCATCGCCGACAAGCCCGCGCTGCACTATGCGCTCGGCAGCTCGGCTCATTTCGACGAGCAGGTGCGCGGCTGGCTCGACGCGGTGCGCGCGCAAGGCCGCGGCGGCACCGTCGCACCGACGGCCGCGCGCGACCTGCTGCCGTTGCTCGACGAAATGCGGCTCGTCAAGGACGACCACGAGCTCGCGATCATGCGCCGCGCCGGACAGATTTCAGCGGCCGCGCATCGTCGTGCGATGGCGGCATGCCGGCCCGGTATCCGCGAGTACGAACTCGAAGCCGAACTGCTCTACACGTTCCGCAAGTTCGGCGCGCAGGCGCCGGCCTATACGTCGATCGTCGCGGCCGGCGCGAATGCGTGCGTGCTGCACTACCCGGCCGGCAACGCGATCGCGCGCGACGGCGACCTGATCCTGATCGACGCGGCCTGCGAACTCGACGGCTACGCCTCCGACATCACGCGCACGTTCCCGGCGAGCGGCCGTTTCACGCCGGCGCAGCGCGAGCTGTACGACATCGTGCTGGCCGCGCAGCAGGCCGCCGTCGCCGCGACGCGCGCCGGCGCGAGCTTCGACGATCCGCACCAGGCCGCGCTGGGCGTGCTGTCGCAGGGGCTGCTCGACACCGGCATCGTGCCGCGCGCGAAGTTCGCGTCGGTCGACGACGTGATCGCCGAGCGCGCCTATGCGCCGTTCTACATGCACCGCACCGGCCACTGGATCGGCATGGACGTGCACGACTGCGGCGACTACCGCGAACGCGGCGCGCCGCGCGACGAGGCGGGCGCGCTGCCGTGGCGCACGCTGCACGCGTCGATGGCGCTGACGATCGAGCCGGGCCTGTACGTCCGCCCGGCCGAGGGTGTGCCCGAGCGCTACTGGAATATCGGCATCCGCATCGAGGATGACGCGATCGTCACGCCGACCGGCTGCGAGCTGATCACGCGCGACGTGCCGGTCGCCGCCGACGAGATCGAGGCGCTGATGCGGGAAGCGAGGATGGCCGATGAAGCACCCCATCAAGCGTCACATCAAGCGAGGACCTGATCCGCGATGAACGAAACGTCTCCATCGGCGGTGATCCTGAGGCCCGCCTCCCGCCAGCCGGGATTCGATTTCGACGTGACGATCGTCGGCGCCGGGCCGGTCGGTCTCGCGCTCGCCGGCTGGCTCGCGCGCCGCAGCGTGACGCGCGAGCTGAAGATCGCGCTCGTCGACGCGCGCGAGCCCGAAGACTCGATCGCCGATCCGCGCGCGATCGCGGTCTCGCACGGCAGCCGGATGATCCTCGAGCCGCTGCGCTGGCCCGCCGACGCCACCGCCATCGAGCGCATCCACGTGTCGCAGCGCGGTCATTTCGGACGCACGCTGATCGATCATCGCGAACACGGGCTGCCCGCGCTCGGCTACGTGCTGCGCTACGGCTCGATCGTGCACGGCCTCGCCGATGCGGTGCATGCGACGCCGGTCCACTGGTTCCGCTCGACATCGGCCGGCGCGCCGGTTCAGGAACTCGACGGTGTCACGCTGCCGATCGAAACCGCGGGCGTCGCGCGCCAGTTGCGCACGCGGATTCTGGTGAACGCCGAGGGGGGGCTGTTCGGCGATCAGAAGCACGCGAAAAACGTGGGCCGCGCCTCCGATGAAGACGAAGGCGCACGCCAGCTCACCAAAAACAATGGCGGCTCGCGCGACTATGGCCAGACCGCGCTGGTCGGCACGGTCACCGTGTCCGCGCCGCAGCCGCACGTCGCGTGGGAGCGCTTCACGTCGCAAGGCCCGATCGCGCTGCTGCCGATGGGCGGCGTGCGCGGCGCCGACTACGCGTTGGTCTGGTGCTGCGCGCCCGACGAAGCCGCGCGCCGCACGCAGCTCTCCGACGAAGCGTTCCTGCGCGAGCTCGACGGCGCATTCGGCGACCGCATGGGCCGCTTCACGCACATCAAGGGCCGCGCGTCGTTCCCGCTCGGTCTCAATACGGTCGATACGCTCGTGAATGGTCACATCGTCGCGATCGGCAATGCGGCGCAGACCTTGCATCCGGTGGCGGGCCAAGGCCTCAATCTGGGCTTGCGCGACGCGCATGCGCTCGCCGATGCGCTGTCGGCCGACGGTCCGACGCCGCTCGCGCTCGCCACCTTCGCGCAACGCCGCGCGCTCGACCGGCGCCTGACGATCGGCTCGACCGACACGCTCGCGCGCCTGTTCACCATCGACTTCGCACCGCTCGCGGTACTGCGCGGCCTCGCGCTGACCGCGCTCGAATTCCTCCCACCGGTGAAAACCGCGCTCGCCCGTCAGATGATGTTCGGCCAGCGCCGCTAGCGGCGCAAAACGCCGCGCGGCTCTATGAGTCGCGCGACTTTCATAGAAGATTTAACGGGTTACGAGACTCGGTTCGCGAGTCCCGGCAACCCGTTAACGCTAAAATGGTGGTTTTCCCTCGCATTTCGCGCTGCGCCGGCTGTCACGATTGTCAAATCCTGACCCGTCGTCGGCGCGCGCTCACGTCATGCCCACTCTCGGCCCCCACAATCTGCGCAATAACCTGTTCGTCGCCCCGATGGCCGGCGTGACCGACCGGCCGTTCCGCCAGCTGTGCAAACGGCTCGGCGCGGGCTACGCGGTGTCGGAAATGGTCGCGTCGAACGCGCAGCTATGGAAAAGCGAAAAGACCATGCGCCGCGCGAACCACGAAGGCGAAGTCGAGCCGATCGCGGTGCAGATCGCCGGCGCGGACCCGGAGATGATGGCCGAGGCCGCCCGCTACAACGTCGCGAACGGCGCGCAGATCATCGACATCAACATGGGCTGCCCGGCCAAGAAGGTCTGCAACGTGGCGGCCGGGTCGGCGCTGCTGCAGAACGAACCGCTCGTGCAGCGCATCGTCGAGGCCGTGGTCAACGCGGTCGGCGTCGGGCCCGACGCGGTGCCCGTCACGCTGAAAATCCGCACCGGCTGGAATCGCGAGAACAGGAATGCGCTGAACGTCGCGCGTCTTGCCGAAGCAGCGGGCATTTCGATGCTGACCGTCCACGGCCGCACGCGCGCCGACCTGTATCACGGCGACGCCGAGTACGAAACCATCGCCGCCGTGAAAGCGGCGGTGCGCATTCCGGTCGTCGCGAACGGCGACATCACGTCGCCGCAAAAGGCGCGCGAGGTGCTCGCCGCGACCGGCGCGGACGCGATCATGATCGGACGCGCCGCGCAGGGGCGTCCGTGGCTGTTCCGCGAAATCGAGTATTTCCTGCAAACGGGCGAGTTGCTGCCGCCGCCGCGTATCGACGAAATCCAGCAGGTGATGAACGAGCATCTGGAAGATCACTACGCGTTTTACGGGGAATTTACCGGGGTTCGCACTGCGCGCAAGCACATCGGCTGGTACACTCGCGGCCTTTCCGGCGCCAACCTGTTCCGGCATCGCATGAATACGCTGGACACCACGCGCGAACAACTCCTCGCCGTCAACGAGTTCTTTGACGCGCAAAAGGCGATCTCAGACCGCCTCGTCTACGTCGACGAAGCGCCCGGCGACCCCGGGCTCGACAACCAGGACGAGAACAACACCGACCGACTAGCAGCATGAGCAAGAACAATATCGAACAATCTGTCCGCGACAGCCTGGACGTGTATTTCCAGGATCTCGACGGCTCCAATCCGCACGACGTCTACGACATGGTCATTTCATGCGTGGAAAAACCCTTGCTCGAAGTGGTGCTCGAGCAGGCCGGCGGCAACCAGTCGCTGGCCGCCGAGTATCTCGGCATCAACCGCAATACGCTGCGCAAGAAGCTGCAACAACACGGTTTGCTGTAGCGCGTTGTAGTTTCTAGCGCCCTGCCACGTTTCCCCTTCGGCTTTTCGTCTTCATCATGATCAAGCAAGCGCTCATCTCCGTTTCCGACAAGTCCGGCATCGTCGACTTCGCCAAATCGCTGTCGGACCTCGGCATCAAGATCCTGTCGACCGGCGGCACCGCGAAACTGCTCGCGGACGCGGGCCTGTCCGTCACCGAAGTCGCCGACTACACGGGCTTCCCGGAAATGCTCGACGGGCGCGTGAAAACGCTGCATCCGAAGGTGCACGGCGGCATCCTCGCGCGCCGCGATCTGCCCGAGCACATGGCCGCGCTTGAGAAGCACGACATTCCGACCATCGACCTGCTGGTCGTGAACCTGTACCCGTTCGTGCAGACCGTGTCGAAGGAAGAGTGCTCGCTCGAAGACGCGATCGAGAACATCGACATCGGCGGCCCGACGATGCTGCGCTCGGCCGCGAAGAATCACCGCGACGTGACGGTGGTGGTCGATCCGGCCGACTACGCGGTCGTGCTCGACGAAATGCGCGCGAACGGCAACACGGTGTCGTACAAGACGAATTTCCGCCTCGCGACCAAGGTCTACGCGCACACCGCGCAGTACGACGGCGCGATCACGAACTACCTGACGAGCCTGACCGACGAGTTGCAGCACTCGTCGCGCAACCAGTACCCGGCCACCTTCAACATGGCGTTCGACAAGGTCCAGGACCTGCGCTACGGCGAAAACCCGCACCAGAGCGCGGCGTTCTACCGCGATCTGGCGGTGCCGGCCGGCGCGCTCGCGAACTACAACCAGTTGCAGGGCAAGGAACTGTCGTACAACAACATCGCCGACTCCGACGCGGCGTGGGAATGCGTGAAGACCTTCGACGTGCCGGCCTGCGTGATCGTCAAGCACGCGAATCCGTGCGGCGTCGCGATCGGCGCGAACGCGCACGAAGCGTATTCGAAGGCGTTCCAGACCGATCCGACCTCGGCGTTCGGCGGCATCATCGCTTTCAATCGCGAAGTCGACGAAGCGGCGGCGCTTGCCGTCGCCAAGCAGTTCGTCGAAGTGCTGATCGCGCCGTCGTTCAGCGCCGAAGCGCGTCAGGTATTCGCGGCAAAGCAGAACGTGCGTCTGCTCGAAATCGCGCTGGGCGAAGGCCACAACACGTTCGACCTGAAGCGCGTCGGCGGCGGCCTGCTGGTGCAATCGCTCGACTCGAAGAACGTGCAGCCGCGCGAATTGCGCGTCGTCACCAAGCGTCACCCGACGCCGAAGGAAATGGACGATCTGCTGTTCGCGTGGCGCGTCGCGAAGTACGTGAAGTCGAACGCGATCGTGTTCTGCGCGAACGGCATGACGCTCGGCGTCGGCGCGGGCCAGATGAGCCGCGTGGACTCGGCGCGTATCGCGAGCATCAAGGCGCAGAACGCCGGCCTGACGCTCACGGGTTCGGCGGTCGCATCGGACGCGTTCTTCCCGTTCCGCGACGGTCTCGACGTGGTGGTCGCGGCGGGCGCGACCTGCGTGATCCAGCCGGGCGGCTCGGTGCGCGACGACGAAGTGGTCATGGCCGCCGACGAGCACAACATCGCGATGGTGCTGACGGGCGTGCGTCACTTCCGTCATTGATCGGCTATTGAGCGGCTGAAGTTCGGTAGCTGCAAGAAAGGCCCGGCGGGTTGTCCCGCCGGGCCTTTTGTTTTGCCGCGACGCCGTTCCTATTCGTCCGGCTCCTTGCGCGCGTAACCGTCCCGCACTTGCGCATGCTGGCTAATGTACGTGCCCAACCCCTGACCGCGTCGAGCAAGACGCTTCAGCACTGCGACGTGTCCGGCGCCGATACTCGCCTCCGTGTACCAATACACGACGCCTGGCCGAAAGCGCACCTTGATGAAATCGTCGCCTATTTCGTAGGCGTCGACACCCGAGTCGCCGCTGAGATTGCGGTAGCGCTCCATCCTCGATCGCCTCCTTGCGCCAAGCCGTAGCAGCTTTTATTCCGCTGAGCACGCGTCAAGCGGACCGCCGCGCCGCGCGTTCGTTGTAGTATCGCAGGCACCTGGTTTTTATCGCTTGTGCGGCACCTCATGAGAATTCTCGGCATCGACCCCGGCCTGCGCGTGACGGGCTTCGGCGTGATCGAACAACACGGCCACACACTGCGCTACGTCGCGAGCGGCGTGATCCGCACCGCCGACGCCGATCTGCCGTCGCGACTCGGCACCATCTTCGCGGGCATCTCGACGCTGATCCGCGAGCACGCGCCGGATCAGGCGGCGATCGAAAAAGTCTTCGTCAACGTCAATCCGCAGTCGACACTGCTGCTCGGCCAGGCGCGCGGCGCCGCGATCTGCGGGCTCGTCGCGGGCGGCGTGCCGGTCGCCGAGTACACCGCGCTGCAGCTGAAGCAATCGGTGGTCGGCTATGGCCGCGCGACCAAGGAGCAAATGCAGCAGATGGTGGTGCGGCTGCTGAGCCTGTCGGGCGTGCCCGGCACCGACGCGGCCGACGCGCTCGGCATGGCCATCTGCCACGCGCACGGCGGCTCGACGCTGAGCACGCTCGGCGGCATCGCACCGGCGCTCGCGAAGAAGGGTCTGCGGGTGCGGCGCGGGCGCCTGGTCGGCTAACGCGCCGCATGACCCGACTCGTGGTACGCGGTTCGCGCCGCCGAGCCGCTGCGCTACACTCGCGCATTCCCATCCGACTCTGAAAACCTAATCCGCCATGATCGGTCGCATTGCCGGCGTTCTGCTGGAAAAAAACCCGCCGCATCTGCTCGTCGACTGCAACGGCGTCGGCTACGAAGTGGACGTGCCGATGAGCACGTTCTACAACCTGCCGTCGACCGGCGAGCGCATCGTGCTGCTCACGCAGATGATCGTTCGCGAGGACGCGCATCTGCTGTATGGCTTCGGCACCGCGCAGGAACGCGCAACGTTCCGCGAGCTGTTGAAGATTTCCGGCATCGGCGCGCGCATGGCACTTGCGGTGCTGTCGGGCATGAGCGTCGCGGAGCTCGCGCAGACGGTCACGATGCAGGACGCGGCGCGCCTCACGCGCGTGCCGGGCATCGGCAAGAAGACCGCCGAGCGGCTGCTGCTCGAACTGAAGGGCAAGCTCGGGGCCGACCTCGGCGCGATGGCGGGCGCCGCGTCGCCATCCGACCACGCGTCCGACATCCTCAACGCGCTGCTCGCGCTCGGTTACTCGGAAAAAGAAGCGCTCGCCGCGATCAAGAACGTGCCGGCCGGCACGGGCGTGTCCGAGGGCATCAAGCTCGCGCTGAAGGCGCTGTCGAAGGGCTAAGCGCCAGGCCGCGCGCGGTACAATGCCCGCATGATCGAAACCGACAAACTCGCCGCCGAGCGCATCATCGCGGCCACGCCCGTGTCGCCGAACGAAGAAGCGTTCGAGCGCGCGCTGCGGCCGCGCCAGCTCGACGAATATGTCGGGCAGGAGAAAGTGCGCGGCCAGCTCGAAATCTTCATCGAGGCCGCAAAGCGGCGCTCCGAATCGCTCGACCACGTGCTGCTGTTCGGGCCGCCGGGCCTCGGCAAGACCACGCTCGCGCACATCATCGCGCGCGAGATGGGCGTCAATCTGCGGCAAACGTCGGGGCCGGTGCTCGAACGCGCCGGCGACCTCGCCGCACTGCTCACCAATCTCGAAGCCAACGACGTGCTGTTCATCGACGAAATCCACCGGCTCTCGCCGGTCGTCGAGGAAATCCTGTACCCGGCGCTCGAGGATTATCAGATCGACATCATGATCGGCGAAGGGCCGGCCGCGCGCAGCGTGAAGCTCGATCTGCAGCCGTTCACGCTGGTCGGCGCGACCACGCGCGCGGGTATGCTGACCAATCCGCTGCGCGACCGCTTCGGCATCGTCTCGCGGCTCGAGTTCTACAACGCCGAGGAGCTCGCCCGCATCGTCACGCGTTCGGCGTCGCTGCTCCATGCGCAGATTCATCCGGACGGCGCGTTCGAGATCGCCCGTCGCGCGCGTGGCACGCCGCGTATCGCGAACCGCCTGTTGCGGCGCGTGCGCGACTTCGCCGAGGTGAAGGCCGACGGCAACATCACCGCGCAGGTGGCCGACGCCGCGCTCAGCATGCTCGACGTCGACGCGGTCGGCTTCGACCTGATGGACCGCAAGCTGCTCGAAGCGATCCTGTACAAGTTCGACGGCGGCCCGGTCGGGGTCGACAATCTCGCGGCGGCGATCGGCGAGGAGCGCGACACGATCGAAGACGTGCTCGAGCCGTATCTGATCCAGCAGGGCTTCCTGCAGCGCACGCCGCGCGGCCGTGTCGCCACGCTGCTCACGTACCGGCATTTCGGACTGGCCGCGCCGGATTCGTCGAGCGCGCTGCCGGGCCTGTGGGATTCCAAGAACTGAGTCACGCGACGAGGCCGACCAGGATGTCCGACCAGACCCAGCAACCCGGCCCATCCAACCGTTCACCTGTCAATGCCGCCGGCGACCCGTCCGGCAATTTCACGCAGCGTCTCACCCACCGCTTGCGCTCGAAGCTCGCCGCCGGCGTCACGCATCTGACGACCGGCAGCGGCCCGGTGCTCGACTACTCGTCGCCGCCCGGCGACCCGGGCCTGTTCGGGCCCGACTCGGTCTGCTGGAAAGTCCACGCCGACTTCACGTCGATGATGACGGGGGGCATCAGCGCGCTGCTGCTACAAGCGCTGCATCCGCTCGCGCTCGCGGGCGTCTGGGACCATTCGAGCTTTCGCACCGACATCCTCGGCCGGCTGCGTCGCACGGCAACGTTCATCGCCGGCACGACGTACGGCAGCAAGAACGATGCGCTCGCGCTGATCGAGCGCGTCAAGCGCATCCATCTCGACGTGACCGGCGTCGCGCCGGACGGCCAGTCGTATCGCGCGAGCGAGCCCGCGCTGCTGACGTGGGTGCACGTCGCGGAGGTGTCGAGCTTCATGACCGCGCATCTGCGCTATGTGAATCCGGTGCTGTCCGTCGCCGCGCAGGATCAATACTTCGCGGAAACCGCGCGCATCGCGGAAATGCTAGGCGCCGTCGATGTTCCGCGCTCGCGTGCCGAAATCGAGGCGTACCTGCTCGCGATGCGGCCCGCGCTCGTTGCAAGCGAGCGCACCCGCGAAGTCGTCAGGATTCTGATGAGCGCGCCGGCACCGAGTTTCGCAATGCGGCCCGCCGGCACGCTGATGCTTAACGCAGGGGTCGATCTGCTGCCCGACTGGGCGCAGTCGATGCTCGGCTTGAGCCGCTACGCGGCGCTGCGTCGAACCTTCGCGCGACCCGGCGTGCGGGTCGTCGCGCCGGTGATCCGCTGGGCGCTGGTCAATGGGGTATCGAAGCGGGCGCGGCGGCGTGCGGCGGCGCGGCAGCAGGATTGATTTCGGCGCGTCTGTCGGGCCGTCCGTCGCGCGCTTCTGCTTAACACTTCTGCTTAGCGCTTCGACTCCGGTCCCTTTCTGAAACCATCATCGTCGGCGCTGCCCGCGTCGAGATGCGATACGTCCGCCCACGAGAGGATCGTCGCGCGACCGTCTGCATAATCCACGATGTTCAAGCTGGTGTTCAGCAGCGGGTAATTGCGCGGTGCGTCGAGCGGCATACCGGTGGCAAAGCGGTGCACGCAGTCGAGCACGCCGCCATGCGTGACACAGGCGATGCGCCCGCCCGGATGCGCGGCGACGAGCGGCTCGATCGCATGCACGATGCGGTGGTAGAACACGCGTTGCGACTCGCCCTCGGGCGGCGCGAAGCCGGGATCGCGGGTTTGCCACTGCGCGTATTCGTCGGGGAAACGCAGCGCGATCTCGTCGCTGTCATGGCCCTGGAACGCGCCGTACGAGCGCTCGCGCAAGTTCTCGCGCGACTGCAGCGGCAGCCCGAGCGCGTCGCCGATCGGCTGCGCGGTCTGCTGCGCGCGCTGCAGGTCGCTCGAATAGATCGCATCGAGCCGCGCACCCTGCTTCGCCTCGTCGGCGAGGCGCTGTGCGAGACGTTTCGCTTGCGCGATGCCCGTCGTCGCGAGCGGAATGTCGATGTGGCCTTGAATGCGCTTGATGCGGTTCCAGTCGGTTTCGCCGTGCCGGATAAACAGGATCTGCGTCGTCATGAGAGAGGGGTGCCGTTCGCCGGTGGTATCGAACGGCTATTGTCGCAAAAAGCAGCCGCCGCACTCGCGGTGCGGTGCAGGCCTGTCTGAACGTGATGGGATGGAACGCACCAACGCGCGCAGGTGCGATTGAACGGTCTGCAATGCAAGCGCGCAGCGCCGCTCGATCACGCGTTGGTCTGCAACCAGAACGTGACCGGCCCGTCGTTGACGAGCGACACCTGCATATCCGCGCCGAATTCGCCGGTCTCGACGATCGGATGCTTTGCGCGCGCGGCCGCGACGAAGTAGTCGAACAGGCGCTTGCCCTCGTCGGGCGGCGCGGCAGGCGTGAAGCTCGGGCGCAGGCCGCTGTTGGTATCGGCGGCGAGCGTGAACTGCGACACGAGCAGCAGGCCGCCCGCGCGTCCGGCGCCGTCGAGATTCTGCACCGACAGGTTCATCTTGCCGGCCGCGTCGCTGAACACGCGGTAGCCGAGCACCTTGGCGAGCAGCTTGTCTGCCGCGGCCTCGGTGTCGCCGCGCTCCGCGCAGACGAGCGCGAGCAGGCCCGCGTCGATCGCGCCGGTCACGCGATCGGCGACGCGCACTTCGGCGCGCCGCACGCGTTGGATCAGCGCGATCACGCCGTCAGCGTCACGCGCGCGAAGCGGCGCTTGCCGACCTGCACGACGTACTCGCCCGCCTCGACCTTCAGGCCCTTGTCGGACACCGTGGTGCCGTCGATCTTCACGCCGCCCTGCTCGATGTTGCGCAGCGCCTCGCTCGTCGACGGCACGAGGTTCGCCTGCTTCAGCAACTGGCCGATCGCGAGCGGTGCGCCTGCGAGCGTCACCGTCGGGATATCGTCGGGCACGCCGCCCTTCGCGCGATGATTGAAGTCCTCGAGCGCGCGCTCGGCGTCCGCCTGCGAGTGGAAACGCGCGACGATTTCCTGGCCGAGCATCACCTTGAAGTCGCGCGGATTGCGACCTGCGTCGGCCTCGCGCCTGAAGCCGGCGATTTCGTCCAGCGGACGGAACGACAGCAGTTCGAAGTAACGCCACATCAGCGTGTCGGAAATGCTCATCAGCTTGCCGAACATGTCGGTCGGCTTTTCGCTGATGCCGATGTAGTTGTTCTTCGACTTCGACATCTTCTCGACGCCGTCGAGCCCTTCGAGCAGCGGCATCGTCAGGATGCACTGCTGCTCCTGGCCGTACTGCTTCTGCAACTCGCGACCGACCAGCAGGTTGAACTTCTGGTCCGTGCCGCCGAGTTCGAGGTCCGCGTTCAGCGCGACCGAGTCGTAGCCCTGCATCAGCGGGTACAGGAATTCGTGAATCGAGATCGGCACGCCGCCCTGGAAGCGCTTCGTGAAGTCCTCGCGCTCGAGAATGCGCGCGACCGTGTAGCGCGACGCGAGCTTGATCATGCCGTCGGCGCCGAGCGGCATCGACCATTCGCTGTTGTAGCGGATCTCGGTCTTGTCGCGATCGAGCACGAGCGCGGCCTGCTCGAAGTAGGTCTTCGCGTTCGATTCGATCTGCTCGCGCGTGAGCGGCGGGCGGGTCGCGTTGCGTCCGGACGGATCGCCGATCAGCGACGTGAAATCGCCGATCAGGAAAATCACCGTGTGGCCGAGGTCCTGCAACTGGCGCATCTTGTTCAGCACGACCGTGTGGCCGATGTGAATGTCGGGCGCGGTCGGATCAAGCCCGAGCTTGATGCGCAGCGGCTTGGCCGTCGCCGCGCTGCGCGCGAGTTTTTGCGCGAATTCGTCTTCGATCAGCAGTTCGTCGACGCCGCGCTTGGTCACGGCGAGCGCGTGACGGACTTCGTCGGTGATCGGGAAGGCGGAAGCGGGATTGGGCTGGGTGGACTCGGTGCTCATGCTGGAAACGTGAAGTCGCGAAAAAACAGGATTGTCCCATAGATGCGCGCCGACGCGCCCCGCACGGGCTCGCGACGGGGGATTTTGTTGCCTCGCTGTGTCGTCTGGGGCGCCTGTGCGGTCTGCGCGGCATCGGCGCGGATGCACGCGCGCCGCCCACCTCGCGCTTACCTTCGGCCACGCTTGCGTCGATAATCTGCTACAACGAATCGCAATGAACATCGACAGGAGCAGCGACGTGGCGCAAGACCCCGCAGACGGCATCTATTTCGGACTAATGTCGGGAACCAGCATGGACGGTGTGGACGGCGTGGCCGTCCGGTTTGCCAGGGGGAAGCCGCCCGAAGTGCTGGCCGAGGCGTTCGTCGGCTTTTCGGCCGGCATCCGCGAGGCGCTGTTCTCGCTGCAACAGCCGGGGGACAACGAGATCGAACGCGAGGCGCTCGCCGCCAATGCGCTCGCGACACGCTACACGGTGTGCTGCCACGACCTGCTGCGCGACAGCCGCGTATCGGCCGACGACGTCCGCGCGATCGGCGTGCATGGCCAGACCGTGCGGCATCGGCCGGAAAAGGGCTATACGCGGCAGATCAACAACCCGGCGCTGCTCGCGGAAATGCTGCATATCGACGTGGTCGCCGATTTCCGCAGCCGTGACGTCGCGGCCGGCGGCCAGGGCGCGCCGCTCGTGCCCGCTTTTCACGCGATGATCTTTGGCGCGAAGGACGAAACGCGCGTCGTCTGCAATCTTGGCGGCATCAGCAACATCACGATCCTGAACGCGACCGGCGGCGTGCGCGGCTTCGACTGCGGCCCCGCGAACGCGCTGCTGGACGCGTGGGCCGAGCGCCAGCTCGGCAGGCCATTCGACGAGAATGGTCATTTCGCGGCGCGTGGCCAGGTCGATCGCAAGCTGCTGAACGCGTTGCTCGACGAACCGTTCTTCGCCGAGCAGCCGCCCAAGAGCACCGGCCGCGATCTGTTCAACACCGCATGGCTCGATGCGAAACTCGAGCCGTTCGCCGCGCTCGCGCCAGCCGATGTACAGGCGACGCTCGTCGCGCTGACCGCGGTGACGGTCGCGCGCGAGATCGAGCGGCACGCATCCGACGCGCGTGCTGTGTACGTGTGCGGCGGCGGCGCGCGCAATCCGGAGATCATGAAGGCGTTGCAGCAGGCGCTCGAAGACAGCGGCGTGAGCGGCGTGCCCGTGATGACGACCGACGCGCTCGGCGTGCCGCCGAGCCAGGTCGAGCCGCTCGCGTTCGCGTGGCTCGCGATGCGCTGCATCGCGCGTCTGCCGGGCAGTCTGCCAAGCGTGACAGGGGCTTCCGCGGAGCGAGTGCTGGGGGCGATTTATCCGCGCTGAGGGAGGTGGAGGCGAAGCAAGCGACGCCTTCTGCCGTCGCAGGTTGCCTGTACGGCGCGAAGTCAATAAAAAACGGGGCCTGAGAGGCCCCGTTTTCGCAGTGGCTCGATGAGCCTTTCCGCTCAGACCGAGAACGACGAACCGCAACCGCAGGTCGTGGTCGCGTTCGGGTTCTTGATGACGAACTGCGCGCCGTTGATGTCGTCCTTGTAGTCGATCTCTGCGCCGACCAGATACTGGTAGCTCATCGAGTCGATCAGCAACTGGACGCCGCTCTTGTTCATCACGGTGTCGTCTTCGTTGATCGCTTCGTCAAACGTGAAGCCGTACTGGAAGCCCGAGCAGCCGCCGCCCTGCACGAACACGCGCAGCTTGAGCTCCGGGTTGCCTTCCTCATCGATCAGTTGCTTGACCTTGTCAGCCGCTGCGTCGGTGAAGACGAAGGGGGCCGGCATCTCGGTCACGGGGGTGTCGGTGACTGCGTTCATTCGAACTCTCCAATAAGCTTTAGCCGATATTGTAGGGCTGTTCCGGATATCGTGCTGAAGCCCACAAAATCAATGGGTTCTTGCTGCAAGGTGGTTGCAAGGCGGCCCGTTGCCGCTTGAGCGAACGAAACCGGCCAACGAACCCCGGCGAACCATAAAAAAAGCCGCCTTCGCGCGTGGCGTTGGCGGCTTTTGCTGCAAACCGGCATGAAGGCCGGTTCGCACCCGAAACGATTAACGCTTCGAGAACTGCTTGCGGCGACGTGCCTTGTGGAAGCCGACCTTCTTACGTTCGACTTCACGAGCGTCACGCGTAACGAAACCAGCCTTCGACAGTTCCGGCTTCAGCGTTGCGTCGTAGTCCATCAGCGCGCGGGTGATGCCGTGGCGAACCGCACCGGCTTGACCCGTTTCACCGCCACCCGTCACGTTGACCTTGATGTCGAACGTGGTGCCGTGGTTCGTGAGTTCGAGCGGCTGACGCACGATCATCAGCGACGTTTCGCGCGAGAAGTAGTCGGCGATGGGCTTGCCGTTCACAACGATGTCGCCCTTGCCTGCCTTGATGAACACACGTGCGACGGCGCTCTTGCGGCGGCCCGTGCCGTAATTCCAGTTACCGATCATGTGGGCTCCCCTTAGATCTCGAGCGCCTTCGGCTGTTGTGCCGAATGCGGATGCGTTGCGTCAGCGTAGACCTTCAGCTTCTTGATCATCGCGTAGCCGAGCGGGCCCTTCGGCAGCATGCCCTTGACCGCCTTCTCGAGCGCACGGCCCGGGAAGCGTTCCTGCATCTTGCCGAACGTCGTTTCATAGATACCGCCCGGGTAGCCCGAGTGACGGTAGTACTTCTTGTCGGTAACCTTATTGCCCGTGACCTTCAGCTTGCCGGCGTTGATAACGATGATGAAATCACCGGTGTCGACGTGGGGAGTGAATTCAGGCTTGTGCTTGCCGCGAAGACGGTGTGCCACTTCGCTGGCGACACGCCCGAGAACCTTATCCGTCGCGTCAATCACGTACCATTCGCGCGTCACCTCATGGGCTTTTGCGGAAAACGTCTTCATGATCGATCCAAAAAATTGCTGCGCCCAATGTGTTCTTTCCTGCTTGTAGTGTGCGCATCGAGGCGCGTGCAGGCTCTCCCTGGTTCTTCCTCCGCGGGCGCGGATGCGGAAAAGCCCTGAATTATAAAGGAATTTGCGCCCACAAGTCAAAACGTGCGATGCGCGCGCCACGAGCGGCCAGAAAACGGGGCGAAATGCCCGGCAAACGCGGGCGAAAAAAAACCCGAACGAGCGGTTCGGGTTTAATCCACCATAGGAGGAGGTGGAGGAGACAGCGGAGGTTGCAGAACTGCTGCAACGATGGACCCAATTATAAGAGTCACCCTTGTGCGACGCAAGAAGATTTGCATTGTGAAATTAGTTTTCACAATGTGACAGATCCCATGCGCGGAGGAAATTTAACAAAACTCCTTTTAGATCAAGCACTAAGAATCAGATGATCCGAATCGCATTGCAGGCCATCTAGAGTAAAACCCCTAAATCGCTCAAAAAATTCGGGAATCGGCCAGCCATCCCGCACTGCAACAAGAAAGAATCGTCGTGCATAGAACCGGAATCCGCCGAGCGTGCGCTAATTGTCGGACACCGGGCTACAATGCCGTCTCGACAAAGCAATGCGCGGCGGGAGTGACAGCATGGAATGCAAAGTAAGCTGGATGGGGCAAGACGGGATGGCGTTCGCGGCCGAGACGGGCAGCGGTCATCTGGTCGCGATGGACGGCGCACCCGAGGGTGGCGGCCGCAACCTCGCGCCGCGCCCAATGGAAATGGTGTTGCTCGGCACCGGCGGCTGTACCGCCTACGACGTCGTGATGATTCTGAAGAAGAGCCGCCAGGAGATCGCCGGCTGCTCGGTGACGCTCAAGGCCGAGCGCGCGAGCGAAGATCCGAAGGTGTTCACGAAGGTCCACTTCCACTTCACGGTGACGGGCAAGAATCTGAATCCGGCGACCGTCGAGCGCGCGATCAATCTGTCGCACGACAAGTACTGCTCGGCGTCGATCATGATCGCGAAGTCCGCCGAACTCACCCACTCGTTCGACATCGTCGCGCTCTGAGCGCGATAGGGATAGCGCCACAGATGGCGGCCACGGCCGCCACCCGCGCCCCAAATGAAAAAGCCGGCGTCCCAACGGACGCCGGCTTTTCTTATTCAGCGGCAAAGCAGGCCGATAAGCCGGATTCTGTGCACGCGCCGCGCCCAAAGACGCGACGCGCGTGGCAGCCATTCCTCTAGGCGCGCCATTACTGACGCGCTCAAGCTTCCTACCCGCAGACGAGACGGGGGCCCCGTCCTGCATCGCGAAGATGCGCGCCTGCCTACTTGGAATTGCTCCGGGTGGAGGTTACCGTGCCGGTCTGCCTTGCGACAGCCGCGGTGCGCTCTTACCGCACCGTTTCACCCTTACCTGATCCCGGCTTGCGCCGGGCCATCGGCGGTTTGCTTTCTGTTGCCCTGTTCCGCGTGTCGCCACGGATGGCCGTTAGCCATCACCCTGCCCTGTGGAGTCCGGACTTTCCTCGCCCTCGTTGGCCGAAGCCGTCGAGGCCGCGACTGCCTAGCCTGCTTTGCTGGCGCGGATTCTAACACCGAACGGGGATGCGCCTAACGATTGCGGCGCCCGGCGCGGAACACGGAAGAGTCGTCGTAGAACGTCGGCGATTCATTGTCGGGCCACCAGGCCGGAATGCCGAGCACGGGCAGCGGCGCGAACAGGCGGCTGGTCAAAGCGTCGGTGCCGAGCAGCGCCGCGCTGACCGCTTCGTCGAGCCACGCATTGCGCACGGCAGTGTCCCAGTCGAAATATTCAGGCGACACGTCGACGATCCACGCATGTCCGGTGCAGCCCTTGAACGGCGCGATCAGCTTTTCCAGCAGCGCATGGCCGAAGCAACGCACTTCACAGTCGCGGCCCCACGCATCGCGCCGCGCGACGAACAGCGTGCGCCAGTCGAAGCCGCGTAGCGCGGCGCTCAGCGAAGGATCGGCGCAGGCGAACAGCAGCGCGTTTTCGTCGAAGAGGGTCAGCATGTCGCGCACGCCGCCACGCGTCGGGCCGACGCCGAGCACATCGAGTTCCGCTGACTGGCGCGCGTTCAGCGCCGCCTTGATGCGCGGAAACGCGAACCACATCGAACCGTTGAAGAAGTCGTGCAGATTGTGACGCGTCGGCACGCAACCGGTCGACGCGATGTGCCCCTCGTACGCGGCGCCCGGCGGCAGATCGTCCTGCGCGATGAACGCGAGACGCTGGCCGCGACCGGTGGTCTGTCGCATCTGCGCGGCGTCGGCATTCATCGCGGCGAGCAGGTCTGCGTAGCCGGTCAGCGCGGCTTGCTGCCAACGCTGGCCGCGTGCAGCAAATTGCGCGAACCACGGCTTCGACCAGTCGATTGCGGCGAAGCCTGGCGGCAGAGGCTCGGGTGCCATGTCGCGCGCAGCGTTGGCCGCGGCTTCAAGCGCCAGCGCAGGGCCCGATCTCGCCGCCACATCGTCATCCGCCGCGCGCTGCCCCGCCTCACGCTCGCGCATCTACCGCAGCCTCAAGCGAGACGCCAGCCAATCGTTTCGCCGCCGCGCAGCGGCACGACCGGCGTGTCGCCGGCCGGCAGCTCGGCCGGCAGCGTCCATTCCTCGCGACGCAGCGTGACCTTCTCCGAATTGCGCGGCAGACGGTAGAAGTCCGGACCGTGGAAGCTCGCGAAGCCTTCGAGCTTGTCGAGCGCGCCGGCCTTGTCGAACGCTTCGGTGTAGAGCTCCAGCGCGTGCAGTGCGGTGTAGCAGCCCGCGCAACCGCACGCGTGCTCCTTCAGCCCCTTCGGATGCGGCGCGCTGTCGGTGCCGAGGAAGAAGCGCGGATCGCCCGAGGTCGCCGCCTCGACCAGCGCAACGCGTTGCGTCTCGCGCTTGAGCACCGGCAGGCAGTAGTAATGCGGACGAATGCCGCCCTGGAAAATCGCGTTGCGGTTGTACAGCAGATGGTGCGCAGTGATCGTAGCGCCCAGCAGTTCCGGCGCGACGCCCGCTTCGCGGACGTAGTCGGCCGCGTCCTTCGTCGTGATGTGCTCAAACACGACCTTCAGCGCCGGAAAGGCGCGGCGCAGCGGCATCATCACTCGGTCGATGAAGACCTTCTCGCGATCGAACAGATCGATGTCCGAATCCGTCACCTCGCCGTGCACGAGCAGCGGCATGCCGACTTCCTGCATCGCTTCGAGCGTCTTCGCGCACTTCATCAGATCGGTGACGCCCGCGTCGGAGTTGGTCGTCGCGCCCGCCGGGTACAGCTTCACACCGTGCACGAAGCCGCTTTCGCGCGCGCGGCGGATTTCATCGGGCGGCGTGTTGTCGGTCAGGTACAGCGTCATCAGCGGCTCGAATTTCGCGCCCTCGGGAATCGCGGCGACGATGCGCTCGCGATACGCCTGCGCCATCTCGGTCGTCGTGACCGGCGGCTTCAGGTTCGGCATGATGATCGCGCGACCGAACTGGCGCGCGGTGTCAGGCAGCACGGCCTTGAGCATCGCGCCATCGCGCACGTGCAGGTGCCAGTCGTCCGGGCGGACCAGCGTGACGGAATCGGGGGAAACGTTGGAAGCAGTCATGGCAGGAATACGAGACTTCGCGCGCCTCGCTGATCGACCGGTCAAACCGCGTTGTAGCGGCCCAAACACATGTCAATTTTGCTATTTGGCGTCTCCGGCTCGGTGATATGCTTGGAAAATCATCATTGTAACGGCTCGCTCCGTTCACAGGCTCACCTGCAACATGTGCCAACTTCTCGGAATGAACTGCGCCGCGCCGACGGACGTCACGTTTTCCTTCACCGGATTTGCGGCGCGCGGCGGCGTCACCGATCATCACGCCGACGGCTGGGGCATCGCTTTCTTTGAAGACAAGGCCTGCCGGTTGTTCATCGATCATCAATCGTCGGCCACCTCGCCGATCGCCGAGATGGTCAAGCGCTACCCGATCAAATCCAAAAACACGATCGCGCACATCCGCAAGGCGACGCAGGGGCACATCCTGCTCGAAAACTGCCACCCGTTCATGCGCGAACTGTGGGGGCGTCACTGGATCTTCGCGCATAACGGCGATCTGCAAGCTTACGCGCCGGAGTTGAACGGCGTGTATCAGCCGGTCGGCACGACAGACAGCGAGCTCTCGTTCTGTGCGCTGCTGCAAGGCTTGCGCAAGGCTTTTCCCGGCGCGCAACAGCCGCCGCTTCACGAGCTGTTCGCCGCGCTCGAGGCGCTCACGCGCGAAATCACGCAGTACGGCGTATTCAACTTCCTGATGTCGAACGGCCAGGCGCTGTTCGCGCATTGCTCGACGCATCTGCACTACCTCGTGCGTCGCTGGCCGTTTTCGACCGCGCATCTGGTCGACGCGGACGTATCGATCGACTTCGCCAAATACACGACGCCCGAAGACCGCGTCGCGGTGATCGCGACCAAGCCGCTGACCGACAATGAAGTGTGGACCGCGTTCAAGCCCGGCGATCTGCTGATGTTCCAGCATGGCGAAGTGATCGGCCGCGCCAATATCCCGGTGCCGGAGTCGGTGCTCGAAAAGTTGCGCAATCCGGCGCTCGATGCATCGGCATCGGCCACGACGATCGCGGCGTCGACCGGCGGCCACGCAATGGGCGCGAGCGGAACCACGCTTTCACCCGACAGCGAAACCGATCTCGAAGCCGCGGACGACACGGCGGCGTTCGAGTCGTAAGCCGCACACCCCGCCCTAAGCCGCGACCACAAAAAAGCCGCTCCACGGAGCGGCTTTTCTGCATCCCCATGCAAGCCTCGGGAACGAGGCCTGCAAGGCGGCGAACCTCAGTGCAGGATCTTCGCAAGAAAATCCTTCGCGCGATCCGACTTCGGATTCGCGAAGAAGTCTTCCTTGCGGTCGTCTTCGACGATCAAGCCCTTGTCCATGAAGATCACACGATGCGCGACCTTCTTCGCGAAGCCCATTTCGTGCGTCACGCACATCATCGTCATGCCTTCCTGCGCAAGTTCGACCATCACGTCCAGCACTTCGTTGATCATCTCCGGGTCGAGCGCCGAGGTCGGCTCGTCGAACAGCATCGCGATCGGGTCCATCGACAGCGCGCGCGCAATCGCCACGCGTTGCTGCTGACCACCGGACAACTGCCCCGGATACTTGTCCGCGTGCGCGCGCAGACCCACGCGATCGAGCAGCTTCAGGCCCTTCGCGGTCGCTTCGTCGTTCGAGCGGCCGAGCACCTTGATCTGCGCGAGCGTCAGGTTCTGCACGATCGACAGATGCGGGAACAGCTCGAAGTGCTGGAACACCATGCCGACCTTCGAGCGCAGCTTCGACAGATTGGTTTTCTTGTCGGTCAGCGACTGGCCGTTGATGACGATCTCGCCCTTCTGGAACGGCTCGAGGCCGTTGACGGTCTTGATCAGCGTGGACTTGCCCGAACCGGACGGCCCGCACACCACGACCACTTCGCCCTTTTTGACTTCCGTCGTGCAGTCGGTCAGCACCTGGAAATGGCCGTACCACTTCGAAACATTCTTGATAGAGATCATCTTGCGACCTTTTTCTGAAGACCTTTGACGAGGCTCGACGCGATCACGCAGATCACGAAATAACACGCGCCCGCGAACAGTACCATCTCGACGTTCGTGCCGTCACGATCGCCAATATTCGTGGCCGTGCGGAAGAAGTCGGCGAGGCTGATCACGTAGACGAGCGACGTGTCCTGAAACAGCACGATACCCTGCGTGAGCAGCAGCGGCACCATGGCGCGGAACGCCTGCGGCAGGACGATCAGGCGCATTGCCTGCGCATAGGTCATGCCGAGCGCGAACGACGCGTTGACCTGGCCGCGCGGCACCGCCTGAATGCCGGCGCGGATGATCTCCGAATAATACGCGGCCTCGAACAGCGAGAACGCGACCATCGCCGAGGCGAGCCGGATGTCGATGTCCGCCGACAGACCAAGCACGCTTTGCAGCACTTGCGGCACGATCAGGAAGAACCACAGCAGCACCATCACGAGCGGGATCGAACGGAACAGCGTCACGTACCCCTTCGCGAACCATTCGAGCGGCTTGATCGACGACAGTCGAAACATCGCGAGAATGGTGCCCCAGATGATGCCGAACACGATCGCGATCAGTGTGATCTTGAACGTGATGATCGCGCCGGTCCATAGCGTAGGCAGCGCGCCCGGAATACCGCTCCAGTCGAAATGATGCATCACTTGCCTCCGATATAGCCGGGCAGCCTGGTCTTCGCTTCGACCACGCGCATCAGTAGCATCACGACCAGATTGATCAGCATGTAAGCGACCGTGACCGCGATGAACGACTCGTAAGTTTGCGACGTGTAGTCGACGAGCTGGCGCGCCTGCGCGGACAGATCGAGCAGACCGATCGTCGAGGCGACCGCGGAGTTCTTGAAGATGTTCAGAAACTCGGAGGTGAGCGGCGGCACGATGATCCGGTACGCGACCGGCAGCAGCACGTAGCGATACGTCTGCCATTGCGTGAAGCCCACCGCGAGACCGGCCGCGCGCTGGCCGCGCGGCAGCGCGTTGATGCCCGAGCGCACCTGCTCGCACACGCGCGCGGCGGTGAAGAGCCCGAGACACAGGATCGACGACGAGAAGAACTGCGCGCTCGGCGGCAATTGCTTGAACCAGTTGCCGATCGACACGGGCAGCAGCTCCGGTATCACCAGATACCAGATGAAGAACTGCACGATCAGCGGAATGTTACGGAAAATCGCAACGTAGACGGTGCCTGCGCCCGACGCCCATTTGTTCGGCACCGTGCGCAGCACACCGAACAACGAGCCGACGATCAGCGCGATCACCCATGCCGACAGCGACACGGTGACCGTCACCCACAGCCCCGAGAGCAGCCAGCCCAGATAGGTAGTGGGCTCGCCCGTGGAGACGGGACTCAGCAAGATGCCCCAGTTCCAGTGATATGACATGACCAAGACTCCAGCAAAAAGAAACGGAAGAAGCGCGTGGCCCCTTCCGTTTCGTTCAGCGTTTCGAAAGTGTCGAAAAAGCGGCTAGCGTTTAGTCGATTGCCTTGTCGTTCGGGTTCTTGAACAGCGCGCGCATATCGTCGCTCATCGGGAAGTTCAGGTTCAGGCCCTTCGGCGGGATCGGCGATTCGAACCAGCGCTTGTAGATCTGTTCGGCTTCGCTCGACGTTTGCACCTTCGCGATCGCGTCGTCGGCGACCTTCTTGAAGTCCGCGTCGTTCTTGCGCAGCATGCAGCCGTAAGCTTCTCGCGATTGCGGCGTGCCGACGATCACGAAATCGCCCGGGTTGCTCGACTTCGCGCGCTCGCCGGCGAGCAGCGCGTCGTCCATCATGAACGCGGCGGCACGGCCAGTGGACAGCGTCAGGAACGACTCGCCGTGATCCTTCGCGCTGATGATGTTCATGCCCATGTTCTTGTCCTGGTTCATCTTGCGAAGGATGCGCTCGGACGTGGTGCCGGCGGTCGTCACGACCGTCTTGCCCTTCAGGTCAGGGAAGTCCTTGATGCCGGAGTCCTTCTTGGTCATCAGACGCGTGCCGATCACGAAGATCGTGTTCGTGAAGGCAGCCTGTTGCTGGCGCTCGAGGTTATTCGTGGTGGAGCCGCACTCGATGTCGACCGTGCCGTTCTGCACCAGCGGAATGCGGTTCTGCGACGTGATCGGCACGAGCTTCACCTTCAGGTTCGGCATGTTCAGCTTCTGCTTGACCGCCTCGACGATCTTCAGCGCGTAGTCCTGCGAGTAGCCGATCACGTTCTGCTTGTCGTCGTAATACGAGAACGGGATCGACGATTCGCGATGGCCCAGCGAAATGACGCCCGTGTCCTTGATCTTTTTCAGCGTGCCCGAGTCTTGCGCATGCGCGCCAACCGTAAACAGTCCGAGGGTCGCGAGCAGCAGCGCAGCTTTTTTAATCTTCATCTTGATCTCCTTGGCAAGAACCGGCGCCAGTGTAGCAAAGTAATTTTTCTGAAAGTATTGCTATTAACCATGCTGTTGCGCGCACGCCGCGATGGGCCCGCAGCGCCGTCGCACGGCCGTTTCGCGCATATGAGAAGGCGGGCGGCATCGATACGATGCCGCCCGCCGGTCAAACACGCCGTCTTGTGGACCGCGCTGCTGCACGAAGTTGTGACGGCCGCGCCTGCCGGCCCGGATGCCGGGCCGCGTCGCCGCCGCTACAAACAAGATAGGACAGGGTGGATCAGGGATACAAGCCGCGCATTTCGCGCGCTTGCAGAATCCGCTTACACGCGACGATGAACGCCGCCGTGCGCACCGACACGTTCTGCTCGCTCGACACCTGCCACACCGCCGCGAATGCTTCGCGCATCACGCGCTCGAGGCGCTCGTTGATCTCGTCCTCGGTCCAGAAGAAGCTCGAGAAGTCCTGCACCCATTCGAAATATGACACTGTCACACCGCCCGCATTCGCGACCACGTCCGGAATCACGAGGATGCCGCGATCGTGCAGGATGTCGTCGGCCGCCGTGGTGGTCGGGCCGTTCGCGCCTTCGACGATGATCTTCGTCTTGATCTTGCCGGCGTTCTTTTCGGTAATCTGATTTTCCAGCGCCGCGGGAATCAGGATGTCCGATTCGACCGTCCAGAACTCGTCGTTGCTGATCGCGTCGGCTTCGGCGAAGCCGCCGACGCCGCCCTTCTTCGCGACGTAGTCGAGCAGCGCGACCGCGTCGATGCCGGTGGACTTGTACACCGTACCGGTGTGGTCCTGCACCGCGACGACCTTCGCGCCCGCTTCCTGGAACAGACGCGCGGCGATGCCGCCGACGTTGCCGAAGCCCTGCACCGCGATACGCGCGCCTTCGATGTCGAAGCCGATGCGGCGAGCCGCTTCGCAGCCGACCACGAACACACCGCGGCCGGTCGCCTCGCGACGGCCGAGCGAGCCGCCGAGCGTGATCGGCTTGCCGGTCACGACGCCGGTGGCCGTCTGGCCCTGATTCATCGAGTACGTGTCCATCATCCACGCCATGATCTGCTCGTTCGTGTTCACGTCCGGCGCGGGGATGTCGGTATTCGGTCCGATGATGATGCCGATCTCGCTGGTGTAGCGGCGCGTCACGCGCTCGAGCTCACCACGCGACAGCGTGCGCGGATCGACGCGGATACCGCCCTTCGCGCCGCCGTACGGCACGTTCACCGCCGCGTTCTTCACCGACATCCACGCGGACAGTGCCATCACTTCGGAGAGCGTAACGTCCTGGTGATAACGCACACCACCCTTGCCCGGACCCCGCGACACGTTGTGCTGCACGCGATAGCCCTCGAAGTGCGCGACCGTGCCGTTATCGAGTTCGATGGGCACGTCGACGACGAGAATGCGCTTCGGGCGCTTCAGGGTTTCGAGCCAGCGGGACAGCGAACCGAGATACGGCGCGACGCGGTCGACCTGGCGCAAGTAGTTGCCCCAGGGGCCGAGGTCATCTTTGTTCAGGTAGGAGGGAACGGACTGCAACGTTGAGGCGGCTTGAACCGATTCTGCGGCTTGTTGCTGGGATGACATGAACGCTCCGGCGTTTGATCGAATATGGGCATTGTGGAAAAACGCCGTATTGAAATCCAATGCCGTTTCCTTATCCCGTTATGTTTTTCTTGCATAACGTTCGGAAAGCCGCAAATTCGCGTCGTCGCGACGCAGGTTCGAGCCTGACTTTTGTGCCGCGTTTCAGGCTGCGCCCTGCCTGAGTTCCTCCGATACGACATCCCACAACTGCCGCACGAGGATCTGGCGCGCGTCGTCGCTTTTCGCGGCGAGCTTGTCGCGATACAGGCGAATCTCCATGCTGAGCGTCAACTGCCCTTCGGGCGTGCCGCGCGTCGCGCGATCGAGGCGGATCAGCCGGCCCTCGGCCACCGCGTCTTCGACGGCGCTATGCGGCAGAAACGCGATGCCGTGACCGGCGAGCGCCATCGCCTTGAGCCCCTCGGCCATGTCGGTTTCGTAGAGCCGGTCGAGGTACAGGCGCTCCGGCGCGTTCGCGAGAATCACCTCGGTCATGCGCCCGAGGTATGCGTTCGGCGTGTACGACAGATACGGCGCGGGTGCATCGGCCGAGCCAGGCAGCGTGTAACGCGGGCGCCCCGCCCGGGCCGGCACCGAGAACGGGCTGATCGGTTCATGGCCGAGCGTCAGCATGTCGTAGCGAGCCGGATCGAGCGCGACCGGATGGCTCGGATGGTGATATCCCATCATCAGATCGCAGCCGCCTTCCACCAGCGACAGCGCCGCGTCGTGCACGTTCAGCGCGCGCAGCCGGGTGTGGATCGGGCCCATCTGCGCCTCGATGCGCTGCAGCCAGCGCGGGAAGTAAGTCAGCGACAGCGTGTGCGGCACCGCGAATTCGATCGTCGCCTGGGGCGTCGCCGTATGGCCGCGCAGCAGCGCGCGCGCCTCGTGGAATTGCGACAGCATCGCGAGCGCCTGCTCGTTGAACACCTGCCCGGCCGCCGTGAGTCGCGTCGGATAAACCGAACGGTCGATCAGTTCCGTACCGAGCCACGCTTCGAGCGCCTGGATGCGGCGCGAGAATGCCGGTTGCGTGACGTGGCGCAATTCGGCCGAGCGGCTGAAGCTACGCGTTTCCGCTAGCGAAATGAAGTCTTCGAGCCATTTCAGTTCCATGCGAGTGCGCTTGCCGGCGGGAGGGAAGAAGCCTGCATTCTAGCGGTGCGGGGTGCGGCCGACGCATCCGGACGGGCGCATCGCATCACGGTGGTAAAATCCACGGTTCCCTCCGTTCCCGATCCGCTCGCTGAGCGCTCAGTGCCTTAACCCGCGCCTCAACCTGCGCCTCAACCCGGTCCTCATCATGTCCGACACCCGCCCCGACACCCTGTTCGCGCTGAACGCGCTCTCCCCGCTCGACGGCCGCTACGCCGCCAAAACCGAAGCCCTGCGCGACTGGCTCTCGGAAGCCGCCTTCATGCGCAATCGCGTGACGGTCGAAATCCACTGGCTGATCGCGCTGTCGCGCGCCGGTTTCGCCGAAGTGCCGCGCTTCTCCGAAGCGTCCGAGCAGTTCCTGCTGCAACTGGCCGAGCGTTTCACCGCGCACGACGCCGCGCGCATCAAGGAAATCGAGCGCGTGACGAACCACGACGTGAAGGCCGTCGAATACTGGCTGAAGGAATCGGTGAAGGGTCAGGAAGAACTGGAGCGCGCGAGCGAGTTCATCCACTTCGCGTGCACGTCGGAAGACATCAACAACACGTCGCACGGCCTGATGCTCGCCGGCGCGCGCGAACACGTGATCCTGCCGGCGCTGCGTTCGGTGCATCAACGCCTCGTCGCGCTCGCCCACGCGCACGCCGCCCAGCCGATGCTGTCGCGCACGCACGGCCAGCCGGCCAGCCCGACCACGCTCGGCAAGGAACTCGCCAACGTCGCCGCGCGTCTCGCGCGCGCGATCGAGCGCATCGCGAAGGTCGAACTGCTCGGCAAGATGAACGGCGCGGTCGGCAACTTCAACGCGCACCTGTCCGCGTATCCGGAGTTCGACTGGGAAGCGTTCTCGAAGGACGTCGTCGAGAACCGCCTGAAGCTCACGTTCAATCCGTACACGATCCAGATCGAGCCGCACGACTACATGGCCGAACTGTTCGACGCGATCTCGCGCGCCAACACGATCCTGCTGGATCTGGACCGCGACGTGTGGGGCTACATCTCGGTCGGCTACTTCAAGCAGCGCACGAAGGCCGGCGAAATCGGCTCGTCGACGATGCCGCACAAGGTCAACCCGATCGACTTCGAAAACTCCGAAGGCAACCTCGGTCTCGCGAACGCAACGCTGCGTCACCTCGCCGACAAGCTGCCGGTGTCGCGCTGGCAGCGCGACCTGACCGACTCGACGGTGCTGCGCAACATCGGCGTCGCGTTCGGCTACTCGCTGCTCGCGTACGACTCGCTGATCCGCGGCCTCGACAAGCTCGAAGTGAACGCGCAGCGTCTGGACGAAGACCTCGACAACTGCTGGGAAGTGCTGGCCGAGCCGGTGCAAACGGTGATGCGCCGTTACGGCATCGAGAATCCGTACGAGCAGTTGAAGGAGCTCACGCGCGGCAAGGGCATCACGCGCGAGGCACTGCAGAGCTTCATCGGCGGCCTGGCGATTCCGCAGGACGCGAAGGAGCGTCTGCTCGCGATGACGCCCGGCTCGTACATCGGCAAGGCCGTCGAGCTGGCGAAGCGGATCGGCTGATCGGCCGGCCCAGCTTCAGCGCACAAAAAAGCCGCTCCGAGGAGCGGCTTTTTTGCGTCCCGCGTTCGAGACCGGAACGCGGAGCAATCGACAACTCAGCGCGCTTCGACCTGCTTGAGCACCTCGTCGACGATCTGTTCCGGCGTCAGATCGATGCTGACCGTGATCGCTTCGTCGTCACCGGGCGCCTCGAGCGTGTCGAGCTGGCTTTGCAGCAGCGACGGATCGAAGAAATGCCCGGTGCGATGCCCGAGACGCTCCGCGAGCACCTCGCGCGAACCCTCCAGATAGACGAAGCACACGTCCTTGTCGCCGGCGCGCAGGATGTCGCGGTACGAACGCTTCAGCGACGAACACGTGAACACCGCCGTCTCGCCCGCCTTCTGCTTTTCCTCGATCGCCGCGCGGATCGTCTTCAGCCACGGCCAGCGGTCTTCGTCGGTGAGCGGGATGCCGTGGTGCATCTTCTCCTTGTTCGCCGCGCTATGGAACGCGTCGCCGTCGGTGAACGTGCAATGCAGGCGCTCGGCCAGCATTTCGCCAATCAGAGTCTTGCCGGCGCCCGACACACCCATTGCGATCAGAATCATTTGAAACTCCTTACAGGACCGCCGCGAGTGCGAAAGTCAGGCCCAGCCCCATCAGCGAGATGATGGTTTCGAGGAGCGACCACGTCTTGAAGGTCTGCCCCACCGTCATGCCGAAGTATTCCTTGATCAGCCAGAAGCCGCCGTCGTTCACGTGCGAGAAGATCAGCGAGCCCGAGCCGGTTGCGAGCACCATCAGTTCCGGCTTCACCTGCACGCCGCTAGCCAACGCGATCGGCGCGACGATGCCGCAGGCGGTCGTCATCGCGACGGTGGCCGAACCGGTCGCGAGACGGATCATCGCCGCGACGAGCCAGCCGAACATCAGCGGCGACAGATGAATCGCGGTCGCCACGTTGGTGATTTCCTTCGAAATGCCGCTATCCATCAGCACGCGGCCAAAACCGCCGCCCGCACCGACGATCAGTGTGATACCCGCGATCGGCGCCAGACACTCGCCGCAGAACTTCTGGATCTGCTCGCGCGTGAAGCCGCGGCTCGCGCCGAAAGTCCAGAAGCTGACCAGCACGGCCGTCAGCAGCGCGACGTCCGTATTGCCGAAGAAGCGCAGCAGATCGTTCGGCAGCGTCTTCGGCTCGAACACCAGGTCGGCCCAGCTGCCGACCAGCATCAGCACCACCGGCAACAGGATCGTGACCAGCGTGATGCCGAAGCCCGGGAGTTCGCGTTTCGGTGCGTTGACTTGCGTGGCGTTAGCGCTTTGAGCGCCGTTGCCGTTGTTTGCGTCGTGACCGAGAAATTGCGCGGCCAGCGGATTTTCCTTCGGCAACTGGATGTGGCGGCTCACCAGCAGCGCGAACAGCGGACCGGCGACGATCGCGCACGGAATCCCGACGATCAGACCGTAGGCGATCGTCTTGCCGATGTCCGCGTGATACGCCTGCACGGCGAGCAGCGCGGCCGGGTGCGGCGGAATCAGACCGTGTACGACGGACAGACCCGCGACCATCGGCAGGCCGACCAGCAGCAGCGATTTGTTGGTGCGCTTGGCGACGTTGAACGCGATCGGAATCAGCAGCACGAAACCGACTTCGAAGAACACCGGCAAGCCGACGATGATCGCGACGACCATCATCGCCCAGTGAATGTGCTTCTCACCGAACCAGTTGATCAGCGTGGTCGCGACGCGCTCGGCGCCGCCCGATTCGGCCATCATCTTGCCGAGCATCGTGCCGAGACCGACGACGATGGCTATGTGGCCGAGTGTGTTGCCGTTACCCGTTTCGAACGATTTGACGATGGTCTGCATCGGCATGCCGGCCACGAGGCCGAGCAGCAACGACACGATGATCAGAACGAGAAACGGATAGACCTTCAAGCGCGTGATCATGAAGATCAGCAACGCAATCGCGATCAACGCGTAGACGAGCAGCATGCTGCCGTGGGCAGATTCCATGAATCCCCTCCTTTGGTTTATTGATTTCAGAGTGCGGATGCGGCCGGCACTTCGTCTCACGGCAACCTGCGCGATGCCTGAAAACCCGGCTAGCCGCGCGGACGCTGAATTTTACTGTTTGTTTCCACAAAACGCGCGCAAATCCAGCACGCATATCAGGTAAAAAAAGAGTCTCGGCGCGACAGCCTGTGTGGCTGTATCGACGAGACTCCTGGGCCCGGTTCAGTCAACCGATGCGCTGTTATGTTGTGAGGCTTAGTGCGCGGACGCGACCAGCTGGCTCGCGGCGCGCGCGAGGCGCGTCACCTCATCCCAGTTCTGCGCGGCGAGCGCGGCCTTCGGCGTGAGCCACGACCCGCCGACGCAGACCACGTTCGGCAGCGACAGGAAGTGCAGCGCGCTTTCCGCGGTGATGCCGCCGGTCGGGCAGAACTTCAGCGCCGGGAACGGACCGTGGAATGCCTGCAGCATCGGCACGCCGCCGGCCTGCTGCGCCGGGAAGAACTTGACGATCTCATAGCCGAGTTCGAGCGCCTGGATGATGTCCGACGGCGTCATCACGCCGGGCAGCAGCGGCAGACCCGCATCCTGCGCGGCCTGGTGCAGTTCCCTGGTCAGACCCGGCGACACGCCGAACTGCGCGCCCGCCTTCTTCGCCTGCGCGCAATGCTCGGGCTTCGTCAGCGTGCCGACACCGACCACGATGTCGTCGGCGAGTTCGCTCGCGCGCTCGATCGCGCCGAGGCCCGCCGGCGTGCGCAGCGTGATTTCGAGCACCTTCACGCCGCCCGCGTGCAACGCGCGCGACACGTGTTCGCCCTGCTCGACCGTGTCGAACGCGAGCACCGGAATCACCGGGCCGAGGCGCACGATATCGCTTACTGTTTTCGACGTCATAGTCAGACTCCTTATTTCTGCAGCGCCGCGCCGGCTTGCGCGGTGCTCGTGTGATGGTCGCCGTGTTGATGGCCGTGCTTGTCGCCGTGCTTGTGCTGGCCGTCAGCCGCGCCGCCCTCGCCGACCAGCTTGCCGAATACCGATGCGCCCTGCTCCGCCGGCGCCGCCGCCGCGCGGAACACGCCGAACAGCTCGCGGCCGAAGCCGACTTCGTTGTCCGCCTGATGCAGCGACTCGGCGTTCGGACGCGCGGCCCATTCGGCTGCGTCGATCTCGACGTCGAGCACGCCGGCTTCCGCGTCGATCACCAGCATGTCGCCGGTGCGGACCTTGCCGATCGGGCCTTGCAGCAATGCTTCCGGCGACAGATGAATGACCGCCGGCACCTTGCCCGACGCGCCCGACATGCGGCCGTCGGTCACCAGCGCGACATGGAAACCCTGATCCTGCAACACACCGAGCAGCGGCGTCAAACGATGCAGCTCGGGCATGCCGTTTGCGCGGGCGCCCTGGAAGCGCACCACCGCGATGAAGTCGCGCTTGAGCTCGCCCTTGTCGAACGCTTCCTGCACCGCCTCCTGCGAATCGAACACGATGGCCGGCGCCTTCACCTTGCGATGCTGCGCCGCGACCGCCGAAATCTTGATCACGCCGCGGCCGAGCTTGCCCTGCATCAGACGCAGGCCGCCGTCCGGCTGGAACGGCTCCTTGATGCCGCGCAGCACCGCGGTGTCCGCGCTCGCCTCGACGCCCGCGACCCATTGCAGCTTGCCGTCGAGCAGCTTCGGCTCCTCGGTGTAGCGCTTCAGTCCCTTGCCCGCGACCGTGTTCACGTCTTCATGCAGCAGACCGCCTTCGAGCAGGTTGCGCACGAGGAACGCGACGCCGCCCGCCGCGTGGAAGTGGTTCACGTCGGCCTTGCCGTTCGGATAGATCTTCGCGAGCAGCGGCACCGCCTGCGACAGCGCATCGAAGTCGTCCCAGTCGATGATGATGCCGGCCGCGCGCGCGATCGCGACGAGGTGCAGCGTGTGATTGGTCGAGCCGCCGGTCGCCAGCAGCGCGACGATGCCGTTGACGATCGCCTTCTCGTCGACCACATGGCCGATCGGCATGTAGTGGCCACGCTCGACCGTCAGATCGAGCACGCGGCGCGCGGCCTGCGCGGTCAGCGCGTCGCGCAGCGGCGTATGCGGATGCACGAAGGCCGAGCCCGGCAAATGCAGGCCCATCACTTCCATCAGCATCTGGTTGCTGTTCGCGGTGCCGTAGAACGTGCAGGTGCCGTGGCTGTGATACGCGGCCGCTTCCGCTTCGAGCAGCGCTTCGCGGCCGCACTGGCCGGTCGCGAACTGCTGGCGCGTCTTGGCTTTGTCGTCGTTGGACAGGCCGCTCGCCATCGGGCCGGCCGGCACGAAGATGGTCGGCAGATGGCCGAATTGCAGCGCGCCGATCAGGAGGCCGGGCACGATCTTGTCGCAGATGCCGAGGCACAGCGCCGCGTCGAACATGTTGTGGGTGAGCGCGACGGCGGTGCCCATCGCGATCGCTTCACGCGAGAACAACGACAGTTCCATGCCCGCGTTGCCCTGGGTGATGCCGTCGCACATCGCCGGCACGCCGCCCGCGAATTGCGCGACGCCGCCGTTTTCGCGCGCGGCCTGCTTGATGATGTCCGGGTAGTTTTTGTACGGAGCGTGCGCCGACAGCATCTCGTTGTACGACGACACGATGCCGATGTTCGGCTCGCGGATCTGCTTGATCACGAGCTTGTCGTTGCCTTCGAGGCCGGCGAAACCGTGGGCGAGGTTCGCGCACGACAACGCGCCGCGCGCCGGGAAGCGTCCCTGCGCATGCTGGATACGGGCCAGGTACGCTTCACGCGTGGGCTTGCTGCGCTCGATCACGCGTTTCGTGACCTTCAACAATTGCGAATGCGGGGAAACCATCGGAGCTCCTTCGTCGCTGGCGGCAGGCGCACGCATGACACCAGGCGGTATCGCGGGGTTGTGATATCGAACGACGTCATCTTAGTAGAAAAACTACAAGCCAGCAATGACGAACTCTGCTGCGGCGCCGCATCGCGCAAATCGCCGCGCCGCCCTATTGGCAGTGCTTCAGCGCTTTGCAGCGAAAACCCAGGGAATACACTTATTCGCCGATATGTAGTTTTTGTACCTAGCTTTTGTGCGCCAACGACCAATCAGATATAGTCCACACGTTCTTCAGCATAGTGCGAGTTTTCCGATGATGCTGTCCCAGGTGGAAGAGATGCGCGACCAGCTGCGCCCGTCCGAGCGCAAGCTGGCCGATTACGTGATCGAAGCGCCGCGCGAGGTGCTCGATCTGTCGATGACCGAAGTGGCCGCGCGCGCGGGCGTGAGCCAGCCGACGATCGCGCGCTTCTGTCACGCGCTCGGTTTTTCCGGCTTTCGCGAATTCAAGATCCGCCTGGCGCAGGGCATCGCCAGCGAAGTGCCCGCCGTCTATCGCGACGTGCGGCCCGACGAGCCGACGCCCGGCGTCGCCGCGAAGGTGCTCGACCGCACTATCGGCGCGCTGATCCAGGTGCGCAACAATCTGTCGTCCGATAGCGTCGCGGCGGCCATCGACATGCTTGCGCAGGCGAAGCGGATCGAGTTCTACGGCGCCGGCGGCTCGGGCATCGCCGCGCTCGACGTGCAGCACAAGTTCTTTCGACTCGGGATGCCGAGCGTCGCCTATTCAGACCCGCATACGTTTCTGATGTCGGCCGCGCTGCTCGGACCCGGAGACGTGGTCGTGGCGATTTCCAATACAGGTCGCACGCGCGACATCATCGATGCCGCGAAGGCCGCCTTGAACGCGGGCGCGAAGGTGATCGCGATCACGCACGGCAACTCGCCGCTCGCGCGGCTCGCCAGCGTCGGTCTGTTCGCGAACGTCGACGAAGACACCGACATCTTTTCGCCGATGACCTCGCGCGTGTCGCATCTGGCGATCGGCGACATCCTGGCGGTCGGCGTCGCGCTGAGCCGCGGGCCCGAACTGGTGGAAAAGCTCGCGCAGACGAAGGAAGTGATTCACCGGCGGCGGGTGGATTCGCAGGGGTGATCCGCTGGGCTAGAACGCGCAACGACGCGGATAACGAAAAAGGGCGGTGTGCCGTTGAACCGGCACACCGCCCTTTTGTCTTTTTTCCAGCGCTCCGCTGAATGCCGTCAGTCGCTCAGAACGGCTTGATCACCACCAGCGCGACCGCCGCGAGCATACCGAGCACGGGAAGCTCGTTGAACATCCGATACCACTTGTCCGAGCGGCGATTCTGGCCGCGCTCGAACCGGCGCAGCAGCACGCCGCAATACGCGTGATAGATGACGAGCAGCACGACCACGCCGACCTTCGCGTGAATCCAGCCTTCCCCGCTGCCGATGCCGATCACGAGCCACAACCACAGGCCGCACGCGATCGCGGGTACCGCGATGAAGCTCATGAAGCGGAACAGCTTGCGCGCCATCAGCAGAAGACGCGCGGTCGCGGCGGGTTCCGTTTCCATCGCCAGATTGACGAAGATGCGCGGCAGATAGAACAGGCCGGCAAACCATGAAGCAATCAACACGATGTGAAACGTCTTTACCCAGAGCATCGGCGGGTCCTTGTTGTTGTGGCGCCGGTGGTCGTGGCGCTTCGATTCGTGTTTATTGACGACCTTCGCCGTGACCCAGCACGACGTATTTCAGCGACGTCAGCCCTTCGAGGCCGACCGGGCCGCGCGCGTGCAGCTTGTCGTTCGAAATGCCGATCTCGGCACCGAGGCCGAACTCGAAGCCGTCCGCGAAACGCGTCGACGCGTTGACCATCACGCTCGCCGAATCGACCTCACGCAGGAAACGCATCGCGCGGTCGTGGTCTTCGGTGACGATCGCGTCGGTGTGCTGCGAGCTGTACGTGTTGATGTGCTCGATCGCCGCGTCGAGGCCGTCGACCACCTTGATCGCGAGCACCGGCGCGAGATATTCGGTGCGCCAGTCTTCCTCGGTCGCGTCGACGAGCGGGCCGACGCCCGCATCGGCCAGTACTGCGCGCGCCGCCGCATCGACGCGCAACTCGACGTCCTTGCCGCGATACAGCTTGCCCAGCGGCGGCAGGACCTGAGCCGCGATGCCGCGTGCGACCAGCAGCGTCTCCATCGTGTTGCAGGTGCCGTAGCGGTGTGTCTTCGCGTTGTCGCAGACGTTGAGCGCCTTCGTCAGATCCGCGCGATCGTCGACGTAGACGTGGCAGATGCCGTCGAGGTGCTTGATCATCGGCACGCGCGCTTCGTTGATCAGACGCTCGATCAGACTCTTGCCGCCGCGCGGCACGATCACGTCGACGCATTCGGTCATCGTGATCAGCTTGCCGACCGCCGCGCGGTCCGCCGTCGCGACCACCTGCACCGCGTCCTGCGGCAGACCGGCCGCTTCGAGCCCCTCGCCGATCAGCTTCGCTAGCGCGGTATTGCATTCGAGCGCTTCGGAGCCGCCGCGCAGAATGGTTGCGTTGCCGGATTTCAGGCACAGCGCGGCCGCGTCGATCGTCACGTTCGGGCGCGATTCGTAGATGATGCCGATCACGCCGAGCGGCACGCGCATCTGGCCGACCTGGATGCCGCTCGGCCGATACTTCAGATTGCTGATCTCGCCGATCGGATCGGCCAGCGCCGCGACCTGGCGCAGGCCTTCGACCATCGTCTTCAGCGCCTTGTCGGACAGCGTCAGACGGTCGATGAACGCGGCATCGTGGCCCTTGCCGCGGGCGCGTTCGAGGTCGCGCGCGTTGGCCGCCTTCAGCAGATCGGCATCGCGCTCGATCGCTTCGGCGACGGCCGCAAGCGCCGCATTCTTCGCGGCGGTCGACGCCCGTGCCATCGCGCGCGAAGCCTGGCGGGCGCGTTGGCCGAGGTCGGTCATGTACTGGTCGATATCCATGGTCATTCTCGTGATGCCCCGCACGGTGGCGCGCGGTGGTCGGGCAAGATTAGCGAAAGATCAAACGATTGTAAGACGGGTACCGGGGCTTTGCTCGCGTGCGGGCGGTGGGTGCGCTGCGCTGTTGCGGGTTTGCCGATGTGATGCGTTGCGTCGGGCGGGCGGCCAGCGAAACAGAATCGCTGCCGAAGCTCGCCAACACCCGTTGCCTAGACTGGCCGCCGCGCTGGCGCCGCAGTTGGCGCCCGAGGTCGCGTCGGCGGCACTGGCGACGCTGCCGACGGTTTCGGCGCGGCCACCGTCATTGCGAGTTCGAACAGGCCGTCCCACGGATCGGGCGGCGGATCGTTGCGATGATTGCCCGGCGTGCCGCCCGACAAGCCCTTCACCTGCCGGTCGAGCCGCGCCGCCAGCGCGAGCGCCTTCTCGAGCGCCGCTTCGCTGACACGCGACAGCGCCGGCCCGATCAGCCGTTCGCGCGGACCCCACACGCGGTTTTCGCGCGTGAGCATCGCGAGCGGCTTGCCGGCCGCGACGCCGCGCTTGATCCGCAACAGCGTGCGGACTTCCTCGACGACCGCCCACAGCACGAGCACAGCGGCCTCGCCTTCACCGCGCAGCCCGTCGAGCATGCGCGCAAGACGGCCGACGTCGCCGGCGAGCATCGCCTCGTTGAGCTTGAACACGTCGTAGCGCGCGACGTTGAGCACCGCGTCCTGCACCTGATCGAAGCTCAGCGCGCCGCTCGGATACAGCAGCCCGAGCTTCTGGATTTCCTGATGCGCGGCGAGCAGATTGCCCTCGACGCGCTCGGCGATGAATGCGAGCGCACGCCGCCCTTCCTCGCCGGCGGCGACGCGCTGGCCCTGGGCCGCGAGCCGCTGTCCAACCCAGTTCGGCAACTGCGCGCGCTCGACCGGATCGATCTTCAGCGCGACGCCCGCGTCGGCGAGCACGGTGAACCATGCCGACTTCTGCGTGGCCGCATCGAGGCGCGGCAGCGTGACCATCGTCAGCACGTCGTCGTTGACCGTGGACGCGAGCGCCTTCAGCGCGTCGGCGCCTTCCTTGCCTGGCTTGCCCGACGGAATGCGCAACTCGACCAGCTGCCGGTCGCCGAACAGCGACATCGACTGGCTCGCGCCGAGCAGCGAGCTCCAGTCGAAACCGCGCTCGACCGTGAACACCGAGCGGTCGGTGAAACCGGCCGCCCGCGCCGCCGCGCGGATGCGGTCGCACGCTTCCTGCGCGAGCAGGTGCTCGTCGCCGTACACGACGTACAGTCCGGCGAGGCCTTTGGCGAGATGCGCTTCGAGCGCGTCAGGTCGCAGTTGCATGGCTAGCGGTTGACGGGATGAATGAGGTTCGACGAATCACGAGCGACACGACGCTCACAGCGGCGGCGGCGGCAGCGGCGCGCGCGGCGCGATGGCCGGCACGGCCTCGGCCGGCGTCGGATGCAGCGAACGCACCACGCCGAGACGGCGGACCAGTTGATCGACCGCGTCGTTTTCCATATCGGCGAACAGGATGTCGGACTCGGCAGCCTTCGCCTGCGAGAACTGGTCGCTATAGGTCATCGCGCGGTTCAGCGCGATCACGCTGCCCGGAATCAGCACGGTGCCGTCCTTGCCGGTCAGCGTGTAGGTCATCTGCAGATTCAGCTGATACTCGGCGACGACGCCCAGCGAATTCAGCGTCAGCGTGCTGACGTTGCGGTTCTGCGAGATCTGCAGGATCGCGTCGGCATTGGCGACCGAGCTGACCACCACGGTGTCGCTGCCGCCCTGCACGATGCGCGTGAAGCGCGCGACGGCCGCGGGCGAGCCGCCCGCCACATAGAGGCGCTTGAACGCGTAGTCCTGCTGGCCGCGCAACTGGAAGCCGCAGGCCGACAACATCATTACGCTGCAAGCGAGCGTCAAAAACGATCTGCGAGTCACATTCGCTCCCGGTTCGCAGTGGATTCGCGGTGCCGAGGAACGCCGCCGGGCCGGCGGCGTTCCGTCTGCCGGATGAGGGCCCGGAACGTCAAACGACCACGTTCACGAGACGGCCCGGCACCACGATGATCTTCTTCGGCGCCTTGCCTTCGCTGAACTTCGCGACCATTTCGTGCGCGGCCGCTTGCTGCTCGATCGCTTCGCGCGACGCGTCCTTCGCGACCGTGATCGCGCCGCGCACCTTGCCGTTCACCTGCAGCACGAGTTCGATCTCGGCCTGTTCGAGCGCCTTCTCGTCGACCTTCGGCCACGGCGCGTCGAGCAGCGGTCCGAATTCGTCGGCATAGCCGAGTTCCTGCCAAAGCTGGAACGTCTGGTGCGGCACGACCGGGTACAGCACGCGCAGCATCACGCCGTAGGTTTCGCGCAGCACGGCGGGCTGCGCGCCCTTCGCGCCGTCGAGCGCGTTGAGCATCTTCATCGCGGCCGATACCACCGTGTTGTATTGCAGACGCTGATAGTCGAAATCGGCCTGCTTCAGCACGCTGTAGATCTCACGACGCAGTGCCTTGTCGGCGTCGTTGAATTGCGCCGCGTCCAGTTGGCCGCCGGTACGCAGCGCCGTTTCGTTCGTGTAACCGAAGTTCCACACGCGACGCAGGAAGCGGCTCGCGCCTTCGACGCCCGAACCCGACCACTCGAGCTGCTGCTCGGGCGGCGCCGCGAACATCACGAACAGACGCGCGGTGTCCGCGCCGTGCTGATCGATCAGCATCTGCGGATCGACGCCGTTGTTCTTCGACTTCGACATCTTCTCGACGCCGCCAAGCACGACCGGCTGGCCGTCCGCGTTCAGCACCGCGCCGACCGGACGACCCTTGTCGTCGAACGACACGGTGACGTCGGCCGGGTTGTACCAGGTCTTCTTGCCCGCTTCGTTTTCGCGGTAGTAGGTTTCGTTCAGCACCATGCCCTGCGTGAGCAGGTTCTTCGCCGGCTCGCCGAAGTTCACCAGACCGAGGTCGCGCATCACCTTCGCCCAGAAGCGCGAGTACAGCAGGTGCAGGATCGCGTGCTCGATACCGCCGATGTATTGATCCATCGGCGCCCAGTAGTCGGTGCGCTCGTCGACCATCGTCTTCGCATCCGGCGACGCGTAGCGGTAGAAGTACCACGACGAATCGACGAAGGTGTCCATCGTGTCGGTTTCGCGCTTCGCCGCGCCACCGCAGGTCGGGCACGCGCAGTTCAGGAACGCTTCGGACTTCGCCAGCGGATTGCCCGTGCCGTCCGGCACGAGGTCTTCCGGCAGCACGACCGGCAGGTCTTTTTCCGGCACCGGCACGTCGCCGCACTTCGGGCAGTGGATGATCGGAATCGGCGTGCCCCAATAACGCTGGCGCGACACGCCCCAGTCACGCAGACGCCACGTGATCTGCTTGTCGCCGAGGCCAAGTGCCTTGAGATCGGCGGCGATGCTGTCCACCGCTTCGTCGTACGCGAGGCCGTCGTACTTGCCGCTGTTCACCAGCGTGCCGGCCTTCTCGCCGTACCACTCCGCCCAGGCTTCGGTCGAGAATTCCTTGCCTTCGACCGCGACCACCTGCTTGACCGGCAGACCGTACTTCTTCACGAACGCGAAGTCGCGCTCGTCGTGCGCCGGCACGCCCATCACCGCGCCTTCGCCGTAGCTCATCAGCACGTAGTTGCCGATCCACACCTCGACCTGCTCGTGCGTCAGCGGATGCGTGACGTAGAAGCCGGTGGCCATGCCCTTCTTTTCCATCGTCGCGACGTCGGCTTCGGCGACGCCGCCGCGCTTGCATTCGTCGATGAACGCCTGCAGTTCCGGCCTGCCTTGCGCGAGACGCGTGGCGAGCGGATGCTCGGCGGCGATTGCGCAGAACGTGACGCCCATGATCGTGTCGGCGCGCGTCGTGAACACGCGCAGCAGCTTCTGCTCACCGTCGATTTCGTACGGGAAGCCGAAGTTCACGCCGAAGCTCTTGCCGATCCAGTTCTGCTGCATGATCTTCACGCGCTCGGGCCAGCCGAGGCCTTCGAGGTCGTTCAGCAGCTCATCGGCGTACTGCGTGATGCGCATGTAGTACATCGGGATTTCGCGCTTTTCGACGAGCGCGCCCGAGCGCCAGCCGCGCCCGTCGATCACCTGCTCGTTCGCGAGCACGGTCTGGTCGACCGGGTCCCAGTTCACGGTGCCGGTTTTCTTGTACGCGATACCCTTTTCGAGCATCTTCAGGAACAGCCACTGGTTCCACTTGTAGTAATCCGGGCTGCAGGTCGCGACTTCGCGCGACCAGTCGATCGCGAGGCCCATCGACTGCATCTGCTTCTTCATGTAAGCGATGTTGTCGTAGGTCCACTGCGCGGGCGGCACGTTGTTGGCCATCGCGGCGTTTTCCGCCGGCATGCCGAACGCGTCCCAACCCATCGGCATCAGCACGTTGTAGCCGTTCATCCGCAGATAGCGGTACATCACGTCGTTGATCGTGTAGTTGCGCACGTGCCCCATGTGCAGCTTGCCCGACGGATACGGCAGCATCGAGACGCAGTAGAACTTGGGCTTGTCGGTGGTTTCCGTCGTCTTGTAGGCGTCGATGGCGCGCCATTGCCCTTGCGCGGCGGCTTCGACGTCGGAGGGAACGTATTTTTCGTGCATGGTGTGATGGGATCGCTAGGTTCGGTGCTTTCGCACCGGCCCGGTGCTCTGCAGAATGTCGTTGCGTCGTTTCCCCTTCGGCGGGGAAAGGGCTGATTATACCGTTCGCGGAGGGGTGCGCCGCGCGGCGTGGTGCGGCGCTGGAGATGCCGGATTCGTGAACGCGGCGCGCGCCCGGCGGCGCCCGATGGCGCTCAATGCTGCGCGGCGGGCGGCGGCGGGTCCGTCACGAAGCCGATCCGCTCGAGCCCGGCCTGCTGCGCGGCGCTCATCACCTGCGCGATCACTTCGTAGCGCGTCGAGCGCTCCGCGCGTAGCTGGATGTCGGGCTGGTCCGCCTGCTTGCCGGCCTCGGCGAACTGCGCGCGCATCTGCGCGAGCGTGATCGGCTTGCCGTTCCAGTAGAGCTTGCCGGCGCCGTCGATGGACAGGGAGACGGTTTGCGGGGTCTGGCGCGCAGGCGCCGCCGCGACCTTCGGCAGATCGAGCCGGATCGCGTGCGAAAACAGCGGCGCGGTGATGATGAAAATCACCAGCAGCACCAGCATCACGTCGATCAGCGGCGTCATGTTGATCTCGGCCATCGGCGCGGCCGTCTGCTTCTTCTCCAGTCCGCCGAATGCCATGTCGCCTCCTTGCGTCCGAGCTTGCCCGTGCGATGGGCGGTGTGCGGTGTGGCGCGATGTGTCGTGACGCGCGTTACGCGTCAGCGGTGCGCCTCGTGCGCCGCCTGCTGCGCGCGCGGCGGTGTCGGCGCGTGCTCGACCGGCGCGCAGACGTACGCGTGAAGATCGTGCGCGAAGCCATCGAGCTCTTCGCACAATTGCCGCACGAGGCGACCCAGCACGTTGTACGCGAGCACCGCCGGAATCGCGACCACCAGACCGAACGCGGTCATGATCAGCGCCTCGCCGACCGGTCCCGCGACGTTCTCGATCTGCGCCTGCCCGCTCGCCGCAATACTGCCGAGCGCGTGATAGATGCCCCACACGGTGCCGAGCAGACCGACGAACGGCGCGGTGCTGCCAACCGATGCAAGCAGCACCTGACCGAATTCGAGGCGCCGCTGCGACGCGTTGAGCGCCTGGCGCAGCGCGCGCAGCACCCGTTCGCTGCGCTCGACGCGCGCGAGCAGCGCGCCGGGAATGTCGACCTCGGCCGCATTGAGCGCCGCTTCGGCGAGCGGCGCGAACACGCGCTCGCGGTCGGTGCGGCGCAGGATGGCGACGCCTTCGGCGAGCGTCGGCGCCTGCCAGAAGCGCGCGATCGCCCGCGTGGACTGGCGTTTCGCGCGCGTCAGAATCCAGCTCTTGACGATCAGAAAGCACCAGCTCGCAATCGACATGGCCAGCAGCACATAGGCGACGCCATGCGTGATCGCATCGCTCGTTTGCAGGTAATGGATGATGCCGCTGCTGCCTGCCATCTGACCTCGCCGTGGGAAAGTGACTTTGGGAGGGCGCGCCCGGGATGCGCTGCCCCGCCTATGCGCAACGGATTTCGCTCAACGCAGGCCGAGCACGTCCTGCATGTCGAAGAAGCCGTTGCCGTGGCCTTCGAGGAAGCGTACAGCACGAAGCGCGCCTTGTGCATATGACAGCCGGCTCGCCGATTTGTGCGTGATCTCGATCCGCTCGCCGATCCCTGCGAACAGCACCGTATGATCGCCGACGATATCGCCGCCGCGAATCGCCGAAAAACCAATCGTCGACGGATCGCGTTCGCCGGTCACGCCTTCGCGGCCGTAGACCGCGCAATCGTCGAGATTGCGGCCGAGCGCGTTGGCGATCACTTCGCCCATCGTCAGCGCGGTGCCGGACGGCGCGTCGACCTTGTGACGATGATGCGCCTCGATGATCTCGATGTCGTAGCCGGTCGAAAAATGCCGCGCCGCGAATTCGAGCAGCTTCAGTGTGACGTTCACGCCGACGCTCATGTTCGACGCGAACACCACGCCGATCTTCTCTGCCGCCGCACGCAGTTGCGCTTTTTGCGCGTTGTCGAAGCCGGTCGTGCCGATCACCATTTTCACGCCGTGGCGCTGCGCGGCTTCGAGATGCGCGAGCGTCGCGTCGGGACGCGTGAAGTCGATCAGGTAGTCGGATTCCGCGAACACACGCTCGATGTCGTCGGACAGCAGCACGCCGGTTTCTTTGCCGAGGAACGCGCCGGCGTCCTGGCCCAGCTGCGCCGCGCCGGTGCGGCAGAGCGCGCCGGACAGCGTCGCGTCGGCATCGTTGAGGACGGTTTCGATCAGCATGCGGCCCATACGGCCCGATGCGCCTGCAATGGCAATTTTCATGACGATGAGGATTCGAATAGAGTCAACCGGGATGGAGCCCGGCAAACGCGGCCCGGCGAACGCACCGACCAGTGTGCCGGGGAATGCGCCCGGTAGATATAGGGACAAGCGGCTGCAGATCGCGAGATCTGGCGGCAAAATCAGCCGCCTCGCACAGAGAGCCCATGCAACTGGCCGAACCGGACGGCTCGCCCAGACGGGTAGGCAAGGTGTTCAGCGGCCCGGGCGCTACATTTCCGGTTTCACCCGCTGCCGGACAAACGCACATCCGGCGGGCGCCGCACACCTCGCGCGCAGCCCGCCTCACCACACCGACTACAGAATCAGTTGCTCGTTCCCGACGTGGGCGGCGCCAACAACGTCGGCGATTCGGCCGGCGGCGCAGTTAGCGTCGGGCTGCCGCTGTTTTGCGAGCCCGTCGGGCCGACCGGGTTGCTCTCGTTTTCCGGAGCCGGCGGCGGCGGACGTTTGAACTGGAACTGCGGTTGACCGGCAGCCGTCGGACCTTGCGTCGGGATTCCGCCAGCGCCCGCTCGCGGGGCGGTCGAACGCACGGACGACACGCCGCTCGGCGTCGACGAAACCGCGCCCGTTGCACGATTGGCCGCCTGCGCGGCTTCCGCGTTGGCGTCCATGGACGGCGTGGCGGCCTGCTGAGCGCCTTCGACCGACGGCGAGCGCGTCGTATCCACCGTGGGCGGCGCCGCTGCCGCAGCGGCCGCACTTGCGGCGGCCGCGTCGCTGGCAGCCACGGCGTTGGCGGCCTCGGCCGCGCTCGCCGCGCGCGGCGGCGTCGCGTTCGGACGACGGCCACTGCGGTCGCCGTCGATTTCGGCCAGCAATTCGAGATTGGTCGGCAGGTCCTCGCCGCCCGTCCAGTGGGTCACGATGTCACCCGAGAAGAACACGACGAAGTCGCGCTGTTGAACGATCGAGGTGTTGCCACGCTTGAAATAGAACACGTAATCCCAGCGATCCGCGTGGAACATGTCGGTCAACAGCGGCGTGCCGAGCAGCTGACGCACTTGCGCGCGCGACATGCCGGCCTTCATCTGGTCGGCCATTTCCTGCGACACGAAGTTGCCTTGCACGACCGTAATCCGATACGGCGTAATGCGTTGGGCAAAGCGCTGGGTCAGGCTGTCGTACGTGGAACATCCGGCAAGAACCGCGACAGTCGCAACAGCGATCAAGGTACCCCGCATGCGGCTCCCCCGGTAGATCAATTGAGATTTAGAAATCATTTCACTCACCGTGCGGGCCCGCTTGCGGGCCACGCTCATTCCATCGAAAATGACCAGAACGGCAAAACACATTACTATGAGAGCCCAGCATTGTACTCTAGGGATCCCTTGTCATGACCAATCCAACCGATCTCAAGAATATCGGGCTCAAGGCGACCCTTCCGCGCCTCAAAATCCTTGAGATATTCCAGCACAGCCCGGTGCGTCACCTGACCGCCGAAGACGTGTACCGCAACCTCCTGCACGAGGAACTCGATATCGGTCTGGCCACCGTGTATCGCGTGCTGACGCAATTCGAGCAGGCCGGCCTGCTCTCGCGCAGCAATTTCGAATCGGGCAAGGCGGTGTTCGAACTGAACGAGGGGTCGCACCACGACCACCTCGTGTGCCTCGATTGCGGGCTGGTCGAAGAATTTTTCGACCCCGAAATCGAAAGCCGTCAGCAGTCCATCGCCAAGGCCCGCGGCTTCAAGCTGCAGGAACACGCGCTGGCACTGTATGGGGCGTGTACCAAGGAGAATTGCCCGCATCGTAAGCACTGATGCGGAGCGGGCCGCGTGCGAGCACACGGCCTGGCAAGTCAAAAAAAGACCCGGCCGATGGGGATCGGCCGGGTCTTTTTTTGTTCAGCCGGCTGCAAGCATCGCTATCCGATCAACTCCTCGCTCGGCTCGAAGGCGAGCCGCCACGGCTCGGCCAGCTGCAATTCGTCGCAATTCGGCCCGTCGCCGCCGCGATCGACGACCACGAAGTCGCTGACCTGATCGAGCGCGAGCAGCGGGTGATGCCAAACCCCTTTCGCGTAATTGACGCCCTGCCACGCGTCGGTCCAGAACCCGCGCATCTGCGCGGCGTCGAACTCGCCGGGCGGCGCGACCACCACGAGGTAGCGGCCCGCGCGTAAGGGAATGAAAGCCTGGCTGCCGAGCGGATGCCGCTCCATCATCGTGATCTCGACGGGTAGCGCGCGCGGCTGCGCGCGAAACAGGTTGACGAGCGGTCGGCCGCCCTGCTCCATCACGTCGACGCGCGCGAGGTCGTGATAGCGCTCGGTGGTACCGCCATTGATCGAAAAATGACGCGCGCCGTCGAGTTCGATCACGTCGCCGAACGGCGCGAACGCTGAGCGCGTCAGGCGCTCCATCTGCAGGATCTTCATGCTTGCCGCTCCATCACATTGCTTACGTTAAGCGATCTCGCCCCACAGACGCAGGCGCGACACGCCGCCGTCCGGGAAGATATTGAAGCGCACGTGCGTGACCGGGCCGAGCGCCGCGAGGTCGTCCGTGAACGTGTGCACGTGGTCCATCTGCAGCTTCTGTTCGCCGAGCAGCACCGGCCAGAACATCGCCTGCGTGACGAGGGAGTCGTCGGTGCCGCCCGTTACCGATGCCGCCTGTAGCGAGCAGCGGTCCGGGAAGTTGCCTTTGAAGTGCGCGGTGTCCACTGCGATCTTGCGGATCACGCCGGGCCGCGCCAGTGCGACGATCGCCCAGTCATTGCCCGGTTCGCGACGCCGCCGGGTTTCCCAGCCGTCGCCCATGTTCTCGCCGCGGCCCGGCATCAGCATCTGCGAGGCAGGCCCGAAATGCTGGTTGTTCGCGGCGACGAGGTATGCGCCGTTTTCGATCGCGGCGAGATCGAGCAGCGTGCCGCGCTCGACCCGGCTCCAGTCGCGCTGCGGCTGGCCGTACACGCGCAGTCGCGCGAGCCCGCCGTCCGGATACAGATTCACGCGCAGATGGGTGACCGGGCGCGCGTCTTTCACCTCGACATAGTGATGCTGGTTGCCCTGTAGCGTCATGGCCGGCACGAGCGGCTGCCAATCGGTTTGCTCCAGCGGCACGTCGGCATCGGTATAACAGGCATCGATCGACGCCGCCGGCGGGAAATTGCCGGTGAAGTGGCTCGTATCGAGATCGACGCCATGCACGACGCCCGGCCGCGCGAGACGGATCACGCAATGGTCGTGGCCGTTCGTGCGCTTGCGACGCGTCTCCCAGCCGTCCATCCACTTGCCGTGATCGTCGTATTTGCCGGGGATGAACACCGCCGGCTGCGGGTCGAGCATGCGCTCTTTCGGCGCGAAGAATTCGTCGCTGGCGGAGAGCGCCTTCGCGCCGAGGCGCGGATCGGCCAGGTTCATGTAGCGGCGCGTGAAGACGGGGGCATTCGGGTCGAGGATCGGGTTGGCCATGATGTCGTTCGGTGTCGAAGAGAAGAGGTCAGAAACGGCCGGCGGCGCCACGGCGTCCGCCGGCTTGCGAAAAAGGGTTCAAAAGCTGTCTAAAACGATGCCGGTTGGTCCGGTCAGACCATCACCGGCGTGCTGCTGTCAGACTGCCGGCGCGTGTTCTCCCGCACCCGGCTCGACGACGGTGTCGTCGACGGCGGGCACGAAGCGAAGTGCCGCGTCGCGATTCAGCACGCGATGCGCGCGCGCCTTGTCGATATCGTTTTCCCACACGGCGACCACCACGGTCGCGACGCAGTTGCCGATCAGGTTGGTCAGCGCGCGGGCGATGCCGACGAACCAGTCGACCGGCAGGATCAGCACGAGACCGAGAACCGGAATCGCGGGAATCGCGGAGAGCGTCGCCGCGAGAATCACGATCGCCGAGCCAGGAATGCCGTGCGCGCCCTTCGACGTCACCAGCGACACCAGCACGACGACGATCAGGTCATGAATCGACAGCGGGGTGTTGGTCGCCTGCGCGATGAAGATGACCGCGAGCGTCAGATAGATCGAGAAGCCGTCGAGGTTGAACGAGTAGCCGGTCGGAATCACGAGGCCGACCGTCGAATCCTTGACGCCCATCCATTCGAGCTTGCGCATGATCTGCGGCAGCACGGCATCGGACGACGCGGTGCCGAGCACGATCGACAGTTCCTCGCGCAGATAGCGGATCAGCTTGAAGATGCTGAAGCCGGCGAGCCGCATCACCGCACCGAGCACGAGCACGACAAACACCACGCAGCTGGCGTAGAACACCAGCACGAGCATGCCGAGCTGCTTGAGCGACTCGACGCCGTAGGTACCGGTCGTGAACGCGATCGCGCCGAGCACGCCGAGCGGCGCGAGCTTGATGATGAAGCCCATCACGCGGAAGAACACCTGCGACAGTTCATCGATCAGGCCGCTCACCCGTTGCGCGCGCTTGCCGAGCAGCGACAGCGCCGAGCCGAACAGCACCGAGAACACGAGGATCTGCAGGATGTCGCCGGTCGCGAACGCATTGATCGCCGTATCCGGGATGATCTTCAGCAGGAAGCCCGCGGTGTCCTTCAGGCTCTTCGCGTGCTCGGTATAGGTCGCGAGCGACCCCGCATCGAGGGAATTCAGGTTCACGTTCATGCCGGCGCCCGGACGCGTCGCGTAAGCGAGCACCGCGCCGATCACGAGCGCGACCGTCGTCATCGCCTCGAAGTAAATCACCGACTTCAAGCCGACCCGTCCGACCTTGCGCAGGTCGCCCGCGTGCGCCATGCCACTCACCACCACGCAGAACACGATCGGTCCGATCACCATCTTGATCAGCTTCAGAAAGCCGTCGCCAAGCGGCCGCAACGACTGCGCGAAATGCGGAAAAACGGCACCGAGCACGATGCCTACCACGAGCGCTATCACGACCCGGCCAAATAGCGAATTGAAGAATTTCAACACGGCTTCCTCCTGCGGATGGTTGTCTCGGTTACTTCTGTTCAGACTGGTCCGACCAGTGCTGTTATGGCGAATAGTAGGAAGCCGATATACTCCCGTCAAGGACTGATCGAACAGTGTTTACCCGTTGTTTTTGAACCGATTTCGGGTCGGATTCGGGATGCCGCGCGCCGTGCGGCGCGCCTTTTCCAGCCGCGTATTAGAATTGCGGTCAGACCACGCTACCGAGCGAACCTTCATGAAAAACGTTCCGCATACCGTCACCGACGCGGCCATCGCGACGATCCGCGAGCGCATCGAAGCGGGCGTCTATCCGGTGGGCAGCCTGCTGCCGGCTCAGCGCCAGCTGTCCGATGAACTGTCCATCAGCCGCGCGTCGCTACGCGAGGCGCTGTCCACGCTCGAAGCGCTCGGCCTGCTGGTGATCCGCCCCGGCAAGGGCGTGTACGTGGAAAGCGCGCAGGCGAAAAATGCGCAGGCGTGGCGTTTCGCGGAACAGTCGTCGTTGCCCGACACATATCAGATGCGCTACGCGCTTGAAGGCTTCGTCGCGCGCATGGCGGTTCTGGCGGTCAGCAACGACGACCTCGCGTGGCTCGAGGAAAACATCACCGCGATGCAAAGCGCGCTCGCCTGCGAGGAACTCGACGAAGCGGCGCGGCTCGACTACGCATTTCATATGCGCATTGTCAGCGTCGCGGGCAACGCGGCGATCGAGTCGATCCTGCGCAGCAGCGCCGAGATCATGAAGGAAAGCCAGCGCATGCCGTTCTATCGGCGCGAGCGGGTGCTGTCCACCTACACCGAGCATCGAGCGATTCTCGATGCGTTGAAGGCGCGCGATTCGCTCGCCGCGGGCAAGGCGATCGAGACGCACATCGCGAACGCCGCCCAGCGTGCGGGGGTCTATTTCCCGACGCCGTAGCCGCGATAAAACGCAGACGAAAAAAAGCCGCTCCGAGGAGCGGCTTTTTCATGCAGCGTGAAACCCGAAACTTACTTCGCGTTCGCGAGCGCCACAGCCGTATCCAGCATGCGGTTCGAGAAGCCCCACTCGTTGTCGTACCAGCTCGACACCTTCACGAGACGGCCCGACACCTTGGTCAGCGTCGAGTCGAACGTCGACGAAGCCGGGTTGTGGTTGTAGTCGATCGACACGAGCGGCGCGTCGTTGTAACCGAGCACGCCCTTCAGCGCACCTTCCGACGCTTCCTTCATGATCGCGTTGACTTCCTCGACCGTCGTGTCGCGCGCGGCGATGAACGACAGGTCGACGACCGACACGTTGATCGTCGGGACGCGAATCGCGTAGCCGTCCAGCTTGCCGTTCAGTTCCGGCAGCACCAGGCCGACCGCCGATGCAGCACCGGTCTTGGTCGGGATCTGGCTATGCGTGGCCGAACGCGCGCGGCGCAGATCTTCGTGGTACACGTCGGTCAGAACCTGGTCGTTCGTGTATGCGTGGATCGTCGTCATCAGGCCGTTCACGAGGCCGATCTTGTCGTTCAGCGGCTTGACCAGCGGCGCGAGGCAGTTGGTCGTGCACGATGCATTCGAGATCACCGTGTCCGAAGCCTTCAGCACGTTGTGGTTCACGCCGTAGACGATCGTCGCGTCGACGTCCTTGCCGCCCGGCGCCGAGATGATCACCTTCTTCGCGCCGCCCTTGATGTGCGCGCTGGCCTTTTCCTTGGTCGTGAAAAAGCCCGTGCACTCCATCACGACGTCGACGCCCAGCTCGCCCCACGGCAGTTCGGCCGGGTTGCGGTTCGCCAGCACGCGGATCTTGTCGCCGTTCACGACGAGGTAGTCGCCGTCCACCGACACCTGGCCCGGGAACTTGCCGTGCGCGGTGTCGTACTGCGTCAGGTGGGCGTTGGTCTTCGCATCGCCCAGATCGTTGATGGCGACGATTTCGATATCGTGCTTCTTGCCGTTTTCATAGAAGGCGCGCAGGGTATTGCGGCCGATCCGGCCGTAGCCGTTGATTGCGACGCGAATCGTCATGATTTATCTCCTGATGGCTAAAAAAACCGTTTATGTTCGCCAGGTCGGGCATCCGGTTCCGTGCGTTGCCGCGCAGCCACGAGGGGCGCGACGGCAACGCGACGCAACTATCAGCCGAGCGCAGCCTTGACCGTCGCCACCACGTGCTCGACGGTGAAACCGAAATGCTTGAACAGCACGCCTGCCGGGGCCGATTCGCCGAACGTGTCGATGCCGACCACGCCGCCTTCCAGACCCACGTACTTGCGCCAGAAATCCGACACGCCCGCTTCGATCGCGACGCGGCGCACGCCGTGCGGCAGCACGCGTTCGCGATACTCGGCGTCCTGCTTGTCGAACACGGTCGTCGACGGCATCGACACGACGCGTGCCGCGATGCCTTCGCGCGCGAGCGGCTCGACGGCCTTGATCGCGAGTTCGACTTCCGAGCCCGTCGCGATCAGGATGATCTTACGCGCGACGATCTCCTCGTCCCAGTCGCGCAGCACGTAGCCGCCCTTCTCGACGTTGGCGATCTGCGCGTCGGTGCGCTCGTTGAACTGCAGGTTCTGGCGGCTGAAGATCAGGCACGACGGACCTTCATGCTCGATCGCATGGGTCCAGGCCACCGCGGTCTCGACCGTGTCGGCCGGGCGCCACGTTTGCAGATTCGGGATCAGGCGCAGGCTCGCGACGTGTTCGATCGACTGGTGCGTCGGGCCGTCTTCGCCGAGACCGATCGAGTCGTGCGTGAACACGAAGATCGACGGCGACTTCATCAGCGCGGCGACGCGCAGCGCGTTGCGGCTGTAGTCCGAGAACGTCAGGAAGGTGCCGCCGAATGCCTTGTAGCCGCCATGCAGTGCGACGCCGTTGATCGCCGCGCTCATGCCGAATTCGCGCACGCCGTAGTTCACGTAGTTGCCGGCGGCACGGCCTTCCGCGTTCACGCGCACCGGCTTGGCAGCCTTCCAGTTGGTCAGGTTCGAGCCGGTCAGGTCGGCGGAGCCGCCGAGCAGTTCGGGCAGCACGGCCGACAGACCTTCGATGGCCTGCTGCGATGCCTTACGCGTCGCGACGGTTTCCGCGCGCTGGTTCGCGCCGGCGATGATCGCCTTGGCCTTTTCTTTCCAGTCGGCCGGCAGCTGCTTCGCGCTGCGGCGCTTGAACTCGGCCGCTTCCGTCGGATACTTCGCCGCGTAGGCCGCGAACGCCTTGTCCCAGTCGGCTTCGAATTGCGCGCCCGCTTCCTTCGCATCCCATGCCGCATAGACTTCCTGCGGAATCACGAACGGCTCCCACTTCCAGCCGATCGCTTCGCGGGTCGCCGCGATTTCCTTGTCGCCGAGCGGCGCGCCGTGCGAATCGTGCGAGCCCGCCTTGGTCGGCGCGCCCTCACCGATCACGGTCTTGCAGCAGATCAGCGTCGGCTTGTCCGACTGCTTGGCCTGCTTGATCGCCGCGTCGACTGCGTCGACGTCGTGGCCGACCACGTTCGGGATCACGTTCCAGCCGTACGCTTCGAAGCGCTTCGGCGTGTCGTCGTGGAACCAGTGCACCACTTCGCCGTCGATCGAGATGCCGTTGTCGTCGTAGAACGCGATCAGCTTGTTCAGCTTCAGCACGCCCGCGAGCGAGCAGGCTTCGTGCGAGATGCCTTCCATCAGGCAGCCGTCGCCGACGAACACGTACGTGTGGTGATCGACGATCTTCGCGTCGGGCTTGTTGAATTCGGTGGCGAGCAGCGACTCGGCCAGCGCCATGCCGACCGCGTTCGCAAGACCCTGGCCGAGCGGACCGGTGGTCGTCTCGACGCCCGGCGTGATGCCGTACTCCGGGTGACCCGGGGTCTTCGAATGGAGCTGGCGGAAGTTCTTCAGCTCTTCCATCGGCAGGTCGTAGCCGGTCAGATGCAGCAGCGAGTACAGCAGCATCGAGCCGTGACCGTTCGACAGCACGAAGCGGTCGCGATCGGCCCATTGCGGGTTCTTCGGGTTATGGCGCAGGTGACGCGACCACAGGGCAACGCCGATTTCGGCCATGCCCATCGGCATGCCGGGGTGACCGGAGTTCGCCTTTTGAACGGCGTCCATCGACAACGCGCGGATCGCGTTAGCCATCAGAGAGGTGGGTGCGGGAGACGGGGTCGTCATGTCGAGTCCGGAGACAGAGTCAGAAAGCGGGGGCGCGCTTGAGGCCCGGAAGCTCGGCGGTCAGTTCGCTACGGCGCACGATGCGGCGCCAGGAGACGCGAAACGGGCAGAGCAAGCGGACAAGGCTGAAAGCGTCACATTCTAGCAGAAGGTTAACCCCTACCCGGCCGGAAAGCCGCCTGGCCGCGTGGTCCAACGCACACCACCAGGTCGCGGCAATTACAATTCGAGCTGCTGTTTCCCTACGCTGCCGATCGAGTCCATCCGCCGTGAACGCCCCGCTATTGTTCCAGCCTTGTCCCGACGCCGTCTATGGCTTTCCTCACGCGCGTCTCGTCGAGCGTGTCGAGTCCCGCTATCAGACGATCGAGATCTGGGACACGCCGCAACTCGGCGCGCTGTTCACGCTCGACGGCCGTCCGATGAGCTCCGCCGGCGACGAGTTCATTTACCACGAATGCATGGTGCACCCGGCCGCGCTCGCGCATCCGGCACCGCATGCGGCGCTGGTGCTCGGCGGCGGCGATGGCGGGGCCGCGCGGCAATTGCTCAGGCATCCGGACATCGAGCGGATCGTCGTCGCGGAGCTCGATGCCGAGGTCGTGCGGCTCACGCGCGAACATTTGCCGCAGGTGCATGGCGGTGCGTTCGACGATCCGCGCGTCGAGCTCGTCATCGGCGATGCGGCGGACTATGTCGCGTCGGCGGCCCGCGCGTCGCACGGCGCAACGACCGTCCCGACCGCGCAGTTCGACCTCGTCGTATTCGACCTGACGCCACCCGATTCGCCCGCGGCCGGCCTCTACACGCCGTCCTTCTACGCGCAGTTGAAGCGCGTGCTGCGCGCGGACGCGTTGTTGTCGCTGCATCTCGGCTCGCCGTACCACCACGCGCCGCGCATCGCCGCACTGCTCGACGATCTGCGCGCCGCGTTCGCCTGCGTGCGCACGCTGGGCACCTTCGTGCCGCTCTACGGCTCGCTGTGGCTGATGGCGATCGCCAGCGACACGCTCGACCCCGCCGCGCTCACCGCCGACGCACTCGCCGGGCGTCTGGCCGCGCGCGGCATCGATTCGTTGCGTCATTACGAACCAGCCCTGCATGCGGGGCTATTCTCGGCAGCGCGATCGGTGCGCGATAAACTGAGCCCATTGACGAAGTCGTCCATTTGAAGCGTGGTTACCTTGCGCGAATCGGTTCGAGCGATGCCGGCATGCCGCGCCCGATCGAAACCCGCAACTGTGGCCTCGCCGCCCCACGAGATCCGGAGAACTCCATGACCGCCCCCCGCCCTGCCGGTGTGCCCTGGCTGACCCCCTATCTGACGGTGCGCGACGCGCGCGCGTCGACGGCGTTCTTCTCGGCGGCGTTCGGCTTCGAACTGCGCGACAGCGTGCAGGACGACGGCGTCGTGATGCACGTCGAGATGACCTATCAAGGCCAGTTGATCGTGATGTTCGCGCCCGAAGGCGCGTTCGGCTCGACCGCGAAGACGCCGAAAAGCGCGGGTACGATCGCGCCGCAATCGTTCTACGTTTATGTCGATGACGTCGACGCCGTGTATGCTCGCGCGCTCATGGCCGGCGCGAAGTCGCTGAGCGAGCCGCAGGACCAGTTCTGGGGCGACCGCTTCGCGCAGGTCGAAGATATCGACGGCTATCGCTGGGCGCTCGCTCGCCATCTTTCCTGAATCCAAGAGTCTTTCGTCGATGCCCCGTTTTTTCGTTGATGCGCTGCTTTACCCCGACGACGTGATCGCACTGCCCGACGACGTCGTTCGCCACGTGGCCGTGCTGCGTCTGCAGCCGGGCGATTCGCTCGTGCTGTTCAACGGCAAGGGAGGCGAATACAGTGCCGAACTCGTCGAAGTCGAACGGCGGTCGGCCCGCGTGAAAATTAGCGAATTTCGCGCGATCGAGGTCGAGCCGCCGTATCGGCTGACACTCGCACAAGGCATCGCCGGCGGCGACAAGATGGACTGGCTGATCGAGAAAGCGGTCGAACTCGGCGCCTCGGGCTTCGTGCCGCTCGCGACCGCGCGCAGCGTCGTGCGGCTCACCGGTGAGCGTGCGCAGCGGCGGCAACAGCATTGGCAGGGTGTGGTGCGGGCGTCGTGCGAACAGTGCGGGCGTAATCGGCTGCCGGACGTGATGCCGGTGAGTGAGGTTGGCGCGTGGCTCGACACGCTGTCGCGCGAACCGGCGTCCGACGAACTGCGCCTTTTGTTGTCGCCGCGCGCGAGTATCGGCTTTGCGGCGTTGCCCGAGGCGCCGCCGAACGGTGGCGTGACGCTGCTGATCGGCCCCGAAGGCGGCCTTTCCGCCGACGAAGAAGCCGCCGCCGTTGAACAGGGCTTTACCGCGGTGGGCCTGGGACCTCGCGTGCTGCGCACCGAGACCGCCGGGATCGCGGTGCTGGCCGCGCTGGCGGCGCGCTGGGGCGGATGGTAAGCGGAAGCTTGTCGGTTGAGCACCACACAAGCAAAGGCCCGCCAATTAGCGGGCCTTTGCCTTCTTTACGGCGACGTTCACTGCCTGATTCGGGCAAAGCGCCCAGCCAGGCGAAAATCCGGCGAGCCTCAGACGAACGAGTAAAACACCCGGAACGCGACCTTGCGCTCGGCCCAGAATTCGGCCGCTTCACGGAACACGTCGAGCAGCGTCTCGCGCCCTTCCTTGTCGAATTTCTGCGCGATCGGCAGATGTTCGAGCACGATCACGAAGCCGGGCTGCGCGCCGGCCTTGTGCACCAGATCGGTCAGGCAGTCGTAGAGCGCGTCGTAGTTCTTGCCGAAATGCTTGGGAAACAGGAACGACGTCGCGATCGTTTCGAGCACTTCCTGCTTCGACGCGGCGTTCGCGCAGTACGCATACAGAAAATGCTGGCCAAGGTGGTTGGCTTCGTCGGCGAGATCCTGCACGCGGAACGCGCGGATCGACTGCACGATATTCGGCCGCACCGTCCTGAAAAGGCTCATGGGCTCCTCGTTCGATGAAACCACCGTGCCAGCCTCGCTTTGATTGTCGCGACCCTGCTCGTCGGCGCGCATCTTCATGACGCGTTGAAACAAATTGCCGTCGCCGGCCGCGAAAAGATCCGTCGCGACTCCGGAATCGTGCGCGTAGATGTTGTCGCTCATGCCGTTCATCCCGTTGTCATTCAACAATACGATTAAAACTGGTGTAATGGTCGTCCGAGTAATAACAATTGTCGGTCCGCTGTAGCGGACCTCCGCAGACGATACGGCGCGCCCCGCGATTACGCGCGTGAGGCGTGGGGACGGTGTATTCGTGGTAATAGCCGCGCCGATGGGCGGGCAGCACCCGTTCGTAGTTGCCGAATACGATGCCGTCCTTCTGATACGGGTAAGGCCCGCCGGCGGCAATGAGGTTCAACGTATCGACCGCCTCGCGCGGCAATTGCGCCAGCGCGACGGTGCCTACCTGCACTTCCGCCCCAGCGGGCGCCGAGTAATCTCGCGCCAGCGCCTCGGGCGCGGAGGACAACGCGCAGAGCGCGGCAGCACCGATCAGCACGCCTTTCATGCGCAACCAGTTGCGTGCCATGTATCAGGTTTCCCCGCTGTCAGATCACGAGTTTGACGACCATGAAAGTCGTAAGGGTATCGCTAATAGCCTTTGGAATCAACGTTCGACGACCCGGCGACACCCCGCTCCGCCGCGCGGAAAAGCCGGCGGTCGGGACTTTGACGACTTTTGACAGAATGTTTAGCCCAATCGGGCTAAACTGAGCTCAATCGTGATCGAACGTAGCGCGCAGCGGTGCAAGCGGCCGCTTGCCGAGGCGCTCGATTGCGGTTGTTGGAGCCGGAAACGATTCAGCCGAAAGGCTGCGTCAATGCCATTTTCGGGGTGGCGATCCCCAGCTTGCCCTGAGGGCGTGCCCATTGCGGGCACGCCTTTTTTTTCAGGGCGCGCCGGTTGGAGAACCGGCGCCGGGCCTGTCGCGGCCCGGTCACGATGCGTAGTTAACGGGTTGCGCTGACATCGGCAACCAGCAGCGCCGTCATGTTGACGATCCGGCGCACCGTCGCCGACGGCGTCAGCACATGCACCGGCTTGGCCGCGCCGAGCAGCATCGGGCCAATCGCGATGTTGTTGCCGGCCGCTGTCTTCAGCAGGTTGTACGAGATGTTGGCCGCATCGATGTTCGGCAGCACCAGCAGGTTCGCGTCGCCTTCGAGCGTCGAATCGGGCAGCACCTCACGGCGCAGGTTGGCGTCGAGCGCGACGTCGCCGTGCATTTCGCCGTCAACTTGCAGCTCCGGCGCGCGTTCGCGCAGGATCTCGAGCGTATCGCGCATCTTCTGCGCGGTCGGCGCGTTGCTCGACCCGAAGTTCGAGTGCGACACCAGCGCAACCTTCGGCTCGATGCCGAAACGGCGCACCTCCTCGGCTGCCATGATCGTGATCTCAGCCAGCTCGGCCGGCGTCGGATCGACGTTCACGTGCGTATCGACGAGGAAAATCTGCCGATTCGGCAACACCAGCGCATTCATCGCCGCATAGACCTTCGCGCCCGGCTTCTTGCCGATCACCTGGTCGATGAAGTGCAGATGGCGATGCGTGGTGCTGACCGTGCCGCAGATCATGCCGTCCGCTTCGCCCTTATTGACCATCATCGCGCCGATCAGCGTGGTGCGGCGGCGCATTTCGAGCTTGGCCATCTGCGTGGTGATGCCCTTGCGCGACATCATCTTCGCGTATTCCTGCCAGAACTCGCGGTAACGTTCGTCATGATCGGTGTTGACGACCGTGTAGTCCTGTCCCGCGACGAGCCGCAGGCCATAACGCGCGATCCGCTGCTCGATGACCGCCGGCCGGCCGATCAGGATCGGCTTGGCGAGCTTTTCGTCGACGATGATCTGCATCGCGCGCAGCACACGCTCCTCTTCGCCTTCCGCGAACACGATGCGCTTCTTGTCCGGCTCGACGCTGCGTGCGAGCTGGAAGATCGGCTTCATCGTCGTGCCGCTGTGATAGACGAACTGCTGCAGATGCTGGCAGTACGCATCCATGTCCTCGATCGGACGCTCGGCGACGCCGCACTCCATCGCGGCCTTCGCCACCGCGGGCGCGACCTTGACGATCAGACGCGGATCGAAGGGCTTCGGAATCAGGTATTCCGGTCCGAACGACAGGTCCTGGATGCCGTACGCGGTCGCGACGATGTCGCTCTGCTCCTGGCGCGCCAGTTCGGCGATCGCGTTGACTGCGGCGATTTCCATCTCGCGCGTGACCGTCGTCGCGCCGGCGTCGAGCGCGCCGCGGAACAGGAACGGGAACACCAGCACGTTGTTGACCTGGTTCGGGTAGTCGGTGCGGCCCGTGCACAGCACCGCGTCCGGGCGCACTTCGAGTGCGAGTTCCGGCAGGATTTCCGGCGTCGGGTTCGCAAGCGCGAGGATCAGCGGCTTGGCGGCCATCTTCTTGACCATGTCCTGCTTGAGCACGCCGCCGGCCGACAGGCCGAGGAAGATGTCCGCGCCGTCGATCACCTCGGCGAGCGAGCGCGCGCTGGTTTCACGCGCGAAACGCTCCTTGTCCGGGTCCATCAGCTCGGTGCGGCCCTTGTAGACGACACCCGCGAGGTCGGTCACGGTGATGTTTTCGAGCGGCAGGCCGATGTCGACGAGCAGGTCCAGACACGCGAGCGCCGCCGCGCCGGCGCCCGAGGCGACCAGCTTGACTTCCTTGATGTCCTTGCCGACGACCTTCAGGCCGTTGGTGACCGCCGCCGCCACGACGATCGCGGTACCGTGCTGGTCGTCGTGGAAGACCGGAATCTTCATGCGCTTGCGGCATTCGCGTTCGACGATGAAGCAGTCCGGCGCCTTGATGTCTTCGAGGTTGATGCCGCCGAAGGTCGGTTCGAGCGCGGCGATCACGTCGACCAGCTTGTGCGGATCGGTCTCGTTGATCTCGATATCGAACACGTCGATGCCGGCGAACTTCTTGAACAGGACGGCCTTGCCTTCCATGACCGGCTTCGACGCGAGCGGCCCGATGTTGCCGAGGCCCAGCACCGCGGTGCCGTTCGTGACGACGCCGACGAGGTTGCTGCGCGCGGTGAAGCGCGCGGCGTTAATCGGGTTCTCGACGATCTCCTCGCACGCGAACGCGACGCCAGGCGAATAAGCCAGCGCGAGGTCGCGCTGGTTGATCATCTGCTTGGTCGGGGCGATCGCGATTTTGCCGGGAGTCGGGAACTCGTGGTAATCGAGCGCTGCTTCGCGGAGTTTGGTATTGACGGGATTCGACATAAGGCGGGCTTCGAAGAAGTGCAGATTAGAATAGACGTTCGACGGCATTGTAGCCCCAATTGGTGACGCAATTCCTTCAATACGGGTACAACAGCCGCGACTGAAACAGCGTGAAAGCGTGTTGCGCCCCGCGCGTTGCCCGTGCTACGGGCGCTCTGCTGCCTGCAACGGGGCATCACGCTCAATCGCGCTGATCCATGCAATTTCTCCCATCGTTCTCCGCTCATCGTCCGCCATCATGCTTTCCGAGTTTTCGCTGATCGACCGCTTCTTCGCCCGCCGCGCCGCCGCCGCGCGGCCATCCAATGCCGAAGGCGGCACGCTCGGCATCGGCGACGATTGCGCATTGCTGGCACCGCCTGCCGGCGAAATACTGGCGATATCGACGGACATGCTGGTCGAAGGCCGTCACTTCTTCGCCGATATCGATCCCGAAGCGCTCGGTCACAAGGCGCTCGCCGTCAATCTGTCTGACCTGGCCGCGATGGGCGCGCAGCCGCAGGCGTTCACGCTCGCCTTCTCGCTGCCGAAAGCCGACGAAGCCTGGCTTGCCGGGTTCAGCGAAGGCCTGTTCGCGCTGGCCGAGCGGTACGGTTGCGAGCTGATCGGCGGCGATACGACGAGCGGGCCGCTCAATCTGTGCCTCACGGTGTTCGGCAGCGTGCCGCCGCAAACGGCTTTGCGCCGCGATGCCGCACAACCCGGCGACGACATCTGGATCTCCGGCACACTCGGCGACGCGCGCGCCGGCCTCGGCGTGCAACGCGGCGAATGGTCCGCCAACCCGGATGACGCCGCGACGTTCCGCCAGGCGCTCGAACGCCCCGAGCCGCGCATCGCGCTCGGCCTCGCGCTGCGCGGCGTCGCACACGCGGCGCTCGATCTGTCGGACGGCCTCGCCGGCGATCTGCTGCATATCCTCGAACGCTCGTCGGTGAGCGCGAGCGTCGACGTCGACGCGGTGCCGCGCTCGGCCGCGCTGCGCCGCCTGCCGCCAGAAGTCCAGCAGCGCTGCACGCTCGCCGGCGGCGACGATTACGAGCTGTGCTTCACCGCGCCCGCCGCCGCGCGCGCCGCGGTCGAGGCCGCCGCGCAGAAGGCGGCGGTGCCGGTCACCCGCATCGGTACAATAAGTGCACTGCAGGCGGTCAATGACCGCCCGGCCATCGCGTGGCGCAACGCCGCCGGCGCGCCGCTCACTCTGACGTTGCAAGGTTTCGATCACTTCCATGCAGAATGACCCCTCGCTCGGCCCCGCCGACGATTTCCTCGGCAGCGAGCCGCCCAAGGCGCCCGGCCCCCGCGCGCCGAAGCCCGGTCAGCCGCGCCGCGCGACCGCGCGCTTCATGCTGTCGCATCCGGTCCACCTGCTGTCGCTCGGCTTCGGTAGCGGGCTGTCGCCCGTCGCGCCGGGCACGTTCGGCACGCTGTTCGCGTGGGCCTCGTTCGCGGTGCTGAGCCGCTATCTGACGATGGTCGAGTGGGGCGTGCTGATCGGCGTCGGCTTTCTCGGCGGCATCGCGCTGTGCGGCTTCACCGCGAAGCGGCTCGGCGTCGAGGATCCTTCGGCGGTCGTGTGGGACGAAATCGTCGCGTTCTGGCTCGTGCTGCTGATGGTTACACCCGCCACGCTCAGCGCCCAGTTGTGGGCATTCGTGGTCTTCCGCTTCTTCGACATGGTGAAGCCGCCGCCGATCGGCTATTTCGACCGCCGGCTGAAAGGTGGCTTTGGCATCATGTTCGATGACCTGGTCGCCGCCTTCTTTACGTTGCTCGTAATTGCGCTGTGGCGAATGTCGGTTTGAGCGCTGCCTGAACACCGTTCGAGCACCGTTCGACTCGTTTAGTCGCCGCCCCGGCCCCTGCCGCTCGCCGCGCCTCATGGCCGGCTTCGTTTTCCGGATTGACTGACGCCATGCCTACCGATTCCGTCGTTCATCAGCTTGCGATCCGCGTGAGCAACCGCCTGCGCGACGAGCGCCTGATGCTAGTGACCGCCGAGTCCTGTACGGGCGGCATGGTCGCGACCGCGATCACCGACATCTCCGGCAGCAGCGGCTGGTTCGAACGCGGCTTCGTCACGTATTCGAATCAGGCGAAAAGCGAAATGATCGGCGTGCCGGCCGACCTGATCGAAAAGCACGGCGCGGTCAGCGAGCCGGTCGCGCGTGCGATGGCCGAAGGCGCGCTGCGCAACAGCCGCGCGCAGGTGTCGCTGTCGATCACCGGGGTCGCCGGCCCCGGCGGCGGGACCGAAACCAAGCCGGTCGGCATGGTGTCGTTCGGCTGGAGCAACCGGCTTCATACATCGGTGGAAACGAAGATTTTCAAGGGCGATCGCGAGCAGATCCGCGTGCAGGCCGCGGCGCACGCGCTGCGTGGTCTGCTGGCGCTGCTCGACGAGCGCGAGCATTGAGCGGCTTCTGACTATCACTGAAGAGGCGGCTATGCCGGAATCGCGCGCGCTTGCGGACGAACTGATTCGCCGCCTGGATCTGCAGCCGCATCCTGAAGGCGGCTTCTTCGCGGAGACCTACCGCTCGGCCGCGCGGGTGCTACGCGCCGGCGAACCGGGCAATCCGGACGACACGCGCGCCGCGTCGACCGCGATCTATTACCTGTTGTGCGACGGCGCGCATTCGGCGTGGCATCGGATCCGTTCCGACGAGGTCTGGCATTTCTACGCCGGCGAGCCGCTGCTGGTCCACGTGCTCGATGAAAGCGATGCCAGCGGTGCGCTCGTCACGCATCGGCTCGGCAATCCGCTCACCCATCCCGATACGGTGTGTCAGGCCGTCGTGCCGGCCGGCTTGTGGTTTGCGGCCGAGTGCGCCGATCCGGCGTCGTTTGCGCTGGTCGGCTGCACGGTCGCGCCGGGCTTCGAATTCAGCGAGTTCGAGCTTGCGGAGGTGGACGCGCTGAAGGCGCGGCATCCGCGCCATGCGGGGTTGATCGGGCGGCTCGGTCCGACGCGCTGACGCGCCGGACCGCCCGCCGCGGGACCGCCCGGCGCGGGGTCGCCCGCCGAATCAACGAAACGCGTTGATCCGGTCGCGCGTGTCCTTCGCCGCCTGCGCGGCCGCTTGCGCGAAGTCGTCGCCGTTGCCCGCGTAGATGATCGCGCGCGACGAGTTGATCAGCATGCCGGTGCCGTTCGCGGTGCGGCCGGCGCTCACCGTGGCCTGCACGTCGCCGCCTTGCGCGCCGATGCCCGGAATCAGCAGCGGCATGTCGCCGACGATCCCGCGCACCACTTCGATTTCCTTCGGGAACGTCGCGCCGACTACGAGCCCGAGCTGGCCGCTCGCATTCCACTTTTGCGCGGCCAGTTGCGCGACGACCTGATACAACGGCCGGCCACCCGTCTCGAGAAACTGCAGATCCGAACCGCCCGCGTTCGACGTGCGGCACAGCACGATCACGCCCTTGCCCGCGTGCTCGAGATACGGCTCGATCGAATCGAAACCCATGTATGGATTGACCGTCACCGAGTCGGCCTGGTAGCGCTCGAACGCCTCGCGCGCGTACTGCTCGGCGGTGCTGCCGATATCGCCGCGCTTCGCGTCGAGAATCACCGGCAACCCCGGATGGTTCGCGTGAATGTGGGCGATCAGTTGCTCGAGCTGGTCCTCCGCGCGATGCGCGGCGAAGTAGGCGATCTGCGGCTTGAACGCCGACGCATAAGGCGCGGTCGCGTCGACGATCGTGCGGCAGAACTCGAAGATCGCGTCGGCGCGCCCCGCGAGCGCGCCGGGGAATTTGCTGGGCTCGGGATCGAGGCCAACGCACAGCAGCGAGTTCGTGCGCTGCCAGGCGTCGTTGAGTGTCTGAATGAAATTGGACATGGTGGGTCTCGCGGCGAGCCGGTAATCGGAGGTGGCGCGTATTTTACCTGTCCCGCGATCGTCGTCCGTCGCTGGCGGTCACCGCGCGGCCCGCGCCTGATTGGCGGTAGCCGCGCATAGCGCCCGCTCGGACGTTCGTCCGAACGGGGATGCGGCGGTCGGGCGGTCGGGCGGTCGGGCGGTCGGGCGGTCGGGCGGTCCGGCGGTCCGGCGATCCAGCGATCCAGACGATCGGCGGCTAAACCTACGACTGCTGCTTGCGCCGCGCGCCACGCCCGCCCGGCATCGAGCGCAGCCCAGTTCGCTCGACCGTAAACCGGAACGTGCGCGTCAACCGCTCACCGCGCTTGAGCAGCGTCATGCCGTTTTCGCTCGCGCCGCCGGCCAGGTTCATCGCGTTGATCGGATGATCGACCGGCTCGAAGCAGAAGAAGTCTTCGCCGGGCGGCGTGTACAGCACGTAGTAGTCGGTGTCGGCGGCGATATTCAGCGACAGCCGGCGCTTCGGCCACACCACCGCCGCCTGGCCGCTCCAGCCTGTGAACGCGTGATTGACGATCGTCTCCGGCAGCGGATACGCGACGCCGAACTGCCAGGCGGGTGGCGCCTGCACATGGCGCACCGGCAGCCAGTCGTCGCCCGACAGCCACAGGCCGCCCGCCGCCGCCGACAGTTCGGTGTCCGCGTCGCGCACGAAGAACGGATGCACGCCGAGCCCGAACGGCAACGCCTCGCGGCCGGCGTTTTCGATTTCGAGCGCGACGACGAGCGTCGAGCCGTCGAGCGTATAAGTCTGCGTCGCGCGGAACGCGTACGGCTTGCCGTCGCTGCGGTCGAGCGCGAGGCGGACGTGCTCGCGGCCCGCTTCGAGCACCTGCCACTGCGCGAGCCAGCCATCGCCGTGAATCGGCAGTGGTTCGTCGTCACGGTTGCGCGGCACCTCGACGCGCCGCCCGGCCACGCTGAAATGGCCGCCGCCGATGCGGTTCGAGTACGGCAACAGCGGATAGCAGGCAAGCTGGTTCGGTTGCGTGTCGGCACCGACGTGGCGGCAACGCCGGAAGATCGGCGTCAACGCGCCGTCGTCGCGCCAGTCGAAGCGGGTCACGCCGCCGCCGAGCGTCGGCGCGACATCGAGACGCAATTGCGAGTTGGCGAGCGTGATGCACGCGACATCGCTGGCGCTGCCTTCGCCGAGCGCCACCGCCGATGTGCTCGGGCCTGCCAGCACCGGGTTGGCCGCCGCGGCAAGTCGCGAGCGTCGCGTTTGAGAGGTTGGGGATGAGGCTGAAACGAGATTCGCAACAGTCATATCTGGCTCCATCGAGAGGCGGGGGACGTTGCCGTCGGTTTTGACGGGTGTTGCGGGCGATTTCTTCTGACCAATTCGCCTCGAGTCCGAACTGCATGCTGCCGATTCGTTGCCGGCCGGTCTCGCGGGCGTGTCGCTCACGGACCGAAACTGCTACATCGACTTCTGCTTCACCTTCAGGATCGCGGCCCCGGCTCGTGGCCGGGGCCGCGTCATTCTGCGCTAGATGGGCGCGCCCTGGAACAGCGGTTCGACCACACCGCGCCGCGCGAGTGCCGCGACGAATACATCGCCCGCGAGCGTATCGGCCGCGCGCGCGGTCGCATCGAGCTCGGCATAAGCGCTCGTGATGTACAGCGTGTCGAGCTGGGTGCTGCCCGTCGCCTGGCCGAGCGCGGCACCGCCGATCGCGACGCAGCTCGGCTGCGTGGTCGGCACGTCGATACGTTCGGTTTCCACGCCGTCGGGACCGTAGCGCACCACGCGCGCGCCGCCCCACTGCGCGTTCCACAGGCCGCCTTCGCTGTCGACGGTCGAGCCGTCGGGGATGCCGTTCGCATCGGTCAGGCGAGTGAACATGCGATCGTTGGCGATACTGCCGTCCGCGCGATAGTCGCACGCGCGGATTTCACGCGTCGGCGAATCGCAGTAGTACATCGTCGCGCCGTCGGGGCTGAATGCGATGCTGTTCGAAATCGCCGGCGCCGGCAACGGCAAGCGTTCGAGCGACAGATCGTGATTCAACCGATAAAAGCCGGCGACCGTCTGCCGTTGCCCGCTTTCGTCCTTGGTGCCGAACACGAAGCGCCCTTGCCGATCGCAGCGGCCATCGTTCACGCGCGTGTTCATGCCGGGTTCGACGTCGACGATCCGTTGTGTGCTGCGCGTCTCCAGATCGAAAAACGCCAGCTGCGACGCGAGCCCGACCAGCACGTAGCGCGGGTTTTCGCACAGTGCGAAGGTGGCGAGCCGCTCGGGCAGGTCGAACGAATCGCTGCTGCCGTCGGCCGGATCGTAGCGCCACAGCCGCGCGCCTTCGATGTCGGTCCAGTAGAAGCGGCCGCTCCTCGCGCACCAGCTCGCGCCTTCGCCGAGCTCGCACTGCGCGTCGAGCAGCAGCGTGGCCCGTTGCACGCGCGGCTTGGCGCTCACGCCCAGCCTCCGTCGACGACGATGTCCTGCGCGGTGATCATGTGGCTGTCGTCGGCGGCGAGGAACAGCGCCATGCGCGCGAGGTCGGCCGGCAACAGCTCGGCGTCGATGCACTGGCCTTCCTTGATCTGGCGGCGGCCGTTGTCGTCGAGCCACAGGCGCAGCTGCTTCTCGGTCATCACCCAGCCCGGCACCAGCGTGTTGACGCGGATATTGAAGTGGCCGAGATCGCGCGCGAGCCCGCGCGTCAGACCCTGCACCGCCGACTTCGACATCACGTACACCGGATAGCCGCCGTTCTTCAGCATCCAGCTGATCGAGCCGAGGTTGATGATCGAGCCGCTCTTCGCGGCCTTCATGTCCTCCATCACGGCCTGCGCCGCGAAGAACTGGTGGCGGATGTTCACGGCGATGCCCGCGTCGAACGACTCGCGCGTGACGTCGCCGATCTGATGGCGCTTGTCGTTCGCCGCGTTGTTGATCAGCACCCGGATCGGGCCGAGCGCGGCCTTCACGTCGGCGATCGCTTTTTGCAGCGCGTCGACGTCGGTCAGATCGCAGGCCAGAAAGAGCGGCTTGTGCTTCGAATCGCCGAGCTGGTCGGCGAGGGCCTCGCCCGCGCTCGCGTCGATATCGAAGAACGCGACGCGCGCGCCCTGCGCCGCGAAGTGCTCGACGAACGATGCGCCGATACCGGTCGCGCCGCCCGTGATCAGCACCGTACGGTCGACGAGGCTCGGATAGCGCGCGTACGCGGTGTCAGCGAGACTGGCGTTTGCATTGGCCGAAGACGACATCGTTCGATTCCTTTATGAGCTTGAGATGAGGTGAAAGTGAATCAGTCGCGTGAGCCGCGGTTCTTCAACTGGTCGAGCAGCACGGCCGCGAGCAGGATTGCGCCGCGCACCAGGTACTGGTAGAACGCGTCGATGTTCAGCAGGTTCATCACGTTCTCGACCGTGCCCATGATCAGCACGCCGATCACGACGCCGGAGATCGTCGCCCGGCCGCCCAGCAGCGACACGCCGCCGAGCACGCAAGCGGAGATCACGTTCAGCTCGAAGCCTTCGGCCGCGTTCGGCTGACCCGACGTGATACGCGACGCGAGAATCACGCCGGCGAGCGCGGTGACGGCGCCCTGGATCAGGAAGATGTAGACGCGCGTGCGCTCCACATTGATACCGGCAAGCCGCGACGCTTCCGGATTGCCGCCGATCGCGAGCGTGTTGCGGCCGTACACGGTCTGGTTCAGCATCACGCCGAACACGATGAAGCAGATCAGCGTGACCCAGATCGGTAGCGACACGCCGAAGAACGTCAGGCCGCCCAATGCGATGAACGTATCCGAGGACACGCCGACCGCCTGCCCATGCGACACGATAAAGCCGAAGCCGCGGACGATTTCCATCGTCGCGAGCGTCGTGATCAGCGCGTTGATGCGCAGATAAGCGATCACCGCGCCGTTGACGAAGCCGATCACCGCACCCGCCGCGACCGCCGCGACGATCGCGATGAAGGTGTTGCCGGTCGCGTTGAGCACCATCGCGCACAGCACGCCGGCGAACGCGACGATCGAGCCGACCGACAGGTCGAAGTCGCGCGACGCGAGGCAGAACATCATCGTGCACGCGACCATGCCGATCTGCGAGATCGACAGCGCGAGGCCGAGCATGTTCTCGATCGAGAAGAAGTGATCGACGGTCAGCGACATCGTGACGAACATCACGATGAAGATCACGATCAGGCTGTACTCGGTGATCTGCTGCCACCACTTGGCCTTGTCGCTGGTCTGCGGAATCAGCGCGTCGGCCGCGCTCGTGGCGGCCTGCTGCGCGAGGTTTTCTCTGGCTTGCATGTTCAATACTCCTCCCCGTTCCCCACGGGTTGCGGACTCGCGTCCGGATCAGGTTCAGGCCGCGCGCGAGCCGCTCTGGTTGGCGGCGTTGGCGTTTGCGTTGGCTTCCGGGTTTGCGTCATCAGGCAGCGCGGTCGAGCTTTGCGGCAGCGCGAGGCTCAGCACCGACTGCTCGGTCGCGTCCTTGCGCGCGAGCTCGCCGGATATGCGGCCCTGGCGCATCACGACGATGCGGTCGGACACGCCGAGCACTTCCGGCAATTCCGACGAAATCATCACGATCGCGCAACCGCGCTCCGCGAGCTGATAGATCACGTTATAGATCTCGTGCTTCGCGCCGACGTCGATGCCGCGCGTCGGTTCGTCGAGAATCACGACCTTCAGATCGGGCTCGGCCAGCCAGCGCGACAGAATCGCCTTCTGCTGGTTGCCGCCCGACAGGAAGCGGATCTTCTGCCGGCGATGCGGCGTCTTGATCTTCAGTAGCTTGATGAAACGGTCCGCGGTCTGCGCCTCCTTCTTGCGATCGAGAAACACGCCCGCGCGCAGATAGTGACGACGGCAGCTGATGTTGATGTTTTCCGCGACGCTCGCCATCGCGACGATGCCCTCTTCCTTGCGATCCTCCGGGCACAGCACGATGCCGTGTTTGATCGCCTCGCCCGCGCTGCGCACCTTGATCGGCTTGCCGTCGAGCATCAGCTCGCCGCCCTTGCGATGCTCGGCGCCATACACCAGATGCATCAGCTCGCTGCGGCCCGCGCCAACCAGACCGAAGAAGCCGACGATCTCGCCGCGCCGCACCTCGAAGCTCGCCGGCTGCGCGAGCGGATGACCTTCGATCGCCTTCGCCGCGAAGCGCACTTCGCCGAGCGGCCGCGCCGAATAGCTATAGATGTCCGAAATTTCGCGCCCGACCATCTCGCTGACGATCGTGTCGCGCGACACGCCTTCGAGCGTCGGATGCGACGCGACCTTGCGGCCGTCGCGGAAGATCGTGCACGCGTCGCACAGCTCGTAGATCTCGTCCATCCGGTGCGAGATGTAGATCATCGCGCGGTTGTCGGCGCGCAGATCGCGCACCAGCTTGAACAGCACCTCGGTCTCGCGATGCGACAGCGAGCTGGTCGGCTCGTCGAGCGCGATCACGCGCGCGTTGCGCATCAGCGCCTTGCAGATTTCGACCATCTGCCGCTGCGCGATCGACAGCTTGCGCAGCTTCGCGCTCGGATCGAGCGCGACGCCCATCGCTTCGAGCCGCTCGCGCACGAAGCGCCTCGCCTCGCGCTTGTTGACCCAGCCGAGCGCATTGGGCAACTGGCCGAGCAGCAGATTTTCCGCGACCGTCAGGTCCGGCACGTACTGCAGTTCCTGGTGAATCACCGCGATGCCGGCACCGATCGACGCGGCCGCGCTCGGAAAGCGCACCTCGTTGCCGTCGATCATCATGCGGCCCGAATCGGGCTGATACTCGCCGCCGAGAATTTTCAGCAGCGTCGATTTGCCCGCGCCGTTTTCGCCCATCAGGCCGTGCACCTGGCCGACGTTGACGTCGAAGGACACACCGTCGAGCGCACGCACGCCTGGAAAGACCTTGCCGATATTGTCAAAACGTAGCGTCGCTGACACTTCGCCTCCTTCATGTGGACCGCGCGCGCGGCGCGCGGCCCGTCTGTCTACCGCAGATCTTCTTGCGCCCGCGGCGCACTTCATGTCACCGCGGGTTTCACGCTTACTTCGACGCGAGGCCCATCTTCTCGCGCACTTCGCCGACGTTGTCGCGCGTCGCCAGCATGCCGCTCGTCAGCGTCAGCAGCGGCGGCTCCTTGCCCTGCGTGATCCACGCGTACATCAGTTCCGAGGTTTCCTCGCCGTGGCGCTTCGGGCTGATGATCACGGTGCCGAAGAAGCCCGTCGGCTGCGGCTTCTTGAACTCGTTCAGCGCGGATTCCGAGCCGCCGATGCCGATGCCGATCATGTTGTCGGCCTTGAAGCCACGGCCTTCGGCCGCGCGCACCGCGCCGAGCACGCCTTCGTCGTTCAGCGCGTAAGCGACCCAATGCTTGTACTGCGGGTTCTTCGTCAGCGCGATGTTGGCGGCGTTGAAAGCGTTTTCCGTGTCGGTCTTCGCCTGCGGCGCGGTGACGATGTTCGCTTTCGGGAAGCCGGCGGCGACCAGCGCGTCGGTCGCGCCGGTGGTGCGGTCATGCGCGGTCGGCAGCTGCTCATAGGTCACGTCGATCGCGCCGACGTCCTTCATGTCCCAGCCGCGCTTCTTGATTTCAGCCGCGATGCCGTCGCCGACCTGCTTGCCGATGTTATACGCCGAGATGCCCATGTGCGGCACCGACTCGATCGGCTTGCCCGCGCCGTCGACGAGGCGGTCGTCGACCGTCATCATCTTCAGGCCGTCGGCCTTCGCCTTCGCGACGATGCCCGGCCCGAGCTTGACGTCGGGCGTGCAGATCACGAAGCCCTGCGCCTTCTGCGCGGCGAGGTTGTCGATTGCGCTCATCACCTTCTCGCCCGACGGCGCGCCGATCTTCACGAGCGTGAAGCCCTTGTCCTTGGCGGCGATCTCGGCGAACTTCCATTCGTCCTGGAACCACGGTTCTTCCGGCTGCTTCACGAGGAAGCCGATCTTGACCGTATCGGCAGCCTGTACGACCGGCGCGTTGAAGAGCACCCCCGTCGCCGCCGCTGCCAGCGTGAGGAAAATTCTTCGTTTCATGATGCGTGTCTCCTGACTAATTGATAACGAGAAGGTAATCGGCCGCGTCTTCTTATACCGGTCCTGACACACGCGGCCAGCGCGTCGTCCGGTGTTCTGTGCGTCTCTTTGCCCGTGTTTCCGGGCGCTGCAAATTCAGTCGTGATACAGCGCCGAGCGCCCGCCATCGACGGTGATGCAGCTCGCGTTGATGAACGGCGCCTCGTCCGACGCGAGGAACACCGCGGTCATCGCCACCTCCTCCGGGCGGCCGATGCGCTTCATCGGCTGCAAATCGAGCGTCGCCTGCTGCGCGGCGGCGGGATCGGGCTGCTCGTTCCACCAGTCGTGCGTCAACTGCGTCTCGATGTAGCCCGGCGCGATCGCGTTCACGCGCACGTTACGCGGCGCGTACTCGATGCCGAGCGCGCGCGTGAGGCCGATCACGCCGTGCTTCGCGACCGGGTACGGGAAGCAGCCCGGGATGATCTTGAACGCGTGCGTCGACGCGATGTTCACGATGCTGCCCGCGCCGCGCTCGACCATGCCCGGCAACACCGCCCGACAGCCGTTCCACACGCCGTCGAGATCGACCGCGAAGCAGCGCCGCCAGTCGGCGTCGGTCATCGTCAGCGGATCGCAGAACACGTTGATGCCCGCGTTGTTGACGAGGATGTCGAGCCCGCCGAATGCGCGTGCGCCTTCGCTCACCGCATGCTGCACCGACGCCGGTTGTGTCACGTCGGTCTGCACCGCGAGCACGCGCGCGCCGGCGCCAAGTTCCGCCTCGATCCGCGCGGCCGTGCGCTGCGCGGTATCGAGGTCGAGTTCCGCCAGCACGACCGCCGCGCCCTCGCGCGCGAACGCCAGCGCGATCGCCGCGCCGATGCCGCGCCCGGCGCCGGTCACGAGTGCGGCCTTGCCGGCGAGCCGGTTCATTTCTTCACGCCCGCGCGGGCGATCCGCAGACCGTTGATGAACGCCTTCGCATGCGACGCGGTCACTGCCGCGCTCTGGCCCGGCTTGTACAGCGCCGAGCCGAGGCCGAAACCGTTCGCGCCGGCGGTCAGGAACGGCCCCATGTTGTCCGGCGTGACGCCGCCGACCGGCACCAGCGGCACCTGCGCGGCGATCACCGCTCGCCATGCCTTGACGACCTGGCAGCCGAGCTGCTCGGCGGGGAACATCTTCAGCACGTCCGCGCCGTTCTTCAGCGCGATGAACGCTTCGTTCGGCGTCGCGACGCCCGGTGCGCACGCGAGACCCTTCGCTTTCGCGGCGATCACGACGTCCGGATCGCTGTGCGGCATCACGATGAGCTCGCCGCCCGCCGACTTCACGTCGTCCACGTAGAGCGGATGCAGCACCGTGCCCGCGCCGACGATCGCGTCGGCCGGCAGCGCCTTGCGGATCGCCGAGATGCTGTCGAACGGCTGCGGCGAATTGAGCGGCACTTCGACGATGCGAAAACCGGCTTCGTACAGCGCTTGACCGTGATCGGCCGCATCGGCGGGCGTCACGCCGCGCAGGATCGCGATCAGCGGACAGGCTTCGAACGCGGCGATCAGACCCGCGTGCGGCATGTACGGTCCGGGCAGATTGATGTGAGGTTGCATGTCGGTTCCTTGTTTCGTGAGCGTCTTGGGCGAAGGTCGCGCCGGTCAGCCTGCGTGTGCCGCCTGGGCGGACGGCCGGACGAGCCCCGCTTCGACGGCGACGCGCCACAGGCCGCGTTCGGTCGCTTGCCTGACCAGATCCGCGCGCAGACAGCCGAATTGCGCGAGCGCGAGGCGGTAGCGCTCGCACAGCGCGTCGTTGCCGATCAGCCGCAGGCTCTGCTGCGCGAGCGAGCTGCCCTGCTGAGCGAGTACCGCTTCCAGGCCGGCGAGTTCGTGTCCGATCAGCAGGCCCGACAGATAGTCGGGCTGCGCCTCGCTCGACAGCGCGCCGGTCAAGCCGAGCGTGCGCGTGCTGAACACGGTCGCGAGCACACCTGCCTGACCCTTCTCGCGCGCGATATTCACGCCGCGCAGAAAGGCTTCGGTATCGGGACGATCGGGTGTGACCATCGTGCGGCCGAGAATCGTGTGCTCGCGCAGCGCGGCGAACACCTCGCCGGTCATGAAGGTATGAAACCGCTCGATGCGCTCCGCCTGCACGACCGCCCACTTCGCATGCGTGCCGGGCAGGCCGATCAGCGAGCGGACGTTGCTGTCGGCGGCGTTCGCGTCTTGCGCGCCGTTCGCGTCCGCGTCGAGCGCGCCGAAAATCTGCGTCTCCTCGCCGCGCATCACGTTCGGCAGCTCGCCGGGTTGCAGCACGCCCGGCACGATGTGCAGCGTCGCGCCGCTCGCGGTCTGCACGCGGACGATGCCGGCCACCAGCGCATCGGCGTTCGCGGGCGTCTCGACATACGGCGCTTCGAGCCAGCCCTGCGCGCTGCCGACCATCCCCGCCGCGATCACCGGCACGCCGCGCGCGTGGTCGAGCCACGCACCGCAGGCGTCGTCGAACGCGGCGTCGAAGCCGCCCTCGGCCGCGCTGCGCGGCAGATTCATGATGCCGGCCGTCGATGCGCGCGTCGCCAGCACGCGACCGTGCGCGTCGAACAGATAGGCGCGCAGCGACGTCGTGCCCCAGTCCAGCGCGATCAGCGCGGCCTGCGTGAAATCGATGGCGGCTCTATCGGCGACAGCGGTCGCGTCCGGCTTCACGCCCGGGTTGGGCGCGGCGGCCTGGTGGTTCGCCAGCGTGGCGGTGCCCGCTTGTTTCATCGCTTGATCCTGCGCGTGGCCGGTTGCGGAGCGCGCCAACCGAGTTCTTCCGAAATCGCGCGCGCCTCGCGCTGCACGATCGGAATCAGTTCGTCCATTCGTTCTAGCGGCATGTAGGGAATCGTGCTCGCCACCGACAGCGCCGCGACGATCGCGCCCGACGCGTCGCGCACCGGCGCCGCGACACACCGGATCGCCGCTTCGTTCTCTTCGAGATCGAACGTGTAGCCGCCGGCCGCGTAGTTCGTCATGCGCTGCAGGAAGGTCGGCGCGTCGGGGCGGTTGTCCGGCTTGAAGCTGACGCCCGCGAGCGCACGGCGCGACGCTTCGAATAGCGACTGCCATGCGTCGGAGCCAAGGTCGAGCATCATCGCCTTGCCGATGCCGGTCGACGCGAGCGGCATCCGATGGCCGACGCGCGAGCGCATTTCGAGGCCGCGCGTGCCGGGAATCTTGTCGATGTACAGCACATCGTCGCCATCGCGCACGCCGAGGTGGATCGTGTCGAGCGTCTGCTCGGCCAGCGACTCCAGGTGCGGACGCGCGACCGCCGTGAGCGGCATCTGTTCGAGTGCGATCGTGCCGAGCTCGATCAGCTTCGGCCCGAGCAGATAGCCGCCCTGCACCTGACGCAGATAGCGCGCCTGCACGAGGCTGCTGACGAGTCGATGCGTGGTGCTGCGGGTCGTGCCGAGCGCGGCGCCGAAGCTGCGCAGGTCGCGCACGCCGGCCGCGGCCGCTTCGAGAATCGCGAGGCCGCGCAACAGCGTCTGCGTGCCGGCCTGTTGCGGCGTGATTTCCAGCAGCGTGACCGGCAGCCCGAGTCCGTCGACGGTCGCCGCGCGCGTCACCGGGCGCGACGCCCTCGCGGTCGCGGATGCGCTGGCGGCGACATTGGCGGTGACGGCTGAAGCCTCGCGCGGCGCCGAATTCAGCGCGGAATTGGTTGCGCTGTTCGGCCCGCCGGTCGACCCCGGCGCAGCCTCGGCCGCACTGGTGGCGTGAGTGGGCATCGCTTTGTTCATGGCGATTCGCTTTCGGATGGTTTCTGCGCTTGACGCGCGGGACTGGAGCACAGGGCGGGAACGCGGGCGGCGCCGCGCTTGCGCGGCTGCTGTGATCGGCTGCCAGACATGTTGGCCTCGTCTCCGGTTTTTTCTGTCGCTGTTCGCTGTATCGGCGCGCTGGAGCGCCGTCTAGCGATGCATGTTGGCTTGGATTGTAGGGCGAGTTTTGAGAATCACCAATATGTGAATGTTGAGTCCATATAGTGAGATTTTAGTTGGCGATCACGTGTTTAGCGGAACGTCGCGCCCTTGAGTCAAGACGCAAAGAAGCCCGCGCGAGGCGGGCTTCGGAGCGGTAAAACCGAGGGAATCGAGCGCTTTTTCAATCTGGAAGTTCAGCCGCGCCCATCCGTCGCGCGATCACGCGTGCGCGTTGCGTGAGATACGGCGAACTCCTATGTTCATCGAAATATTTGGGGCGCGGCAGCATCACCGCGAGCCGCGCCGACTGCGCGGCCGTGAGCTTGCTCGCCGAGGTCTTGTAGTAGTACTGCGCGGCCGCCTCGGCACCGTACACGCCGTTGCCCCATTCGACCGAGTTCAGATAGATCTCGAAGATGCGCTGCTTGTCCATCAACGTTTCGAGCATCCACGTGATGATCAGCTCCTGGCCCTTGCGGATATAGCTTTTCTCGCGCGACAGAAACAGGTTGCGCGCCAGCTGCTGCGAGATCGTCGAACCGCCGCGCACGATCCGGCCCTGCGCCTTGTTGCGCTCCCACGCCTGCAGGATCGCGTCGGTTTCGTAGCCTTTGTTGTTGACGAAGTTCGCGTCCTCGGAGGCGATGATCGCGCGCTTCAGGTTGCGCGAGATCTGCTCGTACGGCACCCACGTGCGCTGCACCGACAGATCCGGCCGGTCCTGCGACAGACGCCATGCATCCGAGCGCATGAACGCGGTCGAGCGCGGATTGACGACGTTCCAGATCGCGATCTGCGCGAAGTAGTACGCCTGGGTCGCGAGCCAGGCGATGGCCACGACCGCGAGCACATAGCCGAGCCAGCGCAGCGGGCCGGCCTGGCCGCGCGAACCGCTGGCACGCCGCGTCGCTGTCATGGTGCGTGCTGTCCGCGTGCTGGCGTTACGTGTGCGACGGCGCCGTCAGCAGCGCGCGCAATTCGGCGAGCACCGGTGCGCCGTCGGGGCGCACGCCGCGCCACACATAGAACGATTCGGCGGCCTGTTCGACCAGCATGCCGAGGCCATCGGCACCGCGCGCGCCGAGCTTCGCCGCGTGCTGCATGAAGACGGTCGGATGCGCGCCGTACATCATGTCGTAGGCGAGCGTGCCGTTGCCGAACGCGCGGTCGTCGCACTCGGGAAGCGACGCATCGAGGCTGCCCGCTGTCGCGTTGACGATCACGTCGTACTGCCCCGCTTCGATCGCGCGGGCGCTGCCGCCGGCGAAACGGCAGTGCGCGTCGCTCGCAGCCTGCGCGAACTGCTCGACCAGCGCCTCGGCCTTCTGCGCGGTGCGATTGACGATCGTCAGCGTATGCGGCGCGCGGTCGAGCATCGGCAGCACGACACCGCGCGCGGCACCGCCCGCGCCAAGCAGCAGGACGCGCGCGCCTTTCAGCGGCACGCCAAGATTCACCTCGATGTCGCGCACGAGGCCGAAGCCATCGGTGTTGTCGCCGTAGATGCCGTCGGCGTCGACCCGCAGCGTGTTCACCGCGCCGGCCGCCGCCGCGCGCGGCGACAGCGTGTTCGCGAACGCATGCGCTTCGAGCTTGAACGGCACCGTCACGTTCAGGCCGCGGCCGCCCGCTTCGATGAACGCGCGCACGTGCGGCACGAACGCGTCGACCGGCGCGAGCAGATGACCGTACTCGACCGGCTCGCCGGTCTGCGCCGCGAAGCGGCCATGGATGAACGGCGACTTGCTATGGCCGACCGGATTGCCGATGACCGCGTAGCGGTCGCGTGTCTGGTTGCCGCTCATCGTCCCGGCTCCGTGATGTGTTGGTCGTTGTCGGCGGTATTCGCGGCGTCGTTGCCGTCGCCGGTTGCCGCGGATCCGTCGGCGCCGGGGTTGTCGTTGGTGTTGTCGCCGCCGGCTTCGGCTTGCGCCTCCGCTTCGCTTTCGGCGCTTTCATCCGATGCGTCGAGCAACTCTTCGTCGCCCTCGTCCTCGCCTTCTTCGGCTTCGGCGCCGCTCGTCACGGTCGGCGCGTCGAGCACGTGCAGCAGACGCACCGACGCTTCGATCGTTAGCTCATCGATCGACATCACTTCCATCTGCAAACGCGTGCCGCGCGCATGCACGCCGAGGCCAGGCACGTGCAGCAACAGCGGAATTTCTTCGAGACGCACGAGATCGCCCTTCACGACCGACGCGACCACCTGCTTGCGATTCTCCTGCGTGAGCCAGCGCAGACACCAGAAGTACTCCATGCGGCGCTGGTAGTCGGCGTACGCGGTGTAAGTGTCGTCGAAGCCCTGCACGACCGCGAACAGATCGGCGTCCTTCGGCTTGAACGGCGCGGCGAGCTTCGCGGTCACGCCATGCTGCACGCACGCGATCAGCTGCCACTGGTTCACCAGGTCGACGTAGCGGCGCAGCGGCGAGGTGCTCCACGCGTACTGCGTGACGCCGAGCCCTTCGTGCGGTGCGGCGTTGGTCTGCATGCGCGTGCGCTTCGGGCCGCTCGGCGCGCCGAACGCACGCTGCGTGCGATAGATGCCCGGCACGCCGTGATCGTGCAGGAATCCGCCCCACGACGAGTTCGCGAGAATCGCCAGCTCGGCGACGATCGTGTCGAGCGGCGAGCCGCGCCGGCGCGGCGTGATCGTGATGTGCTCGCCTTCGACGTAGAAATTGAAATCGGTATTGCGCTGCACTTCGCGGCGCAGGCCGTAGCCGGCGCGCGCGGTCTGGCGCTTCTCGAACAGTGCCTGCGCGAACGGCCACAGCACGGCGATATCGTCCTTGTGCGGATACTCGCCGGTGCCTTCGGCGAGCGCCTGTTCCGTGACGATTTCGTCGAGCGTGTTGTGGCGCAGGTTGTTCTTCACGAACACGCGCTCGGCGCGTGTTTCGCTCGCGACGATCTCCTGCGTTTCGCGATTGACGATCACATACAGCGACAGCGCCGGCCGATACCCACCCTCGGCAAGCGTGAAAGTTTCGACGACGCTGTCGGGCAGCATCGTGATCTTGTCGCCGGGCATGTAGACCGTCGACAAACGCGCGCGCGCGATCGCATCGACGTCGTCGCCGCGCTGGATGCCGAGCGCCGGCGCGGCGATGTGCACGCCGATGCGCACGCGGCCGTCGGCCAGATGCTCGACCGAGAACGCGTCGTCGATTTCGGTCGTGGTGATGTCGTCGATCGAGAACGCTTCGATGTCGGCCTGCGGCAGATCGTCGGGCACGTTCGCGGCCGCCACGGGCGGGAAGCCGGTGCCGTGCGGGAAGAACTCGGACAGGAACTTCGCTTCGTGCAGCGCGCGCGGCGACGCGATCGCGCCGCATTCGAGCATCAGCCGCGCCTGCGAGATGCCACGCGCGGCCGCGGCGTTTTCGAGCGCCTTGTACTCGATGGTGTTTTTGTCCGGCTTCGTCAGCAGCGCGAGGCCCTTGGCACCCGCGAACGCTTCCGGCAGACGGCCAGCCTTCAGCTCTTCCTCATACTGCGCCTGCACGAGCGCCTGCTGACGCTTGCGCTCGAGGCCCGCGAGCGCCATCTTCAACTGCTCTTGCGGCGCGCGCTGGTACATGCCCCGGCCCTTGCGGCGGAAGTACACCGGCGAGCCGTGCATGCGCAGCACGAGCGCCGCGCGCTCGATCGCGCCGAAGCTCGCGCCGAAGTACTCGGCGCCCAGCGTCGCGAACGGGAATTCATCGTCCGGCGCGCATTCCCACAGGAAGTCGAGATCGATCTCCTGCGCCATCGCGTCGGCCTGCTGCATCAGTTCGGCCGCGGTGGGCTTCTCGAACTCGATCAGCACATCCTTGCCGCGCACCTTCGCGCGCCGGCCGCCCGGCAACTCGACCTGAAATGCGTCGCCCTGGCGCGACAGCACGCTGCCGGCCTTGAAACTGCCCGATTCCTCGAAGAAAACGTTCACTCAATACTCTCGTTCTGACTTGCATCTGCCGGCGCGCCCGACGCTCTGTAGCAATCGATCACTGCATGCGCGGCACGGCAACCTGTTCGTGATAGTGAATCCGCGGCGCGCACTGCGCGTGCCAGCGGGTTGAATCTTGCGACCTGCGATCTTGCGACCAGCGGCGGCGGTCGGTGTGTCTTTCTGACTGACGTCCTTGCAGGCCGTCAGGCCGCCGCGCGCGGCGCCGGCGGCTCGACATGCTCGCCGTCGCAGAACGCCAGCACGTCGTCGAGATACTGCGCGAACTCGCTGATCGCGTGGTCGCTGCCTTCGATCAGCGTGGTGCGCGCGCCCGGATAGTGCGCAAGCATTTCGCGGTAGTCGAGCACTTCGTCGCCGGTGGCTGCCATCAAATAATAGCGTTCGGGCCGCGTGATCGAGGCGACGCCGAGCGCGCGCAATTCATCCAGATGATGCGGCTCGACCACGATGCTGCCGCCGCCATGCCACAGCGGCTGCTCACCGAGATACGCGCTCAGGTCGCGCTGCGGCACGACCGCCGGGTTCAGCAGCACGGCCGGCCAGCCGTGCTTCTCGGCCAGATGCGTGGCGAAATAGCCGCCGAGCGAACTGCCGATCACCGTCACCTGCTGGGCTCCGCCCTGCGCGCGAGCTTCGGCCACCCGCGCTTCGGCGAGCGCGACCGTCTCGAGTGGCGAGACCGGCAGCATCGGGCAGCACCACTCGTCGGCGCGGCCCAGTTCGGCGAGACGCGCGGCGAGCAGGCGCGCCTTGAACGAATTCGGCGACGAGCGGAAACCGTGCAGATAGAGAATCACGACGCGCCTCGCGCCGACAGAGAGTCGAGCAGCTTCTGATGCACACCGCCGAAGCCGCCGTTGCTCATCACCAGAATCTGATCGCCGGGGCGCGCCGCGTGGACCACCGCCTTCACGAGCGCGTCGAGGTTGTCGAACGCCTGGGCCTTGCCGTCGAGCGGCGCAAGCGCTTCGCCGAGGTTCCAGCCGAGCGCGTCGCGCCCGCTCGGGGCGCCGTAGCCGAACACGAGGTCGGCGTCGACGAGGCTCGCCGGCAGTTGCGCCTTCATCACGCCGAGCTTCATCGTGTTCGAGCGCGGTTCGAGCACCGCGAGAATTCGCGTGTTGTCGCGGCCGACGCGCGCGCGCAGCCCCGCCACCGTCGTCGCGATCGCGGTGGGGTGATGCGCGAAGTCGTCGTACACGGTCACGCCGTCGACGCTGCCGCGCACTTCCATGCGGCGCTTCACGTTGCGAAAGCCGGTCAGCGACTTCGCGGCCTGCGCCGGCGGCACGCCGACGTGGCGCGCGGCAGCGATCGCGGCGAGCGCGTTCATGCGGTTATGCTCGCCCTGCACCTGCCAGTCGACCACGCCGACGCGCTCGCCGTTGTGATAGACGGCGAAGCGTTCGTCGATGGGCTCGCCCTGCTCCGCCGCCTGAATCTCCCAGCCGCCCTGCACGCCGAAGCGCTCGACCTCGCTCCAGCAGCCGCGCGTGAGCATGCGCTCGAGCGCGTCCTCGCGGCCGTTCGTGACGACGCGGCCGAGTCGCGGCACGGTGCGGATCAGATGATGGAACTGCGTTTCGATCGCGGCGAGATCGGGGAAGATGTCGGCGTGATCGAATTCGAGATTGTTCAGCACCGCCGTTTTCGGGCGGTAATGGACGAACTTGGAGCGCTTGTCGAAGAATGCGGTGTCGTATTCGTCGGCTTCGATCACGAAGAAGCTCGAATCGGTGAGCCGCGCCGACACGCCGAAATTCAGCGGCACACCGCCGATCAGGAAGCCCGGGTTCAGGCCCGCGTCTTCGAGCAGCCAGGTCAGCATCGAGCTCGTGGTGGTCTTGCCGTGCGTGCCGGCCACGGCCAGCACCCATTTGCCGTTCAGCACGTGTTCGCCGAGCCACTGCGGACCGGACACGTACGGCAGGCCGCGGTCCAGAATCGCTTCCATCAGCGGGTTGCCGCGCGTGACCACGTTGCCGATCACGAATAGATCCGCGTTCAGGCCGTTCAACTGGTCCGCGTCGTAACCCTCGATCAGACGGATGCCTTGCGCCTCGAGTTGCGTGCTCATCGGCGGATAGACGCCGGCGTCGCAGCCGGTCACCGTGTGGCCCGCATTGCGCGCGAGCACCGCGAGTCCGCCCATGAAGGTGCCGCAGATGCCGAGGATGTGGATATGCATAAGCCTGTCGTGCCGCGCGGGCGTTTTTTGCGAGGGATGGGAGAGCCGCAGGACGGCCGGAACGACCGTCTGCAAAGGACGCCTATTGTAACCGACGCGGCGCGCGCCGCCCCTGCCGGCCACGCCCGGCGCCGCCCCGTCCGGGGCGCCGAACCGCGTCGCCAGGGCCGATCGAGTATCATGCAGGGATGGTCCGCAAATCACATTTCGATCCGCAGCGGGTGCGCGAGGAAATCGCGATCGCGGCTGCACGTCTGATTGCCGAAGACGGTCTGGACTACGCCAGCGCGAAGCGCAAGGCGGCCCGGCAGATCGTCGGCGAGACTCGTGTCGCCGGCGAATGGCTGCCGGACAACGACCAGATCGAAGAAGAAATCCGCGAATATCAGTCGCTGTTCCAGGGCGACAGCCAGCCGGCGCTGCTGCGGCGGCTGCGCGTGATCGCCGTCGACTGGATGGAACGGCTCGCGCCGTTCAATCCGTATCTGACGGGCGCGGTGCTCGGCGGCACGGCCGGCGAGCATTCGGACGTGCATCTGCAGGTGTTTTGCGACAACCCCAAGGAAGTCGCGATCTACATGCTCAATGCGAACATCCAGTACGACGTGTCGGAAACGCGCCACTTCGCGGGGCGCGGCTATGTGGAGACGCTGAGCTTTCTGTGGCGTCCCGCGAACGAGCGCAACGCCGAGCCGGTCGGCATCCACGTCGCGCTGTACGAAACCGACGACCTGCGCGGCGCAGTACGCGCCGATGGCCGCGGCCGCACGGCGCGGGCGAAACTTCAGGCGGTGCAGGCGCTGCTCGACGGCGACGAAGTGCCGTCATTCACCAATTGATCAGACAGAACGGAGCACGATGAACACGAGACGTATGCTGGCGGGCGCGGCCGTTGCGCTGATCGCCGCGGGCGGCGGCGTGCTGGCCAATCACTGGCTCAATCGCGGTACCGACGTCGCGTACGCGGCCCAGCCCGGGTCGCAGCCTGACACCCATGCGAGTCCCGTCCAGCAGTTGTGGACCGCGCCGGTCACGAACGTCGACGGCAAGCCCCAATCGCTGAGCCTGCTCAAGGGCCGCCCGATCGTCGTCAACTTCTGGGCGTCGTGGTGCGGTCCGTGCGTCGAGGAAATGCCGGCGCTGTCGCAGATCCAGCGCGAGTACGCGAAGAAAGGCATCCAGTTCGTCGGCCTCGGCGTCGACTCCGAAAAGAACATCCAGACCTTCCTGCAGAAGGTCAAGGTCGCGTACCCCATCTACGTGACCGGCTTCGGCGGCGCCGACCTCGCGCGCGCGTTCGGCAACAATGCGGGCGGTTTGCCGTTTACCGTCGTGATCGACGCAAAAGGCAACATCCGCTCGACAAAATTGGGCCAGATCGACCCCGCGGCGCTGCGCCAGACGCTCGATACGCTGTAAATTTCCCGATTTCTGACGCTGCGCTTTTTGGCATCCAATTCCGTGCAGAACGAGCAAAAATGCGCGGATAATTCCCGAATTTGAGTGAAGTTGGGTCCATGGCCGCGCGGCGGCCCGCCCCGGCCGCAGCCGCGTACGCGCGCGAAACTAGACAAGTTTCTCTAATCAGCGCTAAAGTTCGCGCAATTCCACGGAAAAAGAAGCGACCATGACGCGACTGCTGGTACTGCACGGGCCCAACCTCAACCTTCTCGGCACCCGGGAACCCGAGGTCTACGGTCGCGTGACCCTGCCGCAGATCGATCAGGCGCTGGCGGACCGCGCAGCCGACGCAGGCGTCGAGTTCGCGTCGTTCCAGAGCAATCACGAAGGCGCGCTGGTCGACCGTATTCAGGCGGCCCGCACTGAGCAAACCGATTTCATCCTGATCAATCCCGCCGCGTACACGCACACTAGCGTGGCCATTCGGGACGCACTAGCGGGGGTCGGCATCCCGTTCGTCGAGATTCATCTGTCGAACGTGCATCGCCGCGAACCGTTCAGGCATCACTCGTATTTCTCCGACCAGGCTGAGGGGGTCATCTGCGGCCTCGGCTGGAAGGGGTATCTGTACGCGCTCGAATTCGCGCTCGACCGGCTCGCGGCCGGCTCGTCGCGCGGCTGAATCCAAACACGTCCAATTTGAGCCGGCTATTGCACGCTTGCACGCGCCGGCACACTACGCATTGAAAAGGGGCACCCTGATGGATCTACGTAAACTCAAAACTCTGATCGACCTCGTCTCGGAGTCCGGTATTTCCGAACTCGAAGTGACCGAGGGCGAAGGCAAGGTCCGCATCGTCAAGAATGCGCCGCCGGTTTACGTCCAGCCGTCCCCCTCGTACGCCGCACCGCAATTCGCGCCGCCGGCACCGGCAGGCGCGGTCGAAGGTCCGGGAGCCGCCGCGGGTGCGCCGGCGACGCCGGCCGCCGCCGCGCCGCAAGGTCACGTCGTGACTTCGCCGATGGTCGGCACGTTCTACCGCGCGCCGTCGCCGGGTGCCGATCCGTTCGTGCAGGTCGGCGACACGGTCAAGGAAGGCCAGACCATCTGCATCATCGAAGCGATGAAACTGCTCAACGAGATCGAGTCGGACAAGTCCGGCGTGGTCAAGGAAATTCTCGTCGAAAACGGCCAGGCGGTCGAGTACGGCCAACCGCTGTTCGTGGTCGGCTAACGCGGCACGCACCAATCGCCGCCCGCGCGCCGCTCGTCCCGAGGCGCGCGACCGATCCTCTGCGGCAGCCGGCGTCGTGACCGACCCGGCGCCCATTGATGAGTCGAAAACCCGCTATGTTTGAAAAAATCCTCATTGCCAATCGTGGCGAGATCGCGCTCCGTATCCAGCGCGCCTGCCGCGAACTCGGCGTCAAGACGGTCGTCGTCTATTCAGAAGCCGACAAGGAAGCCAAGTACGTGAAGCTCGCCGACGAGGCGGTCTGCATCGGCCCGGCACCGTCGAATCTGAGCTATCTGAACATGCCCGCGCTGATCAGCGCGGCCGAAGTCACCGACGCCGAAGCGATCCACCCCGGCTACGGCTTCCTGTCGGAGAACGCCGACTTCGCCGAGCGCGTCGAGCAGTCCGGCTTCACCTTCATCGGCCCGCGTCCGGAAACGATCCGCATGATGGGCGACAAGGTCACGGCCAAGCAAACCATGATCAAGACCGGCGTGCCTTGCGTGCCGGGTTCGGAAGGCGCGCTGCCGGACGATCCGAAGGAGATCGTGAAGATCGCCCGCCAGATCGGCTATCCGGTCATCATCAAGGCGGCGGGCGGCGGCGGTGGCCGCGGCATGCGCGTGGTCCACACGGAAGCGGCGCTCGTCAACGCGGTCAACATGACCCGCGAGGAAGCCGGGCGCGCGTTCGGCAACCCGCAGGTCTACATGGAGAAGTTCCTCGAGAACCCGCGGCACATCGAAATCCAGGTGCTGGCCGACTCGTTCAAGAACGCCGTGTGGCTCGGCGAGCGCGACTGCTCGATGCAGCGCCGTCACCAGAAGGTGATCGAGGAAGCGCCGGCGCCGGGCATCGCGCGTCGTCTGATCGACCGCATCGGCGATCGTTGCGCGGATGCGTGCAAGAAGATGGGCTACCTCGGCGCGGGCACCTTCGAGTTCCTGTATGAAAACGGCGAGTTCTACTTCATCGAGATGAACACGCGCGTGCAGGTCGAGCATCCGGTGACCGAACTGATCACCGGTGTCGACATCGTGCAGGAACAGATCCGCATCGCGGCCGGCGAGAAGCTCACTTTCCGCCAGCGCGACATCCAGTTCCGCGGCCATGCGATCGAATGCCGGATCAACGCCGAAGATCCGTTCAAGTTCACGCCGTCGCCGGGACGCCTGACTTCGTGGCATATGCCGGGTGGCCCCGGCATCCGCGTCGACTCGCACGCCTACAATGGTTATTTCGTGCCGCCGAACTACGATTCGATGATCGGCAAGCTGATCGCTTACGGCGCGACGCGCGAACAGGCGATCAAGCGGATGCGCATCGCGCTGTCGGAAATGGTGGTCGAAGGCATTCAGACCAACATCCCGCTGCACCGCGAGCTGATGCTCGACGCGAAGTTCGTCGAAGGCGGCACCAGCATTCACTACCTCGAAAACCGGCTGGCCGCGCGTCAGCAGGTTGCGGAAGAAGCGTAAGTCATGAGCTATCGGGAACTGGTCGCCGAACTGGCACGCGAGCACGCGGAAGAGTTGTCCGACGCGCTGCTCGAGTTGGGCGCGCTGTCCGTGTCGGTCGAAGACGCCGACGCCGACACGCCCGACGAGCAGCCGCTGTTCGGCGAGCCCGGTCTCACGCCGGATCGCACGGCGTGGCAGCATTCGCGCGTGATCGCGCTGCTCGCGCCGGAACACGATCCGGCCGTGCTGCTGACCGCCGCGGCCAACGAAATCGGGCTCGATGCCGCGCCGGCCTATACGGTGCGCGAGGTCGAGGAGCAGGACTGGGTGCGGCTCACGCAGTCGCAGTTCGATCCGATCCAGATCGGCGAGCGCATCTGGGTCGTGCCGTCGTGGCACGACGCGCCGGACCCCGACGCGCTCGTGCTCGAACTCGATCCGGGCCTCGCGTTCGGCACCGGCAGCCACCCCACCACGCGCCTGTGCATGGAGTGGATCGAGCAGTCGATCAAGCCCGGCCAGTCCGTGCTCGACTACGGCTGCGGCTCGGGCATCCTCGCGATTCTGGCGAAGAAGTGCGGCGCCGATCCGGTGATCGGCATCGACATCGATCCGCAGGCTGTCGAATCGGCACGTCACAATAGCGAGCGCAATCGCGCCGAAGTCACCTATGGCTTGCCCGATGCCTGCCCGGTCGGCGAGTTCGACGTCGTGGTCGCGAACATCCTGTCGAATCCGCTGAAGCTGATGGCGTCGATGCTGTCGTCGAAGGTGAAACCGGGCGGCCGCATCGCGCTGTCGGGCATTCTCGCGCGCCAGGCCGACGAAGTCGCGCAGGTCTACGCGCGCTGGATCGACATCAGCGTGTGGCGCGAACATGAAGGTTGGGTGTGCCTCGCCGGAACGCGCCGCGAAAGCAATTAGAATAAGGCGTATTGTCAACCTAACGGCCTCAGGCTCAACGGCTCGATATGCACCTGGCGACGCGTTGCCCCTTCTGCGAAACTGTCTTCCGTCTGCAACCGGCGCAGCTTGCACAGCGCCGCGGCCTCGTGCGGTGCGGGCATTGTCAGGAAGTCTTCGACGCGTCGAGCAGTCTGTTCGACGTCCCCGAAGGCGGCGATTTTTCCATGGCCAAACCGGTTGCCGCCGCGGCGGCGATCGAAGCGCTGTCGGGTGTGCGGCAACCGAGCCCGGACTTCAGCGGCAACGTATCGGACGCGTGGGCGCCGGCTTCGGAACAGGTCTCCACCCGCTTTTCCACCAGCACGCTCGACAACCGTTTACGCGACCAGGCGAACAGCGTACCGCTCGCGCCGCTGCCGCTTGGCAACGAGCACGCGGCGGTCACGTCGGGCGCTTCGCGCGAGGCAACCGAACCTGAGTTGCGCGCCGGCGCGTTCACCGCACCACTACCTGCGGACGATGAGCCGACGCTGGCCGACGCGCCACTCGAACCGTTTGCCTATCCCGCCGACGACACGGTTCATCAGCCACCCGTCGTCGCGCCCGCCGCGGCGGCTGCGCCCACCGCCTCTACTGCCCCACCGCGCGTCGAAGACGAAGCACCGCGCGTCTGGCACAAGATCGGCCGGCCCGAGCCGTCCACGCTCGATGAACCGGCTCTGCGCGAACCAGCGAATCTGCGTGGCATGCCCGACAACGAACCGCGCTTCGGCCCGGTCGGTGCGGGGGCGGCTAGCTTCGGCGCCGCAGCAGGCCTGGGCGCTGCCGCGGGTGCTGCAGGTGTCGCGGCTACCGCGGGTGCCTTTGGCGCCGGCGGTACCGGCGGCCCGCGCCCGCCGGGCGGTCCTTCGCCCGCCCCATCGAGCGGCGAGCCGTTCTCGGTCAACCCTCCCGTCGGCGATGGCGCCGACCCGTTCCCGGTCATGCGCGAAACCCGCCCCGCGGACGCCGGACGCGTCGGCTGGATCGTTGCCGGCGTGGTGCTTGCGGCGCTGCTCGTGATTGCGCTGCTCGCGCAACTCGCGTGGTGGCAACGCGAGACCGTGATGGTCAACCTGCCGCGCTCGCAAATACTGTACGCGCAGGCCTGCGCGCATCTGGGCTGTCAGCTGACACCGCCGCACGACATCGAAGGCCTGCTGGTCGAGCCGTCCGATCTGCGGCAGATCGATGGCCCGCACAAGCTCGAACTGAAGATGCCGCTGCACAACCGCCTGAACATCGCGCTCGCCTACCCCGCGATCGAACTGACGCTGCTCGACGATCAGAACAACGTCGCGGTGCGACGCGTGCTGTGGCCGCAGGATTACGTGCCGCCCGGCACCGTGATCGCGGCCGGCCTGCCTGCGCATGCGACGCAGACGATGATCGTGCACCTCGACACCGGCAGCGCGATCGCCTCCAATTTCCGCGTTCAGATTTTTTATCCGTAACGCACCCTCGCGCGCCCGCCCTCGAGCGGGCGCATCATTGTCGTCACTGACGCCCTTTTCGGAGCACAACACATGAGTCAAGTCACGCTGGGTGGCAACCCGATCGAAGTAAGCGGCACGTTCCCGTCGGTCGGCCAGCAGGCCGCCGCGTTCTCGCTGGTCGGCAAGGACCTGAAGCCGCTGACGCTCGCCGACTTCGCCGGCAAGCGCAAAGTGCTCAACATCGTCCCGAGTCTCGACACGCCGACCTGCGCGACGTCGACGCGCAAGTTCAACGAAGCCGCCGCGAAGCTCAGTAACACGGCCGTGATCGTCGTGTCGGGCGACCTGCCGTTCGCGGCATCGCGCTTCTGCACGACCGAGGGCATCGAGAACGTGGTGACCGCATCGACGTTCCGCGGCCATGAGTTCGCGCAAGCGTACGGCGTCGATGTGACAAGCGGCCCGTTGACCGGCCTGACCGCGCGCGCGGTCGTGGTGCTCGACGAGAACGACAAGGTCGTGCACGCCGAACTGGTCGGCGAGATCAAGAACGAGCCGAACTACGACGCAGCGCTCGCCGCGCTGAAGTAAGCCCTCTCGCGCACGACCGACGGCACCGCGCCTCGCGCGCGGCGCCGTCGGTGCGTCGCGTCTCTTCCCACCGCTTTGATACAGGAACGCTCGCCTTGGCTACGCTCATCTGCGGCTCGCTCGCGTACGACAACATCATGACCTTCGAAGGCCGCTTTCGGGAGCACATCCTGCCGGAGCAGGTCCACATCCTGAACGTGAGCTTTCTCGTGCCGACCATGCGCCGCGAGTTCGGCGGCTGCGCGGGCAACATCGCCTATGCGCTGAATCTGCTCGGCGGCGACGCGCGCATCATGGGCGCGATCGGCGCAGTCGACGCGCAGCTCTATATGGACCGGCTCGCGCAGCTGGGCCTGTCGACGGAAAACGTGCTCGTCGTGCCCGACGCCTACTCGGCACAGGCGATGATCACGACCGACCTCGAGAACAACCAGATCACCGCGTTCCACCCGGGCGCGATGATGCAATCGCATCAGAACCGCGCCGACGAAGTGAAAGGCCTCACGCTCGGCATCGTCGCGCCGGACGGCTACGACGGCATGGTTCAGCACTCCGAACAGCTCGCTGCCGCGGGCGTGCCGTTCATCTTCGATCCGGGCCAGGGCTTGCCGCTGTTCGACGGCGAGACGCTGCGGCGCATCATTGAACTTGCTACCTATGTTGCGGTCAACGATTACGAAGCCGCGCTGGTGAGCAACAAGACCGGCTGGTCGATCGAACAGATCGCCAGCAAGGTCGACGCGCTGATCATCACGCTCGGCGAGAAAGGCGCCCAGATCCATCACGGCGGCGGCATCGAAGACATTCCGGCTGTCACGGCAAAGCAGGTGCTCGATCCCACCGGTTGCGGCGACGCGTTTCGCGGCGGCTTGCTGTACGGTATCGAGAAGGGCCTCGGTTGGGCCACGACCGGCCGTCTCGCCAGTCTGATGGGCGCACTGAAGATCGAGCATCAAGGCCCGCAAAACTACGCGCCCAGCCGGGCGGAAATCAACGAGCGGTTCAAGCAGGCCTTCGGATACGACCTGCACTGATATCGCGTGCTATGGGAGTTTGGGAATGAGAACATCGAGTCGCCTGATCGTCGCCGCCTTGATAGCCGGTTCGCTGGCCATGTCGGGGTGTGCGGTCAACAGCAGCTCTCCCGACGTTTTCACCGCTTCGCAGGCGCAGCGTGAACAGACGGTTCGCATGGCCACGGTCGAAAGCGTGCGCGCGGTGCGGATCAGCACGAACAACGGTCAGCCGAGCGGGGTCGGCGCACTCGGTGGCGCGGCGCTCGGTGCGCTCGCCGGCAGTTCGATCGGCGGCGGGCGCGGCTCGGTCGCGACGGGTATCGTCGGCGGCATCGGCGGTGCGGTCGCCGGCAACGCAGTCGAAAACCGCGTCGCGATGCGCGACGGCATCGAAATCACCGTGCGGCTCGATAACGGCGACATGCGCGCGGTCACCCAAACCTCTACCGGCGAAATCTTCCGCGCCGGCGATCGCGTGAGACTGCTGTCGAGCGGCGGCGTCACGCGCGTCACGCACTAGGCGCAGCTCCCCTCTCGCACCGCAGCGCGTCGCTCAGCGCCGCAACGACGACATCACACGCATGCGCCCTCACGAGGCCATGCGTGTTTTTCTTTTGGGGCGACGGGCAAAAAAAAGCCCGCCACCGGCGCACCGGTAACGGGACACTGACCGGGTGGCGCTCGCAAGAGCTCGAGCACGACCCGGTCACCCGACACATCGTGCGATGTGTCGACCTACTACTACTGCTTACGGACGGCTGCCCGTCGGGAACGGCCATGCCGCTGCCGGGTTCAGCGCGGTCTTCACCGTCGCCGCCGGTGCCGCGCTCGTGACAGCAGGCGCAGCGGGAGCAGGCGCGGCCTTCTTGGCGACAGCCTTCTTCGCAGGGGCAGCCTTCTTCGCAGGCGCAGCGGCCTTCTTCGCGGCAGCCTTCTTGGCAGGTGCAGCTTTCTTGGCAGCAGCCTTTTTCGCAGGCGCCGCCTTCTTGGCAGCGGCCTTCTTCGCCGGTGCTGCCTTCTTCGCTGCGGCCTTCTTCGCCGGTGCCTTCTTCGCTGCGACCTTCTTCGCTGCGACCTTCTTTGCTGCGACCTTCTTCACCGCGGCTTTCTTCGCCGGTGCTGCCTTCTTCGCCGCGACCTTCTTGGCTGCGACCTTCTTCGCCGCGACCTTCTTCACTGCGGCTTTCTTCGCCGGAGCTGCCTTCTTCGCCGCGACCTTCTTCGCTGCAACCTTCTTCGCTGCGACCTTCTTCACTGCGACCTTCTTCGCGGCGACCTTCTTGGCCGGAGCAGCCTTCTTAGCCGGAGCAGCCTTCTTGGCTGCGGTCTTCTTTGCTGCGGGCTTCTTGGCCGCGGCTTTCTTTGCAGTTGCCATCATTTTCTCCTTCAGGTTTTCAGATGAGGTCAGTTCAAACTACACCCTTCGTCAAAACCCGCTTCCCGCGGACGCTTCTCAGGGCGCGCGCTACGAAGCGGGCTATTCATCGGCGTACGCAGGTGCGGCGCGCTTACGCTAATGAATGCGGTAAGGCGCGCCGTGCCCCAAGGCACCGCGCGCCAAATCTGGTCGGCGTCGCAAGGCGACGCCGGCAATTGCTTGATCGGGCCGCCGGCAACGACGCCAGCGGCTTTTTCCGGGGGGAAGTTTGCCCATCCCACTGAAGGGTCCGCAAAGTGCCTGTCATGTTTGTGGGCCGTTAAGGCACCGGGCACGCTTTGCATCAGGCCGTTCTGCTCCTAACCCGGGGCGCCGCGGCCACAGGCGGCGGCATCCCCATCAATGAAACCATCCGCGACGCGGATCCCGGCTTACTCCCAGGAAAGCGCGCCGCCAGTCTGATATTCGATCACTCGCGTCTCGAAGAAATTGCGTTCCTTCTTCAGGTCGATCATCTCGCTCATCCACGGGAACGGGTTTTCCTCGTTCGGGTACAGCGGATCGAGACCGATCTGCTGGCAACGGCGGTTGCAGATGAAGCGCAGATAGCTCTTGAACATCGACGCGTTGAGGCCGAGCACGCCGCGCGGCATCGTATCTTCGGCGTAGCGGTATTCGAGCTCGACCGCCTGCTGGAAGATCGCGCGAATCTCGGCGCGGAATTCAGCCGTCCACAGGTGCGGGTTTTCGAGTTTGATCTGGTTGATCAGGTCGATGCCGAAGTTGCAGTGCATCGACTCGTCGCGCAGGATGTACTGGTACTGCTCCGCCGCGCCGGTCATCTTGTTCTGGCGGCCGAGCGCCAGGATTTGTGTAAAGCCGACGTAGAAGAACAGGCCTTCCATCACACAGGCGAACACGATCAGCGAGCGCAGCAGCGTCTGGTCTGCTTCGAGCGTACCGGTCTTGAAGGCCGGGTCGGTCAGCACGTGGATGTAAGGAATCAGGAATTCGTCTTTCGCGCGGATCGACGGGACCTCGTGATACGCGTTGAAGATTTCGCCCTCGTCGAGACCGAGCGACTCGACGATGTACTGGTAAGCGTGCGTGTGGATCGCCTCTTCGAACGCCTGGCGCAGCAGGAACTGGCGGCATTCGGGCGCCGTGATGTGGCGGTAGGTGCCCAGCACGATGTTGTTGGCGGCGAGGGAATCTGCCGTCACGAAGAAACCCAGGTTGCGCTTGACGATGCGGCGCTCGTCTTCGGTCAGCCCGTTCGGGTCTTTCCAGAGAGCGATGTCGCGCGACATGTTCACTTCCTGCGGCATCCAGTGGTTGGCGCAACCGGCCAGATACTTTTCCCACGCCCACTTGTACTTGAACGGCACCAGCTGATTGACGTCAGTCTGGCCGTTGATGATGCGCTTGTCGGCGACATTGACGCGCGCTTCGGAAGCGGCCCCCGCATTGGCAACCGAGTTGCCGGCATGAGCGACGGGAGCGACAGCGATGTCGTTCGCGAAGACTTCTTGAGCGGAGGGAGCATGCGAAGCGGAACGCGCTCCGATTTGCGAACCCACAGCCGACCCCGCAGCGTTGCGCAACACGTTCGGTTGCGTCGCGCTCGAGGGAGTTACGGCAGTGATCTCGTCATCCCAGTTGAGCATAAATGTCACCATCAATTTAGAACGGTTTGTACCATCTTTTCACGAGCGATAAAAGAGTTCGCTCACGAAAAATCCTGTTTTCGATTCGCGTTGCTACGTTCATACAACACTTTGTTCGACATGCTGCGTGTGACGCATCGAGTGACGCGTGATGAACGCGTGTTGAACATGTGTTGCCGAGGTCCTTCGCGAACTCGAAGAGCAACGTTTCGAACGACGTTTCGTTGCTCTATCTATCTGTATTGCGCAGTGCGTTCGCGGCATCCGCCGACTGATCGATGGACTGATCGTTGCCGCGCGAGTCGCTCATCGCGAGAGTCGGCGGTGAGCTGCGTCGAGTGTGTTGCGGCGACGTTAGCGAGTGAAGTGCGATGCCGTGTCGAGCGGTGCAACGGCTGGCGATCCTGGCTGTTGATCCTGGCTCCCGATCCTGATCGAGCCGCCGATCGTCGCTTCGCTCGAAGCCTTCGTCTGGTGTCGCCGACTGCTGTGTTGCCTTGCTGCTTCGACGAGCGGTGAGACTTCGATACGGCTCACCGCTCATCGACCTGCCTCTACTGCTACTTCATCGACGCGGCGCGCTGCTCGCCCCCTGCGGGTCGTCGCCTGCCAACTCGTGTGCAGTTAGCAAGCAACGCTCCCGCTACTTGCCCGTGCTTACTGGCAAGCCTCGCACTCGTCGAAGCCAGGATCGCCCGGACGCATCATGCAAACCGGACCATCGGCTTCGGGTGCCGCTTCGACCGCGGCCGCGGCAGTCGCTGCCGCCGCTGCCTGGAAGCCGCCGCCCACGCCACCCGTCGCGCCGCTCACGCCGAAGCCGCCTGCCGCGCCGCCTGCGCCACCCGAGCCTTCATGACCGGAGCTCACCGCGTTCAGCGCGCCGTGCGCGACCGTCGACTTCTCGACGTGCGTCGCCGCCATCGTGCGGAGGTAGTAGGTGGTCTTCAGACCGCGCAGCCATGCGAGCTTGTAGATCTCGTCGAGCTTCTTGCCCGATGCGCCCGCCATATAGATGTTCAGCGACTGCGCCTGGTCGATCCACTTCTGACGACGCGAGGCCGACTCGACGAGCCACACCGGATCGACTTCGAACGCGGTCGCGTAGATCGCGCGCAGGTCGGCCGGGATGCGGTCGATGCGCGACAGCGTGCCGTCGAAATACTTCAGGTCGGCGACCATCACTTCGTCCCACAGGCCGCGCGCCTTCAGGTCGCGCACCAGGTAGTCGTTGACCACCGTGAACTCGCCCGACAGGTTCGACTTCACGTAAAGGTTCTGATAGGTCGGCTCGATGCACGCCGACACGCCGATGATGTTCGAGATCGTCGCGGTCGGCGCGATCGCCACGCAGTTCGAGTTGCGCATGCCGTAGGTCGAGATGCGCGCGCGCAGCGCGGGCCAGTCCATCGACTCGCTCGAATCCACCTCGACATAACCGCCGCGCGCTTCGGCGAGCAGCGCCACCGAATCCTGCGGGAGGATGCCGCGGTCCCACAGCGAACCGCGGTAGCTCGAGTAGCGGCCGCGCTCTTCGGCGAGCTCGGTCGACGCGTAGTACGCGTAGTAGCAAACCGCTTCCATCGAGCGATCGGCGAACTCGACCGCTTCCTGCGACGCGTACGGCGTGCGCAGCATGTGCAGGCAGTCCTGGAAGCCCATGATGCCGAGGCCGACCGGACGGTGCTTGAGGTTCGAGTTACGCGCCTTGGCGACCGCGTAGTAGTTGATGTCGATCACGTTGTCGAGCATGCGCATCGCGACGCTGATCGTGCGCTTGAGCTTGTCGTGGTCGAGCACGAGCGTGCCGTCGGCCTGCTCCTTCAGGTGCGCGACGAGGTTCACCGAGCCGAGGTTGCAGACGGCGATTTCGGCGTCGCTCGTGTTCAGCGTGATTTCCGTGCACAGGTTCGACGAGTGGACGACGCCGACGTGCTGCTGCGGCGAGCGCACGTTGCACGGATCCTTGAACGTGATCCACGGATGGCCGGTTTCGAACAGCATGCCCAGCATCTTGCGCCACAGCTGCGCTGCCGGAATCTTCTTGAACAGCTTGATCTCACCGCGCGCGACCTTGTCTTCGTAAGCCGTGTAAGCCACTTCGAATTCGGCGCCGAACTTGTCGTGCAGATCCGGGCAGGTGGACGGCGAGAACAGCGTCCAGTCGCCGCCTTCCATCACGCGCTTCATGAACAGGTCGGGAATCCAGTTCGCGGTGTTCATGTCGTGCGTGCGACGACGGTCGTCGCCGGTGTTCTTGCGCAGCTCGAGGAATTCCTCGATGTCGAGGTGCCACGATTCGAGGTACGCGCACACCGCGCCCTTGCGCTTGCCGCCCTGGTTCACGGCGACCGCCGTGTCGTTGACGACCTTCAGGAACGGCACGACGCCTTGCGACTTGCCGTTGGTGCCCTTGATGTGCGAGCCGAGCGCGCGCACGCGCGTCCAGTCGTTGCCGAGGCCGCCGGCGAACTTCGACAGCAGCGCGTTTTCCTTCAGCGCTTCGTAGATGCCGTCGAGGTCGTCGTCGACCGTGGTCAGGTAGCACGACGACAGCTGCGAGCGATGCGTGCCCGAGTTGAACAGCGTCGGCGTGGACGACATGAAGTCGAAGCTCGACAGGATGTTGTAGAACTCGATCGCGCGCGCTTCGCGGTCGATCTCGTTCAGCGACAGGCCCATCGCGACACGCATAAAGAATGCCTGCGGCATTTCAATGCGCACGCCGTCGTGATGCAGGAAGTAGCGGTCGTACAGCGTCTGCAGACCGAGGTAGCCGAACTGCAGGTCGCGGTTCGCGTCGAGCGCGGCACCCAGACGCTTCAGGTCGAACTGCTGCAGCTTGTCGTCGAGCAGGCCGGCGCCGATGCCGCGCTTGATGAACTGCGGGAAGTACTCGGCATAGCGCACGCCCATTTCGGCTTGCGTGACTTCTTCCTCGAGGATCTCGCGGCGGATCGTATGCAGCAGGATGCGCGAGGTGACCTGGCTGTAGGCCGGGTCCTTTTCGATCATCGTGCGGGCAGCGAGGATGGCCGAGTCGTACACCTGGCTCATCGGCACGCCGTCGTACAGGTTCTTCACCGTTTCCGCGACGATCGGCTCGGCGCTCACCGCGTCGCCGAGATTCGCGCACGCGGACTCGATGATGCCGCGCAGCGCGGCCATGTCCAGCGGACGCGTGATGCCGTTGTCGGTCACGTTCAGGCCCGGCGTGCCGGGGGCCTCCGCATGCTCGTCATGCGCGCGCGCCTGGTTGCGCTTCTCGCGATACAGCACGTACGCACGCGCGACGTTGTGCTCGCCGCCGCGCATCAGCGCGAGTTCGACCTGATCCTGAATGTCTTCGATATGGAACGTGCCGCCGTTCGGACGGCTGCGCACCAGCGCGCGCACCACGTTCTGCGTGAGTTGCTCGACCAGTTCGCGCACCCGCGCCGACGCCGCGCCCTGACCACCGTTGACGGCGAGGAACGCCTTCGTCACGGCGATCGCGATTTTCGACGGCTCGAACGACACCACGGTGCCGTTGCGGCGGATCACCTTGTAGTCGGCGTAGTTCGCTTGCGGCGCGAGCGACTGGGCGCCTTGAGTCTGGCCGAACGCCTGGCCAGTCGGTGAGCCCTCGTACCGGGTCGTCACGTTGTCGGTGGTTTGCATGTGCAAAGCTCCTGGTCTTGGAAATGGCGGCGAGTGCCGCGGATTAAAACGAACGCCGCGCCGCCGCGTGCGCGTGCGATGAGGTGCAGGAAGGCCGGCTACGCCGGTTGGCGGGATGCAACTGCGAGGAAGCCTGGTTCGATTTGATGACGGTCTTCATCGGGTCGGTCGCGATCACTGGCTGGTCCTTTCCTGAATGCTTCTGGATGCGGCCGGAGATCCCCCACCGGCTGCGCCCCAGGAATTTTTTGTTCGCTGTCTGGAATGCTTGCGGCGCCATGCTCGGGAAGCGGGGCGCCGCAGACTTATCCACTCTTATTCACTCGGTTATGCACATGGTTATTCACAGCACAACACAAGATATAGTGCGAAACTCAGTTGTCGGCACCAAGTATAGTGGAGATTCGAGGCAGGTCAAACCGTTTTATTTGCGTTCGAAGTCTTGACTTTTGCGTCGCGCAACGCGCATAAGCTCCCCGGAGAAGCAGGCTGCGCCTCGTTCTCTGCGGATCACGCAAGATCGTGCGAAGGGGGATTACCGCGTTTCGGAAAACTTGAGATAGGGGAAATACCGACCGTCGAGCGACGTGTCGCTTTGCAGCCGGGGCCACTCGAAATGTGGACCGGGATCGGTCTTGCGACCGGGCGCGATGTCGGAGTGACCGGCAAGCGCGTCGATCGGATAGCGCGCCTTCAATGCGCTCACGAGCGTGGCGAGCGTGCGGTATTGCGCCGCCTCGAAGGCGGTGGTGTCGCTGCCTTCGAGCTCGATGCCGATCGAGAAATCATTGCAGCGCTCGCGGCCGAAAAAGTTCGACGGCCCCGCGTGCCACGCGCGCTCATTGCACGACACGAACTGCTCGAGCGCGCCGTCGCGATGAATCACGAAATGCGCGGACACGCGCACGCCGCGCAGATGGGTGTCGTAGTACGGGTGAGCATCGCAGTCGAGCGTGTTCTGGAACAGCTCGGCAATCGCGGTGCCGCCGAACTCGTTCGGCGGCAGGCTGATGTTGTGAACGACGATCAGCGTCGGCACCGCGCCTTGCGGCCGCGCTTCGAAGTTCGGCGACGCAAGCTTGCGCGCGGCGGGAATCCAACCGTCGGCATCGACGGTGTACGCGCCGCTCATCGGGCGTCGCGGCCGCTCGGACGCGCGCCGTGGCGCTGCGCGTGCGCAGTGCAGCAGAACGTCTGCCCCGCGACGCTGACGGAGTCGCTCTTCGGCGCATGCACGCCGCACTCGACGCAGCGGATCATCGGCTCGGCAAGCTGCGGCGCCTGGCCATTCGAAGCACGCGCGCCGCCCTGCGCGGCGCCGGCACCGTTGGCGCCATGGGCACCGGTGCGTTGCGCGGATTGCGCGTCGTGGCGGCGCAGCGCCTTGACGATCCATTGACCGACGATGAACAGCAGAATCAGCAAAAAGATTTGTCGCATGGGGACACTCACACTACAGGCCGGTGCAACAGCACCTCTAAAACAAAACGGCTGCCGACGTACGCGAGCAACAGCGCGACGAACGAGGCCAGCACCCAGCGCAACGCCGCACGGCCGCGCCAGCCGGACACCTTGCGCGCGGTCAGCAGCGCGCCGAACATCACCCACGAAAGAATCGCGAACACGGTCTTGTGATCGAGCCGCAACGCGCGGTCGATCAGTTGCTCGCTGAACAGGATGCCCGATAGCAACGTCAGCGTCAGCAGCACGAAGCCGGTGCCGATCAGACGGAACAGCAGCTTCTCGAGCGTGAGCAGCGGCGGCAGCGTGTCGAGCCAGCTCGACCACCAGCCGTTGCCCGCCGCCGCGTGTCGCTGCGCGAGACCGCCACGCATCGAATGCAGACGCCGTTCGACCGCCAGCATCAGCACCGCGTGCAGCGCCGCGATCGCGAACAGACCGTACGCGATGTTCGCGATCAGAAAGTGCAGCTTGAACATCGGCGCGGCCGCATACGGCAGCACGCGCACGCCGCCGAACGCGAGCGGCAGCAGCGACGCGACGCACGCAAGCGGCAACACCAGCAGGCGCAGTCCGTCGAGCGGGAAAAAGAAACTTTCGATCCAGTAGATGCCGGCGCCGAGCCAGAACATCGCCGACAGCGCGAACGCGAAGCCGAACACCATCGCGTTCTGCGGGAAGATCGTGGTGTGCAGCAGCACGCCGTGTGCGAGCAGCGCGACGAACAGAAGCGCGCGCCCGGGCGCGCTCATGCCGGTAGCCACCGAAGCGCCCGCGCTCACGGCATGAGCGGGCAGCGGCGGCACGCTCTCGAGCAGCGGATGCACGGCCGCGTGCCGGTGCGAGCGCCAGCCGGCCACGGCAAGGCCGCCGTAGAGAAGCGCGGTGAGGGCATACAGTACAATATCCATATTCGAAGTTTACACTAGGGCCCTGCTCCGCGACGTCTAGCGCTTCGCGCACTGCGCGGGCCCCACCGTTCATCGCTCCCCATGCTCGACAATCTGACTCAACGGATGGCGCGCGTCGTCAAGACGCTGCGCGGCGAAGCCCGGCTCACCGAGGCCAACACCCAGGAAATGCTGCGCGAGGTGCGTCTCGCACTGCTCGAGGCCGACGTGGCGCTGCCCGTCGTGCGCGAGTTCATCGCGAAGGTCAAGGAGAAGGCGCTCGGCGAGGAAGTGCTCGCCAGCCTGTCGCCGGGTCAGGCGCTCGTCGGCGTCGTGCAGCGCGAGCTGACCGCGGTGATCGGCGGCGATTACGAAGGCAAGGCCTCCGAGCTCAATCTCGCGGTCACGCCGCCCGCGATCATCCTGATGGCAGGTCTGCAGGGCGCCGGTAAGACGACCACGGTCGGCAAGCTCGCGAAACTGCTGCGCGAGAAATACAAGAAGAAGGTGCTGACCGTCTCGTGCGACGTCTATCGTCCCGCCGCTATCGCTCAGCTGAAAACGGTGACCGAGCAGGTCGGCGCGGACTTCTTCCCGTCGGAGCCGAACCAGAAGCCGGTCGACATCGCGCGCGCCGCAGTGGACTGGGCCAAGCGTCACTACCACGACGTGCTGCTCGTCGACACGGCCGGCCGTCTCGGTATCGACGAAGCGATGATGAACGAAATCGCCGCGCTGCACGCCGCGCTGAAGCCGGCGGAAACGCTGTTTGTCGTCGACGCGATGCTCGGTCAGGATGCGGTCAACACCGCGAAGGCGTTCAGCGACGCGCTGCCGCTCACCGGCGTCGTGCTCACCAAGCTCGACGGTGATTCGCGAGGCGGCGCGGCGTTGTCGGTGCGTCACGTGACGGGCAAGCCGGTCAAGTTCGTCGGTGTCGCCGAAAAACTCGACGGCCTCGAAGTGTTCCACCCGGACCGCATGGCGAGCCGGATTCTCGGCATGGGCGACATTCTCGCGCTCGTCGAGGAAGCGCAGCGCGGCGTCGACGTGCAGGCCGCGCAGAAGCTCGCCGACAAGGTCAAGAAAGGCGGCGACTTCGATCTCAACGATTTCCGCGCGCAACTCACGCAAATGAAGGGCATGGGCGGCCTGTCGTCGCTGATGGACAAGCTGCCCGCGCAGTTCCAGCAGGCCGCGGCGGGCGCCGACATGAGCCAGGCCGAGAAGCAGATGCGCCGCATGGAAGGCATCATCAATTCGATGACGCCGGCCGAGCGCGCCAAGCCCGAACTGATCAAGGCGACCCGCAAGCGGCGCATCGCCGCGGGTGCGGGCGTGCAGGTGCAGGAAGTCAACCGCATGCTGAACCAGTACGAACAGATGCGCACGATGATGAAGAAGCTCAAGGGCGGCAACCTGCAGAAGATGATGCGCGGCATGAAGGGCATGATGCCCGGCATGCGCTAAGCTTGATCGGGACGGCGCGCGCTAGCGCCGATGCGCGGCGCGGCTGACTTCGGCATCGTGCGGGTTTATTCCGTAGCGCATTGCGCCGTCCCTCGCAGGAACGTCCCTCGGGACGTGGCCACCCACACTATGTATACAGTTACCGTCCGTCAGACGTCATGAACCGCGAAGAAGCCCTCCATATTTTTCAACATTCCGAAGAGATCGTTTCGGCCTCGGACGTCGGTGCGTCGATCGTCCGCATGGCGGGCGCCATCCGCGACGAGATGAGCGAGGACTTCCCGCTCGTGCTGTCGGTGATGGGCGGCGCCGCGGTATTCACCGGCATGTTGCTGCCGCACCTCGATTTCCCGCTCGAGTTCGACTACATCCACCTGACGCGCTACCGCAATACGACCAAGGGCAGCAACGACATGCAATGGCGCGTCGCGCCGGCCGAGTCGGTCAAGGATCGCGTGGTGCTCGTGCTCGACGACATCCTCGACGAAGGCGAGACGATGGCGGCGATCCGTGACCGCATCCTCGCGATGGGTGCGAAGCGTTTCCTGTCCGCGGTGCTGTGCGAGAAAATCATTCCGAAGGCGAAGCCGCTGCGCCCCGATTACTGCGGCTTCGAAGTGCCGGACCGGTACGTGTTCGGCTGCGGGATGGATGCGAAAGGCTACTGGCGCAACCTGCCGACCATTCGGGCGTTGACCGAGGGCGCGTGAGCGGCGCATCCGAGTTGATCTCGCCAACCGGCGAAAAAAAAGCAGCCTGCGAGGCTGCTTTTTTATGGCTGCTTTTCTACGACCGGGAAGGTGGCAACTTGCGCACCCGCTGCCGCTTCACAGCTTGTGCACGAAAGCGCGGATCCCGCCGAGCATCATCTCGACTGAAATCGCGACGAGTACGAGCCCCATCAGCCGCTCGAACGCCGCCATCACCCGTTCGCCGAGCCACGCCTGAATGCGCTCGGCGAGCATCAGCACGATCGCGCAGATGATCATCGTGACGGTCAGCGCACCGACCCACTCGAACGTCTTGCCCGGCGCCTGCGAGGTCAGCAGCATGACCGTGGCCAACGCCGACGGCCCCGCCAGCGCCGGAATCGCGAGCGGCACGATCAGCGGCTCGCCGCCGCGCGCGTCGCCACCGAACGGACCGTCCGGATGCGGAAACACCATGCGCAGCGCGATCAGAAACAGCACGATGCCGCCGCCGATCCGCAACGACTGGTCACTCAGGCTCATCATGCGCAGAAAGCTCTGCCCGAGCACCATGAACACCAGCAGGATCGCAAACGCGATCGCGACCTCGCGCAGGATCACGATCGTGCGACGCTCCGGCGTCACACCGCGCAGACAGCTGACGAAGATCGGGATATTGCCGAGCGGATCGGTGATCAGGATCAGCAGCACCGTCGCGGACAGGAAGGTGTACTCCACTGCCCGCTCCGCTTAGTTCGCGAGCGCCGCGCGCACTTTCTCGATCACGGTCTGCGCGGCGTCCGCGACCGGCAGCAGCGTCGCTTCGGCGTCACGGCGGCCCTGATACTCGAGCTTGCCGTCCTTCAGACCTCGGTCGCCGATCACCAGCCGATGCGGCACGCCGATCAGCTCCCAGTCGGCGAACATCACGCCCGGACGCTCGCCGCGATCGTCGAGAATCACGTCGATGCCGGCCGCGACGAGTTCCGCGTACAGCTTGTCGGCCTGTTCACGTACCGCATCGCTGCGGTCATAGCCCATCGGGCACAGCACGACTTCGAACGGCGCAATCGACTCCGGCCAGATGATGCCCTTGTCGTCGAAATTCTGTTCGATCGCGGCGCCGAGGATACGCGTGACGCCGATGCCGTAGCAGCCCATTTCCATCGGGCGCGGCTTGCCGGTTTCGTCGAGGCAGGTGGCGTTCATCGCTTCGGAGTACTTCGTGCCGAGCTGGAAAACGTGACCCACTTCGATGCCGCGGCAGATGTCGAGCACGCCCTTGCCGTCCGGCGACGGATCGCCCTTCTTCACGTTGCGGATATCGGCGACGACCGGCTCCGGCAGGTCGCGGCCCCAGTTCACGCCGGTGGTGTGATAGTCGACCTCGTTCGAGCCGACCACGAAGTCGCTCATGTTCGCGACCGTGCGGTCCGCGATCACCTTGACCGGCTTCTTCGTGTCGATCGGACCGAGATAACCCGGCGGCGTGCCGAACGTCTCGATGATCTCGGCTTCGGTGGCCATACGGAAGTCGGCGAGACCGGGCAGCTTGCCGACCTTGATCTCGTTCAGATCGTGGTCGCCGCGCAGCATCAGCAGCCAGATGGTCGGCTCGGCGCCTTCGTTTTCGGTGGCGAGAATGACCGACTTGATCGTGCGCTCGAGCGGAATGTTCAGCAGTTCGGCGACGGCCTCGCACTTCGCCTTGCCCGGCGTCGCGGTCTTTTTCGCGTCTTCAGTGGGCGCGGCGCGTTGCGCGATCAGCGGCAACGCGTCGGCGGCCTCGACGTTCGCAGCGAAATCGGAGGTCGGGCAATAGGCGATCGCGTCTTCGCCGGTGTCGGCGATCACGTGGAACTCATGCGAGCCACTGCCGCCGATCGAGCCGTTGTCCGCCGCCACCGCGCGGAACTCCAGGCCGAGGCGCGTGAAGATGCGCACGTACGCGTCGTACATCTTGCGATACGTCTCGCGTAGACCTTCCGCGTCCTTGTCGAACGAGTACGCGTCTTTCATGATGAATTCGCGGCCGCGCATCACGCCGAAACGCGGACGGATCTCGTCGCGGAACTTCGTCTGGATCTGATAGAAGTTGACCGGCAGCTGGCGATAGCTCTTGATCTGGTTGCGCGCGATGTCGGTGACGACTTCCTCGTGCGTCGGGCCCATCACGAAGTCGGCCTGCTTGCGGTCCTTGAAGCGCAGGAGCTCGGGGCCGTACTTCTCCCAGCGGCCCGATTCCTGCCACAGCTCGGCCGGCTGCACGGCCGGCATCAGCAGTTCGATCCCGCCGGCCCGGTTCATTTCCTCCCGCACGATCGCTTCCACCTTGCGGATCGAACGCAGGCCAACCGGCAGGTAGTTATAGATGCCGCCCGCGACGCGACGGATCATGCCCGCGCGCACCATGAGCTTGTGGCTGATGATTTCGGCGTCGGCGGGCGCTTCTTTGAGGGTGCCGATAAAGAAACGGGAGGCTTTCATTCAAGGTGTCCAAAAGCGGCGGCTTCCGGTGGGACCGCCAGAAAAAGGTGAAAACATGGGAAAAATCGACACAGATCCGCGGCGAAGCCGGCATGGTTCGCCCGACCGGCGGCGCGCTGCCCCTGAGCAGCGCTGAAACTGCCGCACAAGCCTGTCTCACAAGGGATAGCGCACGGAAAACCAACAGGCTACCGCAAACACGGGCCTGTTGCGGCGAATCGGTCCATTCTTATGCGATTCGGTGCGTAGGGTCCGTTATCTGTTTATAATCAAAGCAATTTTAAAGGATTCGAAGGTGGTTGTATGCTGGATCGTGAAGGCTTTCGCCCGAACGTCGGCATCATCCTCTTGAACGCGCACAACGAGGTGTTTTGGGGCAAACGGCTCCGTGAACATTCCTGGCAGTTTCCGCAGGGGGGCATCAAATATGGTGAGACCCCCGTGCAAGCGATGTATCGGGAGTTACACGAAGAGACCGGACTGCTTCCTGAGCACGTCAAGGTGATCGGTCGCACGCGCGACTGGTTGCGTTATGAGGTGCCTGACAAGTTCATCAAGCGCGAAGTACGCGGTCATTACCGCGGCCAGAAGCAAATCTGGTTTTTGCTCCGGATGGTAGGACGCGACTGCGACATCTGTTTGCGCGCCACCGACCACCCTGAGTTCGATGCGTGGCGTTGGAACGAATATTGGGTGCCGCTCGACTGTGTGATCGAGTTCAAGCGGGATGTGTATCAGTTGGCGCTGACGGAGTTGTCCCGTTTCATGCGCCGGCCTGCGCCGCGTGCGGAAAAACCTGGCGGGCATCATGGGTCGCGTTATCCCCGGATAGCGTCGTCGATGCAAAGCCCGCCGGATTCCACGGTAAGCACGGTGGTCACTACCGTCACTACCGTGAGTTCGGTCAGCGTCGAAACCTCGACGCGCGTGCTGATTGTGCCGGATTGCGGCCCCGCCTCACGGGATGCGAACCTGGCACCTGAGCCTGAGCGCGAAACGGCCGAAGCCGACGAGGCCATCGCCCCGTCAGTCCGACGAGGCTTGCTCGATTAATCAGTCCAGGCGGCGGCTCACGCCGCCCCTCTCTGGCGCGGCTTTCGGGCCGCGCCCGTATTTCGAGGGAATCATATTGAAAGCATTTGCACTCGCCGTGGCGTGCGTTGCCACCGGCGCCCTGCTGGCAGGCTGTTCGAGCGCCGGCCAACCGAGCAACAAAGACGACAGCGCGTTCACCTATCTGTTGGATCGCAAAAGCAACTGGGTTGAAAACAAGGTCGACACGTTGCCGCCGCTGCCCTCCGACGCGAACCTGCTGCCGTTCGAGGTCTCCGGCAATACGCCGCTGCAATTCGCAATCGACCCGAAGTCGGTCAGTGTCGGCGACGACGGCGTAGTGCGTTACACGGTGGTCGTCACGAGCCCGGGCGGTGCCCGCAACGTCAATTACGAGGGCATCCGCTGCGACACGTACGAATGGCGTCAGTACGGGGCCTTGAACGCCGATCACGACGGCTGGGACACGACGGTCGCGAACCAGTTTTCGCGCATCGAAAACGGCGCGCTGAACGCATACCAGGCCGCGCTGTATCAGGACTATATGTGCGCGAACAAGATTCCGACCGGCACGGCGCAGCGCATCGTCGAGAACATTCGTTACAAGCGCACTCAGACGTCGCAGATTCATTGAATCCGTTCTCGCGGCGCGCACCTGAGTCGGGCGCCGCTGCTTGTGCGTAACGATAAAAAGCCGTTCCAGCCTGCGCTGGAACGGCTTTTTTGCTAACTCTTTAAGCGCACGCCGCCTGAAAGATCAAAGCAGCACGAGATTGTCGCGATGAATCAGCTCGGGCTCGAGCATGTAGCCGAGCACCGACTCGATTTCGCCGCTCGGACGCCGCTGGATCAGTTTGGTTTCCGCGCTGCTGTAGTTCGTCAAGCCTCGTGCGACCTCGCGGCCCGACGCGCTCAGACAAGCGATCACCTCGCCGCGCGCGAACGCACCCTGCACGCCGACGATGCCGATCGGCAGCAGGCTCTTGCCGCCGGCGGTCAGTTTTTCGACCGCGCCGTCGTCGATCACGACGTGGCCGCGCACCTGCAGGTGATCGGCCATCCATTGCTTGCGTGCTGCCATGCGCGCGGTGCGCGCGATCAGCTGCGTGCCGATCGCCTCGCCGGCCGCCAGTCGCAGCAGCACGTCTGCCTCGCGCCCACTCGCGATCACCGTATTGGCGCCGCTATGCGCTGCTCGCTTGGCGGCGAGAATCTTGGTCAGCATGCCGCCGCGGCCGAGGCTCGAGCCCGCGCCGCCCGCCATCGCCTCGAGCTCGGGGGCACCGGCGTCGGCTTGCTGGACGAGAGTCGCGTTCGGGTCTTTGCGCGGATCGGCGGTGAAGAGGCCTTGCTGGTCCGTCAGAATGATCAGCGCGTCGCCCTCGATCAGATTAGCGACCAGCGCGCCGAGCGTGTCGTTGTCGCCGAACTTGATTTCGTCGGTGACGACCGTGTCGTTCTCGTTGATGATCGGCACGACACCGAGCCGCAGCAGCGTGAGCAGCGTGGAGCGAGCGTTCAGATAGCGCTCGCGGTCGGCGAGATCGGCGTGAGTAAGCAGGATCTGCGCAGTCTGGATGGAATGTTCGGCGAAGCGGCTTTCATACACTTGCGCGAGGCCCATCTGACCGACCGCCGCGGCCGCCTGCAGCTCATCGATTTCGCGCGGCCGCCTCGTCCAGCCGAGGCGCTGCATGCCCTCGGCGATCGCGCCCGAGCTGACCAGCACCACTTCCTTGCCCTGCGCGCGCAGTGCGGCAATCTGCGCGGCCCAGCGGCCGATCGCCGCATGATCGAGGCCGCGCCCGTCGTTCGTGACGAGGCTCGAACCGACTTTGACGACCAATCGCCGTGAATCTGCGATGACGGAACGCATTGTGCGCTGTCTCCCAAGATGACGCGTGATGCATGCCGGCACCCGCCGCTGGCGCCGACGCTCGAGTTGTTATTCCTGCGGATCGGTGCCGGCTTCGCCGGTCGCGGCCGGTACTTGTGTCCCTTCGCGGAAACGCACGTCGGAGGCGAGGTCTTCAGCCTCGGCCGCGCGTTGCGCGTCGGAGTGCTCGGCGAGGTAGTCGAACACTGCGTAGCAAAGATTTTCACAGCCCTGGCCGGTCAGAGCCGAGATCTCGAACACCGGACCATCCCAGCCGAACCCTTCCAGGAAAGACGCCACTCGCGCTTCGCGATCGTCCTCAGGCACCATGTCGAGCTTGTTCAGCACGAGCCAACGCGGCTTCTGAAAAAGCTCTTCGTCGTACTTGCGCAGTTCGTTGACGATGGCCTTCGCTTCCACGACCGGATCGACCGATTCGTCGAACGGCGCGATATCGACGATGTGCAGCAGCAGCCCGGTGCGCTGCAAGTGGCGCAGGAACTGATGGCCGAGGCCGGCGCCTTCCGCCGCGCCTTCGATCAGACCCGGAATGTCCGCGATCACGAAGCTGCGGCTCGGTCCGACGCGCACGACGCCGAGATTCGGCGCGAGCGTAGTGAACGGGTAATCCGCGATTTTCGGCTTCGCGTTCGATACCGACGAGATAAACGTCGACTTGCCCGCATTCGGCATGCCAAGCAGACCGACGTCGGCCAGCACCTTGAGCTCGAGGCGCACCATGCGACGCTCGCCCGGCTTGCCGTCGGTCTTCTGACGCGGCGCGCGGTTCGTGCTGGACTTGAAATGCAGGTTGCCGAGACCGCCGGCACCGCCTTGCGCGATTTGCACGCTCTGGTTGTGCTCGGTCAGATCGGCGATCAGCTCGCCGGTTTCCATATCCGTGATGGTGGTGCCGACCGGCATACGTAGCGTGATGTCGTCGCCGCCCTTGCCGTAGCAATCCGAGCCGCGGCCGTTTTCGCCGTTGCGTGCCAGATGCTTTTTTGCGTAGCGGTAGTCGATCAGCGTGTTGATGTTGCGGTCAGCAACCGCGATCACGCTGCCGCCCCGGCCGCCGTCACCGCCATCAGGGCCGCCGAACGGAACGAATTTCTCGCGGCGCATCGACGCGCTGCCATCCCCTCCGTCGCCGGCGATGACTTCAATCCTCGCTTCGTCAATGAACTTCATGCGTTACTCCGTCCCGTGGTGTACTGCCCGATTCGATGCAGGGGTTGATACTGATTGGATTCTGCTATTTTGCCGCGCGCGCCGCGCGTTGATCAATCTACCGAACGGCATAGTCGCCGGTGACAAGCGGTTGGCTGCACGGCTTCGGCGCCACGAGAAAGAGGCGCCGCAATAAAAAAAGGCCCCGCGAACTTCGCGGGGCCTTTTCCGGTCCTGAAGCCCGTGCCTGATAAAACTCAGGCTGCCGGGACGACGGAAACGGTGTGCTTCTTCGCCGCGCCCTTCGTCGAGAACTGGACGTGGCCGTCCTTCAGCGCGAACAGGGTGTGATCCTTGCCCATACCGACGTTCTCGCCAGCGTGCATGCGCGTACCGCGCTGACGCACGATGATGCCACCAGCGTTGATAGCCTGGCCGCCGTAAACCTTAACGCCGAGGCGCTTCGATTCGGAGTCGCGGCCGTTCCGGGACGATCCGCCTGCCTTTTTGTGTGCCATTTGATTTGCTCCTTAACCGGTGCGCTTACGCGTTGATCGCGTCGATGCGCAGTTCGGTATAGTTCTGGCGGTGGCCGCCATGCTTCTGGTAGTGCTTCCGGCGACGCATCTTGAAGATCGTCACTTTGGCGTGACGGCCTTGCGACACGACGGTAGCCTTGACGGAAGCCCCACTGACCAGCGGCGTACCGAACTTAATCGATTCGCCTTCGCCCACTGCGAGAACCTGGTCGAGCGTGATTTCAGCGTCAATGTCTGCCGGTATCTGTTCTACTTTAAGTTTTTCGCCGACGGCAACTTTGTACTGCTTGCCACCGGTTTTTATGACCGCGTACATTGAGAACCTCACTCTGTATTCATTTTTCCCACGCACCGCGCGCGGAAACTCTCAATTATACATAGAGTTAGCTGCTCGGTCAAAACCTGCTTACCAAACCGTCTTCCGTCCGGCTTCGGCCTGTCTCGCAGGCGCTCGCAGATGGTAAATCAGCGACGCGCGGCGCCCCGCAGACGCCCTTGGGAGGCGGCCCTGGCGCCATGCGGAAAGCATCCGCGCCGCAGCCGACGACCCGGAAGCGCCCCGATCGCCTTATAATTCGCGGCACTACCCAATTCAGCCATCATGTCGTCGACTGCCACCTCCTCCCCCAACGTCGCCAGCCTGCTCGCTCCGATCTTCGAAGACATGCAGCAGGTCAATCGCGTCATCCGGCAACGTCTTGCGTCGGACGTGATGCTGATCAATCAGATTTCCGAGTACATCATCAGCGCCGGCGGCAAGCGGCTGCGGCCCGCGCTGCTGTTGCTGGTGGCGGGCGCGCTGGGCGATGCGACGGGGCACAGGCACGAACTGGCGGCGGTCGTCGAATTCATTCACACGGCCACGCTCCTGCACGACGACGTGGTCGACGAGTCCGACCTGAGGCGCGGCCGCCAGACCGCCAACGCGCTGTTCGGCAACGCGGCGAGCGTGCTGGTCGGTGACTTCCTTTACTCGCGCTCGTTCCAGATGATGGTCGGCGTGGGCAAGATGCGCGTGATGGAGATTCTGTCGGAGGCGACCAACATCATCTCCGAAGGCGAAGTGCTGCAGTTGCTGAACATGCACGATGCGGACGTCGACGAAACCCGCTACATGCAAGTGATCCGCTACAAGACCGCCAAGTTGTTCGAGGCGGCCGCCCAGCTCGGCGCGGTGCTGGCCGGCGCGGACGCGAAAACCGAAGCCGCCGCCGCCGAATACGGCCGCCGCATCGGCACCGCGTTCCAGATCATGGACGACTGGCTCGACTACACAGGTACGGCCGAGTCGATGGGAAAGAACGCCGGCGACGATCTGCGCGAAGGCAAGCCGACGCTGCCGCTGATCTATCTGATCGAACGCGGCACACCCGAGCAGTCGGCGCTCGCGCGCGAAGCCATCGAGCAAGGCGGCACCGACCGTTTCGATACGATCTTCGACGCGATCACGCGCTCGGGCGCGCTCGATCACACGCTCGAGTGCGCGAAACACGAGGCACAGGCGGCCGCGGCCGCAATTTCTTCATTTCCCCATTCCATTTTCAAAGAGAGCCTGCTAGAATTATGTTCTTACTCGACGGCAAGACAGTCTTGAACGAGACTGAAACGCCGAATTAGTCCGAGTCAAGTCAGCAGTACCAAATCGGGGTGTAGCTTAGCCTGGTAGAGCGCTACGTTCGGGACGTAGAGGCCGGAGGTTCGAATCCTCTCACCCCGACCAGATTCTCCTTGTTAGCTCAAGGTTCAAAAACCGCCGCAGCACTGCTGGGCGGTTTTTTTGTTTTGCGCGACGCTTTTCGCTTCCCTCGCGCTGTGCATCGCCGAGTTCATTGGCGTCCGGCTCGAATGGCAGCGCGTACATTGCCACGTTGTCGATCTCGCGCCGCCAGCCGCCGTCCACGGCGGAACGCCCAGCCCCCTCTGCTATATTCTCTCCATCCTTTCCCTCATTTTTCACGACGCGTGGAACAACTTCCCTTATGGGCGCAGATAGGCGCCGTCCTTCTGCTGCTTGTCTGCTCCGCCTTCTTTTCCATTTCCGAGACAGCGATGATGGCGCTCAACCGTCATCGCCTCAAACATCTCGCCAGCAAGAACACGCTCGGCGCGAAGACGACCCAGGGCCTGCTCGCAAAAACCGATCAACTGCTTAGCGTGATCCTGATCGGCAACAACCTGTTCAACACGATCATTCCGGTACTGACCACATCGCTCGCGCTGCATACGTTCGGCCGCAATAGCCTCGTGCTGTCGATCGCGACCGGTATCGTCGCGTTTCTCATTATCGTGTTCGCGGAAATCACGCCGAAAATCGTCGGCGCGACGTTTCCCGAGAAAATCGCGCTGCCCGCGAGCCTGCTGATCGCACCGCTGATGCGCGTCGCGAGACCGCTGATCTGGTTCGTCAACCTGTTCGCGACCGGCATCCTGCGCGTGCTCCACATCAATACGAAAGGCGCGCGCGACCAGCGGCTGTCCACCGAAGAACTGCGCACCATCGTGCTCGAGTCGGGCAGCTTCATGCCGACCAAACACCGCAGCATCCTGTTGAACCTGTTCGACCTCGAAAACATCTCCGTAGATGACGTGATGATCCCGCGCCGCCGTATCGAGGCACTCGACTTCGACGCGCCGTTCGAACAGATCCTGCATCAACTGGAGACCTGCTATCACAACAAGCTGATCGTCTACCAGGGCGACATCGACCGCGTGCTCGGTGTTCTGCATGTGCGCAAGACGCTGTCGGCGCTGCACAACCAGGAGCTCGAACGCGATACCTTGCGCGAACTGCTCGCCGAGCCGTACTTCGTGCCGAGCGGCACGCCGGTGTTCCAGCAGTTGCAATACTTTCAGGAGAGCCGGCACCGCATCGCGCTCGTCGTCGACGAGTACGGCGAACTGCAGGGTCTTCTGACGCCCGAAGACATCATCGAGGAGCTGATCGGCGAATTCACCACGTCGATTCCGCGCGGCGCCAGCTCGCGCGGAGGCTGGAACGACGCCGGCGAATGCATCGTCGCGGGCAGCATGCCGTTGCGTGAGCTGAACCGCTGGCTGCAACTTGCGCTCCCCACCGACGGCCCCAAAACGCTCAACGGCCTGATTCTCGAAATCCTCGAAGACATTCCCGACGGCGACGTCTGCGTGCGCATCGGCGACATCAAGCTCGAGGTGATGCGCAGCGACGATCAGGCGATCCGCACCGTCAAGCTGTTCAAGCCGCCGTCGCGCACGAAGGGCGGCAAAGCACGGTCGGGCTGAACTCCGCGCCTTCGCTCGCCGACTCACAGGCAGCATCGCACACGCTCGCGACACGCGCCATTAGCCGAATGGCCGAATGGCATTCGGACGCCCGCAACCGGAAGATGAAGCCGTCATGTTCTACAGGCGGCTCATCACCGGTTTCTCATGCAAACACCCTTCGTCTCCGCGGCGGCATTGCCGCGCCCACTCGCTGCCGACGGCGAATCCAGCGCAACGAGTCTGAACGATCCGGACAACGCCCCAGCCGTGCGTCTGTTGACCGACACGTTGCAAGAAGCGACGCGGCGCAATGCGTCGGATATCCATATCGAGGCGGCCGAACATGGCTGGCGCGTGCGCCTGCGTATCGACGGCGTGCTGCATGAAATCCCGCGGCCGCCCGCGCATCTGCGCGACGCGTTCGTCACGCGGGTGAAGGTGCTCGCTCGCATGGACATCGCCGAGCGGCGGGTGCCGCAGGACGGCCGGCTACGCCTCGCGACGTCGCCAGGACGACTCGAGGACTACCGCGTCAATTCGCTGCCGACACTATTCGGCGAAAAGCTCGTGCTGCGACGGCTCGACGCGCTGCCCGCCGATCTTTCGCTCGACTCGCTCGGCCTCGATCCGCGGCAGCGCGAAGCCGTCGACGCCGCGATCCGCGCGCCGCACGGTCTGATGCTGGTCACCGGACCAACGGGCAGCGGCAAGACGCTGTCGCTGTACTGCTTCCTGAACCTGCTGAATGACGAGGCGCGCAACCTCTGCTCGGTGGAAGACCCGGCCGAAATCCAGCTTGCCGGCATCAACCAGGTCAGCGTGCGCGAAAAAGCCGGGTTGACTTTCGCGGTCGCGCTGCGCGCGTTCCTGCGTCAGGACCCGGACGTGATCATGGTCGGCGAGATCCGCGACAACGAGACCGCCGACGTCGCCGTGAAGGCCGCCCAAACCGGCCATCTCGTGCTGTCCACACTGCATACGAACGACGCGCCCGCAGCCATCGCACGGCTCATCGATATCGGTGTCGAGCCGTACAACCTGGCCGCCGCGCTACGCATGGTGACCGCGCAGCGCCTCGTACGGCGACTGTGTGTTGCGTGCCGCGCACCCGTGCCGCATTCGGCGGCGGCGCTCCACGCCGCGGGCTTCGGCGAACATGAGCTCGACGGCTGGCAACCGTATGCGGCGACCGGCTGCGTGGTTTGCCATGGCATCGGCTATCGGGGGCGCGTCGGCATTCATCAGGTGATGCCTGTCTCCGACGCGATGCGTGAGCTGATCGTCGCAAGCGCGGGCGCGCACGAGCTGGGCCGCCTCGCGCAGACCGAACAGGTCGCAACGTTGCGTGACGCAGCGCTAGCGCGCGTGCGCGACGGCACCACGAGTCTCGCCGAAGCGCTCGCTGCCACGGAGGTTGCATGAGCACCGCCGCGCTTTCGCCAACACGGCCCGTCGCAGCCGACCTGCGCTTCAGATGGCGCGGCGTCGACGCGGACGGCACGCGCCGCAGCGGCACGCTGATCGCGCCCGACGCGAGCGCCGCGCGCACGATGCTCAAACACGACAACCTCTTTATCCTCGAACTCGCAACGCAAGGGCCGGCGCCGCGCCCGAAGACCAGCGCGGCCGATGTCACGCTGTTCACGCGACAACTGTCCAGTCTGCTGCGCGCCGGATTGCCGCTCGCGCCCGCGCTCGAACTGCTCGCACAGGCGCCGAGCTCGGGCCAGCGGCAAGGCATGCCGCGCATCGTCGGCACTGTCGCGCGCGACATCACCGCCGGCCTGCGCTTTTCGGCGGCCTTGCAACGGCACCCCGCGCAGTTCAATGCGCTGTATTGCCAGCTCGTCGAGGTGGGTGAAGCGGCGGGCGCGCTCGTCACCGTGCTCGGCCGCCTCGCCGACGATCGCGAACGCGCCGCCGCGCAGCGCGCGAAGGTGCGCGCTGCGCTGACCTATCCGGTCGTGATCCTGCTGCTCGCGATCGCGATAACCGCCGCGTTGCTGGTGTGGGTCGTGCCGACGTTCAAGCAGATCTTCGATGGCTTCGGCGCGAAGCTGCCCGTGCCCACGCAGTTCGTGCTGGCGCTCTCGGCGGGCGCCGCGCGCTGGAGTGTGCCGCTGTTCGTACTGCTGCTCGCAACGAGCTCGGCGATCACGTTCGTGCTGCGTCGTTCGGCAAGCGCGCGCATCCGTTTCTCGCGCATGTCGCTCAGCCTGCCGGTGGCTGGCCCGCTGCTGCGCACGCTGTGTGCGGCTCGCTGGAGTCGCGCGCTCGGAACGTTGCTGTCCGCCGGCACACCGCTCGCCGACGCATTCGACTCGCTCACGCAGGCAACCGGCAATGCGTTTTTCGATCGCGCGACGGCAGGCATCGCGGTCAGACTGCGGCGCGGCGAACGACTCGCCGCGGCTATGCGCGCGGCCCACTGCTTTCCTCCCGAGGTCGTGCAGCCCGTTGCGGTCGCCGAGGAATCCGGCGCGCTCGACAGCATGCTGCTCGATGTCGCATCGCTTGCCGATCGCCAGGTCGACGACAGGATCGGCACGCTATCGAGCCTGTGCGAACCGCTCGTGATCGTCGTGCTCGGCACGCTGGTCGGCGGCCTCGTGATCGCGATGTATCTTCCCATTATTCAACTCGGCAACGTGGTGTAGCATCGCAGCCGAATCCCCTCCATCACCATGCAGGCTCCTCTTCCACTCGTGTCACAAACTTCCTCCAGCCTGCTCGCGGGCTTACTGCCAGGCCGCTTTGCCAGCGATATCGGTCTCGCGTTCGCGAGCCTGCCCGCCGCCGTGCAGATCGCGTTCGCGATCGTGCTCGGCCTCGTATTCGGCAGTTTTCTCAACGTGGTCGTGCATCGATTGCCGATCATGCTCGAGCGTGCGTGGCGCGCCGAGATCAGCGAGACCACCGACGAGCCTCAGCCCGACGACGGACTGCCCGTGCGCTACAACCTGTGGGTGCCGCGCAGCGCGTGCCCGCATTGCGGCCATGTACTGAGCGCGTGGGAGAACTTGCCGGTGCTGAGCTACCTGCTGTTACGCGGACGTTGCTCCGCTTGCGGCACGCACATCAGCGCGCGCTATCCGCTGCTCGAAATCGCGAGCGCCGCTTTCGCGGCAGGCGCACTGATGGCGTTCGGCCCGACGCTGATGGCACTCGCCGCGTTCGGCCTATGCGCAACGTTGCTCGCGATGAGCGCGATCGACATCGACACGCATCTGCTGCCCGACTCCTTGACGCTGCCACTGTTGTGGGCTGGCCTGATCGTCAATTTCAACGGCATGTTCACGAATCTGCATGATGCGGTGCTCGGGGCTATCTTCGGATATCTGGTGTTGTGGGCCGTGCATTGGGTATTCAAGCTCGTGCGCGGCATCGAAGGCATGGGTTACGGCGACTTCAAGCTGCTCGCCGCGCTTGGCGCGTGGCTCGGCTGGCCCGCGCTGCCGCAGATCGTGCTGATCGCCGCGGTGGCCGGTGCCGTGATCGGCCTCGTGGCGACGTGGCGCGGCCGTATGCGGTTCGAGGAGCCGCTGCCGTTCGGGCCGTTTCTCGCCGCGGGCGGTGCGCTGACGCTGTTCGTCGGCACGCCGCTTTACCTCGCTCTGGGAGGCTGAAGTATGTTCGTCGTAGGACTAACCGGTGGCATCGGCAGCGGCAAATCGACGGTGGCCAACCTGTTCGCCGCGCGCGGCGTACCGCTCGTCGATACGGACGTGATCGCGCATCGCATCACCGCGCCGCATGGCCTCGCGATGCCGCACATCGCCGCCGAATTCGGCGCGGAGTTCGTCGCCGCCGACGGCTCGCTCGATCGCGCGCGCATGCGCACGCTCGTGTTCAGCGACGAGAGCGCGCGCAAACGTCTCGAGGGCATCACGCATCCGCTGATTCGCGCGGAAACCGAGCGCGAAGAGCGCGAAGCACAAGGGCCGTACGTGATCGTCGTGGTGCCGTTGCTGGTCGAATCCGGGACCTGGAAGAACCGCGTGAATCGCGTGCTCACCGTCGATTGCAGCGTCGACACGCAGATCGAGCGCGTGATGAGCCGCAACGGCTTCAGCCGTGAGCAGGTGCTCGCGATCATCGCGCGCCAGGCCACACGTGAAGCGCGCCTCGCCTCCGCCGACGACGTGATCGTCAATGACAATGCGTCGCTCGAAGAACTCGAGGCGCAGGTGGATGCTCACCATCAAGCGTATCTGTCGCTCGCGAAGGGCGATGCCGAGTTGTAACGCGAGCAGGCATCAATCGCATACGAAACCTCGTGGACGCAGATACCCACCCTCGCCACGCGCCATCACCGACACATTGAACTTTGCGCGCACGCGGGAGCCGAAGCGCTCATAACACCGGGAACTCACAAAAAAGTTGCGAAAGCGCGCAGAAAGAGTGCGTGATTGCCTGGGTAGTCCCACGGCATTAGAATGCTTTGCATTCCTGTCACCGACCACGCCCGAGGCGAGCCCGCTTGATCCTTTACGAGTACCCCTTCAATGAGCGAATCCGGACGCTGTTGCGGCTCGAAGATCTGTTCGAGCGCTTCACGTTCTTTCTGACTCAGGAAGACGCGCGGGAACATCACGTCGCACTGACAACGCTGTTCGAAATCTCCGAAGTGGCCGGTCGCGCGGATCTGAAGTCGGATCTGATGAAAGAGCTTGAGCGGCAGCGGCAAACGCTCGCGCCGTTTCGAGGCAATCCCGGCATCGAGCAGAACGCGCTCGAAGCAGTGCTCGGCGAAATCGAGCAGACCCTGGCGGGACTCACGCAGATGCAAGGCAAGACCGGCCAGCATCTTGCAGACAACGAGTGGCTCGCGAGCATTCGCAGCCGCGCAATCATCCCCGGTGGTACCTGCAAATTCGACCTGCCCTCGTACTATGCATGGCAACAGTTGCATCCCGATCAGCGTCGCCAGGACATCGCAAAGTGGGTGACACCGCTTCTGCCGCTGCGCGACGCGGCCACGATCGTGCTGCGGCTCGCACGCGAGTCGGGCCAGGCGTCGAAGGTGATGGCGATGCAAGGCAGCTATCAGCAGATGCTGTCGGGCCGCTCGTATCAGTTGATGCAGGTTCGCGTGGCACCGGAATTGCGCGTGATTCCCGAAGCGAGCGCCAACAAGTACATGCTGTGGGTGCGCTTCACGGTACAGGACGGCGATCTGCGGCCGCGCGCGGTCGACGTCGACGTGCCGTTCCAGCTGACGCTCTGCAGCCTGTAACAGCCTCTCAACCACCGCTGCATTGAGTAGCGCACGCCGGATTTGACCGAACGCGGCTTTGAACCGGCGCGAAATAGCCCTATATTCGTTACTTGTTCCGTTTGCGATTGACCGTCCGACCGTATGCCTACCGTCGTCAAATGTCCTACCTGCGGTAAAGATGTCCGCTGGACCCCTGAAAGCCGCTTCCGTCCTTTCTGCTCCGAGCGCTGCAAGCAGATCGATCTCGGCGCATGGGCCGCCGAAAAATACAAAATTGGCGGCAACGAACAGGAAGGCTCTTCGTCCGAAGAAGAAACGCCGCGCGGCGACTACAACCCGCACTGAGCGAGCCAGAAAAAAACCACGCGAACCGACGCTGCCGATACAGCGTCCGTTACCGCGTGGCCTTTTCAGTCACTGCCTTCAATCAATCACTTTTTCTCGGCTGCGAGCCACTCCAGCACCGGGATCGTGGCCGGCAGCAGCGGCGAAACATCGGCAGGCAAGCTCTGCCACACGAAGGCCTGACCTTCACGCCCGTGCGGCTCGCCCGACCACTGCGTCACCTTGCAGAAGAAGAGGCGCACATAGGCGTGCGGATAATCGTGTTCGAGCGTATGCCACAAATGGCTCGCCTCGACCTCGATTCCCAGTTCCTCGTGCAGTTCGCGCGCAAGCGCGGCCTCGACCGATTCACCCGTTTCCAGCTTGCCGCCCGGAAACTCCCAGTAGCCCTCGTACGGCTTGCCTGCCGGACGCTGCGCGAGCAGATAGCGCCCGTCCGGTTGCACCAGCACGCCTACCGCGACTTCGGTGACCGGACGGCCCGCGCCGTTGGTGTCGGGGCTATTGCCCGCGCGATCGCCCGCGCGTTTGCTAGCGTCGCTCATGCCGGCGTCTTACGGCCGGACCAGTCGCGCGCGAACTGCCACGCGACCCGCCCCGAGCGCGAACCACGTTCGAGCGCCCACACGAGCGCATCGCCGCGTGCCGATTCGATCTCGGCGTCGTCGCAACCGAAATGGCGCAGCCAGTGCGCGATGATCGTCAGATAGTCGTCCTGCTTGAACGGATAGAAGCTGACCCACAGCCCGAAACGCTCGGACAGCGAAATCTTCTCTTCGACCAGTTCGCCCGGATGTATCTCGCCGTCCGACGTGTGCTTGTACGTCTCGTTGTCGCTCATGTACTCGGGCAGCAGATGGCGGCGGTTCGAGGTCGCGTAGATCAGCACGTTGTCGGACTGCGCGGCGACCGAGCCGTCGAGCGCGACCTTCAGCGCCTTGTAGCCCGACTCGCCCTCTTCGAACGACAGGTCGTCGCAAAACACGACGAAACGCTCCGGCCGCTTCGCGATCAGATCGACGATATCGCCGAGATCGTGCAGATCGTCCTTGTCCACTTCGATCAGGCGCAGGCCGTCTTTCGCGTACGCATTCAGACACGCCTTGATCAGCGACGACTTGCCGGTGCCGCGCGCGCCTGTCAGCAGCACGTTGTTGGCCGGCTTGCCGCGCACGAACTGGCGCGTGTTCTGTTCGATCAGCCCTTTCTGGCGATCGATGTTCTGCAGGTCGTCGAGCGTGATCGACGAAATGGCGGGCACCGGCTGCAGGTAGCCGCGCCCTTGGCGCTTGCGCCAGCGAAATGCGACCGCGGCCGACCAGTCGATGTCCGGTGCGGCGGGCGGAAGCATCGCTTCGAGGCGGCCGAGCACGGCTTCGGCCCGGGTCAGAAACTGTTCGAGTTTGTCCATGGTAAGTAGGCGGCCAGCGGCCGTGCTTTGAACCTGATTACGAGCGGTAGTCGGCGTTGATGCTCACGTAGTCGTGCGACAGATCGCAGGTCCAGATCGTGGCTTGCGCATTGCCGCGGCCGAGCACGACGCGAATGCCGATCTCGCTCTTTTTCATCACGCGCTGGCCGTCTTCTTCGCGGTAGGCCGGGTTGCGGCCGCCGGCAGTCGCGACCAGCACGTCGTCCAGATACAGATCGATCTTGCCGACGTCGAGATCGTCGACGCCGGCATAGCCGATGGCCGCGAGAATGCGGCCGAGGTTCGGGTCCGACGCATAGAAGGCCGTCTTCACGAGCGGCGAGTGGCCGATCGCGTAGGCGATCTGACGGCATTCGCCGACGCTCGAGCCGCCTTCGACATGCACGGTCATGAATTTGGTCGCGCCTTCGCCGTCGCGCACGATCAGTTGCGCGAGGCTCTGGGCGACCTCGGTCACCGCATCGCGCAGCGCTGCATAAGCGGGCGAATCGGTGGACGTGATCGCGGGCAGGCTCGATTTGCCCGACGCGATCAGGATGAACGAATCGTTGGTCGACGTATCGCCATCGATCGTGATGCAGTTGAACGAGCGGTCAGCGACATGCTTCACGAGCACGTCGAGCACCGGCTGCGCGACGGCTGCGTCGAACGCAAGGAAGCCGAGCATGGTCGCCATGTTCGGCTTGATCATGCCCGCGCCCTTGCTGATACCCGTCAGCGTGACCGTGTGGCCGTTGACCGTGACCTGGCGCGAGACCGCCTTCGGCAGCGTGTCGGTCGTCATGATCGACTGCGCAGCGTCGTACCAGTTCGCTTCCTTGCGGTTCGCGAGCGCGGCCGGCAAGCCGGCCTTCAGACGATCGACCGGCAGCGGCTCGAGAATCACGCCGGTCGAGAACGGCAGCACCTGCTCCGGCGCGATGTCGGCGAGACGCGCGAGTTCCGCGCAGGTTTCGCGCGTCGCCGCGAGGCCCGGCTCACCGGTGCCCGCATTCGCGTTGCCGGTGTTGATGACCAGCGCGCGAATCGGCTTGCCGCCCGCGCGCACGCGTTGCAGGTTCTCGCGGCAGACCGTGACGGGCGCCGCGCAGAAACGGTTCTGCGTGAACACGCCGCCTACCGTCGCGCCTTCGTCGACGGCAATGACGAGCACGTCCTTGCGGTTCGGCTTGCGGATGTTCGCTTCCGCCCAGCCGAGCGTGACGCCGGCGACGGGGTGGAGTTGAGCGGGATCGATCGAGGGAAAGTTGACAGCCATGGTCGCGACCTGTCGAAGAAAATGCCGGCGGGCGCCGGCATCGGGGAAACGGAACTGATGACCCGGGTGTGTTGCCGGGTCACCCGCGAAATCAAAACGGCCAAGCGTCGCTCAAAAACGACGCGGCGCGCCCGAAAGCGCGCCGTGTCGGCAATTATGCGATCTTGCCGTGGCACTGCTTGTACTTCTTGCCGCTGCCGCACGGGCACGGGTCGTTGCGACCAACCTTCGGCACGTTGTCGGTGTTCATGTGCACGGCCGCCTGCGGCGCCGCGCCGTGGCCGTGGCTCATCGCGTCGCCGATCATCGCGGCGGCGGCCGCTTCGGCCGCGACGGGCGCGGCTGCGCCGGCCTCCGCGAATTCGGCATGACGGAACTCGACGTTCTCCAGATGCGAGCCCTGCTCTTCCATCTGCTCCGCGGCCGCTTCGAGCTGCTCCGGCGACTGGATCTGCACGTTCATCACGATGCGCGTGACTTCGAGCTTCACGGCGTCGAGCATCGCGGCGAACAGTTCGAACGCCTCGCGCTTGTATTCCTGCTTCGGGTTCTTCTGCGCATAGCCGCGCAGATGGATGCCCTGACGCAGATGATCGAGCGCGGCCAGATGCTCGCGCCATGCGCGGTCGAGCGTCTGCAGCATGATCGAGCGCTCGAACGCGCTGAACGATTCGCGGCCGACCAGCTGGACCTTCGCCTCGTAGCCCTCGTCCGCCGCGGCCTCGACCGCTTCGAGAATTTCGTCCGGGCTGATCGAGTTCGACTCGTTGATCATTTCCTGGATCGCGAGGTCGAGCTGCCATTCGTTGCGCAGCACTTCCTCGAGCTCGGGCACGTCCCACTGCTCTTCGATGCTGCCCACCGGCACGAACTGATGCACGATGTCGGAAATCACGCCATGACGCATCGCGGTGATGGTCTCGGTGATGTCGTTGGCTTCGAGCAATTCGTTGCGCTGCTGGTAGATCACCTTGCGCTGGTCGTTCGAGACGTCGTCGTATTCGAGCAATTGCTTACGAATATCGAAGTTGCGCGCTTCGACCTTGCGTTGCGCCGATTCGATCGAGCGCGACACGATGCCCGCTTCGATCGCCTCGCCTTCCGGCATCTTCAGGCGGTCCATGATCGCGCGCACCCGGTCGCCCGCGAAAATGCGCAGCAGCGGATCTTCCAGCGACAGATAGAAGCGCGACGAACCCGGGTCGCCCTGACGGCCGGCACGGCCGCGCAACTGGTTGTCGATCCGGCGCGACTCGTGACGCTCGGTGCCGATGATGTGCAGACCGCCCGCGGCCTTCACCTGATCGTGCAGCGTCTGCCATTCGTCGTGCAGCTTCTGGATGCGGCGCTGCTTTTCGTCGTCGGCGAGCGTTTCGTCCTGCTCGATAAACGACGCCTGCTTCTCGGCGTTGCCGCCGAGCACGATGTCCGTACCACGGCCGGCCATGTTGGTCGCGATCGTGATGCGCTGCGGACGGCCCGCTTCGGCGACAATCGCCGCTTCGCGCGCGTGCTGCTTCGCGTTCAGCACTTCGTGCGGCAAGCCGGCCTGCTTCAGCAGATGCGACAGCAGCTCGGAGTTCTCGATCGACGTCGTGCCGACCAGCACCGGCTGACCGCGTTCAAAGCATTCGCGGATGTCGCGGATCACCGCATCGTAGCGTTCCTTCGCGGTCTTGTAGATCTGATCCTGCTTGTCGATCCGCTTCGGCGGACGGTTGGTCGGGATCACGACCGTTTCGAGACCGTAGATCTCGTTGAATTCGTACGCCTCGGTGTCGGCCGTGCCGGTCATGCCGGCCAGCTTCGCGTACATGCGGAAGTAGTTCTGGAACGTGATCGATGCGAGCGTCTGGTTCTCGCTCTGGATCTTCACGTGCTCCTTCGCCTCGACCGCCTGGTGCAAACCGTCGGACCAGCGGCGGCCGGCCATCAGACGGCCGGTGAATTCGTCGACGATGATCACTTCGCCGTTCTGCACGACGTAGTGCTGGTCCTTGAAGAACAGCGTGTGTGCGCGCAGCGCCGCGTACACATGGTGCATCAGCGTGATGTTCTGCGGCGCGTACAGGCTTTCGCCCTCGCCGATCAGGCCCCACTCGGAGAGCAGGCGCTCGGCCTTTTCGTGGCCCGACTCGGTCAGGAATACCTGACGGCCCTTTTCGTCCAGCGTGTAGTCGCCCGGCTTCTCGACGCCGGTACCGTCCGCCTTCTCTTCGCCGATCTGGCGCTCGAGAAGCGGCGGCAGCGCGTTCATGCGCACGTAGAGTTCGGTGTGGTCTTCGGCCTGGCCGGAGATGATCAGCGGCGTACGCGCTTCGTCGATCAGGATCGAGTCCACCTCGTCGACGACCGCGAAGTTCAGGCTGCGCTGCACGCGCGCGTCGGTCTCGTAGACCATGTTGTCGCGCAGGTAGTCGAAGCCGAATTCGTTGTTGGTGCCGTAGGTGATGTCGGCGGCGTAGGCTTGCTGCTTCGCCGTGTGCTCCATCTGCGACAGGTTGATACCGACCGACAGACCGAGGAAGTTGTACAGACGCGCCATCCATTCGGCGTCGCGCTGCGCGAGGTAGTCGTTGACCGTGACCACGTGGACGCCACGGCCCGACAGCGCATTCAGGTAGACCGGCAGCGTCGCGACGAGCGTCTTGCCCTCGCCGGTGCGCATTTCGCTGATCTTGCCGTAGTGCAGCGCCATACCGCCGATCAGCTGCACGTCGAAGTGGCGCATCTTCAGCACCCGCTTGCTGGCCTCGCGGCAAACCGCGAACGCCTCCGGCAGGAGCTTGTCGAGCGATTCGCCGCTCGCAACGCGCTGGCGGAATTCACCCGTTTTGGCGCGCAGTTGGTCATCCGTCAATTGCTCGATCTGCGGCTCGAGCGCATTGATCGCCGCGACGGTCTTTTGATATTGCTTGACTAGCCGCTGATTACGGCTGCCAAAAATCTTCTGTAGAAAACCGGTGGTCATCGGATCGGTGTCTGCGTCGCGGCTTCGGCTGGCTCGCGGTGTGCGCTTCGCGCATACCGCGCCTGGGTCGGAAAGTCCTCGGCGGCTTAGTCCAAGAGTGAATTCGAATCGGGCATTTTAGCACGCGCCTCCGGCTGCGCTCGTGTCGCAGCCGTGACCGAGCCGACCTCCGCCAGCCCCGCCCGGCAACCTCCAGCGCGCCACGGACCGGCCTCGCAAGCTGCCCGCACGGTACAATCGCGACGTGAGCGCGCATGGGGCGGGCTCACGTCGTCAATCCCAAACATGAGCCGTTTTTCGTCCTTTTCAAGGCCGCCGAAGCAGTTCGATCTGCGCCGCCCGCAACCGCTCGCCGAGGTACTCGGCCGCACGGACGCGTTCGCGGCGTTGCGCGCGGGCGTCGAGCAGATCGCCGCGCTCGAGAAGGATCTGCGCGAGCTGCTGCCCGATTATCTGGCGACGAGCGTCGAGCCGGGCTTCATCAAGGAGGGCGTGCTGGCCCTGTTCGCCGCGCACAATGCGCTCGCGGCGCGTCTGCGGCATCTGGAGCCTCGACTTCTGGCGGATTTGCAGCAGCGCGGCTGGCCCGTGCAGGCGCTGAAGATCCGCGTGCGGCCGCAGCCGCTGAAGGAACCGCCGCCAGCCAAGCAGGCGCGCATGACGCCGGCCGGCGCCGCCGCGCTGCAGGCGTTGAGCGAATCGCTCGAGCCGTCGCCGCTGCAGGAAGCGCTCGCGCGCATGGCCGCGCGGCATCGGCGCAATCGCTGAACGAAAAAACGGCCCCGAGGGGCCGTTTTTCATTTGCTTGCCTGTCGCCGGCGTTACGCGAACGCCGTCTGCGTTTCGTACGCGAAGCCGCGCGGTGCCTTTTGCGAATCGTCGAAGGTGACGATTTCGTACGAGTCTTCATGCGCGAGCAGCTCGCGCAGCAGCGCGTTGTTCAGACCGTGGCCCGACTTGTACGCGGTGTACGACGCGAGCAGCGGGTGACCGACCACGTACAGGTCGCCGATCGCGTCGAGCATCTTGTGCTTGACGAACTCGTCGTCGTAACGCAGGCCGTCATTGTTCAGGATGCGGTACTCGTCGAGCACGATCGCGTTGTCCATGCTGCCGCCGCGCGCAAGGCCGAGCTCGCGCATCATTTCCACTTCATGCGCGAAGCCGAACGTGCGGGCGCGCGCGATTTCGCGGACGTACGACGTGTTGGCGAAATCCACTTCCAGCGCCTGGCCGGTCTTGTCCACGGCCGGATGACGGAAGTCGATCGTGAATTTGAGCTTGAAACCGAAGAACGGATCGAGGCGCGCGAACTTGTCGCCGTCGCGGATTTCGACCGGCTTCGTGACCTTGATGAATTTCTTCGGCGCGTTCTGCTCTTCGATGCCCGCCGACTGGATCAGAAACACGAACGAACCCGCGCTGCCGTCCATGATCGGGATTTCTTCGGCGGTGACGTCGACGTAAAGGTTGTCGATGCCGAGACCGGCGCAGGCGGACATCAGATGCTCGATGGTCGACACGCGCGCGCCGTCTTTCTGCAACACGGAAGCCAGACGCGTATCGCCAATCGCCATCGCCGACGCAGGAATGTCCACCGGCGTGGGCAAATCCACGCGCGAAAACACGATGCCAGTGCCCGGCGCCGCCGGGCGGAGCGTCAGATTGACCTTACGGCCGGAGTGCAACCCGATGCCGACGGTCTTGACGATCGATTTGATTGTGCGCTGCTTCAACATGGTGGTCTTCTGTTCGATTGAAAATCCTAATCAGGATTTTTTATTCCATAGCGCGAATTATACTCCAATCCCCTGACCAGCGTCTTTGCGGGGAACGTGACAATCTGTTTCGCTGCATTACCCACTGGGCACAGCGACGGAAAGCGTGACGGGCCGATGCCCCGGAACGGAGGCGTTTCCGGTCATCGGCCCGCGTAACGGCCTGTCACAAAAGCGTCGCAATCACCGTTGCCGTGGCGCCACGCAGCATAAGCGTGCGGGGTCGCGGCGAAGGTGCGACGTCAGCAACTAGCTCAACGTAGCGAGAATACTCGCTGCATCGCTGACTTCAAATTTGCCGGCAGCCTCGACGTTCAGCGTCTTGACCACGCCGTCGTCGACCACCATCGCGTAGCGCAGGGAACGAATCCCCATGCCGCGCGCCGACAGATCCTGCTCCAGACCAAGCGCCCGCGTGAAAGCCGCACTGCCGTCCGCCATCATGCGCACCTTGCCCGAGGTGTGCTGATCGCGTCCCCACGCGCCCATCACGAACGCGTCGTTGACGGACACGCACCAGATTTCGTCGATGCCGGCAGCGCGCAACTGCTCAGCCTGCTCGACATAGCCCGGTACATGTTTGGCCGAACAGGTCGGCGTGAATGCGCCGGGCAATCCGAAGATCACCACGCGCTTGCCCGCCGTCTGCTCGCGCACGTCGAAACTGTTCGGTCCGATCGTGCAGCCCGCCCGGTCGTCTTCGACATACTCGAAGAGCGTCGCGTCGGGCAGCTTTTCACCTTCCTTGATCATGCTCAGTCCTTTGCATCGATGCGAAGCACGCTCGCACGTCCTCGTGTCGCAGTGAATATCGGCTCGGCCAGTTCAACTATAGGCCACGCCGTTCGGCGGCAGTCACTCCGTCCGTTTCGCGAATCCGCAGAGGGCAGTTGCCCCTGCCGCGAATCAGACGATACGCGACCTGCTTGCCGTTCACCCGCCACGCTCGTGCATTCGTCCGCCAGCGCTGCACCTGCGATACAACTCGCAGCGCGGCAACGAAGCCTGCCCGTGCGCTCAGTCCGCCTGCTTGCGCAGGAATGCCGGAATGTCGTACGTATCGACGCCCTTTTCCTGCAGCGCCTGCACGTGCGAGGCCGCGGTGTCGCGCGACGTGCGCCACACTGCCGGCGTGTCGAGCGCGCCGTAGTCGGCCGTGCTGGCGTGGCCCGCTGCCGGTGCGTACGCCGCATGCGCCATCGCGCCGATCGGCTGGTTGTCGGTGCCGGTACGCAGCAGCGTCATCGGTGCCGATTGCTGCTTCTTCGCCGCGCGGCCCAGACCCGTTGCCACGACCGTCACGCGCAGCGCGTCGCCCATCGCGTCGTCGTACACGGCGCCGAAGATCACGGTTGCATCTTCCGCGGCATAGCTCTTGATCGTGTTCATCACTTCGCGCGTTTCCGACAGACGCAGCGAACGGCTCGACGTGATGTTGACCAACACGCCGCGCGCGCCCGACAGATCGACGCCTTCCAGCAGCGGGCTCGCGACGGCCTGCTCGGCCGCGAGACGCGCGCGATCGACACCGGCGACCGTCGCCGTGCCCATCATCGCCTTGCCCTGCTCGCCCATCACGGTCTTCACGTCTTCGAAGTCGACGTTGACGAGACCGTCGACGTTGATGATTTCCGCAATGCCCGCAACCGCGTTGTTCAGAACGTCGTCAGCGCACTGGAAGCACTTGTCCATCTCGGCGTCGTCGCCCATCACCTCGAACAGCTTGTCGTTCAGCACGACGATCAGCGAGTCGACGTGATCCTCCAGTTGCTGCGAACCGGCTTCCGCCACGCGCATACGCTTGCCGCCTTCGAATTCGAACGGCTTGCTGACCACACCGACGGTCAGAATACCCATTTCCTTGGCGATCTGCGCCACGACCGGTGCCGCGCCCGTGCCGGTGCCCCCACCCATGCCGGCGGTGATGAACACCATGTGCGCGCCGCGCAGTGCGTCGGCGATGCGCTCGCGTGCTTCTTCAGCGGCAGCGCGGCCCATTTCCGGCTTGGCGCCTGCGCCCAGACCCGTGTTGCCGAGCTGGATCACCGCGGTGGCGCGCGAACGCGACAGCGCCTGCGCGTCCGTGTTCATCACGATGAAGTCGACGCCTTGCACGCCTTTGTTGATCATGTGCTGAACGGCATTGCCGCCAGCGCCACCGACTCCGACGACCTTGATGATGGTGCCGTTCGTTTCGGTTTCCAGCATCTGGAATTCCATGTTGCCTCCGTCAAGATAAAAAGTTACTGCCACTCGGCGTTATCCGGCAGGAGATCGGGCAACCCCCTGTCGCGCACCAGCCGCCGGCACCAGCGCGAATTTCTCGAAACCTGTGGTCAGAAGTTGCCGAGGAACCAGTCCTTCATACGCGAGAACACCTGTCCCATCGACCCCGACTGCACCGCGACCTTGCGCCCGCGCATCCGCTGCGAGCGGCCTTCGACGAGCAGGCCCATCGCCGTCGAATAGCGCGGATTGCGCACGACGTCGGCGAGACCGCCCGCATACTCCGGCACGCCAATGCGCACCGGCTTCAGGAAAATGTCCTCACCGAGCTCGACCATGCCGATCATCATCGACGCGCCGCCCGTCAGCACGACGCCGGAGCTCAGCAGTTCTTCGTAACCCGACTCGCGCACCACCTGCTGCACGAGCGAAAACAGTTCTTCGACGCGCGGCTCGATCACGGCCGCCAACGCCTGGCGCGACAACGTGCGCGGACCGCGCTCGCCGAGCCCCGGCACTTCGATCATCTCGTCCGGATCGGCGAGCGCCTGCTTGGCGATGCCGTAGTCGACCTTGATGTCTTCGGCATCCGGCGTCGGCGTGCGCAGCGCCATCGCGATGTCGCTGGTGATCTGGTCGCCGGCGATCGGAATCACGGCCGTATGGCGGATCGCGCCTTCGCTGAAGATCGCGATGTCGGTCGTGCCGCCGCCGATATCGACCAGCACCACGCCCAGTTCCTTTTCGTCTTCCGTCAGCACCGCGAGCGACGACGCGAGCGGCTGCAGGATCAGATCGTTCACTTCGAGGCCGCAGCGGCGCACGCACTTGACGATGTTCTGCGCCGCGCTGACCGCGCCGGTGACGATATGCACCTTCACTTCGAGGCGGATACCGCTCATGCCGATCGGCTCGCGCACATCTTCCTGACCGTCGATGATGAATTCCTGCGTGAGGATATGCAGCACCTGCTGGTCGGTCGGGATGTTGATCGCCTTGGCCGTTTCGATCACGCGCGCGACATCCGCCTGCGTGACTTCCTTCTCCTTGATCGCGACCATGCCGCTCGAATTGAAGCTGCGGATATGGCTGCCGGCGATGCCCGTGAACACATTCGTGATCTTGCAGTCGGCCATCAGCTCAGCCTCTTCGAGTGCGCGCTGAATCGACTGCACGGTGGCTTCGATGTTCACCACCACGCCCTTCTTGAGCCCCTTCGATTCGCTCTGCCCGAGACCGATCACCTCATAGTGACCCTCGCCCTTCAACTCGGCGACGATGGCCACCACCTTCGCCGTTCCGATGTCGAGGGAGACCAGCAGATCTTTATAGTCTTTACTCATAGCGTGCTCAGTGCGTGTGATGTCCGTTTACTTCTTGCCCTTGTCGGGTTCGCTGATGAAGCGCATGCCAGCGGCACGAATCGCGAAACCGTTCGGATAGCGCAAGTCCGCATACTCGATATCCTTTCCCCAACGTTGCGTCACCGCGCTCCATGCCGCGGTCAGGCGCTTGCTGCGATCGGCCAGCGTGTCCTGATTGCGTTCGCGGCCCAACTCGACCTGCGTGCCGTTCGACAGCTTCACCGTCCACGCGTAGCGCGGCGACAGCGTCACTTCCTCGGGCGCCTCGTGGATCGCCGCGAACCACTTCTGGAAGTCGTGATACCGCGCGACGACTTCCTTCGCCGTGCCGTCCGGACCGTCGAACGCGGGCAGGTCTTCGTCGAGCTCGCCCTGGTTCGCGGTGAACAGCTCGCCGTCGACGCTCACGAGCTGATCGCTGCCCCACGTCCCAAGCGGCTTGTACTCCTCGAGCGTGACAGCCAGTGCATTCGGCCACACGCGCCGCACGCTCGCGTGACGCACCCACGGCATCTGCTCGAACGCCTGACGCGCAACGTCGAGATCGACCGTGAAGAAGTTGCCCTTCAGGCGTCCCACGACGCCGGCGCGCACCGTCGGCGAATTGATGTGCTCGGTATCGCCGTCGATCTGGATCTCGCGCAGCGCGAAATTCGGGCGCTGGATCAGCCAGTAACCGCCCGCCGCCAGCAGCACGAGCACCAGCAACGCGTGCAGCGCGTTGGTGGCGAGATTGAGCTGGCGAACGTTGTTCCACATGGGCTTGCTTGCGGTTACCTTGGTTAATCCTGCAGCGTCAGCGCCAACACGCCGACCACCAGTTCCTGATAGCTGATGCCGACCGCGCGCGCCGCTTTCGGCGGCAGCGAGTGATCGGTCATGCCGGGCGCCGTGTTCACTTCGAGGAAGTACGGCTTGCCTTCGCCATCGAGCATGAAGTCCGCGCGGCCCCAGTCGGTGCAGCCGAGCACGTCGAACGCGCGGCGCGCGAGCACCTTCAGGCGCGCTTCCTCTTCGGCGGCGAGACCGCACGGAATCAGATACTGCGTGTCGTTGGCGATGTACTTCGCGTGGTAGTCGTAGAACTCGCCGGCCGGCACGATGCGGATCACCGGCAGGTCCAGATTGCCGGCGATGCACGCGGTGTACTCGCCGCCGCCTTCGATGCTCTTCTCGACCACGACGATGCGGTCGTACTTCACGGCTTCGATCAACGCAGCCGGCAACGCGTCCGCGCTCTTCACCTTGATCACGGCGACGCTCGAACCTTCGCTTGCCGGCTTCACGAACAGCGGCAGACCGAGCTTCGCGACGATCTCTTGCGCGCGCGCTGCGTAGTCGTCGCCGCGCAGCACCGCTTCGAACGGCGGCGTCGGAATGCCGAGCTGCTGCCACACGAGCTTGGTGCGGAACTTGTCGAGACCGAGCGCCGAGCCGAGCACGCCGCTGCCGGTATAGCGGATGCCATAAAAATCGAGCGCGCCCTGGATCTGGCCGTTCTCGCCGTAGCCGCCATGCAGCGCGTTGAACGCGCGCACGAAGCCTTCATCCTTCAACGCGGAGAGCGGACGCTCGGCCGGATCGAACGGATGCGCGTCGACGCCCGCGTCGCGCAGACCTTGCAACACCAGACGCCCGGAATTGAGCGACACCTCGCGCTCGGCGGAATTACCGCCGAGCAGCACTGCAACCTTGCCGAATTGTTTGGGATCGATACTGCTCATCTCACACCTTCTGTTCCTGAGCGAGTCGAACCGGCACACCGCCGATCGAACCCGCGCCCATCGTAATCACCACATCGCCGTCGCGCACCACCGTAGAGAGCGCGTCCGGCACTTCATCCACCGTATCGACGAACACCGGCTCGACCTTGCCCGCCACGCGCAGCGCGCGCGCCAACGCGCGCCCGTCGGCCGCGACGATCGGCGCTTCGCCGGCCGAATAGACTTCGGTCAGCACGAGCGCGTCGACGGTCGACAGCACCTTCACGAAATCCTCGAAGCAATCACGTGTGCGCGTGAAGCGGTGCGGCTGGAACGCCAGCACCAGACGACGGCCCGGAAATGCGCCGCGCGCCGCCGCCACCGTGGCGGCCATTTCGACCGGGTGATGACCGTAGTCGTCCACCAGCGTGTAAGAGCCCACGGCCTCGCCGTCGCTGACGACCGGCACTTCGCCGTAGCGCTGGAAGCGTCGGCCGACGCCGTTGAAATCCGCGAGCGCTCGCTGGATATCGGCATCTTTCACTTCAAGTTCAGTCGCAATTGCAATTGCGGCCAACGCGTTCTGCACGTTGTGCTCGCCCGGCAGGTTCAACGTGACGTCGAGCGGCGCCGCGTCCTCGCGCATCACGGTGAAATGCATGCGGCCTTCGCGCGCTTCGACGTTGACCGCGCGCACCTGCGCATCGGCCGCGAAACCGTAGCGGATGATCGGCTTCGACACGAACGGCAGGATCTCCTTCACGTTCGGATCGTCGACGCACAGCACCGCGATGCCGTAGAACGGCAGACGGTGCGTGAATTCGATGAACGCCTGTTTCAGACGCGCGAAGTCGTGACCATAGGTGTCCATATGATCGGCGTCGATGTTCGTGATGACTTCGATCACCGGGAACAGGTTCAGGAACGACGCGTCCGATTCGTCCGCCTCGGCGACGATGAAGTCGCCGGTGCCGAGGCGCGCATTCGCGCCCGCGCTGATCAGCCGCCCGCCGATCACGAAGGTCGGATCGAGCCCGCCCGCTGCGAGCACGCTCGCGACCAGCGACGTGGTCGTGGTCTTGCCATGCGTGCCGGCGATCGCGATGCCCTGCTTCAGACGCATCAGCTCCGCGAGCATCACCGCGCGCGGCACGATCGGAATGCGGCGATGACGAGCGGCCAGCACTTCCGGGTTGTCGCTGCGCACCGCGGTCGACACCACCACCGCGTTCGCGCCTTCGATGTTCTCCGCCGCATGGCCGATCGAAATGCGCGCGCCGAGCCCGGCGAGACGCTCCGTGACCGCGTTGCCCGACAGGTCCGAGCCGCTCACCTGATAGCCGAGATTGACCAGCACTTCGGCGATGCCGCTCATGCCCACGCCGCCGATGCCGACGAAATGAATGTGTTTGACGATGTGTTTCATTGCTTTCCTTCTGGGCTCACGCCCGCCGTCGAACCCGCACCCGCCACCGTCGCGCAGATCTGCGCGACCTGTTCGGTGGCATCCGGTTTCGCGAGCGAGCGCGAACGCTCCGCCATGGCCGCGAGACTTTCCCGCGTCTGGCTGCGCAACCAGTCGGCGAGCTTTTCCGCCGACAGGTCGCGTTGTTGCACGACCAGCGCCGCGCCGTTGTCGGCGAGGAACGCTGCATTAGTGGTCTGGTGATCGTCGACCGCGTACGGGAACGGCACGAACAGCGCCGCGACGCCGACCGCCGAAATCTCCGACACCGTCATCGCGCCCGAGCGGCAGATCACCAGATCGGCCTGCGCATAGGCGCTCGTCATGTCGTCGATGAACGGCACCAGCGAGACGTCCGCGCCTGCCTGCAAGCCTGCGGCCGCATAGTTCTCGCGCAGCGCGTCGATATGCTTGGCGCCCGCCTGATGCACGATGCGCGGCCGCTCGTTGGGGTCAAGCAGCGCGACCGCGCGCGGCACGACTTCGTTCAACGCGGCGGCGCCGAGACTGCCGCCCACGACGAGCACGTTCACCGGACCATTACGCTGCGCGTAGCGTGCTTTGGGTGCATTCGCGCGCGCAAGTTCCTCACGAATCGGATTGCCGGTCCATTCGGCATGCGGCAACGCATTCGGAAACGCGACCAGCACGCGCTTCGCGAGCTTCGCGAGCACCTTGTTCGCGAGACCGGCGATCGAATTCTGTTCGTGCAGCACGAGCGGGCACCCGCTCAGCGCGGTCATCAGACCCGCCGGGAACGTGATGTAGCCGCCCATGCCGAGCACGACGTCGGGCTTCACGCGACGCAGCACCGAGAGGCTCTGCGTGCACGCGCGCAGCAGGTTCACCGGCAGCATCAGCTTGGTCTTTAGACCTTTACCGCGCACGCCGCCGAAGCGCACGTACTCCATTGGAATGCCGTGCTTCGGTACCAGCGTCGCCTCCATGCCCGCGGGGTTGCCGAGCCATACGACTTTCCAGCCCCATGCCTGCATCAGATGCGCGACCGCGAGCCCCGGGAACACGTGTCCCCCGGTGCCGCCGGCCATCACCATCAGCGTGCGTTGTGGCAGAGCCGTCATACTTTGCCCCCACGCATCAACACACGATTCTCATAATCGACTCGCATCAGCACCGCAATCGCCACGCAGTTCAGCAAAATGCCCGACCCGCCATAGCTGACGAGCGGCAGCGTGAGACCTTTGGTCGGCAGAAGACCGAGGTTCACGCCCATGTTGATGAAGGTCTGCGCGCCGAACCAGATGCCGACGCCCTTCGCGACGAGACCCGCGAACGTGCGATCGAGCGCGAGTGCCTGACGGCCGATCTCGAACGAACGGCGCACGATCCAGTAGAACATCAGGATCACGACCAGCACGCCGACGAAACCCAGTTCCTCGCCGATCACCGCGAGAATGAAGTCGGTATGCGCTTCCGGCAGATAGTTGAGCTTCTCGACGCTGCCGCCGAGACCGACGCCAAACCACTCGCCGCGTCCGAACGCGATCAGCGAATGCGTCAACTGATACGCCTTGCCCTGCGCGTAGCGGTCGTCCCACGGATCGAGGTACGCGAAGATCCGCTCGCGACGCCACGGCGACGCCCACACCAGCAACGTGAAGGTGCCCACCGCGGTCGCGACGAGACCGCCGAACAGCTTGCCGTTCACGCCGCCGAGGAACAGCACGCCCATCGCGATCGCCGCGATCACCATGAACGCACCCATGTCGGGTTCGAGCAGCAGCAGCGCGCCGACCAGACCGACCGCGACCGCCATCGGCAGAAAGCCCTTGGCGAAGCTGTGCATGTATTCCTGCTTGCGCACCGTGTAGTTCGCCGCGTAGATCGTCACCGCGAGCTTCATGATTTCCGACGGCTGCATGTTCGTGATGCCGAGCGGAATCCAGCGGCGCGCGCCGTTCACGCCCTTGCCGACGTGCGGAATCAGCACGATCACGAGCGCGACGAGCGAGATCAGGAAGAGCTTCGGCGCGTACTTGTCCCACGTCGAAATCGGAATGCGGAACGACGCGACGCCGACCGCCGCGCCCATCAGCACGAAGATGATCTGGCGCACGAGAAACGCCCAATCGCGGTACGACGAGTACTTCGGCGAATCGGGCATCGCGATCGACGCCGAGTACACCATCACGATGCCGAGCCCGAGCAGCGCGACGACCACCCACAGCAGCGAGTGATCGTAGTCGAGCATGCGCGAGCGCAGCGGCCGCACGCCGTTGACCGCGCTCGCCAGACCGCTGCCGCCCGTGCGGCTGGACGTGCGGGTAGACGTGCCTGCGGCGGTGCCGTTGCCGCCGGCGGCTTCGCGCGAGCCGAAACGTTCCGACCAGCTCATATCATCGCCCCCCGTTCGGCCGCGATCTCTTCGACCGTGCTGCGGAATACCGCCGCGCGGTGTGCGTAACCCTTGAACATGTCGAAGCTCGCGCACGCGGGCGAGAGCAGCACCGCATCGCCGGGCTGCGCGAGCGCAGTCGCCGCGCGCGTCGCGTCTTCGAGCGTCGCGTGATCGGTCATCGCGACGCCGCAATGTTCGAGCGCCGCGCGAATCTGCGGCGCGTCGCGGCCGATCAGCATCACCGCGCGGCACCAGCGCATCACGGGAGCTGCGAGCGGCTCGAATTCCTGGCCCTTGCCGTCGCCGCCGGCGATCAGCACGACACGTTGCGCCAAGCCGTCCAGCGCGGCGACCGTCGCGCCGACGTTGGTGCCCTTGCTGTCGTCCACGTAGTCGATGCCGTCGATCGACGCGATCAGCTCCACGCGATGTGGCTCGCCGCGGTATTCGCGCAGGCCGTGCAGCAGCGGCGCGCCCGGCAGGCCGATCGCGCGGGCGAGCGCGTACGCGGCCAACGCGTTCGCGGCGTTATGCAGACCGCGGATCCGCAGCGCGTCGGCGGGCATCAGACGCTTCAACACGATGTCGGGCGTTGCGGCTGTTTCGTTCTTGCGACGGCGCTTCGTCGTGGGCTCATCGCTCGCGTCGCGGTCTTGCGCTTCGACGAGCCACACCATGCCGTTGTCGCGCAGCAAGCCGTAATCACCGTCGTTGTTCGGCTCGGTCACGCCGAACGTGACAACCTCCGCGTCGCCGCTAGCCGGCGCGAGCGACATCACGCGCGCGTCGTCGCGGTTCAGCACGCGCACTGTCCGAGTACCGAAGATGCGGCCCTTCGCGGCCGCGTATGCGTCGAGTCCGCCGTGCCAGTCCAGGTGGTCCTGCGTGATGTTCAGCACGACCGCCGCGTCCGGCGTAAACGTGTGCGAGGTCTCCAGCTGGAAGCTCGACAGTTCGAGCACCCACACGTCGGGCAGCGCGGTCTGGTCGATCGCTTCGGACAGCTTGTCGAGCAGCGACGGGCTGATGTTGCCCGCCACCGCGACCTTCTTGCCCGCGCGTTCGCACAGCAGGCCGGTCAGGCTGGTCGTCGTGGTCTTGCCGTTGGTGCCGGTGATCGCGATCACCTTCGGCGCGTAGCCCGATTCGCCGAGCGTGCGCAGCGCCTGCGAGAACAGTTCGAGTTCGCCCCACACCGGGATGCCCTGCTCGCGCGCCGCCGTGATCAGCGGCAGCAGATCGGCGGCGAGCGGCGACAGTCCCGGGCTGATCGCGACCAGCTCGACACCTTCGAGCAGCACCGGCGAAAACGCGCCGCCGACGAAATCGGCATCGACGCCGTGCGCTTCGAGCGCGGACAGGTTCGGCGGCACTTCGCGCGTATCTGCCACGCGCAGCCGACAGCCGTGCCTGGCGCACCAGCGCGCCATCGCGAGACCGGATTCACCCAGTCCCAGCACGAGCACCATCGGCTTTTGCCGATCCCGAAACTTCTCGCCGAACATCGCCTGCTTCCTTAAATACTGCTGCTTAACGCAATTTGAGAGTGGACAAACCGAACAGGCACAACATCAACGTGATGATCCAGAAACGCACGACCACCTGCGTTTCCTTCCAGCCCGACAATTCGAAATGGTGATGCAGCGGCGCCATCTTGAAGAACCGGCGGCCTTCGCCGTAACGGCGCTTCGTGTATTTGAACCACGTGACCTGCAGCATCACCGACAGCGTTTCCGCGACGAAAATGCCGCCCATGATGAACAGCACGATTTCCTGACGCACGATCACCGCGACCGTGCCGAGCGCGCCGCCGAGCGCGAGCGCGCCGACGTCGCCCATGAACATCTGCGCCGGGTGCGTGTTGAACCACAGGAATGCGAGGCCCGCGCCGCCCATCGCCGAACAGAAGATCAGCAATTCGCCCGCGCCGGGAATGTGCGGAAACAGCAGATATTTCGAGTAGACCGAGCTGCCCATCACGTACGCGAACACGCCGAGCGACGCGCCGACCAGCACGACCGGCATGATCACGAGGCCGTCGAGGCCGTCGGTCAGATTCACCGCATTGCTCGCGCCGACGATCACCAGATACGTGAGCACGATGAAGCCCCACACGCCGAGCGGATAGGTGATCGACTTGAAGAACGGCAGCAGCAGGTCGGCGCGCGCGGGCAAGCCCATCGACAGGCCGCTGCGCACCCACGCCATGAACAGGTCGAACACGCGCACGTTGCTCGCCTCGGACACGCTGAACGCAAGATAAACCGCCGCGAACAGGCCGATCACCGATTGCCAGAAATACTTCTCGCGCGACGACATGCCGCGCGGGTCCTTGTAGACGACCTTGCGGTAATCGTCGACCCAGCCGATCACGCCGAAGCCGAACGTGACGAGCATCACGATCCAGATGAAGCGGTTGGTCAGATCGGCCCACAGCAACGTGGCCACGCCGATGCCGAGCAGGATCAGCACACCGCCCATGGTCGGGGTGCCCGACTTGACGAGGTGAGTTTGCGGGCCGTCTTTGCGAACCGCCTGGCCGACCTTCATCGCGGTCAGCTTGCGAATGACCGCCGGGCCGCAGACGAGCCCGATCAACAACGCGGTGATGGTCGCCATCACCGCGCGAAACGTCAGATAACTGAACACGCGCAAGAAGCTTGCGTCATTCTGCAGCCATTGCGCCAGCGCCAGTAGCATGCCTGGATCCTTCTATTTCAATGTGCAGCGGGCGTCGTGCCCGCGGCGTTGGGTTGTGGACTCGTAACGGCGTCCACCACGCGCTCCATCTGCATGAAACGCGAGCCTTTCACGAGAAGCGTTGCGGCAGCGCCGAAGCCGGCCTGCTGCAATTGCGCGACCAGCGCGCCGACATCGGCGACGTGGTGCGCGCCCGCGCCGTATGCGGTGCAGGCGTCGCGCGAGGCGTCGCCCATCGCATACAGCGCGTCGATACCGCGCTCTTTCGCATACGCGCCGATTTCGCGGTGAAACGCCGGGCCGTTGTCGCCGACTTCGCCCATGTCGCCCATCACGAGCACACGCGGCGATTCACGCGACGCGAGCACGTCGATCGCGGCGCGCATCGAATCGGGATTCGCGTTGTAGGTGTCGTCGATCACGGTTGCGCCCGCGAGCGTGCCGAGTGCGGCCTGCTTGACCTGCAGACGACCCTTCACCGCGCCGAACGATTCGAGGCCGCGCTGGATCGCGTCGAGCGACACACCCGCCGCCAACGCCGCCGAGGTCGCGGCGAGCGCGTTGTGCGCGTTGTGATTGCCCAGCACCTGCAGCGTGACGTCGAGATGCCCTTGCGGCGTATCGATGCTCAACCGCTTGCCGTCGAACCTGCCTTTCACCGCGGCTTCGGTCGTGCGCTCCGCGCTGTTCAGCGCGAAATCGATGATGCGGTTGCCGGTCGCGGCGACGCGCCAGATGCTCGCGTACGCGTCGTCGGCGGGGAACACCGCGGTGCCTTCCGGCGACAGCGCGTGAATCACGCTCGCGTGTTCGAGCGCGACCGCTTCGACGGTCGCCATGAATTCCTGGTGCTCGCGCTGCGCGTTATTGACGACGGCGACCGTCGGCTCGGCCAGTTTCGCGAGCAGTTCGGTTTCGCCCGGATGGTTCATGCCGAGTTCGACCACCGCGAGCCGATGCGCGGCGTGCAGACGGAACAGCGTGAGCGGCAGACCGATGTCGTTGTTGAAATTGCCGGAAGTCGCGAGACGCGCATCCGCGCCGACCGCGGCCGCGAAGATCGACGCGATCATTTCCTTGACGGTGGTCTTGCCGTTGCTGCCCGTGACCGCGACGAGCGGCATCTCGAACTGACGGCGCCAGCCGCGCGCGAGCGCACCGAGCGCTGCGCGCGTATCGGCGACGCGGATCGCGGGCACGCTCCAGTTCTCCGGCGTGCGCGCGACGAGCACGGCCGCGACGTTGCGCTCGGCGACCTGCGGCAGGAAGTCGTGCGCGTCGAAACGATCGCCCTTGATCGCGATGAACAGATCGCCGGGACCGGCGCTGCGGCTATCGGTCGAGACACGCTCGAAGCGCACGCTGTCGTCGCCGGTGACGCTCGCGCCGGGGATCTGCGCAGCGGCTGCGCGTAGCGAGAACATGGTCATTCGCCACCTCCGCGTGTTTGTGTGGCCCGCGCGGCGAGCGCGAGGCGGGCGTGGTCCTGATCGGAGAAAGCGCGTTTCTTGCCCATGATTTCCTGTGTAGCTTCGTGCCCCTTGCCGGCCAGCACGATCACGTCTTCGCGCGCGGCGCCGCGGATCGCCTGCAGGATCGCGCTCGCGCGGTCCTCGATGCGGCGCGCCGTCGACGCGTCCTGCATGCCCGCGGCGATTTGCTCGATGATCGCGAGCGGATCTTCGCTGCGCGGGTTGTCGCTCGTGACGACGACGTTGTCGGCCAGCCGCTCGGCGATCGCGCCCATCAGCGGACGCTTGGTCGCATCGCGGTCGCCGCCGCAGCCGAACATGCAGACGAGGGCGCCGCCGCGCGCGGTTGCGATCGGGCGCAGCGCTTCGAGCGTCTTTTCGAGCGCATCCGGGGTGTGCGCGTAATCGATCACGACGAGCGGTTCGTCGTTCTGCAGACGGCCGCCCAAACGCTGCATCCGGCCGTTCACCGGTTCGAGCTTCGCCAGTTCGGCGAGCGCCGCGTCGAACGGCACGTCGCCGGCAAGCAGCACGCCGAGCACCGCGAGCAGATTGCTGACGTTGAAGAGGCCTAGCGTTTGCACTTCGACTTCGGCGTTGCCCCAGTCCGACGTGCTCAGATGAAACGCGGTGCCGGTGGCGGTCGCACGCACGTTCGAGGCGGTGAGCCATGCGTCGGCTTGCGCTGTGTCTTTAGCGTTGGTGTTGGCTTCTTCGCCCTCGATGCCATAGGCGATCGTGCGCGCGTGGCCACGCGTGCTCGCGAGCAAACGCCGGCCCGCGGCATCGTCGCGATTGATCACGGCCGCGCGCAGTTCCGGCCATGCGAACAGGCGCGCCTTGGCGGATTCATACGCGTCGAACGTGCCGTGATAGTCGAGATGATCCTGCGTCAGGTTCGTGAACACCGCGATATCGAACGCGGTGCCGTTCACGCGCCCCTGATGCAGCGCATGCGACGACACTTCCATCGCCACCGCCTGCGCGCCCGCGTCGCGCAATTGCGCGAGGCTGCGCTGCAATTGCGGTGCGTCGGGCGTCGTGAAGCCGGTGTGCACGAGCTGGCCGACGAGCCCCGTGCCGAGCGTGCCGACGATCGCGCAGCGCGTGCCGAGCGCGGAGAGCGCCGCGGCGACCCACTGGCTGCACGAAGTCTTGCCGTTCGTGCCGGTGATGCCGACCGCGAGCATCGCGTCGCTCGGATCGCGATACCACGCGCTCGCGATCGTGCCGGCGAGTTCGTTCAATGCCGGCACCGCGTGCGCGACGGACGCGTCGAGCTTGCCGCTGAAGCCTTCGGGCTGCACCAGCACGGCGGCCGCGCCGCGCTCGATGGCCGCGTCGATGAACGCGCGGTTGTCGGCGCCGTCGACCGCGTACGCGAAGAACGCGTCGCCGGCCGCGAGCGAGCGCGTGTCGGCGTGCAGATGCGCGCCTGGCTGCACGTGCGCGTGCAGCCAGGCGAGGGCGTCGGCGATCTGCCGGTGCGCTGGATGTTGCTCGCGCAGCGCGCTCATCGCTCGACTCCTGGATGATTTTTCGGATTGGCGGAAATGGTCAGCTTCTTCACGCCCGGGCTCGTCGACAGCTTCTTTGCCGCGGGCTGTGCGGCCGGCGCGGCCGGCGCGCCGGCCGCAGGCGGCGCCGAATCGTCGGACACGACCATCTGCTTGACGGGCATGTCGGGCGGCACGTTCAGCGCGCGCAGCGTATCGCCGACGATGCCCGAGAACACCGGGCCCGACACCTGACCGCCGAAGTGGCTGCCCGCCGTCGGCTCGTCGACCGACACCGCGACGACGATGCGCGGATTCGGCATCGGCGCCATGCCGACGAACGACGCGCGATATTTGGAGTGGTCGTAGCCGTGCGGCCCGTGCTTGTACGCGGTGCCGCTCTTGCCGCCGACGCGATAGCCGGGCACCGCCGCGTCCGGCGACGTGCCTTGCGCCGACACGACGGTTTCGAGCATCGTGCGCACTTCACGCGCGGTGGTCGGCGAAAAGATCTGCGGACCGACGGCCGGCTGGTCGCCCGGCACATGGAAAATCGTCACCGGCATGATCTGGCCGTCGTGCGCGATCGCGGTGTACGCGCGGCCGAGCTGGAACAGCGACACCGACAGGCCGTAGCCGTACGACATCGTCGCCTGCTCGATGCGGCGCCAGCTCTTCCACGGACGCAGACGGCCCGCCGCCGCGCCCGGGAAACCGACCTTCGGCGCCTGGCCGAGACCGATGCTGGTGTACATGTTCCACATCTCTTCGGGCCGCAGCTGCATTGCGATCTTGGTCGCGCCGATGTTGCTCGACTTCTGGATCACGCCGCCGACCGTCAGCACGCCGAAGCCGCTGTCGTCGGTAATCGGCGCGCCGTCGAGTACGAAGTGGCCGTTGCCCGTATCTACCAGTGTAGTCGGCGTCACGCGGTGCAGATCGAGCGCCAGCGACACCGTGAACGGCTTCATGATCGAGCCCGGCTCGAACGTGTCGGTCAGGATGCGGTTGCGCAGCTGGTCGCCGGTCAGGTGCGAGCGGTCGTTCGGGTTGTAGGTCGGGTAGTTGACGAGCGCGAGCACTTCGCCGGTGCGCACGTCGATCACCATCGCCGCGCCGGCCTTCGCCTTGGTTCTCTCGACGGCCGCTTTCAGGTTCGTATAGGCGATGTACTGGATCTTGCTGTCGATCGACAGATCGACGTCCTTGCCGTTGTGCGGCACGACCTGCTCGTCGACGTCCTCGATGATGTGGCCCATCCGGTCCTTGATCACGCGGCGGCTACCCGACATGCCCGCGAGCAATTTCTGGTCGCCGAGCTCGACGCCTTCCTGCCCCTCGTCCTCGACGTTCGTGAAGCCGATCAGGTGAGCGGTGATTTCGCCTTCCGGATAGAAGCGCTTGTACTCGTCGCGCGAGTAGATGCCGGGGATGTCGAGCGCGACGACTTTGTCGGCGACGTCGACCGGCACCTGGCGCTTCACGTAGACGAAGGTCTTGTCTTCCGACAGCTTCGAGCGCAGCTCCTTGGTGGTCATGCCGAGCAGCTTGCCGAGCGCGTCGAGTTTGTCGGCGCCGAGGTCGTCGGGCACCGATTCCGGAATCGCCCAGATTGCGCGCACCGGCAGACTCGTGGCGAGCACGAGGCCGTTGCGGTCGAGAATCTTGCCGCGCGTGGCGGGCATGTCGATGCGGCGCTGATAGCGGATTTCGCCCTGCTTCAGATAGAACGCGTTGCCCGGGCCCTGAATCCAGAACGCGCGCGCGGCGAGCGCAACGAATGCCATGAACAGCAGGAACACGACGAGCTTCGAGCGCCACATCGGCAGACGCACCGACAGGATCGGGTTGGCCGAAAACGCTACGCTCTTGTGGGCCGACGATTTTTTCATCGCGTGGCTCCGCGACGGGTCGCGACCGGCGCCGAGGCCGGCGCGGAAGTCGGAATGGGGGCGTCGATCGCCGTCGCGGCGCCCGGGTCGAGCGTCAGGTACTGGGTGCGGCCCGTGGTGACCGATTGCATCTTCAGCGAGGCGGTGGCGAGCTGTTCGATGCGCGAGGTCTTGGACAGCGCGCTCTGCTGATATTGAAGCTGCGAATAGTCCTGCTGCAGCTGACGCTCCTGCGACTGCGCGCGCTGCAGCTGGATAAAGATCTGACGCTGCTGATTGGTCGCGTTGATGACCGACAAGGCACAGCCCATCACGATGATCAGCAGGAATATATTGAGACGGTTCATGGCGCGATCCGCTCCGCCACGCGCATCACGGCAGAACGGGCGCGCGGGTTGTCGGCGACTTCGGCGTCGCTCGCGAATACGCGGCCGATGATCTTGAGCGGAGGGCTCGGCAGGTCGACCGCACGGATCGGCAGGCGGCGGTCGACCGCCGGCGTGCTTGCGTGCGCCTGCATGAATCGCTTGACGATACGGTCCTCGAGCGAATGAAAGCTGATGACCACCAGCCGCCCCCCTTGCTCCAACAACGACAACGCTGCTTCTAGAACGACTTGCAGCTCCGCAAGCTCTTGATTGACGTGAATCCGTATAGCCTGAAAGGTGCGGGTTGCCGGGTCCTTGCCCTTCTCACGGGTTTTGACGACGTTAGCCACGATTTGGGCAAGCTCGCCCGTGCTGACGAGAGGCCCAAGACGGTCGGACTCTGCCCGGCGAGCAACAAGCGCCTTTGCAATCTGAAAAGCAAACCGTTCTTCCCCATAATCTCGTATCACCTCCGTCAGTTCCTGCACCGTAGCCCGCGCGAGCCAGTCAGCCGCGGACTCGCCGCGCGTCGGGTCCATCCGCATGTCGAGCGGGCCGTCGGCGCGAAAGCTGAAGCCCCGCTCCGGATCGTCGACTTGCGGCGACGACACGCCCAGATCCAGCAACACCCCCGACACACGCCCTACCCCGCGCTCCGCCATCGCGGCGCGCAGTGAAGCAAAACTCTCGTGGACGATGGCAAAGCGCGGATCGGCGATTTTCTGCGCCGTCGCGATCGCGAGCGGATCTTTATCGAACGCGATCAGCCGCCCCGCCTCACCGAGCCGTTCCAGCACGAGGCGGCTATGGCCGCCACGGCCGAACGTGCCGTCCACATACGTGCCGTCGGCGCGCGTGACCAGCGCATCGACCGCTTCGTTCAACAGCACCGTGCGATGCTGCAATTCGTTTCCCATCGCTGAAGCCATATAGATAAGCCGCGATCAGAACGTGAAGTCTTTCAACGCGTCGGGCATGCCCTCGGCGATCGCCGCCTGTTCCTTCGCGGCGTAAATCTGTGCGTCCCACAGCTCGAAGTGACGACCCATGCCGAGCAAGGTCACTTCTTTTTCCAGCGAGCCAGCCGCGCGCAACTCCGGCGACACGAGCACACGGCCTGCGCCGTCCATATCCACATCCATTGCATTGCCGAGAAAAATGCGTTTCCACCAGGCTGCGTTCATGGGCAGCTTGTCGACCTTGTCACGGAAGATTTCCCATTCGGGGCGCGGAAAGAGCAACAGGCAGCCGTCCGGGTGCTTGGTGATCGTCACCCGGCCCTCTGCCTGTGTTTGCAGCGCATCCCGATAACGAGAGGGAATCGACATCCGCCCTTTCGCATCGAGCGTCAGCGCCGACGCCCCTTGGAACACTTTGCTCTCCCCTGTTCGACGCTATTTGCGCCGCCCGCCCCGTCCGTGAAAATCTACCTGAAAGTGATGTCGCGAACACACAAAAATACACTTTCTCACACTGTCTCCCACTTTAGAGGAACGCTAAACAGGGGTCAAGGGAGCGGACCGCTTTTCGAGCGGATTTTGTTTGCTAGAACAAGGACTTAGCGCGACTCCTTCACGTCCCGCATAAAACGGAAAACCGTTATAAATGAATGGGCTAGTGCAACTTGTGAAGGTGATACGTGAAAAGTGCGGGGAAACAGCGTGGATTGAAAGAGATCGTTAAGGGCGTGTGGAAGGGAAAACGCGGCGTTGCGGGGACGGATGACGAACGGCGCGTGCGGCGCCGTCCCACGTGCGAAAAATGCGTTCAGCGATAGTTGAAGCGATCCGTGCGTTGCTCCGGTGTGCGGAGCGAAGCGGGTGAAACGCTCATATGTAATAGGCGGTACGCGTCATCACTTTCGACATCGCGCGCATCAACGCGCGCGCCGGAAACGGCAACTCGATGCCGCCCGCGTCCATCGCGGCCTTGCCGTGCTGCGCTTCATCGACGCGCATCTGCTCGACGATCGCGCGCGATTCGTGGTCCGCGGCCGGCAACTGGTCGAGATGACTGTCGAGATGCTGCTCGACCTGGCGCTCCGTTTCGGCCATGAAGCCGAGACTCACGCGATCGCCGAGACGTCCCGCGGCGAGTCCGATCGCGAGCGCGCCGGTGTACCACAGCGGATTAAGCAGACTGGGACGCGAGTCGAGCGCCTCGAGGCGTTTGGAGGTCCACGCCAGATGGTCTTCTTCTTCCGACGCGGCGTGATCGAACATGGCGCGCAACGAAGGCGAATCGGTAGCGAGTTTCTGCGCCTGGTAAAGCGCCTGCGCGCACACTTCGCCGACGTGGTTCACCCGCATCAAACCCGCCGCATGCGCACGCTCCGCGGGCGAGAGTTCGGGCGCCTCGGCCGTCGCCGCAGAAGCCTGCGGAAGCGGCAGTGGACGGCTCATCCGCGAGACCCCAGTCAGTGAGCGTAAACCCCGATCAAACTCGCCAATCAACTCGTCCAGCCACATAAAGCGCTCCCTGATTCGACAACCGCCGCATCGTTCCGGAAGGTCCGTGCGACAAGGCCTTGCGACGCAACACCCGCGGCCCGGCCGGCACCAATCCGCATGAAATCAACGGTTAATTTCGGATTCTAGACCATGTTGCGTAAACGAAACAGCAGCCCTCCGGCGCGCCTCCTTTTTCTTTGTCCCATGTATGCCTTTTGTTACATTACGTGGCAACTTCTCGCGAAGTTGGACAAGCAAGGCCCTCAGCACCAACAAAATATTTCGCCTTGTACAAAAGATTCGCAGTAATCCTTGGAGATCATTCGATGAAAAAGTCGCTTCTCGCTCTCGCAGCACTGGGCGCATTCGCAGGCGTCGCTCATGCGCAGAGCAGCGTGACCCTGTACGGCATCGTTGACGTTGGTATCACGTTTAACAATAACGCCGGCGCCGGCAGCAAAGTCCCCGGCGGCTACCAGCAATACGCCATGACCAGCGGCGTCCTGCAAGGCTCGCGTTTCGGCCTGCGTGGCACGGAAGATCTGGGCGGCGGTCTGAAGGCTCTGTTCGTTTTGGAAAACGGCTTTGACACGACCAACGGCAAGCTCGGTCAAGGTGGCCTGATGTTCGGTCGTCAGGCATACGTCGGTCTGTCGAGCCAGTTCGGCACGGTCACGATGGGTCGTCAGTACGATTCCGTCGTCGACTACGTGGGTCCGTTCGAATCGGGCGACCAGTGGGGCGGCTACATCGCCGCTCACCCGGGCGATATCGACAACTTCAACAACGCGTATCGCACCAACAACACGGTCAAGTACACGAGCGCGAACTACAACGGCCTGACGTTCGGCGGCACGTATAGCTTCGGCGGCCAGGCAGGCAACTTCAGCGCAAACCAGATCTGGTCGTTGGGTGCTGGCTATACCAACGGTCCGTTGGCATTGGGCGCTGGTTACTTGAACGCACGTACGCCGGCAGCTTCGGGCGGCCTGTTCAACAACGGCGGCACGATCGCAGCGCCGGGCTCGGCAGTGAGCTCGCCGGTCTATGCCGCTTACACGTCGGCTAACACGTACCAGGTCATCGGTGCAGGTGGTGCGTACACGTTCGGCGCCGCAACGATCGGCCTGACGTATTCGAACATCCGCTTCGCAAACCTGGGCACGACGTTCGCGCAACCGGGCGTCCGCGGTCAGTCGGCTACCTTCAACAACGGCGAAATCAACTTCAAGTATCAGTTGACCCCGGCATTGCTGATCGGCGCTGCATACGACTACACGCGCGGCGCGAGCATCAACGGCGCGTCGACCGCTCAGTACAACCAAGGCGCTATGGGCGTGGACTACTTCCTGTCCAAGCGTACGGACGTGTATGTGGTCGGTGTGTACCAACACGCATCGGGCCAAGTGCTGAATGCAGCAGGCAGTGGCGTTGTCTCGGCAACCGCAGGCATCAACGGCCTGACGGGTTCGACGACGGACAACCAGGTCGCCGCTCGTGTCGGTATCCGCCATAAGTTCTAATAAGTCGTAAAAACGTAGTTTGTCTCAAAGGCGCCTTCGGGCGCTTTTTTTATGCGCGGTTTTTGTAGCGGGCAACAAAAAGCCCGGCGCACTTTCGTGCGCCGGGCTTTTGTTTCTTCGCTCGCTTAAGCCCTGCCGTCGCGCAGCTCGCGCCGCAGGATCTTGCCGACGTTGCTCTTCGGCAGCTCGGTGCGGAATTCGACCACCTTGGGCCGCTTGTAGCCGGTCAATTGCGTTTTGCAGTACGCGAAGATCTGTTCGTCGGTCAGCGACGGATCCTTCTTCACGACGAACAGCTTTACCGCCTCGCCGGAATGCTGATCGGGCACGCCCACCGCCGCGACTTCGAACACGCCCGGCAGCTTGGCGACGACGTCCTCGACTTCATTCGGATACACGTTGAAGCCGGACACCAGAATCATGTCCTTCTTGCGATCGACGATTTTGACGAAGCCGTCCGCGCTCATGATGCCGACGTCCCCCGATTTGAAGAAACCGTCCGCCGTCATCACCTTGGCCGTTTCGTCGGGCCGGTTCCAGTAGCCCGCCATCACCTGCGGGCCGCGAATGCAGATCTCGCCGGGCTGGCCGGGCGGCACTTCGTTGCCTTCGTCGTCGCGGATCGAGATCTCGGTCGACGGCAGCGGCAGGCCGATCGTGCCGTTGTATTCAGTGGCGGTGACGGGATTGCAGGTCACGCACGGTGACGTTTCCGACAGCCCGTAGCCCTCGACGATCGGCGTGCGCGTCAGCTCGAACCAGCGCTTGGCAACCGCCTCCTGCACCGCCATGCCGCCACCGTTCGCGGTCAGCAGCTTCGAGAAGTCGAGCTTGTGGAAGTCGGGGCTGTTCAACATCGCGTTGTACAGCGTGTTGACGGCGGGAATCGTCGTAATCGCGTAACCCTCGAGCGACTTGATCATGCCGGGGATATCGCGCGGGTTCGGAATCAGCACGCCGAGCCCGCCGGTGCGGATCGTCAGAAGCCCGCACACGGTCAACGCGAATACGTGATACAGCGGCAATGCGACGACCGTGATGCATTGGTCGATATCGGTGCGGTTCGCGCGCACCGGATTGAGCCAGACCTCCGACTGCAGCACGTTCGCGATCAGGTTCCGGTGCAGCAGCGTCGCGCCCTTGGCCACGCCGGTGGTGCCGCCCGTGTACTGCAGAAACGCGATGTCGTCAGGCCCCTGCTGGACCGGCTTGAACGTCAGACGTGCGCCCTGCGAAACCGCGTCGTTGAACTTGACGTGCCCGGGCAGGCTCCACGCCGGCACCATCTTCTTCACCTTGCGCACGACGAAGTTCACGAGCGGGCCCTTGATGCCCATCAGGTCGCCCATCGCCGCGACGACAACATGCTTGACCGGCGTGTTGCGCGCGATTGCCTGCAAGGTCCCCGCGAAATTCTCGAGCAGGATGATCGCCTCAGCGCCGCTGTCCTTCAGTTGATGTTCGAGTTCGCGCGGCGTGTACAGCGGATTCACATTTACGACCACATAGCCCGCGCGCAGAATCGCGGCGATCGCGACCGGATACTGCAGCACGTTCGGCATCATGATCGCGACACGCGCGCCGCGCGTGAGTCCCTTCGACTGCAGCCACGCCGCAAGACTGCGCGAAAGCTGGTCGAGTTCACCGTAGCTGATCTGCTTGCCCATGCACACGAACGCCGGCTTCGCACGGTGTTCGCGAAAGGCTTCCTCGAGCAGCTCGGCCACCGACGAATAGCGCGTCGGGTCGATCTCTGCGGGAACGCCGGGTGGATAAGATTTCAGCCAGATTTTCTCCATGCAGCGTCTCCTGAATTCTTTTCGAATGGTCGTGCTAAAAACGCATCGTAGCATGGGCATATTGCGGCCAATGGCCAAAGCGATGAGGTTAGACGGCAGCCTCGAACTCGCGAGGCCGGGTGCCGGCTTCAATGTGCGCGCGGTTTTCAGGCCCGCTCGACTTCGACGAGACAGTCGTAAAACGTCGCGGATCCGCCGAGATCGGTGAGTGCCTGACTCGTCAGCTGGTTGGCGTTGCGGCCGTCCGGCGCCAGCTTCTTCCACCAGATCGACAACCCGACGACCAGCCCTTCGCGCGCCCGATCGGTCACGCGGGCGCGCGCCTGCATCGAGCCGCGGTCGTTGAAGATGCGAACCTGATCGCCGTCGCCGATGCCGCGCGTCTGCGCGTCCGTCGGGTGGATGTCCAGATGCGGTTCGCCTTCGGTCGCGCGCAGACTCTCGATATTCACGAAGGTGCTATTCAGGAAGTTGCGCGCGGGCGGCGAGATCATCGCGAGCGGATAGCGGGCCGCCAGTTCGGGCGCGCCGTCGGCCGATTCGTAGGGTGGCAGATAGTCGGGCAGCGGGTCGATGCCTTGTCGTGCAAGGCGCTCGCTGTAGAACTCGCACTTGCCTGACGGCGTGCGAAATCCACCGTCGGCAAATGGCGCGTCCGGCAGATTAAGACGGGCCCAGCCGGCTTGCTTCAGCGTCGGCCAGTCGACGCCGGCCAGCGTGTTGTCGTCCCAGTCAAATGCGGCTTGCGCGACGGCTTCATCGCTGTCGAAGAGCGCCGGTTCCGTCAGGCCCATGTGACGCGCGAGGCCGCGAAAGATCTCGGTATTCGGGCGTGCGTCGCCGATCGGTGCAATGGCGGGCAGGTTGACCATCACGTGCGTGTGGCCGTACGACTTGTGCACGTCGAGGTGCTCGAGCTGCGTCGTGGCGGGCAGCAGCAGGTCAGCGTAATCCGCGGTGTCGGTCTGGAAATGCTCGAGCACGATCGTGAACAGATCCTCGCGCGCGAAGCCGGCCGCGACGCGCTCGGAGTCCGGTGCGACCGCGACCGGATTCGAGTTGTAGACGACGATCGCCTCGACTTTGGGGCCGAACGTCGCGTCGCCCGGATGCAGCAACGCGTCGCCGACCGCATTCATATTGATCACGCGGCTCGGCTTCGACGGCCAGCCCGGCATCAGGTCGGGACGCTGCAACGCGTGCGAGTCGACCGGTGCCCAACCGCTCGACGACAACAGCGCCCCGCCCGCACGCTCGCGCCAGGCGCCCGTCAGCGCGGGCAGACAGGCGATCGCGCGCACCGCATTGCCGCCGCCGCGCACTCGCTGAAGACCGTAGTTCAAGCGGATCGCGGCTTTCTTCGTGCTGGCGTAAAGTCGCGCAAGTTCGGTTATTTCCTGCTCTTTAACACCGCAAATTTCACTAACGCGCGACAGCGGATAGCCGAGCGCGCGCGCCTTCAAGTCGGCGAACCCGAGCGTGTGCGCCGCGATGTATTCGTGGTCGAGCAGATCCTCGGTGATCAGCACGTTCATGACGCCGAGCGCCAGAGCCCCGTCTGTGCCTGGCTTCAGCGGGATGTGTTGATGGCATTTCTCCGCGGTCAGCGAGCGATACGGATCGATCGCGATCAGCCTGGCGCCGCGACGCTTGGCTTCTTGCGCGCGGGTCCAGAAATGCAGATTCGATGCGATCGGATTGGCTCCCCAGATCAGGATCACCTCGCTCTCGGCGAAAAACTCGGTGTGCATCCCGAGGCCGCCGCCATACGTATATTTGAGGCCAGCCGCGCCGGCAGCCGCGCAAATCGTCCGATCCAGCTGCGATGCGCCGAGCTTGTGGAAGAAGCGCTGCGCGATGCTGTCGCCCTGCACCAGGCCCATCGTGCCCGCGTAGCTGTACGGCAGAATCGCTTCGGGCGCCCGTTGGGCAATTTCGCCGAGGCGGCTTGCGGCGAGGTGCAACGCTTCGTCCCAGCTGATCGGCTCGAAGCGGCCCTCGCCCTTGCGGCCGACGCGCTTCATCGGCGTCGTCAAGCGGTTCGGATGGTACACGCGCTCCGCGTAGCGGCTGACCTTCGTGCACAGCACGCCTTGGGTCGGGGGATGGTCGGGATCGCCGACGACCTTGATTGCCCGTCCGTTGTCGACGGTCACGCGCATCGCGCAGGTGTCGGGGCAATCGTGCGGGCACACGGCGCGCGCGAATTCGGTCGGGGCGTTCATCGGCAATGTGTCCTGGCGAGCAGTGAGCGGTCGGTCAAAATGGAATTTTATTACGTCGATAGGCCGCCGACCTGGATGGTGCCGCTAAAAATGCCTTCGGCGTAGAATGAATTATCCGCAACGCCCGGGCCGACCTGGTCCGCAGCGATCTCATCGCTAGTCAAGCACAAACGCATAATCACTCCATCATGAAACTGATCCCCGAAATTCAGGCCGCTCGCGGCGAGATTCAAACCCTTCGACGAACCATCCATGCCCACCCGGAGCTGCGCTATGAAGAGACGGCGACTGCTGATCTCGTCGCGCGTTCGCTCGAGTCCTGGGGCATCGAGACTCATCGTGGATTGGGCAAGACTGGCGTAGTCGGCGTATTGAAGCGCGGTAATGGGTCGCGCGCGATTGGTCTGCGTGCCGACATGGACGCGCTGCCGATCCAGGAACTCAACAGCTTCGATCATCGCTCGACGAACGACGGCAAGATGCACGCGTGCGGCCATGACGGACATACGGCGATGCTGCTCGGCGCCGCGCACTATTTATCCAAACACGGTGATTTCGACGGCACGATCGTGTTCATTTTCCAGCCGGCCGAAGAAGGCGGCGCCGGCGCGAAGGCGATGATGGACGACGGCCTATTCACTCAATTCCCTGTGGACGCCGTGTTCGGCATTCATAACTGGCCTGGCATGCCGGCGGGCCACTTCGGCGTGACCGAAGGCCCGATCATGGCATCGAGCAATGAATTTCGCATCGAAATCAAGGGCGTCGGCTCGCATGCAGCGCTACCTCACAATGGCCGCGACCCGGTCTTTACGGCGGTGCAAATTGTCAGCGGGCTGCAAAGCATCATCACGCGAAACAAAAAGCCGCTGGATACCGCGGTATTGTCGATTACGCAGATACATGCCGGCGATGCGGTCAACGTCGTGCCGAATGACGCATGGATCGCGGGGACCGTGCGGACCTTCACAACCGAAACGCTCGACCTGATCGAGTCGCGCATGCGCAAGATCGCGCAGAGCACAGCCGAAGCATACGATTGCTCCGTTCAGGTCCAGTTCCACCGGAACTATCCCCCGACGATCAACAGCAGCGAGGAAGCGCGTTTTGCGGCGTCGGTCATGAAAGAGGTCGTTGGCGCGGAAAATGTCGATGACGCAGTTGAACCGACCATGGGAGCCGAGGACTTTTCGTTCATGCTGCTGGCGAAACCGGGTTGCTATGCGTTCTTGGGCAACGGCGATGGCGGCCACCGGGAAGCTGGCCACGGAGCGGGCCCTTGTATGTTGCACAACGCGAGCTATGACTTCAACGATGAATTGTTGCCGGTCGGTTCGACGTACTGGGTTCGGCTGGCGCAGAAGTTTCTGGCCCAGGGAAAGTAGAGAGTCGTGATGTGTTGAGGCGGGTGGAGATATCGCTTGCCTCAATGCTGCTTGTTAATTTCGGGCGCGTAAACGCAGAAACCCCACCGCTGGGGGTGGGGTTTCTGGCTTTGGAGGAGCCTGACGATTACCTACTTTCACACGGGCAATCCGCACTATCATCGGCGTGGAGTCGTTTCACGGTCCTGTTCGGGATG
>NZ_SELS01000089.1 GCF_004197395.1 Paraburkholderia sp. UYCP14C | reverse complement strand
TCGGCTCGCGATTTACGCTCCACGCTTCCTCCCCACACCCGGTCGCCCTCGTGCAGTTGCGCTTCACTTCATTCGCTATGACCAGCTTATGGCGGGACTTACACCCGCAGGAGTGCGCCCATGCTGGGCGCACCAAAAAAAGCGCCGCCCCTTTTCGGGAGCGGCGCTTGTCGACACGGATTAGACCAATTCGAGAATCATCTGGGCGAGGTCCGTGGATGGCGCCTCGTCGACCTGCTGCGTCGCAGCCAAGTCTTGCGGCAACGTCCACGTCACCTGCTGGCTACGCAGGTTGCAAAGCTTGTACATGGCAGAGCCACGCGGCTCTGCAGGCACATCGCGAAACCGGAAGCTGAACCGCTCAGGCGCACGTCCCTCGCCGTCAGCCAGGCCGAGATAGCCCGCCAGTTCGTCGGCAGCCCGCCCGCAATAGTCCTCAAGACCCTCGGGCATACGGGTGATCTCAATGATTGTCTCCGCTGGCAACTGGCCAGCGTTTCTCATCAGATCACGGTACACCGGAATCGCAGCCTTCGCGAAACCCGGCGCTTCCATCTCAACTGGATAGGCCACGTCCGTGATGAAGCTACCGATCGCTGAATACTGCCAGCCAGCGTTTTCCCACGGTTTCCCGTCAAACGAGACTAGCCGGTTTTCGTCGTCGATCCTGTAGCAACGCACCGCCGGCATCCGCTCGAGCGCCGAGGGATCGCGGGCCGGCAGCTTGAGGCCCGAGGCGATTGGCACATTCGAACAATCATGCTCCCGCAGCACTCGCCACACGCTTAGCGCGCCGCTCTCGCCGTATATGACTTCCAGCAACGCAGCTTCTTCATGCAGCGACACTTTCAGCCGCCCTCCCACGACTTCCTCCACACGCTCAGCGAGTCCCGCTGCGGTCAGGCTACTGCGGATGTCGTCAAGCGCAGCTTCGGGAATGGCGGCCTGAAAGGACTTTGAAACATCTAGCAGGATCGTCTGGTCAGGAAGCCGGAACGGCTTCGCCAGCAACGACCTCCAGGTGGCGATGTAGTTCTCCGGCCGGATATAGCCAGCGCGACTTTGCAGCATGCCACCTTCGCACGACGAAGCGTGCCTGAACACCCTTCGCATGACGTCGGCATATCGCCCGAAAGCAATGGCAGACCATCGATCGATGTGGGGATAGCAATTCTTCTCGTATGTCCGCTCGAACAACGCGAACATCCATTCGCCATCCGCCGCCTGAAACGCGCCGACCTTTTTGCCAGTCAAAACAGTTGCGCCCATCTGAAGCTCCGATATGTGGATGCGGAGCAGCCCCCAACGGGCTGCCCCCGCTGAGGGAAAGGAAATGAAGCCGCCGCGAGGGCGGTAGGAAAGTGGTCTGTTACGACCGGAAACAGCGAGGCATCTGCGCGGACATGACGAGATGCCTGACGCACAGGAGAACGACCGTGTACATCACCAGCGTCAGCAGTCCAGCAAGCCAGCCTCGACCGCCGAAACCTGCCAGCGCGCCGCAGAGGAAACAGACCTTCGCCGCAGCACCGGCCATCAGCCAGCCTGCGAGACGCCGGCCGCGCGAAGCGACGGCATCGAGAAATGCATCGCGACGACGCTCGGTCGCAATCGACGCCGCGAGCAGCAACGCAGCGACTACGAGCACCATGAGCAGCCGTCTCCCAACTCCACCGCCGACGAGCTCCTCGTGATGCAGGACGGCCTGCGCGAGGTACTGGAGCGCCGGGACTACCGCGTAGTGGTTGGCCGCATAAGAAACAGCGGCTCCGGCCGCCGCGGACTGGGCACAGCGAATGAACATCTTGCCGACCGAGGTCGACCGCTTTTGTGGGGTCATTGAGACTCCTCCAGTTTGAGATAGGGAATGTGATGCCCCGCCGAAGCGGGGACATCAGAGAGGTATAGCGCCGCGCCCTGAACGGGTGCGGCTCAGACGGAGACCGTGGCCTTTGGAGGCTTTCTGGCCTTTTTCACAGGCGGCTTTGGCGCGTCATAGCCAAAGCGCGCCCATGCCGCCGGATCGATGGCAATCGGATTCGTGCGCCCAGTTGCGAGGTTCACGAATACGCCCGAGAAGTTGAGGCCACCATTGCGAAACAGCGACCACAACAGATTGAACGCCTGCACCGAGATCGCCTGATTGATGACCAGCGACTGCTTGCGCAGTGCATCGGCCATCGAGCAGGACGGTGCATCGTCGCCCTTGTCATTCTTCGGATTCAGCAGGTCGGGGAACAGGTCACCCACATGGGGCAACCTGTCATGCCGCGCCTTGCCGAACTCGCCGAGAATCACCTGGCCACGATCCGTCTCGTTGCCGCAGTCGAGGTAATAGCGAATGTTGCCGCGCTTCGCTGCCTGCGCGATCGCGTGACGCGCACGCCGTGAATCGACGCAGCCGATCACCATATCCCCGTACAGATTCAGCTTCGAATCGACGCGTCGCGGCTCGGCCTTCCAGTTCGTGCCCATCAGCAGGTTCAGGCGATTCACCAGCAACGTCGCCTTGTACTGGCCGACGTCGTTGGGATAGAAGCCCTGCCTGCCAACGTTGAACTCGCTGACCGTGTCGTCGTCATAGACCACGCATTCGATTCCGCCCGGGTGCCCGAGCTCGATCATTGCGTGATGCAACCGCGCGAGTGAGGGAAGCAAGGCACTGCCGGTACCGCCAGCGCCCACAACCGCCAACTTCCACGGGCCGCTCAGCATGTGCGGCGGTGTCGTATGTAAAAGCGTCATACGACCTCCGCAGCCAACGTAGCCAATGCTGACTTCCAGCGCTCCGGTACAGCGCGCTGGACCTCGAAACGGCCCTTCGCGCACAACCGCAGCGCGACGGACGGCACCTGATGGCAGTGACCGAGCACCAGCGACAGCTTCACATCGTGCTGATCGTCGCGATCATCGGTCGATGAGAAGTACGCTCTGCCGCGACCATGCGAGTGACAGTCGACCACCAGCCATTCGTCATCGCCCAGTTGCGGACGCTCGTAATGAAGGTGCGCCGGACTGTGCGACAACGAAGGAAGCGGCACCAGCCGGAACGCGCCTGTCGATGCATTCCAGGTGATCCACGCACCAACCTCGTTGGGCAAGGCTGCGCGAGCCATACGCGCGAACCTAGCCACCAGATCTGCTGGCACTGCACCGCAGCGCACTTCCGTTGCGTCGGCCGCCTCGCCATACGGCACTGGCGTGCGCCAGCTGAACGAGCCTAGACGCCGCACCAGCCGTATCCACGGACGGTAGATTTCGAGAAACACGCCGTTGGACGCGATCAGCAGCCGCTCGCCCGGTGCGGACATCGGGACAACCGGCTCGCGCGTTGGCACCATCACGGACGGGAACGAGGCCTGTAACATCAGATCGACTGGATTCATTCCTGACCTCCAATCTCTCCGGCGACGACCCTGCCCGCCGTGGCGTCTTTCATCGGCATCAGCACATCGAGCGGGAAAGCCTCGAAGCTGCCGTCCAGCATGTCTTTCCAGAACGCGTAGAAGCCGTTCTTGTACTCGACACGCTTGCCGCCGTGATTCGGGTGCGTGAACGCGGACGCGAAGAAAGCTTCCTCCCATCCGGCGATCGCCGAAACCTCGATGCGCCGCGGGACATTGGCCGATCCAATGCAGATCTTGCCCCGGTCCCACGTGTTGAAGTACGGAGGCTCGAAAAGCGCCGTCGCTGGTTCGGGTCTGCTGTCGCCTTTCAGCGCGAAGACCCGAAAGCCGTTCGTGCTGGCCTGAAACACCAGCCCCGGATGCGGCACCACCGCACTGCGCTCGCCGAGCTCCTCGCACCTGAAAAACACGCGTCGCAACGCCGGCGCGCACCACCACGTCACCGCAGCCGACGTCACACCAAGCACTGTGGCCTGGAGGAAATCAGCTTTGGGTGCGGCATTGCGATCCAGCTGCACGAGCGCGTCGATGAGCGCCTTGCGATCCAGCGGCCGGCCTGCACCGATGATCGGACGTCCGGTCTTGCGCTCTGCAGTGACGGGATGCGCCGTTGCATAGTGCGAGCCGTTCGGACCTGTGTAGAGCAAAAGGGCCGATGACAACGTCACGTCGTGGCCCGTCTGACCAATCGAAACACCATTCATGGGAAAGCTCCTAGTTAGGGTCCACCACCAGCGCCATCAGGCGATCGAGGTGATGAAGCATGCGGAAGCCGAGGCTCCATTGCGCGTACTGCGCGCGGATGCCCCGTCGTGTGTCGGAAAAAGAAATGAAACGGCTGTACTCGGACGATTCGCCTGCCGAGAACGCGTTGTTCATGTGGTCGTCGAGCAGTTCGCCCATCCGCTCGTTTTGCGAGAGGACGAAAGTGCAACCCGAGTAAATGGGCTGTGCGTCATAGCCGTCAGCCAGGCAGTCGGACTTCCCAGCCTTGCCCAACAGCTGCTTCAGGACCAGCAGGTGATCACAAACCCTTGCAACCATGCCCGGTGAGTCCGCGCGCAACTGCCGCAACTCGTTGTCTGAAAGGACGGACGAGCGAACGCGGCGCCCCTCAACCTTGCCCGGCACACGGATCTCGTCGGGACAAAGCAGCGGCCGCAGTTCGGACGGGAGATAGCGATCAACCACCTCAGCGTCATCGCCGTACACGTCATTCAGCACCGCCCGCACGTCTTCGTCGGTCGCACTTTCGTTACCCTCCCAGTGCAGGCACGAGGCCTCGCAAAGGAACCAGCCGGGGGTACGAACGAGGACCGTTTTTCCGGAAATGCGATCGACGATATTGAAAATCGTGTGTAGCAAAAGCGGATGGGCACGGCGCAGCGGTTCTGCAAAGGCTCCCACCTCGTGCACCCACTCGTCGGTTGACTTCACGCCAAGATGCAACGACGTGCGAGGCTTGAAATCATCGTGCTCATACTGATGCTGGATGGCATCGCTGACGGCGTTGCTGTCACAAAGCTCCAGTCCGAAGGACAGGAAGCGAAGCGGCGCAGGCAACTGCCGGCGCACCCACGCAAAGAATGCCTGCCGGAAGGCGTCGACCGGGCTGACCGGCGCTTCCACGTCTTCCGCCCGAAGCGGACCGTGCCGGAACTGCTCGAGCACGATCGCATCAAGTGACGCATCGTTGCGCCATTTGACCGACGCACTCGCGGGCACTTCCTCAGACACATCCGGCAGCGTCAGAACACAATCGGCAGGTCGATACTGGGCAACGGCAGCGACTGGCGGTTGCCAGGACGCACCGACGCCCGCATCGACCGCTCTATCAGTGAATGAAGGATCGAACAGCATTGGCGAACCTCGTCGTCATATAAAAAAACCGCCCTCTCGGGCGGTTCCTGATTGAACCCGTTGGCCGGGTCGGCAAGAGCCTTGAGAAGCGTCTGCTTACGCATACGAACCCTTGGCGCCCGCCGCGCGGACAAACTTGTAGGTCGCGACATCTCCCGAGATCTCGGGACCATCGACGGACGCAGTCGTCAGCTCGGGATACTGCGCCGAGTAGAGATCGCGAACGTCTTCGGGCGAGAACGCCGGGCCGGGATCGGCAAATGCAACGCCGTTGTAAGAGAACTGGCGAACGAGCGCGGTGATCGAAATGGACATGACCGTCCCTCCTTAGAAGAGCGAAGCGAGGTCGGTGCCGCTCGAAACAGGCTCAGCAGCCGCCGGAGCGTCCGCTTTGCCTTCGTTCCCGGCGGCCGGCGCATCCGATTCCGACGATTCACTGTCGTCATCCTCTGCATCCTCGTCTGGTGACGTCCTGGCCGCGGCTGGCGTACTTCTGCCAGCCTTGCCCGAGAGAGCCTTGGTCGCTTTGGTGACCTGGGCTTTTTGCGCCTCACCGAGGATCGCCGTCGTCGCAGCCACCTGCTCAGCCAGCGACGCATGAGCGCCGGTGTACGTCGCCAGATGTTCGGCAAAGCCGGCATCCAGTTCCACCGCCGTCGCGGTCATGACGAGCGGTTGACGCAACGCCGTGTCTTTCGCCTCGCCTTCCGGCATGACGACCACAATCATCGCATCACCCTTCATCTTCAGAGCCAGCTTCAGCCCACCGCCCGACTTCAACAGCGCTTCAAGTTCAACAAACATAAAAATTCCACAAGTAAAAAAGGACCGCCCGAGGCAGTCCATGAAATGAATGAAGCGGGCAGGACCTGTCCGCTTCGATCGATGCGCGAGAGCGCGCGTTAATACTTCAGAACCTTCGGAACCTTGCCGGTGTAGTCGAAGCCCTTGACGTTGAGCAGCGCATCGATGACTTCCGCCTTCGATTTGCTGAACACCTTCTTGAACGCGTCGCCGAGCGCGGCACGAATGCCAAGCTCGTCGGCCACCACCATCATTTCCGACTTCGTGATCAGTTCCAGAAACTCCTTGCAGAGCTTCCAGTGCTGGTTGAGGTCGAGTCGATGATGACGGCACAGACTGGTCAGATGATGAACGTCCAGACCCTGGATCGCGGCGACCGTGACGCCGGTGACAGCAAGCGCGAGCTTGGCGTCATCCGCCGCGGCCACAGAGGTCGCAGCTTTGGCCACGTCCGATACCGCGATCTTTTCTTCGGTCAGCTTTTCCCAGATGCCCTTCAACGTCGAGTCATCGACGCAGCGGGCCTGTCCGGCGAGAGCGATCGAGACGAGGTATCGCTGGGCCAGCCCAGGATTCTGGCCCACCTCACGACGCAGGGCTTTACGCCACAGCGCCACGCGATACGTCTTGAGGCGATCGGATTCAGCGACTACCGTCGCCGGCGGATTGCTGGTCGTCGACGGAGCCGCAGCGGAGGCTTTGGTAGCAGCCTTAGCCGCGCCGGTACCGCCAGCTTTCGCTTCGGGTTTCGGCTCGGCTGCAGCTTTCTCAGCCTGCAGGCGCTTCGCGACCATCTTCATGTTGCAGACGGTGTCGAAGCACTGGCCCTTGTAGACCTTGCCGATCGAGTCAGGCAGACCGCTCACCGCCGCGCCGTAGTTCTGGCACGCGTGACAGGCTTTCGCCTGTTCTTCGCCGACTCCCTTTGCACCCTCCACAGCGAGCTGTATGCGGGTGTGGTTGTCGCCCGCGCGCACGATGCGCACGACGGGGAAATCGTCGCGAAGATTAGCGGCGACCGCCTCAAGCTGTTTCTCCGTTTTCTCGTTGAAACAGGTACGGTTCGTACAGTTGCCCGTGGCGATGGATTCGCCAAACATCTCGCCTTGCGTGGACGAGTTGTGAGCACAGTTCGCGCAGTCGGTCTTGTCGAAGATTGCGGCAGACAACGAACAGGCAACCTGTTCGATCGTCTTCTTCAATTCGGGGACTGGCTTGCCTTCCTTGATGATGACGGGCAGCAGCTTGTCCTGCGTCTCCTTCGGAAGCGCGGCCAGCAGCTCCGCGTGACCCAGAAGGATCTGGCGGGTGTTGAGCGCTTCCAGAACGGATGCACTGCAGTTCATCAGTGCGAGGCGTTTGTCGAGCGTGGCACGCGACCATCCGAAGATGCGCGCGACCTCGTCCCGATCGCCCTTGCACAGGCCAACCTGCTCGGCCGCCGCTATGGCTTCCTCGGCCGGCGACATATCCGCGCGCTGGATGTTTTCGATGATCGCAAGCTGTTTGGCTTCGACTTCATCGATCTCCTTGACGACGACGGGTATCTCATAATCTTCGCCATGTGCCGTCATGGCCGCTCTGTATCTGCGGCCACCTGCGACGAGCGCGAATCCGCCATTGGCGAGCGTGCGAACAATGACAGGCTGGATGACGCCCTTTTCGCGGACCGAAGCCGTCAGCTCTTCCATTTCCGCCGCGTCGAAATACGTGCGGGGATTGGCAGCGATGGTGATCTGCTTGAGGGCAAGAGTAGGTTGCTGTTGCATTGTGGGTCTCCGGGGAGGGAACCCAGCCCCGTCGGGAGTGAGTTCCCGAAGGGTTGAACAACAATAGACCGGCCTGAGCCGGCGAGTCGATGCGTCAGGGACGCGGGTGATAACGCAAAGATACCGCCGCGCACAGCGCTAACGGCGTGCAAGGCTCGCGCAAACGCCCTGCCTTTCGCGTAAACGAAAAAAACCCGGCACGAAGCCGGGTTTGGATAAAGAGAGGGCTCAGCGCCATGACGGCGCTGACCCCACCTATTGAGGCAAAACTGCCTCCGGAACAGCCAGTGGACGCGACAGTAGCGTCGTCACCGCGCCCGACGACGTCCACTCGCCGAACTGATGCTCGTGGCTCGCATGCACCAGCCGGTCAAGACATAGCACCTCGACACCGTCTGCTTCGACCGTGCCAAGGATGTTTGCCTGAAGCGCGCGGTTTGAACCCTCGCGCTTCACCGTAACGACACCTTCGCCCACCAGCACGGACACCTTTGCTTCTTTCATGCGGCCTCCTTCAACAGTTTGCGCATGTCGCCGCTCTTCTGATCGGCGATCAATGCAAGGTCATCGACAAAGCGATCCAGCAGAGAATCCATGTGCAGGAACGTTTCGTCTTCAAGTTCGGGCGTCGCCCAGTCCAGTCCAGCCTGTGTTGCATCGCGTTTGTGCGCGACCATCTGGTCCTGATACTCGTCGATGCTCCCCGGCAGGTGGAAGTACAACACCTTCAATGTCCCCTTGCGGTTCCAGCGCAGTGCGCGCCGCATCGCCTGATACTCGATGCGCCACGTCCACGACCGGTCATAGAAGAGGATGTAATCGGCGTTCGGCAGGTTGTAGCCCGCACGTCCCGAGGCCTTCGTTGCCAGAAGTCCGGTCGCCAACCCCGTCAGGAACCGCTTGTCCTTGTCGGACACGCGGCGCTTGATCGGTATCTCGCCATGGAACGGCACCGACTGCACACCGTGCGATTCGAGCTCCCGCGCAAGGAGATCGAGCACCCCGGGGTTCTCCGCAAACAGGATCGCCTGCTTTCCTTCAGCGGCAATCTCCCGCATGCGTGAGACCACCGCGCGCTGCTTGCTCGTCAGGCCACCAATCCGATCGACGCCATCCATCCCGTACTGCGGAAAGTTGGCGGCGAAATGCACTGCACGAATACGCGCGAGAATGGTGATGAGGTTGCATGCCTTACGATCATCGCGCGACGAGCGATACCAGTCGGCAAACTCGTCGGCCGCTCGAAGGTAAGTCGCCAGATGGCCACTGTCCCAGTCCACTGTCTCAACTTCGAACTCCGGCGGCTCGATCTGGATGTACTTCGCGACTTCCGGCTCTGCTACCAGCCGCCGCTTGATATGCGGCGCCAGCATCGCGCGATAGCCGTGCAGGTTTCCGATCTTCGGCACTTCGCGTTTTGCCCCTTCCTGCAGGCTTTCAGCGAACTGCCACGTGACCCATTCCAGCACCACAAAGTCATCCCGGAACCGGTCGACACCACCCATTGCATACTCGACGGTGTTGATCCAGTTTTCTTCCAGATAGCCGAGCCGGTAGCCGTAAGGCTGCGCCGAGGTTCCGTCTCCCCCCGAAAACGCGAGCAGCCCGAAGGCGTCACGCGGATAGTTGGGAATCGGAGAACCTGTCAGCACGTATCGACGTCGTGCCGAAAGCTGCCACAGCGCCCGGCTCTGGTCGCTCGTCGGATTGGCCAACCGCTCGCCTTCGTCCGCAACCAGCAGGCCAATGCGCCGTCTAAGTCGGTGGGCATACGTCACACGCTTTGACACCGCCTTGTCGACCGGCATGCGCAAGCGCTCGTACGAGATCAGGTTGATCCGTCGCAGATCATTGAGATCCGCTGCGCAACTGATGACCTTCACGTCGCCGGCGTCGACCGGCAATAGCGCAATCTCCTTCATCATTTCGTCGATAAGGCGGGACTCAACAACGATGAGACCGTGCCTGACGCCCGAGACGAGAATGAGCGCGAGCGCAAGACGGGACTTGCCGCAGCCCTGCTCCCACGCGATCACGCAACCCGATGGCTTCATGAGTGTCTCGACCAGATCCTCGGTCTGAAACTCCCACGTCAGCCATTGATCGACGCCTGAAGCGCTCACCCTTTCCTGGAGCGCCGCGGCCTGCTGCGGGTACTTCGCCGCAAGCCCCTCGTGCACCACCTCCCAGCCCTCAGCGACGTTATCGACCGCAAACCGCGCGTTCAGCTCGTCGACCGACAGATGATAGGTAGCGCCTTTGGCGGAGTAGCGGTATCGGCCATCGTCTTCGCGTGTGAAGCAGACGTCCTCGCCCGCCATGACAAGCGGACTGGCCCAGCGCGTCGCATCGACCTTGTGAGTCTCGCGACCCTTGCCGGTGACAACATCCGAAGATCCCGCGCCTGTGGTCCACGCAACATGCCTGAGCGGCGTCGCTTGGCGCTGACTCCGTCTCGCACGACGCTCGAGGTGTTCGAGGAACCCTGGCGCGAACCGCGGCTCACCACCAACGCTACGGATGCGATCGAGCAGCTTGTCCAGCGCCGCGCGCGGATCAGCCTGGATCAGGTACGTTTCCAGGTCGAGCATTCCCTGACCGGCATAGCGGAAGCCTCGCGGCAACCGATGGCCGTCGCGCGAATAGATGCGCTCAACGAAAACCCGGTTAAGCACCATTGCCTCGTTGAAACCACAGGCGAACCCGAGACGGATGCGTCGGCCGTCATGCGAAATGACGACAGACTTGTCGCCCGTCACAGGACGCGTGATGGCCGGCACGCTGTCATCAAGCTTCTGGAAGCGCAGACGCGGTTCGCCCAAGATCCGATCCTCGTAGTGCAAACCGAGGTCGGGCCCGGGCAGCGCGAGGTCTTCGACTTTCGCTCTGACGAAGTCAAAGGGCCTCGACCGGTAGCGGTCGAACACCACGACAGCCGTCCGTACGTTTGCTCCCTCCGACCTGAATGCGTCGGGTGGCAACTCGAACAGACCAGCAGCGCGGCGTCGCGCCGAGTCGCCAAGCTCCCCGGCCAATACCGCTTCCGCCGTAGTAATCGGGAGTAAGGCAACGACGACATTCGAGGCGTCCAACGCCTGATGGACCGCGTACTCGTGACTGAGCGCGCTGGTGTTTGCGCCGTATCTGCCCCATGTGGTACAGGGAAACGGCTTCAGGTGCGGCGACTCGAGATGCACCGAAAATGGCGGATTGATGATCGCGATGTCAAAGTTCGCCGGCTGGATGCCCTCCATGCCTGCGTGCCTGAACTCGCAATCGAAACCCGCTTCTTCGAACACCTTCTGGCATTGCGTGATGACGTCCGCGTGGACATCGACGCCATACACCGCGTAGCGCTCCGCGTCGGCGTACTGGAAGAGCCGGCCAGAGCCGACCGAGTTATCAAGTAGCCGGATGCGACGGTTGACGCGCCAACCACTGATGAAACTCCACATGAAGGCGGCGATCGCGTCCGGCGTGAAAAACTGCCCGAGGTGCTGCCGTCGCGCCTCGGCCAGTTCGCCCTGGTGAGCGACCGGTGCAGCCTGTGAGCCGAGACTGATGAGCGAGCGCAACGGCTCGTACCAGTCGGGCTCGAAAGAAAACAGATCTCTTTGCATGATTGCATCCATAAAAAGAAAAGGCCCGCGTCAAAGCGGGCCAAAGAAAGAACGCCGGAGTACTGTGCGGCGAGACGAGAACTACAGCTGATAGAACCTGCGCACAGCTCGCCGGCGTGCTGCGAACGGCTGTCCGCCCGTTACGTGCAGCGGAGCCCACAGGACAAGGTGCCGCAGAGCCGCGGCGCGAAACATCGGTGAATAGCAGGGCGGTTTCAAGGGTGAAGCGCAACAGAGGAATTAATGTTTAGAGCCTTGAGGTTGGCTAGCTGATGCGAGGGTGGCGGCGAAGACCTCGAATGGTGAATGGAAGTTGTGAGTGGCACGAAGTCGACTGTTCAGACTGTCGGCGATGGCGTCGAGTTCGTCCTGACTGTAGACCGAGAGGTCCGTGCCTTTGGGCAGATACTGTCGCAGCAGCCCGTTGGTGTTTTCGCAAGTGCCGCGTTGCCAGGGACTGTGTGGGTCGCAAAAGTATACGTTCACACCGGTTGCGGCGGCGAGCTCTTTGTGGCGCGACATTTCTTTGCCCTGGTCGTAGGTGAAGCTCTGGCGCAGCGGCGCGACAATCGAATTGAGTTTGGCGGAGAAGCCCGCCAGCGCTGAAGCTGCGGTAGCGTCTTCCATCTTTGCGAGCAGCACAAGGCGGCTGGTCCGTTCGACCAGCACGCCGACTGAGGACTGGTTGCCAGCGCCCTTGATGAAGTCGCCTTCCCAGTGTCCAGGCAGCAGCCGGTCTTCGATTTCGGGCGGCCGCACATGAATGCTGACCATGTCGGGAATCTGTCCACGCCGGTCTGTGCCCCGTGTACGCGGCATACGCGTGCTGTGGCCATGGCGCAGGCAGGCAATGAGCTGACGGCGCAGTTCGCCGCGCGGCTGGGCATAGATGGCCGTGTAGATGGTTTCGTGCGAAACCTGCTGGGTCGGGTCGGTCGGATACATGCGCTTCAGTGTGCCCGATATCTGCTGGGGTGACCATTTCCACTCGAGCAGAGTGAGAACGATACGCCAGCAGACGCTTTGCAGGCCAAGCTTTGTGGGGCGGCGGCCCGCGCTGCGGCGTGTGGCGCTGAGCGCTTCAGCCGGCACCGATGCGTAGCCTGCGGGAGAGCTGTTTCGCGTCAGTTCACGGCTAACGGTGGCTGGCGAGCGCCCGAGTATCCGGGCCATGGCCCGGATACTCGAACCCTGCAGATGCAGGCTTGCAATGATGAGACGCTCTTCAGGTTGAAGTTGCTGGTACTGAGTTCTTTCGTGCATCACAACACCTTATACGAAACGGTGTTGCACTTCAGATTTGATAGCGCCCAGTCACGCCCACGCACGACGGAGATGAGATCTTCCTGGGGCAAGGCGTAGGTCCGGGCGATATAGCGGGAGAACAGACAGATGCGTTGACGAGACATGTCGCCCCCGATCAGTAACGGTCACGGGAGGCGAGGTACTCAGCGCCAAATTCGCTGATGAACAGGGACAGCGCTTCGCCCACCTGATGCGAGAACTTGAACTGCCATTTCTCGTTGTACATCACAATGTCAAGGCCATTGAGACAGACCTTTTCGCGAGTCTCGAACTGGTAGTCCAGCAGTCGCCCGTGCTTTAGCTCGGACGCAAGTGCGTCAAAGCCGGCATGTGCCGCGAATGCACTGAGGCCACGCGACAGACTTGCGACCGTCTGCCCCGACTGATAGGTCGGCTTGCGGGCGCTGGACCGGTAACAGGTCTCGCTCCAAATGCGAGCTTCGAGCACGATGGCGCTGGACGTCCGCTTTATCTCGGAGTTCTGGCGAATGTAAAACCCGTCAATGATCAGCTTTGCGGCCTGAATCAGGCCGATCCGCTTGCCGGCATCACCACTGTAAGTGCGCTCCAGATGCGCCCAGAACGCGTCGAAGTCAGGGCACTTTCCCTCCCTGAGCGCGCCGTGAATATCGATCGACGCGTTCGCCAGTTCCTTGCTGTCTTCTATCTCCAGTCGTCCGCCTGGCGGCGAAAAGCGTCGCACTGCCTCGCAGACAAGTACGTGAGAGAGTCGATTGCAGAAGTCACTCAGTTCACGCTCCGTCTTGTATTCGGATCGGGACTCTGCAGCGCGGTAGCAATACTGACCGTCGCCCGGAAAAAGCGCGGTTTCTGCCGCCCTTACTTCCAGATAGGCAGCGGCCGCCTTCGTTTGTGCGTCCTTGAACTGCTGAACAAGTGCTGTGTACATGGTGTTTCCCTCGATGAAATTGACGGGACACACCACGCCAGAGCGGGATGGTTCCCGTCTGGGTTAAATGAGCGGCCTAAGAGCGGCCGTCAGGAGAATGTGCGCTGATGCGCAGTCAGTCGATGCGCGTATGCGCGGGTGATAGGTAAACAATACGACGCGCGGAGCCGGCGGCACGGTCGAATGACAGCGATTTCGCCTCGCCTCTTTCCGCGGCCCGCTCAGAGTTATCCCCACTTTCGGGGGCAAGCTTGTGGATAACTGCGACTCTGTCCTAGACCGCGGCCCCGTTCATCTGACGCTGCGGAGCGACCGCTATGAGGCGACAGGTCCACCGCCCATTAACGCGTTACGGACCAATCCCGAGAATGGTCGCGGTTTTGCTATCTCTTTCCGTCGACGCACTTACGTACCGCTTTCGAACTGTCGCCACTGTAAAGAGGAATGCTCCGGCTTTTCGCTCCCTTTGTGCGCCCATGAAAAAGGTGTTCACTTGAAAATAGGGAGCAGCGCTGCCCTTGCGGCACCAACAACACGGTCATCATGAAATTTAGTCAACGCGCCACGCTGTCCATCCTCGCCATCGCCGTGCTCACGTCGACGGTCACGATCGGACTTGCTGGAATCCAGTTGCAACCACAACGCGCAGCCGTCGGTGTCGTGATCGACACCGCAATCGTTTCGGAACTGACGGGCGTCTCGGATGCGATCAAAGATTTGCCGCCTGAACTTCGCACCGGCGTTCTGGCACGTCACGATGTACGCTCTGAAGAGGCGCTAAGCCAATCACTGACCGCGCAGCGCGCCTCTCTTGCGGTGGCCAAGCGGGAGCGGGCTCAAGAGATTGCGGCGCACGACCGGCGCGTAGCGTGGCTGATCGCCCTCGCCCTGTTTAATACATTCGCTACAGCGATCGGTGCTATTGCGCTCCTCGACGCGTATCGGGTAAAGCACAAGCCCGCGAGGCCCTGAGAGCAATGCAACAGACTACCGAACAACTATTGCCCGCTACGGGTTACTGCATTGAGACACGCGCGATCACGCTGTCTAACGGTTATTTCCCCGGTTTTTTGCTGGAACGCACTTTCGTCGGCAAGTTCGTCGTTGACGGCGTGACCTTCCTCGAGTTTCAGAATGCAACAGGCGCGCGCCATGTCATCGACGCCTCGACCATCGAGCGCATCATCCCGCTCGGGCGGATGGCCAGGCTCGGCGACGCTCTCCGTACAGCAAAGGTCCAACCTTGATCACGATCGTCTTTGAATTCCTCGATACAACGCGTGGGCAAGGCGCCAGCAGCGCCACCGCATTAGGACTTCCGGACTGCTGGATGGACGCCCGGATTGGCGACGGCTATATCGAACAGCGGGACTACATCGCACCCGGCATACTGCGACGCATCGTTGCACGCTTCCCAACACAACACCACCTCGAGCAGTTTGCCAGTAGCGTTCGCCAGGTGAGCAAGCTACTCGGGACGTATGCGTATCGCGCGAGCAACGGGATATCGATAGCAGATTTCCTACGGAACTGACCGATGACAAACGTCCGCTTCGATGGCATGGTGACGTCCCTCGAAGACGTGCAGGACAATCCCGCGCGTTTTGCGACACGGCTCGAACGGGCGAAGCGCTCGCCCGGTTATGCCGAGCGTCTCTGCCAGAGCGCCGGTGGCGGCAAGCCACTACGACTCGTCATTCGCCGCTATGGCGCACTCTTCCAGCTCGCGCGCTGGCCCGACGAAGGGATGCATCACAATCCGGACCTCTGCTCTTTCTTCGCCGATACCACCGACGCTGGCTCGTCTTCCATCACAGGGCAGGAAGCTATACGGAACACGGCAGCGGGCCTCGATGCACGGCTGGACGTCTCTCTGACTGTGCGCACCGTCGAGAAGGCACGCCGCGAAAACTCAGAGAACGCCACTCTGCACGCCGAGTCACGCCGGTCCGCCCCCCTTCTTGGATTTCTGCGACGCGTATGGCAGGACGCTCGCCTCAATCATTGGTCTGCAGAAGCGCAGCGCGACTGGGGCACGTGCAGCGCGCGGATCCTTGCCGCGCTCGGTGATGGAAAGATGAACGGGAAGCAGATTCAGGACGTCGTTCACGTCATGCGGCGTTACGAAGAGAGTGAGCTCCCGATCATCAAGGCCGAGTTCGACGCCTTCCTCGGCCGCATTCACGCGACGCCGACAACCTCGGATCGCTGCGTGATCATCGCGGAGATAAAGGCGATCGACCCATCGAAATACGGCTTCGTCATTCGTCTGCGCCAGACGTTTGAAACGTTCTACGTATCGAAGACGTTGATCGAGAACGCGGCCTAGGCGATCGATCTCGCGCTGCAGCTTTGCGGCCGTTCCTTCATCGCCTGCGACTCAAGCTACGAGGTCGAGATGGCAAATCGTCTCGTCGGAGAGCGCCGGCGGTTCGACAAGCCACAACGCCGCGACCAGTCGGACGACATGCTGCCCGACTTTCGCCTGACGGACACGGCGCGCCCAACCGCCATCGAGGTCTACGGCATGGAATCAAACGATGCCTACCGTGCGCGCAAGTTGCAGAAGCAGGCGCCGTACGCGTCACGCAATGAGCCATGCGTTGAATGGATACCGCCGTCGCCGCTCTCCTCGGTCGCGCTGCCGTCGCCGACTTGACTTGCTGGCGATGTCGATAGGGTGAGTAGACATAGCTCAAAAACAGGACCGCCACAGTGGAATCCAAGTCTTTCTTTCTTCAACGCGCAGTTGCGCGTGGTGCTGACTGGCACGTCAATTACCCGGCACTCTGCATGGCGAGCTCGACGGACTCCGTCGACGAACGGCGCAAACAGATCGTAGTCGCGGCCGCGGACGGCAATGGCGTGCGGATGGCCTTCTTCAGCTCACTCGGCGCCATTCTCGACTTTTAGGCCTCCTGGGTAGAAATGGATGCGGCCACGCGCGGCTGGTTGAACTTCACGACCCGCTGGAATCGCTGGTGGTTACCGGATGTGGCGGCACTTGGCAGCATCGAACGCCAAGCCAGCGCGCCAACCGACGTGCGGTTCGCTGCGAGCAACGGGCGCGTCGCTCCTCTGGACACGGACGGATTCCGTCGCTACCTCGACATCATCGAGCAGCATTACCGCCGCGACGAGACGATCTCCCGTGCCCTTTTCCCACCCGACGCCGCTTCCGCGGTACAGTCGCGGCCCACCGCCCCATAAACCACTACCTTTATCAACCGGACGTGCATGAGCAGTGTCGTCCCGTTCGCGCGCCTGCGCGTCACCACCGACGAACGCACCCACCGGCCCGGTGAGTGCGACCATCACAACATCCGCCTGGACCCGCGCGGCGGAATCGTTACCTGCCGGGATTGCTCGGCCGCGCTCACGCCGTTTTGGGCGCTCACTATGCTCGCCGACCAGTACGCCGTCGCTCTGGCCCACATAGAGCGGCTGGAGAGACGGCTCGCGGGTGCAGACGCGCGCATTCTCGACCTGTCGGCCGAGCTCGATGGCTATCAAGCGAAAGAGCCATAAAAGCCGCTCCAACCTTCCCTTGACTGCGAGAGCCTTCATGGTCGAATGGTGTATCAGCTATCCCAAGGACGACACCACCATGAAGCGCAACTTCCCCTGCGGCCACTCGGGCAAAGGCAAGTACTGCCATACCTGCGCCGCCATCACCGAAGCCAAAGAAGCCGAGATGCTCGCAAGGCAGCATAAGCGTCTCGTCAAGGCAGAACTAGCCGCGGCCGATCCGATCGACCTGTCGTGCGTTGCACATCTTCCATCGATTCAGAAAGAGGCTCGAATCGTCCTGGCGAAGGTGCGGGACGGCACCCACCCCTGTGCCCTGAAGGGGAAGCCGATTCGGTCCTCAAATGGCCGGGTCCTCTCTGTGCCCGTTGGATACGCCTACCGCCTGATGTTCGACTGCGAGTCGTTGCGCCCCATACGTCTGCTGTCTCACGAGGCCTACAACCGGGCCGCGGACGCCCTGCGCTCGTGACCTGCCCAATTTGGCGTTTTTTTTTCTGTCGTATTGTGCAGTGACGCGGGTCGGCGAACATTACAATCCAATATAAATACACACTGACCTGCGGAAGCGCCATGACTGATGAACTTTTCCCCTGCGCACACTGTGGCGGCAACTGGGCGTTCGGCTGGTCCCAACGAGTGATTGGGGGCCGCATCAGGCCTTCCACGGATTTTCTGCAAATCAACTCCACCACCGCCCCGGTGATGAACGATATGGAGGCGCGCTCGCTATCGGAGCCACCAACCGAGAAGCTCTGCTGCATTCTGTGCGACGACTGCGGGATGCAGACACCGTGGATCCCCTTCACCGACAACAAGCACGCCGCGCTCGATGAGGCTGGGAAAATCTGGAACAGGAGACTGAATCGACCGGCCGCTACCGAAGGCGATCTGCTTGATCTTGTCCGTAAGGAAATCTCGCCGATCGACGCGCCGTATGTACTTGACCTGCTCGCGCGGACAACGGAGGACTGGGCGAAGCGCGGCCCGATCCTGTCGATGCTCGCCCAGAAGATCGTCGACGGGCAAATCACAACGCGCGACTTCTGGCCGATAGACCCGGTGCTTGAAGATGCCGCGCGCTACCGCACGCTGCAGCAGATGGCGCGCTTCGTCTACATCGATGGTGTGGCATCCGTCCAGTTTCCGCGCATTCCGGCGACCGGCGGTGACGAGGAGTGCTCGTTCGAGACACGCGTCTCGGCAGCCGTCGACGATCTCCCGGATCGCAACCGCTGGTGACTTGACTTCATGAGAGCGGCGTCATACTGGAATCAACTCTCGCCGCACCGGTGAGCGAACAACCTTCCGGAAAGAATATGTCACCTGTCGATTACATCCGCGCCGCGTATCGCCACGGTGAGAAGTTGATGCCGCAACTGCTTACGCTTCTCGCGATCAGCGCAATCATTACCTACCATGCACTGACCAGCCCACTTCTGAAGTGGCTCTTCTAGCGGCAACTCTCATCCCAGAGGTTCACGTACACGTATAACGCGTTTTTCGGCGCGAACCTCCAACCCATTGTCTTTGAAGGATCTTGAAGTGTGACGTTTATAGACCACCCCCATAAACGTCACACTTACGTGTACGTCCTTCTACATCTGCGCGCATGTAGCCCACCGGAAGTACCGGCGGCGGGAGCACTTGCCGGCCCGCCAGTCGACTTGCCGCTCGCCCCTTCAACGCTCGAGGAGCCGGTAGAGCGCCTGTCGTGACACTCCTAATGCTGCGGCCGCCCGAGACTTTATACCGCCGGCCTGGGCGAGCGCTTCCAAAGCCATTTCCCGAGTAATCGAGCGCTTCCTGCGAGCATCCATCGCCGTATGCGTTGACAGATAAGCGTTCGCCTTCGTCGCGCGGCTGTGTCCGGCTGCCTCGACAACGCGCTGCATCGCAGCCTTGTGCGCCTCGCGGTCTACCCGTTCCGTGGGTTGCTTGATCGGCGCCTGAACGCCCGTGATCCGCTCGTACATTTGCTGTAGGTACTGATGGCGCAGACCGTGACTCGTTACGCCTATACCTGCCTGCGTGACGCCGTGCTTTCTGAGCACGTGGTAATAGTGCTCGCGCCACTGCTTCTTCGTGTACCCATGTGGAATTGTGGATCCGGTATAGGGATTTGAGAGCGTCGCAGCCTCTTCGAGCACGGCAACCTTTAACTCAATCGGCACGACGCGCTCACGGCCGCCCTTTGTGCCGCGGCTGACGTTAAGCAGATCGTCGTTACGCGCAGCCTCTAAGGGTCGAAGCAGGAAACTTTCCTCGACGCGCAGACCAAACGCCGCCTGAAGCTTTAATTGCACCGCGACGTTCGGATGACTGACAGCGATCTCGTTGATCTTGGCTTCCGCGTCGATCCCATTGCCTTCCCACGACTTGTCGCTCTGCGCGACGTATGAGCGCACGAGATCGTGCTTCTCGCGGTCAACATAATCGGCCAGCGTGCCGATAAGATTCGGCTTTTTCATCCACTCGCACAGCGCCCGCAGATACGTCAGCTTGTTCTCAATGGTGCCGCCCGTCAGCTTCGCATCTACCCAGAAATTGACCAAGAATTCCACATGCTTCCGCTTCAATGCGTGAGGAGACTGCAACGCAAAGCCGTTTTGACGCAACTCCTCGAACGACTTGCAGATCGCCATCGTCCGGTACTTCTGCGTTTTAATCGACAGCGGTTTCGCGCTAACTCTCGTACGGCTATGAACGCGCTTCACGTTATCCAAAAGCAGCTGTTCCAATGCAGCCTTGAAGTCGGCAGGCAACCAGTAGTCGCGCAGCACCGCGCGCACGTTCAATATCGCTGACATCCCGATGTCCCCATGCAAATAGCGCCGTGCAACTAGCTGCACGGCTACCTGTCCGCACGCCGCGGCGCCGGATACCGTTCTCACCGTGACCGCTTCTCGGGTCATCGTCGTTCGCGCTGCGGGCCGGAGGCCGGGAGCCTATCCCCTGCATCAACCTGACCGCGCTGCGCGTTGCGTGCCCCGCCGGGTACTGCCTTCCCGTCCTTTAGCGATTCCATTCGATCAGCCCAGCACGTGGAAGAGACGTGCATCGACTGTCCAGCTGCTGCCTGCTGCAAGACGCCGCGCTCACGCGCGATGCCTGCCTGCGATATTTGCTTTCCCTGCCCTCACCGCACCGGATCTGCCTTTGCAGAGTCCATCGTCGCTGAGCGGGTCCGCTGTCTCGCAGGTCGGGCCGCAGCGCTCTTTCGCTCCGCGATCCCGACTCCGCCGACTGCTCTGGCCACCGTGCCGGCCTATGACACGCTTCGCGTGCCCGTGTGCGTCTGTCTATCGACTCGCACGACTTTGGCCAAATGCCCGGCAATACTTTTTGCGCGCTTCTTTCTCCGGCCGCGCCCACCGTTCGTCTTCCGTACAGGGATGTATTCGCTTTGTTCGCGACTACATACCCCCACCCCCAAGTCCGTTCAATCTGCCGCTGCGTGTCGGGCTTCATGTAACGGTCCCAGCTTCGTGTGCTGCAAGGGTGTGTCCATGCGTGTCTGAGTCGTCGCGCGCAGTGTCGGAAGTGTCCGACCGTCCGCTTACACGCCGTCTCAATACGCAAATTCAGGCTAAACCGCCCGCTAACCCAATGGATATCGTGTGTCCGGGGTCCTCAAGATGGGCCACTGTGGACTTGATTTGATTCAGAAAAAGGCCGCATCAGTTTGCGGCCTGTGACAGGAAGGGTTTTCGCCAGGCAAAGCGATCCCTTCAATCGTGAAACTCGGAGGTCGATGCGCTGATGGCGCGGTGGGTAATGAAGAGAATAGCTGCGCCCGCCGCTCCCGAAATTCCTAAAGCTCCCAAAATGTTGCGAGCTTTAGCTTCCTTGACTTTGATCGTCAGCCGATAGAGTTGGAACGTCACTCGCGCTTTGGGGCCAACGTTGGCCCCAACTCGGCCCCCAGAGCAGAAGGCGTCATTGCGACAGCGCATCTTCGGCCCGTACTTGGCCCCAGCAGGGACCAAGAGCAAAAGCCGCCATTGCGACAGCGATCCTTGGCCCGTACTTGGCCCCTGCTGGGGCCGAGCGTGCAGTGAACATCGATAAACAACTCTGGAGAGAGCCCAATGAAGGTATCAGTATTTGCAGTCGACGTCGGATACGACAATACGAAAAGCGCATTCCGTATGGGGTCGGACATTGCGACCCAAATGTTTCCGTCGGTGACGCCCATCGCGGTGAGCGAGGCAGTTTCGAGCTATGGACAAGGCGTGCTGCACGCGCGCAAGGTATTGCCGATTGAAGTGGACGGCGCGACATACGAGATTGGCCCAGGCGTTGAATTGTCCTCCGCATACGGGAATGCAGGTCGAACGCTATCGGAAGACTTCTGCCTCACGTCGAACTATGCAGCGCTACTCGGGGGATCTCTCCAGTTTGCGGGCGTCACCGAGGTCGATCGGATGGTGCTGGGCCTCCCTGTTCACACCATCAACAAATATTCGGCGCATCTGCGCGATGCGTTCACCGGGACGCTCAACTTTGGCCATGGCGATATCTGTGTTCACTCCGTAAAGGTAGTTCCGCAACCCCTGGGATCGCTCGTATCGTTTTCCGAGTACGGCGGTAGCCGCTTCGATCGCGAGAACGCCCATCTGGTGATTGATGTGGGCTACTTCACGACCGACTGGGTGGTCGCTCACGGGTTCACGATGAATGACCGCCGTAGCGGCGGCGCTCCGGGAGGTGCGTCTCAGGTGTACAAGAGCATTGCGTCGTTGATCGCAAAGAGCGAGAAGGAACCGGTCGATGACATCGAACGTATCGACAAATGTCTGCGCGAGAAGAAGCCGCTCCTGTTCTACGGCAAGGATGTTGACCTGATCCCCTGTCTGGAACAGTCCCAGGCCATCATCAATGCAACGGTCAAGGAGATACAAAACCGTGTCGGCCGGACAGCGGATTTGCGCTCGATCGTCCTTACCGGTGGTGGCGCAGCTCTGTACGAAGCCTCGATACGGGCCGCGTTTCCGCGCGTCCAACTCGACGTGCTCGACGCTCCCTGCTATGCCAACGCAAAGGGCTTCCTGATCGTTGGTGAGGCAACGCTTGCCCGCGAACGCAAACCGGTGGGAGCCGCTGCATGATTGGAAAGGCCGTGGTCAAAGTCACGCTCAATGAAGCGACGGACCCTGATCTTTTCGCATTCGTCAAACAGTTCGACAACGAGCGCTTGCGCGCCGGCGCACTCAGGGCGCTCGCGCGAGCGGCGCTCAATGGGGGGGACGCGAAACGAGTCGCATCCGGCGTTCTGGTGGAGCCGGTCATGAGCATGACCGAACCGGCGACGCCCCAGCCGAAAACTGAAGTGGCGGGTGTGGTTGAGAGCCGTCCTACACCAATCTTCTCTGTCGATGCTGCCCCGGCCACGGCGTCACAACCGCCCGAGTCGCGCGCTGCCGAGCCGGCGATCACCGGCACACGGCGTTTTAACACGGACGCTATCGCCGACCAGTTCGCCGACTTCTAGTCGCGGCCGATGTCCTTGACTTCGCGCAGCATTTGCGAAGATAGGTCATCGGCCCGCAATAAAGGGCTTCACTAACGGAGTAGAAACGATGGATCTCCTGCACGTACTCACTAACGCGGACTGGACTCGGGCCGCGCGCTTTTGGCTCCTCGTCGCAGTCGGTGCTGCCCTGTGGGAATCGGCGTATCACCTTCGCAGCGCGGTGCTTTCGTGGCTTCGAAAGGATCGCGACCATGCTTGAGAGATTCTGGGCTCTCGATCCGCTCGCACGGCGCGCGGTTATCGCCGTCGTCCTTATGGGATTGATGTTTATCGACCTTCTGTTTCCGACCTGCGATGTCACGGTGTGGGCCTTTTTCATCTGCGGCACCGCGTTTCTTTGGGCGATCGGAATTCCTCGCCCATTCCTTATCATGATGTACTACCTTCTGCGGATGGTCATCCGAGTCAAGACGCGGCCGTGGTGGTGGCGATAGAAGGACGAGCGGTCCGTACAGGCGAAAAAAAACCGGCCATCGGCCTAATGCCGTTCAGTTACTAACCAGTGCATAAGTAAGCGAACATAAATCGACTCCATGGTCTAAGCTTAAAGGGGCTTGGGGAGGGGCATGA
>NZ_SELS01000088.1 GCF_004197395.1 Paraburkholderia sp. UYCP14C | reverse complement strand
AACAGCGCGACGGCAGTGGATGATCGGGAGCAGGGGGCCGTTAGCTCAGTTGGTAGAGCAGCGGACTTTTAATCCGTCGGTCACTGGTTCGAATCCAGTACGGCCTACCCGGTTCACATGATTGAGTCAGACGCGTGCCCGAGGCTCGGTTTGGTTCCCTGTTCGCATGAGGACCAGTCTGTTGAAGGCTCTTCCAGGTAGGCTGGGTACGAGCAAGGGCTGCCCGTGCTCAGACTAAAGGCACACCGGCGCAAGTAGTAAGCGCCTTGGGTTAGAAAATCGACTGACCTGTAAGCGTGGTCAACCACTCCAGCGCGAGGACGCCCGCGAGCGAATTGCCGTTGCTGTCCAGGCGCGGCGACCAGACACAAACCGCCATCTCTCCCGGGAGCACGGCGACAATGCCGCCGCCCACGCCGCTTTTCGCCGGCAAGCCGACCCGATAGACGAAATCGCCCGCCGCGTCGTATGTGCCGCACGTCAGCATCAACGCTGACAGACGCTTGGTTGAGCTTGCATCGAGAATGCGCTCGCCCGTTGACGGTACGACGCCGCCGTTGCTCAGAAAGAGCGCCGCGTTTGCCAGTTCGACGCAACTCATCGAAATCGCGCATTGACGGCAATACGCATCGACGACCGCCTCCGCGGGCATCTCCATGTTGCCGAAGCTCGCCATGAAATGCGCCATCGCGCGATTGCGATGCGCGTGCTGCAATTCGGATTGCGCAACGCGCATGTCATAGTCGATCGTGGATTCGTTCGTCAGGCGCCGCATGAATTCAACCAGCGCGGTCTCGGCCTTGACGAAGCGGCGGCACAGCACGTCGGTGACGACGAGCGCGCCTGCGTTGATGAACGGATTGCGCGGCTTGCCGTGCTCGGCTTCGAGTTGCACGAGTGAATTGAAGGCGGTGCCGGATGGTTCACGGCCGACGCGCTGCCACAACGCATCGCCCAGCAGCCCAAATGCCATCGTGCATGCGAACAGCTTGGAGATGCTTTGAATCGAAAATCGTGTATCGGCTTCTCCGACGCGGAACACGTCGCCCGCCGTCGTCACGATCGCCATGCCGAAGCTGTTTGGCGGGACTCCCGCGAGTTCGGGGATATAGTCGGCGACGCGTCCCTTATCGAGCCACGGCTGCAGGTCGGCGTGAATCGTTTCGAGGATGCGTGAATAGTCCATCGAGCCTCATCAGGTCATATCGGTGAAACGGATGAGTGGGAGCCGGGGCGCACACTGCAAAGCGGACCCCGGCAAGCGTGATCCGCTGGGCATGTTTTGCGCCACGCAGTGGTAGGACCCGCGTTATTCTGCACGGGAAATATTTCAGTGGCGCATTTGCTTCAGCAGTATCGAGCGCATTAGTGCGCCGACATCCACTCCTCACCCGAAAGACCGCTTGTTGCGTACTCGTCGGTCTTCTCGCCGTGAACCGTGTCGCGCTCGTCGAGATATGCCGAGCGATAGCCGCTGTTCACGCCCCAGAAGTAGAATACCAGCGAGAAGGCGATCACGACGAGCATGTCCCAGCCGTACGGCAGGATGCCGTAGCCGCCGAACTCCTTGCTGCCGATCAGCGACAGGATCGCCATGATAGGCAGATAGGCGACCAGCCACCATGCCGCCTTCAGATCCTGATTGAAGCCCGTGAAGCCCGCCTTTGCCTGAAAGTAGAAAAACACCGGCAACGCAACGACCATCAGCAGAATGATTTCGCCAGTCAGTGGCCACTTCGCCCAGTACAGGATCAGCGACGCACAGACGAACGCGAACGGCGCGATCAACTTCATGCCGGCGATCCGCAGCGGGCGATTGACATCGGTCGCTGCGCGACGCAGCGCCATCAGGCTGATCGGGCCGGTCAGGTACGAGATCACGGTGGCGACCGAAATCACCGCCGCCAATGAACTCCAGCCGCGGAAGAAAAACAGGAACAGGAACGACACGAACAGGTTGAACCACATTGCCGGACGCGGCACACCGTACAGCGGATGCACGCTGCCGAAGATCTTCGGCATGGTGTTGTTGCGCTCCATCGCATAGATCATGCGCGTGGTCGTCGCCATGTAGGTCGTGCCGGTGCCGCTCGGGCTCACGAATGCGTCGACGTACAGCAGGATCGCCAGCCAGTTCAAATTCAGTGCGATCGCCAGTTCCGCGAACGGCGACTTGAAGTTGAACTGGTTCCAGCCTTTCATGACATCAGCCGGATTCACCGCGCCGATGTAGGCGATCTGCAGCAGCACATAGATCACGAGCGCGAGCACGATCGAGCCGATCACGGCGAACGGCACGCTCTTCGCGGGGTTGCGCGCTTCACCGGCCAGGTTGATCGGGCTCTGGAAACCGTTGAACGCGAACACGATGCCGCTCGTCGCGACCGCGGTCAGCACCGCCGACCAGCCATACGGCGCGAACGTGCTCGCTTCGCCGAGGTTTTCCTTGTGGAAGCCGCTCATCATGAGGCCGAGGATGGTCAGGCCGGGGATGATGAATTTGAAGATCGTGATGGCCGTATTGGCCCGGGCAAACACCCTGACGCCCCAGTAGTTCAGCATGAAGTAGATGACCACCAGCACCGCCGAGAGCAACAGGCCGGGCGTGGTCAGTGAGCCGCTGACGAACAGGTTGTGTGCCCACTCATACGGCCACGTGCTCATGTACTGGATCGATGCTTCAGCTTCGATTGGAATCACCGATACGATCGCGATCCAGTTGGCCCATGCGCTGACGAAGCCCACCAGGGCGCCGTGCGAATAGCGTGCGTAACGCACCATGCCGCCCGATTCCGGGAACATCGCGCCGAGTTCAGCGTAAGTCAGCGCGATTGCGAGAATCACCACCGCGCCGATCACCCACGCGCACAGCGCTGCGGGACCCGCGATCTTGGCGGCTCTCCACGCGCCGAACAGCCAACCCGATCCGATGATCGAGCCGAGCCCCGTCAAAAGCAGTGCGAACGGACCGATGTGCCGTTGAATAGACTGATTCAATTGTCGTCTCCAAATCTCAGATGCACGGAACTGTCGGACGTCTTCATGCGTGACGCTCAAAGTTCCGGCTTTCCTTGTAATTCGAAAGCAGCGCGAGGCCGCTATCGCAATGTGTGCTGCGCGAGGTGCCCTTGATTCACCTATGGTCATCAAACGAGTGCGCGATATTCTCGAAATGACACTGCTCCGTCCAATGCAAATTACGCATAAGGGTTATGTCGAAAAAGCATAATCCGTCGGCAGTCGCAGACATAAAGTAAAGTCGTCACAACTTCGCCGGAGCGCTAAAAAGACTCGAGGTTGTAACTCCGGCGTCAGCCCCAAGTACGCGCGGAACTTGCCAGCTTCTTGCGACAACCGTTCTTCCGGCGGCTCATAACTTCGGTCTCCCGACGAGGTTCGCGTTGATTACAGCCCAAGGGACCAGGGCAAGCAGATGGACGCACGCACGCTCGCCCAACAGGGAATCAGGATGCCCCGCGGCGGACGAGTCCATACAAGCTCGAAACAGGACGAATATCTCGGGTTGCGACGCTCGAGATGCCGGTGCTCGCAGGCGACATTCCGGTTTCGCGCACTCCTTTCGGTCCGCTTTCGCATGAAAAGCCCGTCACCAGCGGGGACTCGCTGATCTGATCCGCGGGTAAGCTCCGTCTTTCATCGCGGCATGCTCCGGCGCCTGGAGACCATCAGAGCTGGGGGGCAGGTCACGTTGGTCGCTTTTCCAATATTGGTCCAGCCAAACTTGCTGTTCCACTTAGTGGAACTGGCGCCTTGGCGTTCTCGGTGTGGCAACCATAATCGTGTTCATGCGGGATCCGACCGGGCGGTCCGGGCGGGAATTCCCATTCCGCAGCCAATAAATGACCGGAGACGCCATGCAAGCAGTGACAAGTCCCTCGCCCGAGGCGACGGCCGCGCAGCATTCAATGACCGAAGCGGTCTACCGCAAGGTAACCTGGAAGCTCATGCCGCTGCTCTTCGTCTGTTATGTCTTCGCTTATATCGATAGGGCAAACATCGGGTTTGCCCACCTTCAGTTCCGGCGCGATGTCGGCTTGTCCGAAGCGGCATTCGGCTTTGGCGTGGGCCTCTTCTACCTCGGCTACATGCTGTTCGAGGTGCCCAGCAATCTCTGGCTGCAGCGTATTGGCATACGCCTGACCCTGTTGCGCATCATGACCTTCTGGGGCCTGGTGTCGGTCTCGACCGCATTCGTCCGTACCCCAATGCAGTTCTATTTCGCACGCGTGCTGCTCGGCGTGGCCGAAGCAGGCTTCTTCCCCGGTGTCATTCTTTATTTTACCTACTGGTTTCCCGCTGCTCGACGTGCACGCGTCACGTCCCTCTTCATGTGCGCGATTTGCGTGTCGGGCATCGTCAGCGGACCGGTGTCCGGGCTGATCCTCGAACGGCTCACCGGCTCGCTAGGGCTGAACGGCTGGCAATGGATGTTCATCCTCGAGGGCGCGCCCTCCATCGTGGCCGGTATCGCTGCCTGGCGTTGCCTGACCGACCGGCCCGAACAGGCGAAGTGGCTCAATGCTGAAGAAAAGCAGATCGTGCTCGATGCGCTGCGCCGCGAGGCCGCGCTGAAAGAGACGCGAGCACCGAACTCCATCTGGGTCGCACTGCGTGAGCCCAGGTTCTACTTCCTGACGTTTGCCTATTTCAGCGTGCCCTGGGCCAGCATCGTCGTCCATATCTGGGCGCCAAGCGTCATCAAGAACAGCGGTGTCACGAACTTCTGGCATATCGGTGCACTTTCGGCGATTCCCTACGTGGTGGGAGCGGCCGCCATGTATCTGATGGGACGCAGTTCAGATCGCAGGCTCGAACGGCGCTGGCATTTCATGGTCAGCGCAACGCTTGCAGCGGGCGGGGTCGTGTTGCTGCCGTTCTTTGCGCATGACGTTGGCGCATTGATGGTGCTGCTGTGCGTCGCTACGGCCGGATATCTCGGCATGCTTTCGCTTTTCTGGACCTTGCCGCCGGCCTATCTGAAACCGGCCGTGGCAGCGAGCGGGATTGGCCTGATCAGCAGTCTTGGCCAGTTTGGCGGCATCTTGGCGCCAACGGTCATCGGTCTTGCGTCCTCGCGGTTTGGCAGCACCGCGATGGGCCTTTACGCTGTCGCGCTCGTTTCCCTGCTAGGCGGCCTGGCCGTCGTGCTCGGCGTACCGAAGCGCTCGGTCAGCGAGCGATGACTCAATCGTCGTCCAGCACCGCTATCGCATGAACAATGGCGTCGCGCAACTGCAGGAGCGGAGCCGCGAGGGCCGTCGAGACGGCTGATGGTGTGTCGGTCGTGCGCACGCTGAAATTCAGCATGACTGGCGGATGTCCGGGTACCGTCAGCGGCGTTGCAAGTGCGACAACCTCGGGTTGCCAACTCGCCACACAGTATCCAAGACGACGAACGTGATCGATTGCCTCGTGGATCTGCCGCCGGATTGGCTTCCAGTGCCGGCTGGCGCGGCGCTCCAGCGATGCGAGCCGCTGCGCGCGTTCGTTATCGTCCAGGGTCGACAAGTGTGCGCGTCCCAGCGCGGTCAGTTCCATCGGTACCCGCTGGCCGGAGACGACCGTGCGCAGCGAAGCTCGCTGGTTATAGCGAAAGGATTCGAGATAAACCATGTCGTCGCCGTCAGCCGCTGCAAGTCCTACATTGATCTGGCGCTTCTGGGCGACCTCGCGCATGAGTGGCGTGCTGGCCTGCAGGATTCTGGAGCCCGTGCGCATCGCATGGGCCACGCTCAGTATTGGAACGCCAAGCCGGTAGACTTGGCGCACCGCATCGTGCTGGAGAAAGCCGCACTCCACCAGCGTGCGAGCAAGGCGGCTCACTGTGGCTTTCGGCAATCCGGTGCGCTCGACGAAGTCGCCGTTGCCGAGCGCGTCGGCACCGGGCCCGAAAGCTCGCAGCAATAGCAGCCCTCGTTCGAGGGAGCGGTTCAACACGGTTTCAGAGGCACGGCGCGGCATCTTTTCGGAAGCGTTCATCGTATCGAGATCAGGTGTTGCGCAACAGGTGCGGTGACGGCCAGCAGCGAGGCTCGTACAAACGAAGCGGCCAGGACCATCGCGGTCCGGCATGAATTGTCTTTATCAACAGGAGCATTGAAAAGTCATGACTCTCCCGAACAGACGCGTCGACCTACGGATTGTTGCACCGGTGCTGCTCGCGCTGTGCGGTGCAGTGAGCGCACAGGCCGCAGACATTCACGTACTCGCAACCGGAGCATTGTCAGCGGCGTTCAAAACGATCGCTCCGGCGTTCGAGAAGTCAACCGGCAACAGGTTGATCGTTTCGTGGGGACCATCATACGGGACATCGAGCGATGACCTGCCGGTGCGGATCAGGAACCACGAACCGATGGACGTGTGTTTCATGATCGGTGCCGCGCTCGACGAACAGATTCACCAGGGCCGTTTCGTCGAGAGCACACGCACCGATGTCGCGATATCGCGCGTCGGTATCGCGGTGCGCGCGGGGCTGCCGAAGCCCGATATCCATTCTGTCGAGGCGGTTCGATCCGCCTTGCTCAATGCACGCTCCGTTGCCTTCTCGGAGGGGGCAAGCGGCAACTATGTGACCGGGACCCTGTTTCCGAAGCTTGGCATTACTGATGCCATGAAAGGCAAGATCGTCCAGATCAAAGGCAAGGAACTGGTTGGTATCGCCCTCGAACGGGGGGAGGCGGATATGGGCCTGCAGCAGATCAGTGAGCTGCGCGCGATCGATGGCATTCAGTACGTCGGACCGCTGCCGGAGCCGCTGCAAAAGGTGAGCGTGATTTCCGCAGCCGTCGCTCGCGACGCCGCCGAGCCTGACGCCGCCCGGGCCCTGATCCTTTACCTGCAAACGCCCGGGGCGAGAAGCGCCTTCAAAGAGGCCGGTCTTGATCCGGTCAATGCCCGGGAGCCAGAGTGAGCCATGGTTCGCCGTGTCGAGAGTGGATGGGGTCCTGTTTCACCCAGTGGAACAACCCCCGTTCAAATCGATACAGCGAACGCTATGCTCTATCACACAAGACGCTGCCTGTGCGGCAGCGCCGGCACTCAACTCAGATCGTCCACACTGTACAGGCATCACCATCATGAATATCCCAATGATTCAACTTGCAGTGGAGTCCGGCGTCGCGGTCATCACGCTAGACCGCCCGGAAAAGCGCAACGCAATCACCGACGACATGCGCACTGAACTCATTCACGCGCTCGAAAACGTAGCGTCAGATCCGGAGGTGCGAGCCGTCGTGTTGACTGGCAATGGCAAAGGCTTCTGTGCCGGTGGTGACGTGAGCGGCATGGCGCAGCGCATGAACGCGCCGACGGGCGAGGTCGCGTTCAACGGCTGGTCCCGACAACAGCGCGTGCATCACAGCGTGAACCTGCTCTATTCGATGCCCAAGCCGACCATCGCAGCAGTGAACGGGGCAGCGGCGGGTCTTGGCGCCGACATGGCGTTGGCCTGCGATTTCGTCATCGCCTCGGAAGACGCCAGTTTTGCATGGAGCTATATCCGGCGCGGTTTGATTCCGGATGGCGGCGGCCTGTATTTTCTTCCTCGGCGCGTGGGGTTGCCGCGCGCGAAGGACTTGATCTTCAGCGGTCGCCGGGTCGATGCGAAGGAAGCGCTCGACCTCGGTATCGCCGATCGCGTGTGCGCTCCGCAGCGGTTGCTCGAGGAGGCACATGCCTGGGCGCGGGAGCTTGGCCAGGGTTCCGCGACGGCGCTCGCGCTTGGCAAGACGCTCCTGAACCAGAGCTATGAACTGTCCGCCATTCAGGTATTCGCGCAGGGCAGCCAGGCGCAGGCCGTTTGCTACACGAGCCGGGAGCATCGCGAAGCGGTGCACGCTTTTCTGAACAAGGCGCAATGAGAATGGAAACCGACATGAACGCAATCTCCCATCTGATGCGTCCGGAAAGTGTCGCGGTGATCGGTGCATCGTCCGATCCCTCGAAGACCTCCGGCCGGCCCGTGGCTTACCTGAAGAAGCACGGCTTCGCAGGAACCGTCTATCCAGTCAATCCGCGCTACGATGCCATCGAAGGGCTGACGTGCTATGCGGACGTCGCGTCGCTGCCCGCTGCGCCCGACGTCGGTATCGTGCTGCTCGGTGCGGAGCGTGCGCATACCGCAGTCGCTGAATTGGCGAAGCGCGGCACACGCGCGGCGATCGTGCTCGCAAGCGGCTATGCGGAGACGGGCGCTCAAGGCGCGCAACGGCAGGCGGAACTGCTGGAGGCGGCAGGCTCGATGCGGTTGCTTGGTCCCAATACGATCGGCCTTGTCAACCTGACTGACCGCATCACACTCTCGGCAAGCGGCGCGCTGGAAACGGATGGCTTCCGCGCGGGCTCTATCGGTGTGGTGTCCCAGAGCGGCGGCATTCTCGGAGCGCTGCTGTCGCGCGCGGCCGCGTGCGGCATTGGACTCTCGAAACTGGTATCGACCAGCAACGAAGCCGATCTGGATATGGCCGACTTCATCGACTATCTCGTTGACGACGACGCGACCTCCGTCATTGCGCTGTATATGGAAGCCATACGCCATCCGGAGAAATTTCGCACCGCTGCGCTGCGCGCCGCGCAGGCAGGCAAGCCAGTGGTTGCGTTCAAGATTGGCCGGTCGGAATCCGGGGCTCGCTCGGCCGTTTCGCACACGGGCGCGCTGGCAGGCTCCGATCGCATGTACGACGCGTTCTTTCGCCAGACCGGCGTGATCCGGGCGGCGACTTTTGCGGACCTGCTGGATCTTCCCAATGCACTCTCCATCGGACGGCGGCCTGAGGGTAGGCGCGTTGCGATTCTGACTTCGACCGGCGGCGCGGGCACACTTGTGGCCGACAGTCTGGGTGTCGCCGGCTTCGAAACATCCGCTCCCGACGAAGCAACGGCGACCTGTTTGCGGGCCCTGCAAACAGGTGACCACGCCGTGCTCGACCGCAATCCGATCGACGTCACGCTTGCCGGTCTTCAGCCCGAGTTGTTGCGAGGTGCGATTCGATCCTTGCTTGACAGTCCCAGCTATGACGCAGTCGCCGTGATTGTCGGGTCATCGGGATTGGCAATGCCCGATCTGATGGTGGGGGCGATTCGCGATTCCATGCCAGGCTCGAGCAAGCCGGTACTCGCGTACGTTAGCCCGCACGCGCCGACTATTACCCGTTTGCTGAACGGTGAGGGTGTTCCGGCGTTTACGAGTCCCGAAAGTGCAACGAGCGCGATCGAAGCGATGTGGCGGTATGGCCAGACGCTGCATGCGCGGCGTTCGAGGCCGACACCGCCCGCGCGTGTTCATTTCGACCAGAACGAACTTCCCTCAGGCTCGCTCGATGAGGCGCACGCAAAAGCACTGTTCGCACGGTTTGGCGTGCCGTCGGTGAGGGAAGTGGTGGTCCGTGACGCCGCCCAGGCTGAAGACGCGGCTCGTACGTTCGGTGAAAAGGTCGTATTGAAGATGCTCTCGAATACCATCACGCACAAGAGCGACATCGGTGGCGTTTCGGTTGGCGTGCCCGCGAGTTCCGTCGGCGCGCGTCTGAACCGTATGCGCGATGATGTTGAAACGGCGACGGGCGTGCCTGCGCGGGCCTTCCTGGTTCAGGAAATGGTGGCGGGAGGTGTTGAACTGATTCTGGGCCTCCACCGCGATCCACTGGGTACAGCCGTGCTTCTGGGCATGGGCGGAGTCACAGCCGAACTGATCAAGGACACCTCGATGCGCATGCTCGATCCCGAAAGCGGTCTCTCGCACGAAGAGGCACTGGAGCTGATACGGGAGCTGAAGACGTTTCCCCTTCTCGACGGGTTCCGCGGACGCCCGCGCGCGGACGTTGATGCGCTGGCGTCTGCGATCGTCGCATTCGCCCGGATGGCGACCGAGCTGGGTTCCCGGCTGATCGAGGCAGAGATCAATCCGATCTTTGTATTGCCTGAGGGCCAGGGCGTGCGGGCTGCAGATGGCGTCGCGGTGATCGGGCAGATTTATGCGGAAGTCCCGCAACCCGGGCACTAGCACGCGTTGCCGGCAAACGCTCGGGTGGGCAGTACGCTCAGGTCGCCGCCAAATCCCAGGTTGCTCCGGGCGTACTCCACGCCACTGACACTCCGGCCAAGTTCGATTTTGCACCAGAATTCCAGATGGCTGGCACTGAGACGGCGGGCTGCGAGATAGCGGTGCAGATGACTTGCGACCCAGGACTGGCAACCATCAAAGAAGACTTTCATTGCCGGGCGTGCCCTGCGCATTGCGCCGCAGCGGATAGCATTCGTCGCTTCCACCAGTTTGTCGTCGTCGACTGCCTTCTCGCTCAATGTGAGCGATCAATCATTGATACGCAGCCGCATAAACTTGAGATAGTCGCGCGGCATGTCGTTTTGCCGTAGTCACCAAACGCCTGGCGGCAGGCGAGCGCTGCGGCAGCGCCGGCGCCGATAGCATTGCCGCCGCGCGGCTCGATGCGGTCGACCTCCCTGGCACTGAACTGCCAGGCCGCGTCGAGCAGCATGGCGTCGACGGCTTCCACGCTCTACCGGGGCGCGTCAATCTTGATGGCGGTGCCGGGGACTGGCCGCGCCGGTATCTCCACGCCGGGCAGCATGAGCCGCATCGCGCGTCGGAAGCCGTGCCGGTCAAGTATCGCGATGAGCGACGTATTGACCTGCGCAGCGGCTCGGACGGTCACGGTCTGCGGAAGCCCCCGAAGAGTCACCATAAAAACGGACGACCGTTCAAATGTTGATTAAAACAATTATGTTTAATTAGTAGGATTACGTATTTATCTCGAATCAAAATCAGTTGGCTTGCGGCATCGGTCACGAAGCGTACCTTCATTGCGATGCTCGGCCGCTGTCGAACTCGTCGAATTTCTGACGCAGAAGCGCCTCCTGTTCAGCAAATCGGTCCGCGCGGATTCTGGAATGCCGAGATCCGGATGAGGCGATTGAGCAGGGATTGCGGAAGCTGGGCTTTTTCGAAATAGAGCTGGTTTGCGAGTGTCAATGTCAGTGACACCGGCATGGCTCCAGCCAGACGCTTCGGCAGTGCAGGTGGCGGGTTCCATGGCTCGGCCTGATCCTCTTCAGCGATGAAGGCAACGTCGAGCGGGTGGGCACCGCCGGTGGCGCGGAAAATTGCCCCTTCGATATCTCGCCCGTCCATCGATCTGACCGACGCCAGGAAAGCCCACTGATCGGCAACAGGCTGGAGGGTTTCATCGACAAACACGCTGCGCCCGTGCTCGCGAGGCTGCTTCTGCAGCGGCAGGGCGATCAGGTTGCCGAAGCCGCCTTTGGGCAGTACGTCCTGATTCGGAAAGAGCCGGTCGTAGGACGACAACTCAAGCTGGCGCGTTCGGGAGCACGTGTGGCTGATGATGGCCGAACCCAGCCGGCGCGCGTCACGCGCGGTGACGGCGGACGAGAAGAAGATCCATGCGTGCGCACCGTTACCCGAACGTGAAATCTCCAGCGACACGGGAACATCCAGTTCATCGCATGACTGCCGGAAGGCCATCGCATCGTCCCGCCAGCTTTCCTCATCGAAGTCGATCGCGAGCAGGTAGCAGGTGCCGTCCGGCATCAGCGGATACAAGCCCACCGTGTGATCGCCGGCGAGATGTGCATAGATGACCTGATCGTCCAGCGACAGCAGCACGCGATGCACACAATCCGCACAGCGGATGCGGGGCTTTTCGCAGATGCCCGCGCGCCATTCGTTCGCGCACGCCGGTGCATAACCCGATTTCCCGGAATTGCGGCTTTCCCAGCGAAGCGGATAAATGTCAGTACGGCCCCGGAAAAGACTCCGGAAGAGGTGTACTTTCTGCTGGGGAGAAAGCGCGGAAGTCCCCGTGCTATGCACCACCAGCGATGGATCGCCCGGCGGCGCAGCCTCGTGCTTGCCGTGCGACGGAACGGCCTCTCGCAGCAAGGCGGCGAGCCGGGCATTCTCGTCCTGCAGACGCGTGAGTTCTGCGAGCAGTTCTTCGCGTCTGCAAGCCTCCCAACCTGAGCGCGACAACTTGACGTCATTCATCGACTGGTCCGGTGGAATGGGGGCGGGATGCGCGCGCGGATTGCTACCGGTGGGGTGGGCCGCCGCACAACTCGGTCTATTCGTCGAGATCCGGCTGAAAACTGGCCGGGTCATCCTGCCCACCATAGTAGACGCCGAGCACCGCGACCGTCTCGCCCGTAACGCGGTACGCGATCATGTCTGGCCGCGATAGCAGGTCACGCGCAACCCCGGCAGCAGCTCATCGCGCGGCACGCCACGAAACGGGAAGCGTGTTATTTCTGGAATGTGCCGAGCAGTTCGGTGTGCGCGACCACATGGCCTTCCATCGCCTTTTCCAACACCGCCTTCGTGGGCCTGTGAAGATCGGGCAGCACGGTATCGAGCGCGTAGAGCTTGTGGAAATACCGATGACGACCAATGGGCGGGCATGGGCCGCCATACGTGGTGCGATGGAAGTCGTTGGTGCCTTCAAGTGTGCCTGCCGGAAGCGCGCCAGCAGTGACGTCCTCCTCAACACCTGGAGCCGTCGCCGGGATGTTGTAAAGCACCCAGTGGACCCAGGTCATCCGTGGTGCGGCCGGGTCGGGCGCGTCGGGGTCGTCGACGATCAGCACGAGGCTTTTCGCATTGGCGGGTACCCCGGACCACGAGAGCGGTGGGGAGACGTCCGCGCCCGTGCAGGTGTAGCGCCGAGGAATCTCGCTTCCTTCGTGGAAAGCTTGGGAGGTGAGGGTGAAGGCCATGATGTGCTCCTCGGCGTCAGTCCGCGCCGCCAGCTAGTGCTTGCGATGCATCCAGCTCATGTGATGCGTGTCGAGCCACTGGCTCAGGCTCTCTCCCGGGTGATCGCGCCTGTAGCGCCGGGACAGGGCCGATGCAACGACAACGAGAACCACAAGGCCAACCCAAAAACTGATCATTGACTGAGTCATGGCAGCCTCCTTGGGGGAATGCAACCATTGCTCAATTCTAGTCATCGGCGGCCAGACTGGCTCAATCCGGGAATGCGTTTTACAGCCCGAACGGCTACATCAACGATCCTTCCAATCTCCGGCAAGCTGAAACCATCGCCGAGTCGGTGGATGAGGACGGCGGCCCCTTTCGCAGCACCGCGAAATGGGCTAGCCTGACCACCGTTCACGATCAACTCTTCTGAGCGCGATGCCGACGCAGCAGACCATGCAGCAGCTGGATATCTTTGCCGACAGCCGTGACGTCATGCTGCGCAATGACGTCCTGGAGCAACTGCAGCGGCGCGATGCAATGGCCGCGCGAACGGCGCTGGAATACCTCACCCGCGAATACCCGGACGACGGCGCGCTGCCCGCGATGAACGTGCTGGTGCGCGAGCTCGAGCCCGGATCGGAGGTCCCCATTGCTGATCACGCGACGCTCGTCCGCGGCCGCCGTTACCTCGAAGATCAGGTGGTACCCGCCGCCCGGCGCGTGCTGCCCGCATTGGCCATTCATGCGTGGATGGCGCTGCGCTGGCGTTCGCTCGCCGAGCGGGCTGCGACGCTGACCTTTCGCAGCGCCGAGCCCGAAAGTCACGCCGCACCGCTGTGGCTTCAGGCAGGCGAGTGGGCAGCGGCCCGTGACGCCGTCGAAGCCATTGAATCCTGGTGGCGTCTGCCGGCCCCGCTCGCATGGATGACCGAGTCGCGCTATCGCACAGACGGACTGGATGCGGCGTGGACGTTACTCGCAGAGCTGGCGTGGCTCTCGCCCGCGCGGTTCGCGGCATTGTTGCCCATTCTTGGAGATGCTTCGCTTGACGCGCTGCGGCGGCGCTTCGATGCCGATTTTCCGGGTACCGGGGAGGTCGACGAATACGCCTGGCTCCCCGCGTGGCTGCTGGTGGTCAAGCCAGCGCTCGCGGCCCGGCTTGGCGAGGCTCGCGTGCAGCGAGATCAGGCGGCCTCTCGCGCGACGGCCCTGCTGGGCGAAATATTGCGCCGGGAGCACGAAGGCGACCAGCACGAACTGGTCGGCCTGCGCCAGCAACTCAGCGGGCTGCATGCAGGCCTGTTCGACGCGTACATGGCCGCACGGAAAGTACAACACCGGTGAGACGGAGGCCCGGCGGTGAGTCGTAACACGTGTTGGGTGCGATCGGTATGCTGTCGTTCGTTTTACCCGCATGCGCGAGAATGCCGACGTCGGTGTCCCCGCAGAACGGCTGGCCGTGAACTTGTGGTCCCGTCAGCGATAGGGCACGGCTTTCTGGAAGACATATCTGCAAGGTTGACACCGCATCCGTTGCAGTGCGTCGTTTCCAATCAGCCCAATATGCGGGACGACCCTGGATTGCCGCGACGCTGCGCTCCCCCTACCATCAACTCCCCGCGCCATTGCAGCGAGTGCGCCATCGGCAGGCGACGTCAAAAGCGAGTGCCCCAGCCGACGCGATCCATACAGCACCTACTCAAGTTATCAGGAGGCAAGCATGCTCAGCGCCCATGAATTTGCGACATTGATGCTGGTCAGGGATTCGGCCGACCACATTGCCGAGCGGGAAGAACTCGATACGCTGCTTGAACGTCAGCTCGTTACCATGGAGAGGCTTGCCGGCGGGGCAGTGCGGCCTCGCGTGACGCAGGACGGCGATTCGCTCCTTCGTAACCTCACACGCATCCACTGAGAGAGCGCTGCACCTGCACTTTCGGGCAGGGACCGGGCACATATCGTCCCGCTACGACCTGAGACCTCGAATTGTGACCACGAGCGCGACCGGGGCGAGGGCATCACAGCGTGGGCAACCGGCCGAAGGCGTTGAGGCGCGCAAACGGGGGCCATAATTCCTCAAAAGCGCTCCGCGGGGCCATCTGGTGCCACGACTGCAGCATGGCGACGTCAATCCGATCCGTAAATTTCGCCTTGCCGCCACCGATTGCGCCGATGTCGTGTGGATCCAGCGCGAAAAATGACTGCAGGCGCTCGCGCCACTGATCCACCAGTCCCTGCGATGCACGGGCACCAGCGTCGTGACGCCGCGCCGGGCAATCATGGCGGCCGCGGTCACGGTTTTCCCAACGAACTGAGCTCCGGGAAGTTCCATTTCAAAGGGCGCGCTGCCACACCATAATATTTAGGTCGCATCCTATTTTTCACGTGGAACACTGCGATGGCGAAATGGCTGGTCTTGACTCTCATCGTCAAGCAGCTTACATTGATCGTTAACGTATCCATTAAAGAATTCAGCCATGTCTATCCGCGCCCAGGATGTCGTGCCTATTAGTGAAGCCCGCGCCAGACTGACCGAGCTGGCCGATGACGTCGTCGGCGGTGCTGAAAAGGTTCTGACGAAAAATGGCGCGGCGTTCGTCGCTATTGTGGATGCCAGGAAACTGGACTACTACCACGAACTCGAAGCGCGCGAGCGCACGCGTGTCTTCACTCTGGGTGATCTGGCCGCCGGACTGGAGGACGCCGCGGCAGGTCGCGTCCAGTCCCTCGAACAGCTCCGTGAATCGATGAAGACCCGGCATGCGCGATTGAGGAGCCGGGCCAAGGGATGAGATCCATCGAGATAGCGGAGAGCTTCAGCCACTCTCTCGATGACGTAGAAGAGTTCTTGCTACTGCAAGATCCGGAGTCCGCACTCCGACGTTTCGAGCGCTTCCAGACGGAACTCTTCGCCTTCATTGAACGCATCCGGGTGTATCCCCGAATTGGCCGCCCATTCAATCTCGCCCTTGATGACGGGTCCGATGAGTCTTTACGAGATCTGAATCGGGTTGTCGCTGCGTTTGTTGCAGCGGGACTGACCGAAGCGCGCGAGTATGTCCTGCGCGATTATGTTCTCCTTTATGCCCATTCGGATGTGCGAGCGGTCCTGATCTCAGTGAAGCACCAGAGAGAACTCGCATACGATGTGTAATGGGAAACCTGGAACGACATAAGAGGCACGGGCGGCACCCATGGCTTTTATTTGACGCCGCACGAATCGCTTTTTCGAAACGACTGGCACGCACTAAAAGATATCGATACCCATCACAGTCGTTCAGTCGTAACGACCCAGAAGTCTCCTGTCGCGTCGAGCTACGAATCCCTACTGACCTCGCTACTCAACGGAAACGGGGTGAATTTGTCCTGGTCGACCTCGTCATCACGCGCAAGAAATCGAATTCACCTCTGCTAACGTAACCTAAGGCCGATTATGACGACTGGCGTTGAACTAGAGAGCGGCATCTGCCTTCCGTCGCATGCTACCGCTCACACCTGCGCAGTCCGTGCTGTGTCGTCCCCGAGCCGTGGGTCAGCAACCGGGCCAACTGCGGCCATCGGCATCTATCCTCAAGACGAGGTTCAATCGTCAGCTTGACTCCTTCTAACGGACATCCGTGCGTCAGCGGCAAAGAGTTGCTTAGTAAACCTATCTACAATTCACCCGTCTCTGGAAGTCGTCCTCCCAGGTCACTGGATGCCATAGCGCTGCGTCAAGGTCGTTTTTCGCACTTCTTGCCGCCGATGAATCGCCGCATCATCTTTCATCCTTCGTCAAGCGTGTGCATTGCAAAAGCAGCCAGATTTCAGCTGAATAAAACCGCATTGGCCACAATCTCAATGCGCATTCCTGGTACTACGAGCGCTTTTACCGCGGCGCTCGATCGGTTGGGAAAGGGTTGACGGAAGAATTCGCGGTAGACCTTGTCGATGACAGGCATGTCCGCGATATCGATCATCTGGATCAACACCTGCGTGACGTCGTCGAGCGAGCCGCCCGCTGCACTCATCGCGCGTTCGAGGTTCGCAAAAGTCAGGCGCGCCTGTTCTTCGACCGGACCGATGTTGATCGACCCGTCGGTCCGGACCGGTCCATGTGCCGTGAACACCATATCGCCGGCACGCACTGCCCACGAGAAGGGCTGGCCGAGCGCTGGCAAGCCAACATCGATAATTTCTTTCACAGTGTCGCTCCCTTCATCATTTTCCCCAGAGACGCATACCATCGGCTGTTCGGATCGTTCAACACAAGGTGCGTTTCGAAGTGGTCACGGCCCTGTTCGACATGGCAGTCGACGGGCGCGGACTGGCACTTGAGCAACGCGGCCAGACGGCGATTCGAGCGGATGACGCGCGGCGAATCATATTCCCCATAGCTCAGGGCAAAAGCCAGCTCGTTGCCGGTCGTCCAGCAAACGGGGCTGAGCACGCCGTCGTCGTCCGCCTCCGCGAGCACCATCTCGTACACGCGTGCTTCCAGACTGTCGGGCTCCGGCTCGGGATGGCTCATGTCCATGATGCCGCTGATAGGTGCGCAGCCACGAATGGCGATGCGATCGTCCATCGGGCCGTCGCCGCGCCTGAAACGCAGCGCGGTCAGCGCGGCCAGATGGCCGCCTGCGGAATGTCCGGCCAGATAGACATTGCGTCGATCGCCCTCGAACGTTTGCGAGGCGGCAAGCGAGCGCAGCAGCAGCAGGCAATCATCGAAAGCCGCGGGCATGCGATGTTCTGGTGCGAGACGGTAGTCAGGCAGAACCAGCACCGCGCCGAGGCGGGTGACGTGCTCCGCCATGAACCAGTTCCACTCCTTGTAGCCGTTCGTCCAGCCGCCGCCGTGCCAGAAGATGACGACGGGGGCGCGTTCGGCATCGTGCGGATAGAACACGTCGTAGGTTTGTTCCCGATGCGGTCCATACCGGACGTTGTTCTCGCGGCGCAGATGCGTGGGCACATCCTGCGCCCACGACACGACGGTGCTGGCATAGAGCTGCGCGGCCATCGTCGGCAGTGGCATCTGCCCTTCCAGTTGAAATGTCTCCTTGGTCACTCGAATTCCTCAGCGTTGATTGCCCATCCGACCGGCGTCGAACGGCACTGCGAACAGTTTCATCGCATCATATAGCACGATGAAATTTATATAAACATGAAAATTTATGTTGACGTGATTTTTCTACGCGCTAAGAATGACTGCAAATCGTGGTGTCGATGCTCGTCGCTCGGGCGAACCGATGCCGCCGCCTTTGGCGTTATTTGCGCTTGGGGCCCGATCAACTTGAGGAGACAACGATGGATCAAACTTTTGGCACGGCCGTCATGCGCAAGGTGACGCTCAGGATCGTGCCGCTGCTGTTCGTGCTGTGGCTCGTGAATTTTCTCGACCGCGTCAACGTGAGCTTTGCGGCGCTCGACATGACGCGCGCCTTTCATTTCACACCCGAGGTCTATGGCTTCGGCGCGGGCATATTCTTCATCGGGTACATCCTGTTCGAGATCCCGAGCAATCTCGCGCTACAGCGCTTCGGAGCCCGGGTTTGGCTCACGCGGATCATCGTCACGTGGGGTCTCGTGTCGGGTCTGCAGGCGTTCATCTTCAATGAGACGAGCTTCATCGCCATCCGCTTTCTGCTCGGGGTGGCCGAGGCGGGCTTTTTGCCTGGCGTGCTCTACTACCTGACTCGCTGGTTCCCAGCCGAACAGCGCGCGCGTGCCATCGGCCAGGTTATGTCCGCCAACATGATTGCTGTGGTGATCGGCGCCCCAATTTCCGCGTTCGTGATGTCGCTGAACAACGTGGGCGGTCTTGCCGGATGGCAGTGGGTGTTCATTCTCGAAGCGCTGCCGGCGGTCGCGCTCGGCATCTTCACGTACGTCTTTCTCGCCGGTGAACCGTCGAACGCGAAGTGGCTCGACACGGCCGAACGCGACTGGCTGCTCACAACGATGAAGCGCGATCAGGAACAGGCCGCGTCGATGGGAACCGAAAAGCTTGGGGTGGCACTGCGCCAGCCGATCGTGTGGTTGCTCGGACTGCTTTATCTGCTGGTGGGGGTCGGCTTCTTCGGCATCACGCTATGGTTACCGCAGATCATCAAGCAGATTTCGGGTATGTCCACCGTCGAGGTCGGCGTGCTGAGCGCCTTGCCCTTTCTGCTCGGCGCAGTGGCCATGATTCTGAACGGCCGCCATTCGGACCGGTCGCTGGAACGCCGCTGGCATCTGTCCATTCCTCTCGCGATCGGCAGTGTCGGCCTTGCCGCCAGTGCGCTCGGTCATTCCGCGAATACGGAACTCGCGTGGGTCTGCGTCGCGTTGATCGGGATCGGCGCTTCGCTCAGCGTGTTCTGGTCGATACCGTCGTCGTTCCTGACAGGTCGCGCAGCCGCCGGCGGACTGGCACTCGTCAACGTCATCAGCGGCTTTTCCGGCTTCCTCGGTCCTTACGCCATCGGCTGGATTCGAGGTCACTCGCCGGATTTCTCGAATGCGCTGTTCTTCATGGCAGGCAGCGTGGCCGCTGCAGCGGTTCTGGCGGCGACGCTGCCGTTTCCCGATGCCCGCCAACGGCCGGTCAGTACCGACCCGCGATCGGTCGCTTGATACTACCTTGCGCGGGTATTGAAAAAACGGCCGGCCCTTGGGCCAGCCGTTTTTTCATGTCACGTCACGTGAACGTTCAGGTCAGATATTGCGAGACGACGCGGGCCGTCTCATCAATGTGTGCGACGAGCAGCGAGCACGCACGTTCGGTGTCACGCTTGAGGACCGCGTCCATCAGCTCCTGGTGTTCGCTCACGATATCGCGCTCAAGCACCTCCTGCGGCAACGGCCCTGCGATGCGCATGCGACGGTAGCGCTCGGAATGCCAGACCAGTTGCTCGTCGATGCGATGCAACCAGTTCGAGCGCGCCGCGCTCAGCAGCGCGTAGTGAAACCGTCGATGAGCGTGCTCCCACCGGTGCCCCGCCTGCACGTCGCCCGCCGCGGGTAGCGGCGTATGGACGAGCTTGTAAAACGCCGCCGTAATTTGCGCGCCCCACTCCTCGTCGCCGTGCCTGATGGCGTCTTCGAGAAGCTCCGTTTCGATCTTTTTGCGCACATCGAGGATGTCCAGCAAATCGTCGAGGGAAGCTTCGGCCACCCTGAAGCCCCGCTGGCCTTCATTGGTGACCAGTCCGTCGCAGCTGAGCAGCATCAGCGCCTCACGGATCGGACTGATGCCGACACCATACCGCTCCTGGAGCGCCTGCGGCCGCAGCTTTTCGCCTGGCGCGAACACGCCGGCCAGCAAGTCGTTCTGCAAATGCTCGTATGCCTGCTCCGACAGCGTTGTCTTCGGCAATTGTGCCCGGCTGCGTTGTCCTGAGTGCACCTTCTGATCCATTTCCCGTCTCCGCGAAGCGATTCATTGGCTTCATATCTAACGACCAAGTATATACGGGTCACCCCTGCGATAGGGAAAACGAGAAATTTTGAAAATCTTTATAAATTTATATAGACAGTGAAATTTATAAAGTTTACTGTTCGCCGTGACAGTGACGCAACGACGCGTGACTTCAACCAACTAGCTCACAGGGGAACCGAATGAAACGTCAGTTGTTGTTGTCTTGTCTGCCTTTGATCGTGGCAGGTCCGGCGTGCGCGCAAAGCAGCGTGACGCTGTATGGGATACTTTCGGAGGGTGTGATGTACACCAGCAATGCTGGCGGACATCAGCAATGGCAACTGGCGAGCGGAGTCCAGCAATCACCGCGCTTCGGTTTCACAGGTCGGGAAGATCTCGGCGGCGGCAATCGGGCGATCTTCACGCTGGAAAGCGGATTCAGCATGAGCAACGGGGCGTTGGGCCAAGGCGGTCGCCTGTTCGGCCGCCAGGCGTTCGTCGGCCTCGCCAACGATCGCTTCGGGCAACTGACGTTCGGGCGGCAGATCGACACGATGTCGCAAAGCCTTGGGCAGTATGAGGCGGCCGTTCAGTTCGCGACGTACGGGCCGCCGATCGGCGACAACGACAACATTTTTCCGACGTTTCGCATCAACAACGCGGTCCAGTACAAGAGCGTGAGCATTTCCGGCTTTCAGGTCCTGTCACAGTACGCTTTTTCCAACCTGGCGGGCGGCTTCGCCAACAACAGGGACTTCAATGCGGCGGCAACGTATGGCAACGGCCCACTCTGCGTGGGCGCGGCCTATCACGTTGTCGACATACCCAACAGCGCGACGAATAACGCCGGCGCGGTGTATGGCGACTACGGGTTTACGTCGCCGTTCGTGACGAGTTCGAAGGGCGCATCGGTCAGCAAGCAACAGATGTATGGCGTGGGTAGCTCATACGTTCTGGGAAGCGCAAAGTTCTCGTTGATGTATACGCACTCCCAGTTCGACTATCTCGATGCGTCAAGGCTGAGCTTGAGCAACTACGAAGCCACGGCGACCTATAACATCTCGCCGGCCCTGCTTGCAGGCCTCGGGTACATCTACACGAACGGTCACTACAACGTGACCGATAAGGATCCGAAGTGGCATCAGATTGACGCCGGTGTCGACTGGTTCCTCTCGAAGCGCACAGATCTTTTCCTCGTGGGCATCTTCCAGAAGGCGGCCGGTGACGCCAAGTTTGCGCAGATCTACTACAACTCGCCATCGAGTTCACGCCAGCAGACTTCCGTGTCGCTCGGGATCAGGCATAAATTCTGACGAGTGCTCAGGGCTGAGCATCGTAAAGCGCCGTTCAGTTCCCGGAAGGATTGGCGAACACGCTGACTGAACCGAGGGGCTTAAACGTACCCCTCGTTGTCTCTGTCCATGAAATTCTCCTTTTGAAAGAATGCGTGAACAACCGCGCAATCGATAAGACACTCCCAGATCCCAGCCCAACGGCTTACTGTGCGCGTGGTGATGATTCGAGTGGAAGCGAAGATTGAATGATGCGTGTTGCAGTCGCACGATGGCGAACCGCCGAGCGACGAACGACTTTGATGCCTCAAAATCTGAAGAGGTCAAGCAGGCTATGTCCGTAGAGTATTCGCAAGCTGCCGGTCGTCAGACGTAGAATTCAACGGCAGAAGTGGGTCCGATGAGAGACTTTGATCCACGATCAAGTCACGCGCCCCTCCCGCCGCAGGATTGACCGCGGACAGGTCAAAGCGCGGTGAACGTCGATTCGATGTTGCAGGGGCAGGCTGGGCGCCGGGCATAAATCGAGGCAGTTATTCCTCTCATTTGCCCGGCAAGCCTTCGAAGAAAGGATACCGCGTGCGGTCGATCTGCTTTGCCGTCAGAATGGGCCGCCTGCCGTACGGCCTGCTACGTCCACGACGATTGATTTCGGGGAAGCGCGTGCTGCGGGTCGTACGCCTCGAGCCGGTCTGCCGACCCAAGCTCGTCCACGTAGAGCACCAAGTTCACTCCCTGCGGCGACAGATGTGACCTGAAGAGAATCCCTTTTGCGCCGGCCGCCACGACCTCGTCACCGAGTATCCAGCTCGGTGGTTCGATACGCTGATTGAACCAGCAACCTCGCCAGTCGCAATAAAAGTCTTCCCAAAGTGCAGCCCATTTGCCGCCTTGATACCCACCGGTGAAATCGACAACAGGGTCGATGCCCAGCTGGTAACTGACGAGCGTGCCGGGTGGCATCAACGGGGAGACCTGCTGATATTCCCGTACGGCAGTGTCGACATCCAGCGCAAGGTAGAGGGCGGAAAGTCCGATGCGGTTTGCCCGTCCTCCATGCTTGCCCGCGCCGGCGCCGCTCGTAGGTGCGACTGCCCACTTTGGCGGGTGCATGCGGTAGGCCGTGATGCCGGAAATGGCGGTGAGGATCATCCTGCCGCGCCTGCTTCGAGAGACGAAACGTAGCGAAGAAGGTCGTTAGTCCGGCCATCGGAAACCAGTTGCTCCGCCGTCCTGTAGTCGAAGACAGGCAAAGGTTCGTTCCTGTACCAGAAGAGGGCCTGAGTCACGTCCCCGCAAATGTCCGTCGCCGCGCGGATAACACGGAGGGCTTCGCGCAGAAACCGCTGGACGCTTTCAGACGCGGGTTGACGACTGAGCGTATTGCGATGCACGTGCGCCTGCTGGGCCAGCGTCTGCAGGTCGATATGCAGCGCCTCGCCGAAGCGACGGGCCGAGACGACCGGCGCAGGACTGTCCGGGTCGCGCAGGGATGCCATAAATTGTTCGAAACTGGCGCCTGCCTTCGGGCTGATGACGGGGGATTCCGGGTTCATTTCCATCTCCGCGCACAATATATGCACAATATTAGCACGAGCCGTGAATTCCAGACGCAGATGGGACATGGTTCCGCCGGCGATGGTCATCGGAGGCGACAGGGTTCAGAAGACTATCGCGGTTCGCGCAGGGAGTGTCGATTTCCGCAGCGCAGCCGCGCTTGGATATGACGGAGGCCGCGCGAGCGTCAGAATCCTCGAAGTTTTTCGGCGCGTTGATCGTCATCAGGTTCGACGGGTTGATGCCGGTTCTGATCTTGATTTGACATAATATAAATTATCAACAATAGATTTGTCGGTCCCAAATAGAAATGTCGGGTTTCCGCTAAATAGAAATGTCGTGTTCTGGGTAGTTTGAGCGCCGGACATC
>NZ_SELS01000087.1 GCF_004197395.1 Paraburkholderia sp. UYCP14C | reverse complement strand
GCTACGCTCGCCTCAGCAAGTCAACCCCAAGACGCTAAACATTAACCCCCTTGTTGCACTTCGGCTTGAAACCGCCAACTCTATTCGCCAGCCTGCGGGCTGGCATTTTTTTGTCCGTTGTTATCGCTGCGGGTGAGAGAGGGGCTGAAAACCGAAGCATTGTGGGCATGACAGGGACCCGGCGGGGATAAACTGCTTTCATTCCCTGCGCTACTGCGCATCGACCTCCAGACGATCCTCCAGAGGACCGTCCAATTTATTCTCTCCAGCCATTCACTCTCTGAATGGATCACTGAAAAGGCTGACGTTCGCGTCGGCCTTTTCCTTTTTACCGATGCGATGGATTCTTCCATCGTTCGTAGCACGCCGTAGCTTCAGGCCGGATCTGTCCGTCCTCATTCCATGTACCCATCTGGGAGCCACCTCCCAATGGGAATGGCTCCCCCTTTCAAGGAGCCTCACCATGTCGCAGCAGATTATCGTTTCCGAAGAACTCGCACGTGTTCTGGCAGTTTCCGCTGATCCGCATAGAGTTCCGGAAAAGTGGGGCTTTCGCGAGAAACAGCGCGTTTTCGCTCAGACCGTTGCAAAGCTGCCGATCCGTCAATTCAGTGGGACGATCCTGTACCTCTGGAGCGATGGAACGGCCACGGTCAAGTTCGATTTCGACGTTCCGTTCGATGCCGAGCGTGAACTGGTCAAGAGCGGTCGCGTGGATCTTCACTATCTGACGCGCGTCGCTAGGTAATTAACTCTGCCATTATTCCCGTCAGGGCAACCTCCCTGACGGGATGGTTGCCCCTTTCTCGTTGAGGCAACCCATGTTCAAGCTCCTTTTCAGCGTCGTTCTGCTTTCCCTCCTGACCGCGTGTGCTAGTGCGGATTTCGGCTCACCGAATACGTATCAGCGTTACGACGTCCAGCACCTCGGCCAGATGGAACAGGCGACGATCATCCGGGTCCGTCAGATCACCATCGAATCGAACTCCGATTCGTCGGGGCTGACTACGATCGTGAGTACGGCGGCAAGCGCGTTTCTCGGCTCTCAGGTCATCGGGAACGGGCGCGGTCGTTATATCTCGGGTGCCCTATCGGGTGCTGCTGCTGGCTTCATCTCGCAGCACATCAGCGCTGCAATGTCGCGTCACAGCGGCGTTGAAGTTTTTTTGCGTCGCGCCGACGGGCAGACCGTTGTGGTGACGCAGGTTGACGATCAGCAGTTCGCTCTCGGCGAACGTGTCTATCTTGTTTCCAGCGGATCCGGTTACCGGATTACCCACTGATTTTTCCGCGCGCCCTATGCAGCGCGCTTCCCTTGCGGGGCAACTCCTCGCAAGGGAGTCGCCTCGTCTATTCGAGGTTCATCATGAATTTTCCCAAGCTGTTCTATGCGGATCGTCGATCCGCTGGCGCCGGCGCTACCGCTGCTCTTCAGCAGCAGGCCTCGCGCGTGCTTCGCCGCGTGGCGCAAGACCTGCGTTTGCGCTCTCATGAAATCGTTGTCGAACCGTCGCGCCGGAATTTCCCGGGGCGTGTCTCCCTGCGCACTGAGACGCTGTTTGTCGACGTGCTGGACCGGCCTTGTCAGAAAGCGGTGGCGCTCAGCTTCCGCACGCGCCGCGGTCGCTCGGACCTCACGGGCGGCGGTGAGAACTACGTTCCGCTCGAGCAGATCGAGTCGACGCGTGGTTATCAGTCGTTCCTTGACGGCCTTCGACTTGCAGGCGGTATCGACACATCTTCGGGAGGTCGTCGATGAAACTTGCGAAGGTCAAAGTCGAGTATTCGTGCGGTACGACGATTACGGAGCGAGTGACGCTTGACCCAGAAACGGGGCAGGTGCATCTGCCTCCGCGTCTTCATGCCCTGCTGGAAGTGATGGACGAAACTGAGTGTTTGCCGTCTTTCGTGCTCGAGCACGACGGGTTTCCAGTGGCGGTGACAGTCGATTCGAATGGATCGCGAAAAATCGTCATACCTGAACAGCAGTCGGGTTTTCGCCGTGCATTTTTCATGTGGACGGCCGAGAACGGCCGACGCGCCGATCGCGAACGCGAGTGGGGCAAACGCGACTGAAAAAGTCGCCTAGCGCTGCATTACAGGAATAGGGCTGCACCCTTCGGGGGAGCGGCTTTTTTTTTCGTCCTTTTCGACCATTGAGCGCGCCTTCGGGCGCGTTTTTCTTTTTGTGAGACCAGAAATGAACCATGCATTTGTAAAGCCAGTGGGCTACCAGCAGCCCGTCGCCGTTGCCTCGGCGACCGGAAACGGAAGCGTCATGGCCGCGATCGCCGGTACGCGCGCCGATGCATTGCGGTGCGGTGACCGCCTGGATGTCGAAGGCAAGACCGTCGGCGAGGTCTGTTCGATGCTCTGCAAGGTGTTGCACGGTACGGAGCTTGAGCCCGAGTGGCTTGTGGCTGCGAACATGCTCGACGATCCGAACGAGGCAACGAGCGGCGCGCGCATGGACCGGGTCTGGCCCGCGGACAGCGTCTGGAACCGCGTCGCTGTCTCGGTTGACACTGGCAGATCCGAAGGCTGGATCGTCCACGTCGACTGGATAACGCGCACCGAAATACCGGATGTCGTTGGCCGCGGATATGCCGTGATGCCACTTCTGCGTGCAAAGGTGTTCGTCGCAGATCAGGCATGGCAACTGGCGCGCTTTATCTCCAACGCGATCGACGTCGCTTAACCCGTTCCCTCGCGTCGCAAGACGCAACCATCAATTCAACCCTCCGCGGGCACTCGGCCCGACAAGGGAGCGATTGCCCGCTTCTTCTTTTCCCGGAGCAATCGTGTATCAACTCTCCTTCGCAGGTCTTTCCCTCTCCATCGGCACGCTGCTCGAAGTCCTCGCCGTATTCAGGACCGACGCGCGCCTGGTTGCGCTTGAATCGTCGGAAATCGTGCTTGAGCATGGCGGTCAGCCAGTTCCGGTCATCCGGCACAACGGCGCGCTCACAGTACGCCGGCCGGTGACTGCCAAAGACGTTTTCCTTTCGCTGCTCGATGAGATCGACGGCGCGTACTTCCGGCCGAATGGCGTTCTGAAGGCTGCATGGCAGATTCGACGCTCGCACTGGAAGCTGCTGTATGACGCGTTCGACCTGGCATCGACTCCCCGCCTGATTTTCTCGTCGGCGCAGGTGGAGGCAGCGGCTGATGCCCGTGGCCGCCCGGACCTGTTCGAACTGCTGCAGTCCGAGTGCGAGCGCCGGTTCGGGTTCCGCTATGCAGGACCGGAGTACGGTCGCACGCGGCATCGGAACGGGCGGCATGAGGTCCATGTCGCGTACGCACTCGCGGAAGGCTGGGCTGTTCCTGAGTCGGTGCTCGGCGAGTATCGGCAGTTGCCCGACAGGTTCACGTTGGATGTGAGCTGGGGCCGGGCGCTGATCGACGTGCCGGAGCTGCGCGGCGAGATGTCGCCAGACAAGGTTCGTGTGCTCGCCAGTGTGATGCTGGCGGGTGCAGGGCGGAATCAGTTCGGGCAACGCTGCGCTGCTCGCGATGGTGATGCGGTTGGCATCGAACGTTCCGAGCTATGAGGAGGTCGACGACCTGCTGTTCCGTCACGGGCTGGTGCAGGCGCACAACCTGCCTGACTGCTACGCGACTCCCCAGCCGCTCGGAGCTCCTGTGTCGAAGTTCGCTGAGGTGTACCGGCAGAACATGGCGGACAAGCGGCGCGATACAACGGTGGCACGGCTGCGCAAGGAACGCTCGGCCGGGCAGATATCTCAGCGGACGTTCGATCTCCAGATGCAGATCGCGCTGCTGGAGCATGGGCGCGAGACTTTCGCGCTCGGAAATGAGATCTCGGAAGCGATCGACAGCGGCGACGTGCATTACCTGCTGAATATCATGGACTGTCCTGACGAGCGCAACCGCGTCGCCAAGCAGACGGTGCGTGAGGTGTTCGGCATCAAGCTGCTTGGTGTGCGTGCTGCTTCCCGTCGTCGCGGCATCTTTGCGCTTGCAGGATATGACGAAGTCTGCCAGGCCGAGTGGGAATCTGCCGGTTCTGCGCAGGCCCGCCAGCGTATTATCGAAATACATCAGGCTACGCGTGCCGCCGGCAGCGTCCATCCAGCAGTGTTCGGCCGGACGCAGGTGGCTCACCACGCCTGATTTGCTTAATGCAGTCTTTTTGGACCAACCCGGCCTCGCGCCGGGTTTTTTTCGCCTGTTCCATGCGGCTGCAGGCGTAAGGCCATACGAAAAAGCGACGATTCGGGCATTGCGCGCGGCCGGCGCTCCCTACACTGAGGGTCATCTCCCGCGTCATAGACGCATCGACCTCGCCGACTCGTCGGCATTCTTTTATCGCCCCACAGGGACCACGTCCCTACGGGCGTAGTCCTTTCGGGGCTTTCTCTTTTCAGGAAAGCCATCATGAAAGTTACGCCCGCACAACTGACCGAACTGCTCTCGCTGTACGTTCCGAAGCGTCTGCCGGTGCTGATTACCGGTCGACCGGGTATCGGCAAGAGCGATATCGTCGAACAGGTCGCGCTTGCAACCGATCACGAACTGCTTATCAGCCATCCCGTCGTTGAAGATCCGACCGACTCGAAAGGGTTGCCGTTTCCGGCGCCAGACGGCTTGAACGCGAAGTTCCTGCCGTTCGGTGATCTCGAACGCGCGATGAAGGCGAGACGTCCGCTCATCTGGTTTCTTGACGATCTGGGACAGGCCTCGCCCGCCGTTCAGGCGGCCAAGATGCAACTTCTGCTTGCCCGCCGTATCGGTGAACACGTCTTGCCGCCGCACGTGACGTTTCTTGCGGCGACAAACCGCCGGACCGATAACGCGGGGGTGACGGGAATTCTTGATCCCGTCATTTCTCGGTTCGCAACGGTGGTGGAACTCGAGGCGACGATCGACGGCTGGACGAAGTGGGCTGTGCAAAACAATGTGCCGCCCGAACTGATCGCGTTTCTGCGATTCCGTCCGGACCTGCTCTCCGTGCAGAAGACGTCACGCGATATCGAAAATACGCCGAGTCCCCGCAGCTGGGGGTTCGTCGCGAAGACGATGGGCGTGGTGCCGAAACACCTGGAGCACATCTCGCATGCGGGATCGGTGGGCGAGGGCGCTGCAACGGAGCTTGTCAGCTTCCTGCAGATCTACCGCGAACTGCCGAACCCCGATGCGCTTCTGGCAACGCCCGACAAGGCGATGATCCCCCAGACGCCGTCGACGCTTTACGCAATCGCAACTGCTCTGGCTGCGCGCGCGACGGAAGCCAACTTCGATCGAGTCGTGACCTATACGGAACGCATGATCGAAGCGGGCCACCGCGAATTCGCGGCGCTACTCGTGCGTGACGCATTGGAGCGCACGCCGGAAATCGCCAACTCCTACGCCTTCATCAGGGCGCAGGGCGGCGAGATCGGCGCAATCATTAAAGGCGGCTGATCAGCCTTTCCATTCCACTTCTCTCCCAGCTTCATCACTCATGGCTCTGCCGTGTCCGCGAGGACGCGCAGGGCCATTTTTTTCGCATCATCCATTCATTTCCTATACGGAGTTTTTTTCATGAACACCAACATCCAGTCGAAAGTCATGCTGTGCTCGGTCACGATCTCCACGTGGGTTGCCCGTCGATTCGATGGCAAGGCCACCGAAGAGGTCGAGAACAAGCACCATGCAAAGGGCATCGGCAGATTCAACAAGCGCCTGCTGCCCGAAAGCTCGCCCAGTTTTCAGGAGGTGGTGACGCTCGCCGGCCGCATCCGGAAATACTTCTACGATCACTCGTTGAAGTACGACCAGCTTGGGGTGCGGCTGCTGCCGACGATGATCTACATGGAATTCGCTGACCGGATGCGCTCGATGAAAGACGAGTTCGATCTGGCGGTATCCGTGTTTCTCACCGACTACCTGGATCTGAAGGAGCGCGCCCGTACGGAACTGAACGGCCTGTTCAACGAGGCGGATTATCCGACCCTCGCTGAACTGTCCTCCAAGTTCGGCGTGAAGATGGCCGTGCTGCCCTTTCCTGACGCCAGCCAGTTCGGCGTCGACCTGCCCGCAGACGTGCTGACGACGCTGAAAAGCGAACTCGATGAGCACGTGCTGGCGTCGATCGCGACCGCGAACGAGGATCTCGTCGAACGGATGCATACGGCTGTCTCCCAGATGGCGTCGCGGCTGTATGCGACGGGCAACGTGCGTCTGGACGTGGCCAACAACGTGCGCGATCTGTGCGCGTTGCTGCCGAAGCTCAACTTCTCTAACGATCCGAAGCTCACGCACATCCTCGATCAGGCGAAGACGCATCTCGCCGTTCACACGGGCGCGGACCTGAAGGAGTCGAATGTCCTGCGTTCCCAGGTGGCCAGCAAGGCACAGGAGATCGAGGGGCTGATGGCCGCGTTCATGGGCATGATGCCGGCAACGGAGATCGAGCCCGCGGACCAGAGCGCGCAATTGCGCCTCGTTGCTTAAGGGGGCGATCATGGATCGCACCGTGACGGTAGCTGGCAATGGCACGGTCCATCCGCGCATTGCCAGACAGCGTACTGAGCTTGTTCTGTCCCAACCGTTTTTCGGGTCGCTCGCACTGCGCCTGAAGATGGTTGAGGACCGGTCAACGAAAGAATGCTGGGTAGACGGGGAATCGTTGGGCTATAACCCCGAATATATCGACAAGCTGAGCGACCTGGAGCTGCGGGGCGTGCTGGCGCTGAAAGTCATGCAGGTGGCCAACGGTCATTGCTGGCGTCAGGGCGCGCGAGAGAGCGGGCGGTGGAGTGACTCAAGCCAATACGCGATCTCTCCGATTCTCACTTCGTCGGATTTCGTGTTGCCGAAGGGCGCGCTGCATGACGCACGCTTTGCTGGAAAGTCGGTCGAAGAGATTTATGGCGCACTCACTCAGGAGGCAAAGCAGAAACAGCCCAAACCTGAGCAGCAGCCTAAACCTAAGTCCGATCAGCAGTCGCAACAGCAGCAGCCCAAGCAGGATGGCCAGTCGTCAGCGCCGGATGCAAAGGGTGGCAGCAAGCCTGATGACAGGCCCAATGGCAAGGGTGGCAATCCGAACCCGCAGTCGCAGGCAGGTGGTGGGCAGGGTGATCCAGAGACGTCTGCAGGTTCATCGTGCGGTGAGGTCCGCCAGTACTCGGGGACTGACAAGCCTGTGAAAGAAGCCGAGTGGAAGGTAGCTGTCGTGCAGGCCGCAAAAGCGGCGCAGATGCGCGGCAAGCTGCCGGGCGACCTGCAGGCGATGGCTGGCGAGGCAGTACGGCCCGTTGTTGACTGGCGCGCGGTGCTTCATCGCTTCGCGCAACAGTCATCGCCGACGGACTACAGTTTCGCCCAGCCGAATCGCCGATACCTGCATCTGGGGTTCTACCTGCCCTCGTTGAACACGCCGGCCGTTGGTGATGCCGTGTTCGTGCGGGACTCCAGCGGCTCGGTGTTTGACGAGACGCAGGCCCAGTTCGATGCGGAGATCCTGTCGGTGTTTCACACGCTCAAGCCCGCCCGGTTGATCGTGATGGACTGCGATACGCGGGTTACACAGGTGCAGGTTTTCGAGCGGGGTGACTCGCCGGAGATCAAGCCCGTGCGCGGTGGCGGCGGAACGGCGTTCACCGATCCGTTCAACCGTGTGGCGGCCGATGGCATCAATCCGGCATTTCTGGTCTATCTGACAGACATGGTCGGTTCGTTTCCGGCCGCCGCGCCGCACTACCCGGTGTTGTGGGCGTCGACCACGCCGCTCGCGCGGGCACGGAAGGCGCCATTCGGCGAGACCGTCGAAGTCATCTGCTGACGTCTCCAGCTTCTTTAACCCAACCCGGCCTCGCGCCGGGTTTTTTTCGCCCGTCGCACTCCTCAAACCATCGAATACCGCGCCGGTGCGCCGGAAAGCTATACGTTTCTGGGGGTCTTTCCGGGTTTCCATCTGTAACGCGTTAAACGGCGACGCCCCGCGTGGACGTCCGGCGGGACCGGCCAGCGATGAAGATCATGGCCGACTTTCGTCACCGCACAACGGGAAAGCCGTGCGATTTCGTGCCCCTTTTGAAGCCTGCCCAGCAATGCCAACGAGAACAATAGTCGCATGTTAGATCGCCCACAAAGCCGCGCATGCACGACCTTGACGACAACCCGCTGCTGAAGCTTCAGCCGCTAAAAGCGGAGGCTGTCGCGATGTTCTTCGAGGCGCTCAACCCGCTCAAGGATCTGCTCGACGCGCCCGATCTCGCGGAAATCATGGTCAACGATCATCGCAACGTGTGGATCGAGCATCGCGGCGTGATGTCTCGCGTCAATGTAGACCTTCGCCCGGAGCACCTTGAAGGTGCGATTCATTCGCTCGCGTCATCGGTGGACAAGTCGGCACACGCGGGGAGTGACAAGGGAATCATCAACGCCGGTCACAAGAACCTGCGTATCGCTGCGGTTATGAATCCGACCGCCATCGATGGGCACGCGCTCAGCATCCGTAAGCACCGCGAGTCGAAGATGACGCTCGACGACTACGTCAGCATGGGCGCGTTCTCGGCGGCAAATGCGCGCCCGGCGGAAGCGGAAGCCATTCATTTCGAGGATGGCATTGAGGATGAAGCGCTCATGCGCGCGCTGAAGGCGCTCGTGCAGTCGCGGAAAAACATTCTCGTCGCCGGCGGAACGTCCGCGGGCAAGACCACGTTCCTCAACGCACTCGTTGGCGTCATTCCCGAAGACCAGCGCGTGATCACCATCGAGGACACGATGGAACTGAAGGTTCAGGTTCCGAACCGTGTGCGCCTCCTGTCCAACGCCGATACGAACGTCACGACGCAGCTGCTTGTCGCGCTGTGTCTGCGTTTCAGACCTGACCGGATCATCGTTGGTGAAGTCCGCGGTGGTGAAGGTTACGACCTGCTCCAGGCACTCAATACGGGCCACGACGGCGGCCTCGCGTCGCTTCACGCCAACAACGCGCGAACCGCACTGAGCCGCCTGGAGAGCCTCGCGATGCTCGGCATACCGACAGGTTCCCGCTGGGAACTCGACGACATGCGGAAAAACATCGCCGACTGTTTCAACTACGTGGTGCATTTCAAACGCACGGGCGAGATGCGGCACGTCTCCGAAATCCTCGAAATCCGGGGCTTTCGAAACAACGACTATGACCTACGACGGGTCTTTTAACGGGAGCACCACATGAAGCAAGGGAAGTTCTTCAGTATAGCCGCAGCAGTCGCCAGAAAGCTGCGCCCAGGCAAGCCGATGATTGTCGGGGCGCTGCTGAGCGTTGCCTCCGCAGCGGCGATGGCCGCAGGCGACTACTCGTCGTTGACTGGCCTGACCGACATCATCTGCACGATCAGTAACCTGATCAGCGGCCCGTACCTGTACGGTATCGGCATCATCCTGATTGTGATCGGCGGCGTTGCCGTTGCAAATTCGGAAAGCAACATCGCCAAGACGTTCTCTGTCGTGCTGGTCGGTCTGGGTATTGCCTCGGTCGCGGTGCCGATCATGCGCGACCATTTCCACATGGCAGTCGCCTGCTGATATGCGCCAGCACAAGGTCAGCCGCGGGCTCTCGTTGCCGCGCCAGATGGGTGGGGCAGACCGGATGCTGGCGATCCTTAACGGCACGCTCACGGCGCTGCTTACCTACACGAGCTGGACGCCGTCGTTCCTGGTGCTGGGCGTCGTTGCGCACTTCTACCTTCGCTGGCGCAGTTCCAAAGATCCCTGGTGGCGGCTGGTCATGGTTATCTACAACCGCTACCCGGACGTCTACGCACCCGAGCCGCACGGCAAGTTCAGTGCACGTTTCAAGCGCCCCTACGGGTTCGATCAGGATCTTCCATGCTAATAATGCCATTCGCGAAGCGCGCGGTGCAGGAAATTGCGCCGTGGATGACGCTCGTCACGCCCGAGCTCGTACTCGACAAGGATGGCTCCCTTGTCACCGTGTTCGAGTTCGACGGCATCGATGCCGATACGCCGAACCCGGGCGACATCACGGCCGCCCGTGACAACGTTGATCACGCATGCCGGAACTTCGATCACCGGGTCACCGCGTGGTGGCGAGTCTCGCACCGGCGCGTGAAGGGCGGTGTCGATGGTGATTTCGCCAGCGAGGCGGACGCGCGCATCGACGCCATCAACCAGGCAAACATCGGTAGCGGGAAGTATTTCCGCAACTCCCATTCGCTCGCGCTCGCGTTCACGCCGGAGACCGGCCTGTCGCGCATCTTCGACAAGATCGGCTATCACATGACGGTCGGCGGCAAAAACCTCTTCGTCGCGCTCTTTGAGGCCGCGAAGGACATGGTACTTGCCCGCAGCGCCTTCGTTTTCGATCTGACGAAACTGCAGAATGAGATCAAGCGGTTCGAGGCCGTCATCGACGGGTTCACCGGCGGCGTCACCCGGCTGAAGATGAAGCGGCTGCAACTGCAGAACGCACTGTCGTTCCTGCATCAGCGCGCGAATCCGAGCACACCCAAACGACGAGTGCGCTATCCGGTCACGATGCTCGACACGCACCTGACCGAAACGCAGGTGACGATCGGCGCCGAGCAGCTGATGTTTGAGTCGGCCCACGGCAAGGTGTACGCGCGAATCATTGGTGTGAAGGAGTGGATGGGCTTCCAGGAGGCGGCGCTCGATGTGCTCTCGCAGGTCGATGCCGAGCTCGACGTCTGCGTCATGTTCCGCTTTCTCGACACCTCGCGCGCGAGTGCCTATATCCGCAAGATCCGCGGCTTCTACAAGGCGGCCGCGTTTAACCCGGTTGCGATTCTCAAGCAGTGGGCGACCAAGGAAGAGCAGAAGAACGACGAAGGCCGCGAGCAGCTTGCGAAAGAGGCCAGCGAGGCGCTTGCGAAGCTGGAGGCCGAAGGCCAGCAGTACGGTTTTGCGAACATCTCGGTCATCGTCTACGGCAACACGCCAGAGGAATGCGAAGACGCCACACGGCACGTCGTCGGCGTCATCGGCAACGCCGGCTTCGGCGTCATCGTGGAAAAAGACAATCTCTTTGCCGCATGGTGTTCGACACTGCCCGGGCGCTGGGATCAGCAGAAGCGCCTGCAATTCGTTGAGACCCCGGCCGTCTCCGACATCGCGCCGCTGTGCAGCGTCGGCGAGGGATCGACCGTCAACGAGTGGCTGACGCAGCAGTCCGGCAAAAAGACCGGCCCGCTTACCTGCCTGCCGACGCGCCATCGCACACTACAGAACGTCGATCTGCACCACCCCGGAGGCAAGGCGCACACCCTGGTTGTCGGCCCGATCGGCGCCGGCAAGTCGGTGATTCTTAACTACCTGATGTCGCAGACGGGGCGACATGGCGCGCGCCGTATCCGCTTTGACAAGGACCGATCGACGCGTATCCCGACGCTGCTGGGCGGCGGGAAGTTTATCGACGCAACCGGGCGCTTTGAGGCGGCGACGTCGGTCAACCCGCTCTCCCTTATCGGGGATTCGAAGCACTGGTCGTACGTCGCCGAGTGGGTCAAGCTCGTCATCGAGGGCGAGGACTACACCTGCACACCGCAGCAGGAAACCGACATCTTCGAACGTATCCGTACGCTGGCGACCGCCTTCCCGCGCGAGAAGTGGCGCTTGTCCGGGCTGATCACGCTGCTCCCTGCCGAGTTGCGCGAGCGGCTGGCGGTCTGGACCGATGGTCAGAAAGACGGCCGCTTCTTCGATCACGTCGAGGATGGGTTTTCGCTCTCCGATGACCTGTCGATCGAGATGGGCGACCTGTTCCAGAATTTTCCGGTGGCGGCAGCGCTCTTCATGGATTATGCGTTCTACCGGATCGCGCAGATTCTCGACGGCAAGCGCTACACGGTGATCGAAATCGAGGAGGCCGGGTTCTTCTTCACCTACCCGAAGTTCTACGCACGACTTGAAATCTGGGCAGTGACCATCCGGAAGCTGAATGCGGCCCTGCTCATGGCCACGCAATCGCTCGGGCAGCTCGCCCGTGTGGCGAACTTCGAGATCATGAAGGAGAACATTCCGAACATCATCTATCTGCCCAACAGCGACGCAATCAACAACCAGGCGTTGTACCGGGATATTTTCGGCCTGACCGAACACCAGATCAGGATGATTTCGAACGCGGTGCCCAATCGCGACTACCTGTGGGTGACGTCGACTCAGACTCGCATGCTTCAGGCGAGCTTCCCGAAGGAATCGCTCGCCTATCTCCGCTCTGATGGCCGCGCGCAGGCGATTCTCGACAAGCACGTGAAGTCAGGCGTCGATAACTGGCAGGGCGAATACGTGCGCGACGTGCTCGCGCATGCATAACGTCAGTCTTACTCCTGGAAACCCTCACCATGATCAAAACATTGCTCCGCACTGCGGCCGCGACGGCCGTACTGACCCTCGGTTTCGCACAGCAAAGTCACGCGACGTTGCCGGTCATTGACCCGACCAACCTGGTCCAGAACACGCTTACGGCCGTCGGCGCGGTCAAAGGCGAGGTGTATCAGGACACCAACCTGATCTATCAGTACCAGATGATGCTGAATCAGTTGAAGCAGGCGACCAACCTCGATCCGTCCGCGATGCTGGCTCAGGCGACCTCGATCACCAACGACATCACCAGCCTGACGAAGTACACCGATACGCTGAAGTCACTGTACGGTGGATTGCAGTCGAACGCGGAGTACGCGACGAAGGTCCAGGCACTGATCACGCAGTCTGGCAAGACGCCGGCGCAGTGGTTTTCTGACCAGAGCACGCTCATCAGCAATAACGACAAGACGGCCAAGCAACTTTTCCAGATGGGCAACGATGTGACATCGCACGTGAGCGCGCTCGCCAAACGTCGTCAGGAGATCCAGGACCAGCTGAACATGTCGCCGACTGCCGAAGCGACGGCGCAACTCACCACGCACCTGCTGGACATCGTCGCAAGCCAGAACAGCGACATGCTGCAGATGATGGCCGCGAAGCAGCAGAGCGACGCCGTCGCGAAATCTGCCGAAACCGCAGACGATCAGTCGCGCAATGCCGCGAAGGCCGCGCTTCAGGTTCAACTGGACAAGGAGCGCGCGGCGTATAACGCAACGCTCGGATCTTCAAACGTGCTGGGGCAATAAGTCGTGAGCCATTTCTTTCTCAGGCGGCTGCTCGGCGTCCTGCTTCCGCTCTGTCTTCTGCTTGGCGCGGCACTGGCAACGCCAGCGGCTTTCGCAGACGACAACATGACGCTGCCCGATGGCACAACGTTCAATACGGGTAGCACCACGTCCAGTTCGTCAACGACAGCGCCGCTCTCGGGCCAGGACGGTGACTGGGCCAAGGGTGCGGGCGATGCGCAGCGACAGATATCGGGGCTGGTGGGAAATCTCATCCCGACCGCTGTCACGGTCAGCAACACGGTTCGCAAAGAGTCCGACAAGTTCGCATGGGGACTCGGCGTGATCACGCTTGTGCTGGCAGGCGTGCGGTTTTCTGGAACACACAACCCCATCACGGCATGGGCGAGTCTGTTTGAAGAAGTAGCCGTTCTCGGCATCTTCGTTGCGCTGTACCTCGGCTATACAACGTCCGCGCCGGGCTTCTGGGCCTGGTTTCAGGACTTGGCGACGAGTATAGGAGGCGGCGCCAACAACGACATATCGACGCAACTCTCGACGCTCGGAGGCAGTTTTCTTGATGCCGTAAAGGCAAAGGTCTTGAACATCAAGTTGCTGACCGACTTCAACGGTACGCTGACGGACGTCATCGCGCTCTTTCTGGCCTTTCTGGCGATGTGCGTAGCTTCGATTGTCTTCATGTATTACTCCGCAATCGGCCAGATTCACGCGGCGATCGGTATTGTGCTGGGGCCGATTGCAATGGCGCTCGGCTTCTCAAGCTACACCCGCAGCTACTTCCAGCGCTGGCTTGACTGGATGATCAATGCGGGAATGTACGTCGTCATGGTGGCGGTGCTGTTCAAACTGATGGGCGGAGCGATCTCGAGCGCGGTAGGCCAGGCCACGTCGAATGGTACGAAGACCCAGCTGAGCGCCGGATTCGCCTTCGACCTCGCGCTCTTTCTGTTGATGCTGTCGTTCGAGATTCCAAAGCTCGCGGGGATGTTTGGCAGCGGTTCGGGGGCGACTGGCACGAGCGCATTGAAGACTGCGATGAGGTTTATCCCATGAGCGTCGTTCACCGTCCGATGAAGGCCAGTGACCTGCTGGCCACGCATGAAAAGCGTATCGAACTGGTTCGGCAGTGCGCGAACGAAAGCACCGAAGCCGAGTTTGAACGCAAATGGCTGTCGGTGCTGCGCCGGTGCGCGGCGTGGTTCTCGTCCATGCCGCTCACGCCTGAGCTGCATGCCGAACCGGGCGGCGCATTCCGCGCGACCATCGAATCGACGTTTTATGCGATGCGGCTCGCCGGCGGTCAGAAGTTTGCCGCCGACATGACGTCCGACAAGCGGCGGCGTCTGGAGCCGCAGTACATCTACGCTGTGTTTCTTGCCGCCGCCTGTTCGTCGCTTGACGAGCCCTGCAGGCACTTCGAGATCGTGCGGGTAGTCGATCAGCTGGCCTGGAGTCCGGCTGCACATGGAGCGTTCGGCAACTGGGTGGGCGAGGGTGACTATCTCGTACAGCGACGCGCGACCCCGCTCAAAAGTGAACGGATGCGCACTGCGATGTTCGCGCAAACCGTCATCACGCCCGAACTGCTGTCAGGACTGGACAACGCAGTACTTGCCGATCTTTTTGGCGCGATCAACCCGGAGAAGAGTCCGCAGGGATTTGAGGCGCTCGTGCACAAGGTGGTGCGCCAGGCGATGGACGTTTCGGTGGAATTCGAGCGTAAGGCGCAGCGCGGTGTATTCGCGCCAGTGAAATTCGACGTGCCGTCCGCGGTGCATGTGGCGCTCGAACTGCAGCCGCAGGTCGTCGCGGCAACACCGGTTCCGCCCGCCCCAACGGAAGCAGTACCGCTCGCACCGTCCGCGGAGACCGCCAGTGAGGCGGCGGTGGCACCTTTGCCGTCCGGCAGCGCGGCCCAGCCGACCTCCGGTTCTTCCTCGGGCGGCCCACAGCTTTCCCAGTCGTTGCTCGATGCGTTGGAGCGCAGCGAAGCTCAGGCCGCCACGGCGGCCGCGACTCGCCCCGTTGACCCGTCAGCCGTGCGGCCCACGCCGGCGGCCGCCGTCGATCCGTCGCAGATGACAGCGGGCGCACCCGCTGCTGTGCGGCCAACCCGTAACGGCCCAACGGACGAAGAACTAACCGAAGTTCTCGGCCCGGGCTCCGCGATGATGCGGGAATTCTTCCGGGCGCTCGCTGGCGATGTCGCGGCAGGCAAGGCTAAGGTGACGTGGGAAGAGAAGGGGCTGGCCGTGCAGAAGCGTCTGATCGGCGGTTACGGCATTACGAGCGATACGCTCGTTGAGCAACTCAGGAAGCGCAGCCTGCTGCTGCGCGCGGCTGGTAACGACATCTGCATCGTTGAGCATGCCGGTCGTCTGATCATGGAGCGCCCGGCGGCATGAACTACATTAACCACTTTCGCCCCATCTACGAGTTCCGGCCGCTGCTCGTCTGGCCGGTCGTAATCGTAGGTATCTTCGCATCGGGCATGCCCTATGGTTGGGCGTTCGCGCTCGTATGTTTCGCGTTGCTGGTCATCCGCGGAATTCAGGTTTGGCGGGCGCTCAGCTTCCGTATGGCGATCTCGACCAAGTGGCTGAGCAAGATCCATATCGGCAAGCTGCTTGAGACGCAGCGCAAGATGCGTGAGCGCGAAGACTCGATGTATCTCGGCATCGGCTTTGAATGGACCCAGAAGCACACCCAGATCGCTCACGACATTCTCCGCATGCCCGTGACCGATATTCCGTTCTTGCCGAAGTGGCTGAACAAGACGGAACTGGGTCGCAAAACCGAAGCGCGCATTGAGCGGCTTTTCGCGCCTCGCGACAGCATTCGGGACCGCATGCCGCAAGGCTCGTCGTGGATTCACGGCATGGAGCCAAAAAAGGTCCGCGTGCCGTTTCACTACAAGGCGATGGGCGGCCACACGCTCGTTGGCGGTACGACCGGCGCGGGCAAGACCCGCACGTACGAGGTGATCTCGACGCAGGTCATCTACAACCCGAAAGACGTGCTGATCATCGTCGACCCCAAGAACGATGATGACTGGAAGAAGCGCGTGGAAAAGGAGTGCGCGCGCGCCGGCCGGAAATTCCTCTACTTCAATCAGGCGAAGCCGCACGAGTCGATCCGCCTCAATCCGCTAGAGAACTGGTCGCAGCCCTCCGAAATTCCGTCGCGGATCGCGCAGTTAATGGAAGAAGGGCCATTCCGGGATTTCGCCTTCCTGTTCATCGATCGTGCGGTAAAGGGCGAACTGTACGTCGGCGACAAGCCGAACCTTCGCTCGATCCTGAAGTACGCGCAATCCGGTATTGGCACGTTGCTCGAGCGTGGCCTGCGGCGCTTCTTCCTCGAAAACGGGATGTCGAACTGGGAGGAGCTAACGGTCGCGCAGACCGTAAAGGATAGCGTTCGCAAAAACGATATTTCGCTCGTCGACGGGATGGCCAAGCTTTACATGGACCGTTTCGCTGCGCAAGATCGTGGGCACGAAACGATCGACGGGCTTATCGCCACGCACACGCACGATCGCGAGCACTACATGCGAATCATCGCGTCGGCGCTGCCGCTCCTGCAGATGCTGGCTACCGGCGAGACGGGCCTCATGCTCGCGCCGAAGGCCGACGACTTCGAGGACGAGCGCGAGATCTGGGACATCGACAAGATCATCAAACAGAAAGCCGTGCTGTACATGGGCCTTGATTCGCTGTCGAACAACATCGTCCAGAAGGCGATCGCGTCGATGGCGCTGTCGGACGTGGCGGCGGTCTGCGGCTCGATCTACAACTTCTACGCCGAAAAGCCCGACGTCGTTCTGATCATTGACGAGATCGCCGAGGCAATCAACGAGCAGGTTATTCAGATCCTTAACAAGGGCCGGGGCGCTGGCTTCAAGGCGTTCGTTGCTTTCCAGGCGCGCGCCGACCTCGAAGCGAAGCTTGGAAACGCCGCGAAAATGCTGCAGGTTTTGGGCAACCTCAACAACCAGGTGATCCTTAGACTGGAGGATAGCGATACCGCCAAGTGGTTCTCGGACAAGGTGGGGGAGACAGCGATTCGGGTGGTGAACATCTCGAATAGCACGAACACCACGACCGAAGCGCATGCGATGGAGTTCAGCGGATCACAGTCACGCACCCTTCAGCTTGAGAAGGTGCCACTGATTCCGATGCCTCTGATCCATCGGTTGCCGAACCTGCAGTACTTCATGCGCATCTCCGGCGGTGCCGTCTACCAGGGCCGAATCCCCATTATCGAAGGCTGAACCACACCCTATGTCCGCTGCTTTCAAAAACATCATTCGCGATCACAAGCTTTCGCACAAGCTGGTCCCCGTCTTCAACATTGCGCCGGATCTGGAACTCGCGTGCTCACGCGTTGCCGATTTCGTCGGCGAGCGCTTCGTTGGAGACAGGGGGCCGCTGGCCGCAGAGATGATCGAATCGGCGCTGGCGAGCTTCAAGCGAGCCAAGCGTACCGGCGATCAGCACGTCGCATTCATGCAGGGGCTGTTCGAGCCAGCGAAGTCCCTTTACGCGCGCCGCTATGTTGCGCGCCGCGGTGACAGGATCAGTGTCTGGTCGCCCATGCTGGAGCCGATTTCCGCTTTCGAGGAGCGGCATCAGAACAGCGAGCTGGAGATGGTCGACGAGCGTTGCCCGGAACACATTACCGAGCGCACCGCAGCTTTTCAACTGGCGTCGCGCGTCCTGCAAGGCGAAGCGTTCCGTCGTTACTTCGAGGAATACGATGTCGCTCACCGCTACGATAATAGCGAAGTTGTCCCGGGCTGATTACGACACGGCCCGGCGCGCGCTCGACACGGCGGGCGCTTTCGACGAGCCGGACGCGACGCCGCCCGAAGGGTTCACCTGGGGCGCGGGCGCGCGGGCCTACGCGCTGGCGTCGGTCGTCGTCAACCGACCTTTCCTGTTCTGGGGCGGATTGCTGGCGGTTGCCGCAATCCCTATTCTCGTCGTGGTGAGGCTGATCCATGGCTAGCCGGTTTGGTTCGCACCTGAAGGTCTGGTTCCTCCTCGTTCCCGTCCTGTCGATTGCAGTCATGCCTGCGATTCCCGACCGCAAGCTTTTCGAGGTCCCAGACGCCGAAACCGAATCACTCGTTGCGTCGGTCGGGCAGGAAAGGGCGGACGCGGCCGTCCGCTCGGCGAACGAACTGTTCAAGCGGTCATTTGTGGATAACGGACTGCTGCACCGGACGCTGGCAGCGTCGGGCAACCTCAACGGGTTCAATGACGGCGGCATGTCGAGCTTCTCGGCTACGTGGACGGAAAATTTCTGGCTGCTCGCTTACCGGGCGATGTTCCGCGCGATGGTCATGAAAATGTGGATCGTGGGCACGCTGTGCTTTGCGCTCGGCATGTTTGTCGACGGCACGGCGCGCAGAAAGATCAAGGCGGCCGCGGCCGGCTATGTCAGCCCGCTCTCCTTTCATCTCGCGGGCCACGGCCTGATGATCGTCACGGGCACGCTGTTTGGTGTGCTCGTCGCACCGGTGCCGGTACTTGCTGGTTACTGGCTGGTTGTCGCCGTACTTCTTGGCGCGCTGCTATGGAAAGCCGCTGAGTCGTTCCAGTCGGCTCGGTAAGTGATCCAGAAAAGCAGATCGGCTTTTTACGGTCCGTTTTCCCTCTGCTTCTCTCCCATTTCACTTCTCGTCCTGCCGGACTGCTGCTCCGCTGTCCGGCAGTGGCTTCTTTTCCCGGCCGCCGATGACGCGCAAGCGCCCTTTCGCCTTTAAAGACTTGTGAAATAACGCGTGTTTCGGGCGCTCTGAGCCCGGTGACGACGCAACAATTGCATTGGTGGGGACGCGTTGTGCGTGCCCGATTACCAAACATGAAACGACACAGGTCCACCAAGGAGAAACGGGCATGAGCACCACCGCTGTCGCAGATACCGAACTGGAAAGCCTCGTGACGGCAGACGTGAAGGCGTCCGCTGCATCTGCCGCTGCTGCTGCGGCCGATTTGAATAAGCTGGACCAGACATCACACGCGGCTGGCGATGCCGGCGGTCACGACGGCGCCGAAGAGGGCGCGCGTGAGATCGAGAGCGAGCTGACGCAGATGGAGGCGGACGCGGACCGCCTGCAGAGCGAAGGGGTCATAACGCCCGATGACGCGAACATGAAGCGCGCCGAGGTTGAAAAGACCCGCAAGCTGTTCCGGGATCTTCCGGCCAGCGAGCGTATCGCCATCATCAAGCGCCGCCGTGAGCTTGGCCGACAGTTGATGGAGCGGCAGCTTTCCGGCGCGGCAGTCGTGCCCGCTAACGTCCGGCTGAACCACACGCGGCTGAAGCCTTTGTTCGAGCAATGGTGGCCGTACCTGAACCGCATGAGCGTGAACATGCAACGCTTCGGCGACTCGACATTCGGCGAGGGCGACAAGACCGCAGTGAACAGCTTCTTCGAGAAGCAGATCAAGTCGATCGAAGAATACGTGGATGAGGCACTGCGCGTCGCAACGGGCTTCCGGGAGAAGAAGGAGGCGGAACTGCGCGAAGCGGGCGAGTTCGTGTTCGAGCCGTCGATCCCGATGCCGGCGCTGGACCTGACCGTCGAAGTGTATTCGCGGTTTTCGATGCGCGTGCTCGCGGCGATCATGAAGTTCGACAAGGTGATGGATCACTTTGACTTCATGGTCTGGAACGGCATTCGCGACCAGTCGGACGTCGATGACGAAACGGTGCACTTCCTGAAGAAGGTGAATCCGCTCGGCGTTCGTGGCTACATGACGCACCTGCGCCTGATGACCACTGTCCGCGGCCTGTAAGGAGGCGTCATGCTGGACGAACTCAATCCGCAGCAGCGGGAAGTCGCCCAGTTGCGCCAAAACTGCGTGGCGATTGCCTGCCCTGGCGCGGGCAAGACGAAAACGATCGCCACCAAGGCCGCGCTGCTGTTGCAGGACAGTGCGGCTGTCGTCGGCGCGGTGACGTTCTCGAAAGACGCTGCGCTCGAGCTGCGTGAGCGCATCCTTCACGTGGCGGGCAAGGCGGCGAAGAAGCGCCTTGTCGCGGGCACGTTCCATTCGCTCGCCTACAAACAGCTTCAGCGTCCCGGTGCGCGGTCGCCTGACATTGCAAGCGACGGTGACCGCCTCGGGCTGCTTATCCGCGTCATGCAGGATCTCGGGCTCGACGGAAAGGCCGAAGACGTCATCCCGACGATCGAAAAGATCAAAACGAATTTCGGCCGGTGCGACGTCAACAGCGCCGACGGGCAGTTGTACAGCGCCTATCAGGAGGCGCTGGCGCGCAACGGCAAGATAGATTTTCAGGACATGCTTCGGCTCGCCGTTGAGGGCATGCAGAACGGCACCATCCTACCGTACCCGTTCACTTACCTGCTGGTCGACGAGTTTCAGGACACTGATCCGCTGCAGTACCGGTGGATCGAGCTTCACGCAAAAGCAGGCTCGGTCGTAACGGTGGTAGGCGACGACGATCAGAGCATCTACGCTTTCCGCGAGGCACTTGGCTATCGCGGCATGGAATCATTCATCAAGGAATTTGAGGCCAAACCAGTGGTGCTCGGGAGCAACTATCGGTGCCGCGCCGAGATCCTTGCGGCCGCCGATCAGGTGATCCGCAACAATCCCGACCGCATTCCGAAGGTGCTGCGCGCGGAGAAAGGCGCTGGCGGCCGGGTTGAGGCATCCCGGCACGCCGACGAATACGTGGAAGCCGAGGCTGCCATTGAGGCGCTGGCGCCCTTGCTGCATAGCGGCAAGACGTGTGCGGTCCTCGCCCGGACTAACCGCATCCTTGATCCGCTCGAGGCCGTTTGCCGTTCGTATGGCGTGAAGTATCACCGCGCGTCGGGGGCATCGGTTCTCAATCGTCCTGAAGGTGCGTTGCTCTGCAATCTGCTGGAGATCATTGAAGGCGTGAAGGCGACGGGGCTTGACGCCGTGCTGGCGCATTCGGGACTGCATGCCGACCATCTGCGTGCGCTGCACGCCAACATGGGCGCCGAGCTTGTTCAGAAGCCGCGGGCGGAGCTGGTTGAACTCGGCATGCCCGAAGACGCGGCGACGAACTATCGCGAATTCATGAAGCGGCTCGCCGAATGGCGGGGGCTCTGCGAGCGGAAGTTCTATTCGTTGGTTCTGTCAGGCGTCAACGAGTGGTTGCTCAAGTACACGAAGAAGGAAAACGGCATCCGCACCATCCAGGCGACCTACGACGTCCTCTCGCGTCTGAGCGGAACCTTCGCGGAGCGGCTGCTGTTCCTCCGGCAGGACAACAACGAGGCCGCTCCGGACGCGCTGGTCCTGACGACGATGCACAGTTCGAAGGGGCTCGAGTGGGATCACGTCTGGATCGCGCGATCCGAAGACACCATAGTCCCCGACCCGAAATCGACTGAGCCCGAGGAACGGCGGCTGTTCTACGTCGCGATGACCCGGGCGCGCGAGACGCTGATGATCTCGGGTACCGCAAAAAACTTCGCCTCGCGATTCGTTGCTGAGGCTCAGATTGAGCAGCGTGCGCAAGCTGCCTGAACGGCCGCGACGGCACGGACGTCGGAGAAGCGGCGAGACAGTAGAAAAAAAGGAGCCGGCGGCTCCTTTTTTCCTTTTCGGTTGCCCTCGTTCAGAGCGCTTCGCGATGAAGGCTCAGCACAAGCCTGTACTGGGGTTGTTCAGCGGAACCTCAACGGTCTGGCCATCGGCGAGTTCGACCGGAATCTCCGAAGCGGTATAGCCGTGGACATCGACGACTTCGGACGTGCATTCCGCTGTCCCTGTCTTGCGGATGCCGTCCAGCGCGGTGTCGATCGCAGACACCGATAGCTGAACCTTTCCGGCATTGACTGCAACGGGCCTGATCAGCAGCGAGCGTCCAACAAACTTTGTTTCGGCACTCAGGCGCGTAGTGCCTGCGGCGCTCGTGCAATTTGCGTAGCCGACTTCCTGCTCGCCGCGATGCTGGTATGTTGCCAAGCTGGTTCCATCATTCACGATGTGCCGGCCTTGGTCGATTATCTGGCCGTCCTTGTACCAGGTGATATTTAGGGTCTGAATCGTCGCGGACGCTTGAGCGTTGGCGATGAATCCTGCGGCAATAGCCGTTGCGAAAAGTGCCTTGCGAATCAGTTGCATGTGGTTCTCCGTATCGATTGGGAATCAGGTGTTGACCGTCATGTCCGCGAGGCATGCGGCTCGGGAATCAGTGAAGCAATGTGCTGCTCGAAGAACTGTGTTGTCGGAGTGAAGCGGTTCCGGTGCGGCGTGTCGTCGGGCATCGCCTGCCGGTTGATGAAACGGCCGTCGTTTAGCATGCAGAAGCAGAGTCCGTCGAAGGCGGCTTCCTGTGCTGCCGCTTCCCAGTCGACGGTGATGCAATCCATCGAGTCAGGCAGTCACTGCAGCGGCGCGGCGAGCCCGGGGCCAAACGGTAGCAAGGCTCAACACCGCCCAGCTTGTGGCCGCGACGCAAAGAAAACCGATGATGAGGGCGCGCTGCAGGCCCGCAGTTGATCTGACGTAGTCTGACCGGGCAAGCGCGACATCGGCGCGAGCCACAGCGATCCGGTTGGAGAGATCGCCGGCGCTCGACAGACTGTGACGCGACAGAATCGTCGAAGCCTGAGCGGGCGCAAGGCTGTGAACGTCGCCCTCCAGTTCGCTAAGGCCACGGACCTTTCCCTCGCGGATGTCGAGCGTGGCGCGCGCTATGCCGTTGTCCAGAAACGCACGAGCCATGTTGATGACCGAAAAAGGCATAGCAAGCGCCAGAGCGATCGAGACGCAGCTCGCGACAGTGCGCAATTTCATGTTCAGGCCTTCGCGCGCGCGAATTCGGTTACGTTGGACTCCGCCCGCTCGGGCGCGGTCGCATCCGCAGCCGCGCCTGCAGACGCGAGCTCCGGTTTTGCGCTCTCGCTGGCTTCCGGTTCGACCGTCAGCATGCGGGCCACGCGCTTAAGCGTGCCGTTAAGCACGGCGCGCGGACCCAGGCGTATCGTGCCGCAGTACATGATGTCGCCCGAGACGTGCCCGTTGATTTCAAGAGTGCCGCGCGCATGGACGTTGCCGTCGACGCGACCGTCGATACGCACGTGGTCGCCGTGGACGTTGCCCTTTACCAGACCTCCTTCGCCGACGTGCAAGAGGCCTTGCGTCGAGAAAAGTCCTCCGTCGAGCAGGCCGAAATAGCTGATGCCGTGATCAACGATCATGTCGCCGCTGGTGGTACAGCCGGCGGAAACAAGGGTGATCGAAAGTTCGTTTTTCATGTCGGGGCTTCCTAGCAGGCTGTTGAATTTCGATCCCGCGTAAACGGGATCCTGGGGCCGAACGTTATGGATATTGTGTTCATGATCTT
>NZ_SELS01000086.1 GCF_004197395.1 Paraburkholderia sp. UYCP14C | reverse complement strand
CGAAGCCCGTCAGGAAAGGCTGATGAAGCTGGCCGCCTGAGCTGCAAAAGCTTGTCCAGACAACCGGAGCCGATACACTTTTTTCTAAGATTTAGTTTGGCCCACCACAAGACGCAGCGCCCGGAAGATTAGTCTGTGCCGAGATTTGCCCCAAAACGCTCCCGTCCGTTGCACTGACGGGGCAGTACAGGGTGTATGAGTCGGACGTATTGCCGCAAGTGTCAGTCATCGTCGGCCCGCTGGCACCATACACCTTGTTGTAGTAGGTGCCATTGAAATAGGTGCCGTCGAATTTGTAAAAGGGTCCGGTGAACGGACCCTGCGTGCTAGGACCCATGGTTATCATGAATCCCTGCGCCTGTGCCTGACTGGCGCACGTTACCGTAGGTGCGGCGTTGCAAGTATAGTCCCACGAACTACCGGTCCAAGTGGGACCACTTGCGTAGCCGTAGGGACAGACATTTCCCGGTGGCGGCGGTATTGCACATGCGAGGCCAACCCACGATGAACCGTTCCATGACGCGCCGGATACCGTGGAATAACCAGCAGGACAACTCGGCGGCGCTTGGTAATTACACTGCGGCGACGAGAAATGCGAGCCCTGCCATTGCGCCGCCGCACCGGTCGTCCACCCTGGCGCAGTAGAGCACTGCGGCGGTGTCTGCGCCGCAGTTGCGATCCTGGTCCCGCAAGATGAGTCCTGATAGCCATACGCGCAATGTGGGCGCTGTGCCCATGCGTGAGTCCCGACTACGAGGCCCCCACAGAGGATCAAACATCTTAAAATTTTTCTCATCGTTTTATTTGTATTAGTAGGCGCAGTAAGTCTCAACTTCCCCTGTGCCGATAGCTTGCCCGTCGACATTTGATGTACTTGAACCCGAGCCGTTTGTTATTGAAATGGTCCATGGCCCCGTACCAGGGCCAGCAAAAGTCACCGCCGCTGTCGTATCGACCCGGAAAGTCTGCGGCACCAATCTGATTTGTGGATATCCCCCAGCGAAGCATGACGGGGCAGGCACCACTGAACCGTTGGCAACCTGATAGAAGTTGTAGACTTGCGTCGGACCGCCAACAGGTATCCACACTGGACCCGCGCCGTCATTCAGGTTTTGGCAAGAAAGCGGTTGACCTCTTCCGTCACTATTCGATGCCTGGGCACCCAATGGGCTACACGCCGCGCGGGGTACGCCTATGGCGCCTGGCTGAAGCGTTGACGCCGATGTAATCGGCCCTTGCGCACCGATACTGCCGTTGGCCCACATGTCGCCGTTGCTGGTCATGCCAGCGGCGAAGGTATGGTTTCCTGGACTAGATGCGGCCCCAGCCCCAACGCCAACGGTTCCGCCCGCGTAGACGTCCCAGGTTCGCACGCCACCGGCGTAGCCAGCCGGAAAATCGGACGGGTCGAGCCCGTTTGTCGCGATGCGACCACCCGTTTTGATCGTGTCCGTCGCGTCGATGCTGTTCACGTTATGCAGCGATACGCCGTTCACGTTCTGATCGCCGGTCCACGTCAGGCTACCGTCGCGCCGGATGTAGACCGCGTTCCCGTCCGTCGCAGGTCCGTTGGTCGCCATAATCGCCGCGGCGCGTGAGCCAAGCGGGTTCCCTGCGTTGAACGAGCCGTTGATGCCAATAATCTGGCCGGGGTTCTGTGCGTTGCTGTAGCCGAACTGGCTCGTCCCGGCCAGCTTGGACCCCGTCATTGCAACCTGGGCCGCGCCGGCGACGTCTGGCTTTCCCTCTCTGAGCAGTTGCGTGCTGGGATACATCGTGAATGCCACGCGGCAGTCCCCTGCGGCTTGCGTGCAGCCCGACGGAACCATCGTCATCGTGGTCGCGTAAGAGCCGCCCCAGTAGGGGCCGTTCTTGTGCGCCTGCTTCAGGTTGCCCGCGCTCACGAGTTGCGCGATGGTCGGAGGCGTGATCGACGGGTTGTTGCCTGACGCGGTGTACTGCGTCAGGATCGTCCCGAAGTTGTCCGAGATCCAGCCCTGGAAAGCCGTCACGAGCGTTGCCTCGTTCTGCCCTTCCAGTGCCAGCATCGTCGCACGCTTATTTTCGATGTCCAGCTTGATACCTTGAACGGTCAGAATCGCCGAGCCCAGAAGCACGAACATCATTTCGAGCAGGCTGCCCATGTTGCACTCGTCCTGTTACGTGCGCGACGTGTAAAGCTGGAGCGTCGCGTAGGCGCCCGCCGACGCACACGCGGTACCCGCGGTAGTGCTGCTGAAAGTCGTCGTCGGCCCGGCGAGCGTCGTGCTGTTTGCACCCACCTGCGAGAACGTGTTGGTCAATGCCGCGATGCTCATCGCGCACACCGCAGCGGGCACCTGGTAATTGAGGATCAACGAGTCGTTCGCGGTGCTCAGCGTGCCCACGCTAACCGTTACAGGCTGATTAAAAATGCCCTTGAGCGACGACTTGTCGCTCGCCAGCCGCGCGCCGGCGGAGTCGAAGGCGCGGTTCGTCGCAAGCGTGGTCAGCGTCTCCGAAGAGAAGTCCGCATCGTTCTGCGTTGCGTTCAGGATGCCCGTATGGAACATCTGCGCTTCGCTCGTGAACTCCTGCGACTTGATGAGCGTGTAGACGTACGTACTGCCCTTGATGACCGCGATCGCGAGCAGCGCTGCGCCCGCCATATAGGCGCCAGCCTCAATCAGCGAAAGTTCACCGGACTGCTTCTTGCGCCGTCCCATCCGCAGTAAATTCAGACGGCGAGCGGACGAAATTTTGGTTTGTTGCATATGGTTCTCCCGAAGGTCGCCCCTGTCAGGGGCAGCTAGATGAAAGATGCGTTGAGCGACTACTGAGCGCCAGCGACCGGAATCCCGCCCGTCATGTTCACGGCACCGGTGACGATGTATGAGCCAACGCCGATCGTCAGAAAAAGCACAACGGCGAAAGCGAGCAGGACGTAATGGGTCAGTTTTGCGTTGCGTTTGACCGCTTCCACGACGCGCGCCAGCGATTCGCGACCGAGCGACTTGATCGCCGCTTCGAACTGGTCGCGTCCAGCCGCATCGGTGATCGTGTCTACGATCATTTCCGAGAAGATGCCCGTGTCCAGGGCGCGCATGGGCTGGTCGGGGCGCTGCGTCAGGCGCTTGCTCATCGTCATCAGATGCCAGCGCAGCCACGGGTCGGCGGTATGCGCGACGCGGTTGATGGCCGCGCGCAGCGTCAGATTTGAGTCGAACAGGCCTGCGAGCGAAACGATCAGCAAAGCCGCGCGCATGTCGCGCCGGTTACGCCACATCAGCGGGAAGTTGTCGAACCGGGCTCGCACCCGTCCGACCCAGCGCTTGAGGCTATAGAAATACGCAACAATGGCCCCGAGGATCAGCGACGTCGACACCCACCAGTATTCGTATGCAAAGGTATCGATGTGGTACAGCAGCCGGCCCGCGTCCGGCCACTGCTCGAGCGGCCGGATCTCGACCACCTGCGGATAGATCATTCCGCCGAACATCATGCAAAAGCCGTACAGATAGATGAGCAGGAAGGTCGGATAGGCCACCTGCATCGCCGTCTGCGACGACAGGGTGCGCTTGGCGAAAGCGGCCATCTCGGCAAGCTCAAAGCCGCGCACGACCGCGTCTTTCCGCGTCGACTCGTCAGCAATGTCGAAGAGCGTGAACTCGTCGCCCGGGATAAACGGCTTGATTGCAGCGGAAAACGAATCGCCCTTCACCAGACGCTCGCGAACCTTTGCAAACACTTTCCATTCGATGCGACCGCGCTTGCGATTGCGGCTCTCATAGGTCTCAAGCCGCTCGCGCAGCGTTTCCACGTCACGCAGGCCCTTCTTTTCAATGTCGAGGCGTGTTTCCTTGTAGAAGGTCTCGCGCACGCCCTGGAAGCGCCAGCGTGCGAATCGCATCTGGGTCGCTTCGGGCAGCAGAGCAACCAACGAACTGAACATGACTCACCAACCTCTCAGAGTTTTCCGCCCGCGCCGGGGAACACCCGGTACTGCGCGAACGACTGCATGGAACGGTTGATAAATTGTGGGTCTATTTCGCCGCGCGAAGCCTTGAAAAGAGCGTGTTCATATACCGTCTTTCCAGTCATGTCCTCCTTGTCGAATCCGGTTTGCCTCTCCCCGCGCCACACTTTCCGCGCGCCCGCCCAATCGCGAGCCGCAATCCGTTCGCGGAACTCCTCGGTCGGCCGGTACAACTCCGCAACGAGCGTCGGCCGCTTTGTGCCGCCCGCCACCTTGCCATCGCGCGAGAAAAGACCATCCAGGCGGCAGTGCTGGCAACCGTCATGATTGCGGCACGCCATGCGCGAGGTGTCGAGACCGAACTTCGCGCGCAGTAGTTCGAGGTCGGATCGCTGCATTACGTCTTCAGCGGGCAGCTTGCAATTCGGACACAGCGTCGGTATCAGCTTCTGGTTACCGACCGCATTCACAAACCCTTCCGCAGCGAGTTCATCAATCGGCAACACGAGGCGGCCGCCTGCCATCCGCATGAAGGCAGAAATGATGTCGCCTGCGTGCAGCGAGAACCGCACCGGGTGCCCGGTCAGCGCGAGTTCCGACACGAGTCCCATGACCACGCGATCTCGCACTTCAGAGATCGTTACATCGTCCGGGTCCATCCGCATAAGTGTCCGGATCACTTCCGCGTATTTGCGATTCGCCTCGTCGTCGGATTCGTCCGGTCGGCGGATGATCGAAATTTCAGACAGCCACGGCAATGGATATTCGGACGGCTCGCTGACGGCAAACTGCTTCTTCAGTTCGCGATCGGGCAACATGTACGACAGCGCGCGGAGCAGTGTTGTCTTGCCCGATCCCGTCTCGCCAGTCAGAACAGTGATGCCCCCGCTCACATAGTTGAGCGTGTCGATCAGCGCAAGCTGGCTCGGTGCGAGGCCCATCTGGTGCGGCATGAGGACCGAGTAATTCTTGAAATTCCCGTCGAGAAGACGGAGGGCGACGTCGTAGCCGCCGACGGTCGGCGCAGACTGCCAGCGCAGGTTGATAGTGTCGCGTCCCACGACCAGCGGGATCATCGCGGACTGCGGCGCGCTTGGCTGGAAGGAGTTGCCCGAGTTAGTGTTCTTCTGCACCAGGTCGGAATACGCGGCAGACAGCGCGCGGCGAACGATGTTCTTCGGCAGACGGCGATAGGTGTACACGTCGCCGTTGACCCGGAAACGGACTTCCACCTCACCGCGAAAGTCTCTCGGCTCGATCGCGATGTCGCTTGCACCGTACGAATGCGCGGCTTCAATGACGTCGCGGAAGTTGCCAATAGCTCGCGACGCCTCGCGCTCGACGTTGCCCGATACCTCGCGCTTCTTTCCTTCGTAGATTGCCGCGATCACTTCCTCGGTTGCGATCATCTCTTCCTGCACAAGCAGGTCGCGTGCGGCAAGGTCCTTCACGAACGTGGTGAATTGCGCGCGCTCGCTAAAGCGCGCGGTCGCGGCGACGATAGCAATGCCCGGCTGGATCTCGACGGCCACGAATTCTTTACGCGCAGCAGCCGACAGTCTGAGGGTGGCGTCGCTGTCGGTGCCTGTGACGACCCGCTTGAAATCGGGCAATGCGTCAGCGGATACCAGCACCGGTCTGCCGTTCCGCTCGCCTGTCGGCTCATCACCGTCATCTTCTTCAGCCTCAGCGGGCGCCGTCACGCGCGGTACGGCCTGCATTCGCAGAGCGGATTCAGCCGGCAAAGCGGGTGACGGAATGGCCTCCTGCCCCGTCGTGTCTTCACCGTCCGGTCGATCCTGAGGTTGCGGTTGCCGTTGCGATTGCGCACCAGACTGCGGCTCGAGAGCGAAGGCGTCTGCGGCCGAACGCGAAACGCGCTCAGCGGTCCCGCGTTGTGCAGCGATTAGCGCGTCGAGTTCGCGCAGCGTCTTTTCGCCTTCCCCGTACGCATCGCCCAGTGTGCTGGCCATGTCAGCGCGAGCAGACGTTGTAGATGCGTCCCGCTCGGGAGATACCGGACTAGCGCTATCCGCATCAATCTCTGGCGTGCTTACGGGCGCTGTCGGCTGTGTCGGCACGCAGGGCGCTGGCGCCGCCGCGACCGCCTGGCGGCCGGCCGGTGCCGCTACGCTCGCGTCGAGCTCGGTGAACGACTCAACGTCCTCGACATCGTCGCCGGACAGTTTTCGCCCAAGAAAAGATACTGATGGGTTAGCAGCGCGCGTCGGCTCCCTGAAGGTCGGTTCCTGACCGGACTGACCCGTCGCATTCCCTGCCGCCTGCCCTGGCTCGACGAACGCGGTGGGCCTGACGGCACGGAACCGTTTCAGGAAACCGCCGCTCGACTGGACGTCACCCGATTCAACACCTGAAAAAATGCCCATGCTCAGTGTGCTCCCGGAAATATGCCGACATTGGTGGCGACCGGCAGCGGACCGCCGAGATCCGTGATCGCCCGAATGGCGGGGTTGTCCCCAGACGAAGCAACACCTACAGGCACTGCAATCACATCCGACCAGGAGCGTTTCCCTTCGGCCACGGTAACCCGATAGCCATCGACGTGCGTCACGACCCAGCCGTTCAGCAGCTTCTCGCCGCGACCTGCTGTATAGACGCCGCCCTGATACTCGTAAAGCACGTGCGCGCCTGACGCATCGCCATACGCGCCAACGAACGACACCGGTATCGCCTGCTTCACCGGCGCGTCAGAGCGCTTCGGCTTGACGACGACCGGTGCAGTCGCTGAAGGAGCGGCACCAGCGGGAGGTGCAGCGATGATCGGAGAACCCAGTGCAACGCCCGCTGGCGGCTGGGCACCGTCCGCTTTGCGCATCGAGTTGACGAGGTTCTGTCGCGCCAGACTGTCGATGTCATCGAGCGTCAGGTGCTTTTCATCGGCGTGTGCAAGCCCAGCGGCGCAAAACACGACAAGCGATGCCGCCGTGAAGCGGCCAGACTTATTGGAGAACATAGTATTTACCCTTCGCGGTGAAGTGAGCGCCACTGCCATCGTCCTTCAGGTCAAGATCCAGCGAGTCGAGCGCCATGTTTTCGGGCAGCTTTTCGAGCAGGCGGCTCTGCCACATATAGCCTTCGATGGTCCAGTCTCCCGCCTGCAAAAGCTGACCGCTGATCTCGCCAGGATTCGGCTGGCGGGCTAGCAGACGTTGGGGCGGCCGCAGCGTTACAACGTAGCCGTGGCTCATCAGTTGGTCGGGCTTCGTCGAAAGCCGCTGAGGATCGGTCTGAAGCTGTTTGATCAGCGACTGTGCGGTTGGCCACTGCTTTTCCCCGGCGAGCGAAAGCTTCTGCTCATGCGGGACCGCAGGGCCTTTGACCTGCAACAGCAAACCGTTGGGATCAAATACGACCGGACGCATTTCTGCCGGAGCGCGTGCGTCGAATTCCTTGTAGGTGCCGCCCTCACGCTTGAACGTGATCGAGCAGAAGCCGGTGGCCCCGCACGACGCATTCCGGAACTGCCACCCGGCGACGTTCGTTTCCTGCTTCGCAAACGTGTCGATCAGCGCTGGTGCAAGTGCAGAAGCGAGCGGGACCGCCCCGTTGAAGGTCCGCGCCACAGCGGCCTGATAGTCCTGCATGTAGGTCGGCGGCGGTGCGGGCGGCGGTGGGAGTGGATCGATATAGGACAGCGCCTCACTGCCCACGTACACCAGCGCGACAGCGATGACCGCCAGTGGAACGATCTTCGGCACCTTCACCGGCAGCTTTCTGATCAGTCCAGTACTCCTGCCTCGCAGCAATTCCGCGGGCGTGAACGGCTCGTCCAGGTCCCTCAGATCCGCGCCATGGCCGATCGTGACGAGACGTACCCGGTCTTTTTCGCACTCATCCTCAAGCGCATCACGACGGTCCTCGAGCGCATTCAGCGCGACGGTCTGGTCGACGCGTACCGCGCCGCGAACGATGAGAATTACGTGCACCCGCTGGCCGTCCTGCACCAGCACCAGCACGGCGGGCTTCGAGCGGACACGGTCGAGACCGGCTACACGCGCGGCCGCCGAATACAGCTTCAGACCTTTACGTTCGGCAGGTTCAGGCGCACAGAAACCGGCGACCGTTTCTTCCTTGCCCTTGATTTCAACGTAGTGCGTCGCGTAGAGTTCGTCGGCATAACGCCGGCGCTCGCCCGCTGCGCCCTTGGTCGCATAGGCCCTCCAGTCCAGTCCGAAGACAAGCCGCGCTTTTTTCTCGTTGGGAATGGTCTCGAAATGCATCGCGCCGCTCACATTGACGGTACGACCGTCGCGGTCAGCATAATCACCTGGAACGTCTTCGCCTTATTCCACGCGCCACTCGCGCCGAGGATGCCGTTGTTGCTGGAACCGTCGTAGTTGTTGGTGACCGCGCCATACATGACGACCGTCTGGCCGTCGGCGAGTGCGATGGTCTGGTCATTCTTGCTGCCCACAACGTCTGGCAACTGGATCTGCTGGGCCGACTGGCCTGAGCCGGTTCCGATCGTCGTGAAAGGACCGTTCAGTTTTGAGCTGTCGCTCCAGTACGACAGGATGATCTGGTTGTGGTCGTTCACCGATGGCAGGATATTCACGAAGTCGCCGACCGTCACAGAACCGGGCGTCAGGCCCGGGACTCCGCCCGTCGTGCCGCTGATCGAGCCGGCCGATGGCGTGGTCGCTGCAAGGTAGCCCTTCGTCTCGAACGAGCCGATCGACACAGGAAGACCGTTGAGCGTCATCTTCGTCTGCGTGTTGTCCGAGATCGTCTTGCCATAGGTGTTCACCGCGCTGATGACGGCGTTCGTACCCGTCAGCGGTGCGTTGGGCTTCAGGATCGACAGACCGACCTGACCAGCCGCTGTCGCGAGCGACGTCGGCGAGGTCACGGTGATTGCGTACTTCGACAGGCCGTCAGAGATACGGTTGAAGACAATGTCTGCACTCACGCCAGCCTGCGATCCGTCGTTAAGGGCAACCTGCAACGTGCGCACACGGATCGAGACCTGGCGCGTAAACACGGCGTTTTCGAGCCTGAGCACATCGCTCATCCGGTCTACCGCTTCCTTCGTATCGCGCACGGTGACAAGCCGGGTCTGTGGATTGACGGTGATTCTGCCCAGCGGGGTTTTCAGGCTCTCCAGTTCCTTTGTGATCGACGCGATCTGGTCGAAAGTGCCGTCGCGTCCGGTCGACGTGACTGCGGAAAACGAGCCGGTACTCGCGTTGGTGGTACCCGTGCCGTTCGACTGCGCCCCGGTCGAGGTGTCGGTGCCCTTCGAAATTGTCGACTTGATGCTTACCGCGCCCGGTACGGCCGCGATCTGGAAGGTGCGGGTTACGAAGCGCGAGATGTTGATCGTCGCTCCATCGAAGCTCCACGCAAGACCAAGATCTTCTGTCACGCTGTGCAGGTACTGGCCGATACGCGCGCTTCCGGGCTGCCGATAGACGGGTTCAATGTTGCCGCTTGCTGACGCCAACTGGCTCCTCGCCTGCCCACCCGCCGCGCCCGACGTCGTGTCGATAAGCGAGTCACGCGAGATGAACACGTCCGGGCTCAGGTGCACGGGATATCCCGACGCATCCGATACCAGTGTGGCGATCTTCGTGATCGGAAGGTTTGCAGGCAGCGTGATGGTCTTCTCACGGAACACGGCTGGCAGCGTGGCCTCATACGCGACGGGCACCAGACGGTCACCGAGAAACGCAGTCGGCACATGCTCAACGAGCGGCATGGAGTCGCCAGTGTTTGCCATCGCGTGCGTCGCGTCACGCGTCGCCGCGTCATAGGCGCCATTGATGTCGGACTGCGAGATCGAGCAGCCGGTCAGGGCCGTCGCGACCAGGAGGGAAGCAGCAGCCTGGAAATGGTTGAGGCGCATTGTTGATTCAATCCTGGCAGTTGGCCGCGCGGGCAATCACGCGAATGACGTTGTTGGTGTGCACACAGCTCCGCGTGGGTGTGCGCATGTGGTTTGTTGCACGCATGACCTGCGTCAGCACCGAGTCGAAGTCGCCGCTGAACGTCGCGTTGAATTCGAGCGGCAGGTCATCGTCGATCTTCCAGGCCAGTTGCCAGCCCTCTTGCTGCAGCCAGCGGTCCAGCGCATTACGCAGGTTGATGTCCTGCGGCGTGATCGCGAGCGTCAATGAACTGGCCCCTGCTGGCGCGCCAGTGCCTGGCAGGTTGACTGGGGTGACGGCGGTCGAGGCGACGGCCGGCGACGCCGCTGGCGTCGGGGTGTGGGACGTCGATGACGCGGACGAAGTCGGTGCCACCATTGCGAGGGAAGCGACGGGCGCTACCGCCGGCGCGGGCGCAGCGGGTGCGCCAGCTCCAAGCATCTGCCAGCCGTCGCCTGCCGGCGGCGAAAGATGCGACTGCGAGAACGAAGCGTCAGCGATACCCGTCAGCGTGAGAACGACAAATACCTTCGCGATGAGCGACGCGCGACGACGGATGGGCATAATGATCATTGGCGTCATAAGAGTCAGTGGGCCGCGCGCACGACGCGCCGATAAATGTGATTCGCGTACACGAGTTGCTTGCTCGTCGAGACGGCGTTGTACGCACCTACCGCCTTCCACGTCGGGCCGAACTGTTTGATGTTCGACGCCAGAATCCATGTGCCGACGTATCCGTTGACGCATGCGTTAGACAGCGACTCCCGCGTGACGCCGTAGCGCCTGAGCTTCGGGAGCCACGAAGAATTGATCTGCATCAGGCCGATGTCCTCAGAGCCATCGGTATTGCGGTTCACCGCATCGGCACGCATCCCCGACTCCTGCTGCGCGATCGCGCGCACCAGCACAACGTTGACGTGATGGAACTGCGCGGCGTCATCGAGACAATCAGCGAACGCGGGCTGCACACCTAGTAATGCCACACTGAACGCGGCGACGACTCCCGCTCTCATGACTTCGGTCGATCAAAAAAACGAACGTCATGCTTGCGCGTCACGTTCACCACGTTGCCGTCGGCGTTCACGATGAACCGGTCTGCCGTACCGTTGAACCTGTAGTAGCGACCCTTCTGCTCGCCCGACCCCATGTGGGCCACGTCCGACACCTTTACGTTGCCAACCGTGTCCGCAAACTTGAAGAAGGTCGATCCTTCCTGGTCGAAGACGGCTTCGAGGCCTGCGCTGTTCTTCGTCTCGAACGTGTAAACGAGCCCCGCGACACGCGCGACTTCAACGCTGTCCGAGCCGTTGGACACAACAAAATGCTCGGCGCGATTGATGGTCACGACGTTGCTTGAGTCGTCCCATTTTGGCTTGAGCGAATGCCCATCCATGTCCCGAAAGACGAGTTCTTTTGGAGGCCTTTGTGAAAAGCGGATCTGGATATGCGTGTCATCGCCGTCCCGGATGGCGAGCGCGCCAAACTTCGCTGCAAGACCACCATCCTGCGATTGAGCCTTGTCGCTGTCGCTCGCTGCCTTTGCCGGTTCGCTCGAGGGGCTTACTGCCGCCGTCTGCGATGTCATCTCGGCGAGTGCAGCGCTCGCGACGTAATTCACGCCGGTTGATTTCACAGCCGCGCGACGCAGCGTGACGTGGTGCGCATTGAAGTCGACGTCGGCATACAGATCGACTGCACCGAGCAGCCGGTCGAGCGACTGCATCCAGTTCTCCCCGTCACGCGTGGCGAAGCTTTGTGCACCGGCCAGATCGACGTCCTTCTGCGCGGAGCCTGTCCAGCCCTGCGGCACGAGCGACTTGACCATCTGCGCGAGTGGCAGCGTCGCGCTCATCGGGCGCGTCGTCTCCAGCCGCGCGCGCGGGCCGATGAGAGCAAGGCGATTCGAGAAGCCTGCGAAGCCGACCGGCATGTCGCCACTTCGATTGCTCGCCTCTGCCGTGAAAGTGTTGGTCTTTTCCCATCGCGCTGTGGCGCTAGAGCCGCCGACCGAATACGAAACTACTTCCGGGGTGCCTGGCACGACGATGTAAGGCCCTTCAGCGTGGCCCCCTTCAACCTTCAGGGTCTGCCCTGCCCGCGGCTGCAGGTACGTGTCGGTTCCGTCGTTGAAGATCAGCGCAGGCCGCTCGGTCATATTGCCGTTGACCTGATAGTCAAAGTCGAGCGGATCGGTGCTCGCGGCCGAGGCAGGCAATGAGAGAACTGCCAGCGCAATAAGGGTTAGCGTTTGCTTCACAGACCGCGGTCGATTTGGGAAAGATGCTGGATGAAGCGCGCGAGGTACTCGCGGCCTGGCTGCGGATTGGCGCTGTGGTAGTACGCCACGGCTTTCACGGCCGAATTCGTCTTGCGATAGTTCTCGTTCAGGATGTCTTCGGCCACGTGGATGTTCGTTGCCGGCGCAAGCGCATCCCACGGCGACGCAAAGCGCTGCCGGTGGTAGCACCAGTTCACCTGCATCAGGCCTACGTCGAAATCGCAGCGACCATCGGAGATGAGGAAGCGAATTGCCTTGTAAGCGTCATCGCGCGTGCGGAAGAAGAAGCCACGTCCGGCGACGTTGAGCGTCCACGGCCACGCACGACCGTTGTAGGCCGACTCATTCAGCGCGACGCCCGCTAGAATCTTCGCGTCGACGCTCGTATGCATTACATCGAACGGCGTCTGCGCTGACGTACAGGCCCAACCACCGCGGCGCTCGGTTATCGCAGCCTGTGCGTCATCGTCCAGCACTGCTGGCTGCAGCCATCCATTCCTCGCCAGCAGCACCTCCAGCCTTTCAGGCGCGCCATCAACGAGGACGGACGCAAAGCCGCGCGATCCCGGCGTAATGCTCTGTCCTTTCAGGGGTTGCGCCCACGTGAGAAAGCGCTGCAGGCCACACGCGTAGACCGGCGTGCCGGGAAGCTCAAGCACGGAGCGCTCGCCGTTCGCCTCAACGACGAACCGGGTTGGACTTATGACCGTGTCGATGACTGCCGCGCCGGATGACGAGCACGCGGCTGTCAGAACCAGCGCGGCAACCGCGCGCCTAGTCATGGTACGGCTCCATCCCGATGTCCTGCGTGACCTGCACCAGGAACTTTTCGCCGGGCTTGACCGTGATCGTCGGCGGGATGTTCTGGTTGCGTTGAAGCACGGCCTGGGCAGTCGTCGCAGCCACCTGCCCTGCAGTGCTCCCAGTGGTCGTTATGCCGATCGGGCTTGCCGTCGTGGAGGTCGTTGACCCATTGTCGAAGCTCTTCAGCAGAACTGCGGTAATGAAGCCTGCGCCAAAAATCGCCAGGAAGTGGTTGTTGACATCGCCTGAAAAGCCCGCGTAACCGTTCTGGTCAGCCCCCTGCATGCCGTTCATCGGTACGCGCTTGCCATTCGGCAGGCGCAGGCTGGTCGACGCGACAAGCAGCCGCTCCTGACCAACCTTGATGTCCGCGCTGTACGCGCCGTTGATGAAGGCACCCTTCGGGATCATCAGACAATCGCCGCGCACGCTGTCGTACACGTCCTCGTCCACCATCAGCGCGACGCGCCCCGGTTTGTCGGAGTTCAGGCCTTCGACGGTCTTGACGTGAATGTTGTGTGGAGGAGTCAGCGTGCAGCCGCCAGCCTGTCCGTTGAATGTCGTCCGCTCGATGCCGCCCTGCCCTGCCGTTTCTTTCAGGAACGCCTTGTCGCGGTCTTCCGGTGCCTGGCCCTGTTTGCCCAGCGCGAGCGCCATCGCGTCTGCCGGGTTCTGCGCAGCGGAAGCCGCTGCGGCGCGCGCTGCACGAAAATCGTCCAGAGTGGGAACGCCCGCAGGCGTGGCGGTTGCAGGCTGGTTTGAATTACGCGAGGCGCCCGACTGCTTGAACACCGACGAGGTATAGATCGCGTCCTGCTTGTTGCTGGCGGCGAGGGCCGCTGTGTCGTCACCGCCCGACCCTACCTCCCGCTGGAAATCATTGCCCGTCAGCATCGGCTTCACCGTCGGACGCTGCGCTGCCGCCGCATCCGACGCCGCACGCGCGGCCGCCTCTGCCGCAGCGGCCTCCTGTTGCTGCCTGATCACTTTGTCGATGTCAGAGGTGCCTGCAGCCGGTACTTCCGTGCTGCTTTTCAGGGCCGACGCTTTTTTCAGCCTGGCTTCTTCTGCCGCCTGATCGCTGGCTTTCAGCTCATAGTAGAAACCAAGCGCGCCGATGATCAGTGCGGCCAGCAGGCCAACGCTCATGATGGCGTTGCGGGGCGTCTTGCCTTTGACGATCGCTGCCTGCTCGGCGTTGGGCGTCGCCTGTTCGGTTTTTTTGGCCACGATCAGAACACTCCGAACACGCGTCGACGCCCACGCATCACCGTCACTTCATCCTTGCCCGAGACGAGAACGATCTCGTCCGCGAGGCGCTGGAACACAAGGAAATCACCACGGCGGATGAAATTTCCGACGACCCGGTCGCCGTGATCCTTGTACATCGGCACTGGCCACGTTTGCGCTTTTGCAGGCATACGCATCCAGATCGAGTGACCATCATCGAACACGACCTCGGGCTTGAATTCAGCATTCCCGTCGACCGAGTAATCCCAGTTCAGCTTGTCGGGCGCGACGCTGATCGCGCCCGAATCACCACCGCGCTCGCTACCTGTTGCGCCCGGCCCTGCCCCGTTTCCTTCGTCGCGCACGTTCGTCCGAGCCACTGGCGCGTGGGGATACTGGAAGCGCACCGTCTGATAGAAAAACCCGCCAGCTGGCGACGCGATGAGCGTGAAGTCGTACTCACGCCGGTTTGTCGTCAGGTGCAGCGTGTTGATGATGTCCGCCTTGTGTGGCTTGATGAACACGTGGTTCATCTTGTCGTCGTCAACTTCCCACTGGATGCAGTCGCCCATAGCCGGATCGGCAATCAGCTTCTCGCCGGCCTCAAGCTCGATCGTCGTGAGTTTGAGCGGCGCGGTGAGCACGCGAAAGATCTGGTCGCGGCTGTAGGGGAACACGCCGACGCGAGCGTCGCCCGGCATCGTGAGCGGATCCGATCCACCGTTGAATGGATTGACCGGGCTCATCGGGTCGCCGGCAATCATCGCGGCGTTGAACGAACCGTTGTCCGTAGGCTTTTTGGCGTTCGCCGCAGTCATGGGCAACGCTGTTGCCGCGAGCAGGACAAGAAGGCCGAGCGGCGGCCACTGGTATCTGGAGGTCATGCTGGTCAAGCTCCACCGGTCCGCTCAAGGCGGAAGAACGGAATGTAGATGCCGAAGGGATTGGCGGTGAGTGCCGCGTCAGCGGTTGGCGCGACGATCTGGTAGCGCAGGGTCAGCGCATACGACTTGAGGTCGGGCTTGCCAGAAGCGCCTGCCTGAGACGTGGTCGTTGTGAATTCAACGAGGACCGTCTGGTCTTCCAGCAGCGCGATGTTGCGCACGTTGACTTCGCGGATGAGCTTTGGATTCGCAGAGATTTGCTGGAACGGGGCGTCGTCCCGCAGCCAGCTTTTGAACTGTTCAGTGGCTGCGCCGATCATCTGGGCCTTCACCGAATTGATGTTCAACGACATGCGCGACGTCTGGAGGCTGTCGGTCAGCACCGGCTCGATCGTGAACCACCGCACGGCCATGTCCCGCATGCTCGTGCGCAAAGCCTGCGAGTCCGGCTTGTAGGCGACGAGCTCCGTCACGACCGGATGACCGCTTACGTCGGCCGACACGCCCACCACCCGCGTCACGGAGGGCGCCGGCTGCCGCGTCCATACAGCTCCAGCCGCAACCGCGGCACATGCGAAGGCGATGAGCATCCAGCGATTACTCTCGACCTTGAGCCGCGTGCTCGTCTCGAAGATGACTTTCGATGGATCTTCCTCGGCATACATGCCGGGGGCCGTGGATAGTGCGGCCTGCCGCTTGTTCCTGAAAATGCGCATGGCAACCCTTGATGAATGGCTACCATTGAAACAGTTCCTAACGAGCGTTTTGCGGCAAAAGGCACAGAGTTTTAGCTGCCTTTAAAGCGAGCCTTCGCTGCACCCATTTCAAGACTGCTAGCCTTCTCGTGTAACGCGTCACGGGTCCAGCCAAGGAAAGACCATCGATTTTGACTATCTTTCGGCGCACACCGACCGTGTGGCCAGTGCTTCCGCCTTGTACACATAAAGAAGTTTTGATTTATCGGTATTCTCTTGAAACGCACCACTTGCGATCCCCGCCTTGCGGGTGGTTGAAGTGAAAGCAGGCGCGACGAGGTAATCGGAGAGGGCGGCCGGATCAACCCGAGATTCCGCCGGATCTAATTCTCTGGATGTGATTCTGACTTGCGCGGAGCACCTGACGCAATCATTGTCGCGTTTTTAGACCAACCTTCAGTGAGCGTCAGCGACCTTTGCCCGTAACCACGAGGTATAAGCGGTTCGCTCCAACGCGTTCTTGAACGTTCCAGTTTCCGGCTGATATGTGTTTCCCTTGCCACCTTCCGCCATATATTCGCCAGCGAACTTTTGTTTTTCCGCTAGCGTCATCGATTTGATTCTTGCTGTCGTTCGACGCGAACGTTCTTCGGCAGAAGTATCCTTTTCGACAACGGCGGGAAGTGCGGGAACGGTTTCGGTCTTGCCATTGCCGGGCCCCACTTCTATGCGAGCGGCCTTCTCGAACACGGTTCTTGCGTAACCTCCAGCGTTTCCGCGGATCTGCTTGCTTTTAGCCCTCTCCTCGACGTAAATGGCTGTCTGTAACGCGCGATCTGGTTCCTGTTGAATCCAGCTTATGGCGAGTCTATCTCCGACACCAAGGCGAGTGAGGCGCTTGAATGCTTCGGATTCCCGAATAGATTTCTGCTCTTCATCCTCGTTGTCGTACATCGACTTTTGAGGATTGTCCTCGACCAAGAAGCGTATCTGGACGACACGTCTTGCCTCTCGCTTGTACTCGGGAGACACGACGATGTTTGACACGTGATTGATCTCTTTGACAGCCTTTTTGATCACTTCGGCCGAGAAATGCTTGAACTCGTCGTACATGCTCGCATCGGCGCCGAGCAGGCGACGCCATGTTTCCACCGGAATCCAACCCGTCGATCCCGTTCGTTTGAATCGAAGACAGTTCTCGTAAAGGGCAAGCGCGTAGCCCCCGCTAAACTGCCGCTGAACGTTGATGTTGATAAGGGTGTAGATATCGGGATTCGCGAGCTTCCCTGCGAGCCAGTCGCTGTACTCATACGAACAGATGCCATTCTTGATGCTGGCGTATGCAATGAGTGGCGACGCTTCCCAGTCGGTCTTACCGCCGTCATGCAAAAGATCGAAAGAGATAGGTGTCGACATGACCTTCAACAGCGCGCGCTTCAACGCATCGTGATTCTTGCTGTCGAAACCTAGCATGGTGCAAAAGATGCCCACAGGCAACGTATGGCGCTTCTTCGTAAGGAGATCGTCGAATGCGTTAAGTAGCAGGACGTTCACAATCTTGCGCTCAAGCAAAGACAGTTCACCACTTACGTGAACGGTGGCAACGTGCTTTTTTAGTTCGCTAGCCGGAGGACTAGACGGCTTGATGTTGGGCATTCACTCTCCATGAGGCCTTCGAGATTCTAGGAGCAAAAAGTCATGTCGGCAACTGATCTTGCACTGACTTTTCTGTTTCACGGTCGCCGGTCCCCATGAACCATGACCTTTCGGTGCCAATTCGAGTACATGAAAAGTCATGGTTTGTGGGGTCGTTGGCCGAGCCGGCGAAAGGTCATGGTTTGTGGGGAGCTTTTCACCAGAAGAGCGGGCGAAAGGTCATGGTTTGTGGGAGCTTTCCAGGGGTTGCCCCTAAGATCCGTAAAAGTCAGGGTTTGTGGGGCGGATGGCACCGCATTGGGTGAGACCTGCGATGCGTTCAGTGCGATTTCGGCCTTCCAGCATGCTGCTGAGAAGTCATGGTCTATGGGGAGCACAGTTCCCGTCCCCATAAACCCTGACTTTGTCGCCCATAGACCCTGACCTTTGCGTACGCGAAATGTCGAAAACCATCGTCACATCAATGGGTTAGCAGTGCATTCAGTTGAGCCCCATAGACTATGACCTAACCCCATCAACCATGACTTTTCGCCCCATAGAGGCTGACCTGAAATCAGGTTATCCACCCATAGACCCTGACCGTTCGCCCCATAGAACATGACCTAACTTCCCGCAAACCCTTGCCAGGCAAGGAACCGGCTAGCGTAAACGTTTTAAAGTTGTTGTCTCTTAAAGAAACAACAACAGTTGTTGTTCCTCATAAATCAATTAAGACGGGAAACCACTGCTCGCGTCGACCGGTGAAGGCACGTTAGCTCGTACGCGTACCGATGAGTTAACGTCATTTCTACGATAACCACGGAAAGCCCCGACTGGCTGCGGATCCGAGAGTTGGATAACAAGCACGAATTACTTGCGTTTCACGTAGTTAACAACTAAGCTTCCGCGAAATTCAACATCGGATGGATTTTTTCACTCTACGTGTTGAATCAAACATGTGATGGTGGTCGTTACATCGATAAGGGAGCAGTTGATGAACACAGCAGTCCGGCGTGCTGAAAAGCCGCAAATGTCCATAAAGCTGAAGCACGCGCCTAAGCCTATGCCACTCAGTGCGATCAAGGCCATTGCGGAGAACGCCAGTGGAATGCTCGTAGACGTACGCGAGAGCATGCTTGCCCCTCACCCGCGCAAAAACCCCCCAGTCTTCACAACCGCGCAGGTTGGCGACTTGTGCCGAATCGACCGTCAGCGAATGCATTATTTGTCTCGAACCGAGGCTGACCTGCCACAAGGTACGCTCCGTCATAGTCGCAGCAGGGAGTTTACGCTTTCTGAGACGCGGGTATGGATCGATCGGATAGGGCCGTATTCGAAGCGGCCCGCTGGAGTAAAGGGAAAGAAGATCGCGATTGGCAACTTTAAGGGCGGAGTCAGTAAAACGACTACTGCAATGACTCTAGCGCAAGGTCTCTCATTGTTCGGCCGCAGAGTTCTTCTGGTCGACCTTGATCCGCAGGCGTCACTTTCTGCGCTTCATGGAATCCTCGCGGACAGCGAGGTCTCGGATGAGCAAACTGTTCTGCCGTTGATTTATGGAGACGAGGAGGATCTTCAGTACGCTGTACAGTCGACGTATTGGGACGGGGTGGACCTTATTCCGGCTAGTGCGGCGTTGTTCGGTGCAGAGTTTTTTCTGCCATTTAAGCAGTCGAAGGACCAGTCATTTCAGTTCTGGAATGTTCTGAACAAGGGACTCGAACCGCTATTGGGCGACTACGACGCTGTCATTATCGATACGCCCCCTGCCCTCTCCTATTTGACGATCAATGCCTTCATGGCGGCGGACGGACTTATTGTGCCGACCCCACCGAGCGCGCTCGACTATGCGTCGTCGACTCAATTCTGGAATCTGTTTTCAGACCTCTCTGAGAGCATGCAACAGGTTGCACCTGAACTGATTAAGAGCTTCGATTTCATTCACGTGCTACTGGCCAAAGTCGACCAGAGCCAAGCCGCAACTCCGATCGTTCGCGACTGGATCAACAAGACCTACGAAGGTCTCGTTCTCCCGATAGAAATTCCCACGACAGCCGTTACCCAAACAGCCGCTGCGGAATTCGGCACGGTGTACGACATCTCTCGCTACCAAGGAAGCTTGAAAACCTATCAACGCGCACGAGAGGCATACGATCGATTTGCAGAGATCGTCGACCAGCGACTCGTCGCACTTTGGCTCGCAGATCAGGAGGCCGAATGAGCATCAAAGACCGTCTTGCCGCAAAGGCAGCAATGATTGGAACGTCGCCGCGTCCGCAAAAAGGCAATGAAGACATCCCGGGCAGGCCCAAAACTGCTCCCGGCCAATTGATGGCGTCCCTGCCCTTGCTTGCTGAGAAGGAAAAGGAACTCCAAGCCGCAATCAAGCGCATCGAGGAACTAGAATCCTCTACGAATACATATTCCGAGGAAGTGGAGATTTCGAGCCTCGTCGAGGTGCCCGGACGTCGACGAGTTCTCTCGCAACAGGAATATGGCGAACTGCGGGCAAATCTTGAAGCAAACCCACTTATTCACCCCATTGTCTACCGGCCCCTAGGTGATGGGCGTAACGAAATCATTTCCGGTAACAATCGAGTAGCGATCTACCGAGACGATCTAAACCGCACAAAGATTCGCGGCGTATCCTTTTTCGGCACCGACGCGGAAGTTGAGCTCGGAGCGGCGTTCTCGAATCTGCTTGCTCCGTCACTGCCCGACTTCGAAAAGTATCGGCAGTTTCAGCGCATTCAGGAAAATCTGGGTCTTACGCAGGCAGACATTATCCGGGCCTCTGGACTGGCACAAAGCCATGTCGCACGGATTCTTTCCTTCGACAATCTCCCCGCACCGGTTAAAGAGATGATTGCGGTCAAGCCGCATCGACTCGGTGGCACTGCTGCGGCTAAGTTCGCCGCATTGGTTCAACAGGGACACGAGGAAGGGGTGACCCGTGCGATAGCGGCGCTGATAGATTCTGACGAGATGACGCAAGAGAGGGCGCTAACGCTCGCGACCCCGGCTCGTCCCAAGGCTTCGCAACCGAGCACTAAGTCAATCAACGTAGGTAAGAAAAAGTTCTGTGACGTAACGGTGCGAAGCGGTGTGATTGGGCTGCGTTTTTCAGGAAAGGACGGCGAGGCAAAGGCGGAAGAGTGGGGCGATCGCATAGCAAACTTCATCCGACGCGAACTTGAAGCAGAAAACGAAGCGTCATCCAACTTGGATGCCCAATAAATTCAACTACTTAGACGGCTGGCAAGAATCCAGTCGTCACCATCCAAGTTGGATATTCTTTAAAATCAGTTACTTGGATTGCTTGATTCCCTCCCGCGCCAGTCTCGCGGTACTGACGTGAATTCCTTGCGCCGCTTCTTAAAACTTCTCTCGATATGTCGGGCGGTCGCATGGAGCGGTCTTCCTGAACTGGGCAAACGAACTGCTTCTACGTCGTGCGACAAGTGCGTCTTGCAGTCCAAGGGGGCGCGCATTTGGGGCTACCTCGGATCGTGACGCTTCGACGCAGTTGAGATGTCATGCCCATAAACCATGACCTTTCAGGCAATAAGCGATCGCCGGGGCAGCCGTCGCCCCGTGAATCGAAATCTCCATTCGAACCGATCCCATAAACCATGACACTTGCCTCGATCCGAGTTGGGTTCGTGCGCCACAGTTCGCGTGCCGAAGGCTTTTTCACAGGGGAATGCCGAGTGGCTAGGGCCGACTAATCTCAAGGCGCGCAATCAGCACACGAGTCTGGCTTCACGGTCCGACCTTTGCCCTGATCAGTTCAAGCAAATTGCGGTGAACCCCCTTTTGGCCCGTATTTGGGGCAGCTCAATGAGATGGTCAGCCTGACCGAAATGGCCCGATCGACTTCCGCTGATCAGGACATTTCCCTTTCCGGATACCATCATGGGCGCCGTCACGTCGACAGGGATCGGCAGCAGGCGCTGCTTGCCCTGCATCGCGTATGCGATGAGTTGGTGGCCGAGCAGTCTGTCATGGACAACCAGATCCTGGTTTCCTGATTGAATTCGGCATAAGCCTGCCGGTCGGCGCGCGGGCTCTCGCCGGCTTGCCAACCCTCTTCGACGGCGCAGACCGGCGTTCCCGCTGCGACTTGTCACTCTGGTTGTGCTGCGCCTTCGCCGGCGCCATCGCCAGCCCTGCGACGAGATCGCGCAGATCGAAGGCGAACTCAAGCCTTACTTCGGCGAAGACGAGGCAGGCCAGAAACTGCTGACCATTCCCGGCATCGGCCCCCATGACGGACGGCAGCCGCGCGCGATGGCCGGCGACGCACATGGTTTCCGACGGGGGCGCGATTTCGCTGCTTCGCTTGGCCTCGAACCGTGGCAGCACGCAACGGGAGGACGGCTAACGCTGCTGGGCATCAGCAAGGCGACAGGCATCTGCGATATTTGCAGGCGCAGGACGCGCGGGCAGTGATGCAGCATGCCCAGCGCGGCCTTGACTGAAGGCCTTGATGCAGCGCCGTCACAAGCAATGTGGTTGCCCGCCCGCTGGCCAAGGGGCGAGTACGGTCGCCTCCGGGCATTGCAGGGCCAGGCAGAACACCTGACAACAGATTTAGCCTAGCAGGCTGAACGCCTTTTGAGGACTGTCGAGCGCGGCTTTTCACCGAGGGCCGGGCGCGATCCGCGCCTTTCCGGAGCCCGGATACATTTGCGCAAGCCCTTCTATCTTATGCCACAGGTCAAGGCTGCAAAAATCAGATTGACAATAGATTTTGCCGCCCATAAAGCGCCTCGAGCCAGGAACCCTTTCCGCGGGAAACCATGCGACGCCGGGCGCCCCGCGAACGAAAAACTGAAGAGGAGGGGAGGGGCACATTATTCTCAACATCTGCCATAGTTGGACGGGGCGCTTTTGAAATCGACCGACTCCGGCCCTACCAAGGCCGCACTAATTGCGCACGATCTTGATAATCCCACTGTGGCTTGGTCAACGAGCGAATGATCTTCGCGCTTGAATCTTTGACCGAGCGTCGGGAAAGACATCCTTAACGATCTTCCTGCAAGTTGTCAGGTTTTCGTCATATCTAATGAATTGGCGAATCTGAAAGCAGAAGAACAACCCAGTTTTCCGAACTCCGGCGCGTGCCTCTTGCGAGCGCCACGGCGAGGGCAGCGAATACCCGAGTTTACAGAACGCTGGTACTGCACTTAACCGTTGCCGGCCTCCTGACACTGAGGAGAGGCGACAGCCTTGTGCCATGTTTCGTAGTCATTGCACGTCTCGTCACTGAGCGCAGGGTGGCTGGATCCAAGGTCGATTTAGGCTGCCGGTGACAGCTTCTAATGCGTCCGGGAGCGTATTGACGGTTCGTGCCGGGGACCCCAGCTGCTACCCCTCGGCCTACTTAACTGTCAGTTGACGAGAAAGAAGCTGCGGCAGCTTGCACAGACATCGCCGTGCTCTGTGGCCTGCGACTAAAAGGAGATACGACCTTCATTTCGTGAGTGGGAGAGAGCATCGGGCGTTTCGCCCAGACTGCAGAGGACGACAGAAGTGTCGGCGCTCAAAGGGACCAACCGTGAAACAGTGTCTCCGAATCATCGAGCAGAAAAAAAGCTAAGTGATACGCGGGCTTACGCCAAGTTTTTTGCATTTTATTAACAATGTTTCACGCCGCGATGATCGCCGTGACGGCCGCGGCTCACTGAGTTAATACAGCGCCCGGGCATTTGGCAGCATTTTGGTAGAAGCGTAGTAGGCGATACGTATTTCGTAATCAATCGGATAAAGCGGCGCGTTGGCGGAGTGTCGTCAGGTCTCGACTTATTAGAAGGTAAGCGCTGAACGGAGTCTTCATGAGCCCGCCACTTTTCATGAATTGCAGCCACTGAGTATGGACTGTCACTGACAGTGCGTGGTCTCACGTCGTATCCAACGCGACGCATGGATGCTTGGACTTCGGCGCGACAACTGAATCGCCAGTCGGCAGCCAGCCTCCACCATCGGCCGATGCAACCGCGCAATAAGGCGACCCTCGTCGGGAAAGCAGCCGAGGTCCAGACGGGAGAGTTTTTTACGTCCGGGGAAGCGATGCGAATCCCCGTTCCCCCTTGAGTTCGTTCTTGTACATCAAGTACACCCTGTGAATCACCGAGACTCTGGTGGATTGCCTTGGCATAGTGCTCCGGGCCGGCACTAACAGAATCTCGGGTTTACAATGCAGACCCTTTGAACGGAAGGGGTCCGTTTTGCCCAGAACAAAGAGCTTGGAAGCTTCAAAGGTTGTCGCAGTTCGAATAGACCCGGGCGTCGAGCGCAGACTCCGATTACTCGCCGAGGCTAGCGGACGTAATCAGTCTTTCTTTCTCCAACAACTCATCGAAGAGGGTATAGGGGCGCTGGAGGAAACCTGGTTGCCTCCACATCTGCTTGAGCGTGTCCGCGCCGGAAAGCTCCCCCAGCTAAGCGACGATCGCTCCGGCCCAGACCTTTTCGACTGACCGGCCCATTGAACAGAAGCGACGACGCAATGTTAAGAGACTGAATCAAAAAGACCCGTTGGGGGCTGTTAACCTTCTCGGCAAGCTGTTAACCTTGGCCACCTGAACAACT
>NZ_SELS01000085.1 GCF_004197395.1 Paraburkholderia sp. UYCP14C | reverse complement strand
GAAAGCGCACCGGCTCAGCAACCGCTTGCCGCTTGATCATGCTCTGCCCCCGCATACACCAGAATTGACATTAACTCGCGAGCAGAGCCGCGACAGCTGATTCGAGGGCTTTCAAAATCGCCACGCGTATTTCGTTTTCGTCTTAATCGGGATCCTGGCGGAGTCAATGCAGAGTCACTCCTCTTTACTACCCTGAGGTGGGGATTAACGCCTGTGCAACTTTATTTTGGGGGGTGAGATGGGATTTGATCGAACCTACTCTCGGGAAGAGATCCATCAGATGCTTTGCCTTAGCGAACGCCGTATGCGTCCGTCGAGCAAGCCGAAAACCGCGCGCCAGGGCCATCCCATCAGCGGGCACACGGAGCAGCGAGAAGATCCGTTTGACCGACGCCATATTCGACAAGACTCAACTTTCGTCAGTCGTAAGGATCTGGTCCTCGCAGTCGAAGAGGCTTTGCATCATGAAATTGGTCAGCAGAAGCTGGCTACACTCAACGACCACAACGTCAGCACTTGCTCGATCACGGTGCAATTGGCTGCAACCTTGGGAAAAATCAGGGCGAACGTTGTCCGAAACCCAATGGCCATGATCGGCAATAAGGACGTTCCGGCGCAGGGACCCCAGCACTACACGACGCTTGTCCCCGTGAACTCTGTGTTTGTTCTTGTAGACAAGCTGGCCGAGGCTGAAGCATGGGCTCCCCTACACATCCATACTGCCTTTCCCAAGGATTGCGCCGTATAGGGATTCGCTGATGAGTATGAGGAGCGCGCAAGCCAGTTGCATTTAACCATCCTCCAATTTCTTTCTGAACGGATCGCAGATCGCTGCGCTTCCGGCGATGTGCAATTTTGAATAGATCCAATCCGCCAAATGAGGTCTGGTTGGCGGATCTCCGAAATCAAATCAATGCGCGCCAGTTGAAATCACGCTCCGCGTTGCCGTAGGATTTTGCGGTGTGCGCTGCCCACAATTCAGGCGTGATGCTGTGCCCGTGCTGACGCCAGAAATATGGTCGTCGGACCGGCCTTCGCGGGTCAGGGCTGCTTTCCTCGCCTTCATGCATGACGCTCTCTACCTCCCAGTCACCCGCGCGGCAAACCGTCGATAGCCATCAGGCGGGACCGCAAAGCTTAGGGAATTTCCCGTAGACCGGCCCTTTCGCATTGCCATCCGGCGTTTTGCGAGATAATGTAAGCGCTAACACGCCTCGAATCCCCATCCTCCTCGCTGAAAATTGTTATGTCGCCCCTGAAAACGACCGAAAATGTAAGCGCTAACATTCGAGCAGCCGAAACACTTTCCTCGGCTCGGATCGTCGTCGCAGGCAGCGCGAACATGGATCTCGTCGTGCACGCGGAGCGTCTTCCGGCGCGCGGAGAAACCTTGCTGGGCGGCGCGTTCGCGACGTTCGCCGGCGGCAAGGGCGCCAATCAGGCGGTCGCGGCGGCGCGTCTCGGCGCGTCAGTGGCGATGCTCGGCTGCATCGGAGACGACGCCTTCGGCGCGCATCTGCGCGAGAGCCTAAGCAGCGAGCACATCGACACTGCGCACCTGCACACGGTGCACGACACGTCGACCGGCATCGCCGTCATCACGGTGGCCGCGGACGGTGCGAACACGATCGTCGTTTCGCCCGGCGCCAACGCCGCGCTCACGCCCGGCCACGTCGATGCGGCGCAAGGCGCCATCGGCGCCGCAGGTATACTGATTTGCCAACTCGAGGTGCCGCTCGACACCGTGCGGCACGCCATTTCTGTCGCGGCAAGGCTCGGCACGCCGGTGCTGCTGAACCCGGCGCCGGCGCAACCGCTTCCGGACGCGCTTTACCGTGAGGTGGGTTTGATGGTTCTCAACGAGACCGAAGCCCACCTGCTGACGGACGTGCCCGTCGATGGCCCGGCGTCCGCGCGCGAGGCCGCAGCGCGCCTGCGCGCGAAAGGCGTGGAGACGGTGATCGTCACGCTCGGCGCCGAGGGAGTCTGGTATGCGACAAGCGGAGAGGAAGACCACTTGCCCGCGCCGCGCGTCGATGCGATCGACACCACGGCGGCCGGCGACACCTTCGTCGGCGGCTTCGCAGCAGAGCGCGTGCGCGGCGCGAGTATCCGCGATGCGATCGACTTCGGACAGCGGGCCGCGGCGCTCAGCGTCACGCGTCAAGGCGCGCAGGCATCCATCCCGACGCAGGCCGAAGTGCGGGCGCAACCCACGTTCCCGGCCGCGGTTCGATAGACCCGGCTGCGGGAGGTCGCCGCAGCCCATCCACAAAACGACATGGAGACGACAGCATGAACCCAATCCCCGAGTCCGAGCAGGCACCGCCCCGCGTGCGCCGCGCCCAGATCGTGGCGCTAACGCTGCTGATGGTGAGCGGCATCGTGAACTATCTCGATCGGGGCACGCTCGCGATCGCCAATCCGCTGATCCGCAAGGATCTCGGTCTGTCGCTCGGCGAAATGGGGCTGCTGCTGTCGGCGTTCTCATGGAGCTACGCGCTGTTTCAACTGCCGGTCGGCGGCCTCGTCGATCGCATCGGACCGCGCAGGCTGCTCGGCGTCGGCCTGATCATCTGGTCGCTCGCGCAGGCCGCGGGCGGCATCGTGTCCACCTTCGGATGGTTCATCATCGCGCGCATCGTGCTGGGCATCGGCGAGTCGCCGCAGTTTCCGTCGGCGGCGCGCGTCGTGAGCAACTGGTTTCCGCTGCGCGCACGAGGCAAGCCGACCGGCATCTTCAATTCGGCGTCGCCGCTCGGAACGGCGCTCGCACCGCTGTGCCTGTCGGTGCTCGTGGTGCAATTTCACTGGCGCTGGGCCTTCATCGTTACCGGCGCGCTCGGTCTCGTGGTCGCGGCGATCTGGCTCGCCATCTATCGTGATCCGAATCCCGCCGCGCTCAGCGCGGAGGAACTGCGCTACCTCAAAGGCGACATCGCCGACACGAAGCCTGCCGAGCAGCTCAGCTTCGCCGACTGGCGCGCCCTCTTCTCGAACGTCACGACCTGGGGGATGCTGATCGGCTTCTTCGGCTCGGTCTATCTGAACTGGGTTTATCTGACCTGGCTGCCCGGCTACCTGACGATGGAGCGCCACATGACCCTGATGCACACCGGCATCGCGGCCTCGGTGCCCTTCTTCTGCGGCTTTCTCGGCTCGCTTTGCGCGGGTTGGTTCTCCGACCTCATCACGAAGAAGAGCAATTCGCCGGTTGCCAGTCGACGCAACGCGGTTGTCGTCGCGATGCTCGGCATGGTGGCGTTCACCGTGCCTGCCGCACTCGTCGAAAGCAACACGATCGCCATCGTCTGCATCTCGGTCGTGATCTTTCTGGCCAATGCGGCATCCGCCTGCTCATGGGCGCTGGCCACCGCAGCGGCGCCCGCCAACCGCGTCGGCTCGCTCGGCGCCATCCAGAACTTCGGCGGCTTTATCGGCGGCGCACTCGCGCCCATTCTCACGGGCTACATCGCGCAGACCTGGTCGTTCGTGCCGGCTCTACTGACAGCCGCCGTGATCGCCTTCGTCGGCGCAATGAGCTATCTGTTCCTCGTGCGCAAGCCGATCGAGGGCGAGATGGAACCGGGTACGCCGGCGCGCGCTCACGCCTGAGAAGCGTCACATTCAATTCTTTTGAGGACCACCCCGACATGACCCTCCCCACCTCCCCGGCGCGCTCGACGCGCTCGATCGAAGGCATCGTTCCCGTGATGCTGACGCCTTTCGACGACGCCGGCGCGATCGACTACGCAGGGCTCGAACGACTGATCGAGTGGTATCTCGCGCACGGCTCGGACGCGCTCTTCGCGGTCGCCCAGTCCAGCGAAATGCAATTCCTGAGCCTCGCCGAACGCGCCGCGCTCGGCCGCTTCGTGGTCGAGCGCGTGGCCGGCCGCGTGCCCGTCGTGGTCTCAGGCCATATCAGCGACGATCCCGATGCCCAGGCCGAGGAGCTGAACGCGGCCGCGGCGACCGGCGCGGACGGCATCGTGCTGGTGACGAACCGGCTCGATCCACGCCGCGAAGGCACCGAAGCGTTCTCGGCGAACCTGCATCGCCTGATGAGCCGCCTTCCTTCGGACCTGCCGTTGGGGCTGTACGAGTGCCCCGCTCCGTACCGGAGGCTGCTGTCCGACGACGAACTCAAGATGTGCATCGACACTGGCCGCTTCGTGATGCTGAAGGACGTCAGCTGCGATCTCGATACCGTCAAGCGCCGCGTCGCGCTGACGGCGGGTTCGCCGATGAAGATCCTGAACGCGAATGCCGCGATCGCCTGGGACGCGATGAAAGCGGGCTCCGCAGGTTTCAACGGAGTGTTCACGAACTTTCATCCGGACCTGTACAACTGGTTGCGCAACCGCGCCGACGAGAACCCGGCGCTCGCCCGTGAGCTTTCGACCTTTCTGGTGATCGCGGCGGTATCGGAGGCGCTCGGCTATCCGGCGCTCGCGAAGATGTATCACCAGCGGATCGGCACTTTTCAGTCGATTCGTTGCCGCGCGATCGACTACGACGTGCGCGAGCGCTTCTGGGCGCTCGACGCGGTGCTCGACAAGATCGTCGAAGGCACCGAGCACTTCCGTTCGCGTATCGCCGCCGGGGTTTGACCCATCCGTCACCCCGCCGCGAGTAAGATGACGGGCTCTCTTCTCGAAACGAATCGTCGATGCCTCGCTCCTCCGACTCCGCCCCCGCCTTCGCTCTCGAAGAACCGTCGCCGACCGGGCGTTCGGCCGGCGCGCGCGCCCGCCGCGGTACGGGCCGAACGGTCCTGTCGGATGTCGCGAAGCGCGCTGGCGTGTCCACGGCAACGGTATCGCGCGTCTACAACGAGCCCGGCAAAGTGTCCGACAGCGTGCGCGAGCGCGTCGAACAGGCCGCGCTGGAGTTGAACTGGTTTCCGAATGCGGCCGGGCGTGCGCTCGCGTCCACGCGCAGCCACATCGCGGGCATCGTCATTCCGACGCTCGACGATCAGGTGTTCGCCTCACAGGTGAGCGGCATGCAAGCCGCGTTCGCCGCGCGTGGCATCACGCTCTTTCTCGGCTGCTCGAACTACGACCCGAATGAAGCGCTGTCGCAGGTTCGCGCGATGCTCGCGCGTGGCGTGGAGGCGATCGCGGTCGTGGGCGAGGCACATCCGCCGGAACTCTTCGAAGCGCTGCGCGTGTGGCGCGTGCCCTACGTCGTGCTCTATGCGTGGCGCGAAGGCAGCCCTCACGATTGCATCGGCTTCGACAATCGCGCGGCCTATGAGCAGATCACCGAGCATCTCGTCGCGCTCGGACACCGGTCATTCGCGGTCTGCATCCAGCCGACACAGAACAACGACCGTGTGCAGGCCCGGCTCTCGGGCATTCGCGTCGCACTCGAGCGTCATGGCCTCGCGGTGCGCCCGGAGCATCTGATCGAAGGCGAATCCACGCTCGATTTTGGCCGGCGGGCATTGCGTGCCCTCTGGCAACTGCCGGGGCCGCCTCCGACGGCGATCATCTGCGGCAACGATCATATTGCGCTCGGCGTTTTGCGGGAGGCGGAAGAACTGGGCATCGCGATTCCTGAGCAGCTTTCGGTCACCGGCTTCGACGATCTCGCGATCGCACGCGAAGCACGACCACCACTGACGACGATGCACGTCGACACGCGAGAGATCGGCACGGTCGCCGCGAGGCACCTGCTCGATGCGCTGGATGGGCAAGCGACGCGACAAGGGTATGCCGTGCCGGCGGAATTGAAAGTGCGTCAGTCGACCGGGCCGTGCATGAGATGACTGACGCATCGGCTATGCCAACGCCGTCACCAGTTTTCCGCGGACAGATATTCACTCACGGCTCTAATTGGCTATAGAGATGCTAAGCACTGCTTCAGCATGATGTCTTTCGTCGCCCGGGATTTTATGCTCCCACTATTCAGTCCAATTTAATCAGTATTTAAAAATATCGACGGGTTTGTCGACGGCCATCAAAACGGCGCTGTTTCTTGAAAAAGCCCCGGTCAGTTCATAGAATATTTTCATTCTCCATCGTCGATGCAACTCCCCATTTGACCCAGAGACACCTGGCTCGACCAGGACAAGTTCTGCCGCGCTTCCATGACGTTTCGACCAAGCGAATTCAAAAGGGAGCAACATGGTTTGCGAGGTTTCCGTTACGGGCCGAACGTTTCTGAAAACCATAGGGAGCGGCGCCCTCACGGTCACAGTCAGCACCGTCACTTCGTTACTGGACGGTTGCGTCACTCGCCCATCCGAAAGTCAGTCCTCTCCCCGACTTACTGGCAGCACCAGTCATGAAGCGGCACGTCCCGACCAGACGACGCACTGGGCACCCGAGCCCGGCCAGGCACGCTGGCGTATAGAAGGCGTTAGCAAGGTAACCGGCGCAAAGATCTATGCGAGCGACTTTAAAGCGGCAGACTTCGAGGGCTGGCCAAAACAGGAAAACTGGCTGTACGCGCTTCGATGCGACCGCGTCAATCAGGTCGTCGTGAATTTCAATCTAAACGTGTTGCCACGCGGCCTTCAGCCAATTGCCGTGATCACCAGCGACACACTCGAGCGCGACGACATTCCGACCTCTGGAGACTCGAATCCCGACTTCAAAGCCGGCATCGAACTGTTTGCACGCCGTGGCAAGCCAGCCGGATGCGACGGACAATCCGTCGCGCTGCTTATTTTCGACAGCTTCGACATCTATCGCCACGCGAGGAAACTGCTCGACTTCAATCCACACGTTATTCAATACGGAGCGTCGGAACCCGCGCAAACCGATGCCCCAGGGTCTTTCGACGACAACGCCAACCCGTTCAAGCAAGCGAAGATCTACGTTCGCAACGATGAGCGCCAATTCTGGAACACGAAGATGGAGCCTGATCTGTCGGGCAATCCATCCGACGCATTCGCGCAACGATGCCGTCACGAGCGCGACATCATCACCTCACTGGCAGCGAGCCACGCAGAGGCCGGTCACTGGCGCGAATTCGGCACCGCGGACGGAAACATCTTCGAGACGCCCGCGATGGACCCCATGTTCATGGAGCCTGAGTCCGGCCTCGCGTGGTACGTCCAGGACTCAATGACCATGTGGCTGGTGCTTGGAACGCAGTCGGCGAGCGATGACGGAACCACGGCGATCAGTCTCTTCGGCAAGAGCACGCTTCATTCCGATCACGCGCACGTCATTGCCTGCTACCCCGGTGGCGGATTCGGCGGTCGTGACAAATCCTATTTCCCGGCATATCTGGCATTGGCGGCCCGTTTCGCGAAGTGCCCGTTACGCTGGCAACTCTCCCGCTACGAGCAATTCCAGGTTGGACTCAAACGCTCGGAGACGCGCTTTGAAGAGACGATCTGGAATGGAACGCGGCCAATCTCAAGTCCGTCGAGGCGCTGTTGTCGTGCTGCAGGAACCCTGACGGACCCGACTGTAACGGTTCGCCGATCGCGACCAGCGACAAGGCAAGGAGGAATCTGCACAGTCCCTCGGCCCGATGACTGGCGGCAGCCACCCGGAACGGGTCTATGTCGTGCCTTCAATGCCGCCGGGTTTCGGCATCGGGACGATCCAGAACGCGAGGGACGATGTTTAAGCAGCCTTTGATTATAAGCACGCGTACGCGAAAACCTCAGTGACCGCGCTTAAAGCGATCACGTGGCTCTTCGTTTTACCGATAAGCATTCGACTTCGCGAACGCGCCGCCGCGCATCGACCCGTCGAATTCACCCTGATTGATCGGCCAAAAAAGTACGGTTTGTCGGACATGAGCAGTTCTCTTCCCACCTCTGTCCACATCGCCCCCTGGCTCGCAAGTGGAGACGATGCGGAAAGACCGGGCGGATTCCTGCCCGACATGGCACTTTCACGTGACCTCAACCGGATGAACAGGAGGCACTTATGTTGGCAACGAAAGTTGGGCTCGTCGACACGACGGGTACAGTCGATACGCAAACGATGGCCGCGGTGGCCGCGGCACTCAATGTGCAGGTGACACGGGATCTGCCGAAATACTGGCCGGTCAGTGCCTCGGTCTCGTATCTGGCCGATCCGAAGAAGATCCCCCAGGGCGTATGGCCCGTGCAACTCGTCAGAACCCTTCCTCCGGACGAAGGGGGCTTTCATATGACTCGCCACAACCAGCCCTATGCGAAGGTGATCGTCACGCCGGGCAGCGAAGAATGGGCGGTCGATGCGAGTCACGAAACCATCGAAATGCTGATCGACCCGAACGGCAACCGGCTACAGACCTCGAACTCGATCGAGATCGCCAACGGCAAGATCCAGGATGGCACGGGTCGTTTCGAATATCTGGTCGAGGCTTGCGATCCGTGTGAAGCCGACCCCTACACCTACACGATTGACGGCATAGCGGTGTCCGATTTCATTACGCCGCACTTCTACGATCCCAATGTCACCCCGGACGCCCGCTACAGCTTCACGGGAGCAGTCAAGCATCCAAGACAGATTCTGCCGGGCGGCTACATCAGCTGGGTCGATCCGGTCACCAACGAGATGCAGCAGATTCTCTGGGTCGATCCGAATCAACCGCCGGTCCTGCGCAATCTCGGCTCTGCAACGGGCGGAAGCTTGCGTCTTTTCATCGAAAGCCAGACCTATCACAAGAGCCGCGAGAAACGTGAGGCGCTCAAGCCGCAGGCCAAAGCGGAAAGAGCAGTCTATCGGGAAGCCCTGGCCGCTGCTGCAATGGCGCGTGCCAACCACTATAAGTAAAGTAACCGCTGTATCTCCCCCGCATCGCTCCTGGAAAACGCGAAATGCGGGGGAGTTGGCCGTAGCATCATGGTGCCTTTATCGTCTGTTCGCCGACGGACATAGCCTGGAGGCAGGTTATGCAGCTTCGGACATCGATGCGACCATGGCGGCTCTCGGCAATCTTCCCGTTCCTCGCATTGTCGACGTCGCGGTCGACGGTACGGAAAACTCCGGGCAGTCCGACGGTGAAACCGGCCTCGATATCACCGTGGCAGGTGCGATTGCTCCTGCCGCCACGATCGCGGTCTATTTCGCCGGGGCTCAACCCCAGAACATGATTGACGCGTTGCAGATGATGATTCATCCGAACGCCGGGGAGCCGACGCCCCCTATCGTCTCCATCAGCTATGGATGGGGTCCGGACGACCTCGGTGAGCCAGGCTTTTCAGACAGCGAGTGGACGCAGATCTCGATGCTGTTCGAGGACGCCGACACCAACAAGATCACCGTGCTGGTTTCATTGGGCGACTCTGGAGCCCAGATCGCGAGCAGAACGCAGGCGCAAACCAGCTATCCCGCAAGCGACCCGTGGGTGACGGCCTGCGGCGGCACGACGATCGGCAATGTGAACGGGGCGACCTTCGAAGAGTGGGTCTGGAACGACGTCGGTGCGGCAGGACCGGGCGCGACGGGTGGCGGCGTGAGTGCGCGATTTCCCGTGCCGTCGTACCAGTCCGAAGTCGCGCTTCCCAAACGAGTGGGGACGGGTCAGGCGGGACGGGGCGTGCCGGATATCGCAGGGAACGCAAGCGAAAACAGCGGCTACCTGCAAGTGATCAACGGCCAGCCTGCGCAACCGGTCGGCGGCACGAGCGCGGTCGCGCCGCTCTAAGCCGGCCTGATGGCACGGATCAATCAGAACAACGGCTTTCCGGCAGGCTATCTCAACACACTCCTCTACAGTGTTCAGGCATCGACGTTCCATACTGTCAGCGGCGCGCCGGGCCCCGCAAACAACAGCTTTGGCGGCGTGAAAGGCTACCCGGTGAGTCCCATCTGGGATGCGTGCACGGGGCTGGGTAGTGTCGATGGCCAGGCATTGCAGGCCGCGCTCGCTGCGCGAGGCGCCGGTCAGTAGACGGAAGAGCCGCATGACGTGACGTCGGCGACGGTGTCACGTCATGATGTCCGGCATAGGGCAATCGTCCGATTGCCCCATTGCGGATGTCAGTACGGCGTGCGGCTCGAACGCTTCCGATATATGGCGGCTCCCGACACCGCTTTCTGTGTTGGCTTGAGCGACGCCTTGAGCGCTTCGGCATGCGCCTGCGCATTTCCATAGAACGACGTGAGATCGCTCTTCATAGCCGTTCGCGACGCATTGTCGAGATAAACCATGTGACCCGAAGGATAGTTATTGAAGGTCAGATTGCTTTCGAGCTGCGCGCTATCGAGCGGCATGTTCTGAAAATTGATCAGGGTCTGGAAGAATGGCGTCACCGCGTCGAAGTATCCATTCGCGGAAAACACCCTCAGGTATGGATTGACGGCCATCGCAGCAGCCAGGTCTCCGGCGGTGTAGAGACCGGCACCGCCCCGTTCCGATCCCGTTGGATCGACATGGCTGAAATCCCAGTTCTGGAAAGCCAGATCATTCAGGTCCATGAACGGCGAAACGGATGTGTATTTCAGTTCGTCATTGAGGTACACGTTCCACATCGCCGTGTAGACGCCACTCACGGCCGCCATGGTCGGATCGTTGCCGCCGGAGTTCGGTGCGATGAACTCCGCAATGCCCGTGTCTTCGCCCGTCACGCGGCCGTCATAAGCGCCGACGGCCAGCCCTTCGTCCAGCATCAGGCTCGTCAGGAACGCCGAACCATTTCCCATCGACGGATTGAGCTGCCAGTACTTCAGGACCATGGGCGGAATGCCGAGCATGTCGCTCATCGTCTGAAGGACGTCCGGTGCGACATTGGGGAAGGCGTTCAACGCATCCACATAGGGACCCGCGGCGAATGCCTCCACTTGCTCCATGAAGCCGGGCAGATCCGCCGGAGCGGGAGTCGTGGTCACTTTTTTGTGGAACCATGCATCGGCCGCATAGGTCGGCAGCGTGCCAATCGGGTTGCTTGCCTGCGAATAATCGAGAATCGAGGACTGCAGCACGATCCCGTTCAGATCGACGCCGTCCTCGTGCAGCATCCACGTGAGCACACAGGTACGTGGTGTCCCATATGATTCACCGAACAGGTACTTCGGAGAGTTCCACCGGTTGAAGACGGTTAGATAACGCTTGACGAACTGCTTGATGCAGCCTGCATCCTGATCGACGCCCCAGAAATCCTTGTTGGTGTGCGGCTCGATCGCGGTCGAGTAGCCGGTGCCAACTGGATCGATGAACACGAGGTCCGTCAGATCGAGCAGACTCTCGGGATTGTCTTCGAGCGTGTACGGCGCCGGTGGCGTGAACGCCGGCATACTCGTTTTAATCCGCCGCGGTCCGAAAGAACCTAACAGCAGAAAAACCGACGACGAGCCCGGTCCGCCGTTATAGAAAAATGTCACCGGTCGCGTGGATGGCGTCGCATCGTCGGCGGTGAACGACACGTAGAACAGTTTCGCGCCTGAGCGTGCGCTGTAGGCATCGGTCGTCACGAGGTGACCGGCTCGCGCCGTGTACGCGATCGCCTTTCCATTGATATTCACGGTGTGGTGCGTGACCGCGGCATTTTCAGTGGCATCGCTGATCGAATCGTCCGGACCGTATCCGTAAGGGGTAGCGTCCGCGAGGGGTTCATCGGGAGAGACATCCTTCTTTGCAACTGTGCTCATCGCAGGTCTCCATATTCATTGCCGAGGTGTGCTCGCTTCGTGCCAGCAGCGAAAAGCGGGCGCACGAACTGATACCGGGTTGTCGACACGATCGCGTCGGAACCCTTTCGTGCTTCATCCGAGACACGACGTACGTTGAGCGATGCAAAGGGTTCTTACCCCGATCGCGGCGATTCGCGTATCGCCGATTGCGAAGTTGCCGGTCCGGTAAACGTGAAACGATCCGGACTCAATTTTTTGAATCTTTTCTACGGGAATGTCGCGAAGTATAGGAAAGCGATGGCCCAGGCTCGCGAAACGGCGCGCCCAGTAATGGGCGCTGCCACACGCTTCCATGGCGATAACAGCGGGCGCCTGCTTCGCGAAGAACCTCACCAGTGCCTCCCGTTTCAGCTGTCGCCGCTCGACTTCGCCTGTCTCCATGTCCACCGAATGCACCTGAAAAGCCCGCTTTGCCAGGTCCACTCCAAATGTCCTGGTCTTCATTTCGAGCCCTCCATACCCTCAGTGGTCGTTGCAACACTTCCACTTTGGCACTCTGATGCTGTCGGGTATAGCGAGGGCTCCGCCGTTTCTGCGGCCTCTCCGATCCGACGCGGGGGGGAGGCGTCCATACCATCCAGTTGTTTGCCTGTAGCGCGTCCTTTGCGCCGCGCTACAAATGGATGAGCCGCCACGTGGCGGCGCTCATCACGACATTACTCGGGTGTCGTTGCGATGTACCCACCCGGGAGCGGTGGGTCGGGTGGCGTCTGTTGCGTCTCCGTATCGGCGGTGGTCAGTGGTCACGGCGCGCACGCAGCGCACGCCCGACCACCGCGGAAGCCGTGCTTGCCCCGCTTCAGGGTGCACGACGTCCGCTATGCGATCAGTTCTGCAGCGGCGAGACTTTTTCGCCGTACGCGACCGCCTGCGGAACCCATTTCCCGTCGATCACCTTGTAGAACGTCGCGGCCGGGTCTTTCATGTCGCCGTTCGGCATGAACGCGATATCGCCGGAGATGCCTACGAAGGCGACCGATTTGATGAACGGGCCATACACTTTAGGGTCGGTCGAATTCGCCTTTTTCATCGCATTGATGAGTACCCACGTCGCGTCATAAGCCGCCGGTGCATAACCGTGCAGCTTCAGGATTTCACGCCTGCTTTTCCGGGCCCGCATGTGACGACGCCCCGTGTGTTCCAGCGACACGTCGCAATTCTTCTAGCGCCACGAATGGGCGTGTATTCAAATGACGATGCGATTCATCCTTCACGTCATCTTTGAGCTGACCCGGCGCTTCCCGGCTTACGGCTAACGCACGTCGTCAGTTAGACACATCGCTATTTTCCAGATCGAGATTTCCGTGCAAACGTACATCGGATTTGATTCGGCCCTTCCTCAACAGGCGGCATTGTTCAAGGTTGGTACCAACCGCGGTGACGTCTTCATGACCGTGAATCGCACGGATCGCAAGGACGAAGACCGTGCGATCGTCGAAGTCCGGGGCGATGCCTTGCTTGGACTGTGGCGGAATTGGGCGACGAGCCAAACCGAAGGCGCGTCACCGTTGCGTGCGTCGTCGAGATGGCTGGGAGAAGAGCTCGAGTTCGCCGATGACGATCTCATGCTGGGACAGACGGAGCTTGTCCCACTGGCGGAAGTGCGATGCGGAGTACGTCCGCAGCCGACCGCTCGACGGATCAACGAATCTTCGTTCATTGGCACGACCACACAGCCGTACGTGACCGTTACCGACGGCGCCGCCCGAATGCTCTGGCTCGGTTCGATTGGCGCACGCTGCTTTCCGGTCGAATGCCTCGTGGCCGAGGCGCCTTTGCTTTCCCGGCTGGCGGGCACGCCTCGCAGCCACTGGTTGCGGGTCTCGGAACTGTTGCAGCGATGAACCGTCAGCTGGCGTTGATTCCGGCGTGCCCGCGGGCACGCCGTACGTCACCCCGGCATCTCGAAGGCGAATCAGCTCGTGATTCGCGCGGCAATACTCGACAAGTTCTGACCACCGCGCATTGCTAGCCCGCGACGGCGACGCCGGCGTCGAGCCAGTCGCGCATCATTGCACCCGCTTCTTCGTTGAGCCAATCCCGGAACTGCAGATACTCGGTTCGAGGCCGCGCATTGCGGTGCGTAATCAGATAGTGGTAGCGATCCTTGAAGACGAGCGCATCGGCAACAGGACGCATCAGGCGTCCTTGTTCGATCTGAAGATGGACCAGATGATGCCAGCCAAGCAGCGTGCCTTCGCCGGCTTCGGCCTGCGCGACGAGGAGCCGATAGTCGTTGCTCTCCAGATGCCTGTTTTCACCGGCCATGTCCATGCCCTCGACCTGCTGGAACCAGTTTCGCCACACTCGCCAATCCACGTGTTCGCAGACCTGGGCTCGCCCCAGCAACGAGAGATTCAACGTGGGTTGCGATAGCAGGTCGAGCGGTTTGAGCTTCTTGCCGCGGAAATACCGTTCGTGAAACGCCGGGCTGCAGACCGGGTAGACGACATCATGGAACAAGGGCTCGACTTCGTATTCCGGCTCACGCGGAGGGTTCTTCGTGATGATGATGTCGGGCTCCAGGAGTTCGTCCAACTCCATGAAGTGCTCGGAGACCATCACATGCAGCCGGATATCCGGGTAGCGCTTGCGAAACGCCGGCAGGCGTGACGACAACCAGAGAGCCGAGAACGTATGCGAGACACAAATGGTCAACGCGTGCCGGTCGGTGCGACGCACCGCCTCGGCCGCTTCGGCGATATTCATGATGGACAGATACGACGCGTTGTACAGGATGCGTCCAGCATCGGTCAGTGCAATATGCCGGCCGGTGCGTTCGAACAGCGCGACATCGAGCGAATCTTCGAGCTCCTTGATTTGTCTGCTGATTGCGGCCTGCGTCACGCACAGCACCTCGGCCGCCTGGGTGAAGCTCTCGTATCTCGCCGCCGTCACGAAGCACTTGAGTGCCCGAAGTGACGGCATCTGGGCGAGAAGTCGGTCCGCGAACATCTGTTTCTTCGACATGAATTGCGCTCTCTAAACGGGTGCTCGCACGGCGCATTGCATGGTCGCTCGCCCGGACAACCTGGCCGCCGGTGGCACGCGACTATCGCGCCACGAACCATCAAGGGATTGGAATTTGAATAGTTTGCGAGTCTGTCCACCGACTGGCAAGTGAATTGGTCCCCATTGAGTTCCTTTCAGATGGCGTGGCGCCCTCCCTTCCCCGCTTGCCTCCGGTTCTGCGCCACGCGCCGACGCTGCCGGTCACCCGAGCTTCAACCAGGTGGTCTTCAGCTCGCAATACTGATCGTGCGCATAGACGGACTTGTCGCGCCCGCCAAACCCCGATTGTTTGAAGCCGCCGAACGGCGTCGAAAGGTCGCCCTCGCCGAAGCAGTTCACCGTGACCGTGCCCGCACGGATACGCGCAGCCACTCTGTGCGCGCTGTTGACGTTATCCGTCCACAGCGATGCGGCCAGTCCGTAGCACGTATCGTTTGCGATCCGGATAGCGTCCTCCATGTCCTCATACTCGATCAAACACACCACGGGCCCGAACACCTCTTCACTGGCGATGGCCATATCCGGACGCACCTGATCGAAGATCGTGGGCTCGACGAACCATCCGCCGGTCTCGGTCAGCGCGGCGTGTCCCCCGCAAACCACGCGCGCGCCCTGCTCCTTGGCCTTCTCGATGTGCGCCAAGACCTTCTCATAGTGCTTCTGCTCGATCAGCGAGCCGAGCTTGACGTCGGGGTCGAGCGGGTCGCCTGTCCGCCAGCCGGCGAGAACGCCCAGGACTTTCTCCACCAATTCCGCCCGCCTGCTCGAAGGAACCAGAATCCGCGATCCGGCGCTGCAGTTTTCGCCCATGTTCCAGAATGCGGCGGCGACGGCCTGTTCGGCGACCGCATCGAGATTCGCCACATCGGGAAGAATGACCTGCGGATTTTTGCCGCCGCATTCGAGTAACACGCGTTTCAGATTGGTGTCCGCGGAATAGTGCAGAAAGCGCTTGCCGGTCGCAGTCGAACCGGTGAACGCGACAAGGTCGACATCGGGATGGCGACCGAGCGCCTCGCCCGCGCCTTCGCCGAAGCCCGGAACGACGCTGAACACACCTGCGGGCACGCCAGCCTCTAAAGCGAGATCCGCGATACGCAAGGTCGAAAGAGACGTCTGCTCCGCAGGCTTGACGATCACGCTATTGCCGACCGACAAAGCCGGGCCGATCTTCCAGGCTAGCATCAGCGCGGGGAAATTCCAGGGCAATACCGCTCCCACCACGCCAATCGGTTCACGCGTGATCATGCTGACGACATCCGCTCCCGAGGGCGACAGCGCGTCATAGCGCTTGTCGGTCACCTCGGCGTGCCAGCGAATGCAAGCCGCCGACTCGGGGATATCCAGCCCGAGGCATTCGCTGATCGGCTTGCCCGCCTCCAGCGCTTCCAGAAGCGCCAATTCGTCCCTGTGCTCGTCGATCAGCTGCGCAAGGCGCAGCAGCACCGCCTTCCGATGAGCCGGTGCGGCCTTCGACCATACGCCGGAGTCGAATGCATGCCGTGCGGCCTCGACCGCGCGATTCACATCCGCGCCGGCGCATTTCGCCACTTCCGTCAGCACCTTGCCCGACGCCGGATTGAGCGTGGCGAACGTTTCGCCGGATGCCGCCCGGCAGCGCTCTCCGGCGATGAATGCCCGGCCGTCGAGCGGCAATTCCGCGGCTTTCTGCTTCCACTGCTGATGCGTCGTCATCTGATGTTCCTCGTTAATTAGAGTTCGGCCCCGGCCGACATTTCTTTCGCCCAGATCGTGGCGGACACCGCCACGTCCACAATCGGCCGGACCGGCAACGAGCGCGGGTGCGGCCGGCTCAGAATCTGGCGCACCAACTCGTTGGTCTGGCCAAGCGCGTATTCCGCGATCAGCTTGCCCGACGAAGACCCCCTGCTCAGTCCCAGTCCGTTGCATCCCACCGATTCCAGGATGCCATCGTCGCGGCGGCCGAACAGTGCGCCGTTGTTCGCCGAAAGACACAGCGGACCGCCCCACGTGTACTCGAACTCCACGCCTTTGAGCATCGGAAAGCGACGGTCGAACGAGCGCTGATGCAGCGCTTTCGCCTTCGCGAGATCGGCGTCGGATACCTGCAGCCCCGGCCGGAACGCGAAATGATTGCGCACGCAGATGCGCTCGGTTGCCAGCCGGCGCACCGTCGTACCCATGGGGTCCGCTGGAATCAGGGACCACGCTCGCGTTCCGCCCAGTCGTTCGATCTCGTCGGCGTTCATCACGCGAGTCATCGATGCAAACGTGTAGACAGGCAGCAAGCCATTCGGATGCATGCCGAAGGTTGCCGCGTAAGCGTTCGTACAGAGAATGACCTGTTTGGCGACGATCTTCCCGCCCGCGAAATGCAGGACCTTCTCGTTGCCGCGAGGTTCGATTTGCGTGACGGCGCTCAACTCGAATACCGTGACGTTGGCGGGCTGCGTGCTCGCCAAACCGCGCATCAGCGCAGCCGGCTGCACCGTGCTGCAGCCCGGCGTGAACAATGCGCCCTGATAGAAGTCCGTTCCCGTCACCGCGCGAATTGCCGGTTGATCGAGCCACTGGAATGGTTCGTCGATGCGCGTCAGGCCCCGCGCGAAATGCGAGAGCGCGTCGAGCCCTTTCTTGTTGACCGACGCGTGGAATTTGCCTTCGTCGCGCCAATCGCAATCGATGTTGTGCTCGCGCACGATAGAGCGCACGTAGTCGATGCCGTGCCGCTGGAACCGCACGTCGGCCTTGTCCTCCGCCACGCTGCGCGAATAACTTTCGCTGCTGATGTCATGCGGCAAATCGACGAAGAATCCGGAATTGCGCCCGGCCGTGGTCCGTCCAATGCGGTCCGCCTCGACGATAGCGATCGACGCATCGGGCGCCAGCTCCGCCAGCCGACGAGCGGCGCAAAGCCCGGTGATGCCGCCGCCGACCACGACCCAGTCGTAACGATGCTCCGACGATACCCGGTTGGCGGGCGCCGCGGGCGGCAGACTCTCCCACCATCCGTTGACGCCGTCCGGCGCAGGAAACCGCGCGAATTCCAGATTCGAGACCATGTCGTGTTGCTACTGAACGTTGCGAATCAGCGGTTTCACAAGCTGCGCAAACGCGTTGCGCTCCCCGTCCGACAGCGAGCCGAGCGGCGCGCGTGCGACGCCCACCGGCAGTCCCGCCAGTTCGCAACCGTAGCGAACGTACTGGATGAATTTGCCGCTGCGCTCGAGCAGTTCGAGTACCGGCAGCAATTGCGCCATCAGCTTGCGGCCCAGCACGAAATCGTTCTGCTTGACACACGCATCGAACAGCGACGTGTGCGCTTCGGCCAGGAAGTTCGATGCACCGCCGACCCAGCTCTTCGCACCCCACGCGAAGAATTCGAGCGCCTGGTCGTCCATGCCGCAGCTCAGCACCAACCGGTCCCCGAAATGGGTGACGAGATGATGCAGATGCGAAATATCGCCGGTGCTCTCTTTCATCGCGACAAAGTTCGGACGCTCGAGCAGCTTTGCCAGCACGTCATCGCTGATTTCCGTTCCGGTGCGGGCAGGAAAGTTGTACAGCATGATCGGCATGTCGAGCGCGTCGTCCACCTTCAGCAAATGGGCGAGAAGCTCTTCCTGCGTCGGCTGCGCGTAGTACGGCGCGGCCACCAGCAGCGACGACAAGCCTGCGCGCTTCGCCTCGAGACCGAGTTGAATCACTTCTCTCGTCGTGGTCGCGTTGATGCCGGCGGTCAGATACGTTTTGCCGCCCGCCGCCTCTGCAACGGTGTTGAATGTCTTCACGCGTTCGTCGAAGCTCAACGCGTAGTATTCGCCGGTGGTGCCACCGATCCCGAGTCCGGAAACCCGGCCCGCCAGGTTCGCTGCGTGCTTGCCGAGCAACGTGTGATCGATTTCACCGTCTTCCTTGAACGGTGTGACCAGCGGCGTGTGTACTCCTTCAAAGCTCATTTTGATTCCTCTCTTGATCAGTCATCCAAACAGATAAGCTGGACATCGCTGCTCTCGCAGCTTGAACACGCGGCTTACGCGACGGCGTCCGCGTGCGAATAAATCGGAAACTGGTTGCACAGATCTCTGACCTGGCTGCGCACGGCGCGTTCGACCTGGTCGTCGCCGCCCGGCTCGCGCTCCAGCCCCGACAAGACTTCAAGGATCATTTCGCCGATCTGCTCGAACTGCGCCGTGCCGAATCCACGCGTCGTCCCAGCGGGCGTGCCGAGCCGAATGCCGGAAGTCACGGCCGGACTTTCCGTGTCGAACGGGATGCCGTTCTTGTTGCAGGTGATGCCCGCGCGTTCGAGGGCCTTTTCAGCCTGCATGCCAGTCACCCGTTTGGCACGAAGATCGACGAGCAGCAGATGGTTGTCGGTGCCGCCCGTGACGAGCGAGAGCCCGCCGGATTGCAGCACGTTGCCGAGCGCTTCGGCGTTGCGCAGCACCCGGTCGATGTAGCCTGCGAACTCCGGACGCAGCGCTTCTCCAAAGGCCACCGCCTTGCCCGCGATCACGTGCATCAGCGGGCCGCCCTGCAAGCCGGGGAACACGGCGGAATTGATCTTCTTCGCGATGTCCCCATTGTTGGTGAGGATGAAACCGCCGCGCGGGCCGCGAAGCGTCTTGTGCGTGGTCGACGTCACCACGTCCGCGTACTTGATCGGGTTTTCATGGCGGCCGGCCGCGACGATGCCCGCGATGTGCGCCATGTCCACCATCAGCAGGGCTCCGACGCTGTCCGCGATCTCGCGGAAAGCAGCGAAGTCCAGTGCCCGAGGATAGGCCGAATAGCCCGCAATGATGAGCTTCGGCCGATGCTCGTGCGCCAGCCGGCGGACGGCGTCGTAGTCGATCCGGTAAGTTTGCGGGCTCACGCCATATTGCACCGCGTTGAACCACTTGCCGGAGAGTGCCGGACGCGCGCCGTGCGTCAGATGGCCACCCGCGTCCAGCGACATGCCCATGACCGTGTCGCCCGGCTTGACGAGCGCAAGCATCACCGCGCCGTTGGCCTGTGCGCCGGAATGCGGCTGCACGTTCGCATACTCGGCGTCGAACAGCGCCTTCACGCGATCGATGGCGAGCGCCTCGATCCGGTCGACGTGCTCGCAACCGCCGTAATAGCGCTTCGACGGATATCCCTCGGCATACTTGTTGGTCAGCACGGTACCTTGCGCTTCCATCACAGCGGCCGAAACGATATTCTCGGAAGCGATCAATTCGATCTGCGTTTGCTGCCGGCGCAATTCGAGCGCGATCTCCGATGCAATGACCGGGTCACGGCTCTGAAGCATTTCAGAAAAGAAGGTCGAGTTTTCGCTCACAAGTCACCCCAAAAAGTAATCGTGTCCAGCAGGTCATTCAAAGTCAGGAAAATCATCGGGGCCGCCGGCCCTTGCTGCGCCCCGATGGCGAATCTTCCGGTTACTGCTGTAGCCAGGCTTGCAGCTTGTCCGGGTGCGCGTCCACGAACTTCTTCGCCGCGGTCGCATAGTCGTTCGTACTGTTGCCTTCGAGTTCGATGGCTTCGACGTCGGCAAGCGTCAGCTTGAAATGCTTGAAGAACACGTCGGCGCGAGGAAACTTGCTGGCGAACTGCTTGGACGCGAACGCGTGGACCTGCTCCTCGCCACCCAGCGTGCCCTTCGGATCCTTCAGGTAGCGCATCTGCCATTTCTGCCAGAGCCAGTGCGGGCTCCAGACCGTCGCAACCACCCATTGCTTGGTTTGATAAGCACGCGATACGGCAGCGAGCATCCCGGCTTCGCTCGACGATTGCAGGTTGTAGCCGGTCAGCCCATACGCCTGCACCGACTTCGCAGACGCCTGCATCAGACCGGAACCCGGGCCGATCCCCTGAATCGTGCTGTCGAGCTTACTCGCGACCTCCGGCTTGCTGAGGTCTGCAATCGACGAGACCTGAGACTCGGGCACGTAGGCGGGCACGGCCCAGCCGTTTCTGCCGCCGGTGTAGATGACGCCTACGTCATCCAGATCGTTCTTGTACTTGGCGTAGTACACCGCATGCGTAACCGGCAGCCAGCCGCCCACCATGATGTCGAGGTCGCCGCGCGCAACGCCCTGGAACTGGATACCGATGTCCGCGTTGACGAATTTGACCGGCTGATTCAGCTTGGTTTCGAGCACGTATTTGGCGACATTGGCCGTGGCCAGAACGTCGGCCCAGTCGGTGATCGCCAGCTTGATCGGCTCGGCGGCCGAGGCCGACCCGATGCCGACACCCAGGGCGACGACGGTCGATACCGCCACCTTCGTCATGAATGATCTGAGAACATTGCTAACCATGTTAGTACTCCCTATGTATCTTGACATTACCCATTCCATCACGGATGCGCTGCGTCGTTCAGGCGCCGCTCTGCGTGTTCAGGTGCGGGCTGCTTCGGCAGCGCCACCCTTGGCCACTTTCGTGACGGGTCTCCTCTTCTTCGACTTCACACCGAACGTCTCCGTCAGGCGGTCCAGCACGATGGCCAGCAGTACGACACCGAGACCACCCTCGAAGCCGATGCCGATGTCGAGACGCTGGATGCCGCTCAGCACATATTCACCGAGACCGCCTGCGCCGATCATCGAGGCGATCACCACCATCGAAAGCGACATCATGATGGTCTGGTTCACGCCGGCCATGATCGACGGCAATGCGTTGGGCAGCTGGATTTTCCACAGCAGTTGCATATCGGTGCTACCGAACGAGCGGCCCGCTTCGAGCAATTCCTCGCGAACCTGGCGGATACCCAGCGTCGTGAGTCGCACCACGGGCGGCATCGCGAAGACGACGGTTGCGATCACGGCCGGGACCCGTCCCAGGCCGAACAGGATCACGGCGGGAATCAGATAGACGAACGCCGGCATGGTCTGCATGAAATCGAGCAGCGAGCGCAGGACCATTTCCACGCGCCTGTTGCGCGCGCCCCAGATGCCGAGCGGCACGCCGACGATCAGACTGAAAACCGTCGCGGCAACGACAAGCGCAAGGGTGGCGACGGTTTGCGGCCACAGCCCCATGTAATTGATCAGCAGCAACGCAATGCCGACGAAAACCGAGAACGCGATGCCGCGGCGCCACAACGCGAACGCCACGAGGATCACGAGCATCGCGACGAACGGAATCGCGGCCAAGCCGGTTTCCAGCAGCTTGACGACCGCGCCCAGCGCCGCTGAAAACGCGTTGAAGCCGCCCTGAAAATGACTGAAAAGAAAATTGACGGCATTCTCTGCGAACTTGCCAATGACTGACGAATTCATGCTGACCTCCGCTCCATAACCTGCTTGAGTATCGTTCGGCACGACACGACGCCCGCGAGCTTGCCGGCCGCGTCCGTTACCGGCACGTCGTGCTGCTGGCTCAAAGCAATCGCCGAGAGTTCGTGCAGGTCCGTGTCCAGCGAGACGGTCTTCAAATCCTGCAGCAATGCTTCGCGCAGCGGACGTCCTCCCACCTTGTGCAACGACGCGGGCGTCACGCATCCCTGGTACCGGCCGGATTCGTCGCACACGTAGCCACATTCGGCGCCGCTGTCGATCAGTTGATCGAGGTAGCGCTGCGCGGACGCGGCGACGTCGCCGGTAATCAGTCCGCGCTCGACCCGAGTCATCAGTCTTTCAGCCTTCAGGAAGCGCGAAACGTCGACGTGACGGAAGAAGTCCCGCACGTAGTCATCCGCCGGCGACTGGATGAGCTCGGCCGGCGTGCCGACCTGAATCAGGCAGCCGTCCTTCATGATGCCGATACGGCCGCCGATCTTGATGGCCTCTTCGATATCGTGCGAAATGAACACGATGGTGCGCTGCTCTTCCTTCTGGAGCCGCAGCAACTCGCTTTGCATTTCGAAGCGGATCAGCGGATCGAGGGCGGAGAAGGCTTCGTCCATCAGCAGCACGGCAGGATTGACCGCCAATGCGCGCGCCAGCCCGACGCGCTGCTGCATACCACCCGAAAGCTCCCCGGGCAGCATCTTTTCGTACGAATCGAGACCAACGCGCTTCAGCGCAGCCCGGGCGATTTCATAACGCTCGGCCTTCTTCATGCCCCCGACCTCGAGGCCATACGAAATGTTGTCGAGCACCGTGCGGTTCGGCAGCAGCGCGAACGACTGGAACACCATCGCCATCTTCTTGCGGCGCACATCGCGCAATTCCGGCGTGGACATCGGCGCGATGTCGCGGCCTTCGAGAACGACTTGTCCGGAGGTCGGTTCGATCAGGCGGTTGAGCAGCCGAACGAGCGTCGACTTGCCGGAACCTGACAGGCCCATGATGACGAAAATCTCGCCTGCCTTGACGTTGAGGCTGACGTCGTTGACCGCCACCATGTTGCCCGTACGCTTGAATACTTCATCGCGTCCGAGACCCTGCTTGACCAATTGCGCGGCAATCTCGGGCTTGGGGCCGAAGATCTTCGACAGGTTCTTCACCGTCAGTATGTCCGTTCCGGACATGGCGATGGGCTGTGCCACGGAAGGCGTGGCTGCCGCATTGATTGCACCCGGAGGTATCACGTCTTCCGGCGCGAACGTCAGATTTGGGCTCATTCGATCTTCCCAACTGGCTGGTTCAAAAATTGACGCTGGTGAACTCCGACCTAACGAGGAGTTCTCGCATGGCGTTCAGCTAGCATCAGCGGATGCCTGACATCGAATCCAACACCGCGGTAAATCTGGTTCCGATGCGGTAGTGATGCAGTGATTGCAGCGTAGCAATCCAAATTGAGCCCTCCAGCTACATTTTCTGGGCTCTTTTCGATACCTTTGGTAATGCGTGGAAGACGCGTTACCGGGCGCGCAACGTCAGGCGATCCGGCGAAAGAAGCGCGGACCTTATACGGGCGGGGCTCTGCGGGCAATCGAGAAGCTGGGACTACGGGGTTGGGCCGTTGCTCGCGGAGCGGGGAAAGCCGCATGGGCCAAGGGAAAGTCCTGGGAGGATTTAGCCAGGGTAACTACTAGAAAAGCAGCCAGATTCGAGTCGACGCGAACGTATCCACGCGACGATTCGGGTGCGAATTGAGCGTTTCACTAAAACGAGCAGCTCGATCGTGCGCCGACGGCGGCGGGCGCGCGAGTTAAGATCGAGCCGTAAAAAGCAGTCGCCCCATCGCCTCACGCAACGCACGTGAGCCACGATGGGGCAAGACCTCAGTTCAAGTTGAGCTGGAGAGTCAAACCGGACCCGGAATGACTTACGGCTGGTCGTTTTACAGATCGAGAACCAGGTTTGAAGTCGGACGGCTGCAGCACATCAAGCGCATGCCCTTGTCGATTTCACGCGGGCGAATGCCGCCGTTGTGCTTCATGTCCACGGTGCCTTCGAGCAGCTTGGTCTTACAGGTCCCGCACATGCCCTGGCTACACGACGACGGCATGGGCACACCGGCCTTTCGCGCAGCGGCGAGCACGGTCTGTGACCCGTCCATGATGAAAGTGCGACCCGAGCGCGCCAGCTGCACCGTATAGCCTACCTCCCCGGTCGTTTCTGCGCCAGGCTCCGCAACCGGGTGTTGAGCGCACTCCACAGTCTCCGCAAAGTTGAAGCTCTCCTGATGATATCGGGCAGGGTCGTGTCCGCCTTCCACAAGCATCTTTCTGGAAGCGTCCATATAGCCGCCGGGGCCGCAGATGAACACCTCGCGATCGCGGTAGTCCGG
>NZ_SELS01000084.1 GCF_004197395.1 Paraburkholderia sp. UYCP14C | reverse complement strand
CGAAGCCCGTCAGGAAAGGCTGATGAAGCTGGCCGCCTGAGCTGCAAAAGCTTGTCCAGACAACCGGAGCCGATACAGATCAACTCGCCAGCCAAGTTGAGCAAATTGCTCAATTGCGGACAAATTTTGTCACATCTAGTCGCTTTTTGTTGGTCAAGCTCGCGGAAATAATGTCTCTCATTAAGCGGCTCGCAGAGCTGCGCACAACCCGGAGACAAGCCATGACCCGCTTCCTCGATGTACCCGCCACCAGCAAACTGATCAACCGGTTGGGCACACCACGGTTCCTGAACGAACTGGTCGACGCTCTGCACGCCGACTATCTTCGATGGGACGACTTCGACAAATCGCCGCGTGTCGCGTGTCATTCACGGGACGGAGTCATCGAGTTGATGCCCGTCGCGGATTCACAGATGTTCGCGTTCAAGTACGTCAACGGCCATCCGGTCAACGCGGCGCGTGGCATTCACACGGTGATGGCGTTCGGCGCCCTGGCGGACGTCGAGACGGGATATCCGCTGCTTCTTGCGGAACTCACGCTGACAACAGCATTGCGCACCGCCGCTACGTCGGTACTGGTTGCCAAGGCACTCGCGCGTCCTGAGTCCAGCAAGATGGCATTGATCGGCAACGGCGCGCAGAGCGAATTTCAGGCGATAGCGTTTCACACGCTGATGGGTATTGATGAAATCCGGGTGTTCGACGTCGACGAACAGGCAACGGCCAAACTCATGCTCAACTTATCGGTGTTTCCAGCGCTGCGGATAGTCCGAGCCGCCTCGACTGACGAAGCGGTGCGTGGCGCAGACATCGTCACAACGGTCACCGCTGACAAGACCTATGCGACCATCGTCACGCCCGACATGATTGAACCAGGCATGCACCTGAACGCCGTAGGCGGCGATTGCCCGGGCAAGACCGAGTTGCATGCTGACGTGTTACGCATGGGGCGAGTGATCGTCGAATACGAACCTCAGACGCGAATCGAAGGCGACATCCAGCAATTGCCGGCAGATTTCCCGGTCACCGAATTGTGGCGCGTGCTGCAAGGCAAAGCGGCCGGCCGCGAAAGTGCTTCGCAGGTGACGGTGTTCGACTCAGTTGGTTTCGCGCTAGAGGATTATTCGGCGCTTCGCTACCTCCCTCCTGCCACTGATCCAAAGAACCTGTTCGCATTACTTGGGAAGTCGAGCGAAACAGAGCCTGAACCCGCGCTTGCGCAAGTCGAAGCCATCGCATTCGGGCGGTGAGTCGAACACGGCCCCTGGTCTTCCCATTTATTCTTTACTTCCCGCAACTCATGACTCTTCCGTCGATTCAAGCACCCCCTGCTGTCGTCATGATCCGGCCACATCAGTATCTTCCAAACCCCGAAACGGCCGCGGACAACGCGTTCCAGTGCACCGCGCTGGAGAGCGGCGAGGCGGAGGCACGCGCGATCGCAGTGGCGGCATACGACGAAGTCACCGAGGCAGCGCGCACGTTATCGGCGACGGGTGTACGTGTGCACCTGTTCGACGATCACGGCGAGCACGGCACGCCGGATTCCGTCTTCCCGAATAACTGGTTCTCGACACATCCCGGCGGCCACATCGCGCTGTATCCGATGTATAACGTCAACCGTCGCCGTGAGCGCCGCGCTGACGTGATCGAGATGCTCAAGGCCGAATACCGCGTCCAGAACGTCATTGACTATTCGGGTCTGGAGTATGACGACGTATTCCTCGAGGGTACGGGCGCTATGGTGCTCGATCACATCGCCCGCGTTGCGTATGCCGCGCGTTCACGCCGCGCCGATCCCGTCGCGCTAGAACGCTTCTGCACTCATTTCAACTTCGAACCAATGTGTTTCGACACTGCCGACGCCGATGGCCGTCCGGTCTATCACACCAATGTGATGATGAGCGTCGCCACCGAGTTCGCGCTGGTAGGGAGTGAACTGATCCTCGACCCAGGACGCCGCGACGATATACATCGTCGTCTCGCGGAAACCGGCCGTACCGTCATCACCCTTGAGAACGCACAGATCGCCAGCTTCGCTGGCAATGCTCTCGAACTGACGGGCCGGGACGGACGAGTACTCGCGCTATCCCGTCGGGCATTCGAGTGCCTGACGCAGCGTCAGCGCTGGTTGATCGAGCGCTCCGCGCAATTGCTTCCGCTGGATGTGCCAACCATCGAGATGGCGGGCGGCTCGGTACGGTGCATGCTGGCAGGTGTTCACCTGGCGAGACGCAATGCCGTGAGTGCGATGCCGACGTAGTCGTGACTATCCGGTCGCTGTACCTCTCTGGCTGTCGGAGGTGCCGGCTATTCACCTCGCCTGCGGCATAACGAGCGGACGTTCGAAAACAACCTATGAGGGCTCCCTCATGGCCGGCTACACGCGTTCAGCCGCCTTTGTCCTAAGCAGCCGTTCAAAACCCTTCGCTCTGCGCAAATCGAAGCTTTTGCGGCGACATAGCTCAGCGGGTACAGCCGGCTTAAAGGGGGGCTTCCGGGCCACCAATTCCCCGATCGCGGCCGTTCGGGCAGGCGTTGCCTGCGCGCCTCGGAGGTCACGCAACCAGCCGGGAAGGCTCAATGTCACACCACCCGCAGGCCCAGTTCGGTAACCAGGACCGCCGCCTGCTGGAACGAGATCGTCGCGCCGCGAAACATTCCGGCGTCGACCAGGCGTAGGCCACTCAGATCCACTCCGCGTAGGTCTGCGCCGTCAAACCGGGCATCCTTCAGTTGGGCATTTCTGAGGCTGCCACCCTCAAAGACGGCGTCGCGAAAGTCCGCACCGGCAAGATCGGCATCTGAAAAGTCGAGATTCTGGAGCGTCGCTTTGCGAAAGGATAAACGACGCAAGTGTGCGCCGACCAGCAGCGTTTCCTCGAACTCGAGACCGAGCGTGGAGCAGTCCTCGATATTGGCGCCGGTCAGCTTGCATCCTTTGAAACGTGCCGAGCCGAGTTTCGCGCGCCGCCAGTTTGTATTGTTCAGATCGCTCGACTGGAACGTGGCATCCACCAGGTCCGCCGACCCGAAATCCGCCTGACGCGCGCGACATCTAATCCAGCGAGCCTGGGTGAGCGTCGCGCCGAAGAACGATGTCTCGATGATGGTGCATCGTTCAAACGTAGCGCTACGCAGGTCCAGTCGCGAGAGATCTATACCTTCCAAATCGCAGTCTTCGAAGTACAACGGATCCTTCGAGTCCGCGATCAGTTGCTGAATGTCGGCGCGACTGAGCGTCTGGTTCGATACTGTCCGACCGCATTCAGACGTCGTAGTGTGATCCCGTGTCATGTTGGGACGCTCCTGTCAAATTCATTGGTCACAATTTGACTCGAAGTTTATCGAAGCAGACTGGCGCAACGCTTCCCAATTCACGCCTTTTGAATGTTGATTCAAACCGAATCGCTACCAGCAGCGCTCTGTGGCGTCATACATGGCGCCGAAGACTCAGTGAGCACGTCGTCGACGAGCATGGGAGATATGATGGTGCACTGAAAGCGGACCCGTTTGCGCCATTCAGCTAATGCTCGCGAATGTCACCAACTTGCGGGCTGAACGGACGCTCGGCGTCGTCGAGGATGTAGCGGCGCGGGCTGTCGCCCTCCGGCGCTTGGCGTGATATCGGCATGCGCAGTCCAGCACAATTCCAATACGCTGGCGCCGGTGACAGTTTGTTAGCGCGTCAACCGAGCGCCTTTACTCGCCCTTGCGTGCACTGAAGAGTGGCAGCATCCAGAGTGATTTGACCCACTGCGCCCAAAGCGGCGCGGCGTCGTGCGGAATGACTGATTCGGCGCCCAGCGGCGAGCGAGCGAGCAGTTGTTCAAAAGTTGCTTCCGCTATCCGGCGCCCCTCCGTAAAGCTCATAAAAGCGGGCACCAGTCGGTTCAGTGCAATCGGATCCGCGAGCAGCCCACGCAACGTCTGCTCGTCCATTGCTTCAAGCTGCAGTTCGTACTCGATTTGCAGCGTGCTTTGCAATTCCGCCAAAGTCAGCATGTCCGCCTCCCGGGTTATCGACGAAAATGGTTCAGCGCCTGTTCGCGCAAGCCGCCTGGACAGTTCGCCATCGAGGAACCGGCGGTGGCAGTCGACTCGGCCAGGCTGCCCACCCGAGCGCATTGCGTGCGAAACGGGTTTCATCGGTGACTAGTATGGACGCATTTGTGCGTTGCAGCAAAGCCAATTTTTCTTCAGCTGATACGCGCCGGCAGGAGCCGGTTTGAGCCCACATCGCGAGGCAGTTATCAGGCTCGCTCAGCTCGGCGGTTTTTAATTTATTTCGAACAATGGGGGGCGTCTGCGTATTCCGGACGAACGTGACCGGCCGTTTCGGGATGGTGACCGGCCATTTCGGCAACGTGACCGGGCATTTCGGGAACGTGACCGAGCGGACCGGAAGGCAGGATTGGCGTTGCGCATGACATCAACCACGCGGGCTATGCTCGCCGGCTTTTGCCGGAGAGAGCATGCCCGCGCACCGGATGAACATGCGCATGATCAAGGACGTTTTACGACTTAAATTCGACGGCGGCTTCTCGCACGATCGGATCGCCGCGTCACTGGGCATATCCAAGGGCGTGGTCACGAAGTACATCGGACTAGCCAGTGCCGCCGGGCTGGACTGGGCAAGCGCCTGCGATATGGATGAAGGTGAACTCGAGCGGCGGCTTCTCGGCAAGCCCACGGGGCCAGCAGCCTATGCCCAGCCCGACTATGGACGCATTCATCAGGAGCTACGTCGCAAGGGCATGACGCTGACGTTGCTGTGGGAGGAATACCAGGCTGAGTTCGCGGACCGGCAGACCTACCGCTATACGCAGTTCTGTGGGCACTACAAGGCGTTCACGAAACGCCTGAAGCGCTCGATGCGTCAGATTCACCGCGCCGGCGAGAAGCTGTTTGTCGACTTCGCCGGGCCCACGTTGCCGCTGGCGAGCGGGCGCCGCGCGCACATCTTCGTCGCGGCTATGGGCGCATCGAGTTACACGTTCGCATGTGCGACGCCCGCCGAGACGATGGAGGACTGGCTGGGCGGCATTGCTCGTGCGCTGACCTTCTATGGCGGAGTGCCGCAGCTGATCGTGCCGGATAACCCGCGCGCGATGATTGCCGATCCAGATCGCTATGAACCTCGCGCCGGCGACACCGTGCTGGACTTTGCGCGTCACTACGGCACGTCATTCCTTCCTGCACGCGTATATCGTCCGCAGGACAAACCGAAGGTAGAGGTTGCGGTCCAGGTGGTCGAACGCTGGATCATGGCGCGCCTGCGTCATCACCGGTTTGAGTCGGTCCACTCGGTCAATGAGGCGATCCACCCGCTGCTCAGGAACCTGAATGAGAGGCCGTTCCAGAAGCTGCCCGGATGTCGCGCCAGCGCATTCGCCCAGCTGGACGCGCCGGCACTGCAGCCGCTGCCAGCACAGCCGTATGAGCTCGCGCGCTTCAAGACGGTGACGGTTCACATCGACTATCACGTCGACATCAACAAACACCGCTACAGCGTGCCGCACGCCCTGGTCGGTCTCAAACTCGATGCGCGCATCACGGCGGGCGCTGTCGAACTGCTGCATCGCGGTCGTCGTGTCGCCAGCCACGCACGCAACGACAGCGCAGGTGGCTACACCACCGTCGTCGAGCACATGCCGGCGGCGCACCGCGCTCATCTGGAGTGGACGCCGCAGCGGCTGATTCATTGGGGACAGCAGATCGGCGCAGCAACCGGCGTGCTTGTTACCCGGCTGCTGCAGGAGCAACGCCATCCGGAACACGGCTATCGGGCGTGCCTCGGATTGCTCTCGCTCTCACGTCGCTATGGCCGCGAACGTCTCGAAGCCGCCTGCGCGCTAGCACTGGAGCTGGGCGTGCATCGCTACCGCCACGTGCGCGACATCCTGATCAACAACCGCGACCGCGCTGCAGTGGCAACGCCTGCCGACTGGATCAGCCCAAGCCACGCGCATGTACGCGGCCCCGGCTACTACCAATAAAGAAGACTCACCATGATGATGCAACAGACACTGACGCAACTGCGCACCCTGAAGCTGGACGGTTTCGCTGACGGCCTCGAAGAACAACTGACGCAGCCCGGTGCGGCCAGCCTGAGCTTCGAGGAACGCCTGTCACTGCTGGTCGACCGGGAAGCCAGCTGGCGTGATGATCGCCGTCGTACCCGACTACTCAAGCAGGCGCGCCTCAAGTATCCGCAGGCCGCCATTGAAGATCTCGACACGCGCGCTGGCCGTGGCGTCGATCCGCGCTCGCTCACAAGCCTCGCGCTCGGTGACTGGGTCGAAGCCGGCTACAGCCTGCTCATCAGCGGCCCAACCGGCGCTGGGAAATCGTGGCTCGCTTGCGCCTTGGCCCAATACGCTTGCCGGCGCGGGCATTCAGCCTTGTATCTGCGCGTGCCGCGCCTTGGCGAGGAGCTTCGCGTTCTGCACGGCAACGGCGGCTTCACAAAATGGCTGCTGCAGGTTGCCCGCGTCGACGTGCTTCTACTGGACGATTGGGGAATGGCGCCCCTCGATGCGATGGTTCGAAACGATCTGCTCGAGATGATCGATGACCGCTCGGCGGGAAAGGCGACCATCATCACCAGCCAGTTACCGATTGAGCACTGGCATGGATGGATCGGCGACGAGACCATCGCCGACGCAATGCTCGACCGTCTCATGCAGCGTCATCACCGGATCACGCTCACCGGTGAATCCCTCAGAAAAGCATCCCCAAAACCCAACGTCCAGGAGCCCGAACTCGACCAGAATTAACAAGGAAATCTACAATCAACACCGCGCAACGCCCAACCCCGCCGAATCGGTCACGTTCCCGAAATCGGCGGTCACGTTCGCCGAAATGCGCAGCGTCCTTTCAAACATCCTGCTTTGCCCACCTAAAGACGACTTGCGTGCCGTGCAAAGCGCTGGTCTCTCCGACTTGGATATTCCGCCGGGTGCCCTATACTTAAAACGAGCCGCGCGGAAGCCGGCCCCTGATGCAGAAGCGGATGAGAAATCATTCATTGGGGCGCGGTAGCGGGGCCACGGAAACGCCTGTGTGGACAACACGGGCGTTTTCTTTTTGTGGCCCGATACGCTGCTTTGAAAATTGACCTGCGTGTCACGCCCGTTGCCAGATCTTCACGTGCCCAGCGATCTGAGCAAGGTCAGGCATCGCCTTGCCGGCCCGTTCAACTGGCACCGTGATGTGTGCGGGGTTCTGTCGCCGTAAGGCAAGCGCCTGGCTCACGGCAAGTCACACTGCCTTATCTTGCTCCTGTGCCGGTGCCTAGTGGCGCCCGCCATGACCTCCGCTGTGGCCCCCGCCCTGCTCGAAGTGAGCGTGACCATGGAACCCATGGTGAAAGCCGTCGTCATGGTCAAAGTCGTCGAAGCGGTGGAAACCACCGCCGAGGAATACGCATGGCTGGCCGCGTGACGGACACCCGGCATAGAACTCGCACGGATAAGCCGGATACGCCGAGCAAGTGTTGTAATAACCCGGCGCCGCCGCGCAATCAATCGCGCCAAGCAGCAGTCCGGCAAACAGAACCTTTGCCTTCATGATGCAAACCTGCCATATCCCGTTCTCTCAATACTCACCCACACTATTCACAGCCGCTGTCATGGTCCCTGACCGCCGATCCGCTGCCGGTGCATCGACGGTATGACTGAAGTCTATACCGATCCAGTGGATCACCAGACTTGCGGGTAAAGCTCAGTCTGGAAGGACGCGAATTGCCTGCCACGAGTCATTCTTGCCTTCAGACGCCACGGAATAATGAAGAGCCGGTCACGTCTGGCGAGTTCCGCGACCGGCTGAGGTGAGGTCCTTCGTCTGGTACTGAGATCGATATCGTCTCAATGGTCAGCGACATCGCGAGCCCAGAGAGCCGCGCACTGCCGGCTATTGTCCGTGCTGCATGGACGCTCGCTCCCTGGAGCCGCCTACTGGAGCGATGATCCCGAAAAGCCCATTGGTTTCCTTGTTAGGACCGGCCGAGAAGTACAGCGTGTCCGGGCTCGAATTGTGGCCGCCACCGAGTGTCAGAGTCCACAGACCGTCGATAGCCAGTGGATTGCCGAACTCATTCTCCAACTGATCGACGAACGTGCCGTCATTGTCGAAGACATTGATTCGACCATCGCCGAAGTTGCCAATGAGAATCTTGCCGCTGAAGCGGCCGAACGCAAACGATGCGCGCGCGATACCCCACGGCGAGTCGAGCGTCCCTCGGCTTGCAAAGCGACGCAGCAGATGGCCGTCGGTATCGAATACGTCGACGAATCCACGACCGCGGCCTGCATCGTCGTCGTGCTTCTGTTTGTCCTGCTTTGCGTAGGTGACGAAAAGGTCCCCATCGATGTTCGCGATGCCAAACGGGGCATAGCCGGCTGGGATGTTCGGGTCGGCGAAGCCGCCGTCGGTCGTCGCGGGCGTGAACAGGCCGTCTGACCCGTTCGGCCCAAATACATCGATCCGACCCGAACGGAAGTTCGTCGCAAACAGGAATCCGCCTTGCGCATTCACTCCGAATACGAGTCCCTTGTAGACAGCCCCGCTGGCCGCGGAGGGATTGGCCGAGTTGTCGACCGCGATGACGGCGTTGTTCGCCGGATTCACCCCGCCGGCCCAAGCTGAAATCGTGCCATCTTCAGTTGCGAAGATGAATACGGCTGGAGTCCTGGTACCTGGCACGAGAAACGCAGACGAAGAATTCCATACAATCCCGGTTGGCGCCGCGGGCGTGGGATTCGGTGGATTCGTGGGAAGGACGGGATGACAGGTGCCGGCCGGTATGACGTTGCCTGGCAGCGGGATGGCGACCTGCAGCGTCGTCACCTTTGTCCCCTCGCCGTCATACAGCGTGGAGCAGCCGGTGGCATTGTCGTTGATCCAGAATGGACTTCCTGCCGGACTAAAGGCAATACCCCAGGCGTTCTGCAGGACCCCGTCGACCTTCGGGGCAGCGCCTGCCACGTTGGACACGAGCGGTGTGACGACATAGGCATCATCAGCAGCGGCATGCCCGATTGTGAAACCGGCGACGAGCACGATCGCAGCCGCCGCTTTGAAACCACGCGAGATCTGAGACATAGCTACCCTCCTCGGCACTGGCGAGAAATCGCCGCAAGCTAAACGACCGAGGGACTTCATATATTCCCCCTCTACACCAGAAACTCCGCTAACCACCCGATGGGATCGCGCTCCCACACCGTGCTGACGGATCCAACGCGACAAAAGGTCATGAGACTGGCTGAGCGGCGGCGCTTTCCGGTCTGTGCACAATGGAGGCAATCGTCCGTATCTTGTGCGCTCGTTCACGAGCCTTATCGTGCCACCTCCTCCCGCCAGGAAGACCGGTGGCACAGATGTATTTATCGATCGAATAGAGGATACTCGACGCGAGTACGGAGCGGGCTCCTTCCAGCTGGAGGTCCACGGCCAATCTATTGTGAACTGACTCAGATCAACTCCTTCCACCTCATGTCTGCGACACTCCCGGTGGTTGAGGTGCCAGTGGTTCAGGTTGCGGGAGGTAGGTCAATTGCACGTTTTACATCAGGTGTGCGACTGGCTTGGGTGAACCGCGTTCCGTCTCTGGGAGCCAGATGGCCGCGCCGAGACTACATGCGCAAAGGTGTGCGGACGGGAGACGGTTGTGAGTTCTGAAAAGCAATCAGCTGGTTCAGACGAAGCGACGGGCCTTGGCGAGACTGCCCCGGCTCGGGAGCGCTATCACCTCATGCTGGACATCGACGGTGACTTCGCGATTTTCATGCTCGACGCCACCGGGCGTATCGAGACCTGGAACCCTGCAGCCGAGCGCATCACAGGCTACAGCGCTGCTGAAATCGTCGGCAAGCCGCTTTCAGCGCTTCACTTCCCGGAACCCCAAGGGACACCCCCCTTGGACGAGCTTCTGTTCCATGTGGCCTCGGTCGGGCACGCCCGCTACGAAGGTTGGCATACCCGCAGGGACGGGACCCGATTCTGGGCAAACGTAATCATCAGCGCGCAGCAGCGTAAGCAGGGCGACCTGGCCGGTTTCGCCGCTGTTGCGCTCGATGCCTCCGAGCGGCATCTCTACGAGCAGAAGCTACGCCAAAGCGAAGAGCGACTCCGGCTGATGATCGACAGCGTGCGCGACTATGCCATCTTCATGCTGAGCCCCAGCGGCGAAGTCACGTCGTGGAACAGCGGGGCGCAAGCGATCAAGGGATACGTGGCCGAGGAGGTGCTTGGACGCCATTTTTCCGTTTTCTACACGCCTGAGGATCAGGCTGCCGGCCTGCCTCAGCAGTTGCTCAGTGCCGCGGCCGTGAACGACCGGGTTCAGGCGGAAGGCTGGCGGGTACGGCGCGATGGGTCGCGCTTTTGGGCGGACGTGATGATCTCTGCAATCCGTGACGAATCCGGCACTCTGCGCGGCTTCACGAAGGTGACCCGTGATCTGACCGAACGTCGCCGCTTTGAGGAACTCGAGCGGATTAGCGAGGTGGCAGCGGCTGCCGAACGCGCCCGAGAGAGCGAGAAGGCGCGCATTGCGAGGGAACTGCACGACGATCTGGGCCAGCAGCTGACGGCGCTGAAGATGTACGCCGCCGAACTCGAACACGCGACAGCCGAGGGGCGGAGCACGCCAGAAATGGCATCACGCGCTCGAACCCTTGCCTCGCAGATTGATGGGATGATGGTCGCCGTGCGGCGCATCGCGGCAGACTTACGACCAACGTTACTAGATGACCTGGGACTGCTACCCGCCATTGAGTGGCTCGCAGACGACTTCGGCCGACGCTATAAGGTAAAGACACGCATCCAATCGTCGGTTGGCGCAATCGAATTCAATGAAACCGCCGCGACGGCCATCTACCGTATCGTTCAGGAAGCACTCACGAATGTCGCCCGGCACGCACAGGCTACTGAGGTTTCAATCAACATCGAGGTTGCAGAGGGTCATTGTGTGGTTGGTATTAGTGACGACGGCATCGGTGCCCCGAGCGGACTTGCAAGAGAGAAGGCGTTTGGTTTCCTCGGCATACGCGAGCGAGTGCGGCAATTAGGCGGAACCGTGACCTTTGAAAACGGCAAGAACGGTGGATTCTGCGTGCAGGCTGAGTGGCCCGCAGAAGCCGTTGCCCGCCTATAGCCTCACAGGAGCGCGATTTCGTCCCCGAGCCGCACGAAGAAAACGCGAAACTACCCGTTTTCGCATGTCGTTACCCTTCCCGGGTTGCTGCCAGGCCAATGCCGCGCAAGCTGAAGGGCCGAGTTTTCCGAACGGCCAGTCTACTCGGCGGTTTCACACAGCCCCGGCCCTCGCCGGCCGTTGAAGATAACGAGCGATGAATGGACCCTTCCGATAATTCCCGCCGTCGGCGGCTCAACCACAACCGCCCAGCGAGTCACTCGGCGCCGATGGTGGTCACGGGCACCCACTTGCCGCCTTTCACCTGATAAAGCGTCGAGGTGGGGTGTTTCAGATCACCGTACGAATCGAATTCGATCTTTCCGGTGATGCCGTTGTATTGAATCGTTCGCAACGCCGGCATAAATACCTCAGGTTTTGCGGAATCTACCTGCTTCATCGCGCTGATAGCCACCCCCGCGCAGTCGTAGGCGAATGGCGCGTAAGTCAAGGTATCCGCGCCAAATCGTTTTTTGAATTTTTCCGCGAACGCTTTACCCTGGGGAAGGGACTCGACCGGCCGCCCGTACTCCCAGGCCATTGCGCCCTCGGCAGCACTGCCGGCAACGCCGAGGAAGATGCTGTCGGCAATGCCACCGCTTCCTACGAACTGCGTGCGCATGCCGAGTTGCCTCATCCGCCTGGTAAGAAGGGCCGCCTGGTTATCAAGGCCGGCAAAGTACAGGAGGTCCGCGTTCGCCGCCTTGATATTCGTGAGCTGAGCGTTGAATTCAACGGCCTTGTCGTTGGTATATTCCGAAGCGACGATATGGCCGCCGGCCGCGATGACAGCCTTCTTGAATTCCTCCGCGGCTCCCTGGCCAAATGCCGTACGGTCGTCCATCACTGCAATGCGCTGCGCCTTGGTGACCGCTACCGCGTAGTTTCCTGCATTGCCGGAGTTCTGCGCGTCGGTGGCGATAATTCGGAAGACGTTCTTCAGCCCTTGCCTGGTGATGGCCGGGTTCGTGGCGGCGGGGTCTATCAACGGAATGCCGGCCTTGGCGAAGATCGGCGACGAGGGCAACGCGACTCCGGAGTTGTAGTAGCCCACCACGACGACCACTCCATCATCGACGAGCTTCTGGGCAACCTGCACGCCAATGCGCGGGTCACCCTGATCATCGACGGAGTCCAGCTCGAAGTGGACCTCCTGCCCGCCCAACTTCGTGTGCTGGGCGTTGGCTTCCTCGACGGCGAGGCGAACACCATTCTCGATGTCCTTGCCGTTGGCGGCTCCGGCGCCGGTCAGCGGGGCTGATACGCCGATCTTCACGACCTGCTGTGCAAACGATTGGCTGCTTGCGAGCAAAATGGCGACGGCAGCCAGCCCAGCCGTAAAGCGTTTACTGGAGGTGTTGAGCATTGGTTCACTCCTGGGTGTGCGGAAGACCTCGCGAACTCCAGCTTCGAGGGCGTGCAGGCTACTGAGTATTGCGCAAATTGGATTGAATGGGTTGGGCAAACGTGCTGCGCTCTTGGCTCGTGAGGTCGAGGGGCGGCGCGCAGGCACGCCGACAGGCTGTCGATCCGGGTATCTACGGGTTGGGTGCGATGTTCAGTGCGTCGGCGCATCTGGCCGGATCAGCTCCCGACGCCGGAGCTCAACCCAGAATTCGGGCGGAATATCGGCCTTGAACGTCCGCAGATTTTCATCGAGTTGCGCGAGACTTCGCACGCCCGGAATGATTGTTGGAATCGCAGGATGTCCTACCACGAACTGCAATGAAGCCGATTTGAGTGGAACGTTGAATTCACGGCACACCTGCTCGATCCTGCGTACACGATCCAGAATCGGCTCGGGCGCCGGTGCGTAGTTGTACTTCGCCCCAGCAACCGCACCGGTCGCCAGAATGCCGCTGTTGTAGCCGCCGCCGACGATCACCGACACTTGCCATTGCTCGCACATTGGCAAAAGGGTGTCGAGCGCGTCCTGTTCGATCAGCGTATAGCGACCAGCCAGCAACAGGCAGTCGAAGTCGACGCGCTCGATGGCTTCCCGCGCCGCCTCGCATTCGTTCACGCCCACGCCGATCGACTTGACGACACCTTCATCGCGCAGGCGCAGCAGCGCCTTCGCTGCGCCTGACATCGCGGCTTCGAAGATGTCGGGCTGACGGCTTCCATGGGTATATACGTCGACTTCGTGAATCAGTGCGATGTCGATGTGCGCCAGCCCCATGCGCTGCAGACTGTCTTCGATCGATCGCATTGTCCCGTCATAGCTGTAGTCGAAATGCCACTCGAACGGCAGACCATCGACCCACGGCGCGAAGTCGATCTCGGCGCGCTTGCGCGGCTTGAGCAGTCGTCCCACCTTGGTCGAAAGGACGAGCTGATCGCGCGGATACCAGCGAAGACCCTGGCCGCAACGCGCCTCGCTCAAACCGTGACCATAGCTGGGTGCAGTGTCGAAATAGCGCACGCCCGCATCCCACGCCGATTTGATGAGCGCAGCGGCGTCCTCTTCGGTGATCGGCCTGAAAAAGTTGCCGAGCTGGGCCGCGCCGAAACCCATCACGGTCGTCTCGAGGCCGGAACGCGGCCACTTTTGCTTTGCGACAGGATTCATCACCAGATATCACCAGCAGTAAAACCATTCGTGAAGGGATCGCTGGGATCCAGCACGTAGGTACTGAAACCATAGATCCACGATTGTCCCGAGACTGTCGGCACGACGCCCTTGTACTCGCCGATCATCACTTCCTCGACGAGATTGCCCGTATAGATGACACCGAGCATGCCTTCATGACGGAAAGATTCGTTGAGTTTGAGCTTTCCTTTCGCGTACAGGGTCGCCATTTTCGCGCACGTCCCCGTCCCGCATGCGCATCGATCGAGCGCACCAGTCCACGTGGCAGGATTCTCAAAGTCGATCGGCGCGTTTTGAACCGTCACAGTATTGCGCCAGTCTGCATTCGGATTGTCGGTAGGGCCGGAGAGCTGGGACACGGTAATCCCGATGCCAGGGTAATCCGGATGCTGGACGGGCAGTTGGTCCTGAGCCGCCTTCAGAATCAGAGCCGACACGCGCGTGATCTCGCGCCCCTGTTCCGGGACCAGCTTCAGACCGTCGAACTGACGTACATCCGCGATGACATAGAACATTCCACCCCACGCCACGTCAACCGTGACCTTGCCAAGATGCGGCACATCGATGACCGCGTCCAGATGGGCTGCAAAAGCGGGAACGTTTTTGAAGGTCACCTGCGTTACCTTGCCGTTCCTGCATTCCGCCTTGATACCGATCAGACCGGCGGGCGCTTCCAGAAAGAACTCCGTAACCGGCTCGTGCATCGCGATCATCCCCGTTTCCAGCAGCGCGGTGGCGACGGAAATGGTGTTGCCGCCGCTCATCAACGGATACTCGTTCTGCTCCATGATGATGTACCCGGCAGCAGCATCCGGATGCTTTGCGGGCACAATCAGGTTGCAGCAAACGGGGGGGTACCCCCGCGGCTCTTTCAGCATCAGCATCCTGATCTGATCGTCATTTTTCTCGAGCCACCGCATTTGCTCATACACCGTGTTGCCCGGAATATGGGGGACGCCACCCGTGATTACACGCATCGGCTCGCCGGAATGGGTCTCAACCGCCTGGAACATTCTTTTGAAACTCATTGGTAACGCTCCTCCAAGGAAAGCGTACCGAGGCTCCACGCAGATTGGCCGGATCAGTTCTTTTTTTGCGGCGCACTCGATATGCTGCTTCAGAGTACCAAGTCCAAATTCGCAATAGCAGGAACATTTTCTTGGGGAAAATCCAGACTTTTAGTAATGAGTCGACGCCGCGTCGCTCTTTAGCGGTTGGGACGGTGGGCAAGCCGGCGACCTCCTCGGGTCCGCCGCCGAAAGGTAGCATCTCCTGGCAACGCAAGCGGACCACGTGGCCTGTGATCGTCACTCTCCGGCTAAAGCACCGCGCGCTTTCAGTTGCTGACCTCGGAACGTTCGAGAGAGTTGAGTAGCCTCCATTCAGGCGGCCGCCACGATCACGACTTCGATGAGTTTCTCGGGCTGAGCCAGCACTGCACCCACGGTGGCGCGAGGCGGCGTATGGCCGGGCACGACCCACGCGTCCCAAACTTCATTCATTGCGGCGACCTGCGACATGTCGGAGACGAAAATCTGACAGGAGAGGATGCGCGACTTGTCCGACCCATGTTCCGCAAGGAGCGCATCGATCGAGGCCAGTACCTGGCGGGTCTGCCCTGCCATGTCCTCGGTTATATCGCCAGGCACCTGTCCTGCCAGATAGACGATGCCCTGATGTACAGCAACCTCGGAAAGGCGTCTTCCTACGTGAGCGCGCCTGATTTCAGCCATTGCTTCGTTTCCTCATTCACGACAAGAAAGAATTAGCGCTCCGGACCAGCGAGTGCTGCCTGATACTTGATTGCCGAGACAACCCCAATGCGACGGAACGGCTCAGGCGGCAGCCAACTCGGGCCCTCGAGACTGAGCGCGTCAGACAGGTATGGTGATTGTGCGCCCATGGCCATCTCACCCAGCAGCTTGCCGTAGGTGCTTCCCTTCAGCACGCCTGCTCCATTACAGCCTAAAGACGCGAACAATCCCGGTCGCAACTCGCCGAAGAACGTTGCGCCATTGCGCGTCAATGCTGTCGTTCCACCCCACACATATTCGAACTTGTGAGACTTCATGTTTGGGTAGCGGCGCTGATAGCTGCTCGTCAATTGGTTCAGCGTATCGGCGGGCGATTGTTCGCGTTCGTAAGAGTAGGCACTTCGCACCATGAATCGGCCACCCTGCACGCGTCGCAAGGTCGTACCGAGACGGTTCGCCGGAATCACGCCCCACTCCTCCGAATTGCCAAGCTTTTTCAGCTCGGACTCCGGTAACCGCGGCGTGAGAGCCGCGTATGTGAAGATCGTGATAAGTCTGTCGCGCAGGATACCCAAGGATTTTGCGAATCCATTGTTCGCCAGCACGATCCGATCGGCGGTGTATTGCGCGCTACTGCTTGTGACGCGGAATGGTGACGACTCACTCAGCGAAACAACCGGCTCGCCCTCGACCAGCACAACGTTTGAAGGCAGGGAATCCGCGAGGCCACGAATAAGAGCTGCAGGCTGAACGAATACATTGTTTCGTGAGTGGTAGCCAAACGTGTAATAAGCCGTCCCGAGTTTTTCCTGCAGTGCGTCGCGGTCGAGTACCTCAAAACTGACACCCCATTGGCGGTACTGCTCCAGCGAGGCGATGAGGTTCTGCACGCCCGCGTCGCTCGCCGCCGCATGGAACTTGCCAACCGCGTTCCAGTTGCAATCGATCCGGTGTTCCCGCACCAGCCCTCCGAGCCAGTGCAGACCCTCATCGTAAAGACGTAGCTGCTTGCGGGCGACCTCCAGCGGGCTGGTATGGCCGCCCATCCTGGTGTTGTGGGGAACGTTGATGACGAATCCCGAATTGCGCCCCGCAGACCCTTCACCGATTGTCGATGCTTCCAGCACCAGCACCTGCTCGTCGGGTCGCAATTCGGCAATGCGGCGCGCCGCGGCCAAACCGGTATATCCGCCGCCAATCACGATCGAGCCAAATCTTCGGACGGGAGTCGACCTAGCCCCAGTTCGCTCGGGAAGCATGGCGTTCCAACCGGAGCCATGCTGATACGTCGGATATTTCCCAGCAGCGTCTACGGGAAGTGAAGAAGGTGTCTCGGCATTCATAGAGTGGTTGCTACCATCAAAGACGCTAACTGAACGGCGCCCGATGCGCCCCGCGACAGCACAGCGAACATCATCTCGGGCAGTCGCATCATCTCGTTCGCATGTCCATCCAAAGATGGCTTCCCAATGATTCTGGCTGTTCCCATATTGCCGACGCATGCGCCGTGTTCTCGTAACATCACGATTCGTGATGCCGAGATTCAGTACGGTTTCTTTTGGCGCGATTTGGTACCCGGCGAAGCAGCATCGCGTCTGGCAACGCGGTTCGGGACGCCGAAGACTGAGTCTCAACGCTCGCCTGGAGCGGTGGACATGCCGTCCCGCAGGTTCAATTTCGCACTCTGCAAAATTGCGCGCCCGCAGCAGTGGAACATCCCGAGTTATTCCCGCGTCTCCAGCCCGAGCCGCCACGTTAGATTCCCGCGAGCACGCATCTCGCATCGCGCATGGAAATAATCCGTGAAATAGATGCGCGGTCGTGCAAGCAGGCTGCCCAGGAACCTTCGTTCCTGCATCTCATACGCGCGGTCATCGAGATCGGAGCGCTCGTTCCGCACGCGCACGCCGTCCGCGAGAAACCGGGACCTCGCTGCGCCTAGCACAGCGAGGTCGATGTCGCACGCAAAGCGATCATCGGGTTCTTCCGGCGCGCCGGTATGTTGGGTGGCGAGGATCATTGCGCAGATGCGCTCGCACGTGGCCATGCGATCGTCGGCCGAGCGGCGAAGCCAGTCCGCGCTGCGCGGCTCGTTGTCCCCTGCGCCTGGAACATAGATCACGTCGTGGCACCACAGCGCAAGTTCCACGAGATCGGGATGGGGGATGATGTTGCGCACCAGATCGAAATAGCGCAGACAGCGGCGAATGTGACGCAACGTGTGATAGTGACGAATGGGTTCCCCATAGCGTTGCGCGAGATCGGCATAGACAGCCTCGGCGCGCGCTCCCCCGTTGCGCGACCATAACTCGACGAAGCGTCCCTGCATGTCTGTCATTTCTGCTCCTTTGCGCACTTTGTCACCCCACGGCTGCCCGACGCTCGCTGCAGCTAGATACTCAGAGAAACTCCGCGCGAATGTCGATGCTCGAGCGCTGGCCGATATCCGCGTAGTGCTGCGCGAGCCATGCATCGGCTTCTTTTCGACCGTTGTCGCGCAGTTCGCACAGGAAATCCCAATCCGCGTTGTATTTGCTCGATGCGCTGAGCGCGCACATCGCGGCGTCCGAGCGGATCGAATGGATCAGCATTTCCTTCATCTCGTCGCGAACGAGTTTGCCTTGCTGGATCAGGTCGGTGACGAACGCGATCGCGCGCATTTCCCGCATCAGCGACGAGTTGAAGCTGATTTCGCTGACGCGATTCAGAATGTCGGCCGCCGTGACCGGCACGCCGGGGCGCACGAGCGGGTTAATGTGGACGATCACGACGTCGCGCGTCTTGCAGTGATAGATCAGCGGATAGATTGGCGGGTTGCCCATATAACCGCCATCCCAGTAGTGCTCGCCGGCGATCTTCACAGCATGAAACAGCGTCGGTACGCAGGCGGAGGCGAGCACGGCATCCGAGCACATGTCCTCTGCCGTGAAGAGGCGTATCTTGCCCGTCTCGACGTTGGTCGCGCACAGGTACAGCAGAATTGGAGATGCCTCGCGCAGCGCCGCAAAATCGACCTGGCTTTCGAGCACTTCGCGCAGCGGATTCAGGTTGTGCGGATTGAACTGGTAGGGCGAGAACACCCGCAACATCATGTCGGCGACCGCGTACAGCGGTGAATGATCGAGCCCGAAACTATGCGAGGCCTTGAGCCACGGCAACCAGCGCAGCGGGTTGTAGCGTTCGGCCGACTGGGCGACCGCCCGCCAGAAGTCGTGCAGCGCCTGGCGCGCACCACTCTCGCCGTCCTTCAACAGTCCGTAGGCGAGTACCGCGCCATTCATCGCGCCGGCACTGGTCGCGCTCACGCCTTCGATCTCGAGCCTGTCGTCTTCGAGTAGCCGGTCGAGAACGCCCCACGTGAACGCGCCATGCATTCCGCCGCCCTGCAGAGCCAGCGCAATCGACCTGGGCGCCGCCGCGTCGTGGCTTCTTGTTCGATTCGTCGCCATAGGCCACCTCCTCGGCCGGTACGGTTATCCACGCACGCCATCGATCGTTCGCGCATTGCTCGATCCAAGCGCGTCGAGCAATGCGCTGGCTTCTTGCAAGTCGCCGGTGTCGAAACCCTCTGTAAATGTGTCGAACACCTCCGACAGCACTTGCTTCGCCTCGCCCGCTCTGCCCGCACGCTGCCACAGGCGGGCCAGATTCGATGCCGCGCGCAGTTGCAGTGCTCTGGCGCCCTGCGCGCGAGCCACCTGTATCGCCTTGAGAAAGCAGGCTTGCGCCTCATCGCTGCAAGCGATTACACGGTCATCGTCCCTCACCGAACCGAGCAGCATGACTCCCTTGAGCCGATGCAATTCGGCCTCGTAGTAATGCTCGCCGGTTGCCTCCACGATCGCCATGGCCTCCCCGAGCGTGCGCAAGCCCTCCTGGGCGTCGCCGGCCCTCCACTGGCAGTCGGCAAGGGCCGCCAGAAAGTACGAGCGCTGATCCTCGCCGCCAACGGATTGTTCGGCCCTCAGCCCTTCGCGAAACTGGGCGATACCGTCCTGCGGACTTCCCGATTGGACCCGCGCCCAGCCTGAAAAGATGTTTCCCCAGGCGAGCCAGTACGGCAAGCAGTGTTCAGTCGAGACAGAGATGGTCGCTTCGGCTCGTTCCCGAACCAGAGGGGTCTCGCGCCGCAGCTGATGCAACTCGGCCGCGTAAGCCAGCGAAAACGCGAGCGTCGGCCCGTAGGCGAGCTTCTGCGCAAGCGCGAGCGCATCCGTGCTGCGCTTGCGCGCCTGATCGGGATATCCCTGGAGCCACAGCACGACGGTCAGAAAGTTCAGCGCGCGGATTCCTGGATCCACGCCATGTGCGAACACATGGGCCTGATGCCGCTCGGCATCATAGAGAGTGAGCGCCTCCTGCAGGTGCGCCGCGGCGGCACCCAATTCGCCCTGCAGGAACATGCAGGCACCGAGTGCGCCGTGTGCCTCCAGGAGCCAGTCCGCATCCTGTGCCTGCTCCGCCATGTGAAGCATCCGCTCTCCGAGTTCGCGCGCGGTAGCGTACTGCGCGCGCGAATAATGGTGGATTCTCAATCCAAGCAGCGCCCCGAAAAGTTGCGACGTCTCACCCAGCTGTTCGCACAGCTGGCGCGCACGCGTATAGGTCGCGCCCACCTCCGGCGATCCATAGCCGCGCACGTCCATCAAGGCGGGGCCCAGCGATAGCAGCAGCATCACCTCACGAGACGCACGTGCCGGCGTATCGGGCAATCGATCGAGCAAGCCTAATGCGGCACCGAGGTGATGCATCGCATCCAGATGAGCGGCATGCCTGAGCGCCTGCTGCGCGGCACTGTGCAAGTACTCCACGGCCTTCGGAATATTGCCGCTCAGACTGTAGTGATGCGCGAGTTCGCTGCAGTAGTCTGCGATCCGGGTGGGGAACAGTGCCTCGATGGCTTTCGCGGTGCGCTCGTGCAACGCGCTGCGCCGCTCGGTCAGCAGCGAGTGCCCGGCCACTTCCTGCGTCAACGCATGCTTGAACGAATACTCCACCTCCGGGTAAGCGGGCCGCTCGTAGATGAACTCCGCGGTTTCCAGGTGGGCGAGCAGCTCGCGCAGATCATCGTCCGTGCGTGCCAGCTCTCCGCCGCAAATACGCTGGATCAGACTGAACGGGAACTCCTTGCCGATCACCGCGAGCGTCTGCAACAGCTCCTTCTCCGCAAGCGGGAGCCGATCGATACGCGCGGCGAGCACGCCTTGCACCGTGGTCGGAATGTGCAGCGCGGTGGGAGTTCGTTCGATCCGGTAGTGCCCCGGCTCGCCGAGCAGGCACCCCTCTTCCGCGAGCGTCTGCACCACTTCCTCCATGAAGAACGGGTTGCCTTCCGTCTTCTCGAGGATCCGCTGCTTGAGCGGCAAAAGCGAGGCATCGTCGCCGAGCAGGGCCGTGAGGAGCCCATGGGCCTCTTGCGGACCAAGCGATTCAAGCCGGAGCTGACTGCAATTCCATGCTGGCTGATATTCCGGCCGATAATTCACCAGCAGCAGGATACGGCTGCCCGGCACGCGCTCGACGAGATAGACCAGGAAAGCCTCGGTCTCCCGGTCCAGCCATTGCAGGTCTTCGAACAGCAGCTCGATCGGCTGGCTTTGGCTCTCGCGCGTCAAGACCTGCGTGATCGCATCGAATGTCCGGTCCCGCCGAACCTTTGGATCCATGTCCGCCAGCGTGGAAGCGGATTCGCCCGTGCCGAGCAGATACAGCAGGTAAGGCACGAGATCCTCGAAACTGCGCTCGAGCGTCAATACCTTGCCGATGACTTTTTCCCGGCAGCGTCGCTCGTCGTCGCGCGCGGTGATCTGAAAATAGCTCTTCATGAGTTCGATCAACGGCAAGTTGGCAAACGCCTTGCCGTGCGAAACAGAAAATGTCTCCAGCACCAGACATCCTCGCCGCGAACGCTCCTTGAACTCGTGAAAGAGCCGCGACTTGCCGACACCCGCTTCGCCGACCACGCCGACGACCTGCCCCCGCCCTGCCCGGGTCGCTTCCAGCATCTGGTTCAGGTGTGCCATTTCGGCCTCGCGCCCGACGAACCGCGCGAGGCCGCGATGCGCGGCCAGTTGCAATCGCGTGCGCAGCGCACCGGGGCCGAGCACCTCGTACACAGGTAGCGGTTCAGGGATGCCCTTGACCTGGGCCGCCCCCAGCGGCTTGAACTCGAAATAGCCCTCGGCCAGCTTGTGAGTCGACTCGCTCACCAGAATGGACGTGGGCGTGGCGATGCCTTCCATGCGCGACGCGATGTGGATCGTGTGGCCGACCGGGTCGTAATCGGTGTGCAGATCGTCGGTGCGGATCGAGCGCACGACGACCTCGCCCGTGTGTACGCCCACGCGGACCAGCAGAGGAATGCCTTTTTCCAGGCGTACACGGTCGCCGTGCCGCCGCATCGCCTGCTGCATCCGTAACGCGGCGAAAAGCGCTCGCTGCGGATGGTCTTCGTGGGCGATCGGCGCGCCAAACAGCGCGAGGATGCCGTCACCCAGCGATTTGGCAACGTAGCCCTCGTAGTAATGGACGGCTTCCATCATCAGCGCGACGACGGGCTCGATCAGGTGATGCGCTTCTTCCGGGTCGAGACCATGGATCAAAGCCGTGGAACCGGCCATGTCGGCGAAGAGCGCCGTGACGGTTTTGCGTTCGCCGGCCGTTTGCCCTCTTGCCTCCATCGCGACGTGCTCGGCACGGATACGCTCGGCAAGATGATGGGGCGTGTAATGCACTGGCGCAGGCGGCGGTTCCTGAGCGAAGCTCGCCGGCTCCGCCTCCGGCGCCGGCGCTTCGCTGAGCGGCGCCCCGCACTCACTGCAGAATCGCGCGGTTACCGCCGCCTCACGCCCGCAACGGGGACACACACACGTCAGCATGGACCCGCAGGCTGCGCAGAATCGGGACCGGCTGAGATTGTCGAACCCGCAGTTGGTGCAGCGCATATAACCTCTTTGTGGCCAGGGACCAACATGGGCCCATTATGCGCCGGATGCACCGAGGCAAGAGGCCCGCAATCCAGCTGGCTTTGCGCCCGAGGCATATACTCCCTCCTAGTATTCGTCTATACTGCCCCATAGTATCCACATATCGATGCTGTCATGCCTCATTCCCCCGAAGAAAAGAAGCGCGTGCTGACGCGCGTGCGCAGGGTTCGCGGCCAGCTGGACGCGCTCGAGCGCGCGCTGGAGCAAGGCGCCGATTGCGCTCCGGTGCTCCAGCAACTGGCGGCGATCCGCGGGGCGATCAACGGCGTGATGGCCGGCGTGCTCGAAAGTCATCTTCGCGAGGAGTTCACGCATCTCGCGGGATCCGCGGATGCCTCGTCCGGGTCGATCGATGATGTCGTGACCCTCGTTCGAACCTATCTGCGCTAGTTCATTGCGGGAATTCCAGGCCGCAGTTGGCTGCCATTTTTTAACGGGAACATTATGAAATCGCGTGCTGCAGTTGCGTTTGCGCCAGGTAAGCCCCTCGAGATCGTCGAGGTCGACGTCGAACCGCCTCGCAAGGGCGAAGTGCTCATCAAGATCACGCATACCGGCGTCTGCCACACCGATGCCTTCACGCTCTCGGGCGACGATCCCGAAGGCCTCTTCCCCGTCGTGCTCGGTCACGAGGGCGCTGGCATCGTCGTGGAAGTGGGTGAAGGCGTGACCAGCGTAAAGCCCGGCGATCACGTGATTCCGCTCTACACCGCGGAGTGCGGCGAATGTCTGTTCTGCAAGAGCGGCAAGACCAATCTGTGCGTGTCCGTGCGCGCCACCCAGGGCAAAGGGGTGATGCCCGACGGCACGACCCGCTTCAGCTACAACGGCCAGCCCATCTATCACTACATGGGCTGCTCCACGTTCAGCGAGTACACCGTGGTGGCCGAGGTGTCGTTGGCCAAAATCAACCCGCAAGCCAATCCCGAGCAGGTGTGTCTGCTTGGCTGCGGCGTCACCACGGGTCTGGGCGCGGTGAAGAACACCGCCAAGGTGCAGGAAGGCGATACCGTCGCCGTATTCGGGCTGGGCGGCATCGGTCTCGCCGTGATCCAGGGCGCAAAGCTTGCCAAGGCGAGCCGCATCATCGCCATTGACACCAATCCGGGCAAGTTCGACCTGGCGCGCGCCTTCGGGGCAACCGACTGCATCAACCCCAAGGACTATGAAAAGCCCATCCAGCAGGTCATCGTCGAAATGACCGGTTGGGGCGTGGACCACAGTTTCGAATGCATCGGCAACGTCAACGTGATGCGTGCGGCGCTCGAATGCGCGCACCGTGGCTGGGGCCAGTCAGTCGTCATTGGCGTGGCCGGCGCAGGTCAGGAAATCTCCACCCGTCCGTTCCAGCTCGTGACCGGCCGCCGCTGGCTGGGCACCGCCTTTGGCGGCGTGAAGGGCCGCTCGGAACTACCGGGCATGGTGGAAGACGCGATGGAGGGCAAGATCCAGCTCGCGCCGTTCGTCACCCATACCAGGCCGCTCTCTGGCATCAATGAAGCCTTCGATTTGATGCACGAGGGCAAATCGATCCGGACCGTCGTTCATTACTGACACTGAAGGATGACCGCGGCATTGGGAAAGCGCCGGGAACATCGCCGGCGCCGCCGCTCGTGGCAGCGGCTAGCCGCGTGATCTGCAGTTGCTCATACGCGAGGCGCCGATGCCTCGCGTATCCATTGCCAAAGGCAACAAGAACGTGCCCAGCGCCGCGCCGACACGAGAGTCCGCGGTAGCGAAGCCGACTCCGATCCCACGAATCTCCGTTGGAGATACTTCACCCGGATAGACGCCGCGGAGCGTGGTGGAAATCCCGTTACGTTAACCAGCGAGAAAGTGCGCGCCACGACGTTGAAGTCGTGGCGCTGCAGCAATGGGATAAGCTACAAATCCAGAATCAGATCCGAAGTCGGACGGCTGCAACACATCAAGCGCATGCCCTTCTCGATTTCACGCGGGCGAATGCCGCCGTTGTGCTTCATGTCCACGGTGCCTTCGAGTACCTTCGTCTTGCAGGTTCCACAAATGCCCTGGCTGCATGACGACGGCAGGGGCACGCCGGCCTTTCGCGCAGCGACGAGCACGGTCTGTGACCCGTCCATCGAGAAGCTGCGACCCGAGCGCGCCAGCTGCACCGTATAACCTACCTCCCCGCTCGCTTCTGCGCCAGGCTCCGCGACCGGGCCTTGAGCGCACTCCACAGTCTCCGCAAAGTTGAAGCTCTCCTGATGATATCGGGCAGGGTCGTGCCCGCCCTCCACAAGCATCTTTCTGGAAGCGTCCATATAGCCGCCGGGGCCGCAGATGAACACCTCGCGATCGCGGTAGTCCGG
>NZ_SELS01000083.1 GCF_004197395.1 Paraburkholderia sp. UYCP14C | reverse complement strand
AACAGCGCGACGGCAGTGGATGATCGGGAGCAGGGGGCCGTTAGCTCAGTTGGTAGAGCAGCGGACTTTTAATCCGTTGGTCACTGGTTCGAATCCAGTACGGCCTACCCGGTCTACATGATTGAGTCAGACGCGTACCCAAGGCTCGGGTTGGTTCCCTGTTCAAACGCACACCGGAGCACGTAGTAAGCGCCCTGGCCCCCAGCTTTTCTTCAACCGCTTTTGCAGTTAGAAATCGACTGGCCTGTAAGCGTAGTCAGCCACTCCAGCGCGAGGACGCCCGCGAGCGAATTGCCGTTGCTGTCCAGGCGCAAAAACCGCGCGGGTGTCGCGAGACATCGCAAACCGTGAGCTTTTGCCGAAGCTGGCGGACTTGGCTCCCGACGCCCGCATAATTGCTGATGGCTTCAGTTGCCGATGGCGGATCGACAAGCTTCTGGACGTGAACCGAAGCATCTGGATGAAATGCTTATCGAGCAGCTTGGCAAGGCCCGCGAACTCTGACAGCAGAACTCCGCAGCTAACTCGGACCCGGTCGTTTGCCAGGCGACCGGCACTTTGTTATGCAACGCGACCGGGGTTTGGTCGATGGGATGTCGGGCCCGTTAAACATCGGCGCTGTCAAGATCGCCGGACGATGCTAGACCTTGCGATCCAGGGGCGACGTTGCGTCGCGCGGTATGGTCACGCCGCGAGTCGGACCATGACTGGCGCTACATGAGCGTATCAGTCATGGGTTCGCCGGAAGGGCAACCGCCTAGCCGCTCGAGAGGCGCGAGGCTGACGGGTAAACAGCATCTTGAGGGACAACCTCAGTCTCCCGCCTATCGGAAATGCGTTACCAAGGCCACGGAATGCTCGTTCCTTTTCCGCCTGTGAGTGCGCTCTGATAGACCAGGCGAGCCACCGTCAGATCCTGAAGGGCGAGGCCCGTCATGTCGAATACTGTGATGTCGTTCTGGTCGCGTGCGAACTTCTGCACGCCGGCGAGTATGTCGCCGATTTCTGTGCGCCGCACGCCGTCGCTCCATTGACACTCGCCAATCGTTCGAGCTTGCTGCTCGTCGTCGACGAATACGCGGGCCCGTTCGAGAACATTCGGAGGCAGTTCCCGTTTGCCTTTCGTGTCAGATCCGACACAGGTCAAATGGGTGCCCGGCCGGATCGCGTCGTCGTTGAACAGCACCTGATTGCCTGGCGTCGCCGTGATGACGACATCGCTGTCGGCCACCGCGTCGTTTCTGTTTCGGGCGACACGAATCGGACAACGATCGCGAAACTGGGCTTCAAAGGCTTCGTCGACTTCGCCTGACACGCTTACGTACTGGACATTCTGCAGGCTCGGGAGCGTACGCAGTGCATAGCTCAACTGAATTCTGGCCTGGACACCGGTGCCAAAAATGCAGATATGGCTGCTGTCGGGTCGGGCGAGCGTTTTCAGGCCTAGCGCCCCCGCCGCACCGGTTCGCATCGTCGTGATCGCATTGCCGTCCAGTATCACGAGCGGTCGGCCGGTTTCCGGGTCGATCAGCACCACGGTGGCCTGATGCGGCTCGCCGTTCTTCTGGCGGTTCGCTGGCCAGAAACCGGCTGCCTTGAACCCAAGCAGGTTCTGATCGGCGACGTCGCCGGCCTTGATGCCGAAGACTCCTCCGGTGTGGAGCTTTTCGCGCACCACCGGAAACACCCGACCGGCCCGCTGGCTATGAAGAACGAACGCCTCGCGAACTGCACCTATTACATTTTCGGTTTGCAGGGCAAACTCGACGGTTTCGTTATCGAGGAGAAGAAGCTGGGCGTCAGTGGGCATGGCAGGAGTTGATGCAAGCGATAGACGATGAGCCCGGGATGAGGGCAGAGTCAGAGAATGCTGTTGAAAGATAGTCTTGCAGTGTCTTCCCAACGGTCGCTGCGCAACGTGATTTCCGCGAATGCGATGCGCAAGGCCTCGCGTTCTGATCCGGCCGCCATGCCGCGTGGCTCAGGATCACGCCATTGGCGTTTGCTTTGACGGCTAACGCCGCGCGGACTTCTGACCGCATCAGAACGTTGGTGCGGAACGGTCGTGGAGAGATGGCGGTGAGCGCGGGCTTCACCATGTGCGACTCGCCAGCCGCCGCTTTTACCAGCCGTGAAAGCGAGGCCAGGAGGTAAGTTCGCCGTCTGGTTGGACGGCGACGTATTCGGGGTATTGCGCGCCGGTCGCACAGGCATGATTGGGCAGGATTCGCAGGCGCATGCCGATCGGGAAGCGCTTTTCGATATCCGCGTCGGGCGAGCCGTCGTGCGAAACGATGCCGTGCTCCTGGTTTGCGCCGGTCATCAGGTAGCCGTCGAGCACCTCGCCATTTTCGGTGCACACGAGGCCGTAACCGAAATCGCGCTTCTGACGCTGCGTGCCGCGGTCGCGGCTCATCGCCATCCAGCCGGCATCGACGACGACCCAGCCTTTTTCCCGCTGATGGCCGACCACGGTGGTCAGTACGCTCAGGGCGATCTCGGACGTTGTGCTTACGCCGACGTTGTGCATCACGAGATCGAAGAACACGTAGACGCCCGCGCGAACTTCTGTCACGCCGTCGAGATGCTCTGCCGCGAGCGCGGTGGGCGTCGAGCCGACGCTGACGACCTCGCACGGCAGGCCCGCGTCACGCAGACGCTGGGCGGCGCGCACGGTGCCGGCGCGTTCCTGCTCGGCGATCTGCACGAGTGCTTCGGGTGTGTCGTATTCGTAGCTCGAGCCGGCGTGAGCGATCACGCCGCCAAGCCGCATGCCGCCGTTCACCAGCGCGGTCGCAACGCGTAGCAGCGCGACATCCTCAGGCGGGATGCCGGAGCGATGGCCGTCGACGTCGATCTCGATCCAGACTTCGAAAACTTCGTCATGTTCGCGGCCGAATGCGACGATCGCGTCGACGCCGGCGGGGTTGTCCGTGACGAGTTTCAGGTCACAACCGGCGCGGCGCAGCGCGAGGGCCTGCGGCAGCTTGGCGGGGGCGATGCCGACCGCGTAGACGATGTCGCGAATACCGGCGGCAAAGAATTGTTCGGCTTCCTTCAGCGTCGAGACGGTGATACCCTGGGCGCCGGCGGTGAGCTGCGCCTGCACGACGGGCTGGCATTTGCTGGTTTTCACGTGCGGCCGGAAGGCGACACCGAGCGCGTTGAGGCGCTGCTGCATGCGCAGAATGTTGTGATTCATGCGCGTAACGTCAATCAGCGCTGCCGGCGTGTTCAACGACTGCAGATTCAAAATTGGGACTCCTTGCTGGTCACCGGATCGGATCATCGAGAATTGACGGTCCGCAGCCCGGATGGAGATCCCACTATAGAAGCCCGAATTCTGCCTGTGTTTAATGGACAATAAACCGATCGTTAAACCGGATTGAATCGTGCTGGCTGGCGCCAGGGTGCCGGATCGAAGGCACGTTTCGCTGCCTCGAGAAAGAGCCGCTGACGATTCGTCACAGCGTTTCGTGACGGCAGGAGTGCGAGGATCGGGGCGGGCTCCAGCCGCCAGCCAGGAAGCAGGCGAATCAGCTTGCCAGCGGCGATCAGCCCCGCAGCACTCCATTCAGACCGCTCGATGATACCGAGCCCCGCGGATGCCCAGTCGCTGACCACGGTGCCGTCGTTCGATGACAGCAAACCGGACAGCCGGACTGTGATGCCTTTCGCGCCGGGCTTGTGGGTATCGCCGACTGGCATGAAGCGAAGCCGGGTCACATCCTCATCGTTTTCTCGGAGCGTCAGATATTCATAGCGTTGAAGATCCGTCGGATGATCCATCTTGTCGATCTTTTTGGCGAACTCGGGGCTCGCGCACAAAAAGCGTTCGTTTGGCGCGAGGAAATGACCGACCCAGGAAGAGGATTTGGCCGCCCCGATTGATAGTACGACGTCGGCCCCCGAGGATGCGGACAGAGGGCTTTCAGCCAATACCAGGGATACGCCAAGATTGGGATGGGCGAGATGGAGTTTGCGCACCAACGGCGCGACGTGTGCGCGACCAAATCCGAACGGCGCCACGATTCGCAAGTGGCCGCTGACGCTGCCCGACTGCTCGGCGATGCGAGTCGCGATCGATTCGACTCTCTCGAGTAACTCTATTGATTCGTCGAGCAGTTTCAGGCCTTCCTCGGTCAGCGTCACACCACGAGCTTCGCGGATCGCGAGCTGCATACCGAGGCGTTCCTCCAGCCGTTGCAGACGGACTGACACGGCGGGCGGCGTCAGGTTCAGAAGGCGTGCGGCGGCCGCGAGCGAGCGCGATCCGCCCAATGCCCGGAACAACCGCATGTCGTCTAGATCGATCATTAACCGGCCCTTAATCAAAAGTTCAATAAATGTTAAACACGCCAAAAATACCGCCGCGTATCGTATTTCCCGGGCCGGTCGCTTCGCACATTTTCATGTATGGCTGTCGCCGGGAGCGCAGGGCATTAGCCCGTGAGGCTCCTGCGTTGCAACTTCTAAATGATCGGTCCAGACGTGAACTCTGAGCATTAAATTTTACTTAATGAAAGGTTAGTTTTCAATTAATAGAAATTTATTTTGTTCAAGGATAATCGGTCTGACAGTGGCGTTACCGCTTGCCTCCCACGGCTGATAACCGGCTAGCGCCGGACCGACGATCAGTAACGTAACCGTATCAATGTGAACATGACTGCAACCTCGAATCCGATTAGTTCAACTGCGTCTCCGATTTATCGATCAATGACATCAGCAGACATCGCGACAGCGCAGAAGATGTCGCTAGCGGTGTCGTGGCCGCATCGTCTTGAAGACTGGCAATTCGCGCTGGATGCCGGCGCCGGTTTTGTCGCCGAACTGGACGGAGTGATCATCGGCACGGGCTTGTGCTGGAAGCACGGCGCAAAGCGCGCATCGCTCGGGCTCGTGATCGTCTCCGACGCTTATCAGGGGCGCGGCATCGGGCGCAAGCTGATGGAGATGCTGATCGAAGAAGCGGGTCCGCGCGTGACGTTCCTGCATGCGACGCCTGAAGGAAAGCCGCTGTACGAGAAGCTCGGTTTCAGCGTCTGCGGGATGCTGAAACAACACCAGGGCCGTGTCACCGAGACGGCGCCGGTCACCCTGCCGCACGGCATCCGCCTGCGCGACGCGCAGCATGAAGACCTTGCGCAAGTGACCGCGCTGGCTACGCGGGCAACCGGTCTCGAGCGGCAGGCGATGCTGGCTGCGTTGTTCCAGGTCGGCTCCTGCGCGGTACTCGAACAGAACGGTTCGATTATCGGCTTCTCGGTATTCCGTCTGTTTGGCCGCGGTTATGTGATCGGGCCAGTGGTGGCATCCGCTTCGCCTGAAGATCTCAACGCGAAGGCGCTGATCACATGCTGGCTGAATGGCCGCGAGAACGAGTATATCCGCGTCGACGTACCGGTCGGACCGGGCGAGTCGGACCTCAATGACTGGCTCGCCGCGCAGGGACTGCCGTGTGTCGACTCCGTCGTCAAGATGGTGCGCAACGCACCGGCTGATGAGCACAGCGGACCGCCAGACGCCGATGTGCGTTGGTACGGTCTGATCACTCAGGCGATGTTCTGATCGATCCCGAAGCGCTCTGGGAAGGGCGCTAGCCTGAACGCGTGTGTCGGTGCCGGAGCGGCGCCAGACCATGCGATACATTGAATTATCGAGGAGTACTGTGCATGACTAAAGATGCAAAGGAGAACCGCGGCGTCAATCGTCGCGACATGCTGCGCCTGATGTCGGCTGGCGGGTTGGCTGTGGCGGGCGGCGGCTGGATCGGCACCGCGTCGCGCGCGTTCGCGGCGTCCACCCCGAAAAAGGGCGGGTCGATCCGCGTCGCTTACGACACGTCGTCGACGTCGGACACGCTGGATCCGGCGAAGGCATCGACCGGCGCGGACTATATCCGCTGCTTCACGTTCTACAGCAGCCTCACGCATCTCGACGGCTCGCTGACGCCGCAGATGAACCTCGCGAGCAGCATCGACACGCACGACGGCCGCGTGTGGATCATCAAGCTGCGCCCCGGCGTGACATTCCACGACGGCAAGTCGCTGACGCCTGCCGACGTGGTCTATTCGCTGATGCGCCACAAGGACCCGAACACCGCATCGAAGGTGAAGGTACTGGTCGATCAGTTTGCCGACGCGAAGCAGACTGGTCCCGACGAAGTCACGCTCACGCTGCAGTCGCCGAACGCGGACCTGCCGGTGATTCTCGCGACCCCGCAACTGGTGATCGTGAAGGCCGGCACGACGAGCTTCGAGACCGCTGTCGGCACTGGTCCGTACCGGCTGAAGTCGTTCAAGCCGGGCGTGTCGACGGTCGGCGTGCGCAACGACAACTACTGGAAGACCGGCGCGGGTCCGTACCTCGACCAGATCGAACTGATCGGCATCAGCGATGACGCGGCGCGCGTCAATGCGCTGCTCGCAGGCGATGTGCATCTGATCAACTCGGTGAACCCGCGCCAGACGCGTCGTATCAGCGCGACGCGGGGCTACGCGATGAAGGAAACCCGATCGGGGATGTACACGGACCTGATCATGCGCCGCGACAATCCGCTGACCGGCAATCCGGACTTCGTGCAGGGCATGAAATATTTGTTCGATCGCGAGCAGTTGCGCAGCGCGGTGTTCCAGGGCTATGCGGTGATCGCCAACGATCAGCCGATCCATCCGGGCCACCGTTACTTCAACGCGTCGCTGCCGCAACGTCCGCACGACCCGGACAAGGCGAAGTTCCATTTCCAGAAGGCCGGCGCCGTGGGCGTCGCACTGCCGCCGATGTTTGCTACGACCGATGCGAACGGTTCGATCGAGATGGCCGAATTGCTGCAGCAGGCGGGCGCGACGATCGACGTGAACCTGAGCGTCAATCGCGTGCCGTCGGATGGCTACTGGTCGAATCACTGGATGAAGCATCCGCTTGGCTTCGGCAACGTGAATCCGCGTTCGAGCGCCGACGTGCTGTTCAGCCAGTTCTTCAAGTCGAACGCACCGTGGAACGAGTCGGGTTGGAACGACCCGAAGTTCGACCAGCTGCTGCTGGCGGCGCGCTCGGAAACCGACGAAGCGAAGCGCAAGCAGATGTACGGCGATATGCAGGTGATCGTGTCGGAGCAAGGCGGGATCGGCCTGCCGGCGTTCCTGAGCTTCCTCGATGCCTACGACACGCGTCTGCAAGGGCTTGGCTCCATTCCGACCGGCGCGATGATGGGCGGCGCGTTCGCCGAGTATGTGTGGTGGAGCGCGTGAATTTGCAGCGGAGCGCCTTGCTTGCGGCACAGTGCTCCGCATGTGTCGCGTTCAACATCAGGCGCCGCGACATGCTCGTCGCAGTCGCCTGAGAAAACCAGGAGGGCCGGCGAATGAATCGCGGCATGGTGGTGTTGATTGTGCAGCGGGTCGGAGCACCGCTCCTGACGCTGCTGCGCGGGTCCGCGACCGCCGCAACGTGATGCAGCGCTGCGCCAACAATTCGGGCTGGACCATTCCGCGTGAGAGGGCTCCGCACACTGGCTGATTCCGCTCGCACAGGGTGATTTCGGCATGTTGCCCTACATCGCCTATACGTAAATACTGCCGGCGTATTGCCGAACTAACCATTAAATTTGCCTTAACGCCCACTTTATTGACCATTAAACAACGCGCGGGGGGACTGCTTGATAATCTTCACCACGAAGTTCCGTTCGACGTCAAAAGGAGTTTGTTGTCCATGCGTGTACCGTTGACCCGCGTCGAAGCTAACGATCCGCTGCCCGAGAGCGCCGACGTCGTCGTGATTGGCGCGGGTATCGTTGGGACGTTCACTGCCTGGTTTCTCGCGCGACGCGGTATGAAGGTCGCGCTTGTCGAAAAAGGCTTCGTCGGTGGTGAGCAGTCGAGCCGTAACTGGGGCTGGGTCCGTCAGCAAAACCGTGATGCGCGCGAACTTCCGATCGCGACTGAAAGCCTTCGGCTGTGGGAGCAGTTCGAAGCGGAGTCGGGTGAGACGACAGGTTTTCGACGCAGTGGCCTGTTGTACCTGAGCAATGACGATGCCGAATTGGCGCGCTGGGCGCGCTGGTGCGAGTTCGCCAAGACAGCCGGCGTGAAGACCGAGGTCTTCGGCAGTCGCGAGGCGAAAAATCGTGATCGCGCGACGGGGCGTGAATGGAAGGGCGGCGTATTCGCGCCGACCGACGGTACCGCTGATCCCGGCCGCGCAGCGCCGGCAGTCGCACGCGCGATTCGCAAGCTGAGTGGCACCGTTCACGAGAACTGTGCCGCACGCGGCATCGAAACCGCTGGCGGCCGCGTGTCGGCAGTTGTCACGGAGCGCGGAACGATCCGCACGTCGGCGGCGGTATTGTCCGGCGGCGCATGGGCGTCCACCTTCTGTCGGCAGCTTGGAATCCGCTTTCCACAGGCAACGATCCGCGCGTCGGTGGCGGCGGTGTCGCTGCCGAGCGGCACGTTGCCCGATGCGCTGCACACCTCCGGCATCACTATCACTCGCCGCGGCGAGAACCTTTTCACGCTCGCAATCAGTGGGATCGCGCGATTCGATCCGACCTGGCAGAAGGTACGTTATGCACGCGACTTCCTGCCCATGTTCTCGAGCCGCTGGCGCAGCCTGAGCCTTGGCACGTTGGAAGGCATTCGGTCGGGGCACGAAAGCAGCACGCGCTGGCGTCTGGACCAGCCCACGCCGATGGAGCGCATGCGTGTGCTGGACCCGACACCGGACGAGACGGCGATCAAGGAAATTCGACGCCGGGCGGCAGCGATGTGCCCTGCGATTGCCACTGCGAAAGCGGCGGGTGCATGGGCCGGCTATATCGACATGACGCCGGACGGCGTGCCGGTGATCGGAGAGTCTGCCCAGATTGCGGGCTTCGTCGTTGCAGCGGGCTTGAGCGGGCACGGTTTCGGCATCGGTCCGGGCGTCGGCCATTTGACGGCGGATATCGTCAGCGGCGCGATGCCGATCGTCGACCCTGAGCCGTATCGCCACGAGCGATTCGAGCAGTCCGTCTGGGGGAAGGTCGCCGATTTTTAGCGAGCCCGGATGACCAGGCGCACGTCACTTTTCTGATCAAATTAACCGGCGCTCGTCGCATCCTGATCGGATGTTGCCACCTACGCTGAGGATGATTTATGAAGTCGCTCCGCCCGAAAAACATTACCTTCGATTGCCACGGCACGTTGATCCGTTTTGGATTGAACGATCCCGACTAACTCGATGGACGAGCCAATCCAGCACAACGTCGCGAAGCCTGGTGCGCCGTTCCATGCAGTGCCGACCGCGTAGCAGGCGGGAGCATACAAGGCGCGTCTGCGTGCTTTCGAATATATGTTCGATACACTCGGCTGCGACTCCGAAGACATCCTGCACGTGTCGTCGTCGTTCCGCTACGGCCTGATGTCGGCACGACATGGGCATGAAGAACAAGGTGTTCGCCAATCGCGCGCATGAGCCTGCCAATCCGTTCTTTGACAACATCGTTATTCGCAATCTTTGCGGTCTGGCCGGCGTCGTGGGTCCTTGAAGAGCACGATGCCCGCGCAGTCTGAGGCTGCGTCTGGCTGGTTGAGTCCTGACGAGAGGCGAAACTGCCTCGGCCTGGAACGTTCCGGAGAAAGGGAATCCTGATGCAATTTACCTCTTACTGGCTGGATACCTCAGAGCCGTTCGTCGGCCGCGCAGTAGGGTTGCCGCTCGATTCGTGCGACGTGGTCGTGGTCGGCGGCGGCATCACCGGCACGACCGCCGCGCTTGCGCTCGCGAAGAAAGGTGCGAGCTTGGTCGTCTGCGAAGCGGGAACGGTCGGCCAGGCGGCCTCTGGCCGCAACGGCGGCATGTGCAACAACGGCTTCGCGCAGGACTATGCAACGATGTCGCATCTGATCGGGACCGAGCGCGCGAATGACATCTATCGCGCGTTCGACGCCGGCGTCGACACGGTCGAGCGGCTCGTGCGCGAGGAAGCGATCGACTGCGATTTCGCGCGTAGCGGCAAGCTGAAACTCGCGGCAAAACCTGAGCATTTCGACAAGCTGGTGCGCAGCCAGGCGCTGCTGGCAGCGAATGTCGATCCGGACACGCGCATCATCACTCGCGCAGAATTGCGCGACGAGATCGGCTCGGACCGGTATCACGGCGGCTTGATCTTCGCCAGGAGCGCCGGTATGCACGTGGGCCGCTACGTGCGCGGACTCGCGCGCGCCGCCGAGGCGCGCGGCGCGCATATTCTCGAACATACACCGGTGCTTGCGCTCCGCCGCGAGCCGGACGGCGCGTATCGGATCGGTACCCCGCGTGGCGAGATCCCCTGCAAGCAGGTGCTGCTCGCGAGCGGCATCTCGCAGGTCGGCCCGTTCGGCTGGATCCGGCGGCGCATCGTGCCGGTCGGCGCGTTCCTGATCGTCACCGAACCGCTGCCGGTCGCGCAGCTCGACCGGCTGCTGCCACGCCGGCGGATGGCGACCGACACGAAGAACTTCGTCAACTTCTTCCGTACCACGCCGGATAACCGCCTGCTGTTCGGCGGCCGCGCGCAGTTCGCGGTGTCGAGTCCGCGCGCGGACGGGAAGAGCGGCAAGATTCTGCGTGAGCAACTGGCGAGCGTGTTCCCGGAGTTGGCCGATACGCGCATCGACTATTGCTGGGGCGGCATGGTCGATATGACGAAGAACCGCCTGCCGCGCGCCGGGCAGCGCGACGGCGTGTACTACTCGATGGGCTATAGCGGCCACGGCACGCAAATGTCGACGCTGATGGGCACGCGGATGGCCGACATCATGGACGGCCGCACCGACCTGAACCCGTGGAAGGATTTCTCGTGGCCGGCGATTCCCGGCCATTTCGGCAAGCCGTGGTTTCTGCCGATTGTCGGCGCCTGGTATCGCTTCAAGGACGCAACCCAATGACTTCCCCACTCGATCATCTAAAGAGCTCCGGGCATCTGGAGCAGATCTACATCAACGGCGAATGGACGCAGCCTGCCGGCACGTCGCGTGCGCCGCTCGTGTGTCCGTCGACTGGCGAGACGTTGGCCGAGTTGCCGCTCGGTGACGCGCACGACGTCGGGCGCGCGGTGCAGGCCGCGCGCACCGCGTTCGTACGCTGGTCGGCGACTTCGCCGCAAGAGCGCGCCGGCTATCTCGACCGCCTGCACACGCTGATGCGCGAACGCGCTGAAACTTTCGCGCAGGCACTGACTACCGAGATGGGCGCGCCGATCACCTATGCGCGCAACGCGCATGTGCCCCTCGCCGCGGAGCATCTACGCGTCGCCCGCGACAACCTCGCGTCGTATCCGTTTCGGGTGCAGCGCGGCACGACCGCGATTGTGCGCGAGCCGATCGGCGTGTGCGCGCTGATCACGCCGTGGAACTGGCCGATCTACCAGATCACCGCGAAGGTCGGCCCGGCGCTCGCGGCCGGCTGCACGATCGTGCTCAAGCCGAGCGAGCTGTCGCCGCTCAGTGCGCTGTTGTTCGCCGAGATTGTCGAGGCCGCCGGGCTGCCGCCCGGCGTGTTCAATCTGGTCAGCGGCACGGGGCCGGAGGTCGGCGAGCGGCTCGCCGCGCATCGGCAGATCGATATGGTGTCGATCACTGGATCGACGCGCGCCGGCGTGCTGGTCGCTCAGGCAGCCGCGCCGACCGTCAAGCGCGTCGCGCAGGAACTCGGCGGCAAGTCGCCGAACGTGGTGTTGCCGGATGCGGATCTGTCGCGCGCGGTATCGCTCGGCGTCGCCGCCGCGTTTCGCAACATGGGGCAATCGTGCAGTGCGCCGACGCGGCTGATCGTGCCGCGCGCGCTGCTGCCGCAGGCGGAACAGCTCGCGGTCGCGGCAGTCGACGCGATGGTGGTCGGTGACCCATTCGTCGAGACGACGACCCACGGTCCGCTCGCGAACCGCGCGCAGTACGAGCGCGTGCAGACGATGATCGCGACGGGGATCGACGAAAGCGCCAAGCTGCTGGTCGGCGGCCCGGGTCGGCCTGCGGGGTTCTCGCGCGGCTGGTTCGCGCAGCCGACGATCTTCTCGGCGGTGCGCTCCGACATGGCGATCGCGCGCGAGGAAATCTTCGGCCCGGTGTTGGCGATGCTCGCATACGACAGCATCGACGAAGCAGTCGAGATCGCCAACGACACGGTCTACGGACTCGGCGCGCACGTACAGGGCACCGACCCCGACACGGTGCGCGCGGTGGCCGCACGGATCGCCTCGGGACAGGTGCATTTAAACTATCCGGCGTGGGATCCGCAGGCACCGTTCGGCGGCTACAAGCAATCGGGCAACGGTCGCGAGTATGGCGTCGAAGGCATGGAAGAGTACCTGGAGATCAAGTCGATCCTCGGGTACTACACGTGAAGGCTTGCAGAAGGAACCGTGCGAACCGGACTGAACAACATGAACATCGCCATCGAAGCCGATACGTCGCAACCGTTTTATCACGCCCACCGTGCGCACTGGACGAAGCTGCGCCAGGAACTGCACGCCCATCCCGAACTGCGTTTCGAGGAAAACCGTACCGCCGATCTCGTTGCGGCCGAACTCGAAGCGCTCGGCTATCGGCCCGTGCGCGGTCTCGGCAAGACCGGCGTGGTCGCGAGCCTGCCCGGTCAGGACCCAACGCGCGGCATCGTACTGCGCGCCGATCTCGACGCATTGCCGATCCACGAGGCCAACACGTTCGCGCATGCGTCATGCAATACGGGCGTGATGCACGCGTGCGGCCACGATGGTCACACGGTCATGCTGCTTGGCGCTGCGCTTGTGCTGAAATCGCTGCCACCGTTGCCGGGTTCGGTGCACTTCGTATTCCAGCCTGGCGAGGAGGGCGGCGCGGGCGCGCGCAAGATGATCGACGACGGGTTGTTCGAACGCTTTCCGACCGAGGCCGTGTTCGGCATGCACAATTGGCCGGGTCTACCGGCGGGGCAGTTCGGACTGCGCACCGGGCCGATCATGGCAGCGGGTTCGCGTTTTCGCATCACCTTGACCGGCAAGGGCGCGCACGCGGCCCAGCCGCAGCTCGGCCTCGATCCGATTCCGCTCGCGTGTTCAATGGTGCTGCAATGCCAGACCATTGCCGCGCGTCACAAGGACCCCGTCGATCCCGGCGTGATCTCCGTGTGCATGATGCATGCCGGCGATACCGACAACGTGATTCCCGAAACCGCCCAATTGCGCGGCACGATCCGTACGCTGTCGTCAACGTTGCAGCTGCAGTTGCAGGGCGATATCCGCACGATGTGCGAGGGGTTAGCGGCCGCGTACGGTGCTCGCGTCGAGGTCGAGTACTTCCAGTACTACCCGGCGACCGTCAATACACCGGCTGAAACGGCGCTGTGCGAAGCGGTGCTGCGCGATACGTTCGGCGACGCTCGGGTGCATGCAAACTTGCCGCCGAACATGACCTCCGAGGACTTCGGCTTCATGCTTGAAGAGCGTCCGGGTACGTACGTTCTGATCGGCAATGCGAAAGCGGATCGCTCGGTGGTGGGACTGCACCACCCGACCTATGACTTCAACGACGAGATTCTGCCGGTCGGCGTGCGTTACTGGGTCGAACTCGCGCAGCGCTATTTCCAGCGATAGTGGGGGGCCGTCATTCACCCGTCACTGACTATTTCATGGCATGCGCTTACCGCCGCGCGGCAATCTGTGTTGGCCTGCTCGCTGCGCTGCGACACGATCGATGTGCCAAGGCCGAGCAACGTCAGGCAGACGCCCGCGGCCACCGGCATTGCTTTGAGTACCACACCCTCGCGTTTAAGCTTCGCGGCTAGCGAAAGGAGAAGCTACGCTGAGCTATCCACGGAATCATGTCGAGCAGACCGTTGACCGACGAATGGGAGACTCCGCCGCTTTTCAGCAACGTTGGGGAAGCAGTACGTCACGCCGTTGAGCGACGTGGACATGAGCATGTAGCCGCATGCGAACATCAGCACGCGCTTGTCGACGAATGCCCTCCGAGGATGCTCTGCGGCGCCTCGAATGGAGCCTCGCGTGGGAGTGCTGCGCTCTTTGGATTCTTTTCTATGTTTGACAGGAACGTGGCGCGCTCAATGGATTCAGGCAGGAAGCGCAACGCAACGTCTTCCGCCTTGAAGTTGTCGATGCACCGTCGGGGGTCGCCGCGACCATGCAGATTTCGGGCAGCGCGCGCGTGATACAGATGTCACGCCTGCGTCTGATCGACGATGTGCCGATGCTCGCTGAAGGCATCTGGCTGCCGTATGTACGTTTTGCCGCGTTTGCGCAGATGGATTTAAATGAGATCTGTGACCTGCTGTACCCTCGCCGCGTCGGCGGGCATTCCTGGTCTCGAACCCAGGCAGATGCATCAGCACGAAGGTGTTCCGTATCACTCGCCGTAACTCTGCACGGCAGCCCGATCTCCGCGCTGGCGAACTAGCCGACCTATCTGTACAAGTGCTGAGACGAGAAGCAGTACTGCAAGCCACAGTGCACGATCGTGTAACATCCGTGTCGTCACGCCCCCAAAAACCGCGCCTGCAAAAAAACAGAAACCTGCCATCCCGAGCAGTGACGCGTCGTGCAGCGCAGTTCTGTTGTAATTTGGGATAAAGGCCTCCAGCAGCTTTTTGGCCGCTCGGCGCAGGTTTCCTGTTGTCATGACCGAGGTGTAGGTCAGATTCTCGATGTGCGTGAACGATAACGTCTGTAGCGTGGCGACGAACGAAATGCCGGGGATAAGCCAGGCATCGGAGTCGCCGACCAGACCGCTTGCCGCCATGGCCAGAAAGGCGATCTCAAGAAGAAGGCAAACGAGTGCCGGACGACGGACTGAAGGCGCAAGGGCATCGAGGCGCAGGAGATGAACGACAAATACCGCGAACACGAAAGCGATCAAGGGCGGGATATGGCGGCCAGCCCGCGCCCAGTCTCCCGCCGCGAAATGGATGCCGAGAAGGGCGACGTTCCCCGTCATCGTATTGGCAAATACACCACCATGCCCGACGTACGCGAAAGCATCCAGAAAGCCTCCCGATAATGTCAACAGCGCAGCGACGCTGCGTGTTCGACTCGCCGAATCAAAGTCCATCGTATCGACCTCTCTTTTGACAGGTAATGCAAATATAAAGATTGCGGGCCGCGCGGCAATCTGTTGCGCTTGCACCCGTAAGCGAGCGTAGTTCCCGATGGGCGCTTTGAGCTGCATCGTGCAAAATATCCGCAACCAGTTTGCGGAGAATGGCTCGTGGGCGTCAACTTCGACTTGAATGACTTGCAGGCGTTTAGAGCAGTGGTGGAGCTCGGAAGCTTCCGCAAGGCCGCCGAGGCAGTGAGCATTTCGCAGCCGGCCTTGAGCCGCCGCATCGACAAGCTCGAGGAAGCGCTCGGCGTGCGCCTGTTCGAGCGCACCACGCGCAGCGTCACGCTCACCACCGTTGGTCGTGTATTTGCGCCGAGCGCCGAACAGCTGCTCGATGATCTCGACGTTGCGTTGCTCGGCATCCGCGATGTTTCTTCGAGCCGGCTGGGTCATGTGACCATTGCCTGCGTGCCTTCGGTTGCCTACTACTTTCTGCCCAGCGCCGTTGCGAGCTATCATCGCCGCTTTCCGCGCATCCGGGTCAAGTTGCTGGATATGAGCGCCAATGAGGTGCTTTCCGCCGTCATCAGCGGAGAGGCTGATTTCGGGGTGAGCTTTGTGGGCAGCCAGGAGACCGAGGTCGAGTTCAAGGTGCTGCTGCAGGAGCGCTTCGTGGTCGCCTGCCGTCGCGATCATCCGCTCGCCAACAAGAAGCGCGTGACCTGGAGCGAGCTTTACGAGCACGAGTACGTCTCGGTAGACAAGACTTCAGGCAACCGGTTACTGCTCGATCAGGCGCTCTCGGCGGTGGCACCGCGCTTGCCGAGTATCTGCGAGACTCGCCATGTCACGACCATGCTGGGCCTGGTTGAAGCGGGCCTCGGCGTCGCGGCGGTGCCCTCGATGGCCATGCCCGGGCACAATCACCCCATCCTCACGAGCGTACCGCTCGTCGAACCCGTGGTGAAGCGGCGCGTGGGAATCGTGAGGCGCCGCGGGCGTCCGCTGACACCGGCCGCACAGGAGTTTCACAGAACGATCATCGAGCTCAGGCGCGGCGGCGCAAGCGGCGATGCCTTAAGCGACGAAACGTCTCCGAAAAAACGGCCAGGCAGGAAGACCCCATCGTGAGATTGGCAAGACCGCTTCGCTTGCTCTATGTGCAGGTTGTGCTGGCTATGGTGCTCGGTATGGCGCTCGGTCATTTCTTGCCGCATGCGGGCCCGCTGCTGAAGCCCTTGAGCGACGGGTTTATTGGCCTTGTCAGGATGATGATTGCGCCCATCGTTTTTTGCACGATCGTCTCGGGCGTTACATCGCTTGCAAGCGGAAAGGCGATCGGTCGCACAATTTTCCGGGCGCTGGTGCTGTTTTATCTTCTGACAGCCGCGGCGCTCGCGCTCGGACTCGTCACGGCCTTCGTGATGCGACCCGGCGCGGGAATGCACATCGACGCTAGCCACCTGGACGTGAGTATCCTCGCGCAATATGCGAGGGACACGCATCCGCGCGACGTTGTCGCGTTCGGGATGAGCCTCATCCCCGAGACGATGCTTGGCGCTTTCGACAAAGGCGAGGTGCTGCCCGTGCTGCTGCTCTCGCTGCTCTTCGGTTTCGCGCTAAATTCATGTCCGAGCGCCGGTAGGCCGGTGCTCGCGCTCATCGACGGCATCGCCCAGACCCTCTTTCGCATCCTCGCGATGATCATGCGACTTGCGCCTCTCGGCGCATTCGGCGCGATGGCATTCACGGTGGGCCGCTTCGGGATCCGCTCGGTCGGCTCGCTTGGCATGTTGATGGTGTCCTTTTACGTGGCATGCGTGTTGTTCATTGCGCTGGTTCTCGCTCCGCTCGCGCGCCTGCACGGTTTCGCTCTTTGGCGGCTCTTGCGCTACCTGCGAGAGGAGTTGCTGATCGTTCTGGCGACGTCGTCGACGGAGCCGGTACTGCCGCGCCTGATCGTGAAGCTGGAGGCGCTCGGCTGCGACAAGGGAGTAGTGGGGCTTGTGTTGCCCGCGGGCTATTCGTTCAATCTCGACGGCACCGCGATCTATCTGACGCTCGCCTCGATATTCATTGCTCAGGCCTGCGACGTGCCGCTTTCCGCGCCGCAGATCGCGACGATGCTCGCAGTTATGTTGCTCACCTCCAAGGGGGCGGCCGGCGTGTCGGGCAGCGGGCTGGTCGCGCTCATCGCGACGTTGACAGTGATTCCCGATCTGCCCGTCGCCGGAGTGGCGCTTCTGGTAGGCATCGACCGCTTCATGTCCGAGGCGCGCGCGCTGACGAGCGTGGTCAGCAACGCTTGCGCAGTGATCTTCGTTTCGATGTGGGAAGGTGCGTGCGATCGTACGCGTCTCGGGGGGATGCTCGGGGCAGCAACGCCAGGCGGCGCGCAGAGCGCGGACGAGGTCGCGAGGAATGCCCCGAAGACGTGAGAGGAAGATTGCCAGAGGCAAGCCTTCCTTCAGGTTTCCATCAATGATCGGAAACAGTATCGAGCCCCGTCGATCTCACTTCTGCCTGCACGCCAGGTGAAGCGAGATAGTCGAGGAGAGTTTTCGCTTCCTTCGGATGCTGCGCGCTGACGGGGATGCCGGCCGCGAAACGCGTGACCGACTGCAGGGACTCAGGAATCTTGCCGACGAAGGTCGTCCCCTTGACGGGCAGCAACTCGCTCACTTGCTGGAAGCCGATTTCGTAGTCTCCGTTCGCCACCACCGAGGCGACTGGAATTCGCGGGATCATCTTCGCCTTCGACTTGACCTGATCTTCGATACCGAGTTTCCTGAACAACTCCCGCTCAATGTAGACACCGCTCGCGCTGTCCGAATAGGCGATCGATTTCGCATGCAGCAGGGTCTGCCGGAGCCCTTCTGCCGAGCTGATGTCGGGCTTGCTCGCGCCCTCGCGCACGACCATGCCGATGCGCGAATCGGCCAGCTCGACACGCGATCCGGGGATGACCTTGCCTTGCTGGATCAGTTGGTCGAGTGCATATCCAACCATGATGACGGCGTCCGCAGGCTCGCCGCGCTCAAGCCTGTTCGGAATGGCTTCGGGCGATTTGCCCATCGATGGACCGAGCGCAGTATTGAGAGTGTTGCCCGTCTCGGACGCGAACCTGGGACCGAGCACCTTGTACGCTGCGGTAAAGCCGCCGGAACTCATGACGTGCAGGTCGGCAGCCTGCACATTGGCCGCGGCGGTTGAGGTTGCGACGAGCGCTGCGGCGCATAGTTTCACAAGCAGATTTCGCATGATCGGAGTCGTGTCAGATTGCATGTAACAGATGCCTTGGGGGGAATCGGATGCACATCAGTGCGCCGGATTCAGTGTTGTTGCGCGCCGCCGATAGAGTGCGAACGTCGCCAGAAGGGCGCAAGCTGCGGCGAAGCTCATCCAGTAACCGGGTGCAGCCTTGTCGCCAGTCATATGAATGAGCGCCGTGGAGATCGCTGGCGTGAAGCCGCCGAATACCGCCGTGGCAAGGCTATAGGCGAGCGAGAAGCCCGCGACGCGCACCTGAACCGGCATCACTTCCGTGAGCGCGACGACCATCGCGCCGTTATAGATGCCGTACATGAACGAGAGCCAGAGAAGCACGAGCAACATGTTCAGGAAGCTGGGCGCGTGAGCGAGCAGCGACAGTGCGGGGTAGGCGGTTGCGATGGCGAGCAGCGTCATGCCGGCGAGGAGCGGCCGGCGGCCGATCTTGTCGGAGAGGGCTCCGCCGATCGGCAGCCACACGAAGTTCGATATGGCCACACACAGCGTCACGAGCAAACTATCGGCGGTGCTCAGGTGCAGGACCGTCTTGCCGAAAGTCGGCGCGTAGACGGTGATGAGATAGAAACTCGCGGTGGTCATTGCCACCAGCATCATGCCGGCGATCACGACGCCCCAGTTCTGGACCAGCGTGCGGAAGACCTCATTCATCGAGGGGCGATGCTGACGCGCCTTGAACTCTTGCGTTTCCTCCAGATTGCGGCGCAGCATGAAGATGAACGGCACGATCATGCAGCCGACGAAGAAGGGAACCCGCCATCCCCAGGCCGCAATGGCTGTGGCGTCCAGCGATTGGTTGAGTGCGAAGCCGAGGGCCGCGGCCACGACGATCGCTACCTGCTGGCTCGCTGACTGCCAGCTCGTAAAGAAGCCCTTGCGGCCGGGCGTGGCCATCTCTGCGAGGTACACCGACACGCCACCCAGCTCGGCGCCGGCCGAGAAGCCCTGCAGCAGTCGTCCGACGAGCACCAGCGCCGGCGCCAGAAGACCGATCGTCGCGTAACCCGGTACGAACGCGATCAGGATGGTGCCGCTCGCCATGATGGAGAGCGTGACGATGAGGCCCTTGCGACGGCCGACGTCGTCGATGTAAGCCCCGAGTATGATCGCGCCGAGCGGACGCATCAGAAAACCGGCGCCGAAGACCGCGAACGTCATCATCAGGGAGGCAAACTCACTCGCCGCCGGAAAGAAGACGTTGGCGATTTGCGTCGCGTAGAAGCCAAAAAGGAAGAAGTCGAACTGTTCCAGGAAATTTCCGGCCGTTACGCGGAAAACCGCCGAAGCCTTGGAGTGTCCCGGCGAAAGGGTACGGGGCGAGGGGTGCATCAACGTGTCTCCTGAAATCCCGAAAATGCGGTGGTCCGGTCTTGTGTTTCGGGAATATTGGCCCATGTCCAATAAAACGATAATTGCAATCTTTCGAACGATTGATGTCTGTTAGTTATCAATCTACGTTTCGCTCAGCCGGGCCGGGTGCCACCTGTGTACTGGCGCCCGGCCGCGCCTTCAGATTTCCACAGTCAGGCCACGAAACGGCACTGTGAAGCGGGCGTGCGCGTGTCCATATTGCGTCCGCGATTCAGATGATCGTCAATTTCCGCCGCGCACCCGAGCATGCGCGGGTAGAGGAAAATTGTGAACGCGGCGGTTTCAAGGTCCGCCTCGCTGAACTCCCCGCGCTTGAGCGGCTGCCACAGCATCTTCAGCAGCAGCGCGGCGATCACGGCATCGACATTGACGCAGTAGACGTTGCGCGAGACACCAGCGTCGAACAATGCCTGTACCAGCGCGCGGTAGTACGCATGGAACGCGTTGTATTCCCCGCGGGCCTCGTAAAGCCTGGAGATAAACACCTCGCGCGGATCGTGATTCACCGGCTTGTCCTTGAAGACCGGGTGGTTCACGCCCGGCAGCTTGGCGATGTCGAGGCTGCCCACCTGCTTCTGACGAGCCTTGTAGCGCGCATAGTGCTCGACCGAACGGCGCGCGAGTGCTTCGAGGTCGACGCCGTGTTGTGCGTCGGCGGGGTCGTCGAGGCCACTGTCGCGAAACGCCTCGATGAGAAACGCGATGCCTTCATAACCGTTGCCGCCGTGCGTATAGCCGGAATGGGTGAGAAAGCCCATCAGCGCCTTGTTCAATTGGACGCGTTCGGGAGATTCGGGACCGTCGGCGGACACCGCGCCCTTCGCACCTTGCGCCGAGATCGCGCCCGGTCCGTTCGTGAGCAGTAATCCGGTCAGCGTCCTGAATGCGAACAGGTCGTCGGGGGACGGTTTCAGGCCGAGCAGCGCTGCGAATGCCACTTCCGTCAGCGAGCGCTCGCCGAGCAATGCCTCGGTGGAAAAGTCGCAGAAGCTGTCAGGATGGTGGCGCGAGGCGTCCGCCGAGGCGCCGATCAGCGTGCCGAAGAGCTTCATCCACCATGGCAGGCTCTCCGCCGTCAGACGCGAGATGCGCTTGCGCATGAGCGGGCCCCAGGCGAGTGTCGTCGTGATCGCCGCGAGCACGGCGTCCGCGCGCGGATGCCCCGGCCCGTTGGCAAGCCATCGCACGAATACCGAACTCACGCCGCGTGTCGCAAGCCCGGCGAGCATGGCTTCGGCCGCCGGGGCGGGTTCGTCGGAAAAAAGTGCCGCGCTGCCATCGGTGTCGATCGCGTCGATGTCGAATCCGTGATCGAACGCGTCCACGAGTTTCGCTGCCGCGAAGCGCTCGATCATCAGCCTGGCTGCCTCGCGCGCCGAGCTCTGGCGATTCGGCCCGACGATCGCAGCGGCGGCGGCAAGCACGGCGTTTGGCGCATTGCCCGCCTCGCGAGCCGCCTGCGCGGCCGCCAGTTCAGGCGTGCCGTACAGGTTCACCCCCGCGCCGATTGCGACGTCGACCAGTTTTTCGTCATTTGCGCCGCCGAACTCGCGCAACAGTGCGAGGCACACGTTCGCTTCAAACGAATGCGTCGCCGCTTCGAGCATTGATACGCCGTGCAGGCTGCTGACCTGGGTCTTCGCGTCCATCTGCGAGGCGCCCGAGGCGTCTTTCAACGGCTGTCGCGGCGGGATTGCGCCGACCTGGTCATTCACCCGCTCGACTTGCTCGTCGTAGGGCGCGACCGCCCGCACGACCGGAAGCGCGAGTTCATCGGGCAGCTCGAGCCCCTGATCCGAGCCGAACCACGGTTTGAGCGCGAGGCTGCCTTCCGGCTCGAAGTCGGGCATCGTTGCGTTTGCGCGCATCACCGCCGTGAGCGCGGCGGGAATATGGGCGATGTTCGTCACCACCGCGCCCTTCGCCGAGCAGCAAGGATCGTCGGGCGTGAAGAGCCGCTCGACGCCGAATTTCTCCATGAACCAGCGTTCCTTCGCGAGCGCATCGTCGGCGCCACCCGCCATCGCGCCCGCGTGTCCCACTGCACGCGTGAGACGGCTTTTCCAGCGGCCCACCACGCACGCGACCACGGGCTTGGTGAACGCGGCGTCGGCCTCGTAGTACCCGCCCGGCTCGCAGTACAGCACGGCGGCCTTGCTGCGCGCGTCGTTGGCGAGTGCAAAGGCGAACTCCGGTGCGGCATAGTGGATATAGACATCCTTTCCACTGGAAACGACGGTCGATGTACCCCAGCCGCTCATGCGCAGGTACTGAGCGATCGTGGTGCTGAAGCCGCCGGAGTTCGAGAGGATGGCGATCGATCCCTGGCGCAGCGTCGCGCCCGGATCATCACCGCCGAGCGCGCCGCCGATACGCACGCGCTGCCACGAGTCCGCGACGCCCAACCCGTTCGCGCCGAAGATGTCGATGCCCGCCTGCTGTCCCATCGCGCGGATCTCACGGGCGTCGTGCACGGCGATCTTCTCCGTGATGATGAAGATCTTGCGCAGATCCGGATTCACACGGATCAGCTCGGCCACGCCGTCGCGCGCGGCCGACGGAGGCAGGTACACCACGCCGCAGTTGAACCGATGACCGGCTTCCAGGCCCTCTCGCACGTTGTTGAAGACCGGAATGTCGCCTGCGGGCGTCGCGAGCACCTGGCCGCCTTTGCCGGGCGCGCTGCCGAACACGACGTTCGCGCCTGAGAAAGCGTGACTCACCGGCGTGACGTCCGACGATTCGCCCCCAAGAATATTGAGCACGCAGACGCGATCTTCACGCGTGGCGATGTCCGCCAGCGACGGGATTCCGACGAAGTATTTGAAATGGCTGTTGCCTTGCTTGTGCATGTCGATCTCCTCAGGCCGATGCCGTTTGCGATTGCGCGTCGCGCGCGCCGATGCGCGCCGCGACCTGCGAGCGTCCACCCGAGCGCATCCATGCATCGGCCTTGCGGGCGTACTGGATCACTTCGCTGATATCGGAGTCAAAGCCGAAGAGACGGTAGGGCAGGCCGAGCGAATCACAGGTGTCGCGCAATGCGGACATGCCGCGCACCAGATTAGGACCGCCGCGGCCGAGGACGACGTAGAGCGGCGTCGGACCGTGCTCGCTGAAGTGCTCGCGCAGCGCATCGGCCATCGCACGCAGGGTCTCGTAGATGTCGGTGTTGTTGGATTTGCCGCCGATGATGAATAGCACGTTCGATTGCTTAAGCCAGTGCCGGAAGCAGATGCGCGCCACTTCCTTCATTTTTTCGTAAGGCGGGTTGCCACCGAAATCGGACGAGATAATGGCGGCGTCGCCCAGCATCTCGGTGACGAGCGAGTTCGCCCCGCCCCCGAACGTGGGCGCGAGGATGGTTCCCTTGTCGTTAATCACGTAGACATCACTCTGGCCCTGGTGCGTGCGAAGCTGGTTGATCTCCTGCTCGAAGTCCGAGTAGTCTGCGGCGAAGAGATGGGGCGGGAGACCGAGTCGCGAGAAACGCGGATCGTCGCGATCGAACCCGCACTTGAAGTCGCAGGCGACGGGTGTGAGCCGGCCCTTCTTGTCCTCTCGCATACGGATCGGATTCAGTTCGAGCGTCGTCATGCCGAAGTCATGGAATAGCTCCCACAGCTTCGGCAACTGCTGCACGAGCGGAGAAATGATCTCGCGCGGCGCGCCGATCTCGCTGAGTGCATTCGCGACGACGAACGCTTTCAGTCCGGTAAGCGCATCGAACGGCACCATTGCGACGTGCTTCGGATCGACCTCCTCGATGTCCATGCCGCCCATGTGCGACAGCGTCATGGTGGGAGCGCGAAAGCGCGTGGAATCGGAGATCGAGAAGTAGACTTCGTGTTTGGCCGGTACACCCGCTTCGAATGTGACGCCATTGGCCTTGGCCCTCACGTGACCTACAACGTGCTCGGCAAAGTACAGCCGTTCTTTTTCCGCTAGCGCCGTCTTGAGATCGGTTGCGCGGCCGAGCAGGCCGGCTTTGCCTTTCTTGCCAACGCCGCCCTTGAATACCGGCTTGATGAATATCTGGCCATGCCGGTCGATGAGCGACTTGATCTCTTCTTCACTTGCGCTGGGACCCAGCACTTCGCTGGACGGGAAGCCGACGAATTGCAACAGGCGCGCGCCGTGCAACATTCCGGTGATCTGCATGTGAGTGTCTCCTGAATTTCAAGGCAATGACGAATGAAGCGGATACTGGGTGTTCAGTCAGCTCGCTTTGACAGGCGCGAGACGCACCGCTGCCGTGGGCGTGCCGGAAAGCGGCTGCAGGATTCTCTGGGCAAGGCGCGTCAGGCGAGATGCGCGTCGGCGCCCGTAGGCGGCTCCCGTGATCGGGCTGGCACGGGGGGCGGCGAAACGCGGCTGCGCGTCTCGCACCTGTCTCAGATGCGTTCTCTGTCGATGCGTTTATGAACGTCTTGAGGATCGATATTTGCTCAAGGCGCTCCAAACGAGAAGTGCAATTTATCGAAGTATTGATGTTCAAAGGTTATCAATGCCGGAGCGCAAAGGCGGCGCCGCAGCGCGAGAACGCATCGGCGGGTTGCGCGCGCTGGCGGCGGCTGACGCAGGAGAAACGTTCAGACGAGAGCGATGCGGACCGCCGGGCTGCGCCGCCCCGGCGATGCAGCATGAGAGTCGCGACGAGCCCGCACGAGGCGGCGAAACTCAGCCAGTATCCCGGCACGGCCCTGTCGCGAGTGATCTCGATGAGATAAGTTGATACGGCTGCCGTGAAGCCTCCGAAAAACCGCGGTGGTGAGACTGAACGTGAGCGAAAAACCGGCTACGCCGACCTCGGCGGCCGTGACTTCAGTGAGTGCTGCAACCATCGCGCCGTTGTACATGCCGAAGAAGAACGAGAGCCACAGCAGCACGACGAGCATGCGAGCGAAGCTGCAAATCTGAAAGACGGCGTGCTGAAGTTGACGATACCCCGCCGCGACGAAGCGAGGCCGCGCCGCATCGAGGTGCGCACGGGCTGAAGTGCGGGCAACAGCGACAGGGAGATCGCCCGGTGGCGGCAGGTACAAGTGGTAGGCGGCGGAGTCGGGAGTCGGGTGACATGGAGAATCCGCGGCTCTCCCGCCGCACTTCAGCGGAGGCTAGGATGAATACGAGAAAGTGGAATCCCTTCAAGTTTCTTCGCGGCGCGGGACGCAGGTCCGATGCGCAAAGTCCGGAAGGTCGGTCGAAAAGCGAACAATGGCATAGCTCATGGCCTGACATTTCGCGATTCCTGTCGCGAGAACCATGGCGTGCGGTTGAAGAGTTCATTCACGATCCGTTCG
>NZ_SELS01000082.1 GCF_004197395.1 Paraburkholderia sp. UYCP14C | reverse complement strand
TCTTCAACATCAACTACTCCAGTTTGGATCACACGTTTTACCCCAACTCTGTGTCCAGAAAAACCGGAGCCGCCGCAAAGCCAGGCTCCGGCACTGCATGCGGCGATCCTTGAGAGAAGCCCGGACGGGAAGTTCTCCAGCCGCGCGCTTTTCGATGTCATTCGCAGTGTCGTGTCAACATCCGCGCGTCATGACTCGCCAGGCTTCAGTATTCCACCGGAAACCTGGGCGCGCGCAGTGTCCATGGTGATGGGAATCGGTAGCAGCTATCTTCGCGGGACTCCGCCGGCTGACGTCCTGATCCATGCGAGGTGATCAAGATGCCAGAATACGTCGGCTCGAAGCTCTCCCCTCTGCCCTATGAGTCGGCCTTCAGTCAGGTCGCCCGGGTGGTCATGTTGAACGAGATGAGCGCAGCGCAGTTCCTGCGCCTTGCAGGCCGCACGCGAGAGGACCGGCATTGGGATGTTTCGAACAGCCGGTTCGTGCCGATAGATGAATTTCAATGGCGTCCTTCCGGTGCCGACCTATCGAGCAGACGCCACAGTATTTTCGATATCCGCTTTAGCAGCGAAACGCTCAGGGTTTGTGACCAATGCATCGCCGGTATGTATCATTCCCTGTGGCATCAGTGCTGGATTATCAGTGAGTGCCCATTGCACCGCTGCCCGCTGCGCACGGTGTGCCGACACTGCAACCAACCGTATGGGAATTACTCGTTTTCCGAGGCAGTAAAAAATCGCTTTTCGTGCCGTCACTGTGCAAGCAGCCTGTCGATGGAGCCCGCGACAATAGTCCGCCATCTGAATTTGTGTCGAGCCGCGGACAGCGTTGAGGTCGCGTTTGCCGACTTTTATCGGCAGCTGCTAACTATCACTGCCACCGGCCGGCGGTTGTCTTATCTAGAAAAACGGTTCCCTTTCCGCGAGGTCAATGCATGGTGGCCAGAAAGCAGGTCCTACTGGGATGTAATGCGCGATGTCGGTTTTGTCCACCGGCAGCAAGCTGAGAGGCCGCTTGGGCTGACCTGGCTCGTATGGCCGTCTTCGCATCAGGACATTTTTCAGCATCGCAACGAGGTAGATCTGGTCTACAGCGAGACACTCCACTTACTGAAGCGTTGGTTGACGGATCGTTATCCGGGACTGACAGGCACCGGCGAGCGTCCTGAACTGTTCGACGAACACGGAATTCCGCGCACCGATCTATGGCCACCGGAATTTCTTGCACTCATGCTCCTGCGCCAGCATGTCGAAAAAGATCCTCAATCGTGGGGCCTGCACACTGCGGTACCTGGTGTTCCCCGAACTTCGCTATTCGACCTCATCTGCCGGACATGTTGGAAACGTAACTTCTCGCGTTCGACGGGATGTGCCCGGGCTGAGTTTTTTCAGGCGATGGTTTATGGGCGCTTTGCGGCGCTCTACTGGGCTGCAAAGAACGGCGTGATGAACCGTAAGAGGTTCCAGTGGGACGATTACGTTGTGCCGTGCTTCTGGGAACAACGCACGTGGGAGCCAAACATCGGGGCAGTTGCTTTTCCCACGATCGATGGCATGCCGCTCGGGAGATTCAATCCTTCACCGCTCAGGCTGAAAGACGCCGTTGAAGTTTTGTATCGTGACGGCCTTTCAAGGAATCGCGAGTCCGTTGCGATGAGACGGGCGTAGGGCGGGCAGCGCTTCGCGTGCGTCACAAATCACGGGACATAGAACCCGCTACGTTCATTGAGCGGGTCGCAACCGATGCTCATCCATCCGTCCGCGTCGGATTGTCTTCTCACCTTAAACTCGTAGTCGCGGCGGCTCTTCGTTTCGGTCCATGAGAAAACGTCCGGAATCGCTGAGATCAACAACGATTGAGAACTTGCCTCTTCGAAAATCTCGTTCCCCGCCGGCGTCAGGATCGTGCTACGACACGCAGCAATCTCACGCCCGACGTTTCCGTACGTAGAAAGCACGACGAAGATGCCAAATTCGACCGCAACGGTCCGTGCCCGGTCCAAAAGGCGCGTGTTAGTCGACAGGCATGAAACGAGACACATGCAGGAGCGGCTCACAGCCACTAGTGGGATCGGGCACCATAGATCCTCATCCAGCAAAATAGACGCTTGCTGTACGACATATGGCAGGTCGACGGCGGTCATGTACTTCGTTATCGACGTCGACGGGCCGGGATTTTTGCCCTCCGGGAATTTTACATGTCGCGCGATGAGCCGCCCATTGAATGCCACCAGTGCTGTACGGCATAGCACCTGTTTTCTCGCTGGCTCCAATGTGCCACACACTATCAGAGCGTGCTTTCGTGCGCTGAGATCAGCGAGCCAGCGAATCAATGCCCTGGTCGACTGCTCCATGCGCGTCCGCCTTTCGTACGTCCTGGGCGACACTAGATACGGCTGGCTAGGCAAGACAAGGATATCAAACTCCTGCGTCGCGACCTCTGCGTCAATACGAGACGTAAATACCTTCGTGTCGCACAGTTCTTCATCGAAGGGAATATTTAAGGCCGCGAGCAACATTGCGTAGCTCCCACGTTCGGGGGGGGGCGTTCAGCCGCTCGACGAGTCGTACATCCGAAGGCGAACGAGTTCTTCCTTGACGCGGGCCTGGATTTCCGCAATCTGCAGGTCGGACTGGTCGCAGGAGTAGGCGTAAATAAGCAGGCTGAGAGGGTGGACGCCCATGTCCCCTGCAATTGCCTCGAGCTTGTCCAGCGTAGGGCTCTGGCGACCGCGCTCGAGCTGGCTCAGATAAGTCCTGCTCGTTACATCCAACCCTTCCTGCGGGACCCCAGATGTTTTCCTCGCCGCCCTGAGGGCACGGCCTAGGCCGGTACGTAAAGACATGCGCTTTGTCGGATTTTCAAAGCGATCAATGTCATCGGATGCACTCGATCAAGCTACAATTAATAATGTGCAATATGTAACGAAACTGGGTGCTGGAACCAATCGATTGGACCAACGAGCATGCGCGACGACTGATTGACGCACTTCCTCGTGGCGTCCAATCCCGTTGGCTGTATCAGGCTGATTGCGTCACGCTAGCTTTAGCGGCCCATTGTTCAGACCACTCGTCAGACTGGGAGCGACAAGATGCCCGGGTCAGCATCGGTTTGCGGCGCCGCATCTCCTCCACTCAAGGACGAATCGGCACTTTCGGTGATACTGCGTGTAGCGTCGTCAAACGCGCTCACGCGAAAGCAGGCACTGGAGCTCCTATTGCAACGCCGGATTGCGTGCTGTGACCTCGATCTACTACGGATTGGCAGTGAACAGGCCGGCGTGTGGGGTCGCGGCATCGGCTGGCAATGGCAGCCAGTAGAAATCCGTTTGATGGCGGCGCTACCCGGCCTGAAATCAGTGTTGTGGAGCTCTCGGACAAAGTGGTGCCCCGTCTGTATCGGCTTCGGATTCCATGCCATCTGGTTTCAGCTCTCCGCACTCATATCCTGTCCGATACACGGATGCGCGCTGAGGGAGCATTGCGAAGCGTGTGGTGTGGCGCCCGGGCCATACAAGATATCCAGGGAGCTTTTCCAAAAGCCGTACCGTTGCGCTTCTTGCGGCAATCCGCTCGCCGAAAGTCATCGACGCTTGCGTGATAGGTTGGAGTTCTTTCGCCGTGGGGAGGAGGTCGAGGCGGCATTTGCTTCCCTCGTGCAGTGGTTCGATCGAGTCGCGCGAGAGCTCATGTTTCTGGATGCCTGTCACAGGCGATTCCGAAACAATGACGTGCCGAAGTTCAAAGTCAGAATGCTGGACGGCGCGATCCGGCACCTTGTGCCGTTTCCACATGCATACGCGGTTTCAATGCCGCCTCCAGTCCAACTCCGTTCGTGGAATATACGGCTGGCCAGCGGTGCGCCAAGGGATGAACTACCCTCGAGGTATGGTTTGCTGTCGACTGGAATCTCTCTCGCGGTCTATCAGGCCACGACCCGATCCTTGGCCAGTCTTGTCATGCAAAAGGTGCCGGCACACGGAATGGGCGAAAACCTTGCGTTCCATAACGGCGACGCCGCCTCGCTGGATGGATGGGAACCCGGGCGACTGGCTCTCGTCATCATGCGATGTCTTTTCGAGCAACCATATTTCCTCGCCTGCGAGGCGCCGATACGAGGGGCCGTCCTGCGCAACTCGATTTTTGCCCCGGCAGTCATCGCAAATCGCCTGCTCAGAGCGAACTGCCGGGCTTTCGTGCTTGCAACATTTCTCGCGGCGCATGAGCTGGCAGCTGGCTACGTTGATCGCGGGTTCATCCTGCGCCGGGACCTCTCCGCATTGCCCGACGAGCTAGTCCTGTTGGTCGGGAATGTCTCGGCGGGGGTCCTGGCCACGATAGTGGCTTTCCCGGAGACAATCCTTACCGAGATCGTCGCCCGCGGCAGATCTGATGCGACGACGCTTGCCGTCAGTGTCAAGAGCCTCAATGCCGAATTTTCTGAAGCGGTCGCGCGATGAGGAATACGGACACGCCCATGTGCGAACAGTTGCATTGTAGTGTGGACGAAGATGCGTTCAGCCCGTCTCTTCGCGAACACCAGACCGGACCGATGAAATCAGTGTGCATCGGATTGCGGGGGCGCCAGCGACATCCTTCGCTTGGTGGCCGACCGTTCGCAACGTTCTGCAATCCAGAGACGTCGTCTGCGGCAGGCGAGAACGTTCCACGGCTCAAACGCATTCACATATGCGTTGGCGGGAATGGCGATGCCTTCCTCGCAGAATCACTGGCTGTTCAAGCTGCCTGTGATCCACCGGTCAACCCAAGATAACTGACATCTGCGTATGGATGATTTGAAGTCGTCCCTGTTGTCCTGTGCACACGATCAAGTTACGCATTATAATGTGCAATATGTAACAATATCATCGCTGACCGTAAGTCACGGGAACCACATGGGTGTGGTCACGAGGGCGGCGCTTGAGCGATGACGTCAATGACCCAGCCTGCCGTTTTTTCTTGAAAAAATGCTGTTTACGAAATCCGTTTGGGAATTGCCGTGTCGGACCAGACATGACCCGTTTAACCGATGGCGTCTTGCGGGCATCAACCATATAGCCACGACGTTCCTGATACGGGCTGCAGAGGCGCACCCCAACGACCCCGATGCCTATTCGTTCATTGTCGCTGATCCATCCATTCTCGTTTCGGTCTTGCAGGGATATGGGGCCGTCAAGCCTCGGTTGCTGGCGATCGATTGGGAGACGCTGATTCCTGTTTCGAGTGTGTGGTCGTACACGTATGCCGACGGCAGGAGTTATCTCGCGTATGCGGATGTAGGCGGTCGTCTTCGAACTTGCGAAGTTCAGCAGCCCGATCCTGTCGGGGCGTGTAGCAAGGTGCTTGTCTGGGAGCGTGTAGATGCGGACACAGCGTGCCTGTCTTGACTCGAATAACCCCGGGGAAAAGATGGCCACACTCTGTGAGCTTCTCACGGGAAAATCTGCTTACCTTACGTCGGACGGCGAGTTGTTCCTTTTGAGGGCCTGTCACACTGCTCACAGTGCTGATCGTCACTCGGGTACTCCGAGGGCCGACCGCGCTTTCCGCTTTATCGGGACGCAGTTGCATGCTGAACGTCACTGAAGTCGTGCAGTTCCTGATGGACTTCGCGCCACGATCTGAGCCGATCGGCCTGCGGTATTTCGCGTCATTTGGAATTGACGCGCAACAGGTGAGCGAACTCGTACGACAGGGATGGTTGAGGCGGTTATCCGAAGATGCTTATCTGCTCCGCGGTGATCAGCCGGGCGTCGATGGGTCGATCGCCTATCTGGCCGCGTATATTCCGAACCTCCATGTGGGGGGAAGAACGGCGCTAGAGTGGCATCGAATGACGCATCATCTTCGCTTCCGCGACCGCATCGATTTATGGGGAAGCGGTTATTGCAACATTCCTCCCTGGGCGGTGGACAGGCTTGCCTGTTCCTACCACTCCCATTCCCTGTTCGACACGAGGATGGACGAAACCTTCGGGTTAAAGGCGCTTGCGTGGCGCCATCCACGTGTACTGGTCTCCGTCCCAGAACGAGCAATTCTCGAACATGTCAGTGTTTCGCTGGATCTGGTCCTGATAGAGGACGTCAGGAATATCATCGGCAGTTTGAGGAACATTCGGCTAAACGTTTTGCAAGACCTCGTCGATTGGTGTCCGCGCAGGGACGTAGTGTGGGGGCTGAAGTTTCTTGCCGAGGATGAGGGCGTGGATTGGGCTCAACAATTGCGCGCCTGAAAGGGCCTCAGTGTGACGACGAGTGTCCTTCCGGATGTGACGTGAATAACACCTCCTGGATTGCTGGGGTTCGTTTGAGGCGGTTTGAGTGGCGCGACTCACCCGGTGGTCTGGAGCTCGCATCGAAATCTGGAGAAGTCGCATGACGGATCATGCAGCAGTTGATTCGGTCGCGCGCGCGGAGATCGAGTTCCGTGACCAGCTGCTTGGAAAGGGCTGGCCGGACGCTCGTCATGTGGCCGAGCTTGTTGGCACTCCGCTCGAGCAGGCGGAGACGGCGTACACAATTCAGGCACGAGCAACCGGCGCTCTGCTTGGCGTCTGGTCGGCACCATTGCATCGCTTCATTTATCCAGACTTTCAGTTTTCCTCTTCGGGCGCGCTCATGCAAGACGTTGCTCGGCTTCTCGCCGCCTTGCCGACGAACAGAGACGATCCCGGAGGCTGGCGACGTGCATTCTGGCTTTATTCGCCGCATCCACTGCTCAATGATCAAACGCCGGCGGACGTATTCGCGACTGCGCCGCTTCGCGTGGTGGAGGTTGCAGCCGATGAATTTCTGAGTGATCCCGAAGCCACCTGGTGACTGGGTGATTGCCGGACCGACAGCAAGAAGTGGCCGGTGTATTAAATGCCGCCGTCGGGCGGCGCTAATACAGACGCGCATCGCGGCGAACGATTTCGGGCAGCGGCCGTTGCCGGATGTTGTTCGTCTAGCATAATCGTCCGGGTCTCTGCCTCGTTTGGGCCGTTCGCTTCAACATCGCCCGCGAGTATCAGCAAATGGGTCTTTGCCTGCACATGTTGCGCGAGGGGGGCGGTGACTCAGAGATTTGTACGCAAGAAGGCCACGACCTCACGGTCGATCTGACGATGCACCTCCGCGCGGTCAGTATCGGGCGCATCCTGACAGATCACTGCCGCGTTGGCGGCCACCGGGGCCGGACAGGGATCGATGAAAACGAAGTGGTTGCCGGGTACAATATGGACCGCAGGCGGGGTGGGCAAGCCCGACACGACAGCAAGTGAGTTTCTGGCGGAACCTAGATAGCTGTCATCCTGCGGGCGGTAGAGCATGGTCGGTACGCGCACAGCAGACAAGCGACCTGCACTGAACATCATGGCCAGTGGATCCATCAGCACCAGAGCCTTCAGGCGGCGATCGACGGGCGGTTGCCAGGCTATCAGATCAGCAGATAAAGCCGTCTTAGACTGAGCGCCGTCCGCAGTTTTGTTGTTTGCTGAGCTCGGACACGATCCCGGATCATCGTGGTTAGCGCAGTACGCGCTGGCATACGCAAAGTCGGGTTTCGCTCCCGCCAGAACCAGCGCAGTGTAGCCACCGGCCGAGTATCCAATCATGCCAATCCGGCTGGCGTCGGCGATCGCGGAAAACCGCGGATCTGCGAGGACCGCGTTGAGCGCGGCCTCTGCCTGCCGGGGGCGATCAATCAGGATCTGAGCTTGGGACGAAGCGCGGGGATGGCCGGAAGCGTCTCCAACGTGCGTCGGCAAGACGGCGATAAATCCGGCGCGAGCCAGAGCGGTAGCCAGTTCCCGGTGGCTCAGGGGGCCGCCGCCCCGGCCGTGCGAAATCAATACAACCGGGAAGCGGTTATCGGGAACAGGCGGAGCATCGCGCGTCGCGTCGACAGTGAAGGCGCCCGCTTGCCACGGAACTTCACGCTCATAGGTCGGGTAAAAGACGACCGCGTCGAAATGAGCGGCCTCATCCGCGACGGTTAACCGGCTTTCCCCCGCATTGAAACCGCCCGGCGCAGCCAGCGCAGAGCACGTACATACGATTGCCAGTACAAGCGGCGCTATCACACGCATGTCACCACTCCTCGGGAGCAAGAGAGGCGAAGCTTAGTCATAACGTGCGTCGCCAGCCTGCCCGAACCTGGTCGCTGGGCAGTATCGCCAACAATTCAGCGACGTCCGGACGGAGTTTGCCCATTCGATCGAACCGGGGCGTGGGGTAGACAAACGCGCGTCGATGCCCGGCCCAAACGCCTAGCAGTTGCCCCGGCGCGCGTGCACACACGGCATACGCTTCGACATTCTCGCCATCGGGAATGTCGGCGAATTGGCCGATGCCGTTGTGGTCTGGCCAGTTCTGTCTGAGCATTTTGTCCCGGAATCGACCGGGGCGCTTGCCGCGACGCCGGAGCCGCGCATTTCGGGTTCCGGGAATTAACTAGTCATGCCGGGAACGTTGATGCCGCACATCTGGAGCGCAGCGCCAGATTCAGCGTGAGAACGAGCAGCGCGGCCAGGACGGTCAATCCGCCGACCAGGAGCCCGTTGCGGTAACGCGGCCGACGCTGGCTGGGCGTACATCGGTGATGCCATTGAGCTACTTCTCATTCGGCGCTGGTGTCAAGAAGAGAGCATTTTCGGACTCAGCCGAAGCACTGACGCTGGGTGACATTGTTCGGAAAATCAGCCCGGTTCTTACGAAGATTTATGTCAAGACGCGGACGAGGCAAAGTGGTTGGCTGCAAAGGCGGCGAAGCGCATTCCTCGCCAGAAGGACGGCTTCCAGTACGACTAGTCAACAGTTCACGAAAACTGCCTGTTCCGGACTCGTCCCCACACCTCTCCGCAAAAACCCTGGACTCGAGTTATTTTTTACTCGTTGACATATGACGTCTCACCTAATACCTTGATTGGTATCGAACGAAGCAAAAGCTGCGTTGATCCAGCGCAACATGCCTTTGCTCCATCCGTGCGATCCACCGCCAGTTGAGCGACACAGGCCTTCGGTCGAACAAATCATTTCGAAAACCGTAGAGAGGTATCTGATGAACATCCCGTTTTCCATCACCCGCTGTGCATTGGTTGCATCGCTGTCGGTTGGCGCGTTCCTGTCCATTCCCGCGGCGTACGCCGGCGACGTAACGGTGGGCTTCGCCGCCCCTTTGACCGGCGCTTCGGCGCATTACGGCGTGGATCTGAAGCGAGGTGTCGAACTCGCGCTCGACGACGCCAACGCCAAAAAGCTCGTGATAGGCGGCCAACCGGTCCACTTCGTGCTGGATGCCGAGGACGATCAGGGCGATCCGCGCATGGGGTCTCAGGTTGCGCAGAAGATGGTCGATGCCAAAGTAGCAGGCGTGGTGGGACACTTCAATTCCGGGACTAGTATTCCGGCTTCACGCATCTACAACACCGCCGGCATTCCAATGGTTTCGCCGACCGCCACCAATCCGACGCTGACAGCACAAGGATTCAACAACGTCTTCCGGGTCGTAAACTCCGATGCGCAAATGGGGCAGCTTGCCGGGCACTCCGCGGTCCAGGCGCTGAAAGGGAAAAGCATTGCGGTGATCGATGACCGTACCGCATTCGGTCAGGGGATGGCCGACGAATTCGGCAAGGGCGTGGAGGCGGCCGGCGGAAAGATCGTCGACCGCGAATACACGACCGACAAGGCCGTCGACTTCAAGGCGCAACTCACGCGCATCAAATCGTTCAATCCGGACGTCGTCTTCTGGGGAGGGCTGGATCAGCAGGCGGGTCAGTTGGCGAAACAGATGCGGCAACTGGGCATCAAGGCGGTCCTGCTAGGCGGCGGCAGCTTCGAGAACGACACGTTTCTGAAGGTGGCGGGCGACTCCGCGGAAGGCGCGGCGTCGTGGGACTACGGTATTCCTCTCTCGAAGATGAAGACCGGACGTGAGTTCGACGACAAGATGAAAGCCAAATACAAGGAGGGCGTCGTCGCCTACGCGCCGGCAGCATATGACGCCACCTGGGTGCTGATCAACGCAATGCAGAAGGCCAATTCGACGGACCCGAAGGTGTACGGCCCATTTGTGAAATCCGTGTCTTTTACAGGCGTCTCCGGGAATATCGCGTTCATGCCGAACGGCGATATGAAGGACCCGACCGCCACCTTCTATAAGGTCGTCGGCGGCAAGTGGGTTCCTCAGGCCGTTGCGACCGGCGACAAGGTCGAACCCATCACAAACTGACCTAGCTTGTCTGGCTCGATCAGGTTTTTCGCGCGGGCACCCGCAGTCACGCCGGGCGCCCACCGCTTTCTGTGCACATGCTTCCCCTTTACGGAAAATAATTCCAATTGACGTTATGCAAAATCCGGATGTAGCAGAGCGCAGCCAGTCGGGAGTCCGCCCCTCAGCGCACGCAGAAACACCTCGGCGACGCCACGTCGAGCCGGGTGAGTTGAGGAGGGTTGTACTGGCGTCGGCGGTGGGGAGTTTTGTCGAGTGGTTCGAGTTTTCGGTGTACGGCTATCTCGCCGCGGTTATGGGGCGCGTGTTCTTCCCGGCGAGCGCGGCGGGAACTCAGTTGATCGCCTCGCTGGCCGCATTCGCGATTGCCTTCTTTGCGCGTCCTTTCGGCGGCTTCATCTTCGGACCCATCGGCGATCGATTCGGTCGCAAGAGCGTTCTGACCGCCACGATCATCATGATGGCGTTCGCGACGTTCTGTATCGGGCTGATTCCCGACCACGGCGTGATCGGTATCGCCTCGCCAATCCTTCTGGTGATGTTGCGTTTATTGCAGGGGATATCGGCAGGCGGCGAAGCAAGTGGAGCGGCAATCTTCGTCGCGGAGTATTGCCGGGACAACAACCGCACGCTTATGACAAGCTGGATCGAAGTGGGCTGCATGTGCGGCTTCTGCTTCGGGGCGCTCGTCGCCGCCGTCTTGACGCACGTTTTCAGCGCGGAGCAGATTGACGGCTGGGCCTGGCGGCTTCCGTTTCTTCTCGCACTTCCGCTGGGAGGAATCGGGCTCTACATCCGCAACAGACTCGAAGAAACGCCTGCGTTTGAAGCAGCCCATCGGCAAAGCGGATTCAGGGTTTTGTTTGACTCGCATGTTGGAGCATTGCTGCAATCGAGCGGCATTATCATCGTGACGAACGTCACATTGTTTCTCGTCGTTACGTACATCCCGACGTTCCTCGTCAGCACGCTGAAACTGGCGACTTCGAACGGTTTCACGATTTCGCTGATTTCGCAGGGTTTCCTGATTTTCATGATCCCTGTTCTGGCGACTGTCGCCGACCGGATCGGACGAAAATCCATGATGCTTGCCGGCAGCGTCGCGCTGGCATTGCTCGCGGTGCCGTGCTTCGAACTGCTCACGGTAGAGAGCAACGTGTACAGGCTGATTGCGTTGCTGCTTTTGAACTTGTGTCTTGCCGCGCTGCTCTCGTGTATTTACTCGATGGTACCATCGCTCTTCGATACGGGTGTCCGTTTCACGGGTATGGCAGTGGCTTATAACGTGTCGGTGGCGCTGTTTGCTGGCACTGCGCCGATGATCAACTCGTGGCTGGTCGAGGCAACGGGTAGCCGCCTGATCCCTGCGTACTATCTGATTGCGGGTGCCCTGGTAGGCGTGCTAGCGCTGATAGGCTGTGCGGATCGTACCGGTCGGCCAATGCGTGGAGATCGGGCCAGCCCGGCATGAATGGCGAAGTTGGTCCGGAGTACCTCAAGGCACGCAAGGACCGTACATCACTCCGAGCGTGTGCTCGAAAGGTGATGGTAGCGTTCGAGGCTTTCGTTGAGGTGCCGACGCATCGCCCGACGTGCAGCCGCTTCGTCCTTGCGTTCGATGGCGTCGAGAATGTCGCCATGTTCCCGCTGGATGCGCCGAATATAGGTTTTGCGCTCCTTGGGATTGGCTTTGGCGTGCTTCAGACGCAGGTCGATAATGATTTCCTGGCCAAGCGTGCGCAATATCGACGTGAAGTGCGGATTCTCCGAACAGGTCGCCACCGCCAGATGAAACTCGAAGTCGGCGCGAGCGCATTCGGCATCGTCGTCCGCGGCCACGATTTCCATACGCGCGTAGGTTTCTTTCAGCGCGCGGAGGTGTGCATCAGAACGACGCTGGGCAGCGTATGCCGCGCATTCCGTCTCGACGCCAGTACGCAGTTCGAGTACATACATCGAATTGTTCAACGTCGCGGTGTCGAGGTAGGCTGGCTCCGCCGACAGGCCTTTGCCATCCGCGACGAAAACGCCGACGCCGTGACGCGCAATGAGCCGACGTCCCAGTTTGAGGGAGGCCACGGCTTCGCGAACCACAGTGCGGCTCACGCCGAATTCGTTGCAGAGTTCGGGTTCGGTGGGCAGTTTGGCGCCGGGCGCGTACTCGCCGCGGTCCATCTTGTCGTTCAGCGCCTGAATGACCAGCTCGGTCAGGCTGCGGCGCTTACCAGAGCTGGCAGCATTCTTCAGTAGGGTTTCAGCGTCCAGAGTCATTCGTAATGCTCCACACCGGGTCAGGAGAGCGCTGCAATACGGATGCAGACATACCGCTCCGACGCGACAGAAAGCATCTGTCCTGCGCCGTATGACATATTATGACTTTACCACAGTCACATTCCGGCGCTGCTCACCCCGTCGGCCCGGCGAGGTGAGCCGTTGACTTCGCTCAAGCGTAGATATAACCGCCGCTCACAATGACGTTTTCACCGGTTGCGTAGGTGTTGCGCGCGCTTGCCATCATGACGACCCATTGCGCGATTTCCTCGGGTTCGGCCGCGCGTCCCAGCGGATTGGCCGCCGCCAGTTCGCCGAGAAATCCGGCTTTCTTTGCCTTGTCGGTGGCGAACCCGGCGGGTGCCACCGAGTTGACGAGAATGCCGTCTTTCGCGACCTCGGCGGCGAACGACTTCGTCAGGCTCACCACCGCGGCTTTCGTGGCCGCGTAGTGCGCGTTCTGCGGATGCGCCTTGAAAGCGTCGACCGATGTGATGTTGACAATGCGGCCCGCCACGTGCGCTTCCACTTTTTCACGGCTGCGCATGTGCTCGATCGCCGCCACCATCATGTGATAGGTGCCCTTGATGTTGACCGCGTTCTCCAGATCCCAATCGTCGTCGGAGATCTCCAGGATGGGCCGGCGCGGATAAATAGCGGCACTGTTGACCAGACAGTCGACGCGGCCGAGCGCGGCGACCGCCCGCGCGAACACATCGTGCGCGGAGGCTTTGCGCGTGATGTCGCCTTCCGCGCCGAAAACCTTGTGACCTTCGCTTTTCAATTGCGCCACGGTCTCTTCGAGAAGTGGTCCATTCTTGTCGATCAGCGCGAGGCTTTCGGCACCATCCGCCAGCATGAGCCTTGCAACTGACAGACCGAGGCCGGATGCGCCACCAACGATTACCGCTCTTTGATTTTTCATGGTTCGGGTCATTCCAGTTAGACGTTATTTCACAGAGACGATTTGCGATCCACCGGGCGCCTGATCGGTCGGGAAAACTTCCAGACGTGACAGGTCGACTGAATCCGGAAGTTTGATCGCCGTGGCGATCAGCTCCGCGATGTCCTCGGGTTGTATCGAGCGATAAGCGTCGTAGAGCTTTTCGTTGGCACCTTGCGGGCCGAGCGCGGTACGGTACAGATTGGTTTGTACCCGTCCTGGCGCGATCTCCGTGACACGTACTTTGCTGCCCAGCAGGTCGCAGCGCAGCGAATCGCAGAACATGCTGATGGCGGCTTTGGTGGCGCCATATACGGCGGTGTTGGGATGCGGGAAGCGGCCCGCGCTCGATCCGATGAAGAACAGATGCCCGCGTTTTCGCCTGACCATGCCGTCGAGGGCCATGTGCGCGAGGCGCAAGGGCGCGCGCAGATTGATGTCGACCATGTCGTCGATATCGCTGAGCGCGCATTCGTCGAACTTGCCGAGCGCAGGCAGCAGACCCGCATTGTTGACGACGACGTCGATTTCCACGCGCTCGAAGAGTTCGAGCAGGGACGACGTGTCGCGCAAATCGACAACCATCGGTGTCACGCCGCCTTCCCGCGCGAGACTGTCGAGCGCGCTTGCGTCACGGCCCAATGCGTAGACATGCAAACCTTCTTTCACGAGCCGGCTCGCGATCGCCCGGCCAATACCGCTGGACGCACCGGTCACGAGTGCCGCACGGTAGGAATGAGAGTTCATTTGTGTGCCGAAGTAGCAGGTAAAGGGAGCATCAGATCACGCCTTCTTCGAGGAACGGTTTGTTTTCGACCACACGTTGATAGCCGAGCGGCGCGAGATCGAGTGCGCGGTATTCGCCGTACGTAATGAGTTCGCTCAGTCCCCGTCCGACAGCCGGCGACTGTTGCAGGCCGTGACCGCTGAAGCCGTTGGCGAACAGGAAGTTGCCGACCTCGGAGTGCGGGCCGACCACCGCGTTGTGATCGAGCATGCAGAAGTCGTAGTGGCCCGCCCACGCATTCACGACCTTGATGGCTTCGAAGGCGGGGATACGTTCCGCGAGCGCCGGCCAGATGACTTCGTCGAATTCGGAATGGATCACGTCGAAGTCGCTCACGTCCGCGAGCGGGTCCGGCGAGGGATAACATCCGGTCAGATAGTATTTTCCTTCGGGCCTGAAGAAGATCCCGGTCGTGTCGATCGTCAGCGGCACGGTGCCTTCGAGCGGCGTGCGGCAGTCGAATACGAACAGGCAGCGCTTGCGCGGTTCGACAGGAATCTCGAGACCCGCCAGGCGCGCCATGGCCGGTCCGCGCGTGCCGGCGGCGTTGACCATCGTGCCGCAACCGATGGTTTCGCCGCTTTTCAGCACCACACCAGTAATCTTCGCGCCTTCGCGCCGGATATCCACCACCTCGTTTTCGATGTATTCGACGCCGAGCGAGCGGGCCTTGCGCCGCATGCCTTGCAGCAGTCCGTAGCTGTCGAACCAGCCTTCACCGGTCTGGCCGTACACGCCGTTGACGAGTCCTTCGGTGTTGAGCCAGGGGAAGCGCGCCTTCAGCATCTGCTGATCGAGCAGCGCGACGTCGGCGCCGTTCTCCCTTTGTGTGGCGTAATTGCGCTCGAACATTGGTGCGCCGATGGCGTCGCCGAGGTACAGGTAGCCGTTTTCCTTGAAGCCGAGTTCCGGCGCGTCGCCGTCCACTTCGACGAGTTCATGGAAATGTCGAATGAACTCGGTGCCGAATTGCGAGATCTTGATGTTCAGCGGATTGGAGAACTGATGCCGGATCGACGCGCTCGATAGCGCGGTGGCGGATTGCGCGTATGACCAGTCGCGCTCCACGACGAGAACCGAACCGTTGAAGTCAGGATTCTTTGCCAGAAAGTAGGCAGTGGCGCTGCCAACCACCGCGCCGCCCACGATCACCACGTCATAGTGGGACTTTGATGCTTGCTGTGCCATCTTGGTGCTTTCCAAAGAGACGTTCCGGACCGAGGCCTATTGGGCTTTCGGGTCTTCGAAGTGGCCGTCGGCCGCGAATTGCCCGCCCTGATAGCGCACGGCGGGATGTCGCGGATCGGGCAGCGGCGTGTTTGCGTAGACTTCGGCGCGATACGCGTCCGCCGAATCCTCCGGCGCATAGCCAAGGTACGACGCTTCCGTGTTGTCCCAGAAGTTCGCGCTGTTCTTTGAATTGCCGTACACGACCATATGCCCGACGCTCGATGCCATCACCGCACGAATGCACAGGCGCGAAAAGTCCTCATAGGAGAGCCACGTGGCCAGCATGCGACGGTCGACGGGTTTCGGGAAGCACGATCCGATCCGCACGCAGACGGACTCGAGGCCGAACTTGTCGAAGTAATAGCGCGACAGGTTCTCCACGAACGTCTTGCTCACGCCGTACAGGCTGTCCGGGCGTTGCGGCACGTTCGCGTCGATGGTCTGCGTGCATTCGTAGAAGCCGATCGCATGAACGGAACTCGCATAGATCACGCGCTTCACGCCGAACTGGCGCGCGGCTTCATAGACGTTGTAACTGCCCACGATGTTCGAGTCGAGAATGACCTGAAAGGTATTCTCGCGCGGGGCACCGCCGAGATGGATGACCATGTCGACGCCTTGCATCATTTCAAAGACGGCGGCGCGGTCGGCCAGATCGCAGACCACGAGCTTTTCATTCTCGCGTGCTTCGCCCAGCGACTGACGATCGCTGAGCGTCAACGTTTCGGCGTAAGGCCGCAGCGAGTCGCGCAGTACGGAACCGAGCGCGCCGGCCGCGCCCGTGATCAGGATGTTCTTGAACGGTGGCGTTGTGATGTCGGTCATGTCGGTTCCTTACTGTTCGGCGGAGGTCTTCAGCGCATCGAGCGTGAGGTCGTAGTCGTCACGCAGTTGCGCTTCGGAGATGTACTCGTTGCGGATGTCGCGCAGAAGCGCCTGTCTGTCGCGCTGCGCCGGTGCGCCCAAGCCTCCGCCGCCCGGCAGGGAGAGCGTGACGCGTTCGTGTTCCGCGACCGTCTGCGTGCCTTTGCCCTTCATTTTCGTGCCGTCCGACAGCATGACTTCGCCGGACGCGCCCGCCTGGCCGCCCGACTGTCCGCGAGCCGGGTGATCGATACGGTCGAACATGGCGTTGAAGCGGAACTGGTAGCCCGCCCGCGGCCCAATCTCGACGATTTGCCCAAGGCCGCCGCGCAGTTTGCCCGCGCCGCCGGAACCCGAACGCATTTCCTTGCGCCAGACCACGATCGGGCCGACCTGTTCCGTTGCCTCGACCGACATGGCGTGAACGCCACTGGGGAAGGCGGTGGCGGAGAGTCCGTCGAGTTCGGACCGTGCGCCTGTGCCGCCGCTGTTGAACATCAGGATTTCGCTGCCTTTGAGCCCTGATCCTTCGCGCACCGGCCGCGCGCTGACATGCAGATTCCACAGCGCGCCGGAGCCTTCCGCGGGCACTCGGCCTGGCAGAATCTTGTGCAATGCGCCGAGCACGAGGTCCGGCACGAAGTGGCCCAGCACGTGGCGAACCGCCACCGGGCTCGGGCGTTGCGCGTTCAGGATGCAGCCCTCGGGCGCCTGCACGCGGAACGGTTCGAGCGACGCCGCGTTGTTCGGCACCTCGGGCGCGATGATGCATTTCAGGCCGTAGCACGCGTAGGCTTTCGCATACAGCAACGGCACATTGATACCGAACGGACTGCACGGCGACGTGCCCGCGAAGTCCGCCATCAGATGATCTTCGCCGACTGTCAGCGTCACGTTCAGCGTAACGGGCTCGTTATAGCCGTCGAGCGTCATCTGATTGGTTTCGGTGTGCTTCGGCAGCGCGGCGATGCGTTCAAGCGTCGCTTCGCGGCTGCGCGCAAGAATGAATTCGCCGATGCCTTCCACGTCGTTCAGGCTGAATTCCTTGAGCATCTCCAGAAGACGCTTGTGGCCCGTCTCGTTGCACGAAGCAAGCGCGTAGAGATCGCCAACCACCTTGTCCGCTTCGCGCACGTTATTGCGCAGGATATTGATCAGATCGCGATTGACCTGGCCACGCTCGATCAGCTTCATGATCGGAACGAACAGGCCTTCTTCATAGATTTCGCGCGAGTCGGGACCGAAGCCGCGGCCACCAATATCCACCACGTGCGCCGTGCTGGCGAAATACCCGATCAGTTCGCCGTGATGAAACGATGGGGAGACGACCGTGAAATCGTGCAGATGGCCAGTCCCTTTCCACGGATCGTTGGTCAGGTAGACGTCGCCTTCATACATGTTGTCCGTGCCGATCACGGTCATGAAATGCTCGACCGCTTCCGCCATCGTGTTGACGTGACCCGGCGTGCCGGTGACCGCTTGCGCCAGCATGCGGCCGCGCTTGTCGAAGATGCCGGCGGAAAGATCGCCCGCTTCGCGCACGCTGGTGCTGAACGCCGTGCGGATCAGCGCCATGGCCTGTTCTTCGACGACTGAGATCAGACGGTTCCACATTACCTGCATGTGGATCGTGTCGAGGTTGCTGAGAGACATGGTGGTACTCCTGATTACTTGGCGTTCAGATCTTTTGCAACCACGAGCAGACAGCCGTCGGGCTGCACCATGGCGTCGAAGGAAGACGTGACCAGCGTGGACGTTTCGGGCTCGACGATGATCGCCGGACCCGTCACGCTTTCGCCGATCTTCAGCGAGGCACGCTCCACGATCGCCGCGTCCACGAACTGGTGCAGTGCTGCGTCGAAAATCTTGCGGAATTTCGGCGCGCTCACGGCGTCGCGCGACGTCACGAGTTGCAAGCGTTCGACCGGCGGCAACGGTGAACTCGCTTTCACAGCCCAACTGACGATTTCGATGTCCAGATCGTCGATCGGGCGGCCGAAGAACTGCGTATAAGCCTTGGTGAACGACTCGGAAAACGTGTTGCTATCTTCGCTCGTGAAGCGTCGATACGGCACCGCGACGGGAATTTCCCAGCCCTGGCCGACATAGCGCATGAACGTCTTGATCTCGACGATCGGCTCGGCTTCGCCCGAACCCTGACGCGCGAAGTGCAGGGCTTCCGAACTGAGTTGATCGACGATCTCATTGAGCGCGTCGGCGTCGAAATCGCTGAAGCGCATGCTGGCGCTGCGTACGCTTTCATAACCGAACGGCGCGCGCAGAAAGCCGATTGCGGAGCCCACGCCCGCGCCCGGCGGCACGATGAATTTCTTGATGCCGCTCTTCTCGCACAGCCGCGCGGCGTGCAGCGGGCCGGCGCCGCCGAAGGTGATCATCGTGTAGTCGCCGATGTCCTTGCCGCTTTCCACAGCGTGCACGCGCGCGGCGTTGCTCATGTTCTCGTCGACGACTTCAGCGACGCCGTAGGCGGTCTCTTCCGCGCTCAGATTGATGGCGCCGCCCACCTGCTTGACCATGGCGCCGGCTGCATCGTCGATCGAGAGCGGGATCGAACCGCCCGCGAAGTTCGCGGGATCTAGGCGGCCGAGCAGCAAGTCGGCGTCGGTCACGGTCGGTTGCGTGCCGCCGCGTTGATAGCAGGCCGGGCCCGGCTCCGATGCGGCGCTATGCGGACCCACGCGGATCTGGCGCATCACGTCGACGGAAGCAATCGAGCCGCCGCCCGCGCCGATCTCGACCATTTCCACGACCGGAATCGAAATGGGCATGCCGCTGCCTTTCTTGAAGCGATAGGTGCGGGCGACTTCGAACGTGTTCGCGGTCTTCGGCGTGAGGTCGTCGATCAGGCAGATCTTGGCTGTGGTGCCGCCCATATCGAACGAGAGAACGGTATTCAGATCGTAGCGCGCCGCGATATGCGCGGCGAAAATCGCACCACCGGCTGGTCCGGATTCCACCAGCCGCACCGGAAATTCGGATGCGCTTTCAACTGAGACGATGCCGCCGCCCGAGTGGATGATGAAGATCGGGCACTGCGCGCCGGCTTCACGCACTTTGCCGAGCAACCGGTCCAGATAGGACCTCATGATCGGCCGAACGTAGGCGTTCGCGCAGACGGTATTGAACCGCTCGAATTCGCGGATCTGCGGCGAAACTTCGCTGGAAATTGAAACCGATACGTTCGGCAGACGCTGTTCGATCGCATCGCGCATCATGCGTTCATGCACGCCGTTCACGTAGGCGTGAATGAAACCCACCGCCACACTTTCGAAGCCGCCTTTTTCAATGCGTTCGACGATGGCCGCGATCTGCGCTTCCGTCGGCGCGAGAAGCACTCCGCCCTGGGCGTCGATGCGCTCGCTAAGCGTAAAGCGGTCGCAGCGCTCGATAAGAGGAGGGGGAAGCTTGATGTTCAGATCGTACTGCTCGAACCGGTTTTCGGTTCGCATCTCGATCGTGTCACGAAAGCCTTCCGTCGTAATGAAAGCGGTTTTGGCGCCGCGCCGTTCGATCAGCGCGTTCGTGGCGAGCGTCGTGCCGTGAATGATGACGCCGATGTCCTTCAGTTGAATCCCGGCCTTGTCCGCGACGATGCCAATGCCTTTGATGATGGCGCGCTCGGGCGCCGTGTAATCCGTAAGGACCTTGGTGGAAAAGAGTTCTCCACCGAGTTCGAGCGCAACGTCGGTGAAGGTCCCACCAATGTCTACACCCACTCGTGCCTTGTCGTGACTGGCCACCATGACTCTCCTGTTTAAACCATGACATGCGCCCGGCAAATGCCTGACGAAAATTCCCGCTCACGAGCATCGAAACACGTTCGCAGAGGCGGATTGCATTCTGCCGACTGGTCTTCGCCGCGGGTTCCGAAGAGCGCATCTACCATTATTTTTTGCTCGTTGACATATGATGAGTGACGTCCTACAGTGATGTCAACTTGAACAAATTAAATTTCCTGTTTTCACTCGCTGGATCAGCCTTGTCGTCGCTTGTAGTGTATTGTTTTATAACGATTAAGCGGCTGTATGTGGGTGGTGGTGCAGTGTTGGCTCATCGCTGTAAACCACTATACTCGCAGATGCTGAATTTGAGAAAAATTTGTTTTGTTTGAGTTTTTTGACGGTTGGCAGTGCCTTGGAGCGGAGGCCGACGGGCTCGAGCGCGCGCTTGCCAGCGCCTGACGAATGAATAGCCGGAAGGCCGGAAGAGCGAGTGCTGCTTCTGGCTGACGCAGCGACAGCTAAGCAAAAGGAGCGGTGATGAAGGTTTTGGTGCCAGTCAAGAGAGTGGTCGATTACAACGTGAAGGTCCGGGTCAAGTCGGACGGCACGGGTGTGGATATCGCGAACGTGAAGATGTCGATGAATCCGTTCGATGAGATCGCGGTTGAGGAAGCGGTGCGGTTGAGGGAAGCGGGTGTGGTGAGTGAGGTGGTAGCGGTTTCTTGTGGCGTTGCGCAAGCGCAGGAAACGCTGCGCACGGCGCTGGCGATCGGTGCGGATCGGGCTATGTTGATCGAGTCTTCGGAAGAACTCCAGCCGCTGGCTGTCGCGAAGCTGCTGAAGGCGCTGGTCGATAAGGAGCAGCCTTCGCTGGTTATCCTGGGCAAACAGGCCATCGACGACGATTCGAATCAGACTGGCCAGATGCTGGCCGCGCTGGCGGGATTGCCGCAAGCAACGTTCGCTTCAAAGGTTGTGGTTGCAGATGGTAGAGCTACGGTCTCGCGTGAAGTGGACGGCGGTTCTGAAACGCTGTCTTTAAAGCTGCCCGCCGTGGTCACCACCGACTTGCGCCTGAACGAGCCGCGCTATGTGACGCTGCCGAACATCATGAAGGCAAAGAAGAAGCCGCTGGAAGTGGTCAAGCCGGAAGATCTCGGCGTCGATGTCACGCCGCGACTGAAGACGCTGAAGGTAGTCGAGCCGTCGAAGCGCTCCGCCGGTGTGAAGGTGCCGGATGTGAAGACGCTGGTCGAGAAGCTGAAGACCGAAGCCAAGGTGCTGTAAGTAGAACGGCAACTATGTTGCATGGGACTGGAGTAAGCGCTAAAGCGCTAATTCCAGTCGACACGGAGACAGAGCAAATGACGAATCTGGTTAATCTGGTATTGGCAGAACATGACGGCGCGTCAATCAAAGCCGCGACGCTGAACACGATCGCAGCGGCGCAGAAGATTGGTGGCGACATTCACGTGCTGGTGGCGGGTCACAACGCACAAGCTGCGGCCGATGCGGCAGCGAAGATTGCAGGCGTGAACAAAGTGCTGCTGGCCGACGCACCGCAACTCGAAGCGGGCCTCGCGGAAAACGTCGAGGCAACGGTGCTGAACATCGCGAAGGATTACACGCACATCCTCGCGCCGGCGACCGCCTACGGCAAGAACATCGCACCGCGTATCGCCGCGAAGCTGGATGTCGCGCAGATCAGCGACATTACGGCAGTGGATTCAGCCGACACGTTCGAGCGTCCAATCTACGCCGGTAACGCGATCGCTACCGTTCAATCTCAAGATCCGATCAAGGTCATCACGGTCCGCGCGACTGGTTTCGACGCTGTCGCAGCCGAAGGTGGCAGCGCATCGGTGGAGAAGATCGAAGCCGCTGCGGACACCGGCCTGTCGCAGTTCGTCAGTCGGGAAGTGACGAAGCTGGACCGTCCGGAACTGACGTCGGCGAAGATCATCGTCTCGGGTGGCCGCGGTCTGGGCAACGGCGAGAATTACACGAAGGTTCTCGAACCGCTGGCTGACAAACTGAACGCAGCGCTCGGCGCATCGCGCGCCGCAGTCGATGCGGGCTTCGTGCCGAACGACTATCAGGTCGGCCAGACGGGCAAGATCGTCGCGCCCCAACTGTACGTGGCAGTCGGCATCTCGGGCGCGATCCAGCATCTGGCCGGCATGAAAGACAGCAAGGTGATCGTCGCGATCAACAAGGACGAAGAAGCGCCAATCTTCAGCATCGCCGATTACGGCCTCGTGGGCGATCTCTTCGAAGCCGTTCCCGAGTTCACCGCCCACGCGTAGCAACGCGGTTGCGCAGGGCGCTCACTTGTTACGACCCGTCACTGCACGAGAGTGACCATCAACGAAACGTTGTAACTCTTAGCCACGGAGAAACCACGAATGATTTCCACCACCGATCCACACATTAATCGCAAGCCCCGAAACATCTCACTGGCCGAGTGGGAAACGCGAGTTCAGGTCGCCGCGGCTTACCGGCTTGCAGCGAAGTTCGGTCTTACAGACCTGATTTACACACACATTTCGGCGCGCGTACCCGGCACGGACGATCAGTTTCTTATCAATCCGCACGGCTGGTTCTTCGACGAGATCACGGCGTCGTCGCTCGTAAAGATCGACGTCAACGGTCAGCCCATTGGCGACGAGCGATTCGAGGTCAACGCTGCGGGCTTCACGATCCATAGCGCGCTGCATACGGCGCGGCACGATGTGGAGTGCGTAGTCCACCTGCACACCACGGCGGGCATGGCGGTCGCGGCGATGGAGTGCGGACTGCTTCCTCTGAACCAGATCAGCATGCAGTTTTACAATCGCGTCGCGTATCACGAGTATGAGGGCATTTCTCTCGAACTCGACGAACGGGCGCGCATCGTCCAGTCGATCGGCAAGAAGGACTATCTGATTCTGCGAAACCACGGACTGTTGACCACAGGCCGCTCGGTAGCGGAGGCATTCACGCGCATGTACTACCTCAATAAGGCGTGTGAGATCCAGGTGGCGACGCTTTCAGCTGGCCAGAAAGTCACCGTGCCGTCACCGGAGGTGTGCGAGCACGCCGCCAAACAGCACGACGACTATGCGTACCTCGACACGGTGCATCTCGATCGTGAATGGACCGCGCTGTTGCGTTTGCTGGAACGCGACGGCACCGATTTTCGCTCCTGAGGCGCAGCCCCGTGCGAGTAAGCGGGCGGCAGTTGATCGACTGCTCTACAAAGGTGGCTCGCTTGCTCAGCGTCAACGAGGTTACTTTTTCCACGCCTTTAGCATCCGCGAAGGGCAGGCGTGACGGGCAGCTATGTCGATCCACTTCTACGCGCGGGTCTTACCTCGAAGCACTGCGCTTCCCGCTTCCTCTGGTTTGGAACACGGAACGTGGCACGCATGTTATGTCTGGATACGAAAACGGGTTGGGCTTCCCTGTCATTCGTTAGCACAGAGCGATCGTTTGACGTCCAGGTGATACCAGACCGAACAGGTGGGGCGAGTGTATGGCTGGAGATCCATATCCCGTTGCAGGTCGCATCGCAAGAACATGACTGGGGAGAACTTGGGAACAGGTTGATCTGTTCGAGAGGCGGATTCGGGTTCGCGCTCACTCAAACCATGTTCCGCTTTCTGTCGTGGAAGTGCGACATCAGGGCAGTCGCGTAACGGCTCGGCGTAAGCCCGCGGTCGATGCAGATGGCGCTTTTTTAGTGAGTCTCATAGCTTCGCCGCCGCCCTTCGTCGTTGCCGGAGACTACATCAGATCCTGAGAGCGAGCGACTCGGCAGTCGAGATCTGCAATCGAGATTTCAACAATGTCACCTTACGTCCGGCGAATTCTTTTCTACCCATAGTTGAACGCGAGGTGGCGATCATCCTGGGCGTTTCGCGCGGAATAAATTCGCGAACCCTGTATTCGTAGATTCAACACGCTTGCGATCAGAGCGGACTAAATTCATGGAGGATACATAGACATGTCAGATTCTGGACATTTCAAAAAGAGTCTTTCGGCATTCGACCTGACATTGATTGGCTTTGGGACTGTCTTCGGTTCAGGGTGGTTGTTTGCCGCCAGCCAGGTAGCCTCGATTGCTGGCCCCGCGGGAATATTCTCCTGGCTCATTGCGGCAGTGGCCGTCCTTACGCTGGGGGTCGTTTACTGCGAACTTGGTGCCGCGATCCCGAGTCCCGGAGGAGCAATCAGCTACCTTGCTATCACCCACGGACCGACGGTGGCATATCTGATGGGCCTCATGACGGTGATCTACATGTCGAGCATAGTCGGACTCGAGGTGGTGGCAGCCCGACAATATGCCGCCGCCTGGTGGCCGGCTCTTAGTGTTCCCGGTACGAGCAACGCCAGTACGCTGGGATGGTTCGTTCAATTAGCCCTGATTCTGTTTTTCTTCTTGCTGAATTTTTCGAGCGTCCGAACCTTCGCGCTCGCCAACAACATCATTACGACCATCAAGTTCGTAGTGCCCACACTCATTGTTGTCACCCTTCTAATGCACTTCAAGGCGGCCAATTTTCACGTGGCTGGATTTGCGCCTCATGGCCTGTCCGGGGTCGAGAGCGCTGTTTCAACGGGAGGTGTGATCTTCGCCTTCCTCGGGCTCACACCGATAGTTGCGGTTGCGAGTGAAGTCCGCGATCCGCAGAGGTCGATTCCGCTTGCGTTGATCTCGTCGATTGTTGCAGCAGGGCTGGTGTACGTGCTGTTGCAGGTTGCATTTCTCGGCGCAGTGCCTACCTCGATGCTGAAGGAGGGGTGGTCGGCCGTTAGCGCGAAGCTTTCGCTTCCGTTCTATGACATTGCCGTGCAACTTGGAATGGCGTGGCTCGGCGTAGTCGTGGCTATCGATGCGGTGGTGTCTCCCTCAGGTTGCGGGAATATCTTTTTCGGTGCTACTCCTCGCGCCTTGTATGCATGGTCGAATTCAGGGACGTTCTTCAAAATCTTTGGGACGATCGATGCGAAGACAGGTATTCCCCGACATGCGACATGGTTGACTCTTTTTCTTTCTGTTTTCTGGACACTGCCGTTTCCGTCGTGGGAAGCCATGATTTCGGTCGTGTCCGCGTCGCTGGTCGTAAGTTATGCGGTGGCGCCTGTCTCGGTCGCAGCCTTGCGCACCAGTCACCCGGACATGCAGCGTCCATTCCGTGTTAAAGCTCTTGGGATTGTCGGACCGCTGGCATTTGTTGTCGCGACCTTTATCGTGTACTGGACAGGTTGGCGGAATCTTTGCTGGTTACTGGGCGTTCAGATCATGCTCTATACAGGCTATCTGATTTTTATGAGGAAGAGGGCAGTTGGCATGCTGACGTTCGGGCAGCAAATTCGTAGTTCTTTGTGGCTCGTGACTTACTATCTGATGTGTATCGGCTCCGGTTGTCTGGACAAGCTTTTGCAGCTCAGGCGGCCAGCTTCATCAGCCTTTCCTGACGGGCTTCG
>NZ_SELS01000081.1 GCF_004197395.1 Paraburkholderia sp. UYCP14C | reverse complement strand
GCGATCAACAAGGATGCGGAAGCGCCGATTTTCAGCGTCGCGGATTACGGCCTCGTCGGTGATCTGTTCACCGTCGTGCCGGAACTCGAGCAGGCGCTCGGCTGACCGCATCCAGCGGTTAGCGTCCGTCACGACGCGTAGTACGCATCAGCACAGGGCAAATGCCCGCCCAGCCAGCGGAATAATCATGAATGAGCTTAACGGATACGATTTCGAAGACCTGCGACCGGGCATGAGTGCCCAGTTCGCCAAGACCATCACCGAGGCGGACATTTTGCTGTTCGCGGGCGCGTCGGGAGACATCAACGCGGTTCACATCAACGAGGAGTTTGCACAAACGACCCCGTTCAAGGGGCGCATCGCTCACGGGATGCTGACCGCAAGCATCATCTCCGCGGCAATCGCGGGGCGGCTGCCTGGCCCGGGCACGATCTACCTCGGCCAGAACCTGCGCTTCAAGGCGCCGGTTCGACCCGGCGATACCGTGCAGGCCGAAGTGACCGTCAAGGAACTGATTCACGACAAGCGCCGCGTGGTGCTGTCCACCTTCTGCACGGTCGGCGGCAAGGTGGTGATCGAAGGCGACGCCGTGGTCATGCCGACGACGTGCCGCGACCGTGTCGTCACGGACGCGACGTGCGCCGTCAGCGACGCCTGATAGCGAGCACCGCCATGAGAATGCCATTCAGCATGCCACACGAGTTTTCCACGGGCTGGGTCAAGGCCGGCTTCGATATGTGGCGTTTTTCGCCGCTCATCGACGGACACGAAACCGCGGTGTCCGACGCCGACAGCACGGACATCGATTTCAGCGGGCCGTTCGCGCGAGGCTCCGTGACCCACACGAGCGCCCACTACCTGCAACAGCAGACGCAACTGTGGAGCGACGCCGTCACCGGACTATTCGGCGGGCGCACGCAGTTGAAGACGGTCGCCGAACCCGAGCAGGGGGACCGGCGCTTTCACGCCGAAGACTGGTCCAGCAACGTCTGGTACAGCCTTCTGAAACAGAGCTATCTGATCAATGCCCGGGCGCTCGCGGAGTTCGTCGAGGCGAGCGCGCTCGACGAAAAGGGCAAGCACAAGCTGCGCTTTTTCACGCGCCAGTTCATCGACCTTGCCAGCCCTGCGAATTTCGTCGCGACCAATCCCGAGGTCATCAGGGCGGCGGTAGAGTCGGGCGGATCGAGCCTGCTCGCGGGCGCGACGCATCTGCTCGACGATCTGGGCAGCGGCTCGATTTCGATCACCGATGAAAGCGCGTTCGAAGTGGGCCGCAGCGTCGCCACGTCCAGTGGCGCGGTGGTCTATGAAAACGATCTGTTTCAGCTGATCCAGTACGAACCGCTGACGCCGAAAGTCGCCTCGCGGCCGCTCGTGATCGTTCCGCCGTGCATCAACAAGTTCTACATTCTGGATCTGCAGCCGGAGAATTCCTTCGTGCGCTTCGCGTGCGAGCAGGGCCTGACGGTGTTCGTCGTGTCCTGGCGCAACCCGCAACAGGACATGGCGCAGACCACATGGGACGCCTACCTCGAGGACGGCGTGATGCAGGCGATCAGCGTCGCGCGTGCCATTAGCCGGGCCGACCAGGTCAATGCATTGGGCTGGTGCGTGGGCGGCACGATGCTTTCGTCGGCGCTGGCGGTCATGCGTGCGAACGGCGACGACTCCGTGGCGAGCCTGACGCTGTTGACGGCGCTGCTCGACTTCACCGACCCGGGCGATCTCGGCGTGTTCATCGACGAGCAGGGTGTGGCGATGCGCGAGCATACGATCGGCCGCGGGGGGCTCTATCCCGGGCGCGAGCTCGGCTTCGTATTCCAGTCGCTGCGTGCCAACGATCTGATCTGGCCGTATGTCGTGAACAACTACCTGAAAGGCAAGACCCCGGCCGCCTTCGATCTGCTGTACTGGAACGCGGACACGACCAACCTGCCCGGCCCGATGTACAGCTTTTATCTGCGCAACATGTACCTCGAAAACAGCCTGCGCGTGCCGAACAAGCTGACGTTCTGCGACACGCCGGTCGATCTCGGCAACATCGATATCCCAAGCTATCTGATGGCGGCCGAGGAAGATCACATCGTGCCGTGGCGCTCCGCTTATCAATCGACGCAACTACTGGGCGGTCAAACTGAATTCGTGCTGGGGGCAAGCGGCCATATCGCGGGCGTGATCAATCCGGCGTCGAAGAACAAACGCAGCTACCGGACCAACGACACCTGCGACGCGAACTCCGACGAGTGGCTCGCAACATCGGTTCAAGAGCGCGGCAGCTGGTGGAATCACTGGATCGAGTGGGTCAAGCAGCATTCCGGCGAGCAGGTCGCGGCGCGCACGAAGCTCGGCAATAGAAAGTACAAGGCAATCGAGAGCGCACCGGGCCGGTATGTGAAACTGCGAGCCGAATGAGCGGATGGGGATAGCGGTGCGTTGGCAACGGAGAGTGATGTTCAGTGCATCACCCTCCGTTTTTTTTCGTCTTTATTTCCGCCGTGCCATCACTTCGCATGGCTCGCGCGCCAGTCGCGCGGCGTCATATGGAAGCGCGACACGAACCAGTTCGTGAACGACCCCTGTTGCGCGTAGCCGAGAAGCGCTGATACCCGCCCGATCGGGTAGGCGCGATTGCTCATGTAGCGCACGGCGAGTTCGCCGCGGACTTCCTCGACCTGATCCGAAAAACTGGTGCCGGCCGAACTCAACTGCCGTTGCATGGTGCGCACGCTCAGATGCAAATAACGCGCAACCAGCTCGGCGCTCGCCTGTTCGAGCGGCAGCAGCAGGTAGATCGCCTTGCGCACTTCCAGCGCCGCCGATTCCGCTGCGCTCGCATTCATCGGCGAGGCGAGGCTCTCCGCATAACGCACGAGTTCAGGATCGGCCAGCGGATTCGGGTAGTCGAGATCCGCGCTCGAGCAAACGAAGCCATTGAAGTCGCTGCCGAATTGCAGCGGACAGCCGAAGAAGCGCCGATGAAACGTCAGGTCCGCGGGTGCGGGGTGCGTGAAATGGAGTTCGCGCGGTTTCCAGAACTTGCCGAGCAGAGCGCTTGAGTGCCGCGCGAGCACAGCGAGCGCCAGTTCGATTGCCTGTCTCGTCGGCGTACCCGGCTCGACGACGAGTTCCTCCCGAATGGTGACCGTGTTGTCCGCGTCCTCGACGTATACCGCCAGCGCTTCATTAAGCAGATGACGGTATTCGGCTGCGGCCAGCAAGACTTCGCGCAGCGTGCGTTTGTGCGCGAGCAGGACGTTGATCACGCCGCTGCCGAAGGTCTGCCGCGTTTCCGCCATTTGCAGCGCCAAGGTCGGACACGACGCCTTTTCGGCCGTCATTTCCAGCAGCCGGCAGCAGGCGGTGGCCGACACGCGATCGTCCGGATTCGCGAGCGCGCCGGCATCGAGGCCGGCCTGTTTCGCGAGCTCGACCGGATTCAGTCCAAGCCGTCGGGTCACTTCGAAATAACCGCTCATGGCCACCGACGTCACCATCGTTTCCATCGTAGTTTCTCCGGACGATTCAAACGCTGAGTATCTTTCTAGTCATTAAACGCTTGCTTCGCGCAATTATTGGTGTTAACGCGCAGTGGCGCGAATCAATAAAAGGATGGCGCCTAATCATAAAAGTGTAGCGCGTGATTGCCGTATCGTGGGCACATGTCGTTCGAAGTGTTCCAGCAAATTTTCTTGCGACCTCGCGTGGGCGGAACACCGTCACTTCAAAACTGGATGGAGGCAACAAATGCAATTTCTCGACGATTCGCTGCACCCTGAGAATCAGGACAAGGTAGTCATCACCACCGCACCGTACGGCCCGGAATGGATGCCCGAGGACTTCCCGGAAGACATCGCCGTGACGATGGACGAGCAGATCCAGAAGGCCGTCGATTGCTACAACGCCGGCGCCACGGTGCTGCACCTGCATGTGCGCGAACTGGACGGCAAGGGCTCGAAGCGCCTGTCGAAGTTCAACGAACTGATCGCCGGTGTGCGCGCGGCAGTGCCCGACATGATCATTCAGGTCGGTGGCTCGATTTCGTTCGCGCCGGAAGATGAAGGTCAATCCGCGAAGTGGCTGTCCGACGATACCCGCCACATGCTGGCCGATCTCGAACCGAAGCCCGATCAGGTGACGGTCGCGATCAACACCACGCAGATGAACATCATGGAGCTGCTCTATCCGGAATACCTGGAAGGCACATCTCTGTCCAACCCCGCGTTCATGGCCGCCTATAGTGAAATGACGGTTCCGGCCGGTCCCGCCTGGGTCGAAGAGCACCTGCGCCGCCTGCAGGCTTCGGGCATCCAGCCGCACTTCCAGCTCACGGGCATTCACGCGCTCGAAACGCTCGATCGCCTGGTGCGCAAGGGCGTGTACAAGGGCCCGCTGAACCTGACGTGGATCGGCATCGGCGGCGGCTTCGACGGCCCGAATCCGTTCAACTTCTTCAACTTCGTGCATCGCGCGCCGGATGGCTGCACGGTCACCGCCGAGTCGCTGCTGAAGAACGTGCTGCCGTTCAACATGATGGCGATGTCGATGGGCCTGCATCCGCGCTGCGGCATCGAGGACACGATCATCGACCAGCACGGCAAGCGCTTTACGTCGGTGCAGCAGATCGAGCAGTGCGTGCGCGTCGCGCGTGAGCTGGGACGCGAAATTGCCACGGGCAAGGAAGCGCGCGAAATCTATCGGATCGGCGTGCAGTACGAGACGGTCGAAGAGACGCTGGTCGCCAACGGCATGGCGCCGAACCGCCGGGCTGGCGTCAGGAACCTGCCGCTGCGCGCGGCGTGAGCGCCGCAAGCCCGGGCCGACGCGTTGGCCGAGGCCGGGCTTCATGAGTAACGCTCCCGCTGCATAGCGGGAGCAGATAGCTGAATCCATAACAGGTCGTCGGCCCATGCGGGCACGGCGGCCACCAGGGAGTCAGCCTGGAAGGAGACAAAACATGCTCGTTCAGCATGCAGGGCCCACGACGGGCGAAGTTTCGGCAGCTCAGACGGACGTGCGCGCTTATGCGTGGGTCGTGTTTGCGTTGACGGTCGGATTGCTGCTTTCCGACTATATGTCGCGGCAGGTGTTGAATGCCGTGTTCCCGCCGCTCAAGGCCGCATGGCATCTGTCGGACGCGCAGCTGGGTTCGCTCAGCAGCGTGGTCGCGCTGATGGTCGGTGTGCTGACGTTCCCGCTGTCGGTGCTGGCCGACCGCTGGGGCCGCGTGAAAAGCATCGTGCTGATGGCGGCGATGTGGAGTCTCGCGACGGTGGGCTGCGCGATCTCGGCGAACTATGGGCAGTTGCTGCTGGCGCGTGCCTTCGTCGGGATCGGCGAAGCGGCGTATGGCAGTGTCGGAATCGCAGTGGTTCTGAGCATCTTTCCGGTGCGGCTGCGCTCCACGCTGACCGGCACCTTCATGGCGGGCGGCGCGTTCGGCTCGGTGCTGGGCATGGCGCTCGGCGGCGCGGTGGCGGCTCACCTCGGCTGGCGTTCGGCATTCGGCGCGATGGCGGCGATGGGCATCGTGCTGGTCGTGATCTACCGCCTCGTCGTCAGCGAAAAGCGTCTGGCGCCGCTGCAGCCGGCGAGCGTGACGAAGCAGGCGCAATCGCGAGGCATGTGCATGAGCCTGCGCGAGCTGATGAAGGGGTTGTTTTCGACCAAGTCCGTGGTGTGCGCCTATATCGGCAGCGGTCTGCATCTGCTGGTTCCCGCCGCTGTGTGGGCGTGGATGCCGAGCTTCCTGAATCGCTACTACGGCATGAATACCGGTAAGGCTGCGATGTGCGCGGCGGTGTTCGTGCTGGTGACCGGGGTGGGCATGGTGGTGTGCGGCAACCTCGCCGACCGGCTCAGCAAGAACGTGCGGGAACGCAAGTGGAGCGCCGCCATCGCCTTCTGCCTCGCCTGTTTCGTTCTGCTCGGGATTGGCTTCCGGATGCCCGCGGGGCCGTGGCAACTGGTCGTGATCGGCGTCGGCATGTTCTTCTGCGCCGGTGCGAGCGGCCCGTCGGGCGCGATGGTGGCGAACCTCACGCCGCCGACGATTCATGCCTCGGCGTTTGCGACGCTGACGCTCGCGAACAACCTGCTGGGCCTCGCGCCGGCGGCTGTTCTCACCGGGATCGTCGCCGATCGGATCGGTCTGTCGGGCGCGTTGCAACTGGTGCCATTCGCACCGCTCGTCGCGGCCGCCGCCTTCATGATCGGCAAACGGAACTACTCGGGCGATCTGGATCGGCTGAACACGCTGCGCGAGCAGGCTGCACGCTGACATCGCATGATGCCGCGCGCACGGCGCGGAGAACAAGACCTGTAACTGCGCCGCGGGCGCAATGAATTCTGCGAAGTGCAGATCAAGCAAAGAATTGGAGATTGAACATGGCAAAGGCAGTTCGCTTTCATGAAACCGGTGGTCCCGAGGTCCTGCGCTACGAGGACGTCGAAGTGGGCAACCCCGGTCCCGGTCAGGTTCGCCTGCGCCATCAGGCGGTGGGCCTCAATTTCGCCGACACCTACTTCCGCAGCGGCCTGTATCCGGTCCCGCTGCCCGCGGGGATGGGCGTGGAGGCCGCGGGCGTGGTCGAGGCCGTCGGCCCGGACGTGACCAATGTTGCGGTGGGCGATCGTGTGACCTACACGGGCTTCATCAACACGCTCGGCGCGTACAGCACCGAACGCCTGATTCCGGCCGCGCCGCTGATCCGGCTGCCCGATGCGATCGACTGCGAAACGGCTGCCGGCATGACCATGCGCGGCCTGACCTCCGCGTATCTGTTGCGCCGCATTCACGACTTCAAGGCGGGCGACACGATCCTTCTGCATGCCGCCGCCGGCGGTGTCGGTCTGATCGTTTCGCAGTGGGCGAAGCTGCTGGGCCTGAACGTGATCGGCACGGTTTCGAGCGAGGCCAAGGGCGAGGTGGCCCGTGCCCACGGTTGCGACCACATCATCAACTACAGCCACGAAGACGTCGCGAAGCGCGTACGCGAACTGACCGATGGCGTCGGCGTGAACGTCGTGTTCGACAGCGTCGGCAAGGATACCTTCGAGGCCTCGCTCGATTCGCTGAAGCGTCGCGGTCTGCTGGTATGCGTCGGCACGGCCTCCGGCCCGATTCCGCCGTTCAATCCGCAGTTGCTGGCAATGAAGGGCTCGCTCTATCTGACCCGTCCGGCTCTGGCTGACTACATCGCCGATCCGGCCGAGAAGAACGAGCTTGCCGGCGAAATCTTCGGGCACATCGCCTCGGGACGCATCAGGATCGAGTTGAATCAGCGCTATGCGCTCGAGGATGCGGCGCAAGCCCATCGCGATCTGGAATCGCGCAAGACGACCGGGTCGTCGGTCTTCGTTATCTGAGGAGCCAGCCATGCGAATCGAACAACTGACGTACTCTATCGGGGCCGAACTGACCGGGGTGAATGTCGCCCACGCCATCCATGACAACGGCCTGTTTGCGGAGATCCGCTCGGCGCTGCTGAAGCACCGGGTGCTGTTCCTGCGCGACCAGGACATCACGCGCGACGAACACGTGGCGTTCGCGCGCCGCTTCGGCGAACTGGAAGACCATCCGGTCGCGGGCAGCGATCCGGAGCATCCGGGTCTCGTGCGTATCTACAAGACCCCCGATCAGCCCAACGACCGCTACGAAAACGCGTGGCACGCCGACGCAACCTGGCGCGAAGCGCCGCAGTTCGGTGCCGTGCTGCGCTGTGTCGAGTGTCCGCCCGTCGGCGGCGACACGATGTGGGCGAACATGGTCCTCGCCTACGAGAAGCTGCCTGCGTACGTGAAGGAGCAGATCGCCGAGCTGCGCGCGCGCCACAGCATCGAGGCGAGCTTCGGCGCCGCGATGCCGATCGAAAAGCGTCTCGCGTTGAAGGCGCAGTTTCCGGATGCGGAGCACCCGGTGGTGCGCACGCATCCGGAGACGCAAGAGAAGGTGCTGTTCGTGAACGCCTTCACGAGCCACTTCACGAACTTTCATACGCCGGAGCGCGTGCGTTTCGGTCAGGACGCGAATCCGGGCGCGGGCGATCTGCTGCGCTATCTGATCAGCCAGGCGTACATCCCCGAGTACCAGGTGCGCTGGCGCTGGCAGAAGAACAGCATCGCGATCTGGGACAACCGCAGCACGCAGCACTATGCGGTGATGGACTACCCGCCGTGCCATCGCAAGATGGAACGCGCCGGCATCGTCGGCGACAAGCCGTACTGAACCAGCAAGCAGCGTCCCATGAATTACGAATTGAAACCGACCATTCTGATGGTCCCGGGTCTGCGCGACCATGTCGCGGAGCATTGGCAAACCCTGTTGCAGCAACGGCTGCCGAACGCGCTGTCGGTGCCGCCGCTCGAGCACGACAAGCTCAGTTGCGCGGCACGGGTCGCGGCGCTCGATGAGGCACTCGCGAGGATCGACGGCCCGGTGATTCTGGTCGCGCATAGCGCGGGCGTGATGATCACCGTGCATTGGGCGGCGCAGCACAAGCGCGAGATTCACGCCGCGCTGCTCGCGGCGCCCGCCGACCTCGAAACACCGTTGCCGGCGGGTTATCCGGAGCTGGAGACGCTCAGGGAGAACGGCTGGCTGCCGATTCCGCGCAAGCCGCTGCCGTTCCCGAGCATCGTCGGCGCGAGCCGCAACGATCCGCTCGCGCGGTTCGAGCGGGTGCAGGACCTGGCGCGGGACTGGGGCAGCCGTCTCGTCGATCTCGGCGAAGTGGGGCACCTCAACCCCGCTTCGGGCTTTGGCGAATGGCCGATGGCCGAGACCTTGATTCGCCGGTTGGTACTGATGTGAGGCGGCCTGCGACGGATCAGCAGGAGTCGGGGGTGTCGCGTCGGATCGTGGTGGGTGCCGCCGGCGAACTCGCGCCGGGCCAGCGCAAGCTGGCCTTCATCGATGGCCGCAGCATCGTGCTGTTCAACATCGAAGGCACGCTTCACGCCATCGACAACGCATGTCCGCACAACGGGGCCGCGCTGTCGGGCGGCCAGCTGGAAGGCTGCATGTTGCGCTGCCCGGCGCATGGTCTGCGCTTCGACGTGCGCACGGGCTGCATGCCGGGACCAGGCGGATTGAGTGTGACGACCTTCCCGGTCGAAATAGTGGATTCAAAGGTGGTGGTGAGTCTCGACCGCACGGCAACGTAGGTCCGGCGCAAGACCCCACAACCAGTCAGGAGACGGAAAGATGCAAGGCTTGATGATGCAGCAGTCGCTGCTGGTCTCCGCGCTGCTCACGCACGCGGAGCGCCATCACGGCGAACAGGAAATCGTGTCGCGACGCGTGGAAGGGGACATCCATCGCTATTCGTATCGGCACCTCGCGCAGCGCGCGCGCCGCATGGCCAACGCGCTGTCGACGCTCGGCGTCGTCCAGGGCGAACGCGTCGCGACGCTCGCGTGGAACGGCTACCGCCACATGGAGCTGTATTTCGCGGTGTCGGGCTCCGGGGCCGTGCTGCATACGCTGAACCCGCGGCTGCACGTCGACCAGCTCGCGTACATCATCGAGCATGCGGAAGATCGTGTCGTGTTCTTCGACCTGACGTTTCTGCCGCTGATCGAGAGCGTCGCGCCGCGGGTGAAGAGCCCGAAGGTATTCGTGGCGATGACCGATCGCGCGCACATGCCGCAAGCGAACGACTTTGGCGGCATGCTGATGTGCTACGAGGACCTGCTCGAGCTGCACGACGACGTTTTCGAATGGCCGCAGCTCGACGAGAACAGCGCGTCGTCGCTGTGCTACACGTCGGGCACCACCGGCAATCCGAAGGGCGTGCTGTACAGCCATCGTTCGACCTTGCTGCACACCTACGCGGCGGCGCTACCCGATTCGCTGAACTGTTCCGCGCGCGACGTGATCCTGCCGGTCGTGCCGATGTTCCATGTGAACGCATGGGGACTGCCTTACGTTGCCTGCATGGTCGGCGCGAAGCTGGTGTTTCCCGGGCCGGCGCTCGACGGCAAGTCGCTCTATGAACTGATCGAAACGGAGCACGTGACGCTGTCGGCCGGTGTGCCGACTGTCTGGCAGGGATTGCTCACGCATGTCGATGCACTGGGGGCGAGCTTCTCGTCGATGCGGCGCACGGTGATCGGCGGCGCGCCGTGTCCGACCGCGATGACCGAGGCGTTCCAGAAGCGCCATCAGGTCGAGGTACTGCACGCGTGGGGCATGACCGAATTGAGCCCGATCGGCACGGTCTGCAGCTTCAAGGCGCATCAGCAGTCGCTGCCGATGGCGCAGCAGTACGAGGTTCAGGCGAAGCAGGGACGCTCGCCGTTCGGCATCGACATGCGGATCGTCGGCTCCGAGGGTAACGAATTGCCGTGGGACGGCCAGACCGCCGGCGATCTGCAGGTGCGCGGTCACTGGGTCACGCAGCGGTACTTCGGCGCCGATGTCGAGTCGCCGCTGTGCGACGGCTGGTTTCCGACCGGCGACATCGCCACGATCGACCGGCACGGCTTCATGCAGATCACCGATCGCAGCAAGGACGTGATCAAGTCGGGCGGCGAATGGATCAGCTCGGCGGCCATCGAAAACGTCGCGTATCTGCATCCGGAAGTTTCGACGGCCGTGTGTATCGCCGCACGGCATCCGAAGTGGGACGAACGGCCGTTGCTGCTGGTCGTGAGAAAGCCGGGCAGCGAGCTGGCCAGCGACGAACTGCTGTCGTTCTTCAACGGCCGGGTCGCGCGCTGGTGGACCCCCGATGCCGTGGTGTTCGTCGACACGGTTCCTATCGGCGCAACGGGCAAGGTTCTGAAGAACCAGTTACGCGATCAGTTCGGCGGCTACTACCTTCCGGCCTGAGCCGACGCTTTCGCAGCAACGTAGTTCGATTCACGCAACACCGCACTGGGTTCGCCCGGCGCGCATAAAACCACCAATCAATCGAAGCGACCGCAGCATGGGCTTTGGCGCCAACGCCGGTACGCGAAGGAGACACAATGAAGTTGAAGTCAAGCAGCGCTATCGTGTTGGCAATCTTCGCCACGTTCGCCACCGCAGCTCATGCGCAATCGTCAGTGACGCTCTATGGCGTGGTCGATACGGGTCTCCTGTATCAAAGCACTTCGGCGGCTACGTTTCTGCCGCACGCGCCGAACACGGGCAAGATTTATCAGCTGAAGGACGGCGGTATCTATTCCAGCTTCTGGGGTTTGAAGGGAAGCGAAGATATCGGCGGCGGCTACAAGGTCAACTTCAAGCTGCAGGGTGCGTTCAATACCACCACCGGCAAGTTCGGTCTGTCCGACACGCCGGGCGTCACTGCGATCTTCAACCAGTTCGCGACGGTCGGCGTATCCGGGCCCTTCGGTACTTTCGACGCCGGCCGGCAGATCGTTCCGATGATCTACGCGATGGCGGAAACCGACGTGCGCGGCGCGCAGTATTTCGGCAGTATTCTGACCGCGTGGCTCGGCATCAATCAGGCGGCCGGCTGGCCGGGCACGAGCACGAACGCGCCGATCGGCGCGCTGTACGACAGCAACGCGCTCGTCTACAACTCGCCGAAATTCCATGGTGCGTCGCTCGCGCTCGAATATGCACCGGGCGGCGTCGCCGGTCATTTCCAGGGCGGCACGCGCGAGTCGGCGGTAGCCAAGTATTCGAACTACGGTCTGAATCTGTCCGCCGTGTATTACAACGGCCACGATACCAACCCGTACCCGATCACCTACCCGGCGGCGCCCGCCATTCCGGCGACCGGTGTCGCCAACAACCGACTCTACTATTTCGGTGCGATGTACACGATCGCGGGATTCTCGATCTCGGCCTCGTACGGCGCCGGCAAGAACCCGGCCCATAGCAACACCGCGGATTTCGAAATGATTTCGGGGGGCCTTGGCTACCAGTTCAATACGCGTTTCAAGGTCACGTCCGGCTACTACTATCTGAAAGATAAAAACAACTCGGCGAACCATTCGAGCGAATTCGCCATCGGCGCGGAATACAACCTGTCCCAGCGTACCAAGGCCTACGCGCAAGTGGGTTATGTGGCCAACAGGGGGACCATGAACCAGACCATCGTCTATGGCGCCCCGGTTGCGCCAGGTGTGTCCACCACGGCGGCCATGATTGGCATCCGCCATAACTTCTGATTACGTCACCGATAACAACTGGAGTATTCGATGAAAACCATTCAGGCACGCGCGTTGGCGATCGCCACGTTGATTCTTGCTGCGACCGGCAACGCATGGTCGCAGTCGGGCCAGACGGCCAGTGCGGCTTCGGGTGCGCCAGCGATGTCAGCTAGCGCAGCCGCACCCGTCAGCTCGCGGCAAGCCAATCGCGCGCTGCGTCGGCAGGTCTATGCCGCGATCGGCAAGCACAAGGAGATCAGCGCCGGCAATATCAGCGTCATCGCAAAAGGCGGCGCGGTGACGCTGAGCGGCACGGTCACGGACGCTTCGCAGGTCAATCAGGTCGCGGAGATCGCGAAGGGCGTTCCAGGCGTGACTTCGGTGACCAACAAGCTCACCGTGGAAAAGCCGTTCGGCGGGATGTAAAAAGAGCTCACGCATCGGGGGATCGAGCGCGAGGAGACCACTACAACAATCCACTATTTGTCGAACAGCGCCGTGTAACGGCGCTGCATCTCTTCAGGCGTGAGCGCTTCGATCTGCGCGCCGAGCAGCCATTCGTGGCCGAACGGATCGCGCAGGGTCGCCGAGCGCTCGCCATAAAAATGATCGGTAAGCGGGTGGACCACGGTCGCGCCCGCTTTGACCGCTTGCGCGACGAGTTGGTCGACATCGTCGCAGTGGATATGCAGCAGCACACCCGGCCGGTTGTCGCCGCTCGGGCCGAGCATGTCGTGTTCGGGATATTCATCGGACAGCATCACGGTCGCTGCGCCGATCTTCACTTCGGCATGACCGATGCGCCCGCCTGGCTCGGTCAGGCGAAACTGCTCGACGCCGCCGAATGCCTGTGCGTAGAACTCGATGGCCTGCGCGGCGTTGCGCACGCGCAGGTATGGATAGACCTCGTGGATCGCGCTCATCGTCACCTCCGGGGTTGCTGGTGACGATTATCGGTGAAATGCGACAATCCGGGTGCTTCACGTTTTCGATGACGGAGCCTGCGCCACACAGGCTCTCACGATAGAACGCTTCTGCAATCGAATCAGTTCAATACGATCTCCACGCGTCGGTTCTGTGCGCGTCCGCTTGCCGTCGTATTCGGCGCAGCGGGATTTGCGCTGCCGTGTCCGGTGACAACGAATTGTTGCGCTTTCAGTCCGTGGCTCTGCAGATACTGTGCGACGCTCTGCGCGCGCTGCGTCGATAACTTCTGGTTGTAGGCGTTGGATGCCGTCGAGTCGGTGTAGCCATTCACCGTGACGGCGTTGACCGTCGCGCCTGCCGCGGTTTTGATCAGCGCGTCGAGACGAAGGCGCGCGTCGGCCGTGAGGGTTGCCTTATTGAGTTCGAAATTCGCGTCGCCGCTCAGGGAGAGCTTAGGCGGCGGCATGCGCACTGGCGCGGCGACCTGCGTGACGACGGGAGGGGCAGGCATCGGCGCAGGGGTTACGACGGGATCTGTCCGCGCGACAGGCGGCGCTCCGCACTGAAATGTCAGCGTGCGCACGTCGCGATGACCGCCATCGGCCGCAAGCGGCGCAATCTCCTGCATCGGACGCACAGGGTTCTTGCCGCAGATTTCGCGAGCTTTCGAATAGCATGTGTTCTGGCTCGAAAGGAGTCCCTCGCAATTCACCTGAAACGCCTTTTCGTTGTTCGGCAGGTTGACCGAGTACGCACTATAAGTGAGGCCTGAGCCGGAGGAACATCCTGCGAGTGCCACGCCAACCAGTAGCGCTGCTCCAAATTTCCGTGTCATGTTGAATTTCATGGAGTATCGAACCTCATCGGTATTATTCTTTATCTATGTGGATTCACGCTAGTTTCGTTGCGTCGTCGAACTCGATGCCGTTGGGAATCGACGCAGCGAATCATCGCGCTTCCGAACGCCTTCGGTGTGTTGTCAAAGTAACCCGAAGAGCGATGCGCTGTTTGGTCTCCTGCGCGTGAGTTCGTCAACTCTAGCGGTTCCCATTCCTTCCAAATGCCACACTTTGTGAATCTGCCCGACGAGATCTGCCGGCACGTGGCTAAGCGGGATGCTCTGCTTCAGTTCTCGACTGTCGGAATCTGAACTTCCGACAAACTTCGCGGATTTACGTCAGTTATTCGAAAATTGCTAAAGCGCGCTTCACAGCGTCTGGAAAAGCAATTACCTTGCGCTCAAAAAACGGCTGACGTTGCGTCGAATGAATCGTCTGTGCGGGTCATCAGCCAGTGACGTTCAGACCAACGATTGCGAAGGCGCTCGCGCGCTGCAATTTCACGAGAACAGATATGAAGAGCATCGATCTTTCCAAATCAGTTGACGCGGTATTTTCCGATTCGAACCGTCAGTGTCTTGCGGAGCAAATCGGCCTCTCGCCGGAAATGCTCGGGAGGATCACGACTCACGCCAGCCCTGTGCTCATCGCGTCGCTGATGGCGGGTGCGGCGACGCCCGATGGCGCGAGGGCCGTATTCTCCGCTGTCATGTCGACCGAAGCGAATGCTCGTATCGAAGATCAATTTTTGCGGCTATGCGGTGCTTCGTCGAGCATCAAAGACCTCGAAACAACCGGCGAGTCACTTTTCGTGCGTGCTACCGGCAGGCGTATCGCGCTGGTGAGCGATACGATATCGCGTCAGATCGGCATACCGCCTCAGGCTGCTCATGTCATGACAGCACTGTTCGCTTCGGTGTTGTTCGGCGTGCTCAAACATCACGTCCTGCTCGAGCAAGGAACCTCGGCTGGACTGCCCGTGCTGCTCGGCGATCAGTTGCCTGCCGTCTCGATGCTTTTGACGGATCGCGTCACCGAATCGATCGGATTTGAAAATGCCGGCAATTTCACTCGATCGATCGTCGGGATACTTGAGTCCGTAGCGGCAAGTTTGACGCAACCCGTGGTTGAGAATCAGACTGCGCTTCGACACTCCTTAGCCGCCACGGCGCTCGGAGCCGCGACGCCGGTGGCCAGAACGAAGTCTTCGCGCAGAGGCATATGGCTTCTGTTTGCAGTTTTGACGGTCATACTGCTCGGCGTTTTCGCCTATGCCAGTTTTTTCGGGAAGCAGGTGGGTGTTGAACCGGTCGTGTCGTCTAAGGATTCGACTGCTGGTCCCGTCACGCCGTCGAGCACGCCGGCCACTGCTAGCGTTGCAACGCGACCGGACGCGGCTTCTTCCGTGCCGCAGGGATCCGCCGCGGCTCCGGTGGCAGCCTCCGGAAGTGGCGCGGCCGCTCCCGCGTCCGATGCTGTATCCGCACCCGCTTCAAATCCGGCGGCGAACGCTTCTACGAAAAGTGGAAACCTTGCTTTTAGCGTCAATCAGGCGGGCGTACCGTCATTGACGGGAACGCTAAGTAGCAACGCGGAGCGGCAAACGCTTATCGACGCATTGAACCGAAGATTTGGCCCGGGACGCTTCGCTGCCGACCTGAAAGTCGACACGAATCTGCGCTCGGCCGACTGGCTCGCTTACGTCGATGAACTCTTGTCGTTGATGGCTTTGCCGCGCGCCGAAGTCGGGATCGACGCGCCCCACATCGAACTGGGCGGCGCGGCGGCGAATGCATCGCTTGGCTGGCAGCGGCGCTTGCAGAACATGTTCGGCAAGTCCTGGGTAATCGGTCAGTTCAGTGCGGATGAGGCGGTCGATGTTGCGACGCAGGCGTTCCTCGGCACGATGGTGAAGATGCTCGATGCGGGCGGTGCCTGCATAGGCCCGGATGTCGAAAAAGTTCTGAACTTGCAAGTTGTGGATTTCGCCGCATCCAGTGGACATATCCCGTTGTCCGCCAAAGAGAACCTTTCCGAGTCCGCGCAACTGCTTAAGGCATGTGCCGATGGCGGTCATCCCGTGGCACTAGATATCAAGGTCTATTCCGACAACGTCGGCGATGAGCAGGCCAACCTGCTGCTTTCGCAAAAGCGTGCCGACGCGGTGCGCGGTTTTCTGATCGAGGCGGGTGTCAAGCCGGGCCTGCTCATCGCTCACGGCTATGGTTCGGCGATGCCGATCGCGAGCAATGCGACGGCCGGTGGTCGGTTTGCGAATCGCCGCGTCGAATTTGCATTGACTCAACCGTGGGCCGGTTGACCGATTGCGTTGGCCGAGCGCTCGGGTTTTGCTTCAAGGTCAATGCGACGCAAGCTTCCCTCGCAAGTTCCGAGGTGAAGTCCCATTGCGTCTTCAATCCGCCTTTGATTGGCGCCTTATGATGATGCGGGCTGCTTCTGGTCGGCAGCAGGGCTGCTCGACGTCACAATTCTTGGCAACTCAGGTGTGGACGCCCGGTTACATTCCGTTGCAAGTGCTCTAGCGAGAGCATGACGAGCACCGAACGAGACTGGAGCTATCAATGGCAAACCCGCATCAGGTTCAAGTTACCCTTTCATTTCACCCGGAGGACTACGCCGCGTTCAAGATGGCCGCGCGCGCCACAGGTCTTGATGAGCTTTCGTTTGGCATCTTGGCGGTTCATCGCGAGGCTCGTCGCGTGTTGATCGAGGATCGGGGCCATCGCGACACCGCTCTGCAAAGTGACAAAGTCTTCTGATCGGCATGGGCGTGTGGCGTCGATCGAGCGACCTCGCCACGGGAGTCCTTGAGCGGGTTTTTGGCGCGGCAGATTCTGAATCAATTCGATTAGATCTATGTGCCGGAACCTTGGGACTTTTTCCGGAGATTGCCAGTGACGACGGAGGTGAAGTTCAATGAATGAAATAGCAACAAAAGCGATTTCGGAACTGCATCATCAACTCGAAGCAATGGAGGCGTGGGTCACGTCTGAACCGGCGATTGTGACGGGCGTGAAAGGAGTGAGGATCATGCGTCTGGTTGCACTGATATCCGGCGATGCATTCCGGTATGTCCTCGTCAGGACGGGGTCAAAAGGGCGCTGGTGCTAGTGTGCGCCAAGCATCGCTTTGGTTGTTCCGCCGGATTTCGCTGCTTTGCCCGTCACTCGCCTTCGCGTCGTGCGTGAACAAAAAGTGAAGCCCCGACGACCGGGGATGTGTCGGGGCTTCGGTGGGCAGGCAGTACTCAGGAGAATTTGCACTCCTGCCCGAAATCGATCACAAGATCGATGCGTCCAGCATATCAAAAGCCGAATGCGTGTGCTGTGAACAACTGTGACCTGCTCCGTTTGTATGTCGTGCACAAAGCTGTGAAAACATGTTCTTCTGGAAATTTCGAATCATGCAAAGCGAAGCAACTGCTCAACCGGGGCTGCCTGACGCAAAGAGATTCACGCGCCTGGTGGACGAAATCGATGGCGTGCCGGGTCTTCGCAAGCGCTGGATCACGTTGCTTGGCATTGGGGCGATCTCGCTGTCACTGTTGTTCGCGTGCGGATTTCTCCATTTGATTCTCGTGCTGATTTTTCGACATCGGTGATTGTTCATTAGGTCGTTGCGGTGCGAGTTCGTGGGCGTCGGGTTCCAGTCGCGAAGCGACCGAGACTTTTCAATCGCCGGTTCACTTGATGGAGCGTGCCAATGCATACGGACGTTGCCTCATCCTTGGCGGTAGCGGGACATGATCCGGCCTATCGCGCTCGGTCGTATTACTATGACGACCAACAGCAAGAGTTATTAAACCGTATTCGAGCAGCCTGGGGTGACGACTGCGTGATTCAGATCTCTGGCGGACGACTGAGGATTTTTGCCGACGACGGGCGGTTGGAGTTTTTCAGCGCGAATGAGCTGTTTGAAGCGATCGCCGCAAAGGCGTTGAAGAGAACTACTCGGTGACAAAAGGAGAGCAGTGCCACGCGAAGGACTACCTGCGCACGTTGGGGCGATTGCGGTGTTGTCGAATCAGGAAAGCCTCCGATTGCTTGTAGTGGTTTGTTATCGGCAGATCCCTTGGGGGAACAACAGCTGCAAATCTTGTGCTTGTCCATCTGTTGGGTGGCCTCGAAGGGCTAGTTAGCCAGTCAGCCATGCCACCGCTTCCTGCACGACCGGGTCCCAGTTGCTTTCGTGCGTCTGCCGCAATACTTTCGCGCCGTCGATCCACCGGGTAGTAGCGCCCTGTGTGCCCCAACGCCAATCGCTCGACGTATTCACCGGCACGCATGTCGGCTTGCCCATCATTGCCGCAAGGTTTGCAACTCCGGAATCCACCGCGAGCACCGCGTCCAGCTCTCCAATGCAGGCAGCGGTATCGTCGAAGTGATAGATGCCGGGCAGGTAGCGGCTGACGTTTCCAACCGGCGCGCCCGCGGAGGCCTCGACCAACGGATGTTGCAGGCTCACGAAATGCACACGACTGGCCACCGCTGGATCCGTCACGACGCGGTCAAGCGTTTTGACGGGCAGACTGCGACGCTTGGCCCAGCAACGCATTTCGCTGCTCAACTCCGGGTGATGGCGCTGCTCGCAGTCCCAGAAAAGGCCGACAAGACTTTTTCCCGAATGTTGCTGGCGCAGTTGGCGCGCCCATCCCTTCGCAATCTGCTGCTTGGCAAGCGGAGCGCGCACATACGGCTGAAAGCGGTATCCCGACACCGACCGTCCAGCCTTCAGCAATGGCAACTGAAGCAACGTAACGTGGAGGTGCGGCGCGAACGTTTCCACGCGTGCTTGCACATCGTCAGGTAATCTTTCATGTAATCGCGATGGACGCGGTGCACTGACTACTTTGCAACCGCGCAGCGAGGCTCTCATAAGCGTGTGGACCTGCGGATCGCAAGTGATCATCACACTTGCTCCTGCGGCCTGCCAGTCGGCCACGCACGCCGCCAACAGGAAGTTGTCGCCGAAACCAAGCTGGTGTGTGACCAACACGTGTTTCCCATGCAGGTCTGGTTCGCCTGCCCAGCCGGGGATTCCTATCGGCCGGTAGCTGGCGGCATTGCCAGATTCGTTGCGCGCCAACCAGTGTGCAAAGCCGTGCGAGTTCCCTGCCTTGAGCATCGCTTCACCCAACAGCTGTTCTGCGGTCGCGCGAACGTGAGTGTTGTCCGAATCCACCGTCCGCAGTGCTTCGTCCAACAACTGGATCGCCTTCTCAAGATTGCCGGCCATCATCAAGCTGTAGCCCAGCCTCACGCGGTAAAGCACTGGATCGTGAGATCTCGATGGGTGATGCGGCCATGTGGCGGCCGCTTCGGCATGTCGTCCCAACAAATCCAGCGCATGAGCGTGCAACGCCAGAAAATATGGATGATTGGGGCTGAGTATCAGCGCCCGTTCCGTCCAGGGAATGAGTTCGTCTTCGCGCCTGAGTGCTATCAATGTCTCGCAAACCTCACGCATGATCGCCAGGTCGTACGGGGCAATCGCGTGACGTGCGGACGCAGCCTGTAGCTGCTGTTCTAACTCGACGTTCATCGTCAACCTCCGATCGTCTCGACTGTTACCTGGTGTGAAAGCAATCGCAGAGCGTGGTTAGGTCGCGACGGGTTGGTATTTGGGTGCGTTGACAACGCAGCGAAAATCCTCGAGTTTTTCGCGGGCGACGCATAGCAGGTTCAGATTGTCCACGAACCACAAATCATAGCCAAGTTGATGCAGTGCCGTGCAGATGTTGTCCCTGTCGAGCCAGTATTCGATCCAGAGGATGGGGCGGTGGGTCGCAATGGTGCGCTTTGCGCCTTCCAGAACGCGCATCTCCATGCCTTCCACATCGATCTTCATCAGGTCCACGCGCGTCAACTCCAGAGAGTCAATTTCAATAGCTTTGACGGTCTCTTTGCCGACGAGTGTTCGATCTGAACCATCCGACTGATCCAACTCGGCAGTGCTGCCAAATTGAACCATGCCGAAGTCGCGAACTTCGGTGTAGGTCATCGGAGGGATTTGAAGCACAGTGTTCGAATCCGATACCGCGAGATGATAGCAGTGTAGGTTCAGCAGGTTATTCGCGACGCAATTGGCGGCCAGCATATAGAAGACAATCCGCTGCGCTTCAAAGGCGATCACTGATCCTCCTTTTGAGGCGAGAAGCGAAGCGCAGGGCACAGCCACCAGACCAATGTTTGCACCTACGTCAAGCATGCATGCTCCGTCGCCGAGTTGACCGACGACAGTCAGAAGATTAGACAGCTCCGATTCAATGTGCAATTTGCCGGTGCGTACGATTGCCGCCGGCTGGTGAGTGTCGCCGCGCAACATCGTAAATTTGCCGCGATTACTTTCAAGCTGGATTGCGTAACCGGGACAATCGTGGTGAGCCATAAGGGTTTGAATTGGAGAAAACTGCGCCGGTGGCATGGCGATCGATAAAACATGCAGGCCGATGTCCGAGCGCCGGTTAAGGCGCGTTCGGCCAACTACTCCAGCATCACCCCGTGCCTTTACGTACGCCGTTGCGTGACACTCAACTGCAGGCTGATGCGGTCCTGGGCGGCCATCATCATGGCCCGTAACCCGGCGGCCATACCATAGTAATGAACCATCAGACTCGAGTCTTGCTGGAAAAACCAGGGCGTATTCAAATCAACCAGGCTCAAGGCAGCCTCAAGATCCCAACCAGGCTGATCCTTGAGGATATCGGCAATAACGGTCTGATCTCCACCGCTCGCGTACGTGCTTGACTTGTCGGACACAGCGCGGATCGACGCGAGTATGTGTTCGAGGAGTTCGAAATTGCGGCGTGTTTGCCGGAGGCCCAACACGCCGGCGTTGATAATCCAGGGACCGATATCATGCGCCGCGACGAAGTCGCGGCATGCTAGCAGCGGCTCGAGTTTCATTGCCTGATTCACAAAGAGGATGTCGGAGTCGATCCACATCACCCATTCGTGCTGAGGCAGATATTTCTTCAGAAGCCACGGCTTGAGCCATGTTCCGGACATGCCCGGCTCGGCGTCACTGGGCGTCTCGCGGTGCACATACAGCGTGTGGCCGTGGCGGGTGCAGTAGCGCAGGAAGTTCGACTCGGCAATCGCGCCAAACTGGCGAATATTCGGCGTGTAGTACATAACGATGGCCACAGGCTGTCCAGCGTTGTACACGCTGAGGTCGCCTTGCGAAACACCGTCATACGCAGGAAATTCCAGCGCGGGCGTGCCTTTTTGCTGCCAGTCGTTCACATGCTCGAATAGTGCCGAACGAAAACGTGGATGCGTCCCGGCGTACAACTCAACATCTGATAGGACTAGTGTCCATACGTCTGCACGCCGCGCCCATGTCGGCTCACGGCGCACATTACATATTATGGAACAGTAGCATCCGGCGAGCTGCGCGTAGGGCGGCAGGTAGTCAAGATCTGCGTGGAGATCCAGTTCGTGACCGAGGCCGGTCGTTACCTTGGCGCGAGTGATAAATCCCGCGATCAGTGTGCGCATTGCAGCGGTGTTGCGCCAGACCTGAACGGCGGTCTGCCTGTCGTACCCTTCTCCGTCCACGCTCATCAGGAGATAGTCGCGTCCTGTCGCCATGCTTTCGACCGGGTGCATTCCCAGAATCACGCAGTCGTCCGTGAAGCACACGAGCAGCGCAGATTCAGGCAAATGTCGCAGGTGATGCAGAATCAGTTCGTATTTGTAGATAATTCGATGTGCGGTGCTCTGCAGGCCGGCGACCGACACTAGCTCATGTCGGTATCCCATCTTCGAACAGTAATGCCGATGGTTAATCAGGGCTTGTGGCTCGTTATTCTCAAGAATGCTTAGGCAAAGAGTCGTCATCACGTGCTTCGAATAGGATGGGTGAATGCACCCGAGCGATTGTTATACTTTTCAATTGGACCGGCATTGCGGACTTCGCCAACTTACTGTCCAGCTCTGCGCCGGGCCGCGCTCGATCCAACGAAAGAGTCCGGTGCAACGCGATCTGTTTTTTGTGTAAAAGCGTTGCGAACGAAGCGACTTTCCGCGACGAATTTGTCAATCTGTTCGTTTTCGATCGGGGCAGAGATGTAGTAGCCCTGACAATCTATGCGTGCAATCGTGCTGACCCATGCGAATTGCTCCGGTGTCTCCACGCCCTCGATCACGACTTGCATTCCAAGTCGCTGGCCGAGCTGGACGAGTGTCTCAACCACGACTTTTGAATTCGCGTTTTTCTGAATGTCGCACAGGAGCTTGCGGTCCAACTTCAGTGTGTCGACGCCGAGCCGATGTAGAACGGCGAGGGACCAGTATCCTGAGCCGAAGTCATCGATCGCGACGCGTACGCCGGATGCCTTGATTGATTCGATGCCTGAGGCAAGCAGTTCAATTGAGCCGGGGTCGGTGGACTCGGTGATCTCGATTTGCAATCGGGAAGGGTTGATCGAATGGGTGCCAAGTAAGGCCGACAGCTTGTTCGCCAAGCTGGGCTGACCGACCTCGCTAGAGGGAAGATTGACGGCCAAGGAAGGCGTGTCGTATCCACGAGCGTTCCAATCGACTAGCGTCCGAGCTGCTTCCGTGACGACGAATTCCGTGAACCTCCCGGTTAGCGGAGAGTCTTCCACAAGGTGAATAAATAGATGAGGAGTAAGGACGCCACGTGAGGGATGCCTCCACCGCAGGAGCGACTCAAAGCCGGTCAGCCGGTTTTCCTGAACTCGCACTTTTGGCTGGTAGACGAAGAAAAATTCCCGTCTTTCCAGGCCGCGTTCCGCATCTTCGATTGTGCAGAGGGTGGATCCGTCAGCGGCAGGGTGTTCCATGAAAGTCTCTAATGCGTATGATCTGCAAGACTGACATCAAGTCAGCCGACATGGCCATGGAAAGTCAGCGACGCGCCGACAAAACTATCTGATCGCACGGTTCCTGACGTCAGGATTAGGGGAGTCGCGCGTTTGGTCAGCATCCAATATGGCAATGATATAGAAATGAACGGCATGATCTGTGAACGATTGAAACACTGCCGTCGACGCGGTAAGTGCCGTAATTGCGCCGCAAATCTCTCATTTCACATTTCGTCACTTATCGCCTCCCGGTGCACTCTACGATCCGTTTATTGATGGATAGGGGATCGCTCGGCGCTCGCGCGCGCGAGTCGCCGAACTTGGGAAGCAGTCGTGCCTTTAACGTATGCGGGAAACAGTTTTTTAAGGGGCGCTTTACTAGGGGCTCTCGTTGGATGGTTCGCGTGCACCGCGGTCGATCATTGGGCAATAGCGTCTTTCGTCGAGCAAAGCCTGGGTGTGCGGTTGGTGATCGAGGCGGCTGCTTCGGCCAGTCTGGTGCTGCCTCGGCCGTTGCTATTGAAGACAATCTTTCGGCTGCGGCGTAGTGTGTTTATAGCGGACGAGGATGTGCAAGCAATGCTACGGGGACGCGTTGTTGGCGTTATCGGTGGCATCTGGCTAGGGTTGACGATTAACAGTGTGCTCTTCTGAGCGTACTGACACGACACGGTATAGGTGTTGGGGAAGAAGCGAATGGGGAAGTAATGCTTGAAGTCTATAAAAACGATCAATAGATCGACTTCATCTGGTTCTGAAATATGGTCTGCGCTGTTCTCGCGAATACAGCCGTCCAGCAGTGAGTCTATCTATTCGGCAGCGCGAGATCCTGAACATTTGTGAATTGGCGTGGCATTTCGCGCGGGGTGTATCGAAATGACCATCCAGGACAGGATCGTGTGGCTGCGGTGAATTCGAACTGGTATATATGCCGGTTAAGTACAAGATCTCCAAAATTCGGGGCTTGAGTTAAGTACCTTCACAAGATTCAACTTGCTTTCATTTCGTTTGCTCATTTCCGGATTCCGGTGGCTCGTTGGTGAGTGTTCGCCGTCGTTCCGCCGCCATTTCGTGCGTCCGGTCATCGTGCCCGCCGGGAGAGTTGGACTTCCTTGTTCCGGGTGGGTGGGCGTCTCCGTGTGGATCGGGAATCGTTGTCACGAACGTCCGAGGTTGAGGTGCTGTTAGGGCGGCCGTCATGCGACCAGGGTGTGTGACAAAGGTTCGCAACTTACGATCCATCGGTCGATATTCTTCCGGAATCGTTGCTTCTTCTGGAAATGAACTCGGTCAGCGGGGAGTTCGGTGGCGAGTGTGGCGTGGCGAGAATTGAGCCAATAACTCTGATTCTCGGCTTAAGTCGTTAATAAATGAAATCCGATCAAAAAGAATTCCTGACTGATCGGTTGAGCAAATCGGGTGGAGAGTAAGGGATGAACAAGACGTACCGATCAGTCTGGAATGAGTCATTGGGAGCTTGGGTTGCCGTATCGGAACTTGACTCCGCCCGAGGGAAACCCAAAAAATCGAAGGTGGTTCAGGCCGCCGCCCTGGCCGTGGTGGCTTTGGGTGCGCAAGTGCATGTTGCTCATGCGCAGTACGTTTCTGGCACCGGCGCTAGCGCTCCGGGCGGGGCGTCGGCAATGGCTGCTGGCACCAATGCTTACGCGGGCGGCGGTTCGGCAACGGCTATTGGCTGGACTGCCACAGCTAGTGCCTCCAACAGTACGGCAATCGGAGGTTCAGCCAGTGCTACAGGTAACAACGCTATAGCAGTCGGAGCTTCATCCAGTGCTCCAGGTAACGGTGCAGATGCTCTCGGTGTAAATGCTTTGGCGAAAGGGGACCAATCAACGGCTATTGGCACCAGTGCTAATGCCACCCCATCTTACTCGGTGGCATTGGGCGCAAATTCTTATGCTGGTGGCACCCACAGTTCAGCAATCGGAGGTCAAGCCACTGCTGCAGGTGACAACTCTCTAGCCGTCGGAGGTCAAGCCACTGCTGCAGCTACCAGCTCTCTAGCCGTCGGAGCTTCATCCACTGCTGCAACTATCAACTCTGTAGCCGTCGGAGCTTTTGCCACTGCTGCAAGTACCAACGATGTAGCCGTTGGAACTTCTTCCAAGGCTACGGGTGGCAATTCAACTGCTTTCGGTGTAAATGCTTTGGCGAGCGGGGGGCAGGCAGCGGCTATTGGCACCAGTGCTACTGCCTCCGCAAATTACTCAGCGGCTTTGGGCGGAAATGCTACGGCGGCTGCTACCGGCGCAATAGCGATAGGAGGGTTCTCGGTAGCGAACGTCGCGGGCTCGGTGGCACTCGGCCAAAGCGCCTCCACGACTGGTGCGGCGACGGCGGCCACGGGTGGGACCGGTACGATCACCGGTGTGACAATTGGCAGTACGACTTATGGATCATTTGCCGGAACCAGCGCTTCTACTGGTGTCGTAAGTGTCGGGACTCCGGGGGGCGAGCGACGCATACAGAATGTCGCTGCGGGTCTCGTCGGCGCAAGCAGTACCGATGCGATCAACGGCAGCCAGCTGTATTCGGTCGCAAGTACGGTAGGCTCTAACATCACTTCACTGTCTACCTCGACGTCGACGGGACTGAGCTCGCTATCAACAGGTCTGAGCACGACCAACAGTAATGTGGTGTCGCTGTCGACCTCGGCGTCGACGGGCATCAGTTCGCTGTCGACGTCGACCTCGACCGGCATCAGCTCGCTGTCGACGGGCGTCAGCACAGCGCAGAGCGGCGTGAACTCGCTGTCGACGGGTCTGAGCACGACCAACAGCAATGTGGTGTCGCTGTCGACCTCGGCGTCGACCGGTATCAGCTCGCTGTCGACGGGCGTTAGTACGGCGCAGAGTGGTGTGAATTCGCTGTCCACAGGCCTGAGCACGACGAACAGCAATGTGGTGTCGCTGTCGACGTCTGCCTCGACCGGAGTCAGCTCGCTATCGACGGGCCTGAGCACGACCAATAGCAATGTGACCTCGCTGTCGACGGGCGTCAGTACGGCGCAGAGTGGTGTGAACTCGCTGTCCACAGGCCTGAGCACGACGAACAGCAATGTGACCTCGCTGTCGACGGGCGTCAGCACGGCACAGAGCGGTGTGAACTCGCTGTCGACGGGTCTGAGCACGACGAATAGCAATGTGGTGTCGCTGTCTACCTCGGCGTCGACGGGCATCAGCTCGCTGTCGACTTCGGCCTCGACCGGTATCAGCTCGCTGTCGACGGGCGTCAGTACGGCGCAGAGTGGTGTGAACTCACTGTCGACGGGTCTGAGCACGACGAATAGCAATGTGGTGTCGCTGTCGACCTCGGCCTCGACCAGTGTCAGCTCGCTGTCGACGGGCGTCAGCACAGCGCAGAGCGGCGTGAACTCGCTGTCGACGGGTCTGAGCACGACCAAC
>NZ_SELS01000080.1 GCF_004197395.1 Paraburkholderia sp. UYCP14C | reverse complement strand
TCCGCCGCCACATTCCGCATCAAGCGCCCACACTTATCGGCTGTTAGTTTTTAAAGATCGATCCGCCCAACCCGCAGCGCCTGAACCACAACCACCGGCACTGCTTCGTTTGCGTCGCTGCGTCTGCAGCAGAGAAACGAGATTATGGAGAGCCATCGACAACACGTCAAGCCCCTCCTGCGAATTTCTTTTGGGGGACAGCCTGCGAGGATGCGGCCCACATATAGGAAAACGACGCGGAGCCCCTTGCGCAAGAAGCAACACGCCCCTATCTATGTGACGCCGCGCGCATGCACACGGGCTACGCACCAGCGTAGCCTCACGCATGCATGCGACAACAGCGACGATGATTTGATGTGCACCCATGAGCGCGAACCCCCAAGCTCGTATATAATGCGAGCCGCGCAAAATTTCGCATGTCCATCGGCCCGCTTTCTAGCGGGCTCATCTTTTTTGCTCCCCAGAGCACAGCCCAACAACCGCGTTGAGTCACATCAGGTGATGCTGAGCCCTGCTCGAAACGCCTGACGGTAGCGTCTTGCGTCTCATAGCGAAGCCTCTAGAGGAAATTACGTGAACCCTTTTGATCGCGAAGATTCGCAACACGAAACCGCCGCCTTCACTGCCAAAGTTCCGTCCGGCCGCTCGGCCAAAGGCAAGGGCGCCGGCAAAGCGATCCCCGTGGCAGCCGATCTGCCCCCGCAACAAGCCGAAGAGCGCCAGCGCCTGATGCGCGCACTGATCCAGTTGGGTAAAGAGCAAGGCTACCTGACCCACGCGCAGATCAACGACCACCTGCCCGACAACTTCACCGCTACCGCGGCGATCGACAGCATCGTCAGCGCGTTCAGCGACATGGGCGTGCAGGTCTACGAGCAGGCGCCGGACGCGGAAACGCTGCTGCTCAACTCGAACTCCCCGGCCGTGGTGTCGGACGACCAGGCGGACGAAGAAACCGAAGTCGCGCTGTCGACCGTCGACTCCGAGTTCGGCCGCACCACCGACCCCGTGCGTATGTACATGCGCGAAATGGGCGCGACCGAGCTGCTGACCCGCGCAGGCGAAATCGCGATCGCGAAGCGCATCGAAGACGGACTGCACGAAATGGTGCAGGCGATCGCCGCGTGCCCGCTCGCCATCTCCGCGATCCTCGCAAGCGCGCAGCAGGTCGCCGATGGCGAGCTGCGTATCGACGAACTCGTCGACGGTTTGAATGAAGAGACGGGCGCCGCAGAAGAAGTCGCGAGCGCCGATGCGGATGCCGACGAAGAGAGCGATGCCGACGAAGAAAGCGACGAAGACGAAGAAGACGACGACGCCCCGGCCGATTCGTCGGCGGCGGACGAAGCTCGCCTGAAGCAGCTCACGAGCGACTGCCTCGAAATCTTCGCCCAGGTCGGCATGCTGTCCGACGAGATGAACGCGGCGCACACGCGCGGCGACGTCACCTCCAAGGCCTATCTGCGCGCACGCGAAGAAATCCAGCAGCACCTCGCGAAGATCCGCTTCACCGCACGTACGATCGACCGTCTGTGCGGCGACGTGCAGCACCAGGTCGCGCAAGTGCGCGCGATCGAGCGCAACATTTTGCAGATCGTCGTCTCGAAGGCCGGCATGCCGCGCGAGAAGTTCATCGAGACGTTCGCGGGTAGCGAGGCCGACCTCGGTTGGACCGAGCGTGCCGCGCGCACCGGCGCTTCGACATATGGCGCGGCGCTCGAGCGTCATCTGCCGGCCATCCAGTCCGAACAGCAGAAGCTGATCGACATCGAAGCGACGGTGTCGCTGCCGCTCAAGCATCTGAAAGAGATCAACCGCAAGATGGTCGCGGCTGAATCGAAGATGCGCAAGGCCAAGAGCGAGATGATCGAGGCGAACCTGCGTCTCGTGATCTCGATCGCGAAGAAGTACGTCAACCGCGGCATGCTGTTCCTCGACCTGATCCAGGAAGGCAACATCGGACTGATGAAGGCCGTGGACAAGTTCGAATACCGTCGTGGCTGGAAGTTTTCGACGTACGCGACGTGGTGGGTCCGTCAAGCCGTCACGCGTTCGCTCGCGGATCAGGCGCGCACGATCCGCGTGCCGGTGCACATGATCGAAACGATCAACAAGCTGAACCGCATTTCGCGCGAAATCCTGCAGCAGACCGGCCAGGAAGCGCATCCGGCGGTGCTCGCGGAGCGCATGGAACTGTCGGAAGAGAAGGTCCGCGGCATTCTGAAGATCGCGAAGCAGCCGGTGTCGCTGGAAACGCCGGTCGGCGACGACGGCGATGCGACGCTGGGTGACATGATCGAAGACGCTGGCGTCTCGTCGCCGGCGGATGCCGCGATGCAGGCCGACCTGCGTGCCGCGATCGACGACGCGCTCGACTCGCTGTCGCCGCGCGAAGCGAAGGTTCTGCGCATGCGCTACGGCATCAACACGAAGTCGGATCACACGCTCGAAGAAGTGGGCAAGCAGTTCGACGTGACGCGCGAGCGGATCCGCCAGATCGAGAGCAAGGCAATGCGCAAGCTCATGCATCCGAGCCGCGCGGACCGTCTGAAGTCGTTCCTCGACCGATAAGCGTTTGCCACGCTTGCCGTGCGCACTGCACGGCAAGCCGGCCACACCGTCGTACACAAGCAACGGGATGAACCGGTCAACGGTGAGTCCCGCTGTTTGCTTTGTGCTGTACCTTCCGGTCACTCTTCACACGCGCGAGTTCTCAGTCTCGCTTCTGCGCCGTTGTCCACAGATTTTGGGAACAAGCTTGTGGACAACCTGCGCATGACTGCGCTAACTCGTTGAGCTTGTTAAGGTTCGCGCTCGCGCCTTGAATGAGTCGCGTGCCCGATCGCTTGCCGCACAACGTGCGAACCGCCCCGTTCGCTGTTGCGCGCTCGACGCGCTTTCGCCGGGTGACGAGCCCGTCGCTGCGCAGGCCGCCAGTCTGCAGATGGGCGATGCCATTCGCGTCGGCAACGTGCCCCATCCGCGGCTATACGACAGCTTCACCAGCCCTCCGGCAGCGACGACATGCCATGCAGCGTCGTCGCATGAGCGACCGCGTCACGGCGGTCGAAGTAACGCGCGCCACGCGGTGCAGGCGACGCGACGCCAGTCTCATAAGGCGCCACCGTGATCGAGCAGATTCAGCATGCCCTCGCCGGTCAAAGGTGCGTCCACGGTGCTTTGGCTCAGCATCCGCGGATCGAGGTAGCCGGAAACCTGCAGCGTGTCGGCGGCAAAGCGCATCAGCCGATGCAGCACGATCGGCGCGCCGAAGCCTAGCGTGAGCACGATGATCGCGAGATTGCCGCACTGCAAAACGAGCAGACGCACGACGCTCACGTTGCTGCCGAAATGCAATTGCGAGCCGAGCGATGTATTGCCCATCACATGGCGCGTCAGCGCCGCGATATAGAAGCTGCGGATCAGCATCGTGCCGATGGAGAACAGCGCATAAAACAGGAACAGCGATCCAAGCGCGGCCCGCGACGGCGCCATACCCACCCCGGACATGAGGCCGGCATGCATCGATGAGAAAGCGCCCTTCAGAAACACCATGAACAGCACCGCGAACAACACGACCACGCCGACGCATGTGACGAGGAACAGGCCGTAGACGAACCACGCGCGCCCCTTGAAGCGAAACGCCAGGCTACCGAAGCGGCTCGCGTTGATGCGGCGTTCTATCAGACGCATAGATGTCCACGGCATCATCTGGCCCAGCGTGAAAACGCACAACAGCGCATACAGCAACGCGCGCACACCGTAGCCGAGCGCCGAACCGGTCATGCCGCCGCGAATGCCGCACCACTGAGTGCGACTCAGCCGATAGCGTTGCGCGCCGAAAAACGCGCCCGCCGCGAGCACGACGATCAGCAGATACAACGCGACCACTGGCAGCGAACCGAGCGCCGCGCTTTTCGTCAGCATGCGCAAGACCACGCTCAGCGCGCCAGCCGCGAAAGCCGCGCTGAACACGACCACGATCGCGAACAGAAAACCCTTGAATAGCTCGCCGCCGGTGCCCGTGTAGTCGAAGCGCTCGTCCTGAAACCGCATGTGCGACCAGACATAGCGGCGATTGTTGGTGCGCGCCCAGAAGCGGTAAATGCCGAGCGTCACGATTTGCAGCAGAAGGTTCCTGAAAAAGATGCCGTAGAGGTCGCCGAGCGTGCCGTCGTAGATCAGCAGCGGCCGCTTCTCGTCGAGTGAATTCATTGCGTTGCCCTCATTTCCTCATTAACGTTTTTATGGCCCGCTCGACGGGCGACGGTGCTTTCCCGTGCGAAGGCCGGCTCGCGTAGCGCGAGCCCGTGCAAAACCTGTTTTTCAAACGCTCAGGGAATCACGCGAAACGGAAGCCGGCCGGCAATCACGATAATTACACGGTTTCTAATCGTTATAAATGGCATTCCCGCATATAAATCGGCCACTTTCATTACGAGATTTAGCAACGCGCGAATTCATTCAAATTGCATAATCCAGCAATTAAGACGGGCAATAGCAATTTCATTGGAGGCGATCATTTGACGGCCTGCTCGCGCGCGCACCGTCCGACGTGGCAAACCCGCGCAGTTTCGCCTGCGGCTCGTAAGGACCGGCCAAGTTAGAACGGCATGTGCGAAGGAAAACGATTGCGCCTTCGCACGCAACGCAACGCAACGCAATTCGCAATTCGCAATTCGCAATTCGCAATTCGCAATTCGCAATTCGCAATTCGCAATTAATAAGAAATGCGGTGAATTCTGTTAAATCGCCGCAATTTTTGGCATTTGGATAAAAAAACCCGGCTGAACATTAGATGCTCGCCGGGTAATCCGCTGCATTCAAACTGATTGCATCGACGCGATCAAAGATTTTATTTCCCCTCGAGATACTGCTCGAGCGCCCGCTTCATTCGATGCACGCCGGTTTCAATCCGCTCCACACCCGGCGCGGCAAACGACAGTCGCAGCGCCGCCCTATCGACCGCGTCCTTGTAAAACGCGACGCCCGGTACGAACATCACGTTCTGTTCGATGCACAAGCGCAGATAGTCGGATGCATCGCACGCCGCGTTCAGGCGCGCCCACACGAACATGCCGCCCGCCGGACGATGGAACGCGATGTGCTGCGCGAGATGCGTGTCGAGCGCATCGCATAGCGCGCGGCATTTCACGGCATACGCATCGATAATGCGCGGCAGATGCCGCTCCAATGCGCCGCTTGCGAGGTACTCGGCGGCGATCGCCTGGGTCCACGGTGCGCTGCATAGATCGACGGTCTGCTTGGCGACCACGCAACGCCGCACGATCTCCGCGTGCGCGACCATCCAGCCGACACGCAATCCCGGCGCGACGATCTTCGACAGACTCGAAAAATGCACGACCCAGTCGCGCGAACCGGGCACTTGCTCGCTCAATGCGAAAAGCGAAGGCACTGCCGTGCCATCGAATCGCAGATCGCCATATGGATCGTCTTCGACGATCACGAACCGATAACGCGCCGCCAGTTTCAACAATGCGATCCGACGCTCGAGCGACAACGTCGCGCCGGTCGGATTCGCGAATGTCGGCACCGTGTACAGCAGCTTGGGAGCGCTGCGCAGCGTACCCGATTCGAGCACTGCGGCGAGTTTCGCGACGTCGAGGCCGTGCTGATCGACGGGCACCGTGACGACATCGGCCTGTTGGAGCTTTAGCGCCTGCAAGGTGGCCGGATACGCGGGCTGCTCGACGAGCACGACGTCGTCGGGCGCGACCATCACCCGCAGCAGCAGATCGAAGCCTTGTTGCGAACCGGTCGTCACCAGCAGGTCCGTGGGCGCGCATGGCGCGCCGCGCCGCGTCATCAGCAGCGCGAGTTGTTCCTTGAGGATCGCGATGCCATCGGTCGGGCCGTATTGCAGACACAGCGTCGGCTGCTGCGAGGCGCGCGCGGCCGCGGCATCGAGTCCTTCGCGGTCGAACAGATCGCTCGCCGGATAACCGCCGGCGAAAGAGATCATGCCGGGCTGCGCGAGGTATTTGAACAGCTCGCGGATCGGCGAACCGCTCGGGGCTTCGAATGCGGGATTGAATGAGAACATGATGACGGCCGCCTGCCTTTCGTGTGATATCGATTCGGATGTCGAAGACGATCGGCGTCGATTGTGGCCAACGGCGGGAACTGCGGCAAACGATATCTATGCACTACTTATTGCGTTTTCCGCATGACCCCGCTTCAGGCCCATAGATGGCACTACACCACGTTCTTTTCGATGATCGGCCGGTTTTCGAGCACGCGCGCAAAGCTCAGCGAACTGAGATCGAGCGTCGCATAGCGGCCCTGCAGAATCAATTCGCTGATGCCGCGTCCGGTTGCCGGCCCTTGCTGCAAACCGTGGCCGCTGAAGCCGTTCGCGAAGATGCAGTTGTCGACATCCGGATGATGGCCAATGATCGCGTTCTGATCGAGCACGTTGTATTCGTAATAGCCGGACCAGCAGTTTTGCACCCGCAGCGCCTCGAATTGCGGCACGCGATTGGCAAGCGTCGGCCAGATCACATCGTCGAATAGCGCGTGATCGACTTCGTCGAGCGGCAGATCGTCGGGGTCGTTATCGGCCGATGGCGACGTGCCGCAGATATACGAATTGCCTTCGGGCCGGAAGTACACGCCGCTCGGATCGATCAGCAACGGACAGCGTTCGAGCCTGGCCGGCGACGTGACGTTGAAGATACTGCGCCGCCGCGCATATACCGGCAGGTCGATGCCGATCATCTGCGCGACCTTGCGCGACCACGCGCCGGCCGCGTTGACGACGACGTCGCAAGCATAGGTCTCGCCGTCGGTAGTCTGTACCTGCGTGACGCGCTTGCCATCGCGATGCAGCGCGGTGACGTCGGCCGCGACATAGCGCGCGCCGAGCGCCTGCGCTTTCTTGCGCAGCGCCTGCACGAGACCGTAGCCGTCGAACCAGCCTTCACCGCTCTCGCCAAAAGCGCCGGCAACGAGGTCGTCGGTATTGAGCCAGGGGAAGCGCGTTTGCAAGCCATGCGCATCGAGCAGACTGATATCCGCGCCGAGGCTTTTTTGCAGCGCGTGATTCTCGCGCAGCGTCGCTTCACCGGCAGGTGTCGCGAGAAACAGGTAGCCGCCTTCGTGCAGATCGATCGAGGGCCGCGTGCCGTCGACTTCGAGCCGCTCGCCGATCGAGCGCAGAAACTCGATGCCGAACAGCGACATCTGAATGGAAAGCGGCGTCGAAAACTGCTGCCGGATCGACGCCGCCGACAACGCCGACGACGAACGCGCATAGGTCGGATCGCGCTCGATGACCGTGACGCCGACTGTCGGATCGGACAGCCGCAAGAAATACGCAATCGAACTGCCGATCACCCCACCGCCGACGATCACGACTTTCGAACTCACGTCTTACTCCACGAGTAACGTGGCCGCTCCGGAACGCCGGGCGGCGCAAACGGATTGCTATCAGGAACGCGCGGTTGCTTGCGCGCGTCACGGCGAGCGCGGCGCATCGGCATCAAGCGCAATACGCCGCCATCGCTCACAACGTCACACTTGCGCGCTCAGTCGAGATTGAAGTCGATGCCTTGCGCAAGCGGCAGCGCCGTCGAGTAGTTCACGGTATTGGTCGCGCGGCGCATATAGGCCTTCCATGCATCCGAGCCCGACTCACGACCGCCGCCCGTTTCCTTCTCGCCGCCAAACGCGCCGCCGATCTCGGCGCCGCTCGGTCCGATGTTGACGTTCGCGATACCGCAGTCGCTGCCCGCCGCGGACACGAAGCGTTCCGCTTCGCGCAGGTCGCTCGTGAACACGCACGACGACAAACCGTGATGCGCCGCATTGTTCGCTTCGACCGCATCGGCGAAGTCCGCATAGCGCAGCACGTACAGAATCGGCGCGAAGGTTTCCTTCAGCACGACCGACGTTTGCGACGGCATCTCGACGATGGCCGGACGCACGTAATAGCCGCCCTCATAACCCTTCACTTCGACACGCTCGCCGCCGAACACCTTGCCGCCCTCGGCCTTCGCCTGCTGCAGCGCTTCCTGCATGCGGTCGAACGATTGACGGTCGATCAGCGGTCCCATCAGCGTGCCCTTTTCGAGCGGATTGCCGATCGGCACGCGGCTATAAAGCTGCTTCAGACGCTCGACGGTCTTCTCGTACACGCTGTCGTGCACGAACAGACGCCGCAGCGACGTGCAGCGCTGACCGGCCGTACCGACCGCCGAGAACAGGATGCCGCGCATCGCGAGCTCATGGTCGGCCGTCTGCGTGACGATGCCGGCGTTATTGCCGCCGAGTTCGAGCAGCGAGCGGCCGAAACGCTTCGCCACTTCGACACCGACCTTGCGACCCATTTCCGTGCTGCCCGTCGCGCTGACGATCGACGCGCGCGGATCGGCCACGAGCTTTTCGCCCACGTCGCGGCCACCGATGATCAATACGCTCAGGCCAGCCGGCGCGTCGCCGAATTCCTTCAGCGCGTCTTCGAGAATCCTGTTCACGGCCAGCGCCGACAGCGGCGTCTTTTCCGACGGCTTCCAGATCACCGCGTTACCGCACACCAGCGCGAGCGCGGCATTCCACGACCACACCGCCACCGGGAAATTGAACGCCGAGATCACGACACAGGTGCCGAGCGGATGCCACGACTCCGCCATCCGATGACCCGGGCGCTCGGACGCGATCGTCAAACCGTACAGCTGACGCGACAGACCGACCGCGAAATCGCAGATGTCGATCATTTCCTGCACTTCGCCCATGCCTTCCTGCAGGATCTTGCCGGTCTCCAGCGAGACGAGGCTGCCGAGCGCATGCTTCTGTTCGCGCAGCCGATTGCCGAGCAGCCGCACCAGCTCGCCGCGGCGCGGCGCCGGCACGTCGCGCCACACGGCGAACGCGTCTTTGGCCCGGGCGAGCGCCGTGTCGACCTCAGCCGCCGTCTGGCTGGCCACACGGCCGATGAGCTCGCCGGTGATCGGCGAATGAACCGCGATATCGCCGGCTTGCGCGGCTTGAGCAATGCCGAGATCGGCGAGGATGGTGGACGCGTCCATGTGAACCCCTTTAATTTCCGATACGAAACAAGAGTAAGTTCGGAAACTATACACGCGGGTTTCTATGGCGGCAAGGAGATGCTGGGGAGTGAAATACCGGTTGACAAAAGGCTGCGGTGTTTCCAGAAGGAAACTTTGTCGGACTTCGGGCGGGTGTCCGCGGCCGCGCGTCAAGCCCCTGGCGCGCCGTCCCCCTCCACCACCGCCATCAACCGGTCGACCAGCACACGCGCGAACGGCGGCAAGTCCTTCAGACTGCGCACGCAGATCTTCAGCTTGCGCTCGGCCCACGGATCGTTCAGGCCGACGATCGCGATCTGCATCGTCTTTCTGTGCCGCAGCGCGACCGACTCCGGCACGATGCCGATTCCGACACCCGCCTCGATCATCCGGCACGCGGCCTCGAAGTTGCCGACCTGGATACGAAGTTTGAGACGCGCACCGAGCGCATCGGCGGCGCTCATGATGAACGCGTGAATGGCGCTCGACGTCGGCAAGCTGACGAAGTTCGCGTTCAACACCTGCGAAAAATCGACCGACGCCTGCCTTGCGAGCGGATGCTCGCACGACGTAACCAGCACGAGCCGATCGTCGCGATACGGCAGCATCTGCAGATGCTCGGCATGCACATTGCCCGCGACGATGCCGATGTCGGTCGCGCTGTCGGCGACACCCTTGACGATCTCGCCGCTCAATACTTCGCGCAGATCGATGTTCACGTCCGGGTGATCGCGCAGGAACCGGCTCAGCACAGCCGGCATGAACTCGCTGATCGCCGTGGTGTTGGCCCAGATGCGCACGTGGCCCTTGATGCCTTCGCCGTACTCCTGCATGTCGCCGGCCAGATGCTCGACACGTTCGAGCACGAGCCGCGCGTGATGTACGAAGGCCTCACCAGCGGGCGTCGGCGTCACACCCTGGCTGGTTCGATAGAGCAGCTTGATGCCGAGCTGCTCCTCGAGATTCTTGACCCGGTTGCTGGCGGCCGGCGCCGACAGGTGCGAACGCTCCGCGGCACGCGCGAGATTGCGCGTGTCGGCGATGTGCAGGAGCAAGCGTAAATCGACGAAATCGAAGTGCATGATGAAAGCTGCTAACGAAGCATGCGCAAAAACAACTTTCATCTTAACCGGACGCGGTGAAATTTAGCCGGGAAAAGATCCGAATCGACGGACCGCCTTCATGCGCGTACCGCCTAGGCCGACTCTTGCATCATCTCCGCTTGCGGTATCAGCTCGGAATCGGGTGAAATCTCTTCGAGCGTCTGCTGACTCGTTTCGATGCGCAGCGCGAGAATCGCGATGCTCAGCAACAACAGCACGCCACCGACCATCGTCAGCACACCCGTCACCCCGAATTGCGTGTACAGCAGCAGCGCGACATAGGGTGTCGACATCGACGCCGCACGGCCGCACGTGCCGGCCACGCCGGTGCCGCGCAGGCGATGCGCGGTCGGAAACAGCTCGGGGATGTAGCCGAACAGACCGAGCGTGCAGACCGTGTAGATCGCCGTGACGAGCGCGAAGCCGACGACCGCGATCGGCACCGGCGCGCGCATCTGCACATAAATGAAGCCGAGCACGATCGTTGCGAGCGAGAACAGCACGATGCCGTTGCGTCGCCCGAGGCGGTCCGTGACGAGATAACCGACGATAGCGCCGGCCGGCGCGCCGAACGACATCAGCAGCACGAAGCCGAGCGACTGCACGATGGTCAGGCCCTCCTTGACGAAGAACGTCGGCAGCCATGCGACGAAACCGTACAGCGACATGTTGATCGCCATGCAGGTCAGCGCGGCGACCAGCGTGCGGCCGATCATGCCGCGCGCGAACAACGCCGAGAACGGTGCGGCCGGCACCTCGTGACTGACCACGCGCGCGACCGGCGGCAGCTTGCCGACGCGCGCCTCGACCTGTCGCTCGATCGCCGCGACGGTCGCCTCGGCCTCTTCGAGCCGGCCGACCGTTTCAAGCCAGCGCGGCGACTCCGGCATCCGATGCCGCAGAAACCACACGATCAGCGCACCGACGCCCGCGATCGCGAACATGTAGCGCCAGCCGAGATGCGGAATCACCCAATAGCCGATTGCGGTCGCACCGAGCAGACCGGAGTTGATGATCAGCGCGAGCAACGCGGTCCAGCGGCCGCGTGTCGCGGGTGGCACGAATTCGCACAGCGTGCCGGCCGCGACCACGAGTTCGGCGCCGAGGCCGATGCCCATGATGAAGCGCAGCAGGATCAGCCAGTAGATGTCCGGCGCGAAGCAGGCGGCGAGCGATGCGATGCCGAAGATCGCGAGATTGGCTTGATACGAATAGCGTCGGCCGAAGCGGTCGCCGAGATAGCCCGACAGGCCCGCGCCGATCATCATGCCCATGAAGGTTGCGGAGATGAAGAACGAGCCGAGGCGCAGATCGGTGAAGCCGGTTTTGACCATCGCCGCGAGAGCGCCGTTGGCGAGATAGATGTCGAAGGCGTCGAGGAAAGCGCCCGCGCCGATCAGGCCGAGGATGTTCCAGTGGAAACGACTGATCGGCAGGCGCTCGAGGCGTGCGCCGGAGTTGATGGGGGCTGGCAAATTGTGTCTCCTGTCTTTTTGGACTGCGAGCGAGAGGCGCGCGTGCGCGGAACAGTTCTGCGAGGCTGCCTTCGTTGGAGGCGGCGGCTCGGGGCAGAGCGCTGAACGGCCGTTGCTGGATCGTGCAGGGCCGTTGGCTTCAAGATTGCGACAGGTGACGTGGAGTGGGAATTGGGTTTTTTGGAGGTGAGTGTTCCGGTTTGCTTAAGGGAAGGGAAAAGAAGCTCTTCAATCGCTGCTGCCCGTCGAAATCGCGATCTCGATTACTTCAAAAAGATCAACGAAAGTTACGGACACGATATTGGCGACGAAGTGCTCGCTAGTGAGCGTTCGCCAACTCGACCACGAAGTCCAGAAAGGCTCGCGTCTTGGCCGGCATGTGATGCCGTGACGGATAGCAGGCGTAGAGGGGATAGCGTTCGTCAGGCCAGTCGGGAAAGAGATTGATCAGCCGCCCCTCATCAATCAGATGCTCGGCACCGAGAAGAAGCATCTGCGCGACGCCGGATCCGGCGAGGCACGCGTTGAGCAGCGCGCCAGGATCGTTCACCGTCAATCGTCCCCGCGGGGCAATCACGATGTGCTTGCGTTTGCGATGGAATTCCCAGGGGAACGGCTTGCCTGTCTCCGGATTACGGAATTCCAGGCATCGGTGAGTCGGGCCTTCCAGATCTTCCGGCTTTGCCGGGCGGCCGCGTCGCGCGATGTACGACGGTGCGGCCACCGTCACCACGGCCGTGTCGAGCAGCTTGCGTGCGACCAGCGTCGAGGTCCTCGGCTCGCCAAACCGCAGCGCGAGATCAAATCCCTCGAGCACGAGATCGCCGAGATGGTCACGCGCGATGAACTCGATTTCGAGCTCAGGATGCGCATCCATGAACTGGTCGAGTTGCTGCCCGAGGATCGCCCGGTAACAAACCGGATCGAGGTTGACCCGCAACTTCCCCCGCACCGCCGATGCGCCGCCAGCCGCGGCCACGGCGGCCTCCTCTAGCCCTGCGAGGTGCGGCATGACCTGCTCGTAAAAGCGGCGGCCCTCCTCCGTCAGCGATACGGAACGTGTGGTCCGGTTGAAGAGCCGGATCTTCAGCCTCTTTTCGAGCCTTGCAATGGCCCGGCTCACGCCAGGCGGCGACATTCCGATCACATCCGACGCAGCCGCAAACGTGCCGGCGTCGACTACCGCGGCAAAGACGCTAATCCCACTGGAATAATTTTCGATCCTCGATTTCATGGGCGGGCGAATTAAAGCACGTGACTGAGCCGGAATTATCGCCGGCCCGGGCCCCATCGCTCCATTTATCCCGCTGTCCGGTTCTGCGCGCTTACTTCTGCGCCGCCGGTCAACGCGGCAGTGTCGCTGCGGTCCGTCCTCGTATTGATGAACCATGCGGAAACCGACGCCAGCAAGAAGCAGCCGACGAAGAGGTGGAACACGATATTGAAGTCGTTATTCGTCCTGGTCAGGATGTAACCGACGATCAGCGGAGAAAGAAATCCTGCCAGCTGACCCGCTGCATTGACAAAGCCGATTGCCGACCCGACCACCTTGTTCGGCAGCGCGACGTTCGGGATGGTGTACAACGAGCAGCCGGCCATGGTCGAGAAGAAATAGCCGATCGTCTGATAGAACACCGCCGTTTCCGCGGTCTCCGCATGGGCCGTCATATAAGCAAAGATGGCGGCCACGATGCAGCCGAGGACGACCAGCAATTCGCGACGATTGCGGAAGAACTTGTCGGAAAGAAAGCCGGTGATGCAGTAGGCAATCGTGCCGACGAGAAAGGGCACCGACGCCATAATGCCCATTCGGGCCGTCGAAAGGCCGCGCGCTTTCAGCAGATACGTCGGGAACCAGCTCATGATGCCCCACGAGGCAATGCTGAAAACGAACAAGGTGACGAAGCACCACCAGACCAGCGGCGTTTTCACCAATCCAGCAAAATCCGCTTTACCGGCGGAAGCAGACGATGTTGTTTCGCTGGTACCGATTTCCTCCAGTTCGATATCCGAAACGTGCTTGCTGTCCTTCGGGTTGTTGCGGATATAGATCCAGCCGAATATCGCCATCGCGATACCGGGTATGAACAGGCTCGTGAAGATCGCGCGCCATCCCCACGCGGCCATCACTGCGGCCACGAACAGCGGCGCCAGCGCAGGTCCCAGGGCATTAGTGGTCATCATCAGCCCAGTCGCCCGTCCGACCTCGCGCTTTGGAAACCATGCCGACAGTGCCTTGAACGCGGCCGGAGGAAACAGCGCTTCGCCGACGCCGAACGCAACCCGCACCACCAGCATCAAACCGAGTGAATTGCACAGTCCGGTAAGCGCGGTGAAAATCGTCCACCACGCAATCCCGATCGTCGACATCAGCCGCGGGCCGAATCTGTCTGCAAGCAGGCCGGCCGGGATCTGACATAGCGCGTAGCTGAAGAAGAAGGCACTGAGGATTCCTCCCATTTCCATCGCCGACAGATGAAACTCCGACGCAATAAATGGAATTGCCGCCGCCATGATCATTCTGTCCATATAACAGAGCAGATAGATCGCAAACAGAATCAACAGCACGAGATAGCGATGTCTCCAACGAAAGCGCATGAGGTCTTCCTTATTATCGATCGACAGCAATGAAACGAAATCCGCGTCCTAGCCGGCCAGTTGGCGGTACGAGAACGACTTGAAATCGGCAGGCTCGCGAAAACCGAGCATGTCGTTGACGGTGATACCCGCGAAAGCCCCCGTGAAGCCGATTGGGGTTGCATATTCATCGCTGAGTTTCGTGAAATCCTTTTCCAGTCCGAGGTCCTTCCAGTCACCATCCGTCGTGCGATAGAAGAAGCGCAGTTTCGCGTCCACGACGCGCATCCGCAGGTCGATCGCGGTGGCCTCGGGCAGCGTCGCGAGTCGATTGCTGTACGCGAAGCTGCCGGCATCCATTTCCATATAGGACAGGATTTTTGTGCCGTCGTCGTCGCGCGTGACGAATAGGTAGTAGAAGGTGTTTTCGTCGTAACGTGCCATGAGCCCTGCCATGTGCAGATACGACTTAGGCGAAAATTCCAGCGCCGTTTCGACTTCGAACTGCCAGTCGCGGATGCGACAGGCCAGCAAGCTTTGATGGAACCGCGAAGTCGGCGACTCTTGCCCCCTGATCCGCAGATAGCCCGGATGTTCGCGAAGATTGCACCAGTCGTCGCTGATGGGGATTCGCAGACTCTGCAGTTCCAGCGGCAACGCGGCACATTGTCCGAAATCGACCGCCCAACTGCTGTCAAGGCTTTGCTCGATGTGCGAGTCGATCACGAAAGACTCGGCCGGGACCACACCACCATTCGCGAGGCGGGGCCAGTCGGCGTTCCATTCGATCGGTGCGATGCAAGTCTCGCGGCCTAGCGGCGAGCGTTTCGTGTGCGCATCGATGGGTCTCGATCCGAGATACGTCATGTACCACTGGCCGTGCGGGCCTTCGACCAGATTGCCGTGGCCGGTCCGCTGGATCCGTCCCCTAGCGTCGCGCGACGTAAGCATCGGCGTGTCGGGATGAAGCTCGTATGGACCGAAAATATCGCGGGACCTGGATACACACGTCGCATGCGTATAGCCTGTGCCGCCCTCCGCCGTGATCAGGTAGTACCAGTCTCCCTTCTTCAGCAGATGCGGAGCCTCGTAGATCTGACATTTCATGAAGTAATCGGTCTTCAGGTTGGCGCCCTTATAGATGACGCGCTCTTCGCCGATCAGCTTTTCCTCCTGCACCGAGTATTCCCGCAGAACGATGCCGACGAAAAGGTCTTCGTGGAGACCTCTGAAATCGCGCCGGATATAGGCCAGCCACTTTTTGCCCGATTCGTCGTGGAACAGCGACGGATCGTATCCGCCGGACACGAGATGCACGGGCTCCGACCAGGGGCCGGTGATGTCCGGGGCGGTCACCAGGTAGTTGTGCATGTCACGCAGCGGGGAGATCTTCTGCTCGCCTTTCCATGCCTTGGTGTCGGTATAGACGAGCCAGTAAAGACCGTCGTGATAGGACAGAGCGGGCGCCCATATGCCTGCGGACGGCTGCTCCCCGATCAGGTTCAATTGCGATAGCCTGTCCAGAGGCGTGGCCTTGAGTTCCCAGTTGACGAAGTCTTTCGATTCGTAAACGAGAACGCCCGGATACCATTCAAACGTTGAAACCGCGATGTACCAGGCATCCTTGCCACGGCATACGCAAGGATCCGGATTGAAGCCGCGCAGAACTGGATTTTGAATAGTGCTCATCGGGAGGGGTATTTTGTGACGTGCTGAGGGGAACAGATCTTCTTTCCGACAACGTTGAGAGAACAACCGACCGGATACATGACGGGAATTCGAAGCCGACTCCGGTGAAACTGTTACCGATAACAATTGAATCTAGCATGTGACCGATCAACTATTCAAGTGCGGTGATGGGAGGGTATTCCCTTGGATGGGGGCTTGCTGGTACGTCGTTCGAATGACCGGCAAGTGAGTGGCTTCAGTCGGAGGGATACGTTGATACGCTGATCACACGCGCTCCCTCGATAGGTAGAAATCCTGTGGTGCTCCAGTCGTCGTCGAGATTCTCGGCTGTCGTGCCGTCTTTCAGCCCAAGACCCTCCGCGCTCGCAGGATCACCGGCATATCGACCATCTTCCCCTCCACTGCAACCGCGGCACCATCGCTCGCCTCAACAGCCGCAAGCACCCGCCGCGCCCACTCCACCTCGGCGTCACTCCACGCATACGCGCGATGCACCGCCTCGATCTGCTTCGGATGAATGCAAAGCTTGCCGCCGAAACCAAACCGCCGCCCGCGCCGCGCATCGGCTTGCACCGCCTCAGCATCGGTAATGGTCGTCGACACGCCATCCACCGGCGCACCAATGCCAGCCAGCCTCGACGCAAGCACGATCTGCGAGCGAAACAGATGCAACTCCTCGCCATCCCCATCGATACCGAGATCGACCTGAAAATCCAGCGTGCCGAACACGATACGCAGCACGCGCGGTGAGCCACATAGCTCCGCAAGGTTCGCGAACCCGCGCGCAGTCTCGACGATCGGCAGCACGCTCAACGACGGATGCGCATTAGCCAGCACCGCGCAGATCTGTTCACGTGTCTCAGCTTTCGGCAGCACGATTCCCGCGACGCCGGCCTGCCCAACGAGCGCCGCAACGTCATCTGAAAACCAGGGTGTATCCGAGCCATTGATGCGCACCCACGCGGCCCGCGATCCGTTAGCAGACTCCGCGGCTACCAACGCCGCACGCGCCGACACCTTCTGATCCGGCTGCACCGCGTCTTCCAGATCGAGAATCACCGCGTCCGCGCCGGCCGCATAGGCCTTGTCGAACCGCTCGGGCCGATTCCCAGGCACGAACAGATACGAGCGGGGCAACGCGTTCATGCCGCCACCGTCGTGCGCGAAGTCGCATCGAATACCGAACCAATCCGCGTCTCTTCGGCAACACGCCACGCGCGGCGAAGCAATTGCGCCGCCTCACCTTCAGTAGCCGCACCCGAAAACGCCGCAAGCCGATGCAGCTTCGTCGCAATCTCATCGCGCGACAACGTATTCCCCGGATCGCCTTTCGGTTCATCGACACGCCCATCGAACACGCGGCCGTCGGTCGTCGTCACCGTGACCTTGCCTATCCAGCGTGCGGGATAGGCGGCGTCGACTTCAGCGTCGAGCACCATCGTTACCTTGTCGCGAAACACGGCGATCTCGCTCGCGTCGAAGCCCTGCTCGAATTCGGTCACGCCCGCATAACCGTGCTGCGCGACGAGCCCGAGTACCGTGCCCATGTTGAACTTCGCCTGATGCACGGTACGCGGCGTGACCACGGCACCGAGTACATCGATCGCGCCTTGATGCACGTGCGCGACGACCTTCGCGATGTCTCCCGGCGCGAGACGATGCGCCCGCACGACGGCGAGCAACGCATCGGCGGCCGGATGCGTATGGCGGCACGCCGCGTGATACTTGAACGACGTCTCCGCGGTCGCCCAGCGGCTGCCGAGCCGATCGACGAGGCGCGCCGGATCGGCGTCGCTCGACATGCCCGCGGCCATGCCCTGCGCGCCTTCGAGAATGTGAGTCGCGCCCTTGAAGCCGTCGGCGGCGAGTTGCGCGGCCATCAGGCCGTTCGCGGCAGCCATCGCGGTATGCAGTTGCTTCGAGTCGGCAGCGTCGCGCAGAAATTCCCACAGGCCGCTCGCCTGGGTGCCCGCCGAGCCGAACGCATCGAGCATCTGCAAGGGCGACAAACCCAGCAACCGTCCCGCAGTTGCCGCGGCCGCGACCGTGCCGACCGTGCCCGTGGTGTGAAACACCTTGTAGTGCGAGCGCCCGAGAAATTCGCCGACGCGAATGCCGACCTCATAGCCCGCCACCGCCGCCGCGATGAAGTCGCGCCCCGACGCTCGTTTGGCTTGTGCCAACGCGAGCGCAACCGGAAACACCACGGTCGCCGGATGAAACACCGAGCCGTTGTGCACGTCGTCCTGTTCAGCGAAGTGCGATGCCGCGCCGTTGATCATCGCGGCGAAATACGGCGTGGTGCCGCTGCGGTCGATCAGCACCTCGCAGCGGCCCTCGTTCGTCGCACCGGCTGCCGCGCGTGCGAACCGCGCGATCGTCTCGACCGGGCGCGCGCCTTTGCCGGCCAGCGCCGAGCCGAGCCAATCGACGTACAGGTTGACGGTACGCTCGACGACCTCGTGCGGAATGCGGTCGAAGTCGAGTTGTGCGGCGAAAGTGGCAAGTGTGAGACTGGGATGATCGCTCATGAGTGTCGTGTGCGGTGTCGTGCCAGGTTGCATGCGGTAGGTTCGGAATGCCGGCTCGTCATGCTGCATCACATGCGTACCGGCGCGAAGCAAAGCAGGTCTACTGATCAGATCGTGCCGGCTGCGCGCAGCGCGTCGATACGAGCATGGTCGTAACCAAGCTCACGCAGAATTGTTTCGGTATGTTGACCAAGCGTGGGCACCGGGTCCATCCGGGGCGCGATGTCGGAAGGCAAGCCGGGCGGCCGCAATGCCGGTATCGTGCCCGCTGCCGTGCCGACTTCCTGCCAGCACTCGCGCGCCTTCAGTTGCGGATGCGCCCAAACGTCCGCTAGCGAATTCATCTGCGCATTCGCGATGCCTGCTTCATCGAGTCGCTCGATCACCTGCGCGGCGCTCTGCTTCGCGAACGCCGCGACGAGCACCTCGCGCAGCGCGTCGCGCGCCGCAGTACGCTTCGAATTCGATGCGAAGCGTTCGTCGGTTGCCAGTTCAGGCTGTGCGAGCACGCGCTCGCAGAACAGCTTCCATTCGCGTTCGTTCTGCAAGCCAAGCATGACCGTCTTGCCGTCGCCAGCGGGAAACGGGCCGTAAGGATAGATCGTCGCATGCGCGGCACCCGCGAGCGCGGGCTGCGGCTGACCGTCGATCGCGTAGTAGAGCGGATAGCCCATCCACTCGACCATGCTTTCGAGCATCGACACGTCGATGCGGCACCCGCGCCCTGTGCGTCCACGCTGCAACAGCGCGCTCAGGATGTTCGAATACGCGTACATGCCCGCCGCGATATCCGCGATTGAGCAGCCCGCCTTCGCTGGCGCGCCGGGTGAACCGGTGATCGACAGAAAGCCGGACTCGCTTTGAATCAGCAGGTCGTACGCTTTCTTGTCGCGATACGGACCGTCCGCGCCGTAGCCGGAAATATCGCAGACGATCAACTTTGGATACTTGTCGCTCAACGTGTGGTAGCCGAGGCCGAGCCGTTCGGCGGCGCCCGGCGCGAGGTTCTGCACCAGCACGTCGGCATCGGCCACCAGCGCATCGAGAATCTCCGCCGCCGCGGGCTGCTTCAGATCGAGCGAAAGACTTTCCTTCGAGCGATTGGTCCACACGAAATGCGATGACAGTCCATGCACGCGTTCGTCATACCCGCGCGCGAAATCGCCGACGCCGGGCCGTTCGATCTTGATCACGCGCGCGCCGAGATCGGCCAGTTGACGTGTGCAGAACGGCGCGGCAATCGCGTGCTCGAGCGTGATGACCTTGATACCGTCGAGTGGTCTCATGATGTCCGCCAGCGGGTCAGAATGAACGCGGCAGCCCGAGAATATGCTCGGCCACGTACGAGAGAATCAGATTGGTCGAAATTGGAGCGACCTGATACAGACGCGTTTCGCGAAACTTGCGCTCGACGTCGTATTCGCACGCGAAGCCGAAGCCGCCGTGAAATTGCAGGCACGCATTGGCCGCTTCCCACGACGCATCCGCCGCGAGCAGCTTCGCCATGTTCGCCTGCGCCCCGCACGGTTGATGCGCGTCGAAACGACGGGCTGCTTCGAAGCGCATCAGGCTCGCAGCCTCGACGTTGATGAACGAGCGCGCGATCGGAAACTGCACGCCCTGATTCTGTCCGATCGGCCGGCCGAACACGACGCGCTCCTTCGCATATTCGGTGACTTTATCGACGAACCAGTAGCCGTCGCCGATGCATTCCGCGGCGATCAGCGTGCGCTCCGCGTTGAGGCCATCGAGAATGTATTTGAAGCCCTGCCCTTCCTCGCCGATCAGATTCTCGGCCGGAATTTCGAGGTTGTCGAAAAAGAGCTCGTTGGTCTCGTGATTGACCATGTTCAGAATCGGCTGCACGGTCAGGCCATGACCGATCGCTTCGCGCAGATCGACGATGAAGATCGACATGCCCTCCGATTTCTTCTTCACGTCCGCGAGCGGCGTGGTGCGGGCAAGCAGGATCATCAGGTCCGAGTGCTGCACGCGCGAGATCCACACCTTCTGACCGTTGATCACGTAACGGTCGCCGCGCCGCTCGGCGGTAGTCTTGATCTTCGTCGTATCGGTGCCGGTGGTCGGCTCGGTCACGCCCATCGATTGCAAACGCAAGTCGCCGTTCGCGATCTTCGGCAGATACTTGCGCTTCTGTTCTTCCGAACCGTGGCGCAACAGCGTGCCCATGTTGTACATCTGCCCGTGGCACGCACCCGAGTTGCCGCCCGCACGATTGATCTCTTCCATGATCACCGACGCTTCCGTGAGCCCGAGCCCCGAGCCGCCGAAGTCCTGCGGAATCAGCGCGGCGAGCCAGCCGGCCTTCGTCAGCGCGTCGACGAATTCTTCCGGATAGCCGCGTGCTTCGTCGATCTTGCGAAAGTACTCGCCGGAAAACTGCTGACACAGATCGCGCACGGCCTCGCGAATGTCCTGGAACGAATCGTGTTGCGTGATTTGCATGGTCGAGTCTCGCGGATTTTCAGGCGAGCGCGGCGGTCGCGCGCATGGCCAGGTAACCTTCGTGGTCCTTCGCCCACAGGTCGATGGTCTTGCCGTCTGCGGACGGTTTGCCACACACCGTGAACGGCTGATCTGCGAACGTGGGGCGAAGCGCGCGGAACGCGAAGCTTTGCAGCGTCGCTTGCGGCAGTTCGCGGCGCACGAGATCGACCAGCAGCGTCGCGATCAGCGGGCCATGCACGACGAGGCCCGGATAACCTTCGACCTGTGTGACATATGGATGGTCGTAGTGAATGCGATGGCCGTTGAAAGTCAGCGCCGAGTAACGGAACAGCATCACGGCATCGGCGTCGATCGTGCGGCACCACGTTTCGCCTTCGGGCGCGGGCGCCGGCTGTTGCGGCCGCGCGCCTTCCTGCGGCGCGTCGCGATAGACGATGTCGTGCTCCTCTTCGAGCTTCAATTCGCCATCGACTTCGATCGTATGTTGCACGGTGACGAACACGAGGCGGCCCGAGCGGCCGGTCTTGTCATCGATATTGGCGATCGTCGACGTGCGTCGCGCATGCTCGCCGACTTTCAGTGGGGCATGAAACGTAAGCCGGCCGCCAGCCCACATGCGTCGCGGCAGGGGCACGGGCGGCAGAAAGCCGCCGCGCTTCGGATGACCGTCGGGACCGACTTCGGATAGCGGCGCGACCGGCAGAAAGTACAGCCAGTGCCACAACGGCGGCACGGTGTTACCGCTTTCCTCGCGATCCAGCGTAGCCGCGAGTGCCGTCAATGGAAACGCGGTGATGTCGTCTTCGGTCACCGCCTGCTTGTCGAGCCAGTCGTCGAGTTTCTCTGGGGCAGCGGACATGGCGGAGTCTCCAGATTCAGGTGTTGGTCCGTGATGGGTCCCACTATGACCGACGCGCTGTGTTCCGCGAAGTTCGAATTTCCGAAGCGGGCCTTTGGTTTTGATTAAGACGTTAGGCCCGGCGCGCAGCGCTGACAATCTGTTTTCAGCGCGATCGGCGATCGATACGGCTTGACCTGCTCGTTCTTGCCGCGTCGCGACGATGCTCTTTCACCTGCCGGCTTATTTGAGCCCCAGTCGTTTGGCCAGCCGATTCAAATTCGCCCGGTCCAGCCCCAACTCGCGCGCGACCGCTGCCCAGTTTTGCCTATTGCGGACCAGCGCTTCGAGAACGAGATTGCGTTCGAACTCGGTGACCGCGCTGCGAAAGTCTTTCGTCTCGCTTTCCTCGCTTTGCGTGGCGGTTTGATTTGCTTCAGGATCCTGTGCGTCGGACAACGCCAGGTCCGCGGCCGTCAACGTCAGAATACGGCGGCGCTCGCGACTGGCCGCCAACGCCTTCAGCGCACTGCGTCCGATCAGATGCTCGAGTTCGCGCACATTGCCGGGCCACGCGTAGTGCAGTAGCGCGGCCTGCGCATCAGTCGCGAGACGCAGACTCAGCAAGCCGAGCCGCGAGCGATTGTCTTCGAGGAAGAAGCCCGCCAGCAGCAGCACGTCGCGGCCACGCTCGCGCAACGGCGGCACGCGTAGCGGATAGACGCTGAGGCGATGATAGAGGTCGGCGCGAAAGCGGCCCGCGCGCACTTCTTCGGCAAGATCGCGATTGGTGGCGGCGATCAGCCGCACGTCGACTCTGTGTTCGTGGTCCGAGCCGATGCGCTGCAACTGGCCATTCTGCAGCACGCGCAACAGCTTCGCCTGCACCGCGAGCGGCAACTCGCCGACCTCGTCGAGGAAAATGGTGCCGCCGTCCGCGAGTTCGAACTTGCCGCGCCGATCCGCCGACGCCCCCGAAAACGCGCCACGCACGTGCCCGAACAGTTCGCTCTCGACGAGCGTATCGGGCAACGCCGCGCAGTTCAGGCTGATCAGCGGCTTGTTCGCGCGCGGCGACAGCGCGTGGATCGCATTCGCGACCAGTTCCTTGCCGACGCCGGTTTCGCCGGTCACGAGCACGGTCAGATCGCTGGCGGCCACCACCTCGATTTCCTTCACCATGCGGCGATGCGCGTCGCTGCTGCCGATCAGCTCGCGCCGGCTCTCGCTGCTCGCCAGCCGATACGCTTCCGCGCGGCGCTGCGCCTCCTCGCCATTGCGCGCCAACGCGTCGATCCGTTCGACCACGCTCACGGTCGCGGCCGCGAGGCCGAGAAACGCCTGCAGCGAAGCCATGTCGAGAGTGTCGAAGCGTGCCGGGTCGAGTGCGTCGAGCGTGAGCAGACCCCAGGGCTCGCCGCGGATGAACAGCGGGCACCCCAGACAGTCGTGCACTTCGAGGTGTCCGGCCGCCATGCCTTGCACGAGGCCATCGTAGGGGTCGGGCAGATCGGAGTCGGCGGCGAAGCGAGTCGGCCCCGGCTGGGCCAGCAGCTCCCGAAAGCGCGGATGCTCGGCGACGCGAAAACGCCGTCCGAGCGTATCGCTGCTCAAGCCATCGATCGCGAGCGGCACCAGTGTGTCGCCTTCGAGGCGCAGCAGCGCGGCGGCGTCGCCCGGGAACAGAGAGCGCAGCGCACTGAGCAGCCGCCGATAACGCTCGCGCTCAGACAGTTCGCGCGACAGGTCGAGAATCAGCGGGGTCAGAACGTCGAGGACGGCCTCGGTAGTCAGATCGACTGCGGGTAGAGTCTTTTCGACTAGTGTCGAATGAACCATGTTAGTTGCCAGATCGTTGATCTAAATGCATTTTATACCTGGCACGAATCGTGGATAGTAGAGGCAGTCTGCCGAAACCGGCTGCGACACTCGCTGATAGACAGACGCTCACACAGACTCTCATCAGGACTTGAAAATATGCTATCCGCCGAACACCGCGCCATCATCAAAGCAACCGTGCCGCTCCTGGAAAGCGGCGGCGAGACGCTCACCACGCACTTCTACAATCTGATGCTCAGCGAGCACCCGGAAGTGCGCCCGATGTTCAATCAAGCCAATCAGGCGAGCGGCGCGCAACCGCGCGCGTTGGCCAACGGCGTGCTGATGTACGCCCGCCATATCGATCAGCTCGAGCAACTGGGCGGGCTCGTCGGGCAGATCATCAACAAGCACGTGTCGCTGAACGTGCAGCCCGAGCACTATCCGATCGTCGGAAGCTGCCTGCTGCGTGCGATTCGCGAAGTACTCGGCGCGGAGGTCGCAACCGATGCCGTGATCGAAGCGTGGGCCGCCGCGTATCAACAACTCGCCGATCTGCTGATCGGCCTCGAAGAGAAGAGCTACGCCGAAAGCGAAGCAGCGCCCGGCGGCTGGCGCGGCACGCGGCTGTTCCGCGTCGCGCGCAAAGTGCAGGAAAGCGACGAGATCACGTCGTTCTATCTGCGTCCCGATGACGGCGGCGAGTTGCTCGCGTTTCAGCCGGGGCAGTATATCGGCGTGCGTCTGATGATCAATGGCGAAGAAGTGCGCCGCAACTATTCGCTGTCCGCAATGAGCGATGGCCGCGAATATCGCATCAGCGTGAAGCGTGAACCGAACGGCACCGTGTCGAAGTATCTGCACGAGCAGATCAAGGAAAACGACACGCTCGATCTGTTCGCTCCGGCCGGCGAATTTACGCTGCAGCCCGGCGACAAGCCATTGGTGCTGATCAGCGGCGGTGTCGGTATCACGCCGACGATGGCAATGCTGCAAGCCGCGCTGAAGACCAATCGTCCGGTGCACTTCATTCACGCGGCCCGTCATGGTGGCGTGCATGCATTCCGCGGCGCAATCGATGCATTGGCCGCACGCCATCCGCAACTGAAGCGCTTCTATTGCTACGAGCAGCGCCGTGATGGCGATGCCGACGCGCACGCAGTCGGCTACGTCGACGAAGCGAATCTGAAGAAGTGGCTGCCGGAAACGCGCGATGTCGACGTGTATTTCCTTGGGCCCGTCGCGTTCATGAAGGCGATCAAGAAAAGCCTGAAGGCGATCGGCGTGCCGGAATCGCAGAGCCGTTATGAGTTCTTCGGGCCGGCTGCCGCGCTCGAATAACGCACTCGACTGATCGACGAGTACTTGCCCTCTTCGAATCGTTGCGAAGCGTATTCGGGGACGGGCATCTTCAGGTTTCAATCACGCCGGCGGGTTTGGCCTCGTAATAGCGGGCCGGGTCTGCCGCGCGTTCTAGCGCTCCCTTCTGCGGCGAAACGCCCACCAGCCTGTCAACCCGGTAAAGCCGGCGACCAGCAGCACCATCAGCCAAAAGCCATGCTTGTTCTCGGCGAGCGGAATGCCGCCGACGTTCATGCCGAAGAATCCTGCGACGATATTGATTGGCATCACCAGCACCGTGACGAGCGTCAGCGTGAAAAGCGTGCGGTTGTTCTGCTCCTCGAGACGTGAGGTGATTTCTTCCTGCAGCAATCTGACCCGCTCGATCAATCCCGACACATCCGAGAGCACGACCGAGAACTCCTCCGTCGATTCACGCAGATCCTGCACGTCTTCGGCATGAAGCCAGCGAGGCGGCCTCGCCAGCAAGCGGAAAATCGCGCCCGGCTCGGGTGCCAGCATGCGCTGCAGACGTGTCAGCGTGCGACGCATCGCGCCGAGGTCGAGGCGGTTTTGCGTCGGCCGCTGCGACAGAAAGCGATCCTCGATTCGATCGACATCGGCACTGGTTCGGCGCACGATCTGCACGAGCAGATCGGCCTGGTCGCGCATCAGATGAACTAGCAGCTCGGCAGGCGACCTGAATATTTCCCCTTCGCGCACCGACGCACGCAAACGATCGACCGAGCGCAGCGGCTTCAGCCTCGCCGTGACGATGAGCCGCTTATTTGCGTAAATCCACAGCGTCGCGATTTCGGACGGGATGAATTCGAGGTTGAACATGACGTCGTTGACGACCGCGCGCAGTGCGCCGTCCGCATGCTCGATCCGTGTCGAATGCGAGCCTTCCCGCAAGGCGTCGAAAAAGGTCTCAGGCAGCTCGAGCTGCGTGCGCATCCAGCGCTCGCTCGCGCTATGCGCAAGATTGAAGTGAAGCCACAGAAACTCGCCAGCGTCCTTTGCGGTAATGCCGGTATCATCCTCGCGCTCGCGAAACCAGTCGATGACCTCGTCCGCGTCGATCGGCTGTCCCGCAAGCATCGGCGAAAACCGGAAACCGCAGACCATTCCCGACGCATCCGCGCCGTAGGTTTGCAATGCCAGATCAGATTTCATAGGTCGTTCAATGCAAACGCTTCCGAAAGGAATACGTGAGCATAGCGCGATCGATTGAAAGAAAGTTGACGCGCGCAGTTTCCGGCGTCGTATTGTCGAATTGCTGCGGTTCGATTGTCACGAAAGAGTCGTCTCTTCCGAATTGGGCCGCGCAAATGCAGAAACCCCACCGCTGGGGGTGGGGTTTCTGACTGGGTAAGGAGTCTGACGATTACCTACTTTCACACGGGCAATCCGCACTATCATCGGCGTGGAGTCGTTTCACGGTCCTGTTCGGGATG
>NZ_SELS01000007.1 GCF_004197395.1 Paraburkholderia sp. UYCP14C | reverse complement strand
ACGTCGACCTCGACCGGCATCAGCTCGCTGTCGACGGGCGTCAGCACAGCGCAGAGCGGCGTGAACTCGCTGTCGACTGGTCTGAGCACGACCAACAGCAATGTGGTGTCGCTGTCGACTTCGGCGTCGACCGGTATCAGTTCGCTGTCGACGGGCGTCAGCACGGCGCAGAGCGGCGTGAACTCGCTGTCGACGGGTCTGAGCACGATCAACAGCAACGTGGACTCGCTGTCGACCTCGGCCTCGACCGGTATCAGCTCGCTGTCGACGGGCATCAGCTCGCTGTCAACCTCGGCGTCGACGGGTATCAGTTCGCTCTCGACTTCGGCCTCGACGGGTATCAGCTCGCTGTCGACGGGCGTCAGCACGGCACAGAGCGGCGTGAACTCGCTGTCGACGGGTCTGAGCACGACCAACAGCAACGTGGACTCGCTGTCGACGTCTGCCTCGACGGGCATCAGTTCGCTGTCGACGGGCGTCAGTACGGCGCAGAGCGGTGTGAACTCGCTGTCGACCGGTCTGAGCACGACGAACAGCAATGTGGAGTCACTGTCGACGTCTGCCTCGACGGGCATCAGTTCGCTGTCGACGGGCGTCAGCACGGCGCAGAGTGGCGTGAACTCGCTGTCCACAGGCCTGAGCACGACCAACAGCAATGTGGTGTCACTGTCGACCTCGGCCTCGACGGGCATCAGCTCGCTGTCGACGGGCGTCAGCACGGCGCAGAGCGGCGTGAACTCACTGTCGACGGGTCTGAGCACGACGAATAGCAATGTGGTGTCGCTGTCGACGTCTGCCTCGACCGGTATCAGCTCGCTGTCGACGGGCGTCAGCACGGCGCAGAGTGGTGTGAACTCACTGTCGACGGGTCTGAGCACGACGAACAGCAACGTGGTGTCGCTGTCGACGTCTGCCTCGACCGGTATCAGCTCGCTGTCGACGGGCGTCAGCACGGCGCAGAGCGGTGTGAACTCGCTGTCGACGGGTCTGAGCACGACCAACAGCAATGTGGTGTCGCTGTCGACTTCGGCCTCGACGGGTATCAGCTCACTGTCGACGGGTCTGAGCACGACCAACAGCAACCTGGTGTCACTGTCGACCTCGGCCTCGACGGGTATCAGCTCGCTGTCGACGGGCGTCAGCACGGCACAGAGCGGTGTGGCTTCGCTGTCCACAGGCCTGAGCACGACGAACAGCAACGTGGCATCGCTGTCGACCGGACTCAGGACGACGAACAACAGCATCAGCGCGCTATCGACCGGTATTGCCACCGGCACGGTCGGCCTCGTGCAGCAGGTAGGCGGTGCACCGGGCAACGGCACGATCACGGTGGGTGCCAATACCGGCGGCACCACAGTCGACTTCACCGGCACCGCGGGCGCGCGCCAGCTCACCGGTGTCGCCGCTGGCACCGCGCCGACCGATGCGGTGAACGTGAGCCAGTTGCAGGCGGTGGCCTCGGTGGCAAGCGACGCTGTGCTGTACGACAACGGCTCGCATAACAGTGTGACGCTCGGCGGTGTCGGTGCGAGTTCGGCTGTCGCACTGACCAACGTCGCGGCAGGCGCGATCTCCGCAACCAGTACCGATGCGATCAACGGCAGCCAGCTGTACACGTTTGAAACCGCGATCGAAGCGCAAATCGGTTCCGCGACCGGCAGCACCTCGTCCGGTACACAGCTTCCGTCCTCGTCGTCGGCAAGTACAGGCACCGGCACCGGCACCGCGTCGTCGCCCTATACCGGGGTGAATTCAAGCGGTAACGCGGCGAGCGCAACGGGCACGGAATCGGTGGCGATCGGCGGCAATTCGACCGCGAGTGCGGGCCATACCGTCGCGGTGGGCTCGGGCGCCCAGGCGACCGGCACCGGCTCGTCGGCGTGGGGCGCGAATGCCACGGCGTCCGCACCAAACTCCGTGGCGCTGGGCTCCGGCTCGGTCGCCAGCGAACCGAACTCGGTGTCGGTCGGCTCACCCGGCAATGAGCGGACCATCACGAATGTGGCACCGGGCGTCAATCCGACTGATGCGGTCAACATGTCGCAGTTGAACTCGGTTCAGCAGGGCGTGAACGCACTGGCGCGGCAAGCGTACTTGGGTGTCGCGGGCGCAACCGCGCTGACGATGATTCCCGATGTCGATCCGGGCAAGACCTTGTCGATCGGGATCGGCACTGGGCACTACCAGGGCTACTCGGCAGTTGCGATCGGATTTACGGCGCGGATTACCGACAATCTGAAGGTCAAAGGTGGAGTCAGCAGCAGCGCCTCGGGGACGGTGTATGGCGCTGGCCTTGGATATCAGTGGTAAGGCGGATCTCGTGAGTGCGAAAGGAGAGCGTGTCGTGGATTACACCGATCGTTTTGTCGCCAACCTGCTAGTGAGCGGAGCAGTGACATTTTTGACGATGTCGGCAGTCGAGTATTTCGACTGGCTTGATGACGGAGTGGCCGGATTGCGGCCGGATGTCGCCAGGGTGTGTCTGGTTGCATTGGTGGTGACGGTTATCCTGTTCGTCCTGCCGGGGCTGTGGCACATTCTGGCGCGCCCCCGCCGCCCGCGCTTCTTCGTCGATCCGCCAGCTCGTGCCGGGGCGTGGCGAGGTCGGCTGACAGGGGTGGTGTTCGGTCTGTTCGCCGCTATATCGATCATCTCGCAGTTGAGGTGAGGTTGATGTCGATGGATCGGCGAAATGGGACAAGCTATGTGTCCTTTCGGGAGCGGGGTGTACTCGTTGTGGCTTCCAGGGGGCGGTTGAGATGAGCAGTGACATCGCGGCGTACCTTGAGCGTATCGACGAACTAACCTCGCAGGGCGATCTTGTCGGGGCATGGCGCCTGCTCCAGTCTCGTCGTCCTGAGCACTCCGAGGATCCGGGAATCTCGGCGGCGACGGGCCGGCTCCTGCGACTGCGTGGGCGCCACGTCGAAGCGCGTGCGTTGCTGGATCGCACGCTGCAAGACGCAGCGGATGACACTCGCGTGCAGGTGGAGCTCGCGTATATCGCGCGGGATCTTGGCGAGCGTGAAGTGGCGCAGGCGTGGTTTGAGCGCGCCTATCGCCACTCTACGGAAGGCGAGAAATGGGTGCTGGAATGGATCGAACTCCTGCGGGGTCTGGGCCGGTTTGATCTCGCGCAACGTGTTGCCGCGACGTACTGCGAACGCGTGCCCATGGACGCTCTCGGCTGGTTCACGCTTGGCCTGATGTATCAGTTGGGCGGGCGACACGACCTCGCACTCGATGCCTACCAGCGCGCGATGCGGCTTGATCAGTCCGTGTCCATGTTACGCAACAATATGGCCGCCGCGTATATCGAGCTGGGTAGTCACGATGAGGCTCAGTCGCTACTTGAGGACGTCCTTCGTGACGAGTCCACCAATGCGCTGGCGTGGACCAACCTCGCGACAGTGCTGTTGAAGCGGCGAGATCCGGCCGCGGCCCAGGTCGCGGTCGAGCGCGCGTGCGCGCTTGCGCCGGACTATCCGATTGCGCTGCAAACCTGTGTGAATGTACTCAGTGAACTCCAGGAATGGGATCGCGCACTGTATTGTGCGCAGCGTGCGTCGGGTCTTGAGCCAGGTAGTAAGTCCTTCACCTGGACGCTCGCCATGTTGCAATTGCTGCGCGGCGACTATGTTACGGGTTGGGTAAGCCATGAGGCGCGATGGGACGGTTCCCCCGAGCTTCGCGACACGCTGCCGACCCTGTCGGCACCACGCTGGACCGGAGAATCACTCGAGGGCAAAACCCTTTTTGTATGGAGTGAGCAAGGCTACGGAGACGTCCTGCAATTCGTGCGATTCCTTCCGCTCATCGCCGGAATCGTCAGCCACGCAGGGGGCAAACTGGTTTTTTGCTGCTTTGCGTCCCTGTTCCAGCTGGTTCAGCGCAGTATGGGCCATGAGGTGGGGACAATCGTGGCGCACGATCAGCCGCTTTCCTGGCCCGGATACGACTTTCAACTGCCGCTGGCAAGCCTGCCGTTGACGCTTGCTGTGACACCGGACCAGTTGCCCGTCACGACATCCTACCTTCGGGCAGATCGCACCAAGGTCAACGCGTGGCGTGCACGATCCACGAAGAGGGCAAGCAAGCTCAGGGTGGGGCTGGCGTGGACCGGCAGCCGCGCGCATCAGCGCAATCCGTTTCGCTCCGTCAATCCACTTGCCTTCGCGAGCGCGTTGAGCGTCGTGGACGGGGTTGATTTTGTCAGTGTGCAGGTCGGCGGCGGCGATGAGGCGGAGGTCATGTGCGAGGCCGGATTAAGTTTGGCCGACCCTACGTCGGAGCTCGCGTCGTTCGATGATACGGCGGCGTTGCTCCAAAGCCTGGATCTGGTGATCACCGTGTGTACGTCGGTCGCGCATCTGGCCGGCGCCCTGGGTGTGCCCGCATGGGTATTGCTGGATGTCCGGCCGCACTGGGTCTGGATGACCGAACGCATCGACAGCCCATGGTATCCGTCGATCCGGCTGTACCGGCAACAGGCGTATGGCCAATGGGATCCGGTGCTGGCGCAAGTCGCGCGCGATCTCGCTTCGCTGGTTGGGACTGGTGCGCCGCAACCCGTGCAAAGGGGTGGGGAATGACGAATCAATACGACACAGTTTTCCTGTCGGCATTCCTGCCCGCATTCGAGGCACACCAGGCTGGACGCGTGCAGGAGGCCGAAGAGGGTTACCTGCAGGTGCTTATGGACGATCCGAAACATGCGGATGCGCTTCACTTGCTGGGGCTGATTCATGCCAGCCGGGGCGCGCTCGCCCTGGCTGCGGTGTTGATCAGGCAGGCAAACGGGATCAGCGAGAGCCCTGTGTACCTGGGTAATCTGGCCGACACGCTGCTCCAGTTGGGACGGCCTCAGGAGGCGCAGACGGCATGTCGCCGTGCGATCGAACTGGCGCCTGACTATGCGCCTGCCCACCGAAATCTTGGCATGGTGTTCATGGGGACCGGGCGTCGGGACGAGGCGGAGCGCGCGTTTCGTCAGGTATTGACGCTGGACCCGGAATCCAACGATTCCCTGAACAACCTGGGAATCCTGCTTGATCAGATGGGGCGTTACAGTGAGGCCGAGACGGCATATCGTCTAGCTATCCGGAATGATCCGGGCTACCTTCGTGCCCACTATAACCTCGGGTTGCAGCTTCTGCGATCCGGACGTTTCGGCGAGTCGGAACAGGCATTCCGTCACGCGCTGGAGATCGATCCGGGGCACGCGGATGCACGGAACAATCTCGGTACCGCCCTGCGAGAGCTAAATCGTTACGACGAAGCCGAAGTGATGTACCGGGATGTCCTGCAGCAGCATCCCGATTTCGCGGATGCCGGCTGGAATCTGGCATTGCTTCTGCTGAGCCAGGGACGATACGCTGAGGGCTGGCATCACGCTGAGGCCCGATACCGGGGGTGCAGTGCATTCGATGTGTCGGTTCCTGATCCGGGCTTTCCGCAATGGCGGGGCGAACCTCTGGCTGGCCGGTCTCTCGCGATATGGCACGAGCAGGGTCTGGGTGACGCTATCCAGTTGGCCCGATACGCGCCGCTACTCAAGGCGCGTGGCCTGCGTCGTCTCACGTTGCTCTGTCCTGCGCCGTTGAAGTCGCTCATGGAGACGCTCGAAGGAATCGATGAGGTGGTCTGTCACGACGGGGAAGTCGGTCCGCACGATTACTGGTCGCTGATCATGAGCCTTCCGTTGCATGTTGGCACCACGACCGACAACATTCCCGCGCATCTTCCCTATCTTCACGCGCTGCCCGACAGGGTAGGACATTGGCGTGCCCGATTGCCTGCGCGCGGGTTCAAGGTCGGTCTCGTCTGGAGGGGCTCGACGGACCATCAGCACGATGCACTCCGGTCCTTGCCCGGTCTGCTGTCGCTCGCGCCGCTCTGGTCGGTGCAGGGCGTAACGTTCGTGAGCCTGCAGAAAGGACAGGGTGAAGACGAACCGGCGCATCTGCAGACGCAATTGCCCACGGTGTCGGCCGCCCACGAACTGGAGGATTTCGCCGATACCGCGGCCCTCGTCAGCCAGCTGGACCTGGTGATCTCCGTCGACACATCCGTAGCGCACCTGGCCGGCGCACTGGGCAAGCCTTGCTGGCTTCTGTTGCATAAGCCGTGGACGGACTGGCGCTGGATGCAAGACAGGACGGATTCGCCGTGGTATCCACGGGTGATGCGCCTGTTCCGGCAAACGACGCCGGGGGATTGGGCAGAGGTCGTCGGGCGGGTTGCGGTATCGCTGGACGAGCTGGTGCATGGCAGGGCGACCTGATGAACATGAGCCCGATATCCGCAGGAGCGATGTGGCGTCGAACCTCTTCTAACAACGTGGACTGATCGAGTTGCCAGCCTCTGCCACGAGCGAGGATTCAAAGCATCGGGTGCAGGTTTTGAACATGCGTATCGGAATTTCAGTTATCACCCATCACGGACAGAATATCTGGCAGAACGGTCTTGGCCGGAATGCCATCTTTCTCGCCGAACTATTTCAGTGCCTACCGTTCGTGCAGTCTGTTTTGCTTATCGATGCCGGTGACCAGGGTGTGATGCCGTCCCAGCTCGATCTGACCGCACGTAATCTGCGGGTGATGAGGACGCGCGTGGCCACGGATGAGGTGGACGTAATCATCGAAATGAGCGGCGCGCTCGAAACACCCACGCATGCATTCCGACCCGATCGTTGCGATGAGGTCTGGCATCTGCCCAAACACGCCGCGTTTGCGCCAATGATGCGCCTCGTGCACCGCTGCAATGTGCACGAGGTGCCGTACATCTGGCATCCGCAGTTCATCCAGCAACGTATGCGCGAGGTCGAATCGTTCGGCTTGACCTATGGCTTGGAAGCGCGCGAACCAGCGGACGATATGACCCGCGGCGGGCGGTTACCCGCTGGTCCACAACTCGCACCTGATCGGAGCGTGTGGATATCGCTATCACCACTTCGATTGCGAGGAGGGTGGACATGCCCTGCGGCAGGCGTTCGCAGAGCACGACACTCACCTCGATCCATACCGGCGCACGGCGAATGCATTCCTTGGCGGACTCGATCCTGAGAATGAAGACAACGTGAAGATTGACAGAGACGCGCTTGCCGCACTCTTTGAGCAAACCTGAGTGCTGGACCGCACCCATGGTCAATGACCATCGAATAGCAATGATTTAACACCGGGCATATTTTGCGTAGGGAGAACTACTTGAAGCACATCACCTCAATTCTCAAGTTGGCCGCCATCTGCGTGCTGGGGACGTCCTGCACGATTGCCGCCGCCGCGCAGGGAACTTCGGCCGACGAATTGCTGACAGACGCGGACCGCGTATTTCAGCAGTTCGATTCGAATCACTATGCCGAGGCATGGCGGGACGCGGCACCGTTCGTCAAGGCGAAGATCCCGCAGGCCCAGTTCGTCAGCACGACGCGCGAGGCTCGTGAAGCGCTGGGGGCTGTCACCCGGCGCGGCTGGTCTTCGATCACCCGGATCCAGTACATCGGTTTTCCGGGGATTCCAGATGGACTTTATGCGAACGTGGATTTTACGTCGACGCTTGCCAGCGGCCGCACGGTCTTCGAATTGCTGAGCTTCCAGTTGGATGCCGATGGTCAGTGGCACTTGACCGGCTATATACCGCGTCAGCCCCAAGGCGCGACAGCGGTGAACGGCGCCAAGCCGTGAACGGGTTGCGTATCGGCATTACGATCGGGCTGCACGGCGCGGGCTATTGCGTCCACCCGGACCAAAACGGCGGGAGACGATCAGAGCGGTTGAACAGACCGCTGGCAAATACGTCGAATACCCGTTGGTCACGTTTTCTGGACGTTTGCATCGGAAGACTTGGCAAGATCACCTGGTGTACATGAACCGGATTTCCCGTTGTGGCAGGTGTGTGGCAATCGGCATCGGGAAGACGAAATGCCAGACTAAACAGCGTTAGTTTCCCGTAGACCGCGATGACGCATTTATATGAAAAAGTGCCTTTGTAAATCTATCATGTGATCAAGATCATGCCGAAAGTTTCCGTAATCATTCCAACATTCAATGCTGAAAAGCATATCGAAGAAACACTGGACTCGATTCTGAGCCAAAGCGACTGTGATTTCGAAGTCTTGGTCATTGACGATGGGAGCTCGGACTCGACCGTCCGGCTTGTCACCTCAATAGCGGATTCTCGCGTTCGCCTTCATACGAATGTGATCAATCATGGTTTGCCCGGGACGATGAATCTGGCTATGTCTCTGGCGAAAGGGGAATACATTGCCCGGCTTGATCACGATGATCTGGCATTGCCACAGCGACTGGCTGCGCAGGCGTCTTTTCTTGACGACAACCGCGATATCACGGTCGTCGGTACACAGATCCAGCATTTCGGCATGGATGACACCATGTCGGATTTCCCTCTGGACGATGCAAGAATCAAGGCGCGGTTCTTAGGGGGAGCGGCGTACCTGGCCAATCCCTCAGCCATGTGGCGCGCCGACTTCGTTCGTAGTAACCGGATCGCATATGATGCCAATCTGTATGTGGTAGATGATCTTGGGTTCTGGTTCGACTGTATGCTTTATGGTGCAAAATTTGCCAATCTCCCTGACGTGCTGTTGCGCTATCGCATCCACGCTGCAATGACTTCGCTCCGGCTGGATGCCAATCGTCTGTTTCGAAGCAAGTGCCGCCTCTATGAGCGTCTGCTTCCGATGTACTTTCCGCGCCTTGACGGCCCGAGTTGTGCCAGCTTGCTCGACCTATACCATGTTGGTTGGGGCACGCATGAAATTACCGCATTGCATGAACAGCATCGTGCCGCAGGTTTGGCTTTAAGGGAGGTTGGTACTGCATTTGGGCAGAACCCGATGGAAGTCAAGAACCAGTTGCTTGGATTGCTGAATGGCAAGAGACAAGCCCTTCTCGAAGTTGGGAAGTTGTCTGCCGCCGATACGGCCGAACTGGATCAAAGTTTTTATGCCGGCCTGGATGAGCAAAAGCACCGCGTGACAGTCGCAGGTACAGGGGTTGGCACACACCTGGAGAGCGAGCCAGCGCCCCTGTCCTCGACGCGGATCTATCAGTGTTTTAGCGAAGCACCAGCGTTGTGCGTAAAGCATGATTCATATTTCCAGGTGTATGAGGCACTTTTCGCCAAATACGTCGGCAAACCCGTGACGTTGGTGGAAGTCGGGGTGTTCAGTGGTGGCTCACTGCACATGTGGAGGCGCTATCTGGGCCCGCAGGCCCGTATCATAGGCGTGGACCTGAATCCCGCGGCCAGGAAATGGGAGAAGAATGGTTTCGAGATATTTATTGGCGACCAGTCGAGCAGCTTGTTCTGGGAGGACTTCTACAAGCGCGTTGGTAGCATCGACGTACTAATTGACGACGGTGGTCACATGAATCACCAGCAGATCGTGACGGCGGACCGCGCGTTTTCCCACCTGAACGATGGGGGAATGCTAATCGTAGAGGACGTTCATACCAGCTACATGCCTGGATTCAATTCCGAGCCCAGGCATTCGTTTGTCGAATTCGGCAAGCATGTTGCTGACGCTGTCAACGCACGGTTTCCAGGTATTAAGACGGGAGCAACCTGCTACAAGGATCGCGTGTGGAACGTGTCGTTTTTTGAATCGATTGTCGCCTTTCATGTAGACAGGCGGCGCTGCTTCAACTCCAGTTGGCACTCAAATGTCGGCCAGGGAGGGGTGACGGAGGACTATAGACTATCTGGTCTAGGCTTCGATTCGATACCCGATATCGCGTCGTATTTCAAATAGTTTTGATTCGGATCGTTGGGCATGCCGCACTGGTTCTCTCCGGTGCAAGGACGTCCTGCGGACGTTTTTCTCATCTTCTTGACTCTCCTTGCTCGAGTTTAAAAGCTCAGCAAGGGATTCGCTTTTCGGGGCAAGCTCACTTATATGGAGTGGATGGATTTTTCGAGCGCCATGCTACGGCACTCGATGTCAAGCGCATCGGCTCGCATCACTACTGCCCGGAAGCGGTCTGGATAGCCCATGTAATGAATCATGAAACTGTCCGCATCATAGAGAGCCGGATGCGAATTCGAAGATACGCAGTCTGACAGTGGGATCGTTGCATCTCCGCCTGAGGCTTCCCAGACGGATATGAATGCGTTTTGGTCGCCGCCTGACGTGTAGACACCACGCTTATCGGGCACGACGTCGATCATAGCCTGAACCTGTTCAAGAAACGAGCGGCATTCGGGCGTGGCTTGAAACACCATGAAGCCACTGTTAAGTCGGTGGTTTGAGACGTCGCGTACGAGCGTGAACTGCTGCTGGCACGTGATTTCTTTGAGCGAAAGTTGCGGTGCGTGAATCAGCACATCCGCATCGATCCATCCCAACTGTTGGTGAGCATCGAAATGGCGAAGCAGCAATGCGGCCTTGTTCCAGTTGCCGGTCACCTTGCGGTCCAGACGAGCCGGTGTGTCACGGTAGACGTAGTGCGTGTAATCGTGGCGTCGGCAGTAAGAGGTGACGTTGCGCTGAGAGATGGCCGCATACATTGCTATGTTCGCCGTGTAACTCGTGATCAACGCAATCGGGCGGCCTGGATTAACGACTTCGAACGATGGTTCGGAGATGGGGGGCACGTCAATGTCGTCATACAGCCGACCGGCACGCGCCTGGACCGAGTTGAGGTAGTCAACAAAACGACTGGTGACTCGATTGTCGTGGGCGTTCGTATGCGCGGTTGGATTGAGCGACAGTACGAAGGCTGAATGTTCAGGCAGGTGGAGTCCGAACGGCGTGAACAGCAGGCTGCACCAGAGGGCACCATCGAGAGATTGGTTGTATGGTGTTGCTGGAATGCCCTCCAGCTCAAAGTGGCTCCACCGGCTCACGCCGTGATCGGCGCCGTGGCCGCGTAGCACGTCGAGAATTCTGTCGAGCCACTTGAGTGCAGCCGGGCCTGCACGAAGCATGAAAAAGCATCCATCCGGGTGGCCATGGGCAGCGCATTGGGTGATCCAGTAGAGCGCGTCGCCGATCACACGGTCTGCAGCAAGCTGTTCATATATGACTGCCGATTCGTCCCCGAAGATCAGGAGCGTGCCGGCTGGCGCTTTCATCACCATTTTTCTAGCTACGCTGTACTTGTAGACAAGGCGGATGAGATCGCTATTTCCCGGGCTGCCAATGGCATGCACCGTATGCGCATACCCGTGCCTTGCGCAGTAGGCGCGATGATTGTCGAGTACGGCATCGCACGGATGATTCAACAGAATTGAGTGAAACGAAACGACGTCAGAGCTCACACTGCGGATCCCAAACATGCACAGCAATGCAGCCGGGCGGCGGGGCACTCAGGCATCCGTCGGTCAACCATAATCATGCGCATGTTTTCTGGTTATAAATTCGGGACTCGAGAAGAACACAAACTGATCGTTCAACGTGTGCTTCTCTTGTTGTTGCACGTAACCGTCGACGCGTTGTGCGACTGGCCGGTTTATGCTGCAGCATCCTCTATCAAATGTCTTCGCGCAGGGCGTCGGGCATATTGCATTTCGAGTATCAAGAATCGCGCTTTGATCGTCGCGCGATGGGGTTTGCGGTCGGGAAAAGTTTAGTCTGACTTTGGAGTGGCCTTTCTCACGTAATGTGAACCGTCGCGGTTGATATTGTTAGCGAATGTGCTTCCGTGAAGACAGATGTGCCGCGCCGCCAGTCGAAGCCCCGGATCTCGAGAGATGGCCGGAGGCGATGGTGGTCCCCAGGACGCCCGAATTTTTCCGGCTGCTTGTCCGGTGTCGTTAATCCATGCGGACGAAGCGGCGACGACCCGCGACGTGATGATTGAAATGAGCGCGCATCGATATCGAGTGCATTGATCTTCGATAACAACCGGTAATTGCCAAACAACGTGCAACTGGTCGCAACATATGTCGCCTTGCCCGACGAGCCGATGACTCGTCCCACGTCGCTGACTGTTATGCATCGACAGCCACGCCTGATTATTTCCAAGTGCTTTCTTTTGCATTACAAAAATAAAACTTGCGATGTTCATCTGGCCACGAGGCGTGGCATGGCCGCTGGGACGGATTTCCTCCAACCCGTCGAAGACATTTCGGCCCCCCGAATGGGGGGCTATCTTACCGCTGGACGCCGGGTATCTTGAGCTTCAGAAGTTCACAAAATCTATGCGGAACGACGGTGTTTGTTAGGACGTGCGTCTGAACAATTGCCGGATATCTGTCCCGTTAGGGGGCTTTCGTGCCTATCGACTCGGTCATCCTTATGGTGGTTACCCAGATCGCGCATTCCGGTTCGTTCCGCCGGATGTCAGGTTCACAGGTCTATCGGTTCGAAAGAAAGAGGTGATACATGAATATCCTGTTGGTGGAAGACGATCTCGCGCAAGCAACGGCTGTCGGAAATGCGCTGCAACAATCGGGGCACGTAATAAACCGGGCCGATTCTGGCGAGAATGCTGTGCGCTTTCTAAAGTCCAATCAAGTCGATCTCGTGGTGCTCGATTGGCAATTGCCTGGGATGACCGGATTCGAGGTCCTGCACTGGATACGCGGCAACCTGGGGCGTGAACCAGCCGTGCTGTTCCTGACTAGCAGAGTGCTGGAGGTCGACATTGTGCAGGCGCTCGAAGCGGGTGCCGACGAATACGTCGTGAAACCGTTCCGCGAGGTCGAGCTCGTCGCCAGAGTCGGCGCCCTGTTGCGCCGCACCTCTCGTAAGGAAAAGGTCGACAACGCGATAGCAGTTGGGCCCTACGTCTTCGATGTGGAGCGACGCAACGCCTCTCTTCACGGCAAGCCGATAGAGTTGACGGCGAAGGAATTCGAGGTTGCCGCGTTTCTCTTCGCCAACGTCGGGCGCGCGGTCTCCAGGGACCTGTTGGCGAAACTTGCCTGGGGACGCGAACTCGATAGTACGTCGCGCACGGTCGACACCCATATCTATCGGTTGCGGCGAAAGCTGTCTTTGCACTCGGAGAACGGCGTACGCCTGAGCACGGTCTATACGCACGGATACCGTCTGGACGAGGTTCTCGTGCGTAGCGTGGCAAGCGAAACGCCGGTCTGTGCCGCGCCGGAAGAGGATGTCGAACGGCACTCCTGGCTGATGCCGGCGGTCTAGCGCGGCATTCGCCATGACTTCGGGTCGGACCAAGGCGCGTTGCCTTGTGTCTGGTCCGAAGCTGGCTCTGCACGGCGGGCTGTCCTGGACTCGGGGCAAGGCGCGCGCCATTAACCTGTTGTTCGACCGAGCCATCCCGAGAACATGCAAAGACCCGAGAGCACGGGCCTGGCAACGCTACATGGACCCGGAAAACTTTTCGGCTACCTCTGTGATCCGGCGCTGCACCATATGGTTCATCCAGTCGGTTGCATCCGGGCTGGTGGTGACCGTCGTTCCCCGCGTCTTCGCAGTCGCGAGGCGTTCTTCTGGCAACTGTGCAAACGCCCCATCTTGACCAGCGTCCATCGGCGACGATGCTATCCGCGGACGTCGATCCGCGGCGCGATCGCGAACATGGAGCCGAGGTGCGGCAACGAGGCGGGTTTGCCGGACAATCGAATCCGACGTTGGCGATGCGTGCGGCACTGCGTCGAATGGCGCTGTCTCACGGCCGTGCCGGCGATGTTTGCGCAGCACATCAGGCGTGCGATTGCCGACTGATTGCAGTGCAGCGTTAACGACCATCGTCTTCTTCGTGGCCCGCGCAGGCATACGTTGAGTTTCAATCGCCAGCGGCGGAGCCTCGTTTCGTGGCAGCGGCACTTGCGCTGCGTGAGGAGCTTGCAGCGCTATCTCTTGCCGATTGGTCAGGCCAGAGACGGCATCAGCGTGAAGCGACGGCTCGCGAAGTGGCGAGTGAGCAAGTGTGATCCACGCAATGATGACCACCCCTCCAATCAGACAGGCCGGTCCGGTGAATTCACGCGGATTCGCTCGCGAATGGCGAGACGCGGATGGCTCATCAGCCATAACGCCCGTGCAAGGGCTCCTCAGTGTTAGAGCAAGAATGGCATGCTGCTCGATGCGTCGCGGTTCCCAGCAAAATGTCCGGACTGCAGAATAGAGCGCGTCGTGTTGCGCATGAAGACGAATACTGGCGGACAACTGCTTCCACACATGTGGGCAGACCGGTGGGCAGTCGTGTGGCCATGCCAATGGCACGGCGCTTCCAATACCCGTCTTGGGGACTATCGTCAGCATCAGCTACTTTTCAATATCTGGCAATGAATTGACATGTGTGCCAAACGGTCTGCCGCATTGGCGATGCATACCGTCAGATGCCGCTCAAGTGATTTCAACGCCGGCAGGTGATGGCTCCGAAGGCTGGAGCTAACGGTCCAGTCATATCGTGAGTGCGGTCGAATCATGAGTAGGCGGCGAGACGTTTGACGCAGGCAAAAGGTATCAGAAGGCCCATGGCGCGACGTGAACATATCAAAACTCGAGCTCATTCGCGATCGTTCCGCGTTCGTTTCCCGCACCTGTTCCGATACGCGCCAACACTTCGCCGCGGCCCGCGCCAGGGCCGCCATCACAGTGCCGTCGAGCGCAGGTCGGCCTGGGGCCGTTGTTCTCCGGTGCACTTCGGCACAGTGAACCTCGCCCTGATCCGCGATGTTGCGCGATAACAACTACGCGAAACGTTTGCGCGATTTATGCGGAACAGGTGTTTCTGGATATTAAGATAGCGAGCAATTCGTGTTGAGCATCAAAGCAGTTCAACATATACATAAAACATCCCTTACGAAGTCAATGAAAGCGTCTTTGCTGGCGGCGGTTCGTCGGGGTGGGAAATAGTCATGGAAGCCTCTTCATGCAGGACCGATGGCGAGTGGAGCGTGTCGTTAATCCAGACCAAGATGATCGCGCCCCGGCTGCCGTCCCGCTGCGTGCGACGCCTTGCGTTGCTCAACCGCCTCGATGAGCGGCGGCCACGCAGCGTTGTCGTCGTAAGTGCGCCCGCGGGTTTCGGCAAGACCACGTTGCTGTCCGAACGGACCGAAGCGCTGTCGGAGAAAGGGCACCCGGTGGCGTGGCTCAGCCTCGACGGCGAAGACGATGACCCCCAACTGTTCGTCGCCTATCTGGTGGCGGCGCTGGCCCGCGTAGCGGAGGACATCGCGTCGCAAGCGCAGCGATTGCTGAGCCTCGATTCGCTGACGCCGATCAGAACAATCATTTCTGTGCTCCTGAATGGCATTGCCGAATGCGGCCGCAGCGTCTTCTTCGTACTCGATGACGTCGATCGTGTCACCGCGAAACCCGTGCTGACGGTGATCTCTCGTCTGCTGCGCTATGCGCCCGAGAATATGCACATCCTGGTTGGTGCTCGCGCCGAACCAGCTCTTACGCTCGGGCAGCTTCGAACACCGGAGGAGTTGGTGCGCATCGGTGCCGATGATTTGCGCTTTTCGATCGACGAGGCACAGTCGTTTTTCGACCGAACAGGTGCTGTGCCACTCGAGCGAAGCAACGTCGAGCTGTTGAACGGTACAACCGAAGGATGGATCGCGGGTCTCCAATTGGCGTCGCTTGCATTAGGTCAGATGCGCGACGCGTCCGGGATCGCCAACAATCTCATGGGCCCCGGTTCAGGAATCGACCGCTACCTGAACGATACGGTCCTCACTCACTTGCCGCCACCTATGCTGGAGTTCCTGCTGCACACGTCGATTCTGGAGCGGCTGGGTCCCGGCGTATGCGATGCGATTCTGGATGGTGAGGGGAGTGGAGAAAAGCTCGCCTGGCTCGAACGGCATAACGTGTTCATCCGTCCACTGGACGAAAGGCACGACTGGTATCGCTATCACGCATTGTTGTCCGATGCGCTGCGGCGGCGTCTTCTTCGTCAGAAGCCGCAACAGGTTCAGCTGTTGCATGGTCGCGCATGCCGGTGGTTTGCGGCGGAACGTCTGTGGCCCGAGGCGGTCCGTCATGCTCTGGCAGCGGGCGAATTCGAACTGGCAACGCAGTGGGCGGAGAATTGTGCAATAGACATGTTGGAGCGTGGCGACCCCTACGCGTTGCTGGGTTGGATCAACAAATTTCCACCCGATGTCATTCGTGGACGGCTGCGTTTGCGGCTTGCCAAAGCATGGGCGCTCGCATTCTCGCTTCAGATCACAAGTGCGTCGAAGGAAATCGGCTCGATTGTCGACGAACTCACGCGGACGCATAGCGAAGATGCCGGCGCGGTCGACGAAGCCGGGTTGGCCGAGGTCAACGCGGTTGCCGCGCTGGTTGCCGCTGTCGGTGACGATAGCGAGCGGGCGCTTGAACACGGACGCGCGGCGGAGGCTTCCGGTGCGGTAGTTGCACCGTGGGTCAAGCGTTACGCGCAATCAGTGCAATTCTTCGGGTTGATCTATCGAGGCAGGTTCGACCAGATCCTTCATATATGGGATCTCGTCAAGGACCGCGGGGAAGCCGACGCCGAGCCGCACCACTCGGACCTGTATCGAGACGCGATGTACGGTCTCGCCGCAATGATGCATGGCGAGCTTACCGAGGCGAGACGAACGTTCGAAGTGGCGATGCGACGTGCGGAACGCTCGCTAGGTGTTTCGTCGGCTGGCGTGGCCTGTATAGCCGGGTACGTCGCATACGTTTACTACGAGTGCGACGAACTGCCGAAAGCGCGGCAGATGATTGCCGGCCGCACGAATATCATCTTGGAGAGCGCTCCGATTGGTGCGCTGGCGCGGCACATACTTGTGGCGGCACGCCTGCTGAGGCGTGCCGGGGAGACCGGCTCGGCGTTGGCCGCTCTCGAAGACGGCCGCCAGGTTGCCATGAAGCGACAATGGCTGCGTCTGAAGCTTGCATGCGATGCTGAAGCGGTACGATTGTTCATTGAAGACGGCAACGTGGCGCAAGCCAGGCAAATCGCCGACGACCTGAGCGTAAGCGTGCCAGCACTTTGCGAAGGACGGCAAGGATCTGCTATCGAGAGTTGGACGAACTATTGCATGCTGCAAGCCAGGGTTCAGATGGCCGAGGGTTTCGCTTCCAAAGCTGTCGTGCTTCTCGAGCGCTCACTCGATACGCTGGCCGCAATGGGCTGGCGTGTTTCCGAGGCACTCGTTTCGCTTCTGCTTGCCTGTGCGTATGAACAGTGCGGGGAAGCCGACAGGGCGCTCGTCATACTCGAGCGCGCACTGCACATCGGTGGGGCGATTGGCATGATCAACAGCTTCGTCGACGAAGGTCAACCCGTGCGGGCACTATTGCAACGGTTTCGCCAGGGATCGGGCGGCACCGTGACTCCGGAAATGGCGTATGCCGATCGATTGCTGGCGGTATTCGACGAATGCGATAGTTGCCGATCCGTATCCACCAGGTCTGTCAGGGTCGTGACAACATCGTCGGATGTCCTGAGTGTCAGGGAGCTGGAGATTATCAACTGCGTCGCTCTCGGACTTTCCAACAAGGAAATCGGGCGATCGTTGAAACTCGCACCCGAGACCGTGAAATGGCATCTGAAGAACATCTTCGAAAAGCTCAACGTGAGTTCGCGCATCGAAGCCGTGCATATCGTCCTCGGTCGCGGCGTTGGTGACGGACGCGCCGCGATGTAGTGGTGCACCCCTCGCCAAGGGATAGGCAACCGCGAGCAGACCATCCCCGCGATCATCGGACGTCTCCACAAACGCCCGTCCCCCTCATCCGACGCCGCCGCGACCGCGACGTTCTTCGAACGACATCTGGGCTGCACGGTTGCGGGACGCGGCGCGAGCTGGTTTCTGAAGCGCCCCGGCTTCGACATCGTGGTCGACGACGCGGCGGGCTATCCGGTCGATTGGCCGCATCAGGCGTCGCGAAGAAAACCGCGGTGTTCGAGCACGAACGCGGCTCACGATATTTCTGCAAAGTGTCCGCTGGCGTGCTCGTCGAAATCGCGGATCGGTCGTGCGCCAACCCCGAATTCGAGGGGCGACTAGAATGGTCTGGTTGTTACAGCATCCTACTGGTTTGCTGCTTCCTATTCCCTCTTGCGAGGACCTCGCCCCAATGAACGCATCCGAACGTATCGACGAATTGATCGCCGGGATCACCGACTGGCGCGGCGCAGTCTTTGCTCGCATCCGTCAATGCGTGCTCGCGGCGGACCCGCACATCGTCGAGGAGTTCAAGTGGATGGGTAGCCCGGTCTGGTCGTGCGACGGCATGATCGCGGTCGCCAACGCGCATAAAGGCAAGGTCAAGCTGACCTTCGCGCACGGCGCGAGCCTGGCCGACCCGCACGGTTTGTTCAACGCGGGCCTCGAAGGCAACGCGCGGCGCGCGATCGACTTCCTCGAGGGCGACAAGGTCGACGAGCGCGCACTGAAAGCGCTGGTGCGCGCCGCGATCGACTACAACCGCAGCCATCTGAAGAAGAACGCCCGCTCCGCGCAACCGAAAGCCAGCGGTAAAAAGGCAGCCGGTGAGGCGAATACCGGCGAGGCCTGAAGCCGGCACGGCACGGTCGGCTCGCCCGGATTGCCGTGTCAGCCGCACCGCACCGCCAGCCGCCGTCGATGGATACCAGAATTGATATCGATATCGCCCAAAATATAATTGGAAAGATATCAACCCGCTCCGTACACTTCAGCATCCCTGCACGCTGAGCGGCAGCTTTTCGCCGTGGCGTCGGGCGGGCCGCTTCAGTCAAATATGCCGGTGAGGGTCCCGGCACATGCATCAAGGACCTAGCATGTCGGAAAAAAAGCGGAAACTGCGCTCGGCCGAGTGGTTCGGTACGGCTGACAAGAACGGCTTCATGTATCGAAGCTGGATGAAGAATCAGGGCATTCCCGATCACGAGTTCGACGGGCGTCCCGTGATTGGTATCTGCAACACGTGGTCCGAGCTGACGCCGTGCAACGCGCACTTTCGCAAGCTCGCCGAGCACGTGAAGCGAGGCGTCTACGAAGCGGGTGGCTTCCCGGTCGAGTTCCCGGTGTTTTCGAACGGCGAATCGAATCTGCGTCCGACCGCGATGCTGACGCGCAATCTCGCGGCGATGGATGTCGAGGAGGCGATCCGCGGCAATCCGATCGACGCGGTCGTGCTGCTGACCGGCTGCGACAAGACGACCCCCGCGCTGCTGATGGGCGCGGCGAGCTGCGACGTGCCGGCGATCGTCGTGACCGGCGGCCCGATGCTGAACGGCAAGCTCGACGGCAGGAACATCGGCTCGGGTACCGCGGTGTGGCAACTGCACGAATCGCTGAAGGCCGGCGAGATCGATCTGCATCAGTTTCTATCGGCCGAGGCGGGCATGTCGCGCTCGGCGGGCACCTGCAACACGATGGGCACCGCGTCGACGATGGCCTGCATGGCCGAGGCGCTCGGCACGTCGCTGCCGCACAACGCGGCGATTCCCGCGGTCGACTCGCGCCGCTACGTGCTCGCGCATATGTCGGGCATCCGCATCGTCGAGATGGCGCTCGAAGACCTGAAGCTGTCGAAGATCCTCACGCGCGAGGCGTTCACGAACGCAATCCGCGTCAATGCGGCGATCGGCGGCTCGACCAATGCGGTGATTCATCTGAAGGCGATCGCGGGGCGCATCGGTATCGATCTCGAACTCGACGACTGGGTGCGCATCGGCCGCGACACGCCGACGATCGTCGACCTGATGCCGTCGGGCCGTTTCCTGATGGAAGAGTTTTATTACGCGGGCGGCCTGCCGGCCGTGCTGCGCCGGCTCGGCGAAGCGAACCTGCTGCCGCATCCGGACGCGTTGACGGTCAACGGCAAGTCGCTGTGGGACAACGTGAAGGATGCGCCCAACACCAACGACGAAGTGATTCGTCCGCTGGACAAGCCGCTCGTCGCCGATGGCGGCATCCGCGTGCTGCGCGGCAATCTCGCGCCGCGCGGCGCGGTGCTGAAGCCGTCGGCGGCGACGCCCGAGTTGCTCAAGCATCGCGGACGCGCGGTCGTGTTCGAGAACTTCGAGCATTACAAGGCGCGCATCGTCGACGAAACGCTCGACGTCGATGCGAACTCGGTGCTGGTGATGAAGAACTGCGGGCCGAAGGGTTACCCGGGCATGGCCGAGGTCGGCAACATGGGCCTGCCGCCGAAGCTGCTGAAGCAGGGCGTGAAAGACATGGTGCGCATCTCCGATGCGCGCATGAGCGGCACCGCATACGGCACCGTGGTGCTGCACGTGACGCCGGAAGCGGCGGCCGGCGGCCCGCTCGCCGCGGTGCAGGACGGCGACTGGATCGAACTCGATTGCGACGCGGGCACGCTGCACCTCGATATCAGCGATGCGGAACTCGAGCGCCGCCTCGCGAAGCATGTGCCGCCGGCGCCGCCGGAAGGTGGCGGCTACCGGCGCCTGTATATCGATCACGTGCTGCAGGCCGATGAGGGTTGCGATCTCGACTTCCTCGTTGGGTGTCGAGGTTCCGAGGTGCCGCGGCATTCGCACTGACCCGCCGTTGCAGCGGCAACGGCTCGACCCATGACAATGCGGGCGATGCACTCTTCGTGCATCGCCCGCGTTTTTTTGTCAGCCGAGGTTGTCGACCGCGTCGAGCACGAGCCCGAAAAACTCGTTCGCCGCGGCCGGATTCAGCCAGCGCACGACCGCCGTCATGCGCCGCTCCGGTTCGACCCACGTGAACGAACTGCCGGCGCCGACGCCGAAATAGCTCGACTCCGGCACGTTCGGAAACACCTTGCGCCCGGTGTTGAGCCATACGAGGTAGCCATAGAATGGCGCGATCGCGCACGGCGTGCGCATGCGCGCGATCCATTCGGACGACAGCACGCGCCGGCCGTTCGCGACGCCGTCGTCGAGCAGCATCTGCGCGACCTTCAACTGGTCGTTCGCGCTGACCGACATGCCGCCGCCCCAGTGCGTGCCGCCCGGCACCGACTGCATGCGTCGTCCGTCGATCTCGATCCACGCGTCGTCGTAGCCGACCCATTGCCAGTTTTCGCTCGCACCGGAAGGTCGCATGATCGCTTCGCGGAACACCTCGGGCAGCGGCTGACGAAACAGATGCAGCAGCGCGAGCGAGAGCTGGTTGATGCGGACGTCGTTGTATTCCCAGTAGCTGCCCGGCCGTTGCGGCGGACGCAGGTCGCCTTTTTTGCCATCGGGCGGCGCGGCGAAATTGACCGCGCGGTAGTGATCCGCCTGATCCGACAAACCGAAGTACGTGCCGCGCCATTCGCTCGTTTGCTGCAGCAGATGCGCCCACGTGATCGGCGCGTTGTGTTCGTCGTCGAAGCCGATGTTGGGCACGCGCACGCGCACCGGTTCGTCGACGTCGGGCAACAGGCCGCGATCGTGCGCGACACCGGCGAGCAGCGCGAGATACATCTTCGCGACACTGAAGGTCAGATCGGCGCGATCCGGTTCGCCCCAACTCGTCAGCACGCGGCCGTCGACGGCGATCGCGCCGGACACCGGCCCGCGATCATGCACGGGCCCGAGCAGCCTGTTCCATGGCGGCGGGTCGTTCACGTGCACACCCCAATTGCCACCCACGTGGCGGTCCCAAAGCGATTCATGATCCACCGCGAACTGCACGGCTTGCTGCAAACGGTCTTGCATGGATAAGGTCCTGTCGTTTCAACGAAACCCGCGAGGCTAAGGCTCAGCGTACGCGCAGTCGCACGCGTGCCCACATCACGGTGAAAAGGCTGAGCACGGCCGCGAGCATCAGATAGAGGCCGGGTGCGAGATTGTTGCCGGTCGCCGCGATCAGCGCCGCGACCGCGAGCGGCGTGAAGCCGCCGAACACGGTGGTGCCGATGTTGTAGCCGAGCGCCATGCCGGTCGTGCGCGTGCGGGTCGGGAACAGCTCGGACATCAACGCAGGAATCGGCGCGAAGTAGGTTGCCTTCAGCAACGCGACCCACGTGACCGCGGCCAGCAACGAGCCGAGCGACGGGTGCGCGTTCATCAGCATGAAGGCCGGATAGACGGTCGCGAAGAACAGCACGCCGGCGACGAGCATGATACGAACGCGCCCCACCTTGTCGGACAGATGACCCACGATCGGCGTGAGCACCATCATGATGAGGCCGGCCGCGAGCGTCGCGATGAAGCCGGACGACGGCGCGAGGCCGAGTTGCCGCGCCGCGTAGGTCGGCATGTAGAGCAGCATGTAGTTGGCCGTGGTGGTCAGCACGAGCGCGCCGATCGACACGAGCACCTGTTCCTTTTGCGTCGCGAGCAGTTCGCGCACCGGCGCGGCGGATTTCTCCGCGCGCTCGAACTCCGGCGTTTCGTCGATGCGGCGGCGAATGTACAGCCCGACCGGACCGATCAGCATGCCGAACAGGAATGGAATGCGCCAGCCCCAGCCTTCGAGTTGCTCGGTCGTCAGCGTGCTCGTCAGCACCGCGCCGAACAGCGACGCGAGCAGGGTGCTCGCGCCCTGGCTGGAAAACTGCCAGCTCGCCATGAAGCCTTTGCGCTCCGGCGCATGTTCGATCAGAAACGCGGTCGAGCTGCCGAACTCGCCGCCCGCCGAGAATCCCTGCAACAGCCGCGACGCGAATACGCCGATCGGCGCGAGCACGCCGATCGTCGCATACGACGGCATCAACGCGATCATGCCGGTGCCGAGCGTCATCATCGCAATCGACAAAGTTAGCGATGCCTTGCGGCCTTTGCGGTCGCTGAACGAGCCGAGCGCGAGCGCACCGATCGGTCGCGCGAGATACGACAGTGCGAAGGTGCCGAGCGTGAGCAGAAGCGACACGGTGCGGTCATGGACCGGAAAAAACGTGCGGGACAGCACGGCCGCGAAGTAGCCGTACACGACCAGATCGTAGAACTCCAGCGCGTTGCCGATCGAGGTCGCGAGAATCAGCCGCGATACGCTCGAGCGCGAGGTGTGCCGCGCGAGCGCGTCGGCGGTGGTAACGGAGTCCATGCTCATGACGAAGTCCTTTGGCGGCGTGTGTGGGCGCGCGGCGCGGGCGCGGGATTCGAAGCCTGTGCCGCGATCTTGGGGTGGACGATATTTATAGACAATTACAATATTTGGCAGATATCGTTGCCGAAACGGCAAAGCGGAATGGCGATGACTCAAATCGATAACACCGCGCTGCGCTACTTTCTCGAGGTCGTGCGCAGCGGCTCGCTCAGCAAGGCATCGGGGAACCTGTATGTCGCGGTGTCGGCGCTGAGCCGGCAGATCGCGAAGCTGGAGGAAGAGGTCGGCGCGGCGCTGTTCGAGCGGCGTCCGCGCGGCATGGTGCTCAGCGACGCGGGGCGGCTGCTCGCCGATTACGCGCGGCGCAGCCTGCTCGACGCGGAGCGCGTGACCGAGGAGATTCGCGGCCTGAGCAACGGCGGCCGCGCGACGATTCGCGTCGCGAGCTCGGAGGGCGTCGCGCCGCACTTTCTGCCGCAGGTATTCGCGCGTTTTCTGCGCTCGCATCCGGCCACGCATTTTCAGCTCGACGTATCGGCGCCGTCGGTCGCGACGCAGCGCGTGCGCGACGGCACCACCGATATCGCGGTGTGCTTCAGCATGGCGCCAGAACAGGACATCAACGTGCTGTATTCGCAGCGCGCGCCGATCTTCGCGCTGGTGCGGCGCGGTCATCCGCTGGGAACACGCGATTCCGTGTCGCTTGCCGATCTGCTGCCGTGGCCGCTCGCGATCAACGGACCGGGCGTGACGATCCGCCAGCTATTCGATATCGCATGCAGTCTCGAAGGGCTCGTGTTCGATCCGGTGTTCGTCAGCAACTATCACGCGGCGCTGCACAGTTTCGTGCTGCAAACCGACGCGGTCACGATCACCGGTTTGCTGACCGTGCGCGGCAGACTCGAAGCGGATGGCTTCGCCGTGATACCGATCAGTAATGCCGAGCTTCATCAGCGCACATTGCAGGTACAGACGATGGCGGGGCGCACATTGCCGCGCGTGATGCAGGCGTTCGTCGAATTGCTGATGGGCGCGATCGAGAATCCAGCCTTGCTCGACTGATTTCGCGCCGCCAAAGAAAAAGCGCCCCGTAGGGCGCTTTTGTTCGATTCAACCAAGCAGGGAACACACGTGTCCCCCACCGCGAACCGTCTGCTTAGAACTTGTGACGCAGACCGACACGGAACGCCAACTGGTTGTCGGCACCGACGCCCGACGTGCTGAAGTAGCTCGTGCTCGAACCGATCTGTGCCTGCAGATCCTGCGTGCCGTTGCGGCCCGACGCGATCTGATAGATGCCCAGAACGTACACGTCAGTGCGCTTCGACAGCGCGTAGTCGCCGCTCAGGTTCACCTGGTTCCAGTGACCGACGTTCGCGCCGCTCAGGTGCATGTACGTGTAGCCCGCGCCTGCCGTGATCGCCGGCGTGACTGCGTACTTCGCACCTGCTTCGTACGCGGCGTACGTGGTCGACTGACCCGAGATCGGGGCGAGGCGCGTGTTCGTGTACAGGGCCCACAGCGTTGCCGGACCGAAAGCGTAGCGGCCGCCGACGCCGACCGTGCGCAGATCCTGGATCTGGCCGTTACCGACCGTCGGGAAGGTGACGTTAGCCAGCGAAGTCGAGAAGGCCGGCGATGCCTGGCCCGGGTAACGGATGTCCGTGTACGCCGCGCCGATACCGAACGGGCCGTTCGCGTAGTTCGCGCCGAAGCTGTAAGCGCGCGACGAACCTGCCACCGGGGCAGCGGCCGTGCCCGTAGCCGGCGTGCCGGCGAAGCCGCCAGCCGTGTTCGAGAAGCCGTACATCGCGCCGAAGGTCAGGCCGGAGAAGTTCGCGCTGCTGAACTTAACCGAGTTGTTGATACGGCTCGACGTGAGCTGGTCGACGTCGTTGATGTGGTACGCGTAGTTACCCGCGACGGTCAGGCCGCCGGTTGCGTAGTTGGAGCCGAGGTAATCGGTCGAGAACGAGTACTGGCGGCCGAACGTCAGCGAGCCGACGTTATTCTGCGACAGACCAACGAACGCCTGGCGGCCGAACATCGCGCCGCCCTGGCCGGCGGTGCCGTTGCCGCTGTTGAAGCCGTTCTCCAACACGAACAGCGCCTTCAGGCCGTTACCGAGGTCTTCCGAGCCACGCAGGCCCCAACGGCTGCCGTTTGCGACGCCGTCGTCGTACTTGGTCAGGCTGCTGTGGCCGGTGGCCGTTTTCGAGTTGTTTACGTAGCTGATACCCGCGTCGATCAGGCCGTACAGCGTGACGCTGCTTTGTGCGTGAGCGGCGGAGGCGAAGACGGCAAACGTAGCGGCGGTCAGGATTTTCTTGTTCAAGGTACTTCTCCGAGTTAGCGAATTTAAGCGATCGCGACGCGCTGCTCTGCGGCAATGTCGCGCGATGGCCGGCAATTTAAGGGAACGCTGAGTAAGGTCTGTGACACTGAAAAATTCTTTTCACGGTGTCGTGTCGACGCGACACTTTGCGTGTGCGCTGGTGGCGGGCGAATCGGTGGCGGGCGGGTCGATCGACCCTGAAACAAGGCGGGGCGCGCGGCAGCAGATCGCCCGCCGGGTGGCGGGCGATCGGTTATTTCAGCTGATGCGTGAAAATTTAGTTACATGGCCGGCCGCGACAGGACCGGCGGTCGCAGCGGCCTGGGCGTCAGTTGCTCAGCAACGAGCCGCTGCGGAACGGCGTCGCGCCGGCGATGCGCGCGAATTCGAGGCCGGCGGTCGCGAAGCGCGCCAGATGCCGCGCGTACAGCACGCCTGCCACGGTGTTCTTGATCGTGACGACGCGGTCCGTCAACGGATCGATGATGTCGGCGATTTCCTGGTCCACGTCCACCCATTTGCCGACTTCGCAGCGATAGACGAGCACGCCGCTCATCGGTGCGACGAGCGGTTCGGCGCCCGCGAGCGGCGTCGCCGCGAATTCGAGCGGCGGCAGCGGCGCCGGCTCGCCTTCGACCACGCCGCGCGAGGTCAGATACTCGATGATCGCCTGCGCGTCTTTTTCCGCGAGTTCGTACGACACGTCGCGCTGGCCGCGCAGCTCGATCGTGACCGAGATCCCGCCGTTCGGGATCGGGAAGCGCTCGCCGAAACGGCCGCGCAGATCCGACCAGCAGAAGCTGTGGATCTCGTCGAACGGATTGCCGACCGAGTTCAGCGCGAGCAGCGACGCCTTCGCGTCCAGATAGCGCGCGAGCGGCTCGACTTCGGGCCACAGGTCCGGATTGGTGTACAGGTGCATCGCGGCTTCCCAGTCGCAATGCAGATCGAGCACGACGTCGGCGTCGTACGAGAGCTTTTGCAGCGCGAGGCGTTGCGAGCCGAGTTCGGTGGTGGGCTGCTGCGCGTCGAGCGCTTCGCGCATCGCCGCGCGGATCGCGGCGCGGTTCGCGTCGATGTCGCCGCTCAGACGCGACTCGATGACCGGCTGCACGAGTTCCGCGAGGTCGTAGAAATTGCGGTTGAAGTTCTGCGCGCTGCCGGTTTCGAAGCGGCCGAGCATCTGGCCGAGCAGATGCTGGTTCAGGCCGATCGGATTCGGCACCGGCACGACCACGACTTCGCCGCGCAACTTGCCCGCGGCTTCGAGCGCGGCCAGCTTGCGCCGCAGCGACCACGACACCAGCATGCCGGGCAACTCGTCTGCGTGCAGCGACGACTGGATATAGATTTTCTGTCCGCCGCCGGGGCCGTAGTGGAAACTCGTCAGTTCGCGGGCGGTGCCGAGCGACGGGGCAATCAGCGGATGGGTCTGGGTTTGCATGGTATTGGCTTCGCGGCCCGTTCCGGGCAGCCGCGCTATGTGGTTGATTGCAAGAGGAAAGGTGCGCGCCGGGAGCGCGCGAGGTCCGCGTGCGCGGACCGCGGCAACCTGTCTCCCGGTCGCCGCGTCTCGCACGATCTTAGCCGATATGCCGCACGATGTGGCTTCATGTGGCCGGATGTGGAGCCGTAAAAACAAAACGGGCTCCGCGTCGCGGAGCCCGTTTCGGGCAAGCTGCCGGCGCGCCGTGAGGCGCGCGTGGGCGATTTAGCTGCCGTACACGTCGAAGTCGAAGTACTTCTTCTCGATCTTCTTGTAGGTGCCGTCCTTGATGATGTCGGCGATCGCCTTGTCGACCTTCGCCTTCAGATCGGTGTCCTCCTTGCGCATGCCGATGCCGGCGCCGTTGCCGAGGATCTTCGGATCGACGAGATCTTTGCCGACGAACGCGAAACCCTTGCCGCGCGGCGTCTTCAGGAAGCCGATTTCAGCCTGCACCGCGTCTTGCAGTGCTGCGTCCAGACGGCCGGAGATCAGATCGGCATAGACCTGGTCCTGGTTCTGGTACGGCACGACTTTCGCGCCCGCCGGCTCCCAGTACGTCTTCGCGTAGGTTTCCTGGATCGTGCCCTGTTCGACGCCCACCGTCTTGCCCTTCAGCGAGTCGGCGGTCGGCAGGATGCCCGAGCCTTCCTTCGCGACGAGGCGCGTCGGCGTGTTGAACAGCTTCGTCGAGAAGGCGATCTGCTCGGCGCGTTGCGGCGTCATCGACATCGACGACAGCACGCCGTCGAACTTCTTCGCCTTCAGTGCCGGAATCATGCCGTCGAAGTCGTTTTCCACCCACACGCACTTCGCACCGACGCGCTTGCAGATTTCGTTGCCGAGGTCGATATCGAAGCCAACGAGCTTGCCGTCCGTGCCTTTCGACTCGAACGGGGGATAGCTGGCATCAACGCCAAAACGGATCGTCGACCAATCTTTAGCGTGTGCGCCAATCGAGACGGTGGCAATTAGAGCAACCGTCAAAGCCGCTAGCAGTTTTTTCACTGTTTTTACTCCTCGGTGTAGTTCAATTACTCCCTCGACGGTTGTGCCGCCTTGGGACGCCCGGCGCGACTCGCAATCGGGCTTCTGGTCAGGATGCAAGCCGGGGTGACCTGCAACGCGCGCCAAGCTTATCAGTTCAAAAATATTGGGAAGCTAGTAGAACACCGGATGGCGCAGGAGGAGACCCTCTAGACCAGCGCTTGCGCCCAAGCCGGTGCGCCCGGATCGTACACCGTTGGTGGGCATTGCGTAACGCGGGTGTAATGCGGGAGCGGTAATACGATCGGCGGGCGAGCGTAATCGACCGGGATTTACGACGGTTTTCTGGCAGGTTCGCCGAAACAGGTTTGAAACACAAGTTTGAAACGTGGACGGATCGTTAAAGTCCGCGGCTGAATTTGCCGTTAATTAACAGCGGCGTCGAGACCTTCGCCTTACACGTTATTACCAACGCCCGATATTTTTTCGCCGCTGATTAGAACCGCTGCAAAAACGAAGGCTTTGGCGCTATCATCGATGCTCCCTGTGCTGGACGCCGAGCGCCCGCGCAGGCGGGGATCGCTCTGAGGCATGTCGTCGGACAGCCGTCAAGATTCAAATGCCGCGCGTTTTTGCGCTCGCTCAAAAGGCCTTTCTGCTAAACGGTGTTATTCATGCACACGATGTTCACGGCGGATCAAACAGGCTGTTGTAAACAGACTTTTAAGCGACGAATCGCGAGCGCCGGCGCGAGTGCTCGCGCGGCATTATTGCGGCGCCGTTTTTTGGGTGGTTTTTTGTCGGGCGTTACATCGGGATTTTCATCGATTGGCACATGCGGATTTTGCTGTGACGTTTTGTCCGGGTTTTTACCTCGCGTCCCGCGCGTTCTCGTTCTGACAGGCGTATTGCTGTGCGCGGGCTTCGGCGCGGCGACGCCCGCCTCGGCCGCCGATAAAGTGCTGCACGTGCTGGCATGGCCCGGCTACGCGGACCCGGACGTCGTGAAGGCCTTCGAAACGCGCTATGGTGCGAAGGTCGAGGTCACGCTCGTCGATTCCGACGAAGCGCTGTGGGCGCAGATGCACACCAAGGGCTCCGCGCCGTTCGACGTGCTCGCCGCCAACACCGCCGAAATTCGCCGCTACAGGCAGGCGAACCTGCTCGCGCCGCTCGATCTCGCGAGCCTGCCGAATACGAAGAAGCAGTTGCCGCGTTTCCAGGCGCTCGGCTCGATCGACGGCCTGACGTCGGCGGGCAAGGTGTATGCGATTCCGTTCACCTATTCGTCGATGGGACTCATCTACGATCGCCAGCAGATTCCGGTGGCGCCGCATTCGATGCTCGAACTGTGGAACCCGCGCTATCGCGGCAAGGTGCTCGACTTCAATAGCGCGCAGCACAACTTCTCGTTCACCGCGCTCGCGCTCGGCTATCCGCATCCGTTTCAACTCGACCCCGCGCAGATGCGCACGATCGCGCACAAGCTCGTCGATCTGCGCCGCAACCTGCTGACCTACTACACGCTGCCCGAGGAGGCGACCGCGTTCTTCATCCAGCACAAGGTCGCGCTGATGTTCGGCAACTACGGCACGCAGCAGGTGCAGTTGCTGCGCCGCGCGGGCGCCGATGTCGGCTATGTGATTCCGGACGAAGGCGCGCTCGCATGGCTCGACTGCTGGTCGATGACGCGCGCGGCGAGCGACCGGCCGCTCGCGCTCGCGTGGATCAACTACATGCTCGAACCGAGCGTGAGCGCGTTGCTGACCCAGCGGCAGGGGCTCGCGAATACGCTGTCCGAGCCGGCCGAAGGCAGCGCCGCCAACGCACACATCGTCTGGATCAGTCCGGTCGAGGATATCGACCGCCGCGAGCAACTGTGGGCGCGCATCGTGTCGGGCGACCGTTCGGAGCGCTTCTGATGCTGCATCGCGGCCTGACCTTCAAGCTGTCCGTTCTGCTCGCGTGCATCGGCGTGCTGGCGTCGGGCGCGACCGGCTATTACGCGTATCGCGCGAATCGCACGATGCTGGTCAACGAAGCGGAGCACAGCCTGCAGACTTCGACGGAGCTGCTCGGCCAGCGCATCGCGGTATCGATCGACGACGTCGCGGCGGACGCGCTCGTGCTCGCGACGATGCCGTCGTCGGTGAGCGTCGCGCAGACCGACGACGGCATCGGCCCGAACCTCGGCCGCGAGCGGCTCGCGCAGGTGTATTCGAGCTTCATGCTGCATCACCCGGAGTATCTGCAGGTGCGGCTGATCACCCGGCACCATCACGGGCTCGAGCTGATCCGTTTCGATCGCGACAGCGACGGCCTCGTGCGCGTGCAGGGTGACGATCTGCAGGAAAAATCTCAGTTCCCCTACGTATTCGAAACCCTCGCGTTTTCGCCGGGCCGCATTTACACGTCGCCGATCTCGGTCAATCACGAGTACGGCACGCATGCGGCGCAAGGCAAGCCGACGCTGCGCCTCGGCACGCCGATCGCGGATGAGCGCGGCACGGTGGTTGGCGTCGTCGTGATCGACATCGATCTGGCCGGCATGTTGCGGCGTTTGCAGAGCGATCTGCCGAGCGACTACCAGGTTTATCTGGCGAACGAGTGGGGCGATTTCCTGGTGCATCCCGACGCGACGCAAACCTTCGGCTTCGACCGCGGCCGGCGCGTGTTGATGCAGGACAGCTTTCCGGTCACCAGGCAGCTATTCGAGCAACGCCAGAGCGAAGTGCGCGTCAACGGTCTCACGGGGTCCGGCGAGGCGGCCGGCCATGTGCTCGCGTTCGTGCGGCGGCCGTTCGGCGGTTCGGAGGGCAACCGCTTCATCGTGCTCGGTCTCGCGAAGCCGCTCGAGGACGTGTTGACCGGCGCCAATCAGCTCGGCTCGCGGATCATTCGCATGGTGCTGGTGTTCAGCGCATTGTCGGTGCTGCTGGCCATTCTGTTCGCGCGGGCGCTGACCAAGCCGCTGCATCTGCTCGCGCATGCGGCGACGCACCTGTTCGCCGAGCACGCGATGCACACGCTGCCGCTCAAGCGCACCGACGAAATCGGCGTGCTCGCGCGCTGCTTCGAGCGTTTGCGGCGCGAAATCCGCGCGCAGATGGATGCGCTGCACAGCAAGCAGAGCGAACTCGTGCATCTGGCCTCGCATGACGTGCTGACCGGCTTGCCGAACCGCATGCTGTTCATGCAGAAGCTCGAAGGGGCGATCGACGAGGCACGGTTCCGCCATGAAGGTCTCGCGGTGCTGTTCGTCGACCTCGACCGCTTCAAGCAGATCAACGATCAGTTCGGTCACTCCGTTGGCGACAAGGTGCTGGTCGCGGTCGCGTGCCGGCTGAAGGACGTGCTGTATGCCGGTGACGTGGTCGCGCGGCTCGGCGGCGACGAATTCATCGTGCTGATCGAAGGGCCGCGCGCGGCGGAGGTCACGCCTGCGATCGCCGAGCGCATCATGGATGCGCTGAACGAAACGCTGACCGTCGACGGCAACAGCATGACGGTCGGCGCAAGCATCGGCATCAGCGAGTTTCCGCACGACAGCGGCAACGCCGAGGAACTGCTGCTGAACGCCGATGCCGCGATGTATGCGGCGAAATCGGGCGGCCGTTGCGCGTATCTGCGCTATCGGGATCTGCTTGCGGCGCGCCTCGACGAACAGGCCGAGCAGGCGAGGCTTGCCCACGACCAGCTCGTCCACGCGCACGCCGCGCGCGATGCGACCGAGGGGCGCGAGGCGGAGCCCACCGCGTGACGCGCCGTGATCCGCGCCACTGAGCGCTTTCTATTGCCACGCCGCGATTGCGCCGCGTGCGCCTTTTTGCTGCAACAGACGCAACGCGTCAGCGAGCGTCGTTCTGAATGCCGCGTGATCCGCGAGCTTCGCATCGAACACTTCACGTACGCCGAGTAGCGCGTTCATCAGCGCCTGCGTGTCGTCTTGCGCGGACGCCGCCAGCGCCGTCAGCCGCGCCGCGAGCGGGTCGTTGATTTCGTAGCGCGTGCCGTCGTCGGCGTGGCCGCGCAGGAACGTCATCCACGCGGCGACGGCGAGCGCGAGCCGCCGATACGGCTGGCCCGCGTCGATGCGCGCCGCGATGGTCGCGAGCAAACGCGGCGGCAGCTTCTGGCTGCCGTCCATCGCGATCTGCGCGCAACGGTGCTTGAGCGCCGGGTTTGCGTAACGCGCGAGCAACGCGTCGCGATAGCCGGCAAGGTCGAACGATGCGGGCATGCTCAGCGTCGGCGCGATTTCGTCGCTCATCATTGCGTGGATCAGATTGCGCAGCGCGGGCTCGGCGATCGCCGCGTCGATCGTGTCGAAGCCGCCGAGCATCGACAGGTACGCGAGCGTCGAATGCGTGCCGTTCAGCATGCGCAGCTTCGCGAGTTCGAACGGCATCACATCGTCGACGAGTTGCGCGCCGACCGCTTCCCACGCGGGCCGGCCCTGCGTAAATCGATCTTCGATCACCCATTGCCTGAACGGCTCGCAAGGCACCGGCGCGGCGTCGCGGTAGCCGAGTTGTTCGGCCGTGGTGACGCGCTCGGCGTCGGTGGTGGCGGGGACGATGCGATCGACCATCGTCGACGGAAACGCGACTTCGGCGGCGATCCAGTCGGCGAGCCCGGCGTCGAGTTGCCGGGCGAACGAGCACACCACCTGGCGCAGCGCGGCGCCGTTGTGCGAAAGGTTGTCGCACGACAGCACCGTGAAGGGCTGCCCGTTCGCGGTGTCGCGCCGGGCGCGCAACGCCGCGACGAGGATGCCCGGCACCGTGCGCGGCGCGAGCGGATCGGCGAGGTCGCGCTGGATGGCGGCATCGTCGAGATCGACTTCGCCGGTCTTCGGATCGCGGCAATAGCCTTTTTCGGTGACGGTCAGCGAGACGATCCGCACCAGCGGGTCGGCAAGCCGCGCGAACAGCGCGGTGGCGTCGGCGGGCATCGCCAGCACTTCGCGCAGCGCGCGGATGACCGTGACCCTGGCACCGTCGGGCCCGCGTTCGACGAGACTGTACAGCCCCTGCTGTTCCATCAACGCGTCGCGTTTGCCGACGTCGCCCTGCAGCGTCACGCCGCAAATCCCCCAGTCGCCGCCGGCGGCCAGCATCGCTTCTTCCGTGTAGAGCGCCTGATGCGCGCGATGAAAATTGCCGATCCCCAGATGCACGATGCCGATGCGCGGCTCCCGCCATTGCGGCGACAGCAGATGCGCTTGCAGTGCAGGCAGCGCATCACGGGACAGACAGTTCGGCGGCAACTCGAAGGTGGCGGCAGTCATGGAAAGTGGTCCGGAAGGGGCGGGGAAACCCTGATTTGACGATTAACTATACTTGTATGGTAGCATCGTTCCAACAGCTTGAGACAGGCTGATGCAGTGATTTTTATGCCGCCATGTCCGGTTGGCCCGTCATCGCGGTTCCCCGTTTTCTGCCAGGAACAACTCATGAAAATCGTTCGCGCCGACGTCATCGTCACGTGCCCGGGCCGCAATTTCGTCACGCTGAAAATCGTCACCGACGAGGGCGTACACGGCATCGGCGATGCCACGCTGAACGGCCGCGAACTGGCGGTCGCGTCGTATCTGAAGGACCACGTGTGCCCGCTGCTGATCGGCCGCGATCCCGCGCGTATCGAGGACACCTGGCAATTCCTCTACAAAGGCGCGTACTGGCGGCGCGGTCCCGTCACGATGACGGCGATCGCCGCGGTCGACATGGCCTTGTGGGACATCCTCGGCAAGGTCACCGGCATGCCGCTTTACAAGCTGCTCGGCGGCGCGTCGCGCGAAGGCGTGATGGTGTACGGCCACGCGACGGGCCGCGATATTCCCGAAGCACTCGACCGTTACGCCGAACATATCGAGGCCGGCTACCAGGCCATCCGCATTCAGTGCGGCGTGCCGAACATGCGCTCGGTGTATGGCGTCGCGAAGGGCGACGGCATGTACGAGCCGGCCACCAAGGGCGCGGTGGAGGAGCAGAGCTGGTCGTCGGAAAAGTATCTGGATTTCGTGCCGAAACTGTTCGAGGCCGTGCGCGAGCGCTTCGGCTTCGACACGCATCTGCTGCACGACGTGCACCACCGTTTGACGCCGATCGAAGCCGCGCGGCTCGGCAAAGCGGTCGAGCCGTATCGGCTGTTCTGGATGGAAGACCCGACACCCGCGGAAAACCAGGCCGGTTTCAGGCTGATCCGCGAGCATACGGTCACGCCGATTGCGGTCGGTGAGGTGTTCAACAGCATCTGGGACTGCAAGCAGCTAATCGAGGAGCAGTTGATCGACTATATCCGCGCCACGCTCACGCACGCGGGCGGCATTACGCATCTGCGGCGGATCGCCGATTTTGCTTCGTTATACCAGGTGAGAACGGGCTGTCATGGTCCGTCGGATCTGTCGCCGGTCTGCATGGGTGCCGCGCTGCATTTCGATCTGTGGGTGCCGAATTTCGGCGTGCAGGAATACATGGGCTTTCCGGCCGAAGCGCTCGAAGTGTTCCCGCATGCGTGGAGTTTCAACAAGGGCATGATGCATCCGGGCGAAGCGCCGGGCCATGGTGTCGATATCGACGAAGCGGCGGCGGCGCGCTATCCGTACGACCCGGCTTATCTGCCGGTCGCGCGTCTCGAAGACGGCACGCTGTGGAACTGGTGAGCGTGCAGACGCGCAACCTTCCCGCTCAGTAAAAACAGAATCACGGAGACAGCCTTGAACTCAACACGCCCGCAAGGCAACCAGGGCAATGCGCCGGCCAGCACCGCGATGCTGCGCCGCGTGGCCTTCGCATCGACCATCGGCACCGCCGCGGAATACTACGACTTCTTCGTCTACGGCACGGCGGCCGTGCTGGTGTTCGGCCAGAAGTTCTTCCCCGCTTCCGACCCGCTGATCGGCACGCTCGCCGCTTTCGCAACCTATGCGGTCGGCTTTCTTGCGCGGCCGCTCGGCGGCGTCGTGTTCGGCCATTTCGGCGATCGCGTCGGCCGCAAGAAAGCACTGATCGTGACCATCCTGATCGTCGGCCTCGGCACCTTCGCGATCGGGCTGCTGCCCGACTACCAGACCATCGGCGTGTGGGCGCCGGTCGCGCTGATCGTGATCCGCGTGTTGCAAGGTTTCGGTGTGGGCGGCGAGCAGGCGGGTGCGGTGCTGCTCACCGCCGAATATGCACCGCCGGTGCGGCGCGGCTTTTTTGCCAGTCTCGTGCAGCTCGGCGCACCCGCCGGCTTTCTGATTCCGTCCGGTCTGTTCGCGCTGCTGTCGGCGACGCTGACGCCCGCGCAACTGCTGGACTGGGGCTGGCGCATTCCGTTTCTCGCGAGCGCGCTGCTGGTTGCGGTTGGCCTTTACATCCGCCTGCGTACCGAGGAATCGCCGATCTTCGCGACGATCCAGCGCACCAAGGCGGTCGCTTCGCGGCCCGTCGTCGAGGTGCTGAAGCAGTTCGGCCCGACCATCGTGAAGGGCGTCGGCGCGAAGCTGATCGAAGCCTGCACGTTCGCGATGTACACGATGATCGTGCTCGCATACGGCAAAGCACACGGCATTGCGCAAGGAATGTTGCTGCAAACGGTGATCGTCGCGGTGGCGCTCGAACTGGTGACCATTCCGCTCGCGGGCGCGTTGTCCGATCGCATCGGCCGGCGTGCGACGTTCATCGCCGGTGCGCTATGGCACGTGGCGCTCGCGGTGCCATTTTTTCTCGCGGTCGATAGCGGCCAGCGCGGCGCGATGCAACTCGTGATGATCCTCGCGATCAGCATCGGCCACAGTCTCTGCTATGCGCCGCAGGCCGCGTTGTTCCCCGAGCTTTTTCCGGCGCGGGTGCGTTGCAGCGGCATCGCGCTGATCTGGCAGATCGGCTCGCTGCTCGGCAGCGGCGTGCTCGGCCTCGTCGCCGTCAAGCTGATTCAGGTCACGCACGGCAATTCGCTCGCGCTGATCCTCTATGTGGTCGTGCTCGGTCTCGTGTCGGCCGTGTCGCTGTTCACGTTGCCGGAGACCGCGCCACGTCGGCGCGGCGGCGATCTTCACGATTGGGGCGGCGGCGCGACCGCCACTAACACGGCCCATGACACGGCAGCCGCCTTCGCATCGTCATCGCAGTCTTCTCCGCTTGCGCGCCGTTGAACGCGCACGCGACGCTAACCCCGGAGTCCATCATGCTCGCAGCCGTACTTCACGAACCTAAACTGATTCGCATCGACGAACTCGAGCCACCCGAACCCGGTCCGGGGCAGGTGCGCGTACGGGTGCGCGCGGGTGGCATCTGCGGCTCGGATCTGTCGTATTACTTCAAAGGCAAAAGCGGCGACTTCGCGGTGCGCGAGCCGTTCGTGCTCGGTCACGAAGTGGCCGGTGAAATCGACCTGCTCGGCGACGGTGTCGGCGCGGAGCAGGGACTCGCGCGCGGGCAACGCGTCGCCGTCAATCCGGGTCTGGCGTGCGGCACCTGCCGCTTCTGCGCGACCGGGATGCCGAATCATTGCCTGAACATGCGCTTCATGGGCAGTGCGTCGACGTTTCCGCACACTCAGGGCATGTTCCGCCAGTACATCGTCGTCGCCGCGCGGCAATGCGTGCCGGTGCAGGACGGCGTCGATTTCGCGCAGGCGTCGATGGCCGAGCCGCTCGCCGTTGCGTTGCATGCGGTGAAGCAGGCGGGCTCGCTGGTGGGTGCGCGCGTGCTGCTGGTCGGCTGCGGTCCGATCGGCTGCATTCTGCTCAGCGTGGCGCGGCGCGCGGGCGCACATCGGCTGGTCGCGGTCGATCTGTCCGAGCGCGCGCTGGAAGTCGCGCGGCAACTCGGCGCGGATCAGGCCGTGAATGCCGCCGATACCGCGACGATCGCTGGCTGGGCCGACAGGCGCGGCACGTTCGATGTCGTCATCGAAGCATCGGGCAGTCCCGCCGGGCTCGACACCGCGTTGCGTGCGGCGCGCGCGGGCGGCACCGTGATCCAGGTCGGCAATCTGCCCGCGGGGCAGTCGCCGGTCGCGGCGAATCTGGTGATGGCGAAAGAGTTGTGCTACCGGGGCTCGTTTCGCTTCACCGATGAATACGCGGTGGCCGCCGATGAAATCGCCGCCGGCAAGCTCGACCTGCGTCCGCTGATGACGCATGCGTTCGCGATGCACGACGCGAACCATGCGTTCGAAGTGGCGCTGGACCGCTCGCAGTCGATGAAGGTCCATCTGACGTTCGATTGACGAGCGTCATCCGCCAACGCCAACCAAACCCAAACCCGCAAGCAACGGCGAACGCCCATCAAGAGGCGTCCCGGAAGGAGACATCCGATGTTCAAGAGTCAACGCTGGTTCGTCGTCGCACTGCTGTTTCTGGCGGGCGTCATCAACTATCTGGATCGCGCGGCGCTGTCGATCGCCGCGCCGCTGATCCAGAAGGACCTCAATTTTTCGCACGCGCAGATGGGCGTCGTGTTCAGCAGTTTTTTCATCGGTTATGCGCTGTTCAATTTCGTCGGCGGTCTGGCGTCCGACAAGGTCGGCGCGAAACGCGTGTTCGGCACGGCGATGGGCGTGTGGTCGGTGTTCTGCGGCGCGACCGCGCTCGCGAGCGGGATCGGTTCGCTGATCGTGCTGCGCGTGCTGTTCGGCATGGGCGAAGGGCCGTTCAGTTCATCGACGAGCAAGATGGTCAACAACTGGTTTCCGCGCCGCGAAGTGGCGAGCGCGATCGGCGTGATCAGCTCGGGCACGCCGCTGGGCGGCGCGCTGGCGGGGCCCGTGGTCGGCTTCATGGCCGTGCAGTTCGGCTGGCGCTGGGCATTCGTCGCGATCATGGGATTCGGGCTCGCGTGGCTCGTGCTGTGGTCGCTGACGACGACCGAGCATCCGCACGAGCAGAAGCGCATCACATCCGCCGAACTCGAATTGATCCGCGCCGGCCAGGCGGGCGAGCCTGCGCTTGCGCATGCGGGTGAGCGCGAGGATGGCAAGCCGGGACTCGGCCACTTCCTGCGCATGCCGATCATTCTCGCGACCGCGTTTGCGTTCTTCTCATACAACTACGTACTGTTCTTTTTCCTGTCGTGGTTCCCGAGCTATCTGACCGAGGCGCATCACCTGAGCCTGCACGACATGAGCATCGCGACCGTGATTCCGTGGCTGCTCGGCAGCATTGGTCTCGCGGCCGGCGGCTTCATTTCGGACCTGATTCTGCGCATCACCGGCAAGCCGCTGTTGTCGCGTAAGCTCGTGCTCGGCACCTGCCTCGGCGCGGCCGCGGTCTGCGTGGCGCTGGCCGGGCGCGTCTCCAGCATGGAGAGCGCGGTTGCGCTGATGTCGGTGTCGATCTTTTTCCTGTACGCGACGGGCGCCGTGTATTGGGCCGTGATCCAGGACACGGTGCCGCGTGAACACGTCGGCGGCGTGGGCGGCTTCGTGCATCTGCTGGCGAACCTGGCCGGCGTGATCGGACCGGCGGTCACGGGCTTCATCGTCGAGGCGACGCATGGTGCGTACGGCAGCGCGTTCGTGCTGGCGGGCGCGATTGCGGTGCTCGGCGCCGTGTGTTCGTTCGTATGGGTGCGTGAGCCGCGCGCGAGCACTTTGGCGGTCGAGCGCGCATGGTAGTATGGTGCGATGCTTGCGGTGCTTTACGGCCTGTCGCTGATAACACGTAAATTGCCGCGAACATCGCCCACTGAGTTTTCCGCTTTCGACTTGCCGCTATCCGTTGCTTTGCCAATGCCCACCAGCACACATCTCGCCGACGCCCCTTCTTCTTCCGCCGCCGTGTCGGGCGCGCCACGCAAGCGTGGCCGCGCAGCCGCGCAGGGTGGCACGCGTGCAGCGCTGCCCGACCTGACCGCAAATCTTTCCCTCGATTCTCACGAGCCGATCGGCAAACAGATTTTCCGTGCGTTGCGCGAGGCGATTTTCGTCGGCCAGATGGTGCCGGGCACGCCGCTGTCGGAGAAGGAAGTGTCGGACATGTTTCAGGTGTCGCGTCAGCCGGTGCGCGAAGCATTCATCAAGCTGGTCGAGGCGGGCGTGTTGCAGGTGCTGCCGCAGCGCGGCACCTTCGTGAAGCGGATTTCCCCGCGCCAGGTGCGCGAAGGACGCTTCATCCGTGAGGCGATCGAAACCGCGGTGGTGCGCAAGGCGGCGGTTTCGATTACCGACGACCAGTTGCAGGCGCTCGCCGACAACCTGCGCGAGCAGAAACTCGCGGCGAAAGCGAACGACACGGCCGCGTTTCTCGCGCTCGACGAAGCGTTCCACTACGCAATCGCGCAGACGATCGACTGCACGGCCGCCTGGGAAACGATCCAGGACATCAAGGCGCAAATGGACCGCGTGCGCTATCTGAGCCTGCCCGATGTATCGCCGCTCGATCTGCTGATCCGCCAGCACGCGAAAATTCTGGCGGGACTGCGCGCGCACGATCCGAGTGCCGCCGAAGACGCGATGCGTCACCACCTGCGCGAAATCCTCGTGTCGCTCGGCCCGATCGCCGAGCGCAACCCCGCCTGGTTCGAGGCCGACGAGCCCGAGCGCGTGCCGTTGTCGACCTGAGACGCAGGCGCGCCGAGCGCCCACTCAACCCGTCCCCTCAAACGATCCGCATCCCGCCGCGATACGTCGCGCGCGGCACCGGCAGCTTGCCGAGCATCGTCACGCGCACGAGGTCCGCGCGAAGGCCCGGCTCGATCGCGCCGCGGTCCGTGAGATCGGCGGTGCGCGCCGGTTCGGCCGAGACCGTTGCCATCGCACGCGGCAGCGACCAGCCGGCTTTTTCGACCAGATCGAACACCGCGGTCAGCAGGCTCGACGGCACGTAATCCGACGACAGGATGTCGAGCAGATCCGCGCGAGCAAGTTCGAGCGCCGACACATTGCCCGAATGCGAGCCGCCGCGCACGATGTTCGGCGCGCCCATGATCGTCGCGATGCCGTGCTCGCGCGCGGCTTGCGCGGCGATGCGCGTGGTCGGGAATTCGGCGAGCACGATGCCTTCAGCCTTCGCCTGTTCGACGTGCTCGATCAGCGTGTCGTCGTGGCTCGCGACCGGAATGCCGAGCCGCCCGCAACGCTCGACGATCTCGCGGCGGTGCTCGTCCGCGTATCGCTCCTGTTCGACCGCGAGCTCGGCGAGCGCGCTCTCGACGCGCTCGTCGCTCATCTTGCCGTTGCGCTCCTGAAATCGGCGCCATTGTTCGCGGTCGTGCCATTGGCGCTGGCCCGGCGTATGGTCCATCACCGACGCGAGCCGAAGCAGCGGATGCGCGCACAGCGAATCGAATACCTCGAGCACGTCGGCGGTCGCGATCTCGCAGCGCAGATGCAGAAAGTGCTCGGCACGCAACAGTTGACGCGTGGATAGCCGCAGCAGCGAATCGGCGCATTGCGTTTGCAGAGCGCGGCCGCGCAATCCGGCGTTGACACGCGAGCCGATTGCGAGCGCGTCGAACACCGTCGTGATGCCGGCGGCGGCGACCTGCGCGTCGTGGATCACGAAGGCCGCGTCGGTATTCCATTCGACGCCGGGACGCGGCACGAGGTGCTTTTCGAGGTTGTCCGTATGCAGTTCGATCAGACCGGGGAGCAGATAATCGCCGTCCCAGTCTTCGGCGTCGCGCGCCGAACTCGCGCCGCGTTCGACGTCGCGAATCACGCCGTCTTCGACGCGCACGGTGCCAATGAATTCTTCGTCTCGCGTTACGACGCGAGCGTTGCTGATCAACATCGACTTGCTCCGTAGTCAGTCGGGCTTTGTTTCAGTTCAGTGCCGCAGCGGCGGCCGCAGTTCCAGGCGGCGCGTCGCGACCTTGTTGCGGGTCTCTTCGTCGTGAAAGATACCAACGATCGCCGCGCCGCGCTCGCGCGCCTCGACGATCAGATCGGCCACCACGTCGCGGTTTTCCGCATCGAGCGACGCGGTCGGTTCGTCGAGCAGCAACAGCGGATGCCCGGCAATCAAACCGCGCGCGATGTTCACGCGCTGCTGCTCGCCGCCCGAGAACGTCGCCGGCGCGAGCGACCACAGCCGCTCCGGCACGTTCAGCCGCGCGAGTAATTCAGCGGCGCGTGCGCTCGCTTCATGTTCGGCGACGCCGTGCAGCAGCAGCGGCTCGGCGACGAGCGCAAGCGTCGGCACGCGCGGAATCACGCGCAAGAACTGGCTCACATAGCCGACCACGCCACGGCGCAGACGCAGCACGTCGCGTGGTTCGGCACCGGTGATCGTGACGGGTCGGCCGTTGTCGCTCGTGTCGCGAATCGCGATCGAGCCGGTGCTCGCCAGATAGTTGCCATACAGACAGCGCAGCAGCGTGCTCTTGCCCGCGCCCGACGGCCCGACCAGCACCACGCATTCGCCGCGCTCGACCTCGAGCGACACGTCAGCGAGTGCGTCGATGCGCACGCCGCCCTGGCCATGCAGCGTGAAAGTCTTGCCGATGCCGGTGGCACGCAGCATCAGCGCCGCGTTGTCGGCAAAAGCGCGCTCGCCGTGGCGTGCGTCGCTACCTGCGTCAATTGCTATCTCAGTGGATTGCATCGTGAGCCTCAAACCGGCAGAACCGAGGAAACCAGCGTTTGCGTATAAGGGTGCTGCGGATCGTCGAGCACCTGATCGGTCAGCCCGGCTTCGACGACTTCGCCCCCCTGCATCACCATCAGCCGATGCGCGAGCAGACGCGCAACGCCGATGTCGTGCGTGACGATCAGCACCGACAGATGCAGCGTCGACGTCAGCGTGCGCAGCAGGTCGAGCAGACGCGCCTGCACGGACACGTCGAGAGCGGCGGTCGGTTCGTCCATGAACACCAGACGCGGACCGGTGACGAGATTGCGCGCAATCTGCAAGCGCTGCTGCATGCCGCCCGAAAACGCGGCGGGGAATTCGTCGATGCGCGTCGCGTCGAGTTCGACGCGCTCCATCCATTGCGTGGCCGTACGGCGAATCTCGCCGTAGTGGCGCGCGCCCACCGCCATCAACGGCTCGCCGATGTTCGCGCCGGCCGATACGCCGCTGCGCAGGCCGTCGCGCGGATTCTGCTGCACGAAGCCCCACTCGGTGCGCATCAGCAGACGGCGGCGCGGCTCGGACAGCGCGCGCAGATCGAGCGAATCGCCATGCGACGCGGTGTAGTGCAGCGAGCCGCTGTCGGCCTCGGTCTTCAGCGCCAGCGTGTTGAGCAGCGTGGTCTTGCCCGAGCCCGATTCGCCGACGATGCATAGCACCTCGCCCGGATACAGATCGAAGCTCACGTTGCGGCAACCATTGCGGCCGCCGTACTGTTTGGTGAGCGCGCGTGCGCTCAGAAGCGGCGTCATGCTGATTCTCCTGCGCGCGTGGCGTGGGGCAGCGGTGCTTGCGGTTCAATCTCGCCGTCGCCGCGCCGCTCGTGACAGTAGTCGCTATCCGAGCAAACGAACATGCGGGTGCCCGCATCGTCGACGATCATTTCGTCGAGAAAGCTTTCCTTCGATCCGCACAGCGCGCACGCGTGCTGCCACTTCTGCACTTCGAACGGATGATCGTCGAAGTCGAGGCTGCGCACATGCGTATAAGGCGGAATCGCGTGAATGCGGCGCTCGCGGCCCGCGCCGAACAGTTGCAGCGCGGCGTTCATGTGCATCTTCGGATTGTCGAACTTCGGGATCGGCGACGGCGAGCTCAGATAGCGATGGTTGACGATCACCGGATAGTCGTACGTGGTCGCGATGCTGCCGTGATGCACGATGTCCTCGTACAGCTTCACGCTGATCAGCCCGTAATCGGCGAGCGCGTGCAGCTTCCTGCATTCGGCGACGCGCGGTTCGAGCCGGTACAGCGGTTCGGGCATCGGCACCTGATAGACGAGGATCTGCCGCTCGGTCAGCGGCGTTTCGGGAATCCGGTGGCGCGTCTGGACGATCGTCGCTTCGCTCGTGTGCCGCGTGGTCGCGACACCGGTGGTGCGTGCGAAGAAGCGGCGGATGTTGACGGCGTTGGTGGTCTCGTCGGAGCCCTGATCGATGACCTTCAGCGTGTCCGTCCTGCCGATAATCGCGGCCGTCACCTGGAGGCCGCCGGTGCCCCAGCCGTACGGCAGCGGCATTTCGCGCGACGCGAACGGCACCTGGTAGCCCGGCACGGCGACTGCCTTCAGCAGCGCGCGGCGCAGCATGCGCTTGGTCTGCTCGTCGAGATACGCGAAGTTGTAGCCGTGCGCGGCGCTGTCGTTGGAGGTGTTTGCAACCGCGGTGTCGGGCGCGTTCATGCTGCTTGCTCCTTGTCGGTGGCGTGGCTTGTCTCATCGTCGCGGTGATGCTGCGCGCGCAAACGCCGCACCAGTTCCAGCTCCGCCTGGAAGTCGACGTAATGCGGCAGCTTCAGGTGTTGCACGAAGCCCGACGCCTCGACGTTGTCGCTGTGCGACAGCATGAACTCGATGTCCTGCGTCGGCGACGCGAGCGTCTCGCCGAGTTCTTCGGCACGCAATGCGCGATCGACCAGCGACATCGCCATCGCCTTGCGCTCCGAGTGGCCGAACGCGAGACCGTAGCCCTGCGTGAAGGTGGGCGGCACCGCGCCGCTGCCGGCGAACTGGTTGATCATCTGGCATTCGGTGATGTCGATATCGCCGATGTCGACTGCTTCGCCGAGTTCGTCGAGATCCATTTCGACCGCGATCGTGCCGAAGCGGATCTCGCCCGCGAACGGATGCGAATGCGCGTAGCCGCGCTGCGTCGCATAGCCCATCGCGAGCAGGAAGCCTTCGTCGCCACGAGCGAGGTTCTGCAGACGCGTCGCTCGGCTCGCCGGAAACGCGAGCGGTTCGCGCGACAGATCGCCGGGTTGCGCGCCATCGGGCGTCGGTCGCTCCTGCTCGATCAGGCCTTCCTTGTCGAGCAGGGACACGACGCGCGGCATCGATTCTGGCGCTTGTTGCGAAACTGCCGCGCTGTTCGCCGTCATGTTTTGCTGGGCGTCGTTACCTTCAGCGAGCAACGCGAAATCGAGCAGACGCTGCGTGTAGTCATAGGTCGCGCCGAGCAACTGGCCGCCGGGCAAGTCCTTGAAGGTCGCCGAAATGCGCCGCTCCACCTGCATCGTTTCGGCATCGATTGCGCGCGTGTAGCCGAAGCGCGGCAACGTGGTGCGATACGCGCGCAGCAGGAAAATCGCCTCGACCAGATCGCCGGCTGCCTGCTTGATTGCGAGCGCGGCAAGCTCCTCGTCGTAGACCGAACCTTCGGTCATCACGCGCGCGACCGCGAGCCGCAACTGCTCGCGAATCTGCGCGACGCTCAGTTCGGCGATCTGCGTATCGCCACGGCGCGCCTTGTCGAGCAGGCGCCACGACGCTTCGATCGCGCGTTCTCCACCTTTGACGGCAACGTACATCAGTTCACCTTCGCTTCAGTTGTGCGCGGCAGGCCGATCACGCGCGGGCCGCAAACCAGATAACAGTCGATGCCGCACGGAAACAGCGGCGCAAGCATCGCGCGTTCCTGCCAGAACCGCGCAGGAAGACCTACCGGCGAAATCGTTTCGGTTTCCAGAATGCCGGGGCCGCTCAGCGTGACCGGTGCGCCGCCCGTCAGCGCGTCGACGCGAATCAGCAGCGTGGCCGATTGTTCGGGCGACTCGGCACTGCCGGGTGCGAAGCTTTCGAGCGGCGGCAACGCATCGGCATCGTGCAGATACACGAACGCGGCCTCGCCGGGCGCATCGACGAGCGGCGCGCCGGTGTGGAAACGCAACGCCGACGCGAGCGCGGTGTCGGGATGCGCGAGCCAGACCGGCGTCGCGTAGTCGCACAGCGTCAGCAGCGCGGCGAACGCAGCGGGTTCGACCGGCGTGTTGCGCAATTCAGGCAGCACGTCACGAATCACGCCGATCGTGCCGGGCCGCGACAACGCGTCGAGCAGCGTGCGGAATACGGCCTGGGTGTCGTGGACCGGGTCCGCGAAACCCGGCGTCAGCGTGGACAACGCAATCGGTGAATGTTCCATCAGTCGCCTCGCACCATCGTGAAGAATTCGACGCGCGTCGCCGCGGCGTCCTGTTGCCGTTTTGCGCGCGAGGCCCGCTGTTGCGTCGCGAACGGCTCGATCAATTGACGATGCAGGCTGTCGTGGTGCTCGGGCATCTGCAACAACGCATCGGCAAGCGCGGCAAGTTCGGCACGACGGCGGTCGCGTCCCAGATGGCAGGCGACGCCGACGGTGGCCTCGGCCTCGCCGCTGGCACGCAGGCGCAGCGTGGCGCGCGTGACCGTCGCTTCGCCGAGATTGAACGGATCGCCGCTGCCGCCGATACGCCCGCGCACCATCGCGAGGCCGATTTCAGGAGCGCGCAGCCAGTCGTAGGCAGGGGCGGGGCGACCTTGCAGCGCGCGCTGCAGCGCGGCTTCGAGATCGGCGCTCGGCGTGCGGGCCAGCACGGCCATCCAGGCGCGCCGCGCCGCTGAAGACGCAGCCGGCAAAGACGAAGGGGGTGAAGCGGTACTCGGGCTCATCGGATTTCCTGTCGATCCAGCGAGTGGACATCGGGGCATCTATTCATCTAAACGTCTAGACGTTTGCAAGTATAGTTGGCTGGACTGTCGTGCGCAGCGGACGTTTCATATTTCCATCACGGCTCGCGCACTACAATGCACATCATGGCGATCATTTGAACCGAAGGGAATGACAGCACCATGACATCGAACGACAGCGCGGCGCCGGCCACGATGCTGGAACGCGGCGCGGGCGTGGCGGTCTGGAGACAGATCGAACAGATTCTTGCCGCCGAAATCGCGGCGAGCGGATTCGGCGAAGAAGGGCGGCTGCCGAGCGAGGGCGAGCTGGCGAAGCGCTTCGACGTCAACCGTCACACGGTGCGTCGCGCGATGCTCGGTCTCGCCGCGCTCGGCCTCGTCAGCGTCGAGCAGGGGCGCGGCACGTTCGTGCAGCCCGGCGCGATCGACTACTCGATCGGCCGCCGTACGCGCTTCACCGAAAACCTGCGTCAGCAGCATCACTCGCCCGCGGGCAAGATGCTGTCGGCCGCGCGCGTGAAGGCCGAGCCGAGCGTCGCGAAGGCCTTGGGCCTGCGCGCGGGCGCGGCGGTCTATCGGATCGAATCGCTGAACGAGTCCGACGGGGTGCCGCTCACGTTCGCGCGCAGCTGGTATCCGGCCGCACGTTTTCCGGAGCTGCCGGAGGTGGTGCAACGGCTCGGCGGCACGACCAGGGCGCTGGCCGAATTCGGCGTGGACGACTATCTGCGCAAGTGGAGCCGCATCGGCAGCGTGCTGCCCGAGCCGGAAGTCGCGCGGCGGCTGAACATCAACCGTCAGCAGCCGGTGCTGTGGGTCGAGAACGTCGACGTCGATCTGCAAGGCACGCCGGTCAAATACGGCTTCACGCATTTCGCCGCCGACCGCGTGCAACTGCTCGTGGAGCACGACCTGTGAGCGACCCCGCATGGAGTGCCGAAGCGCGCTACGCGCTCTACTACGCGCCGTCGTGTGAATCGGCATGGTGGCAGGCCGGCTCGACGTGGCTCGGCCGCGATGCGCAGAGTGGCGAGCATTGCGCGCAGCCCCAGCCGCCGAGCCTGAGGCGACCCCTCGCCGCATTGACCGACGCGCCGCGCCGCTACGGCTGGCATGGCACGCTGATTGCGCCGTTCCGGCTTGGCACCGGGCTCACCCAGCACGACGTGCTCGCGGCCGCGCGAAGCTGGGCGCTCGCGCAGCAGTCGTTCGCGCTGCCGATGGAAGCGGCCACACTGGGCGACTTCGTGGCGTTGCGTCCCGCCGATGCGGATGGCGAGAGGCGCATTCGCGAACTCGCGTCGAACGCACTGGAGGCGCTCGACGGGTTGCGCGCGCGACCGTCGGCGGCCGAGCTCGAGCGCCGGCTCGCCGCGCCGCTCAGCGAACGTCAACGGGCGTTGCTGCTGCAATGGGGCTATCCGTACGTGTTCGACGAATTCCGTTTCCATATGACGTTGTCCAATTCGCTTGCCGATGCCGACGAGCGCGCGACTCTGCTCGCATGGTGGCGTGAGCGCACGCCCGCGCTCGGGCCGCTCGCGCTCGATCAGGCCGCGCTGTTCGTCGAGCCGACGCCGGGCGAGCCGTTCGTGCTGTGGCAGTCGCTGCCGTTCAGCGACGGCGCGCAACCCGGCGATCGCAAGGACCGGCAGCAAGACGAGGTGAGCAGCCAATGACTGGGCGTTTGATCTATGTGATGGGGCCGTCGGGCGCGGGCAAGGATTCGCTGCTGCAATTCGCGCGCAAGCGGATGGAGGGCGATCCGGTCGTTTTCGCGCATCGTTACATCACGCGGCCGAGCGGCAATGGCGAGGTGCATGTCGCACTGAGCGTCGAGGAGTTCGCCGCGCGCTCGGTGCTTGGCCTGTTCGCGCTCGAATGGTCGAGCCATTCGCTGCGTTATGGCATCGGCATCGAACTCGATGCGTGGCTCGCGCGTGGCTGTACGGTGGTCGTCAACGGCTCGCGGCAGTACCTGCAACATGCGCTCGCGCGCTATCCACGCGCTGAAGTGGTGCACGTGAGCGCCGCGCCGCATATTCTCGAAGCGCGGCTCGGCGCAAGGGCGCGCGAATCGGCGGAGCAGGTCGCGGCGCGGCTCGCGCGGCGCGCGCCGTTCGCGTTGCCGGCCGGCGTGCGCTGCACGACGATCGACAACTCCGGCACGCTCGAAGAAGCGGGGCACGCGTTGATCACGGTGCTCAAGGAGAAGGTGAGCGCGTAGCGCAAGCACACGCTCGAGCGCACGCGGCCTCTTATTGCACGGCCCCCATCCGCTCCCGCGTGACCTGCCGCAAGCATGCGACGAACTGCTCAACGGCCGGCGTCGGCAGTAGATCGCGTCGCGAGATGATGCTGATATCGTAGTTCGGCATCGCGTCTTCGATCTGGGCGACGCGAATGCCGAGCGGCGCGACCTTCTGCGCAAGCGACCGCGTGAAGCAGCTGATCACGTCGGTCTGCGACACGAGCCCGAGCGTCACCGCAAACGACGACGGCGCGCGCAACAGCCGCTTCGGCAACGGCAGGCCGTGCGCGCTGAACATCGCCATCATCACGCTGTGCGGGAAGTGATCGGCGCCGACCGTGACGATCCACTCGGCGTCGAGCAGCTCGGACAGACGCGTGACGTTCGCAAGCGGATGGCCGGCGCGCATCGTGACGACGAACTGCGTCGAGTACAGCGGCACCTGCACCAGATCGCTATCCAATGCCAGAACGTGATGGATCGCCGCGAGATCGAGCGTGCCGTTGCGCAGGCGCGCGAGCGCATCGGGCACCGTCACTTCCTCCAGGTGCAGACTCACCAGCGGCATCTTCTCGCGAAAGCTCGACACCGCTTGCGGCAGCACCGTCAGCGCGAGCGATGGCATCGTGCCGACGCTGACCCTGCCGGCCAGTTCTCCTTTTACCTGCTCGACGGCCTCGACGGTGCGGCGCATGTCGCCCAGCAACTGCTCGGCGCGCGGCAGCAGCGCGAGCCCGCACGCGGTCAGCTCGATGCCGCGCACGCTGCGCACCATCAGCTCCGCGTTGAGCGCGCTTTCCAGCTCGCGAATCGCATGCGTGACGGCCGGCTGCGTGACGCCGAGCTCGCGCGCGGCGGCGCGCAGACTGCGGTGATGCGCGGCGGCGACGAAAGCCTGCAACTGCTGCAGTTTCATAAGGGTAACCCCGTATATAAGACTTACTAATCAGGGTGAAAAAAATAGCATCTTATTCGAACAAAACGGCGTGGCTATAGTGCGAAGCTACCTACTGGAGCCCTGCAAGCTATGAACGAGACCCCGCGTTTGACCGAAGTGTCCGATCTGGAACCCGCCGCCGCGAGCCTGCGCGAGATTCGCCATCACATTCACCATCATCCCGAACTCGCGTACGAGGAAGTGGGCACGGCGGCGCTCGTCGCCGAGCGGCTCGAACAGTGGGGCTGGCAGGTCACGCGCGGGGTCGGCAAGACCGGCGTGGTCGGCACGCTGAAAGTGGGCGACGGCAAGCGCAGCATCGGCATTCGCGCTGACATGGACGCGCTGCCGATCATCGAGCAGACCGGCCTGCCGTACGCGAGCGGCACGCACGGCAAGATGCACGCGTGCGGCCACGACGGCCACACCACGATCCTGCTCGGCGCCGCGCAACGGCTCGCGGCCACGCGCAATTTCTCGGGCACCGTGCACCTGTATTTCCAGCCGGCCGAGGAAAGCGGCATCGACAGCGGCGCGCTGAAGATGATCAACGACGGCCTGTTCGAGCGCTTCCCGTGCGACGCCGTGTTCGGCCTGCACAACCATCCGGGCGCGGAGCCGGGCGTGCTGCTGTTCCGCAAGGGACCGTTCATGTCGGCGGGCGACAAGGCGATCATCACGATTGAAGGCGTCGGCGGCCATGCGGCGCGTCCGCATCTGACCGTCGATCCGGTCGTGGTCGCCGCGAGCATCGTGATGGCGTTGCAGACGATCGTCGCGCGCAACGTCGATCCGTCGCAGCCGGCCGTGGTGACGGTGGGCTCGATGCACGCGGGCACCGCGAACAATGTGATTTCAAGCAGCGCGAAACTCGAACTGAGCGTGCGCTCGTTCAGCCCCGAGGTGCGTGCGTTGCTGAAGAAGCGCATTACGGAACTCGCCGAGTCGCAGGCCGCGAGCTATGGCGGCACGGCGAATGTCGAGTACATCGAGGGCTATCCGGTCGTCATCAATACGGATGCCGAAACGGATTTCGCGGTGCAGGTCGCGCGCGAGCTGGTCGGCGACGACAAGGTGGTCGAGCAGACCGACATCCTGATGGGCAGCGAGGACTTCGCGTTCATGCTGCAGAAGCGGCCGGGCACGTTCCTGCGCATCGGCAACGGCGTCGGCGAGGACGGCTGCATGGTGCACAACCCGCACTACGACTTCAACGACCGCAGCCTGCCGATCGGCGCGGCGTTCTGGGCACGGCTGGTGGAGCGCTATCTCGCGCGGTGAGCGCCAACAGCCAATGCCGTAGCGCGCAGCAAACGCGCGCGCCCGGCAGCTTATAACCACGAGCCACGCAACCGGCTGGCTCTGTGGCGGCGTGCGTCAGCCGCGCCGCGCGACCATCTCCGAGACCGTCTGCGCGGCTTGCTGCAGCGGTTCCAGAAACGCCTTCACCATCTGCTTCGCTGAATTGCGCTGCGCGTTGCCGCTGATGTTCATCGCGGCGATCACGCGGCCCTGGCGATTGCGAATTGGCGCGGACAGCGAAATCAGTCCGCCTTCGAGTTCCTGATCGACGATCGCCCACCCCTGGCGACGCACCTGCTCGATCAGCTTCTTCAACTCTTCCTTGTCGGTGACGGTGCGCGGCGTGTGCGCATAGAGCGGCGACGAGTTCAGCGTCGCGTCGAGCGTCTCTTCGTCGAGCGAGGCGAGCAGCACGCGGCCCATCGACGTGCAGTACGCGGGCAGGCGGCTGCCGATCGACAGGTTGATCGTCATGATCTTGTGCGTCGGCACGCGCAGCACGTAGACGATCTCGGTGCGATCGAGCACGGCCGCCGAGCAGCTTTCGTGCACCTGCGCCGACAGGCCTTCCATCACCGGTTCGGCGAGATTCCAGAACGGCATCGAGGTCAGGTACGCGAAGCCGAGGTCGAGAATCTTCGGCGTCAGACGAAACAGGCGTCCCTCAGCTTCCACGTAGCCCAGCGTTTGCAGCGTCAGCAGGATCCGGCGCGCGCCGGCGCGCGTGAGGCCGGTCGCCGCGGCGACGTCGGTGAGCGTCTGTTCGGGGCGCGTCGCGTCGAACGCACGGATGACCGCGAGGCCGCGCGCGAACGACTGCACGTACGAGTCGCCCGGTTTCTCCGGGGCCGGTTCGGCGTTGGCGGGCGCGACGGAAGACGGCGGCAGGGCTTTGCTCATGGACCTTGATCGTGGTTTTGGAAGAGTGCGCGCGCAGGGCATGCGACGCGCGTTCGTTTCGATGCAGCGCCGCGTTTCGCGCTGCGGCGCAAAGGCGAGACGATAGCTTAAGCCTTCTATTTCGCCAAATGACGCCGATTGGTGCAAAAAGACCAGGGTTTGCGTGGATGCGATTCGCTCTGCAAATTTGTATGATGACCCGATAACATGACTAGTTCATGTGAACCGATCCAACCGATCCAGGTGATTCAACCGAGCCGCCATGTTCGACAAGATTCCCGCCCGTGCGATGAGCGACACCGTCGCGCAGCAACTGCTGAAGCAGATCGACAAAGGCACCTTCGCGCGCGGCGCCAAGCTGCCGACCGAGGCCGTGCTCGCGCAACAGTTCGGCGTGAGCCGCACGGTGATTCGCGAGGCGTTGTCGCGGCTGAAGAACGAGGGCGTGGTCGAGCCGCGCCAGGGCAGTGGCGTGTTCGTTGCCGGGCACGGTGCGATCCGCCCGCTGCGGATCGACTACGCGGAAGCCGTGGAGCCGGGCTCGGTCGTGCAGATCCTCGCGCTGCGCCGCGCGATCGAGGCGGAGGTCGCGTCGGAAGCCGCGATGCGCCGCAGCGATGCCGACATGGCCGCGATCGACAGCGCGCTTGCTCGCATCGAGCGGGCGGTCGCGGACGGCGAGGATGGTGTCGCCGAAGACGTCGCGTTTCATCGCGCGATCGCGGTGGCGACCGGCAATCCGTATTTCCTGAAGACGTTGATGTTCCTCAATCAGTACCTCGAAGCGGGCACGCTCGTCACACGCCGCAACGAGGCGCTGCGAGAGGACTTCTCGCGGCAGGTGCGCGAGGAGCACGCGGCGATCGCCGCGGCGATTCGCGCCGGCGATCCGATGGCGGCGCGCAATGCCGCGCAGACGCATCTGTACAACGCGGCGCGGCGGCTTGCCGAGGCGGGCATCGTCTGACGCGCAGAAGGCGCGCGGCGATTCCGGCGCGCGCGAACGCACCAATGCAGCACCAATCCATAGAGGTCACGCATGTCGAGAAATGTCGGTGTCATCGGTTTGGGGGCCATGGGGCTCGGCGTTGCGCGCTCGCTGTTGCGCGCCGGCTTCAGGGTCCACGCTTGCGACTTGCGGCGCGACGTGCTGCAGGCGTTCGTCGATGAAGGCGGCGTCGGCTGCGCGACGCCCGCGGAGCTTGGCGCGCAGTGCGAGGTTGTGGTCACGCTGGTCGTGAATGCCGCGCAAACCGAGGCCGTGCTGTTCGGTGAGCACGGCGCAGTCGCGGCGATGAAGCCGGGCGGCGTCGTGATCGCGAGTGCGACAGTCGCGCCGGAGTTTGCGATCGACCTCGGCAGGCGTGTCGAGGCGGCCGGTCTGCAGATGCTCGACGCGCCTGTGTCGGGCGGCGCGGCGCGCGCGGCGTCGGGGGAAATGACGATGATGACGTCCGGTCCCGCGGCTGCGTACGCGGCGTGCGAGGACGTGCTCGCCGCGATCGCCGGCAACGTGTATCGGCTCGGCGCCGCGCATGGCGCGGGCTCGAAGGTGAAGATCATCAACCAGCTGCTGGCCGGCGTGCATATCGCGGCGGCCGCCGAGGCCATGGCGCTCGGCTTGCGCGAAGGCGTGAACCCTGACGCGCTGTATGACGTGATCACGCACAGCGCGGGCAATTCGTGGATGTTCGAGAACCGTGTGCCGCATATTCTCGCGGGCGATTACACGCCGCTGTCGGCGGTCGACATCTTCGTGAAAGACCTGGGCCTCGTGCTCGATACCGCGCGCCGCACGAAGTTTCCGCTGCCGCTGTCGGCGGCCGCGCATCAGATGTTCATGATGGCGTCGACGGCGGGCCACGGTGGCGAAGACGACTCGGCCGTCGTGAAGATTTTTCCCGGCATCGAATTGCCGGCGAAGCAATAAGCGAGGGACAGGTGATGACGGCTCAAACGAAACCCGCGCTGCTCGGCTGCATCGCCGATGATTTCACCGGCGCCACCGATCTCGCCAACATGCTGGTGCGCGGCGGCATGCGCACGGTGCAGACGATCGGCGTGCCAACCTCCAACGAAGCGCTCAATGCCGACGCGCTCGTCGTCGCGCTGAAGTCGCGCACGATCCCCGCCGCCGACGCGGTCGCGCAATCGCTGGCCGCGCTCGCCTGGCTGCGCGCGCAAGGGTGCCGGCAATTCTTCTTCAAGTACTGCTCGACTTTCGATTCGACCGATGCGGGCAACATCGGTCCGGTGACCGATGCGTTGCTGAACGCGCTATCCGCCGAATTCGCCGGGCGCGCGTCGTTCACGATCGCATGTCCCGCGTTTCCCGAGAACGGCCGCACGATTTTTCGCGGCCATCTGTTCGTCGGCGATGCGCTGCTCAACGAGTCGGGCATGGAAAACCATCCGCTGACGCCGATGCGCGACCCGAACCTCGTGCGGGTGCTGCGGCGGCAAACGCAATCGAAGGTCGGGCTCGTGCGTTACGACCAGGTCGCGCAAGGCGATGCGACCGTGCGTGCCGCATTCGACGCGCTGCGCGCCGACGGCGTGCGCATCGCGATTGCCGATGCGGTGTCCGACGCCGATCTGCATACGCTCGGCGCGGCCTGTGCTGACCTCGCGCTGATCACGGGCGGCTCCGGCGTCGCGCTCGGCTTGCCGGCCAACTTCCGGCGTGCGGGGCTGCTCGGCGAGACGACCCATGCCGCGCAACTGCCGCGCGTCGAAGGTTTGTCGGCGGTGCTCGCGGGCAGTGCGTCGAAAGCGACCAACGCGCAGGTCGCCGCATGGTGCGCGACACGGCCCGCGTTCCGCATCGATCCGCTCGCGGCGGCGCGCGGCGCGGACGTCGTCGGCGAGGCGCTCGCGTTCGCGCGGCAGCGCTTCGTGCACGCGGAGCCGGTGCTGATCTATGCGACCGCATCACCCGATGAAGTGCAGGCCGTGCAGCGCGAACTCGGCGTCAACGAGGCGGGGCATCTGGTGGAAAAGACGTTGGCGTCGATTGCGCGCGGCCTGCGCGAGCTCGGCGTGCGCAAGTTCGTCGTCGCGGGCGGCGAGACCTCGGGCGCGGTCGTGCAGGCGCTCGACGTGCGCATGCTGCGCATCGGCGCGCAGATCGATCCGGGCGTGCCGGCCACGGCGACGACCGGTGCGGAGCCGCTCGCGCTCGCGCTGAAGTCCGGCAATTTCGGCACGACCGACTTCTTCGACAAGGCGCTGCGCCATCTCGAAGGAGCCGCGCAATGAGCAACGCACCGGTACTTCATACATCCACCGAAGCGCGCGTGCGCGAGGAAATCTGCGCGGTCGGCGCGAGTCTGTACCAGCGCGGCTATACGGTCGGCAGCGCCGGCAACATCAGCGCGCGGCTCGACGACGGCTGGCTGATCACGCCGACCGACGCGTGCCTCGGCCGCCTCGATCCCGCCGACATCGCGAAGGTCGACGCAAACGGCCACGCGGTGTCGGGCGGCAAGCCGTCGAAAACGCTCGCGCTGCATCGCGGTATCTATGCGCGCAACGGCGACGCGCGCGGCATCGTCCATACCCATTCGACCCATCTGGTCGCCTTGACGCTCGCGGGCGTGTGGAGCGAAGCGGACGTGCTGCCGCCGATCACGCCGTACTACGTGATGAAAGTGGGCCACGTACCGCTGATTCGCTACCAACGCCCGGGCGATCCGCAAGTGGCCGCGCAGATCGCCGAGCTGGCCGATCGCGTGCGCGCGGTGTTGCTCGAACGTCTGGGGCCGGTGGTGTGGGAGCGCTCGGTCGCGCACGCGTCGTATGCGCTCGAAGAACTCGAGGAGACCGCGCGCCTGTGGCTGATGACGAATCCGCGGCCCGCGCCGCTCGACGCCGCCGCGCTCGAAGAACTCCGTGCCGCGTTCGGCGCGCGCTGGTAGCGGCGCGTCCGACCGATCAACGCCGCGCACCGTATCGCACTGTCCTGAAGGAGCTGCCGCCATGCCCCGCTTCGCCGCCAATCTGTCGATGATGTACAACGAGCACGCGTTCCTCGACCGTTTCGCCGCCGCCGCGCGCGACGGTTTCGACGCGGTCGAATTTCTGTTCCCCTACGAGTTTCGCGCGGGCGAGTTGAAGGCGCGGCTCGACGCGCACGGTCTCACGCAGGCGCTGTTCAATGCGCCGCCCGGCGACTGGAGCGGCGGCGAGCGTGGGCTCGCGTCGTTGCCGGGCCGCGAGGACGAGTTCCGCCGCAGCATCGACACCGCGCTCGAGTACGTGCGCGTGCTCGGCAATCGCAAGCTGCATGTGATGGCGGGGTTGCTCGCCGGCGATCAGGCAGGCGAAACGCAGCGCAAGACACAACGCGACGTGTATCTGAAGAACCTTGCCTATGCCGCGCAAGCCGCGCAAGCGGAACAGATCACGGTCGTCATCGAGCCGATCAATACGCGCGACATGCCCGGCTATTTCCTCAATCGACAGGACGACGCGCAAGCGATCTGCGCCGAAGTCGGCGCGCCGAATCTGAAGGTGCAGTTCGATTGCTATCACTGCCAGATCGTCGAGGGCGATCTCGCGATGAAGCTCAAACGCGACATGGCAGGCATCGGTCACATCCAGGTCGCGGGCGTACCGGAGCGGCACGAGCCCGACATCGGCGAGCTGAACTATCCGTACCTGTTCGATCTGATCGATGCGCTCGGCTACGACGGCTATATCGGCTGCGAATACCGGCCGCGCGCGGGGACCTCGGCGGGGCTTGGCTGGCTGAAGCCTTATCTCGATGCGACGCGCTGACTTTTTCCGACCACGACTGACGGACACGTAACCATGAAAGTACTGATCACCGGCGGCGCCGGTTTTCTCGGTCAGCGTCTCGCGCGCGAACTGCTCGCGCGTGGCGCGCTGAAAGATGCGCACGGCGCGCCGCAAGCGATTACCGGGCTGGTGCTGCTCGACGTCGTGCGCGCGCACGATTTCGGCGATGCGCGCGTGCGCACCGAAGTCGGCGATATTGCGGAGCGCAGCGTGCTCGAACGCGTGATCGACGCTCAAACGTCGGCGATCTTTCATCTCGCCGCGATCGTCAGCGGCCAGGCCGAGGCGGACTTCGATCTCGGCATGCGCATCAATCTCGATGCGTCGCGGCTGCTGCTCGAGATTTGCCGCCAGCGCGGGCATCAGCCGCGCGTCGTGTTCACCAGTTCAGTGGCGGTCTACGGTGGTGATCTGCCCACGGTCGTGCAGGACGACACCGCACTGAATCCGCAGTCGTCGTACGGCGCGCAGAAGGCGATCGCGGAGTTGCTGCTCAACGACTATTCGCGGCGCGGTTTCGTCGACGGTCGCGTGCTGCGATTGCCGACCATCAGCGTGCGGCCGGGGCGGCCGAATGCGGCGGCGTCGTCGTTCGCGAGCGGGATCATCCGCGAGCCGCTCAATGGCGAGGAGGCCGTGTGTCCGGTCGTCGGCTCGACGCGGCTGTGGCTGCTGTCGCCGCGCAAGGCGATCGACAGCCTGATCGCCGGTCTCGAACTCGATGGCGCCGCGCTCGGCAAGCAGCGCGCGGTGAATCTGCCGGGCTTGTCGGTCAGCGTCGACGAAATGATCGCGGCACTGCGCGAGGTCGCGGGCGATGTGGTCGCGAGCCGCATCGTGCGGCAGCCCGACGAGCGCATCGAGAAGATCGTCGGCAGCTGGCCCGGCGCGTGGGATACGTCGCGCGCCGAACGGCTCGGGCTCGCGGCCGAGCGCAGTTTTGCGGACGTGATCCGTGGCTACATCGCCGATGAAGGAATCGAAGTTCGCTGAAGATCATCCCCTCCGCGTATTCCCTGGTGTCGCCTGGCACGGCTGCGGCCGTGCTTGACACACTTTCGCGCCCACGCCTATTATCGTGGCTGTTTTGTTCGATATATGACCTTGTGTTCGTATATAGAACATAAGGTCGGGCGAGGGGAAAACGCAACTGCCGCAACAGCGGTATCGGTCGTCAATCCCAAGCCCATCGTTCACGATCCTGCGCTAAGCTGCTCCGACGTGTCGGCCGCCGCGCCGGCGGCGTTTTGCAGCTGCCCGTTCGCGGCCGTTGGCCCCCGGGCCGATGCCCCGGCGCATCGAACCGGCGTCATCGGCACACAGCAGGCCGCGGCTCAGCGCACGCAGCATCTCAACTGGAGACATCCCATGACCGAAGCATTCCTGTGCGACGCGATTCGCACCCCCATTGGCCGCTATGCGGGTTCGCTGTCGTCGGTGCGCGCCGACGACCTGGGCGCGGTGCCGCTCAAGGCGCTGATGGAGCGCAACAAGAACGTCGACTGGACCGCGATCGACGACGTGATCTACGGCTGCGCGAACCAGGCGGGTGACGATAACCGCAACGTCGCGCGCATGTCGCTGCTGCTCGCGGGTCTGCCGAAGGACGTGCCGGGCTCGACGGTTAACCGCCTGTGCGGCTCGGGCATGGATGCGGTGGGCATCGCCGCGCGCGCGATCAAGTCGGGCGAGGCCGCGCTGATGGTCGCGGGCGGCGTCGAAAGCATGAGCCGTGCGCCGTTCGTGATGCCCAAGGCGACCAGCGCGTTCTCGCGTCAGAACGAGGTCTACGACACGACGATCGGCTGGCGTTTCGTGAACCCCCTGATGAAGAAGCTGTACGGCGTCGACTCGATGCCGGAAACCGGCGAAAACGTCGCCACCGACTACAACATCAGCCGCGCCGACCAGGACGCGTTCGCGCTGCGCAGCCAGCAGAAGGCGGCGCGCGCGCAACGCGACGGCACGCTCGCGCAGGAAATCGTCGGCGTGACGATCGCGCAGAAGAAGGGCGATCCGATCACGGTCACGCAGGACGAGCATCCGCGCGAAACCAGCCTCGAAACGCTCGCGAAGCTGAAGGGCGTGGTGCGTCCGGACGGCACGGTGACGGCCGGTAACGCATCGGGCGTGAACGACGGCGCGGCCGCGTTGCTGCTCGCCAATGAAGAAACCGCGAAGCGCTTCGGCCTCACGCCGCGCGCTCGAGTGCTCGGCGTGGCTACCGCCGGCGTCGACCCGCGCGTGATGGGCATCGGCCCGGCGCCCGCGACGCAGAAGCTGCTCGCACGCCTCGGCATGAAGATCGACCAGTTCGACGTGATCGAGCTGAACGAAGCGTTCGCGTCGCAAGGCATCGCGGTGCTGCGCGCGCTCGGCGTCGCCGACGACGATCCTCGCGTGAACCCGAACGGCGGCGCCATTGCGCTTGGCCACCCGCTCGGCATGAGCGGCGCGCGTCTGGTGACGACCGCGACGTATCAGCTGCAACGCACGCAGGGCCGCTTCGCGCTGTGCACCATGTGTATCGGCGTCGGCCAGGGTATCGCGATCGCGATCGAGCGCGTGTGATGCGTGAGCTGGTTTAGCGCGAGGTCCGGTCCTCGCGCTGCTGTGCGGGTCACCGCGCAAGCTGGATATTAAAAGGCAGAAGGGCCGGCGAGTCGTCGAGACACGCCGGCCCTTTGTTTTGAGTGCGCCTGCTTGCGCCTGCTTGCTCCGGGAGCAGGCGTTATGACGCCGCTTCGACGGTCAGATGCATGACCTCGTGCACCGGCGCGAGCCGCGCGCGGATCGTCTCCGCCGTGACGTCGCCCCGCGTGTGCACACTGACGATCGCCGCTCGCGCCTGCGGGCCGATCTGCCAGACGTGCAGGTCGGCGATCTCGGCGTCGCCGTGCGAATCCAGGATTTCGCGGATTTCGCCGGCAACGTGTTCGTCGGTTTTGTCGAGCAGCACGCCGGCCGTGTCGCGCATTAACGTCCATGCCCAGCGCGCGATGACGATCGATCCGACGATGCCCATCAGCGGGTCCAGCCAGACCCACCCGAGATAGCGGCCGGCCAGCAGGGCCACGATCGCCAGCACCGAGGTCAGCGCGTCGGCGAGCACGTGCACGTAGGCGGAGCGCAGATTGTTGTCGGACCCATGCGCATGGCTGTGATGATGGTGATGATGGTCGTGGTCGTGATCATGATGCCCATGGTGCGCATGGCCGCCCGACAACAGCAACGCGCTGACGATGTTCACGACCAGCCCGATCGCCGCGATCACCGCAGCCTGCCCGAACGCCACGCCGGTGGGGTGAATGAGCCGGATCGCCGATTCGATGCCGATGCCAAGCGACACCAGCGCGAGAATCAACGCGGAAGCGAAGCCGGCAAGCTCGCCTACCTTTCCGGTTCCGAAACTGAAAGCGCGGTTTGCCGTGTTGCGTCTCGCGAACGCATACGCGAGCGCTGCAATGCCGAGCGCGCCGGCGTGCGTCGCCATGTGGAAGCCGTCGGCGAGCAGCGCCATCGAGCCGGTCATGTAACCGGCCGCGATCTCGCCGATCATCATGGCCACCGTGAGTGCGACGACGGAGCGGGTCCGGCGCGCGTTTTCGTCGTGCGAGCTGCCGAGAAACGAGTGCTCGTGCTTGCGGATGAGATTGTCAGTCATACAAAACCTATTTCGAATAGCGGCGGATTGCCTCGATCAATGCATCTACTCCCTTCTTGCGCTGGCTGGCCGTCAGGTCGGGATGCGCGACATGCTCGCGCGCGTGCGCCTCGACGATCTCGTCGAGCAGGCCGTTCATCGCGCCGCGTGTCGCGGCCACCAGATGCAGGACTTTTTCGCAATCGGCGTCCGACTCCAGTGAACGCTCGATAGCCTGAACCTGGCCCGCGATGCGGCGAACGCGTTTCAGCAAGTCGTCTTTGTGATCGCTCAGATGTGACATACGTATACCCCCTATGGGTATGCATGATAACACGGCGACGAGATGTTGCTCGTGGCGGGGCCGGCGGTCAGGCCCATGCGTACACCGGCCAACCGTTCGCGTCATACTGTTCGAGGTGGTTGTCCAAAGACGTGGAGTATTTCAACCTTGCTCGAGGAGAACGCGGATGAAAGCAGCGACGATAGGTGCCGTACTGGTCATCGCGGTGGTGGCCACAGCCCAGCCGGTGCGCGCGCAGGACAACATGGCGAGCACCGCGCAAGCGGTGCTCAGCGCGGCGCAGCCGGTGCACATGACGGCGGAGATCGTCGGCATCGATGCGGGCAACCGCGCGCTGACGCTGAAGGGTTCGGGCGGCAACGTCGCGATCGTGCTCGTCAGCCAGCAGGTCGCCGGCTTCGATCAGCTGAAGATCGGCGACCACGTCGACGTGCTCTACAAGAACGCGTTGCTCACGAAGGCCGAGAAGGTCAGCGGCGCGGGCAAGGGAATTCGCGAGCGGGTCGACAAACAGAGCTATACGCCCGCGTCGGGCGGCTACGAGTCGACGCGACAGACTGAAGTGCTCGCTACCGTGCTGAAGATCGATCGCAAGCAGCGCCTCGTGACATTGCGCGGCGCGTATCAGACGCAGACTTTCGAAGCCGCGCCCGACGTCGATCTGAGCGACGTGAAGGTCGGCGATACCTTGCATGCGGTGTTCGTCTCGGCCGCCGCGGTGCAGGTGACGCCAGTGGGGCAGTGAGCGGCCGCGCTCGCAGCCGATTTCCGTTGCGTCAGATGTTTCGCAAACTATGTCGAAATATGTCGCGGGTTGCGCCGAATGGCCGCAAAGCCTTGCCTGGCGGGCCCGCGTCGCGGTGAAACAGCGCGACATATCTTCCGTGATGATTTCCGACGGGTGTCCTTCTATAGTCCGTTCGTCGCCACGCCGCAGTGACGCAAGTGGCCCGAATCCAGCAAGGACATACCGTGAAAAATCGCACACTCGCAGGTTCCGACAAGATCCACGCCAGCATCGCGCGCAGCGCGCTGCGCAAGGTGGTGTTCGGCGCGGCCGCCGCCGTGCTCGCGCTCGGCAGCGCATCCGCGTTCGCATGGTCGGGTCACGGCACCGCGTACACGTCACGCGGCACCTATAACGGCGCGCACTACGGCTCGTGCGGCAGCGGCAGCTGCTCGCATGCGGGCAGCGTGGCCGGCCCTTACGGCGGCTTCGCAAGCAACACCGGCACGGTCACGCGCACGGCACCCGGCCAGTTCTCGAACTCGGGCACCGCGACGGGCCGCTACGGCAACACGGTGCAGCACTCGGGCGACACCAGCTGCGCGGGCGGCTCCTGCTCGCATACCGGCACGCTGACCGGCCCTGACGGCAAAACGGCGACGACGTCGGGCGACGTGACGCGCACCGCGCCGGGCCAGTATTCGTCGTCCGGCTCGATCACGGGGTCGAACGGCAACACGGTCAATCATTCGGCGTCGACGAATTGCGCGGGTTCGACCTGCGCGCGCTCGGGCACGGTGACGGGGCCGGACAACAACAGCGTCTATCACTCGGGCACCGCGACGCGGGTCGCGCCCGGCGTCGTGACGACGTCGACGAGCGTGACCGGCACGCACGGCAATACGGTGACGTCGAGCGGCACGGTGGTCACAGGCGGTGTGGTGGTTGCGGGCGGGACCACGACGACGACCGGCACGACCGTGGTCGTCGCGCCGAAGCCGGTGGTGGTCGCGCCGCCGCCGGCGGTCGTCATGCCGCCGCCGGTCGTCTACGTGCCGCCGAAGCCCGTCGTGGTGGTACCGCCGCCGGCCTATGTGCCGCCGCCCCCGGTGGTGTACGTGCCGCCGCCGGCCGTCTACGTCGCGCCGCGGCCCGTGTATGTCGCGCCGCGGCCTGCCGTCTGGGTGCCGGGCCATTGGGTCGGGCGCGTGTGGGTGCCGGCGCATTGGGCCTGACGATGAGCGCGGCGATGCGAATCAGAGCCTGCGTCGAATCGTGGCGGTCACGCCGCGCTGCGCGGTACGACGCAATGTGCGGAATCGCTGGCGCGTGCCCACCGTCTGTCGAGACGGCACGTCGCTTGCGAGCGGAAGGGGCTGCGTGGCGCGGGCTCTGCAAAACGGCCACGCTAGCGACGCTCGTCGTGGCGGCGTTGCTCGCGATCGATGCAGTCATCGACGCCAGCGACGCGAGCCTCGCCCTGCGCGCGAACCCCGACGCCGGCGCGGCTAGCGACTGTTCCGCGCGCTACGCCGCGATGCTCGATCTGGCCGAACTGGCGCGGCGTGACGGCAAATCGTCCGAAGTGGTCGTGCGTGGATTGAGCGCGCAGAACGGCGCGATGAGCGGGTGCCTGAACGCAGGCCGGAGCATGCCTGCACCGCAATTACATTGAACGCGGCCGGGTCAGATCGCATTCCAGAAAAATCGCGCCGGGGATCGGATTGAAGACGTAGGCGTCGATCTGTTCGAAACCCAGCGATGCGTAGAGGGCGAGGGCCGCTTGCATCGTCGGCAGCGTGTCGAGTCGCATGCGCCGATAGCCTGCTTCTTGCGCCGTTGCGCAGATCCGCGTGGCGAGTTGCCGCCCCACGTGCAGACCGCGTCCCGCCGGACGCACATACAGGCGTTTCATTTCGCAGGTCGAGTCGCCGATCGGACGCATCGCGACGCAGCCGACGATACCGCCAGGATCGTCGTCGGTATCGTCGCTCGCGAGCAGCACGCGGCCGCGCGGTGCCGCGAATTTGCCCGGCAGTCCGGCGAGTTCGTCGTCGAATTGCTGGAAGGCGAGATCGATGCCGAGACTCTCCGCGTACTCGCGGAAGATGGTCCGTACAACCTCGATCTGCTCCGGGAAGCGGGCAGTGTGCAGATGGATCATGCGATGGATCGGCTCACTGAACGCGCAGCGGAAACCGGATCTCGAACGTGGTCCCCACACCCTCGCGCGACGCAAACCCGATCTGCCCACCGAGCACGCGGCATAGCTCCCTGACGATCGCGAGCCCGAGCCCTGTGCCTGGAATCTCCTCGCCGGCCGCCCGCTCGAACTCGTCGAACACGCGTTCCGCGTCGGCGGCCGCAATGCCGACGCCGGTGTCGGACACGCGAATCGTCCAGTGTTCGGCGCCATGCGTCGCGAACTGGAATTCGACTTGCCCCGACTTCGTGTACTTGATCGCGTTGCTCAACAGATTGACCGCGATCTGCTTGAGCTTCAGCCGATTCGACGTGACGACCGGCAGCGCCGGGTCGAACGCGCTGCGCAACGCGAGTCCCTTCGCGTCGATCGACGGCTGCGTCGACGCGACGAGTTCGTCGAACAGTTCGCGCAAATCGACGTCTTCGAGCTCGAGCGGCGCCGAGTCGCCAAGCACGACCGAGTACTCGACCATCTGGTCGACGAGTTGCTTCATGTCGGCGGCCTGACGGTTCGCGAGCGTCAACGCGGTATCCGCTTTCGACGGCGCACGCTCGATCAGTTGCAGCGCGACGGAAAACGCGTTCAGAAAATTACGCAGATCGTGCGCGACGCTGCGCGTGATCTGCATTCGCGATTCGTACAGATCGCCGACCAGCCGTTGTTTGAGCGTCAACTCGTGATTCGCGTGTTCGAGCCGTCCCGTGTATTCGTTGATCGTGCGATCGCGTTCGCCGACCACTTCCTTGATCGACGCATACGTGACCACGCTGAATGCTTCGGCGATCAGGCGCCGCGCGCGGCTCTCGTGGCGGCGCGTGCACGTCCTGTCGCGCTCGACGAATTCTTCGAGCCCTTCGATGAGCACCTGCTGAAACAGGTCCAGTTCGCGCACCAGCTCTTCGATCCGGTAGCCCTGCTGCCAACGGACATTGCCGTGCTTCTTCGCGTCGCGTTCGATCGACGTTTCGACGCGCTCCAGATCTTCCGCATCGAGCGCCACGCAGAGCTCTTCGAGAATTTCCGGCAGATGGTCGGCCAGTTGCTGGTAGGTGAGCTTGTCCGCTTCAACGAGATCGGCGTCGATGGAGACGGCATTCATCCATTGCCGCGTCAGGCGGCCTCGTTCCGCGCGGATGAAGTTGGCGAAATTGCGCAGCGGGCTCACACGTCTGTCGGTCATGATGGATACCGGAATGGAGTTTCTACAACATACAAACGCGCGAACGGTTCCGAACGGCTCGATTTGCGCTGACCGCGCGGGCCCGTTTTGCCGCCGATCGGCCAGGCGACCGATGCGCGCCGCCAACTCGCGTCATTATCCGCGCAATTGCCGCTTGTGGAACACGTCTTGCGGAGCTCTCATCAGACAAAGAATCTAATTTCGTCCGTGAACCATGACGTACTCGATATTGCTGGTGGACGACGAACCAGAAATTCTGGCCGCATGGCGGCTGATTCTGGAAAACGAAGGGTATCAGGTGAGTTGCGCGAGCAACGGCGCCGAAGCACTCGCGTGTGTCGTCGCTCACGTTCCCGACCTGATTATCACCGACTGGATGATGCCGATCATGGACGGCGCGGAGTTGTGCCGCCGGTTGAGATCGATGCCGCTTTCCGTCAACGTGCCGATTCTGGTGCATACCGCGGTGCCGCCGTCGGAGCGCGACGCGCACTACTGGAACGCGTGTTTGCTGAAGCCGATCGGCGCGGATCGCTTTCTGACCACGATCGCGAAACTATGCACGCCACGGTGCTGATACCGCACGAGCCGCCGCAACCACCGTTTTGATTGCATCATCTGCGTGCCACGTCCTTATTCAGGAGACCTTCTGAGTCGGCTTTCAGGAAGTCGACGAACGCGCGCAGCGGCGCGGGCACATGACGATGGCCCGGATAATAAAGGAAGGGGCCTGAAAATCGCTGCCACCACGGTTCGAGAATCGCTTCGAGCGCGCCGCTGTTCAGATACGGACGCAGCATGTCTTCGAACAGGTGAATGATGCCGAGGCCCGCGATCGCGCCGCTGACCGCGAGGTCGATCGCGGCGCCCGGCCGCACCAGCAGCGGTCCGGTCGGATTCAATTGCAGCAGCTCACCGTCGCGCTCGAAGTACCAGGTCGGCATCGCGCCGCTCGCGAATTGCCCGCGCAGACAGGCATGCGCGAGCAGTTCGCTGGGATGCGCGGGACGGCCGTGCGCGTCGAGATAAGCGGGCGACGCGGCGGTCGCGAAGCGCTGCACGCGCGCGCCGATCGGCACCGCGATCATGTCCTGCTCGAGGCGTTCGTCGTAGCGAATGCCCGCGTCGCAACCGATCGACAGCACATCGACGAAACCATCCTCGACCACCACTTCCACGCGAATGTCCGGGAACTGCTTCAGAAAGCGCGCGAGTACGTCGGGCAGGACGATGCGCGCGACGCTCGACGGCACGTTGAGCTTCAGCGTGCCGGTCGGTTTGTCGCGAAAGCCGTTGAGCACGTCGAGCGCCGCTTCCATTTCGCCGAACAGCGGCGTCAGCTTCTCGATCAGGCGCAAGCCGGCTTCAGTCGGCGCGACGCTGCGCGTGGTGCGGTTCAGTAGACGTAGCCCGAGTTTCGTTTCGAGGCGCCGCACCGCGACGCTCAGACTCGACGCCGATACGCCGCTCACGCGCGCCGCGTCGCGAAAGCCGCCTGCGCGGGCGACCGAGACGAAGGCGGCCAGATCATTGAGTTCCATGACGATTGATTGTGCAGAATTTTGAACAACCCGTACACGTTAGACCGGTTTATTCAACAACGCAATCCGGCGATACTGCCGCTCATCACTTCACAAGGAGATCGTGATGCCGAACTTCAGCTCCATCGACACTTTCGCGCTAGCCGGCCGCCCGGTGCGGCGCATGGGCTATGGCGCGATGCAGCTGGCAGGCCCCGGCGTGTTCGGGCCGCCGAAGGACCGCGGCGCGGCGCTGGCGGTGCTGCGCGCGGCGGTCGAGTCGGGCGTCGACCACATCGATACCAGCGATTTTTACGGGCCGCACGTCACCAACCAGCTGATTCGCGAGGCGCTGCACCCGTATCCGCGCGATCTGACGATCGTCACGAAGGTCGGCGCGGTGCGCGACGGTGCCGGCGCGTGGTTGCCGGCGCAGGAGCCCGCCGATCTCGAGCGCGCCGTGCACGACAATCTGCGCAACCTCGGGCTCGACGCGCTCGACGTGGTCAACATGCGCGTGATGGGCAACGTGCACGAGCCGAGCGAGGGTTCGATCGAAAAGCAGGTGACGGCGCTCGCCGAGTTGCAGCAACGCGGGCTCGTGCGTCATGTCGGCCTGAGCAACGTGACGGCCGCGCAGATTGCCGAGGCGCAGCGCATCACGAAGCTCGTGTGCGTGCAGAACCACTACAACCTCGTGCATCGCGACGACGATGCGTTGATCGACGCGCTTGCGGAGCAGGGCATTGCGTACGTGCCGTTTTTTCCGCTGGGTGGCTTCACGCCGATTCAATCGTCGGAGCTGTCGGAGCTCGCGCGGAAACTTGACGCGACGCCGATGCAGGTCGCGCTCGCGTGGCTATTGCATCGGGCACCTAACATTCTGCTGATTCCGGGCACCTCTTCGGTTGCGCATCTGCGTGAAAACCTGCGGTCGGCGCAGTTGAAGCTGAGCGACGAGGTGCTCGATCAACTGGATGCGATCGGCGCTGAAAAGGGCTGAGGTTCGGTTTTGCAACTCGTGTTGCTTGCAACGGGCGACGGCGGTCGGGGGTCGCCGGCGTCCGGTCGAAAGCATCTCTTCGAACCATAAATGTTGTTCGCATGCTTATCGGTGACTTCTTAGTTTCAGACGGCCGTTGTTATTCGTCATCGCATTGACGTTTGTTGACGAACCATAGCCGTCCTTAGCGTTATGTTCTCCGTCGTACGGAGTTTGCACACGCTAAGAAAATGAACAAGAACACATTCAGGCTGGTCTATTGCCGACTTCGGGGCATGCTCGTCGCCGTCGCAGAAACTGCGGTAGGTCGCGGCGGGGGTGGTCGGCGAACCACGCCGTCGGTTGCGATCCGGTCACTTACTCTATTTGCAATGCGTGACGTGGCGTTTGCCGCGCTCGCACTGTTCGGCCTTGCGCCCGGGATGTCGGATGCGCAGATCGTGCCGTCTGGCGCGCACGCGCCGGGGGTCATCGGTACCGCGAATGGTCTGCCTCAAGTGAACATTACGAAGCCGTCGGGCGCCGGTGTCTCACTTAACACGTTTTCACAGTTTGACGTATCAAAGCAAGGCGCGATTCTCAACAACTCACCCGTTATAACGGGCACGCAGCTCGCAGGCCAGATAAGCGGTAATCCGAATTTCGGACCGAGCGACACCGCGAAGATCATCGTCAACCAGGTCAATAGTAATAACCCGTCACAGTTGCGCGGCTACGTCGAGGTCGCGGGGCAGAAGACCGCCGCGGTGGTGATCGCAAATTCGTCCGGCCTGGTCGTGGACGGCGGCGGTTTCATCAATACGTCGAAAGGAATTCTAACGACCGGCAATCCGCTGATTGACGGCAGCGGCAATCTGACCGGCTTTAACGTAACGGGCGGCACGATTACCGTGCAGGGCGCAGGCCTGAATGGCTCGAATATCGACGAGGTCGACCTGCTGGCGCGAGCCGTACAGGCTAATGCGGCGATCTACGCCAATACGCTGAACGTGACGACCGGCTCGAACAATATCGACTACGCGAGCCTGACACCGACGCGCATCGCCGGCAGCGGACCCGCACCCGCCGTCTCCATCGACGTCGCGCAGCTCGGCGGGATGTACGCGAACCGGATCACTTTGGTGGGCAACGAGAACGGCGTCGGGGTGGCGAACGCCGGTACGATTGCCGCGCAAGCCGGCGATCTCACGCTATCGACTTCGGGCCAGCTCGTGCAGTCGGGCAAGATGACCGCAAGCGGCAACGTCGATATCAACGCGGGAAGCTTTGCGAATAGCGGAACCGTTTATGCGCAGCAGAATACGACCATCGGTTCGTCCGGCGCGCTGACGAATAGCGGTACGCTCGCCGCGCAACGCAACATCACCGTCAACGCCGGCTCCGTCGATTCAACCGGTACTCTCGGCGCGGGCGTGAACAACGATGGTTCGGTCGGCAACTCGGGCGACCTCGATGTCTCTGCGGTCGGGCAGCTCAGCGCGACCGGGGAGAACGTCGCGGGCGGCAATGCGTCTCTGTCGGGCAGCGGCGTCAACCTCGCGGGCAGCGAGACGGCGGCGAACGGTAACGTATCGCTGACGGCGAATGCTGGCGATCTGAACCTGGCGGGCGCGACGACGAGCGCTGGCGGCTCGATCGTAGCGTATGCCACGGGTACGCTTGATAACGACAAAGGCTCGTTGACGGGGGGCGGCGTAACGCTTAACGCGGGCATCCTGTCGAACCAGGGCGGTGTAATTTCGGCGCAAGGCCCGCTCGTCGCGCAGGCGTCCCGCCAGCTCACGAACCAGGGTGGATCGATTGTCTCGCAGGGCGCGATGCAGGTGAGCGGTGGCGTCATCGCGAACGAGCAGGGGACGATTCAGAGCGCCGCCAGTCTGTCGGTCGCCGGGACGTCGCTCGACAGTACCGCGGGACGCATTACGTCACTGAACGGCGACGGTCTTTCGGTCACGACGACGGGCCAACTGGTGAATGCGGCAGGCACGACCGCAACTGGTGCACAGGGCGGCGTGATTGGCGGCAATGGTGCGGTGGCGCTGCAAGGCGGCACCATCGCCAATCACGGCACGGTATCGGCGCAGACGAACCTCCAGGTAAGCGCGCAATCGGTCGACAATAGCGGCGGCTCGCTCGGCGCGTCGGGCAACACGACGGTCAATGCCGGTTCATCTCTGACCAACAGCGGCGGTTTGATTACGGCCGGTCAGACGGTGACGGAAAGCGCGACCACGCTCGACAACAGCGCGGGATCTACGCAAGCCGCGCAGGTGTCGCTGAATGCGACAAACCTCGTCAATCACGCGGGAACGATTACGCAGACGGGTAGCGGGCCGATGAACGTCGCGGTATCGGGCACGCTCGACAATTCGGCCGGCGGCACGCTCCAGACGAACAGCAGCGACTTGACGCTCGCCCCGGCTACTCTCGACAACGATGGCGGGACGATCGTTCACGCGGGTACCGGCGTACTGACGCTTGATGCCGGCGCGGGGCCGATCTCGAACGCAGGCGGGACCATCCAGAGCAACGGGCAAGTCGTCGCCCAGGCAGGTACGCTCAACAACGCGGCGGGTCTGGTGCTCGGCCAGACTGGCCTGACGGCAACGGTCGGAAACACTGTCGACAACACGAACGGCAAGCTGCTTTCGAATGCGGACCTGAGTCTCGCGAGCGGGTCGCTGACCAATAACGGCGGTCAGATCGTCGCGCCGGATCTGGCGCTCGCAATCGGCTCGACGCTCGACAACAGCGGCGGCACCATTCAGGCGAACCAGCTTGCGCTGTCCGCGATAGACCTTCTGAATCACGGCGGCACAATCACGCAGTACGGCGTTTCGCCGATGAGCGTCAACGCCAGTAGTACGCTCGACAACTCGAACGGCGGCACGATCCAGACGAACAGTACGGACCTGACGCTCGCCCCGGCTATCCTCGACAACGACGGCGGCACGATCCTCGCCGCCGGCACGGGGACCGTGACGATTGCGCCGGGTAACGGTTCCGGGTCCTTCTCGAACGTAGGCGGCAAGATCACCGCTGCCGGCGATATCGTGGCGCAGGCCGGGAGTCTGGACAACGCGACCGGCGTACTCGCCGCGAAGGGCAATATCGCCACGAACGTCGCGGGAAATATCAACAATACGCAGGGCTCGATACGTTCGCTCACGTCCCTTTCGCTTGCAAGCGGCGGCACGCTGACGAATACGAACGGACAGATCCAGTCGGGCACGGGCGCGGCGGGCGATGCGGGCACGCTCGGCATTCAGGCCGCGTCCATCGACAATACGGGCGGTCTCGTGAGCAACCTGGGGACGGGAAATACGACCGTGCAGGGCGGCAGCCGGACCATCAACAGCGGCGGCGCAATCACAGGCAACGGCAATGTGGCCGTCGACACGTCATCGCTGTCCAATACGCAGGGCGGTCAACTGAGCGGTGCGAGCGTCGCGGTTCAGGCGGATATCTATGCACCATCCGGCTTTCCCGCACCAAGCGTGACGGTCGGCTTCCAGGTGAGCGCACAGCTCTGATATTCGCCCCGCCAACGCGAGTGGTCTTCTGTCGTTTCAACAAAGAGGAAAACTAAATGAAGTTATTAAAAAAGTATGGTATCGCAGCCATTTCCGTTGCCGTCGTCGTAGCGCTTGGCGGATGCGCAACCGAGTCATCACGCTCACTACCGGTGCCACCCGTCGCTAGTGCGCAGAAGCCAGCCGTGGGCCAACCCATCGGCGTTTCAGTCGGCAAGTTCGACAACCGTTCCAGCTATATGCGCGGCATCTTCTCGGACGGCATCGACCGTCTCGGTGGTCAGGCCAAAACCATTCTGATCACGTCGCTTCAGCAGAGCGGTCGCTTCAATGTGCTCGATCGTGACAACCTCGACGAAATCCGCCAGGAGGCAGGCTTCAGCAAAAAGGCGCAGTCGATCAAGGGTGCGCGCTTCGTCATCACAGGCGACGTAACGGAGTTCGGTCGCAAGGAGGTCGGCCATCAGCAGCTGTTTGGCATCCTCGGCCGCGGCAAGAATCAGGTGGCCTACGCAAAGGTCAGCCTGAACGTTGTCGACACGACGACATCGGAAGTCGTGGCGTCGAGCCAGGGCGCGGGAGAGTTCAGCCTTTCTAACCGTGAAGTCATCGGCTTCGGCGGCACGGCCAGCTACGACTCCACACTGAACGGCAAGGTACTCGATCTGGCGATCCAGGAGGCCGTCAATCACCTGGTCGAGCAGGTCGATGCAGGCACGCTCAAGGCCGCGCAGTAAGCGCGCCTTCACATTCAACCGCACCAACACTAAAGATGAAGACGCGATTCACGATGAACCATAGCCACATGATGCGGGGAATCTGTCTGCCGGTAACAGCGGCTGCGATGCTCCTCGCGGGATGCGCGGCCAACAGTCCCCCGCCGCTTTATCAGTGGACCGGCTACCAGCCGGCCGTATGCGACTACCTGAAAGGCGAAAAGGCGCCACAGGAACAGATCGACGCGCTTGAAAAGGCCCTCCAGGAGATCCGCGGCAAGGGGCACACGCCGCCGCCCGGGTTTCATGCACAACTGGGCATGCTGTACGCGAGCGTCGGCAACGACACCCAGGCCATGCAGGAGTTCGAAGCCGAGAAGCAGATGTTTCCGGAGTCCTCGACCTACATGGACTTCCTGATGAAGAAGAAACCGAAACAGCCCTGAGCGAGCCGCCATGTCCAAGATCCTTTCCTTCAAGCTCTGGTTTGCGCTGTCGACCGTTGCACTGCTTGCCGCGTGCGCGCAACAACCCGCGAGGCACGCCGACTACACGGCATTCAAGAACAGCCGGCCGCATTCGATCCTGTTGCTGCCGCCGACCAACGAAACAACGGACGTGCAGGCGACCAACGGCATGCTCTCGCAGATGACGATGCCGCTCGCCGAATCCGGCTACTACGTGATACCGGTGGCGGTGATGGACGAAACCTTCAGGCAGAACGGCCTGACGGCGGCCGCGGACATCGAGGCGACCACGCCCGCGAAGCTGCGCGAAATCTTCGGTGCCGACGCGGTCCTGTACTCGAAGATCACACAGTACGGCAGCGTGTACCGCGTGCTCGACAGTGCGACGGTCGTAACGGCGTCCGCTCGGCTGGTCGATCTCAAGTCCGGCGACGTGCTGTGGCAGGGTAGGGCAAGCGCCAACAGCAATGAGGGCAACAATTATGCTGGCTCTGGCCTGATCGGCATGCTGGTCACGGCGGCGGTCAAGCAGGTTGCGAGTTCGCTGACGGACAAGGGCCACGACATTGCCGGCGTGACGAGCTATCGGCTTCTGCAGGCCGGACCGCCGAATGGGCTGCTTTACGGGCCACGGTCGCCTAAGTACGGCACTGATTGAGCCTTCCCGATCGGTTCATCGATGGCACCGAGTTGCGAGCAGTCGGGGAGGGATTCGAAATGAATTGCAAGCGTAAGGTACGCACGAATGAGATGTTGCTGCCGCTGTCGACCGGTAAGGTGCGGGCATTGTCGCTCGAGAATCACCTGGCGCTAGCTGCCGTTCGGGCCGGAAGGGGCGATTCGCAGCAGATTGTCAATCTGCTGCGTGCCACCTACCTTGCGTTCTATTTGCCGCAGGAAACCGCATCTGGAGCCGACCTCGACCTGTATCGGCAGGCGGAGGCGGCACTGGACGCCTGTGTCGAACGCGCCGAACAGCAGGAGCGGTGGTCACTGTTCGATCATGAACGAAGGGCAGTCGAACGTCTGCTGACCGTGCATGACGAACAGTTGGCCGCGGTACCGTTGCACCGCTACCAGGTAGCCTGGGATCGACTGCAGAGATTCGTCATGAGTATGACGGGCTCTCCCATTCCAGCCACGCAAGCCGCATGACCACGCCTGATCGCCATCCGTCGCTCGGATACATCGCGTCGTCGCTCAAACCGACGCCGCAATAAACTCCCGCAACCACTGATGCGCAGGATCACGATGCACGCGCTCGTGCCACAGCATCGCCATCTCGTAGCCCGGCACCTCGACGGGCGGTTCGACCATGCGCAGCGCGTCCGAGCCGCGCACGAGACGCGCGGGCAGCATCCCCACCAGATCCGTGCTCGCGAGCACCGATTGCATGAACAGAAAGTGCGGCACTGACAGCACGACCTTGCGCGCGAGCCCCACCTTCGCGAGCGCCTCGTCGGTGACGCCGAAAAATCCGCCGCCATCGGGCGACACGATCACATGTTCGAGCTTGCAGAACTGCGCGAGGGTGGGCCGGCGTTTCAGCTTCGGATGACCGGCGCGGCCGACCAGCACGTACCGCTCGGCAAACAGCAGGCGACGGCGCAAGCCCTCGGGCGCGCCTTCGCTCGTATGAAAGCCGAGATCGATGTCGCCCTGTTCGGCCTGGCGCGCGAGCCGCGGCGGTGCCGCCTCGACGATCGCCAGACGCGTGCCGGGCGCCGCCACGCGCAAGCCCGCGAGCATCGGCAGGATGATCGTCGACTCCGCGTAGTCCGTAGCGGCGATGCGCCAGGTTTGCGTCGCCGCGGCCGGATCGAACGGGCTGGTTGGCGCGACCGCGCGCTGCAGTGCGTCGAGCGCTTCGCGCAACGGCTCGCGCAGTTCCTGAGCTTTCGCGGTGGGCCGCATGCCGCGCGGTCCGGGCAATAGCAGCGGATCGCCGAATACGTCGCGCAGTTTCGCCAGATGCACGCTGACCGACGGCTGCGAAAAGTTCAGCCGTTCGGCGGCGCGAGTCACGTTGTGCTCTTCGAGCAGCACGTCGAGCGTGACCAGCAGGTTCAGGTCCAGTCTTCTGAGATTAACCACGGCAATACCTGACATATTGGGAATTCATTTCCAATATACCTCGACGATGCCTATCGTGACTGTTTTCAGCCACGAAGGTCCCATCATGAACGTTCTCATCATCTATGCGCATCCCGAACCGAAATCGTTGAACGGTTCGCTGAAGGACTTTACGGTCCGCCATCTCGAACACGCCGGCCATACGGTGCAGGTATCCGATCTGTACGCGATGAACTGGAAAGCGTCGCTCGATGCGAACGACACCAGCGAGCGCCAAAGCGGCGAGCGCTTCTTCGCGTCGCTCGAATCGAAGCATGCGTTCGAGAATGGCCTGCAGAGCGAGGACATCGCGCGCGAGCAGGACAAGCTGAAATGGGCCGATGCGGTGATCCTGCAGTTTCCGCTGTGGTGGTTCTCGATGCCGGCGATCATGAAGGGCTGGGTGGAGCGCGTCTATGCCTATGGTCTCGCGTATGGCATCGGCGAGCACTCCGATGCGCGCTGGGGCGAGCGTTACGGCGAGGGCCGTTTCGCGGGCAAGCGCGCGATGCTGGTCGTGACGACGGGCGGTTGGGAGTCGCACTACAGCGCACGCGGCATCAACGGTCCGATCGACGACGTGCTGTTCCCGATCCAGCACGGCGTGCTGTATTACCCCGGTTTCGAGGTATTGCCGCCGTTCGTCGTCTACCGCACGAGTCGCGTCGACGAGACGAGGTATGCCGAGGTCAGCGAGGCGCTCGGGCGACGGCTCGACGCGCTGTGGACCGCCACGCCGATCGCATTCCGGCCGCAGAACGGCGGTTCTTACGCGATTCCGGCGCTCACATTGCGGGACGATCTGGCGCCCGGGCAGGTTGGGTTTGCCGCGCACGTCGACGATACGGGCGTCGCGACGGCAACCGAAGCGGATGAGGCGGCTGAAGTCTGACTGGATCGTATGCTTCGCTGAAATTTGGTTGTAAGTCGCCGTTGCTAGAGTCGTCGACGGACATAAGCCGAGGCACGCCGGAGCAGCTTTATTCGGATGCCTGACGAAGGTAAGCAGCCGGAAGCTGGCGGAAAACAAGCGCAAGGGCGACTCACCATGAATCCAGTCCGTACGTTCTGGCTCATTCTGATGCTGATCGGGTCGCCGGCGTGGGCGTTCCAGTCGCGCGTCGTCACGATCCCGAGCGCGGCGATGCATCGGACGTTCGACGCAACCGTCGTGCTGCCCGATCAGTATGCGCGCGGCAACCAGGCCGCGCGCTTTCCGGTCGTCTATGTGCTGCACGGCTCGGGCGGCGATTACACGGACTGGACCGCGAATTCGCATATCGGCAAGCTGGCCGACCGCTATCACGTGATCCTCGTGATGCCCGACGGCGGCCACGAAAGCTGGTATATCGATAGCCCCGTCGATCCGCGCAGCCGCTATGAAACCTACGTGGGCACCGAGGTGGTGGCCTTCATCGACAGCCATTTCCGCACGATTGCGACGAAGCAGGCGCGCGCGATCACGGGCTTGAGCATGGGCGGATTCGGTGCACTGCGCATTGCGCTCGACCGGCCCGACGCGTTCGGCGCGGCGGGCAGCATCAGCGGAGCGGTGGACCCTCGTGGCAGCGAGGACGAGCCCGGCATCGAACGGGTGTTCGGCGACCCGTCGCAACATGTGGACTTCTGGAATAGCGAAGCGATCGTCGCCAGTGCGGAGGATTTCGGCCGCGACCATATCGCGTTGACGATCGATTGCGGCGTGAACGACTCGCTCGTGCAGTCGAACCGTCTGCTGCACGAGCGGCTCGTCGAGCTCGGCGTGCCGCACGATTATGCCGAGCGGCCCGGCGGTCATACATGGAAGTACTGGTCGAACGCGGTCAAATATCAGGTGCTGTTTTTTGCCGGCGCGTTCAGGCAGGCGGCGCGCGAAATGCGTGAAGCGCGCGCCGCGGCCGCGCCCGCTGCCTGACCGGCAGACCGCTGTCCGCGTCAATCGATCCCGTGAAACACCGCGTCGTCCGGGCCGAGATAGACGGGCGGGCGCCACGCGGCATCGCGCATCGAATGCTGGACCAGTTTGTCGACGCCGAGCAGCACCGCGAAAATCGCCATCCGCACCGGAATGCCGTTGTCCGTTTGCCGGAAAATCGCGAGCCGCGAATCGTGATTGAGGTCGGTGCTCAGATCGTTCGCGCCGGGGCGGCTGTCGCGCGGCAGCGGGTGCATGATCAGCGTATCGGCGCCGCACACGCTATCGACGAGCGCCTGGTTGATCTGGAAGTCGGGCGTGTAGCCTTCGAACGACTCGTCGGCAAAGCGCTCCTTCTGGATGCGCGTCGCGTACACGACGTCGGCGCCGCGCAGGCCGTTGCGCAGGTCGTGTGTCTGTTCGATCACGTGACCGTTGCGCGAAATCTGCTCGATGATATAACCCGGCATTTCGAGCGTCGGCGGCGCAATCAGCGTGAACTTGATGCCGCGGTACAGCGCCAGCAGCTTCACCAGCGAATGCACGGTACGGCCGTACTTGAGGTCGCCGACCAGCGCGATGTGCGCGCCGTCGACGATCTTGCCCAGGCGCGAGAACTCACGCTGGATCGTGTACAGGTCGAGCAGCGCCTGGCTCGGATGCTCGCCGGGACCGTCGCCGCCGTTGATCACCGGAACGTTGGTCGCACGCGCGAATTCGGCCACCGAGCCTTGCTCCGGATGGCGGATCACCAGTGCGTCGACGTAGCCGCTCATCACGCGGCTCGTGTCGTAGATCGATTCGCCTTTTGCCATTGACGAAAACGTGAAGCCGGTCGTGTCGCACACCGAGCCGCCGAGCCGGCAGAACGCAGCGCCGAAGCTCACGCGGGTACGCGTGCTCGCCTCGAAGAACAGATTGCCGAGCACCGCGCCTTCGAGCACGCGCGAGATTTTGCGGCGCCGGGCGATCGGCTGCATGATGTCGGCGACGCGAAAGAGCGCCTCGACCGAATCGCGCGAAAACTGATCGACCGACAGCAACTGCGGCTTGCCCTCGAACAGTATCTGGCTCGCGAGCGATTGCGAGTCTACGCTTTGCGTATATCCTTCTCCCGGCTCGGTGTTCGTGACGATCTCCGACACGAAGCGCTCGACGATTTCCGGCATCGCCCGCGATTCCTGCGAGTCGTCCGGCAGCAGCCACGTGTCGAGCGCCCGGCGCGACACGCCGATGCGGTTAGCGAACGTATCGCGCGTCATGTTCAGGCGACGCATCGCATCGCGTAGGAAGGCTTGTTGCGGAACGCTCATGAGGGCACCTGTCGCAAGAGTGGGGTCGGCGGGGGGAGTCAGCAAAACGCGTTGATGTACGCGGTGCGTATATTAGTTTCCCGCGCGTAGAAGTCAAGCGATTTTCTCCGCGAGCGGGTTGGCCAAGCGTCAAGGGCTGTCCGCGCCGTGGGTTTCGCGGTTACACTGCCGTCCATGCACTCCGGCCCCACGTTCCCGCTCCGTTCGTCGACCTTCGCCCGCGCCGCTTTGGCGAGCGCGGCGGTCGCACGCGCGAACGGCGCTTCGCGCAACGTGGGCGCCAAAGCCAAAAAACAGCCGCTCATCTGACCGGAGCACGCTGTTCCGTCGTCAGATGTGCGACGGAACGACCGGTCAACCGCCCGCCTGCGGCTTTCCCCCTTGTTCTCCCTCGCACCGCTGACCCGGAATCGATACGGTCGTCATCGAGGTAGAAAACATGTCTGATTTCTCGGGTATCTGGATTCCGCTGATCACGCCGTTCGCCGACGGCGCCGTCGATCACGCCGCGCTGCGCGCGCTGGTGCGCCGCTATGCGGACGCCGGCGTGGCCGGGCTCGTCGCGCTCGGCACGACCGGCGAGCCCGCCACGCTCGACGCCGCCGAACAGGACGCCGTGCTGGCGACGATTCTCGACGCCGCGCGAGGCGACGCCGAGGCCACCACCAACTCCATCTCCAAATCCAACGCTCAGCGGCGTGCATTGCCGGTGCTGGTCGGCGTGTCGGGCAATCACACGGCGAGCATGCGCGCGCGGATCGAGCAGCTGAATCGGTTGCCGATTGCCGGCGTGTTGATCGCCGCGCCGTATTACACGCGGCCCGCGCAGGCCGGCATCGTCGAGCATTTCAGCGCGCTCGCCGACGCGAGCGCGCATCCGGTCGTGCTCTATGACATTCCGCAGCGCACCGGCGTGCGGCTCGAACTCGACACGCTGCTGACGCTCGCCGCGCATCCGCGAATTCAGGCGATCAAGGATTGCGCCGGTTCGCTCGACACGACGCTCGCGCTGATTCGCGACGGCCGTCTGCAGGTGCTCGCGGGCAACGACCTCGAGCTCTTCACGACGGTGTGCGCGGGCGGAAGCGGGGCGATCGCGGCGTCGGCGCATTGGCGGCCCGAGCGTTTTGTCGCGCTGTACCGTGCGCTGACGGAGGGGCGGCTCGACGAAGGACGGCGCATTTTTCATGCGCTCGTGCCGCAGATCCAGCTCGCGTTCGCGGAACCGAATCCGGCGCCGGTGAAGGCTTTGCTCGCGGCGCGAGGGTGGGTGCGCAACGAACTGCGTCTGCCGATGACGCGCGCGAGCGAGGCATTGACCGAACGGCTCGCGGCGTTAGGGGAGATGCGTTAGGCGATCCGCGCGCGGCGTGTCGAAGCGGAGCGTGAATCGAAGCGAACCGGAGCCAATCGGGGCGAAGCGGCGGTCAATCGGATCGGCCCCGTCAGCCTCGACGCATCGTCAGGCGCGCTGCCCGCTTCGCTCACACGGCCATCATTCTGCCGCGCAGCAGTTCGCCGAAGTCGTTGGCGTTGACCGGCTTGCCGAGCAGGAAGCCCTGCATTTCGTCGCACCTCATCGAGCGCAGCTTGTCGAGCTGCGACTGGGTTTCGACGCCCTCGGCAACCACGTCCATTTCGAGCGAGTGCGCGAGCGCGATGATCGCCGACACGATCGCGCTGCCCGCGGCACCGTTCGCATCGAGACCGTTGGTGAAGAAGCGGTCGATCTTCAACTGCTTCACCTGGAAGCGTTGCAGATACGCGAGGCTCGAATAACCGGTGCCGAAGTCGTCGATCGAGATGTCGAAGCCGCTCGCCTGAAACGCGCGGAACACTTCGACGGTGCGCGCGGCGTCCTGCATCGCGACGCTCTCGGTGATCTCGAACATGATCTGCTCGCACGCGACGCCCTCGGTCCTGACGATGTCGAGGATCGTCTCGACGAGATCCGGCTGCAGCAGCTGACGCGGCGACAGGTTGATCGCCACCTTCATCGCCGGCAGGCCCTGTTTCATCCAGCCGCGAATGCGCCGGCAGGTTTCGCGCACGACCCAGTAGCCGATCTGCACGATCTGCCCGGAGCGCTCGGCGACCGGAATGAATTCGGTCGGCGTCAGCGCGCCCAGCTCCGGATCGTGCAGGCGGATCAGCGCCTCGGCGCCCGCGAGCGCATCGCCGCCGCGCTGAAACTTCGGCTGGAACAGCAGCGAGAAGCGCTCGTTCGCGAAGGCGTCGTGCAGCACTTGCTGGATCTTCAGCGTGCGCGTGGCGGCCTCGTTCATGCTGCGCTCGAAGAAGCGGTAGGTGCCGCGACCCGCGCGCTTCGCTTCGTACATCGCGGCGTCCGCGTGCTGGAGCAGCGTCTCGACGCTGTCGCCATCGCGCGGATAGAGCGCAATGCCGATGCTCGGCATCACCTGCAGCGGTTGCTCGTCGCTCCAGGTGCCCTGGCGCATCCGCTCGAGCACGCCGTCTGCGAGCGCGGCCGCGTCGTCGCCGCACGTCAGCTGCTCCGCGAGCACGACGAACTCGTCGCCGCCGAGCCGCGCGACGGTGTCGCTCGATCGCACGCATTGCTGCAGGCGTTGTGCGAAGGCGGACAGCACCGCATCGCCGGCCGAGTGGCCGAGCGAATCGTTGATCGTCTTGAAGCCGTCCAGATCCATGAACAGCACCGCGAACGACGTGCGCTGGCGACGCGCGCCGCTAATCGCGCGTTCGATCCGCTCGGTCAGCGTCGCGCGGTTCGGCAGGCCCGTCAGCACGTCGAGCGTCGCGAGCCGCACGATCTGGCCATTCAGCTTCGACACCGCGCCGAGCAGGAAGGTGGTGCGCACGTCGAAGCGCGACAGCATCAGCGTGACGATCAGCACCGCGAACGTGAGCAGGATTAGCGAGGTCGCGAGCCAGTGCGCGTCGATGTCGTTGGCCGCGCCGCAGATCGCGCCGGGCGCGAAGTCGGCGGCGGCCATGCCCGTGTAGTGCATGCCGCTGATCGCGACGCCCATCACCAGCGCCGCGGCGAGACGTTTGCGCGCGATATGGCGCTCGTGTTCGTTGCTGAGCGCGCGCGCCATCCACAGCGCGGCGCTCGACGCGCCGATCGCGATCGCGATCGAGGCCGCGAACCACACCGGCTGGTAGTGGATCGCGGGCGCCATGCGCAGCGCCGCCATGCCGGTGTAATGCATGCCGGCGATACCGATCCCCATCGCCACGCCGCCCGTCAGCAGCCGGCCCGGTGTCAGGCGCTGCTGGGTCGTCATGAAGAGCGCCAGATACGAAGCGCCGATCGCGAGGGCCAGCGAACAGGCGGTCATCGCGAGGTCGTAGCCGAGCGGGATCGGCAGCGAGAACGCGAGCATCGCGATGAAGTGCATCGACCAGATGCCGACGCCGAGCGCGAGCGCGCCGCCGAGCCGCCATGCATGCCGTCGGCGCGCCGAGGCAAGCAGGAAGATGCGGCCCGTCAGATCGAGCGCGGTGTACGACGCGAGCGTCGCGACCGCGAACGAAATCGCCACGAGCCAAAAATTGTAAGAACTCTGCATGTTGGGTCCGCCGGGAGGAATGCGGCTGGACACGTTATCGGCACTTTTCCAACTTTGTTTAACTAATTTGCGATTGGCTAACAGGGGCCAAAACAGGCTCGCGGCCCATGGCGGATGCCGCACTCGAAGTCGTGTCGGAGTGCGGGCCGTGCTAGGCAGCGGAGTGCGGATCCAACCGCGAATCGGGCGGCGGATCGTCGTCCTGATGGCTCAGCGCGAAGCCTTCGTCGAGCCAGCCGGTGACGCCGCCGGCCATCAGCTTGACGGGCCGGCCAAGCTGGGCGAGCCGCAGTGCGCCACGCGCCGCGCCGTTGCAGTGCGGGCCGGCGCAGTAGGTGACGAACAGCGTGTCCGGCGCATAAGCCGCGAGCTTCGACGCGACGATCTTGCCGTGCGGCAGATTCAGCGCGCCCGGCACGTGGCCCTGCGCGAACAGCGCGGGACTGCGCACGTCGAGCAGCACGAAGCCGGGCGCGCCGCTCGCGAGCGCGGCGTGGACGTCGGCGCAGTCGGTTTCGAAGCGCAGCGACGCGTGGAAATGCGCGAGCGCGGCGGCGCTGTCGGCGGCGGGGATCGCGGTGACGGCGTTCGGGGCGGCGGTGATGGAGTGGTCGTGAGTCATGGCGATGAAGGGGAGTTGATCGGCTGGTCCAGCGGGCGAGTGTCAGACGTTTCAGGCACGGTCGATTGTGGCGGGCGGCCGGTCGCCCGGTAAGTGGCGTGATCGTCAATCTCCGGTAACATCGCGCCATGCACAATCATCTCGTCGTCGCGTTGGCCTACGACCGGCTCTGCACCTTCGAATTCGGCTGCGTGACCGAACTGTTCGCGCTCGAACGTCCCGAGCTCGGCGTGCCGTGGTATCGCTTCGCGGTCTGCGCGGCCGAGCCCGCTCCGATCCGCGCGGCGGGCGGCATCACGCTGGCCGCGCCGTACACGCTGAGGCTGCTCGCGAGCGCCGACACGATCGTGATTCCGGGTTGGCGCGATGCCGACGAAGTGCCGCCGGCCGCGCTGCTGCGCAAGCTTCGCGCGGCCTACGAGCGCGGCGCGCGGCTCTGCTCGATCTGCTCGGGCGTGTTCGTGCTGGCGGCGGCCGGCGTGCTCGACGGCAAGACCGTGACGACCCACTGGCGCTATGCGGACAAGTTGCAGCAGCGCTATCCGCAACTGCGCGTGCAACCCGATGCGCTGTATGTCGATGAAGGGCAGGTGATCACGTCGGCGGGATCGGCGGCCGGGCTCGACATGCTGCTGCATCTGGTGCGGCGCGATCATGGCAGCGCGGTCGCCAATCGCGTCGCGCAACGGCTGGTGGTGCCGCCGCATCGCGAGGGTGGCCAGGCTCAGTTCGTGCCGCGTCCGATGCCGCACGACGAAAGCGGACGTATCGCGAAGCTGATGGACTGGGTGCGCAGCCATGCGGCCGAGCCGCATACGCTGCGCTCGCTCGCCGGGCGCGCGGCGATGAGCCCGCGCACGCTGCAACGGCAGTTCCACGACGCGACCGGCATGGCGCCTTATGAATGGCTCGTCAGGGAGCGCGTCGCGCTTGCGCGTGAGTTGCTCGAAGGCGCGACGCCGCTGCCGATGGCGCGCGTCGCCGAGCTGGCGGGGTTCGGGTCGGAGGAGTCGTTGCGGCGGCATTTTCGCCGGATCGCGCTGACGAGTCCGGGGGCGTATCGGCGCAGGTTTGGCGGGCAGAGGTGAGCTTGCTGACGGCGCATTCCCGACGCGTAGCTCGCGGCGGGTCTACGCGCCTTCCAGACTCACGGCTTGCCTCACCTCGTGCCGCTCGTGGTGGCGTTGGCGCTGGTCACTTCGCTGCATGCGGGTTGAACCCGCATTGAATTCGCGGCACGCGCCGAGGTCACAGCACCAGGCATGAAGCTCACGACGAGCTTGCTCATTGAACGGAACCCGCTATGTCCGATATCGCAAAGATCATCAACAGTTTCAACGCCGGACGCGACCCCGAACGGCTCGCGATGAAATACAAGGCCATGCGCGGCTCGCCGTTCGTGTTTCTGCGCGGCACCTGTCATCTGTTCTATCAGCGTCTGCCGCGCGCGAAGGTGCTCGACGACGCGCCGCACGTGTGGATTTGCGGCGACATGCATCTGGAGAATTTCGGCAGCTACAAGGGCGACAATCGCCTCGTCTATTTCGACAACAACGACTTCGACGAAGCCTGTCTGGCGCCGGCTCCCTACGAGCTCGTGCGTCTGTTGACGAGCGTGCTGGTCGGCGCGGGCGACCTGAAGCTGAGCCGCGCTGAAGCGCTCGCGCTATGCCACACCGCGCTCGATGCCTACGGCGCCGCGCTCGCGTTCGGCAAGTCGCGCTGGATCGAGGCGGAGACCGCGAACGGTATGGTCCGCGATCTGTTCGTCGCGCTTGCGAGCCGCACGCGCGCCGCGCATCTCGACAGGCGCACCGTGCTCAAGGGCAAGACGCGCATGCTCAAGGTCGACGGCAAGAAAGCGCTGCCCGTCAGCGACGAACGACGCGCGGCGGTCGTGCAGTTCATGCAGCAGTTCGCGGCGGCGGAGCCGAATCCCGAGTTCTACCGCACGCTCGATGTCGCGCGCCGCATCGCGGGGACGGGCAGCCTCGGTGTCGATCGTTACGTGATTCTCGTCGAGGGCAAGGGCTCGCCCGATGGCAACTACCTGATCGATCTGAAAGAGTCGCTGCCATCGTCGGTGAGTGCGCACGTAACGGCAACGCAGCCGAAGTGGCAGACCGAGGCGCAGCGTGTCGTCGAAGTGCAGAGGCGCAATCAGGCGGTCTCGCAGGCCTTTTTGCACGCGGTCGAATTCAACCGGCGCTCCTATGTGCTGCGGAGTTTGCAGCCGTCGGAAGATCGGGTCGCGCTGGCCGACTGGGACGGCAAGCTGCCGCGCCTCGAGGCAGTGATCAACAGCATGGCCGAGTTGAGCGCGTGGGCGCATCTGCGCAGCGGAGGGCGGCAGAAGTCGGCGATCGCGGATGATCTGATCGCGTTTGGTAGCCGGCGCGATTGGCAACTGCCGTTGATCGATCTCGCGACGCAGTGCGAGGCGCAGGTCGTCGCGGACTGGAAGGCCTATTGCGAAGCTTATGATCGGGGGGCCTTCGAGGCGAGCGGCACGGGCAAGTGAAGCGCTGCCTGGAGCGCTGGCGCGGATAGCGAATTAATGGACCGGGTCTGTCCCGGTCTTTGCCGCGCCAGCGGGATCGCGAATGACCTCAGGTCAGGCGACCGAGTAACCCCCGTCAGCGACGAGCGCATGACCCGACACGTAGCTCGAGTCGTCGGAGGCGAGAAACGCGACGATCGTCGCCATCTCTTCGGCCGAACCCCAGCGGCCGGCCGGCGTGCCGGCGGCGAACTGCTGTTGAGCTTCGACCGACGGCCAGATGCCGCGATGATGAAACGGCGTCTCGATCAAACCCGGGCACAGCGCGTTCACGCGCACGCCCTTGCGGAACCACTCGATCGATGCCGTTTTCGTCATGCCGACCACCGCGTGCTTGCTGGCGATGTACACCGACGCGTTCTCGAAGCCGATCAGGCCGCCCATCGAGGCATTGTTGATGATGCTGCCGGAGCCCTGCGCGAGCATCACTTCGGCTTCGTACTTCATCGAGTTCAGCACGCCGCGCACGTTCGGCTCGAACACCCTGTCGAAGCTCTCGGCGTTCTGTTCGAGCAGCGGTGCGAACACGCCCTCGGTTCCCGCATTGTTGAAGGCGATGTCGAGGCGGCCGTAGGTCTCTACCGTGTAGTCGACGAGACGCTTGATATCGGCTTCCTTCGACACGTCCGCGGCGATGGCCGCTGCTTCGCCCCCTTCAGCGACGATCTGCTGCACGAGCTGGTCGAGCTCGTCCTTGCGACGGGCCGCAACAACTACCTTCGCACCGCGCCGTGCGAGTTCGAGGGCCGAAGCGCGGCCGATGCCGGAGCTTGCGCCGGTTACCAGTGCAATCTTTCCTTCGAGCTGCCGTGGTGTGCTGATCGTGTTCATGATGTCGTCCTTTGATTCGGTGGCAATGCCGCCAGGTGGTTGATCTGGCGTGCCGCGAAGAGCTTCGTCGCGGCACGTCTGGAACCCAGTATGGAGATTCGCCACCCGCAAGTGAATGGAATACTCGCGCATTCACAATTCCGGTTTTGGGAATGTTCAGTCAGCCGTCGAAATGGAATACTGTGCATTCTCCGTTCTCGACATGGGAATAGTCGTGCTCAACCGACTCGACCTGCTGAAGATCTTCCTCGCCGCCGCGTCGAGCACGAGCTTCCGCGAAGCCGCCGCGCGGCTCGGGGTTTCACCGCAAGTGGTCACGCGTGCGATTCGTGAGCTGGAACAGCAACTGAAGGAAACCCTGTTCCATCGCAATACGCGGCGCGTGCAGATCACGACGTTCGGCCAGTCGTTCGTCGTCAACGCGCAGGCCGCATTAGCCGCGGTCGACGGTCTGTTCGGGCTCGCATCCACGCGCGACGAAGCAACGGGCATCGTGCGCATAACGGCGCCTTCGGGCCTCGGTCGCCACTACGTCCAGCCGATCCTGATGGATTTGATGGTCCGTCACCCGGGTCTCACTCCCGACCTCAGGCTGGCGGATGCGCCCTCGGCTGTCGTCGATGAACAGATCGACATTGGCGTGCGGGTGGGCGCGATTGGCGACAACCGGTTCGTCGCGCGCGCGATCGGTCCGTTGCCCGTATGGACGGTCGGGTCACCCGCATTGATCGAACGGGTGGGGGAACCGAGGAACCTGAAGGAACTGGAAACGCGGCCCGTTACGTGCCTGATCGATCCGGCAAGCGGTCGTCCGTGGCCGTGGGTGTTTCGCGGCGAGCGTCACTTTCAGCCCGCTTCGCCTGCGTTCGTGACCAACGACACTTCCGTGGAAATCGAGGCTGCGTGCGCGGGTGCCGGATTCAGCCAATGTACCGAATATCTGATTCGGCCTTACGTTCAGCGAGGCCAACTCGTGCGGGTTCTACCTCGGCTCGATCCCGAGCCCTGGAAGCTTTACGTCTACCGTCCGCAACGCGGCCCGGTAGCGAGGCGAGTTCGCGTCGTGTTCGAAGAACTGATCGCCAGACTTCCGTTGGCGACATCGCGTGAATAGTTTGTGCGTGCTTCCCGATGCGCGTGGGCCGTACGCCCCGCGCGTCGAAACTCGCGCTGCCTCAAATATGGCCCAGCACCTTCCACCAAAGCGGCCCAACCACCAGCCACGCGAGCATGTAAAACAGGCTCATCAAAAAGCCCGCCTTCCACCATTCGCCCTGGGTCACATAGCCGGCACCGAACATCACCGGACCTGAGCCGATGCCATATTGCGTCAGGCAACCGTTCACATTGCTCAGAATCCCGAGGGAGACCGCGGCGACGAAGGGCGGGATGCCGGCGGCGACCATCAGTGCCATCGAAAGTGGAAACAGTGCGCTGATATGCGCGGTGGCGCTGGCGAAAAAGTAGTGAATGTAGACGTAGATCGCCGCCACCAGCATATAGACGGCCAGCCTCGGAAAGCCCGCGAGGTGCTGGCCGAATTCCTTGCCGAACCAGTTCACCATGCCATATTCGTTGAGCTTGGAGGCCAGCATGATCAGCAGGCCGATCCAGATCATCGTGTCCCACGCGGCTTTCTCGTTCAGCGCGTCCTGCCACGTCAGCACGCCGCTGATGAACAGCAGCGAAACGCCGATCGCCGCCGCGAGCGTCGCGCCGACGCCGAGATCGTCGCCGAACACCCACAGCACCAGCAGCCCGACGAAGATGCACGCCATGATGATCTCTTTGACCGAGATCGGGCCCATCGTTGCAAGCTCTCGTTGCGCGAGGTCGGTCGCATCGGGCGTGCGTCTGACATGCGGCGGGACGATCCACAGCATGAAGATCGGAATGACGGCGAGACACAGCAGACCGGGGACGGACGCCGCCACCGCCCAGTCGAGCCAGCTGATCGACACGCCCTGGTCCGCGGCGAGCTTGACCGCGAGCGGATTGCCCGCCATCGCCGTGATGAACATGCCCGCCGTGATGATGTTCGCGTGGAACGCGCACAGAATCAGATAGCGTCCCACCTTCGCGCGGGATTGCGGGTCGTCGGCGTGACTGCCCAGCACTTCGGAAATGGCTCGCGTGATCGGCAGCATCACGCCGCCCGCGCGCGCGGTGATGCTCGGCATCGCGGGGGAGATCACGAGTTCGGTCAACACGAGCCCGTAGCCGAGCCCGGTCGTGCGCTTTCCCAGCAAGCGCATGAACAGAAGCGCGATCCGGCGGCCAAGGCCGGTCTTGATCACGCCGCGTGAAATGAAAAACGCGAGCATCACGAGCCAGACGAGGTCGGTGCCGGTGGATCGGGTGACGTCGGCAAAGGTCAGAACGCCGAGCAGCACGCCGACGGTCGAGCCGATGATGGCCACCACCGACATCGGCAGCGGCGCGGTCATGATGCCGGCAATGGTCGCGACGAACACGGCGAACATGTGCCACGCCTTCGGTTGCAGGCCCGCGGGCGCGGGCAGGAACCACAGCACGACGCCGACCGCGATCGGCACCAGATATTTCCAGACGCCGGCCGGCAGCCCGACCGAGGGCTTCGGCGTGGTGGGCGGGGAGCCGGGGGGCTGTGAAGCCTTGGCGGGTGTGGGAGCCATGATGGACCTCGTGCCGGCGTGGCTGGGTAGTTTCGGAGTGCGCGGGAAAGCGTCACCGCTCGTGGAGCACGTTTTGCGTCGCCTCCTTGACGATGCGCGCGCTGCCCAGCAAGGCCGCGCGCTCGACAGGGTCGAGTTCCGGATAGGCGATCAAGCGCGCACCTTCGCCATTGACGACCATCGGCAGCGACACGCACACGTCCGGTATGCCTTCCACTTCGGGCTGGACGATGCCGACCGTGAGGATCAGATCGGTGTCGTGCACGATGGCCTCGCAGATCCTGCCTATCGCGCTGGCGATGCCGTAATGGGTGGCGCCTTTGCCTTCCTTGATGAGCTTGGCCGCCTCATGAACGGAGCGCAGGATCAGATCCCTGCTGGCGGGTCCCAGCTCCTTGCCGTTCCTCGTCAGGAAGGTTTCGAGAGGCATGCCGCAAACCGTCGCGGCCGACCACTGGATCACCGCCGATTCGCCGTGCTCGCCGAGCACGTAGGCGTGAATCGCGGAGGCCACCACGCCGAGGCGCTCGGACAGCAGGGAGCGCAGCCGGCCGGTGTCGAGCGAGGTGCCGGTGCTGATGACGCGCTCGCGCTCGCAGCGCAGTTGGTCGCGCAGTTGGTCGTAGACGGCGCCGGTCAGCACGTCGCACGGGTTGGTCGCGATCAGATAGATGGCGTCGGGCGCGAGCGGCGCGATGCGCGCGACGATTCCGGCCGCGATGTCCGCATTGGTTCTGGCAAGGTGCAGGCGAGTCTCGCCGGGTTTGACGCCGGCGCCGGCCGTGATCACGACGATGTCGGCGTCACGCGCGTCTTCGTAGTCCCCCGCGCGAAAACGGCTGTGCCCCCAGAATGCCGCCGCGTGGGCGAGATCCAGAACCTGTCCTTCGGCGCGCACCCGCGCGACGTCGATGATGACGACTTTCGCGCTCGGAATCGCCAACGCCACGAACAGGGCTGCCGATCCTCCGACCAGCCCCGCGCCGACGATAACGATCTTGGCCTGCCGCATCGCGAACCTCATCAAGTTCGGCCTTCAGCCCCCGGAATCATGGTCGCACGCGGACGTTTCGCTTCAATCGGACCTTGGTCCTACATGGCCGCGGCGCGTTTTTCACGCGGTCCGCTCGACCCATTGACTGCGCCAATCCGGCGCCTCGAACGGATCCGCGAAATACTGGGTCTCGTGGACGACCTTGCCCTCGCGAAACTCCATCACGCTGACCGTGTAAGCGATGCGCTCCTGATAGTTGATCGTGTACTCGGTGACCCACAGATTGCCCTCTCCTTGCATTCGCCGGATCGCGAAGCCCGATGGCTTGCCGGGATGATGGCCGCGCAGAGCCTGCAAATTGGCTCGTCCGTGGATCCGCTCGCCTGATTGCGGATAGTCGCAGATCGCATCGTCGGCGTAGATCGCGTGTTCGGCGTCGAGATCGCCGTCCGCCGACGCTCGCCAATGTGCGTTCAAGGCTTCGCGTATCGATTGTTCATTCATGGAGCGCCTCCAGAACCGGATGTTGCAGTCGACCAGCCGCGCGTGGTCGTCGCGTTGAAATTCTCGCCGCTAGTGGCGTAGTCTGCGCCATAAAATCACTGGCTCGTTACTTGCCCAAAAATACTCCCCCAGACGTGCAAAAACGTCCCGGACCGCCGGCCGGCGCGCGGCCGAAATCCACATGTTCGAAAGCGGCTTTCTTGTCTGAAACCGTCAAATAGTTGACCGGAAAGTATCACGCACGCGTCGTTCGTTCGCGTACGCTTCAAGCATCAGAAACCCCTTGGAGACGATGCAATGGCCTTGCAAATCGACGACCTGCCGGCAGCCATCCGCCAAGCGAAGCGCGAACTGCGCGAGATGCTGCCGAACTACCGCGAAGTATTCGCCGAGGTCGACGCGGCGATGACGCAGGAGGCGGAGCGCATCGCGACGCTGCGTGACCGGGGCGAGCCGGTCATTCCGGAAATCCAGTTCGCCGACATCGTGGCGAACCGCGTCACCGACGAGCAGATCGCGCTCGTCAAGACTCGCGGCGCGTGTGTGATCCGCAAGGTGTTCGACCGGTCGCTGGTCGAACAGTGGGATCGGGACATCGCGGACTACGTCGAGCGCAACGGCCTCGACGCCAAGCTGCTGAATCGCGCGGAAGACAAGTACTTCGGTCAGCTCGCGTCGAGCAAGCCGCAAATCTACGGCGTGTACTGGTCGAAACCGCAGGTGCTCGCGCGCCAGTCGACCGAGCTCACGCAGGCTCGCGTGTTCCTGAACCGGCTGTGGCGCACCGAGAGTGAAGGGCGCGTGCATTTCGATCCGAACCATGTGCCGGTGTATGCGGACCGCCTGCGTCGCCGGCCGCCCGGATCGGAATCTCTCGGCTTGTCGGCGCATTGCGATGGCGGTTCGGTGGAGCGCTGGATCGAATCGAACTTCCGCAAGGTCTACCGGCATGTGTTCTCGGGCCACTGGCGCGACTACGATCCGTTCGACGCCGCGTGGCGAACCGACGTCGAGGAGATCGCTTCGCCGGCGGTCTGCTCGATGTTCCGTACGTTTCAAGGCTGGACCGCGCTGACGCCGCAGGGTCCCGGCGACGGCACGCTGCAATTGGTGCCGATGGCGAACTCGATGGTCTATATCCTGCTGCGCGCGCTTCAGGATGATGTCGCTGAAGACGATCTCTGCGGAGCGATGCCGGGGCGCGCGCTGTCGATCAAGTCCGAGTACCACGCGCCGCTGTTTCATGCGCTGTCGTCGATTCCGCTGATGCAGGCGGGCGACACGGTGTTCTGGCATAGCGACGTCATTCACGCGGTCGAGGACGCGCATCGCGGCAACGGCTATAGCAACGTGATGTATATCGCTTCGCTGCCGGCCTGCGCGAAGAACGATGCGTACCTGAAGCGGCAACTGCCGAGTTTTCTGGAAGGTAAAAGCCCGCCGGATTTTCCGGCCGATCATTTCGAAGTCGATTTCGCCGGCCGCGCGACGGCGGACGATCTCACCGAGCTTGGCCGTTCGCAAATGGGCTTCGATTTGTGAGCGAAAAGGGTGTGGCCGCCTCTGGAGCGGGGGCAGAACTTGCTGTTGCTCCAGCATGACGACAACCTAAGGAGGGCCGGCCATGGCCACCACACCGAACAAGGATGAAAACCCGATCCGGCCGGATCAGTCAGACGTCGTGCAGACGGATCTGCCCGACGCTATTTCCGTGCGTTCGGCTCCGATCCGGGCAAGGCGGGCAAGCTGCGTCAAGACGCGCTTCCCGGCGACGACCAGACCGCGATCCGGGAAGCCAGTTGGCGCGCGGTCGATCAAGGCGGCGGCTGGATCGAATTCAACGGACGGCACCCCGTCACGAAGCAACCGGTGGAAGAAATCGGCTACATTGCGCCCGCAATGGGTGGCCGCTGGGCGGTTCAGTGCAGCGTGAATCGTGGCGATGGATTGATGCCGAAGCGCAGCGCTTGAGCGCGAAGCCGGCTGCTCGAAGTCGGGTGCCCGTCGTCGCGACGAAACTCAGGAACGCAGGTCGATGCCTGGCAGTTCAGTCTTCGTCCTCGTCGTCGAAATCGTCCTGGTGCCCGTTATGTGAGCCTTTTTCTTTCTGCGAAACCGGTTTGCAATCGCCGTTTTTGTCGATGCGAATTTTCTTGTCGTCATCCTTAATTTCGTTATTGTTTTTGTCCTTCACCTTCCTGTCGATGTCGACCACATCGGTGGTCGAGGTGTCAGACGCGACGCTATAGGAAATATCGACCGAGCCCACTGGCTGCTGCATGGTCTTATCCGAATACTCCGTGCCCGTGGCAAGCGTGCCTGAGTCGCCCGGCACGACAGAAGGTGGGTACGTGTAAGGCGGAATCACATCGACGGTACCGTCATTGTTGATTGCACCGACTTCGGCGAAGGTCGCCGGATCGGTGAGGATCTGTTTCGTCTCCGTGATCGGAATGGACACGCCGTTCTGAACCACAGTCTCGGTGAAGGTTTCGGCAGTTTGAAGGACAGCTGCGCCGTTGAACGTCGCTGGCGTGGGTGCGGAGTCGACAAGCGTTCCAGAACCGGTAACGGGAACGGCGTCCATCGTGCCCGTAACGGAGAACGCGGTCGACGTGCCGTTCTCCACCTGAGAAGCGACGGCTGCCCGGAGCGGCACCGAAACCGGTTGTTGGGACGTCGCGCTAGATGGGCCGATGCTGCCTCCGCAGGCTCCGAGCAGAAGAGCCGGGGCAGCGACCATCAGGTTCCCAGGGCGAAATTTGGGCCGCAAAGTTGAGGTAAAAGTCCTCGCCGTCATCGAATATTCCATGGCGTACTCCCGGATATTTTGCAGACGAAACGATGCTGTCCATTCACCCTATACGGCCGCGCATCTTCGTACAATTGGACCTTGGTCCCATAGGCGTCGCTGCATGAACTGCACGCCGATGCGCTCCGCATCACCCTCGCGCACATGCCACAAACCCTCTCCAGACAAACCCGGATTGCTGCGCCGATTTCCCCGCTGCTATCGTTCGCTGGACAGTGTGGAAGCGCTTCCACTTAAGCGTTCACAGTAAGCTCGAACGCGAGCGCCTCGAGTTCCACCACACCCGATTCAACGACCTCAAGGCAGGAGAGAATCCGTGGAAAACGACGCACCCGCAGTCATCGACGCGGCCCATCAAAACGCTCACGGCAACCCGCACACCGATCCGTTCACACCCCCCGCCGATTCGTCGCTGTGGCGCCAGGACTTTCTGCTCGGCGCGGCTACCGCGTCGTATCAGATCGAAGGCGCGATCCACGAAGACGGCCGCCTGCCGTCGATCTGGGATACCTTCTCGGCCACCCCGGGCAAAGTGTTGGCCGGCGACACCGGCGCCGTCGCGTGCGATCACTATCATCGCTGGGAACAGGACATCGACCTGCTCGCGGGCCTCGGCCTCGAAGCGTACCGGCTGTCGACCGCGTGGCCGCGCGTGATGGACGAAAACGGCGCGCCGAACCGCAAGGGGCTCGACTTCTACAAGCGCCTGCTGGAACGGCTCAAAGAGAAGAACATCACCACCTTCGTCACGCTGTATCACTGGGATCTGCCTCAGCATCTGGAGGATCGCGGCGGCTGGCTCAATCGCGAAACCGCGTACCGGTTCGCCGATTACGCGGATCTGATGAGCCGCGAACTGCACGGTCTCGTCGATGCGTGGGCGACGCTGAACGAGCCGTGGTGTTCCGCGTTCCTCGGCTACGGCAACGGCCATCATGCGCCGGGACTCTCGAAGCTGCGTTACGCCACCCAGGCGATGCATCATCTGCTGCTCGCGCATGGCCTCGCGATTCCGGCGCTGCGCGCGAACGACCCGCGCTCGCACAAGGGCATCGTCGCGAACGTCGGGCGCGGCACGCCGAACAGCAACAGCGCCGCCGACCGTCGCGCGGCCGAACTGTTCGAAGTCCAGCACAACGCATGGATTCTCGATCCGCTGTTCAAGGGCGAGTATCCGCGAGACCTGTTCGAGCTGTGGCCGCAAACCGAGCCGCTGGTGCTCGAAGGCGACCTGCAGACGATCAATACGCCGCTCGACTTCCTCGGCATCAACTATTATTTCCGCACCAACGTGGCGAGCGACGGCGGGCACGGTTTCAAGGACGTACCGCTCGCAGGTGTCGAACGTACGCAGATGGGATGGGAGGTTTACCCTGACGGTCTGCGCGATCTGTTGATCGGTTTCAAGGATACCTATGCGAATCTGCCGCCGATCTACATCACCGAGAACGGCATGGCATCAGATGACGAGGTGATCGACGGCCGCGTCGACGACACGCAGCGCATCTCGTTCCTGAAGCGCCATCTCGCAGCGGTCGATCAGGCGATCAAGGCGGGCGTCGACGTGCGCGGCTACTTCCTGTGGTCGCTGATGGACAACTTCGAGTGGGCTTTCGGCTATGAGCGGCGCTTCGGCATCGTGCACGTCGACTACCAGACGCAGAAGCGCACGATCAAGCGCAGCGCGGAGCTGGTGTCGAAATTCCTCGAAGATCGCAATGCGCAGGCGCAATAAATACAATCACAACGACGTAGCAACGATGTAAAACCGGGTGGAGCTGGTTGGTATTTCGATTGACACACGGGCACTAAGCCTGGAGGAGACGGAATGAACGGCAACAGAATGGTCTTGCGAGGCGTAGTTGCGGCACTGGCGCTGTATGGCGTCGTCGCGCACGCGGAGCCGCTCAAGGCTAACGTAATTCACTGGTGGACCTCGGGCGGCGAATCGGCCGCGATTCGGCAGTTCGCCGTCGCGTACGACAAGGCCGGCGGCCAATGGGTCGACAACGCGGTGGCGGGTGGCGACCAGGCGCGCGCCACCGCGATCAACCGGATCGTCGGTGGCGATCCACCCACCGCCGCCCAGTTCAATACGTCGAAGCAGTTTCACGATCTGATCGATCAGGGACTCCTGAATAACGTCGACGACGTCGCCGCGAAAGAAAACTGGAACGGCATTTTCCCGCAGTCGATTCTCGACAGCATCCGCGTGAAGGGCCATTACTACGCGGCGCCGGTCGACATCCATATGCCGGCGTGGTTCTTCTACTCGAAGCCGGTGTTCCAGAAAGCGGGCATCGCGAGTGAGCCGAAAAGCTACGACGAGTTCCTCGCCGATCTCGGCAAGCTGAAGAGCGCGGGCGTGATTCCGCTCGCGTTCGGCGGCCAGCCGTGGCAGGAGAAGATCACGTTCGACGCGGTGCTCGCCGATGTGGGCGGCCCGGACCTGTATATGAAGGTCTATCGCGATCACGATCAGAACGCGGTGAACTCCGAAGCGTTCAAGAAGGTGCTCGTGTCGTTCAAGAAGCTGCACGATTACGTCGACCCGGGCTCGCCCGGCCGTAACTGGAACGACGCGACCGCGCTCGTCACCTCGGGCAAGGCCGGTGTGCAGATCATGGGCGACTGGGCGAAGGGCGAGTTCGTCGCGGCGAATCAAACGGCGGGCAAGGACTTCGGCTGCTTCCCGGGCTTCGGTCCGCGTTCGCCGTATCTGGTCGCGGGCGACGTGTTCGTGTTCCCGAAGACCGACAGCGCGTCGGCGATCAAGGCGCAGAATCTGCTCGCCACGGTGATGACCTCGCCGTCCGCGCAGGTCGCGTTCAGCGCGAAGAAGGGCTCGATTCCGATCCGGGGTGACGTGGACGAAAGCAGCCTCGACATCTGCGCGAAGGAGGGCATCGCGATCATGAAGGACAAGTCGCGCCAGTTGCCGAATCCGGAAATGCTGCTGTCGCCCGATACGCAGGGTGCGCTGACTGACGTCGTGACGAACTTCTGGAACAAGAACGAGTCCGTCGACGACGCGCAGAAAGCATTCGCCAGCGCGTTGAAGGGATAGGCCTCGCCATGCACGCGCTCAAGCTGCCAGCCGAGGGTTCGAAACCACACGGCAAGTCGCAACCCAAGCCGCGAAACAAACCGCTGAACCGGCGGTTTTCGATCGCGGTCTGGCTGGCCTTGCTGCCGATGCTCCTGACCGTCGTGTTCACTTATCTGGGCACGATGGTCTGGACCGCGCGCGTGTCGCTCAGCAATTCGCACACGTTTCCGTCTAACGACTTCGTGGGCTTCGCGCAGTACGTGCGGCTGTTCCACAACGATCGCTGGCTCACGTCGCTGCAGAACATCGTGATCTATGGCGCGTGCTTCATCATCGCGTGCATGGTGATCGGCTTGCTGCTGGCGATCTTCATCGATCAGCGGGTGGTCGCGGAAGGCGCGTTGCGCACGGTGTTTCTGTATCCGTACGCGATGTCGTTCGTCGCGACCGGGCTCGTGTGGCAATGGATTCTGAATCCGTCGTTCGGTGCGCAACAGGTGCTGCGCAATCTCGGCTTCCCGCATGCGCGCTTCGACTGGATCGTCGATCAGGACTGGGTCATTTACACGATCGTGATCGCGACCGTGTGGCAGGCTTCGGGCCTCGTGATGGCGCTGTTGCTCGCGGGTCTGCGCGGCGTCGACGAAGAGTTGTGGAAAGCCGCGCGCATCGACGGCATTCCGCGCTGGCGCGTTTACGCGAGCATCGTGGTGCCGATGCTCGGACCGTCCATCTCCACCGCGTTCGTGCTGCTGTTCGTGATGGTCGTGAAGCTGTACGACGCGGTCGTCGCGATGACGCAGGGCGGCCCCGGCACCGCGAGCGAAGTGCCGGCCAAATTCATCATGGACTATCTGTTCGGGCGCGCGAACATCGGCCTTGCGTCGGCTGCGTCGATCGTGCTGCTCGCGACGGTGCTCGCGGTTCTCGCGCCGTTCTTTTATGCACGCAGCCGCGCTGCGCTGCGCGGGGAGAGAGGATGAACACGCTCGGTTCCACGCTCAAAGGCGGTCTGCCGCAGCGCGCGCGCACGCGGCCTCGCCGCGCGGCGTTCACGCCGGCGCGTCTGGGCATCTACGCGTTTCTGCTCACCGCGGCGGTGTTCTTTCTGCTGCCGCTCTATGTGATGCTGGTCACGTCGGTCAAGCCGATGAGCGAGATCCGCCTCGGCAATCTGCTCGGGCTGCCGATGCATTTCACGCTCGACGCGTGGAGCGCCGCCTGGCAGTCGGCCTGCACCGGGCTCGATTGCAACGGGATTCGCGTCGGCTTCTGGAACTCGGTGCGCATCGTCGCGCCGAGCACGGTGCTGTCGATCATGGTCGGCGCGATCAACGGCTACGCGCTGTCGTTCTGGCGGCCGCGCGGCGCGGGCCTGCTGTTCGGCGTGCTGCTGGTCGGCGCGTTCATTCCGGTGCAGGTGATGATCTATCCGCTCGTGCGGGTGCTCGCGAGCGTGCATCTGTTCAGCTCGCTGCCCGGCATCGTATTGATCCATACGATGTTCGGCATGCCGGTGATGACGCTGCTGTTTCGCAACTACTACGCGTCGATTCCGCAGGAGCTGTTCAAGGCCGCGCGCATCGACGGCGGCAGCTTCTGGCGCATCTTCTTCCAGCTGATGCTGCCGATGTCGACGCCGATCATCGTCGTCGCGCTGATCATGCAGGTCACGAACATCTGGAACGACTACATTCTGGGTCTCGTATTCGCCGGCACGAAGAATCTGCCGATGACGGTGCAGCTGAACAACATCATCAACACGACGACCGGCGAGCGGCTCTACAACGTCAATATGGCGGCGACCATTCTGACGTCGATGGTGCCGCTCGCGGTTTATTTCATTTCGGGCCGCTGGTTCGTGCGCGGCATTGCGTCGGGCGCCGTCAAGGGATAAAGCATGACAGACATGGCTAATACGATCGATGCGGCCAGCGTGCCGGCTGCAAGCGCGGACGCTGCTTCCGACGCCGCGGCGCTCACGCATCCCGCCAACGTGGCGGTCCGCAATCTGACGATTCGCCTCGGCGCGAACACGGTGATCGAGAACCTCGATCTCGACGTGCTCGCCGGCGAGTTCGTCGTGCTGCTCGGGCCGTCGGGCTGCGGCAAGTCCACGCTGCTGCACAGCATCGCGGGGTTGATCGACGTCAGCGACGGCAGCATCGAGATCGCCGGCGAAGACATGACGTGGGCCGATCCGAAGGATCGCCGCATCGCGCTGGTGTTCCAGTCATACGCGCTGTATCCGACCATGAGCGTCGAGCGCAATCTGTCGTTCGCTCTGCGCATCAACGGCACGCCGAAGGCGGAAATCGCGCGGCGCGTCGCGCGCGCGTCGGAGATGCTGCAACTGGGGCCGTTGCTCAAGCGCAAGCCGTCGCAGTTGTCGGGCGGACAGCGGCAGCGCGTCGCGATCGGCCGCGCGATCGTGCGCGAAGCCGACGTGTTCCTGTTCGACGAGCCGCTGTCGAACCTCGACGCGAAGCTGCGCACCGAGCTGCGCCGTGAATTGAAGCAACTGCATCACAGCCTCGGCGCGACGATGATCTATGTGACGCACGACCAGGTCGAGGCGATGACGCTCGCAACCCGCATGGCCGTGATGCGCGGCGGTGTGATCCAGCAGTTCGGCACGCCGGCCGAGGTCTATGCGCGGCCGAACAACCTGTTCGTCGCGACGTTCCTCGGCTCGCCGGCGATGAATCTGCTGAAGGGCACGCTCGAAACGCGCGACGGCGCGCTCCACTTCTGCTCCGGGCATGCGCGAATCGACGTGTCGGCGTACGAGTTCAAGCAGTCGCCGGCGCACGGTGTTCCTTGCGTACTCGGCGTGCGCGCCGAAGACGTGCATATCACGGAAGGCGCCAGCGAGCGCGCAAAAGTTTCGCTGATGGAGCCGATGGGCAACCACCGCGTGATCTGGCTCGACTATCATGGCGAACAGATAGCGTCGATCGATCAGACCAAAGCGCCGATTGCGGAGGATGACACCGTGGCGTTCTCGTTCGACGCCGCGCATGTTTCGCTATTCGACGAAGCGAGCGGCGCGCGTTTATAACGCCGCGGCGCGTGTCACGCGAAGCGGCTCGTCGAGACAGGCTTGATGGAGAAGCGCGTGGCAACACTCAAGGACGTCGCGGAACTGGCCGGCGTGGGCATGTCGACCGCCTCACGAGCCATTTCCGGCAAGGGGCCGATTTCCGCCGATGCCGCGGCGCGCGTGAAGGCGGCGATCGCGGCGCTGAACTTTCGCCCGTCGTCGATCGGCCGGGCGATGGCGACCCAGCAACTCGGCATCATCGGCATCTTCGTGCCGACCTTCTTTGGTTCCTACTACGGCACGATTCTGAAGCAGACCGACACCGAGTTGCGCGCGGTGGGGCGGCACATCGTGGTCGCGACCGGTTGCGGCGAGGTGTCGCCGCGCGAGCAGGCGATCGAGGCGGTGCGCTTTCTGATCGGCCGCGATTGCGACGGCGTGGTCGTGATCAGCCACGATCTGCACGACGAAGACCTGATCATGCTGCATGGTATGCATCCGAAGATGGTGTTCCTGAATCGCGCGTTCGAGCAGCTGCCGGACGCGTCGTTCAGCGCGGACCATCGGCGCGGCGGCGAACTCGCGGCGCGCACGCTGCTCGATCACGGGCATCGCGACATCGCGGTGATTTCCGGGCCCGCTACCGCGTCGGACAACGTGATGCGGATCGACGGCTTTTTCGCCGAGCTTGCGCGAGCCGGCATTGCGCGCGACGACGTCACGCTGATCGAATCCGACTTCTCGCACGAAGGCGGCTATGCGGCCGCGCAGAAGCTGCTCGATACGCAGCGGCGCGTCACCGGCCTGTTCTGCGCGAACGACACGATGGCGGTCAGCGTGCTTGCGCGCTTTCACCAGGCGGGCATTTCGGTGCCGAACGACATTTCCGTGATCGGCTACGACGACGACTACTCGGCCGCATACGCGGCGCCCGGGCTCACGTCGGTGCATATTCCGACAGCGGAGCTGACGCAAAACGCGGTGCGCTGGCTCATCAACCAGTGTTACGCCACCACGTGGGAGATCTTCCGCGAGTTTCCCGTCAGCGTGACGATGCGCGAATCGGTCGGGCCAGCGCCGATGCAGAAGAAGAATACGCGCGGCGCAAAGGGCTAGAAGCGTTTGCCTAATCGTGGCGGTGTGATGGCTGGCGCGCGGACGCGCGCCATGGCAGTTGCCCTATGCCCGCTATGCGCAGATCCGTGAGCGAAATGGGGGCGTAGCCACCAGCCATGCGCGGCGGGGCTTTCCTCAAAATCACGGCGGCAATTCAGCGCGTTTAGTCATGCGCAGCGTCGTGGGCTTATTCGCGTTTTCACTTACGGTTGTGACGGTCCTTTTAAGGCCGCCGTAATCCGCTGCAATAGTGATTTGCGGTTTTCCCTCATTAAACTTGCTTCAAATTTCTTTAAACTCCCTGGTAACAAGTTGTTACGGGGTGAGTGTGATGTTGGCCATCTTTCTGATCGCCTGTCCGATCTGCATCGCTGCGCTGTTCGGTTTCGCGCGCCATGTGGATCCGCAGACAGGGCAGTTCAAACGGTAGTTTTCTCGGGCGTTTTTCCCGCGGCCACGCGCCGTGGAGATTTTCGCTTTGCGATTTGGCGGTAAGTTAGTTTGTCGGCTGTTTGAAATAAGCAACCGTTTGCTTTCTTTCGGTCTGCTTTCTCTTTTTCATTTTCGTCAATAGCCCGTTCCCCCTTTCGTCAAGACTTGCCTTGGCATGCCGGTTCGCGGCAGGATGCGCGATTAGCTTCGTTTTGGGTCGGCATCGCTTATGCAAGATTCTCTGCACAAAATGGCGGCACGTGCCAGCGTGCTGAAGGGCATTCTTCCTTTGAGCCGGTTCGCGGCGGTGCGCGATGCGCTGGCCGGCGTGCAGCTTGCGTCGATGGATATTCCGCAGGTGCTCGGCTATGCGCGCATTGCCGGCATGCCGGCCGTCACCGGGCTCTACACGGTATTTCTGCCGCTCGTCGCGTTCGCGTTTTTCGGCGCGTCGCGGCATCTGGTCGTCGCCGCCGATTCGGCTACCGCGACGATCTTCGCGAGCCGTCTGGCGACGATGGCGCCCGCGTCGAGCGCCGAATACGCGTCGCTCGCGGCGATGGTCGCGCTGCTGACGGCCGCGCTGCTGCTCGTCGCGCGCATCTTCAAGCTCGGCTTTCTCGCCGATTTCCTGTCGCGCACGGTGCTGGTCGGCTTTCTCGCCGGGGTCGGCGTGCAGGTCGGCATCGCGATGCTCGGCGACATGCTCGGCGTGCCCGGACACGCGGCGAGCAGCGTCAAACAACTGCTGCTCGTCATGAGCCAGGTCGCGCGGATCAATCGGCCGACGCTGGCGGTCTCGCTGCTCGTGGTGACCGCGATTCTCGTCTGCAAGCGCTTCTGGCCGCGCTTGCCGGTGCCGCTGATCGCGGTCGTCGCGGGCATTGCCGCGAGCGACCTGTACGGATTCGCCGCGCACGGCATCTCGATCCTCGGACCGGTGGCGGGCGGCTTGCCGCCGCTGGAGATTCCGTCGGTCACGTGGCAGCAGATGCTCGATCTGGTGCCGGTGGCGGCGTCGTGCTTCGTGATGATCGTCGCGCAAAGCGCCGCCGCGAGCCGGGTGTTCGCCGAGCGTTATCACGAGCCGGTCGATACCAACGCGGACCTGCTCGGCATCGCGGCCGCCAACGCGGCCGCGGCGCTTACCGGCGCGTTCGTCGTCAACGGCAGCCCGACGCAGACCGCGATGGCCGATCGCGCCGGCACGCGCAGCCAGTTCGCGCAGCTCGTGTTCGCGGCGGTGGTGGTGGTCGTGCTGCTGTTTTTCAGCCGCTATCTGCAGTATCTGCCGCACTGCATTCTCGCGAGTATCGTGTTTACGATCGCGGTCGGGCTGGTCAATGTGCAGTCGCTGTGGTCGATTCGCGGCGAAAGTCCCGGCGAATTCGCGCTGGCGTTGTTCACGGCGGCGGCGGTCGTGCTGATCGGCGTCGAGCACGGCATTCTGGTCGCGGTTGCGCTATCGCTGCTGCGTCACGTGCGGCACAGCTACCGCCCGCACACGATGCTGCTTGCGCCCAACGGCGACGGCATGTGGGTGCCGGTGCCGGCGGTGCCCGGCATCGAGACCGCGCCGGGCTTGATCGTCTATCGCTTCGGCGCCGATCTGTTCTATGCGAACGATCATTTTTTCGTCGACGATACGCGGCGACTGATCGATCACGCACCAAACCCGGTGCGCTGGTTCGTCGTCGATGCCAGCGCGATTACGGATGTCGATTATTCGGCGGCGCGCTCGGTGGGCGAGTTGTGCTCGGCGCTCAAGCGCAATGGCATCGAGGTGATCTTTGCGCGGGTGAACCGCTATCTGCGCTCGGATATGGATCGGCATGGCATCACGCCGATCGTCGAGGAGCGCTGTATTTTCGGCACGCTGCACGAGGCGCTGAGCATGGCCGGCGTGGAGAAGCCGCATGAGCAGGTGAAGGGGGCGCCGTAACGGGGACGCGTGTCGTGCGGCGTCGGAGCGGGACTTCTCGTTCAGGGATTTAACGCTGCTACGCACGTAATCCCTGGCTTCAGGACACGAAGCTTTTCGTCGTTAACGAGTCGTTCTGCATCCATTTTCACCGGAGCGACCTTGACGTCCCAACGAGCGAATTTCGATCTACGCCGATTGTGGCGCGGCAGCCCCTGTCCGTCCAACGCCGGACAGTCGTCGAGCGATGTCCCGCCGGCCCGCCGTACGGCAATCATCGGATTGACGCTCGTCCTCCTGAGCGTGCCGCTGCTCGCGTTCTGGGGTGCCTATGAAAGCTTGAGCGCGGGTTCGGCCGCTCGCGAGGGCAACGAAGCCGACAAGATCTTCGAGGAGGCCCGCTATAGCGTGGCCTGGGAAGAGTCCGCAGAGCGCAAGTATTTCCTCGACCCGCGCCCCGAGGTCCGCCGCGAGCATGCTGAAGCAGGCGAGACGCTCGACACGGCACTCAAAAAAGCGTTGCAATTCGAGCCGCAGAGTGCCCGGACCCTGCAGGACCTGATCGACAAGCACGCTCGCTATCGCGCGTATGCGCGGGATATGTTCGCGGCTGTCGACGAGCATGACATTGCGCGCGCCAACGACATCGACGAGAAGCTCGCCGATCCGCTGTTTGACGATATCGAGGACAAAGTGATCGCCGCGGCCGCGCAGCATCGCCTCGACGCCACCACCCAGCTCGACCGGCTCGTCAAGGTTCAACGGATCGTGCTCGTTTCCACGCCGGTCGTGTTGCTTATCGGCCTGGCGTTGACGCTGCTGTTCCTGCAGATGTTGCGACGCCTTCGCCGCAACGCCGACGCGGCCGCTCAGGCCATGCTCAGGAAGAGCGAGCAGCGCCTTCAGGCGCTGGTTGCAAATACGACGGACGCGATTCTGGTCTGCAATCCGGATGGCGTCATCACCTACGAGGCACCGACACGCCGCCCTGACCCACTGAGGACCATGGGCCGCCTCGCGGGAACCAACGTCGTCGACCCCATTCATCCCGCCGATCGCCCAAGTCTCCAGAGCGTGCTGCAGTCCGTCTCGGGCGCGCCGCATTCGACCAAGTCGATCGAAATCCGCACCCGGGGTGAAGGAGAGGACTGGCGCTATGTCGAACTCACGCTTACGAACCTGCTGAACGAGCCCGCCGTCGGAGCACTCGTGGCTACCGCGAGCGATACGACCGAGCGCAAGCATTTCGAGGAGCAACTGACGAGACGGGCTTTCTACGATTCACTCACCGGCCTGCCGAACCGCGCGTTGCTGCTGGACCGCGTCGGACAGGCTGGCGCGCGGGCGCGCGAGCGCAACGCAACGATCGGCCTGATCTTCGTCGATCTGGACTACTTCAAGCGTGTCAACGACAGCCTCGGCCACCATGCGGGAGACCGGCTGCTGATCGCTGCGTCGGAACGGCTACAGAAATGCCAGCGTCCCACCGATACCGTTGCGCGGCTCGGAGGAGACGAGTTCGTGCTGCTGCTGGACGATCTGGGCCCTGACGCGGTCAGCGAAGGGATGGCCGTGGCGGAGCGCATCCTCACGCAGTTCAGTCTGCCGTTCGAACTCGACAACAAGCAGTACATGGTCGGCGCAAGCCTCGGCCTTGCCCTCGAGGACGCCCAGGCGCAGCGCGGCGACGCCGACGCGTTGCTGCGCGACGCCGACGTTGCCATGTATCGCGCCAAGAACAGCGGCCGCGGCCGCTGTGTCATCTTCGAGGAGAGAATGCACGCCGATGCGGTCCGGCGGCTCGAGATCGAAACCGATCTGCGCCACGCCATCGAACGCAATGAACTGCGGGTCCATTTCCAGCCGATCATGCACCTGCAGGGCAAAGGTTTTCATCAGATGGAGGCGCTGGTTCGATGGCAGCATCCGGTTCGCGGGCTATTGCCGCCATCCGAATTCATTGCAATCGCCGAGGAAAGCGGGCTAATCATCCCGCTGGGTCGCCACGTGCTCGAGCAGTCCTGTTTGCAGGTCGCGCAATGGCAACGGAACTATCCGGCCGATCCACCCCTGCAGGTCAGCGTGAATCTTTCGCCTGTGCAGTTCGACGATCCCAATCTGATCGACGACGTGGCTGCGGCCCTGCACGCAGTGTCGATCGGGCCGGCCTCGCTGAGGCTCGAGGTTACCGAAGGGCTGATCGTGCGTAACGTGGAGAAGAGTATCGAAACGCTGCGTCGCCTCAAAGACTTTGGCGTGACGATCGCCGTCGATGACTTCGGTACGGGCTACTCGTCGCTCAGCTATCTGCGCCGGCTACCGCTCGACGTGCTGAAGATCGATCGCTCTTTCGTGCAGGGTATCGGACAGAATGCCGAAGATGACGCGATCGTGCAGGCGATCGTATCGCTCTCCCGATCGCTTGGACTCTCGGTCACCGCGGAAGGTATCGAGACGGCCGAGCAGGCTGATCTGTTGCGAGACTGGTCATGTGATAGCGGGCAGGGCTATCTGTTTTCAAGGCCCCTGCCACCCGAGGAGTTCGTGGGACTGTTCGGTTTGCATTCCGTGGAGAGTGGATCGGGCGAGACTGACCCGCTTTGCGTATCGGAGCCTGCCTGAAAGAGCGAGAGCGGATGGCGTGGGTCCTTGAAGCTTGCCTGGCGCTTTCTTCAAGTGAGCCGATATTAGCGAGGACACTCTATTGCCATCCTATGCAATATTCTGTCTAATGAATTCAAAATAAAACGTCCAATCTATTTGGCTCGCTGAGCCAGTCGACGGGGGTTCACTTCATGTACTCTCTGCTGCCGCTCAAGGCTCAGGTGCGCCGTCACGCGCGTACGCTCGCCGGGTATTTTCCCGCTCCATTTACACGCGACGCATCAAGCGGCGTGGACATCCTCGGTGTCATGACCCCCAGGCTGCTGAACGGGAACACGCTGCTGAACCTCAATTACGGCGAAGTGGACCGCTTCACCGACAACACCCGTGCGACGGGCACGTTGTTCGTCGCGATAGGCGACGACTTCGTGCGGGTCGCCACTTCGGTCAAAAGGCAAACCGGCGAGCGGGCCGTGGGCACGGTTCTCGACCGCTCGCACCCCGGCTATCGGAGGCTGCGCGACGGGCAGCCCTACACCGGTTACGCCACGCTATTCGGCAAGCAATACATGACACGCTACGAGCCGATCCGCGACGGTTCTGGCGAGGTAATCGGCGCGCTGTACGTCGGCCTCGATGTCAGTGAAGTGTGGAACCTGTCGATCGGAGCCCGGCTCGCGCTGCTGACCCTGGCCGCGAATACCGTACTCCTGCTGGGCTACGGTCGGCTGCTGCAGGCGGTGACCACCCCCGACCGGTCGAGCCCGGTGGCGGCGTTGCCCACTCCGCAGCAAAGCTGGGCGATCGGCTTCGGGCTGCTCGGCGCGCTGCTGGTCAGCGCGCTGGTCTACGTGACGACCCGGCGCGGTCTCGGCATGCAGTTGCTCGAAGCGAAGGCCGCCGCGGAAAAACTCGCGGCCGGCGACCTGACCGCCCAGGTGCATGTGAGCCGGCGCGACGAACTGGGCCAGTTGATGCAGGCAATGAACGGCATCAGTGTCGGCTTGGCCTCGGTAGTCGGCAACGTGCGACGTGCGTCCGATATGATCGCGACGGGTGCGCGCGAAATCGCGGCCGGCAACGCGGAGCTTTCCTCCCGCACCGAGGCGCAGGCTGGCTCGCTCGAGCAAACCGCATCGACGATGGAGCAGTTGACGGCGATGGTGCGCGCCAATGCCGAACGCGCTACACACGCCAACCAGCACATCGCGTCGGCCTCCGATCTGGCGGTCAAGGGCGGCAGCGTGGTGGGCCATGTGGTCACCACCATGTCGTTGATCCGCGGCAGCTCGCACAAGATCGTCGACATCATCAGCATGATCGACTCGATCGCCTTTCAGACCAACATCCTCGCTTTGAACGCGGCCGTCGAGGCGGCACGCGCCGGCGACCAGGGCCGCGGCTTTGCGGTAGTCGCCGCCGAGGTGCGCAATCTGGCCCAACGCAGCGCCATGGCCGCCAAGGAAATCAAGGCGCTGATCGACGACTCGGTTGGCAACGTCAATGCAGGCGGCGAACTGGTCGACCAGGCCGGTCGGGGGATGACCGAAATCGTCACGGCCGTCGATAGCGTGGTCAGCCTGATGGGTGAGATTACCCACGCGAGCAACGAGCAGAGTACCGGCATCGGCGAAGTCAACCGCGCGATCGGGCAGATGGATGAACGGCTTCAGCAAAACGTCGCGCTGGTCGAGCAGGTGGCAGCCGCGGCCGCCAGCATGCAGGAACAGGCGAGCACGCTGGAAGATGCTGTGCAGGTATTTCGGCTGGTAGGTGACCGGTCAAACTGACATTTGGGCTTAACCGTACGCGGGCGTTTTCCCGCACTTTCCTGCACTAGAATGAGTTATTGCCGACGTCGTGGACCGTATCTGGTCTGCACGGCGTGCGGAATTCTCGTTGGAGGAATGCCATGCCGACTTACCGGTACAGGTGCGAGAAGTGCGGTGAGATGTTCGAACATGCCGAGCATCTTGTTGAGCATGAAAACGCTCATCCGGCTTGTCCGAAGTGCGGAAGCGAGAAGGTTCAGCACATACCCACGCCATTTGTGCCGAAAACGTCCAGAAAGAGCTGAAATCTGTCCGACGGGGCGACGGCAAAATCAGGCGCATGAAGTGTGATGCGCCCGCATCTTCACCCGGACATCGAGGTGTGAGCGGCCATTCGGTTCGCGGTAGCAAATGGGGCGTCATCGGCCTTTGCGGTCATGCACGCGTCACCGGAGGCTCGCGCGACGCCTGCAATCGCCGGCACGTCCGTAGCCGCGCTTCGTTAGTCCGGCTCAACGGCACTTCGAATAGCACTCGTCGCACACCCGTGCGACCTGCACACCAGACTTAGGGCGCCCCCAACGAGACAGCCGGTCCCTGACGGGCGCCTGGGAACTCGAGCAGGCGTCGCAAAAGATCCTGCCGCAATTGCGGCAATGGTGCTTGCGAAACGTCATGGTAAAACTGCGCTTGCAACTTGTGCAGCGCGTTACCTTGTTGTCCGCAATCCACGTCGCCGTGGATACGGGCTTGAGCGTCGTGCCGATGATCATGGCCGGACCATGCACCTCCAACGTGGATTGCCGCTCGAGAATGACGCCGTTGGAATCGAGTTTGCCCCGGTAGTACTCGAAAGCGAGCGAATCGGCGAGCGCGACGTTCATCGCGAGGTTGGCATCCGTGAACTGGCGCGCGTGGTCTGGAAAGTTGGACTTCCAGAAGTCGAGCTCCCTGGTGGTGTTCTTCACCTTGCTGAAGGTCTCCGCCAGATCGATGTCGGACCGGATGGGTTCGTTGATGACATTGGTGTCCTCGACCGTGCCGCGCATTGCGCCCTGGAGTGACGCATGTCCTAGCCTGGTGGTGTTGCGAGTCAGGATGAGGAAAACGGAATCGCCGCTCACGACGAAGTGCAGCCCGAAGTTGAAGTTCTTCGGATTATTAAGCCACCACTCCATGTAGTCGCTCGATGAAGGGCCGAGCATGGCCTTTGCGCCCATCTTCTTGAGGTACGGGTGCGTATGACAGTCGCCTACATATTCGTGATTTTGGCATTCGGCCGCTGTGTGCATGTCGACCGCGGTGCCGCCTTGCAATCCCACGAAAACGGGGCCAGGCACAAGCTGGTTGACGCGCCAATACAGGTTCATCCCATATTCGACCATCCGACTTTCCGACTGCCCGATCAGATTGGTGAACCCGTCGACCAGCGCACGGGACAACACGAGAACCTTGCGGGGCGTGGGCGTCGTGTCCAGGGCGATGATGTCGGACACATAATCGTCGAGCGTTTGCATGATCAGTTCCTTGAGTTGGTGCGAGGCGGGCTGGCGCCGTGGGCCTGCGGCGGGTCAGCGCATTCGGGAGCGCGTAAGAACCGTTCTGCGTTTCTCTACGCTCAGGATAGAAAGCGGCTTGCATGATGGCAAGGCGAACGGAGTCTCTCGCACGACACGCAGGTGCGCGAGCGTGGCCGACGAATACCGGAGCTGATAGTGGCTCGCGATGCGCGCGTCGAGCGTATTCTTTGAAGCCTCGCGCCGAATTCGTCGGCGAGCCGTGCCTGCAGGATTTCCTGATCGAACGGCTTTAACCAGTTGCTGGCAATCAGCTTTCGCCACCGAACGCATCGGCCGTGCGCGGCATCGGCAGCGAGAAATCCGTCAATTGAGCGATTCCATTGCCTAACATCAAGTTACGCGCGCCGTGAGGAACGCCCCGCGGTTCGCGAACGGCTTCATTGTCGCGCAGCCCTTTTCCCGCGCGACTTTTCCACAAGGAGATCACGATGAAATCAGACGACAAGGGCGACGTGCGCGCTTTCGTGCAGACGGCCGAGCAGGGTGGCGAGCATGTCTGGGTGATCACGCTGGTCGACTTCGGGGCTCGCGAAGTCAAACGCTCGCTCGTTTCGGACGAGACGTATGCGACCTCCGCCGCTGCCAGAGATGCCGGAGAGGCCCATTTAAAGGCGCTGGCGCAGGACCGCTAGGTCCGCTCACCGCTGCCTTGTTTTCGCGCGCGGACGTACTAGTGTTGGACTATAAGTACACGGGAGGTCAGGGGGCGGAAGAGGACAATGGTCATGGCCAGTACGCAAGGAACCACCGGATCGCCGTTTGCGGTGTCCGCCGAAGCGGGCAGCTATCGCGTCAAGCGACCGCAAAACGCAAGCGATGTGATCGACCTCGTGAAAGAGCGCGAGATCCAGATCGTCGATCTGAAATTCACCGATCTGCCCGGACTCTGGCAGCACTTCTCGATCACGCTCCCCGAAGTTCATGACGACCTGTTCAGCGACGGCATCGGTTTCGACGGTTCATCGATCCGTGGCTTTCAGGAGATCCACGAGTCCGACATGCTGCTGCGGCCCGACCCGGCAACGGCCTTCGTCGACCCGGCCTGTGGCACGCCGACACTGTCGATCATCTGCGACGTAGTCGATCCGGTGCTGCGGCAGCCGTATTCGCGCGATCCGCGCTACGTGGCCAAAAAGGCGGAGAACTATCTGCGCCAGACGGGCATCGCGTCGACGTGTTATTTCGGACCTGAGCTGGAGTTCTTCATCTTCGACTCGATCCGCTATGGCCAGGATCAGCACTGCGGCTATTACTACGTCGAGTCGGGCGAGGGCGACTGGACCACCGGTCGCGACGAGGGCGCATACGGCGGCGGCAACCTCGGCTACAAGCAGCGCTATAAGGAGGGCTATTTCCCGACGTCTCCTCATGACACGCTGCAGGAGATCCGCTCGGAAATCGCGCTCACGCTTCAGCAGGCGGGCGTGCAGATCGAAGTGCATCACCACGAAGTCGCGACCGCGGGACAGAACGAGATCGACATGCGCTTCGCGACGCTGACCCGCATGGCCGACAACGTGATGATCTACAAGTACATCTGCAAGAACGTCGCGCGTCGGCACGGCAAGGTTGCGACCTTCATGCCGAAACCGCTGTTCGCCGACAACGCGAGCGGCATGCATTGTCACCAGAGCCTGTGGAAAGACGAACAGAACCTCTTTTACGATGCGGGCGGCTGGGCGCTGACGTCGGACATGTGCCGCTGGTACATCGGCGGATTGCTGCAGCACGCGCCCGCGCTGATGGCCTTCTGCGCGCCGACCACGAACTCCTACAAACGCCTGGTGCCGGGGTATGAGGCACCCGTCAATCTGGCGATGTCGCAACGCAACCGTTCGGCCGCCGCGCGCATTCCGATGTATTCGGAATCGCCGAACGCGCGGCGCGTCGAATTCCGCTGCCCGGACCCATCGGCGAACGCATATCTCGCTTTCGCCGCGATGCTGATGGCCGGCCTCGACGGCATCGAGAACAAGACCGATCCCGGCGAGCCGCTCGACCGCAACATCTACGACCTGCCGCCCGAAGAAGCCCGCAATATCCGGCAGGTGCCGGGCTCTCTCGAAGCGGCGCTCGCCGCGCTCGAAACCGATAACACGTTTCTGCGCAAAGGCGATGTCTTCACCGACGACGTGATCCAGACGTGGATCGATTACAAGCGCAGTCGCGAGATCGACACCATCAAATTGCGTCCGCATCCGTGGGAGTTTTATCTGTACTTCGATATCTAGCGCGTGTCAGGAACTCATTCGATCTTCAGCGGCCTCCAGGCCCCTGCTTCAATTGTTTAACCTGTCGAGCAAACGGTGGCCGCAGCAAAGTCGCTGGAGGGCAGGCCGTCGCGCTGAAAGAAGAAGCGATTTCGGTGTTGCGTCTCGAGGCTGGGCGTTAGCCTGACTTCCCCTCCGACAGGTACTGCGCATATTCAATGCGCAGTACCTGCTTCACACAAGTTCTTTATAATCGCACGATTCATGAGTTGAAGAACGCAACGAGAAATGCGGGCGTACCGCCAGCATTTTCAATACAAGCACGATCATGCAAATCAAGTCATTGACGTCCCCATTGATTCAGGGTCTCGGTAGTTCGGCAATCAGCCGATGGATCTCTGTGGCAGGCGCGGTGCTGATCGCCGCACTCTATATCAAGGTCTATTTCGCGAATCCAGCGTTGCCGACTACGACCATCGATGGCTGGTGGACCTGGTGGGACCAATCGAATTACCTGAAGTCGGCGACGGGTTTATTGCATCGGGATTTTTCTGTAGGGCTTTACGTCTACCCGCTCGGATATAGCGCAATCGGCGCGTTATTCGTTGGAATCGCGCCAGTTCATCCATTTTTTGTGCCGAACCTGCTTGCGCTACTGGGCTGCTATTTTGCTTTTACCGGTTTCGCACGCTGCGTGGGCGTCCATCCGGTCCTGGCAGTGTTGCTGTTTTTGGGCGCGAGCGTTTGCGATCCCGAATTGTTTCAGCATTGGGTCGTTCCATGGACGACCATCCCGGTCGCCGCGCTCATCTGGATCAGTTTGTGGCTGAGCGGCCATTATGTATTGCAGCCCGAACAGACACGCGCGAAGCGGCGCTATTTCGTGGTCGGTCTGCTCGCGGCCAGCGTGATGGCGATCCATCCCGTCGACGTGGTGGTGCCGGGGATTGCCCTGCTTGCGATGCTGCTATGCGACTGGATTGAGAAGCGCCCTGTTGTCCGTCACCTGGCTTCGGCGATCTACGGAGGGTTATGCATTGTCGTTCCCTACGTGCTCCTTTATCTGCGGATCTATCACTTTCATACCACGGACTATTTCGAACAATCGGCAAAGATCGGTTTTGTGTTCTGGAATTTTCCTTGGAAATCGTATGTGGTCTTTTTCGATCCGTATCCATGGTTTGCGGAAGGACGCGGCATCCTGCAACGTGCGCCGTGGATTGCGCTAGCTCTTCCCGCGTTATTGCTGCTGTTGGCGCGCCAGATTCATCGGGCGTCCCGGCGTGAGGGGGTGATCTGGCTGCTCGCCGCGGCCACGGTGATCTACACCTGCCTGTATGTCGCATACGTCGATCTTTTGCCCAGTGGGATCTGGCGATACGGCAATATCCATTACTTCACGTGGGTGATGCCTGCGTATGCACTGCTAGGATTCTTATTTATCCAGCGCCTGTTTCAGCAGCGACGTACCATTCCTGTGGCAGCGCTGATTGCTGCGCTCGTCATGCTTTCCGTCAGGCTGGAGCCTCGCGAAGTATCGGCCGATAGTCCGGCGTTGATGGTCGATACGAAGTTCGACTGCGGCGGATGGGCGAACACGTACATGGGGAAATTCACGGTTGCCGATACCAGCGGGCAACTGCAGAGCGTCTATGGCGTGCGGGCATTGCCGCTGCCGGAGGGCGTCCGCTTCATTGCGATCCGGCGTCCGCTGGTGGGGCATATTGCGTTCGTTACGGGCTGCGCGGATGCGGGGACTGGCGATGCCGCACACCAGATGCACTGGAATGCGCACGTCACGCTCGGGCGGCCCGCGTGGCTTCCGCCGTTTCACGACACGATCAATCCGCATTTTTCCGGCTAGTGCGTGTTGGAAGAACGACGGAATTGGTCGCGCTCTTCCGAAGCAGGAGCGGCGCAAGCGCTTTCATGATTGGCTCGATGAGCCGAGCAAGAATTGGAAGCTCAGTAGAGCGAAGCGGATTTGCGTAGTTCTCGAAACGCGGTAGCGTGAAGACGTCCCAGTGCCTGGCATTCATTCCTTGCTGCTGGCAATCGGACTTTGGTCCTATACGGCACGAGGACGGACAGCGGCCTCAAACTTCAAAGCAGAATCGGCGCGCAAATCGAAAGAAACACGGCGATATGAATCACGCCGAAAAGGGCGCTGCGACCGGGCTTATCGAGGTGACGCATGTTGGGCGAGACCGGGGGGCGCGGGAATCAGTCCGATCACGATCGCCACGGTCAGAGGAGCGACGGCCTTCCAGAAAGTTTTCATGCCATGCCCGTTCTCGCAACCGTCCTTGTGCTAAGGTTTATATGACCTTTTTCGCGCGTTCGCCAGTGAAGCGTTCACGACGCGCCAGGAGAGTGCGAGGCCATGGTTCGCGTGAGTATCGAAGGGCGCGAGATTCAGGCGCCGGGCAATTGCTCGATTCTGCAGGCCATGGGGCATGCGGGGCAGACCCTTGTCGAGGGTGTCGGCTGCATGTCGCAGGGCGTGTGCGGCTCGTGCCGTGTGATGGTGCGACGCAGCGGCGAGCAGGAAGTCAAAACCGCGCTCGCCTGCGAGACCCTCGTCGAAGACGGCATGCAGGTCGCTTTCCTCGATTACTTCACCGAGTCGGTACGTCACGTCTATCGCATCGAAGAGATCGGCGACAGTTGGCAGGCGCTCAGCAAGATCGCCGAAATCTTCCCCGAAGCCTCGCATTGCCGTCATTGCAGTGGTTGCGATCGCGCCTGTCCGAAGGGGCTGGACGTGCAGCGCGGCGTGAACCTGGCGGTGGAGGGCAATCTGAGCGCATCGAGCCAGGTGTTCGACGAATGCGTGATGTGCAACCTGTGCACGCTCGCATGCCCCGAGCATATCCGGCCCAACCATCTGGGCGTGTTCGTGCGTCGCATGATCGCATCGCTTTCGCTGCGTCCGTCCAATCTGATGCGACGGCTGCAGCAGATCGACAGCGGTGAAATGACGATCGACTTCGATGCGCCGGGCGCGCAACCGCCGCGCTGAGCGGAGCGAATCATCGTGTCCGCCGGCATACCCTACGACAACGCGCGACAGCGCTACCAACCCGGGATGGTGGCCTCGTTGCGCGCCGACGAGGTCCCGGTCGACGAACTGCTGAAGGCCTATCACCCCGATCATGGGCCGCATGCGCGCGTCGCGCTGAGTGTCGGGGTGAATCGCGCAGAGCCGTGTCAGCCCGATCTCGCGCGCCATTTGCAGGCCAACGCGCTGATCGACGATGTCGATATTGCCGGCGCGCAGCTGATGACGACCGATGTGCTGGTGATCGGCGGCGGCGGTGGAGGATGTGCAGCGGCGCTCACGGCGGCGAAGCAGGGCGCGCGCGTGATCCTCGCCACCAAGCTGCGCCTCGGCGACAGCAACACCGTGATGGCCGAAGGTGGCATCCAGGCGGCCATCGGCGAGGACGACAGCCCGCAACTGCACTTCGAGGACACGCTTCGCGCCGGCCACTTCTGCGGCGAACCCGAGCTCGTGGCCCAGATGGTGATGGACGGCCCCGATGTGATTCGCTGGCTGATCCAGCTCGGCATGATGTTCGATCTGGAAGAGGACCAGCCGCTTGGCGGCAATCTGATGCGCAAGAAGCCCGGCGGCGCATCGGCGGCGCGCATTCTGTCGTATCGGGACTATACCGGCCTCGAAATGATGCGTGTGCTGCGCGAGGCGGTGGACCTCGACCCGGGCATCGAGTTGTGGAACCGCTGCCCTCTGGTCGAGCTGCTGTCCGACGAGCGCGGCGGCTGTGCCGGAGCGGTGATCTACAACCTCGAATGGCGTACTTTCGTACTGGTGCGCGCGCGCGCCGTGATCCTCGCCACCGGCGGCGCCGGGCGACTGCACCTGAATTCGTTTCCAACCTCGAACCACTACGGCGCCACCGCCGACGGTCTGGTGCTCGCCTACCGGATCGGCGCGCGCCTTCGCGAGCTCGACTCGTTCCAGTACCATCCGACCGGCATCGCCCACCCGCATCATCTGGCGGGAGGCCTGATTTCCGAGGCGGCGCGATCGGCGGGGGCGAGACTGCTGAACGGCGAAGGGGAACGTTTCGTCGACGAACTCAAGCCGCGCGACGTGGTCGCGTCGGCGATCCTGCGCGAGTGCGCGCTGGGTCGCGGCATCGAGCGTGACGGCCAGGTCGGCGTGTTCCTCGATACGCCGACACTCGAAATCGAGCATCCCGGGATACTCGCGAAGCGCCTCGTCACGCTTCGCCATCTCGCGCGCAAGTGCGGCATCGATGCGGCGCAGGAGCCCTTCCTCGTTTATCCCACGCTCCACTATCAGAACGGCGGCGTCGCCATCGACAAGGACGGCGCCACGAACGTCCCCGGGCTTTTCTGCGTCGGCGAGGTGACGGGTGGCATCCACGGCCGCAACCGCTTGATGGGTAACGCGCTGCTCGACATTCTGAGCATGGGGCGCCGTGCCGGCGCGAAGGCGGCGCAATCGAGGGAGTGGGTGATGGCGAATCGCGCCGGGATCGGTCACGTGCATGCGTGGCAGAGAGAGCTGACGCTGGCGGGACTGCCGCTTCACGTGAAGGCGCCGCAACTCTTTCCCGCCTATGCCCATTTCGATCTGCGGGTCGATGCGGGATTGCGCGCGAGCGCGCGCGGCCGCGTGATCGGCGGCATCCGGTGAGCGAACCACGGAGCACGCGATGCAAACGCTGAATCAGTGCTTGATGAGGGACGATTTCCGTGTCGGCGCCGACCTCGATGCGTGGCTCGCGCGCGGCGGCGGCGAGGGACTCGCCAAAGCGCTCGAAGATCCGGCGGCGATCATCGCGGAGATCGCCGAGGCCGACTTGCGCGGAATGGGAGGCGCTGGCTTCCCCGCACATCGAAAGTGGGCGCCGGTCGCGGCCGCTCCTGACGGCGACAAGTACGTCATCTGCAACGGCAACGAAGACGAGCCGGGCACCTTCAAGGACCGCTTTCTGCTCGAACACACCCCGCATCAGGTCATCGAGGGCGCGCTGATCGCCGCGGTGGCGACGCGGGCCAACCATGTCGTTCTGTACGTGAATCCGCATCAAACGGGGTCTCTCGCCGCGACTCGCGAGGCGGTCAGGCAATGGTCGGGGCACGCGCAATTCGCTGCCGTCGAACGTTGGATTGGCGCACCCGTATCGCTTGGCGTCGTGCCTGGTTCGGGGTTGTACATCGGCGGGGAGGAGACGGCGGTGATCGCCAGCGTCGAAGGCGGCTTTCCGTTTCCGCGGCGCAAACCGCCATTCCCGGCCGAGCGGGGCGCGCACGGCGCCCCGACCATCGTCAACAACGTCGAGACGCTGGCGCATGTGCCCGGGATTCTGCGCCACGGCGCGCAGTGGTATCGCGACCTCGGGGTGGGGAACGCGGCCGGCACCAAGCTCTATTCGCTTTCCGGCGATGTCCTGCATCCCGGTCTGTATGAACTGCCGATGGGCACGAGCCTCGAGACGCTGGTGTTCCAGCACGGCGGCGGCATGCTGCAGGGCAAGGAGTTCAAGGCGGTCTTCACGGGCGGTCCGTCCAACACCTTGCTGACGAAGCGCGACCTCGACGTTGCACTGGACTTCGACTCGGTGCGTCAACGCCGTTCGCGTCTGGGGACGGGCGCGATGATCGTGGTGTCGGAAGGCACGAGCATCGTGCGCAAGGTCGCGGATTTCGTGAGCTTCTTCGCGCAGGGATCGTGTGGCCAGTGCCCGCCTTGCAAGGGCGGAACGTTTCAGATGATGCGGCTTCTGAACCGGCTCGATACGGGCCGCGGCGTACGTGCCGATCTGGAAGCACTGGAGAACCTGTGCCGCGTTCTTCCGGGCAGCGGGCGCTGCGGTTTGATCGACGGCGCGGTGACGGTGGTGGAGAGTTCGATCGATCAGTTCCGCGCGGAATATGAGGCGCTGCTGATGGCTTGAGGGATTGTCGTTTTTTGGACGAACGGCGTGGTTCGTTCGGTATGTTTGCGTTGACCAGATCGTGCCGGTTGGTTTCGGTCGTGTTTCAACATGCCTGAAAGAAGGATATTAAAGATGACTCCGGAGCAACGCTTCCATTCGTATGTCACGGCCGGCACGGTATTGATCATGTTTTATTTCATTCAGCACATCGTTCCGTTGCTGACTTTTACGCCGTCGGTTGATCAGCTGATCAAGCCGGGTGTCACGCTTTTATCCGCAGTTGGGATCTATAAATCGTTGGCGTCCGCACTGGTCAAGATCACGAAGAAATGGCGGTGGGTCAAGCGCAAGCTGCTCGGTCCGAGCTACGTGAACGGCACATGGATCGGAAAGTTCGAGGCGTCGGACGGAGAACCGATCTACACCGTTGAACATTTCGAGCAGAGTCTGTCGTCACTGAAGATTCGTGGTCAGGCATTTCATGCCGACGGACGTTCCTATGCTCACTGGAAATCGATCGCCGAAACGATCGACGAGGCCGCGGGCATTCTCACCTACACCTATATATGTGACAAGAACCGCGACAAGACATCGTTTCAAGGGATCGGTGAATTTCAGTTCGAACGCGATGACGAGAGCAGCGCTCCACAATGTATCAAGGGATATTCCGCCGATCTGATTGACGGCCTGCGCTCGGAAAATCGCGAAAAGAAGATATCTGAGAATCTGCTTTCATTTGAGGACGCGCTAGCGGCGGCCAAAAAATAGTCGGGGTCTCGCTTCGGGCAGAGATCGACCACAGCACGATCGGCGTGGCGATCTTGCATCAACGGGCATACCTGAACAGCGGAAAAAGACGCGGGCGCCCCGTCTCTCACTCGTCCGCGAAAAAATGGCCGATGAAGAAACACCCAGCCGCAAGCGCGGCACCGAGCACCGCGACCGTATAAGCCAGCCTTGAACCGTGCCACAAGCTATCGAACCATTGATGCAACTGCGCCATCAGCACTGCCGCGTTGCCGCCGATTTGCTGTAGCTCGATCTGGTAGCGCGGATCGACCATGGCGTACATCGCGACCGCGCTATCGGGCGGCGGCGCGCTGATGTAGATGAGCACCGCGGCGATCAGGCTGACGACCAGGATTGCCGCGCCGGTGCAATAGAGCCGCTTTTGCAGCGGCGAGCGTCGGGTGGAGGAAGGTGCGTCGTGGTCGTTGCCGTTCATCGATTCGTGGGTGGGTGCGTGAGCAGCCGTCGTTGATGGAGCCGAGTTGCCAGTATCGCAGAGCGCGGTCTGGGGGCGACCAATCCACGTTAACTCTTCGACGTCAGCAACTTGATTCCTGCAACTCCGAACATCACCGCAAGCGAGCCATCGAGCCAGCGCCGGATCGCGGTATAGATGCGCCGCGCGGACGCCGTCGAAAACAGCATCGCGTAGCTGCTGAACACCGTCGCGCCGATCACCATGCAGCCCAGCACGACCGGCATCGCGTGCGCGGCGCCATGTACCGGCGACATCGCGAGCGACACGATCGACAGCCACACGAGTACCGCCTTCGGATTCGTCAGATGCAGCAACAGGCCGCGCAGATAGAGACGCCCGAGCGGTTCGTCGACGCGCGCCGCGCTCGCGACCGGCTTGCCGGCGCTCAACGCCGAGCGCGCGGACTTGAAGCCGAGCCATAGCAGATACAGTCCGCCCGCGATGCGGATCGCGACGAGGCATTCGGAGTAGGTGGCGAGCACCGCCGACAACCCGAGCGACGCGAGCAACGCCCATGAAAACGAACCCGACACCACGCCGAGCGCGAACACCAGCGCCGCGCGCCGGCCCGCGCTCATCGCGAGCGACATGATCGCGAGATTGCTCGGCCCAGGGCTCGCGGTGCCGACGAAATAGGCGCTGTAGGCGATCAGGACATCGGCGGTGAGCAGAGGGCTGGCGATCATGGCGGGTAGAGGTAAGGGCGGGGCGCGGGTTTGGCAATGCGACCCAATGCGTCACACAGCCGATTGAATGAAGCGACGATTCTGCGCGCCGTCACGCGCAACTCACAGATACAGTTGCGCGTCCGTAGGGCAGCACACTCGCTGCGAACGCGAACGGAACCCGAATCGAACTCGCAGGGAACGCGCCGCGCCACGCGCTCAACTCTCCGCCGCGCCCGCAATACACTCCGCCAACGCATCGGCGACCAGCGGGCGGCTGTGCCGCGGCCGCAGCACGAGCCCGATCTCACGCTCGAAGGTCGCATCGCCGAGTTCGAGTGCCACGACGCTCGCCGGCCATTTGCCGAGCCCGGCCGTTTTGGGAATCAGCGCGACACCCATGCCGCGCGCGACCAGTTGCACGATCGCCTGCAACTCGTCGAGCTCGACCGCGTCGCGCACGCCAACGCGCGCACGACGCAGAAAACGGTCGACGAGCCGCCCGCCGAACGACGCGCGGTCGTAGCGGATGAACGGCTCGCTGCGCAGCAGTTCGCGCCACGAGCGCCCGCCGCGCGCGAGCTTTATCGGCGCGAGCAGCACGAACGGTTCGGCGACCAGCGTGCGCCATTCGAGCTCCGACGGCAGCGCGAACGGCGGCTTGATGATGACGGCCAGATCGAGCTCGCCCGAGTCGACCTGACCGAGCAGCCCCAGCGACACGCCCGGCACCACACGAATCCGCCAGCCGGGACGGCCGTCGCGAAAGCGCGCGAGCGCGTCGGCCAGCAGCGATACCTGCGCGGACGCGATCGCGCCGACCCGCAGCATGCCGCTTTCGGCGGCGCCGCCGCTGCGCTCCGAAAGCCGCGCGTAGAGCGTCATCATTTCCTCGGCGAGCGCGAGCGTTTCGCGGCCCGCCTCGTTGAGCGTCGCCGAGCGGCCGGTGCGGTCGAACAACGGGAAGCCGAGTTCCTGCTCGAGCCGCTGCATCTGCGCGCTAACGGCCGATTGCGTGAGCCCGATGCGCGCGCCCGCGCCGGAAAACGTGCCGTACTGGCTGACGGCAATGAAGGTTTTCAACTCGCTGAGCATGATCGATCAATCGATTTTGGTGATGGTCAGCTCAAATATATATCGTTTCTCAACATTTTTATTCATGGTTAAACTTTGCTTGTTCTGAGCCGATTGCCAGTCGTGCCAGTCGCAATCCATCCCCACACCCACCCAGCGAGTCTTACCATCATGAGCGTTGCCGAAACCGCTTTGCCGCCGTTCCATCTGGCGTTTCCTGTCCATAGCCTCGCGGCCGCGCGCGAGTTCTACGGCGAATTGCTCGGCTGCCCGGAAGGGCGCAGTTCGGACGCGTGGGTCGATTTCAATTTCTACGGTCATCAGATCGTCGCGCATCTGGCACCGGACGAAGTCGGTCACCGTCACACCAGCGCGGTCGACGGCGACGCGGTGCCGGTGCGCCACTTCGGCGCGGTGCTGTCGATGGAGCAATGGCAGGCCGCCGCGGACAAACTGCAGAAGGCCGGCATCGAATTCATCATCGAGCCGCACGTACGCTTTAAGGGCGAGGTCGGCGAGCAGGCCACGATGTTCTTCCTCGATCCGTCGGGCAATGCGCTCGAATTCAAGGCGTTCGCCGATATGTCGTCGCTGTTCGCCAAATAAGCGTCGCGGGCGTTGACGCCAGACCCCGGATAACCGCAAATGAGAAGGCCGGTCGACCATTCAGGTTGACCGGCCTTTTTTCGTTGAAGGGGAAGGGCCGCGCGGAGCAAAATCGTCCCGCTTTGCGAATCAATCTGAAAGCATGTTTCATAATATTTCGAACGAAAATCATGCCGCGTATCAGCAAACGTTCCATTAACTGCGCGTAAATTTATTCAACAAACGTTTGCTTGCCGCCTAATTCGCCGTAAATTCGGCGAGCGTGGCTTCACCTTTAAAAATAGTGCATTTGCTTTCAATCAGCTTCCTGACAATTCCGTCATTTTCGCGCCATGCAGGTGTTGGTGCTAGCGATCTAGCATAAGCGGAGATTCAATCCCTCCCTCCACCCGCATTTTCTCTGGCCCGTTTCAATGTGGATCGTCAACGTAGCGCTTAAGCGGCCATACACGTTCATCGTGATGGCGATTCTGATCGTGCTGGCGACGCCCTTCGTGCTGTTCACCACGCCCGTCGACGTGTTGCCGGAAATCAACATTCCGGTCGTCAGCATCATCTGGACGTACAGCGGGTTGTCGGCCGAGGACATGGCCAACCGCATCACGTCGGTCAACGAGCGCAGTCTGACCACGACGGTCAACGACATCGAACATATCGAATCGCAGTCGCTCCCCGGCATCGCGATCCTGAAGGTGTTTCTGCAGCCGAACGCGAACATCCAGACGGCGATCGCGCAGACGGTGGCCGTCGAGCAGGCGCAATTGAAGCAGATGCCGCCGGGCGCCACCGCGCCGCTGGTGATCAGCTACTCGGCCTCGAGTATTCCGGTGATCCAACTCGGCCTGTCGAGTCCGAAGCTCTCCGAGCAGGATCTCAACGACACGGCGCTGAACTTCCTGCGTCCGCAACTCGTGACGATCCCGGGCGCAGCCGTGCCGTATCCGTATGGCGGCAAATCGCGACTGATCTCGGTCGACCTCGATACGCGCGCGATGCTGGCCAAGGGCCTGACACCGACTGACGTGGTCAACGCGTTCAACGCGCAAAACCTGATTCTGCCTACCGGCACAGCCAAGATCGGGCCGAAGGAATACACGATCGACATGAACGGTTCGCCGCCGACGTTGGAGGGCCTCAACGACATTCCGGTGCGCACCGTCAACGGCGCGACAACCTATCTGCGTGAAGTCGCGCATGTGCGCGACGGCTACTCGCCGCAGACCAACATCGTGCGGCAGAACGGTCATCGTGGCGTGCTGATGTCGGTGCTGAAGAACGGCAACGCGTCGACGCTGTCGATCGTCGATACGTTGAAGGGCATCTTGCCGTCCGCCCGCGCGGCGCTGCCGCCGGATTTGCAGATCACCGCGCTGTTCGACCAGTCGGTGTTCGTGAAGGCGGCGGTGCAGGGCGTGGTGCGCGAGGCGCTGGTCGCCGCCGCGCTGACCGCCGCGATGATCCTGCTGTTCCTCGGCAACTGGCGCAGCACCTGCATCATCGCGATCTCGATTCCGTTGTCGATCCTGTCGTCGCTGATCGTGCTGCACGCGCTCGGGCAGACCATCAACATCATGACGTTGGGCGGGCTCGCGCTCGCGGTCGGCATATTGGTGGACGACGCCACGGTGACGATCGAGAACATCGAGCGGCATCTGCACATGGGCACGAATCTGCACGACGCGATTCTCGACGGCGCCGGCGAAATCGCGGTGCCGGCGCTCGTGTCGACGCTGTGTATCTGTATCGTGTTCGTGCCGATGTTCTTCCTGACCGGCGTCGCGCGCTATCTGTTCGTGCCGCTCGCCGAAGCCGTGGTGTTCGCGATGCTCGCGTCGTACATCCTGTCGCGTACGCTCGTGCCGACGCTCGCGATGCTGCTGATGGGCCACGCGCACAAGCCGAAGGCGGGCGCGAAGCCGAATCTGTTCATGCGTCTGTATCACCGCTTCGACGCCGGCTTCGAGCGCATGCGCGCGGCCTACATCATGATCCTGAGCAGCCTGCTGGTGCGTCGCAAGATGTTCGGCACGCTGTTCCTCGGTTTCTGCGTGCTGTCGATGGGGCTGTTCTTGACGCTCGGCGAAGACTTCTTCCCGAGTGTCGACGCGGGCGACATCCGTCTGCACATGCGCGCGCCGACCGGCACGCGGATCGAGGAAACCGCGCGGCTGGCCGACGAGGTCGAGAAGGTGATCCGCGAAGTCGTGCCGCCGAAGGAGTTGGGCACGATTCTCGACAACCTCGGCCTGCCGTATAGCGGCATCAACCTGTCGTATAGCAATGCGGGCACGATGGGCACGCTCGACGGCGAGATCCAGATTGCGTTGAACGAAGGACACAAGCCGTCGCAGATCTACATGGACAAGCTGCGCGCGATCCTGCCGCAGCGTTTCCCGGGCGTCGAGTTCTTCTTTCAGCCGGCCGACATCGTCACGCAGATCCTGAACTTCGGCCTGCCTGCGGCGGTGGACGTGCAGATTGCGGGTGCGAATCAGCAGGGCAACCTCGAGGTCGCGCGCAAGCTGCTCAAGCAGGTGCGCCTGATTCCCGGCACCGTCGACACGCATATCCAGCAGAAGCTCGACGAACCGGTGCTCGATCTGCACATGGACCGTACCCGCCTGCAACAACTGAACCTGACCGCGAACGACGTCGCGCAGAACGTCCTCGTCTCGCTGTCGGGCAGCTCGCAGACGTCGCCGGGCTTCTGGATCAACAACCGGAACGGCGTCGAATACAAGGTGCAGGTGCAGACGCCGCAGTATCAGGTGTCGTCGATCGACGAACTGTTGCGCACTCCGGTGTCGGCGACGATGAACGGACCGACGCAACTGCTCGGCAACCTCGTGCAGGTGTCGCCGCAGAGCCAGTTCGCGTTGGTCACGCACTACAACATCCGCCCGGTGATCGATCTGTATGTGAGCGTTGAAAAGCGCGATCTCGGCGGCGTGGCGAATCAGGTCGACAAGATCGTGAACCAGGTGCGCGCGTCGTTGCCGCGCGGCAGCACGATCACCGTGCGCGGCCAGGTACAGACGATGCGCAGCTCGTTCTTTGGGCTCGGCATCGGCGTCGCGATGGCGATCGTGCTCGTGTATCTGCTGATCGTCGTGAACTTCCAGTCGTGGATCGATCCGCTGATCATCGTCAGCGCGTTGCCGGCGGCGCTCGCGGGCATCGTGTGGATGCTGTTCCTGACCGGCACCCATCTGAGCGTGCCGGCGCTGACCGGCGCGATCATGACGATGGGCGTCGCGACCGCGAACAGTATTCTGATGGTCTCGTTCGCACGCCAGCGGCTCACGGCCGGCGCGCCGCCGCTCACGGCCGCGCTCGAAGCGGGCGCGAGCCGGATCCGCCCGGTGCTGATGACCGCGTTCGCGATGATCATCGGCATGATTCCGATGGCGCTCGGTCTCGGCGAAGGCGCCGAGCAGAATGCGCCGCTTGGCCGCGCGGTGATCGGCGGCCTGCTGTTCGCGACCGTCTCGACGCTGTTTTTCGTGCCGCTCGTGTTCGCGGGGATTCATTCGTGGCTCGCGCGCCGTCGTAAGAGCGGCGGCGGAGACGACGACGGCGGTGGCGGCGACGATGGCGGCAACGGCGGTGGGAACCACGGCCATAGCGGCAGCCCCGCACCGGAACACAGCAGTGCGGCGACGCCCGCGTAAAAGTTAAACGATGGTTGACTGAGATGACCGAAAAAACTCATGCATCGCTAGCGATCCCCACGCGGGAAACCGAAGAGGGAGAGCACCTGCTGCCGCCGCGCAATCGCGAATGGAAGCGCGCGAAGATCGCGGTCGTGATCGTGCTCGTGCTGCTCGTGATCGGCACGCTGCGCACCGTGATCGCGAACGTGCTGCAAAACCGCGAGGTCACGGCGACCGCGCAACAGAACGCCACGCAGTACGTGAACGTCGTCACGCCGACGCAGAGCGACGGCAGCGGCAACACGCTGCTGCCGGGCACGTTGCGCGGCTACGTCGAGTCGCCGATCTATGCGCGCGCGACCGGCTATCTGTTGCACTGGTACGCCGATATCGGCACGCACGTGAAGCAGGGGCAACTGCTCGCCGAGCTCGATACGCCGGAAATCGACCAGGAACTCGCGCAGGCTCTCGCGCAGCGCCAGCAGATCAATTCGAGCCTCGCGCTCGCGAAGAGCTCGCTCGATCGCTGGCAGCAGTTGCGCCAGCGCGATGCAGTGTCGCAACAGGAGCTCGACGAACGGCAAAGCACCTATACGCAGGACATCGCGAACCTCGCGGCCGCCGATGCGAACGTCAAGCGTCTGCAGCAGCTCGAATCGTTCAAGCGGATCGTCGCGCCGTTTACCGGCGTGGTCACGCAGCGCAACGTCGACGTCGGCGATCTGATCGACGCGGGCAGCGGCACGAGCCGGGCCCTGTTCGCGCTCGCGCAGTCAGATCCGCTTCGCGTCTACGTGCAGTTGCCGCAGGCCTATGCGCAGAACGTCGCGGTCGGGCAGAAGGTCGTGGTCACCCAGGCCGAACTGCCGGGTCAGCAGTTCAACGGCACGATCACGCACATGTCCGGCGCGATCGACGTGCCCACGCGCTCGTTGCAGATCGAAGTGACGCTGCCGAATCCCGACGACAAGCTGCGCCCCGGCGCCTACGTGCAGGTTGCGTTGCCGGCCGCCGCGCATGCGCGCCTCACGGTGCCCGGCAATGCGCTGCTGTTTCGCGCGGAGGGCCCGCGCCTCGCGGTCGTCGATGCGAAGGGCAACGTGAGCCTGCGCAAGGTCGTGATCGCGGTGGACCTCGGTCAGCAGCTCGAAATCGAAAGCGGTATCGAGCCGACCGATCGCATCATCATCAACCCGAGCGATTCGATCGCCGATGGCGATCACGTACAGGTGCAGCCGCAGAAGAGCGACAAGGGGGCGTCGTGAGGTTCACGGGTTCATACCGGTCGCGTACGCGTGGCACTGTCTTCACCGCGCTGACCGCGTGCGCCGGCGCGGCGTTGCTCGCCGCCTGCACGGTCGGCCCCGACTATCAGCGGCCGCAGGCCGAGGTGCCGCCTGAGTGGCACACCGATTCGTTCTGGCGCGTCGCCGCGCCGTCGCATGCGCCGATTGCGCCGGACTGGTGGACGGGCTTCGCCGACCCGACGCTCGCGACGCTCGAAACCCAGGCACTCGCGCAGAATCAGACGCTCGCCGCGGCGAGCGCGCACTACGAGCAGGCGAAGGCGACGCTCGCGAATACCAGCGCGCAGCGCGTGCCGGAAGTCGATTTCAATGCGCAGGCCTCGCGCTTTCGCATCTCGCACGACCGGCCGCTGACGAACTACGCGACGCCGACCCAATCGACGGTGCAGAACAACATCCAGCTCGGACCGACGATCAGCTACGACACCGATCTGTTCGGCCGCATCCGTCGTCAGGTCGAGGGCGCGCAGGCATCGGCCGAGCAGTCGGCGGACGATCTCGCGAACGCGCGCCTCGTGCTGACGACCGACCTCGCCACCGATTACTTCTCGCTGCGTGAGCTCGACAACGAGATCGACGTGCTGAACCAGTCGGTGAAGCTGCAGCAGAAAGCGCTCGATTACGTGAACACCGAGCACGATCTCGGTTCGGTCTCGGGCCTCGACGTGCTGCAGCAGAAATCGCAGCTCGACTCGACGCGCGTGCAGGCGCAACTGCTGCTGAATCAGCGCGCGCAGTTCGAGCATGCGATCGCCGCGCTGGTCGGCGTGCCGGCCCCGCAGTTCGCGATCGAACCGAAGGTGCTCGACATCAAGCCGCCGACGGTGCCGCTCGGCGTACCCAGCGACGTGCTGCAACGGCGGCCCGACGTGGCATCGGCGGAACGCGCGATGGCGGCAGCCAACGCACAGATCGGCGTGGCCAAGGCTGCGTTCTTCCCGAGCCTCACGCTGACGCCGGGCATCGGCTGGGAAAGCACCGAGTTCGCCAATCTGCTTACCGCGCCGACGCTGATGTGGACGCTTGGCGCGACGGTCGGTCAGGTGATCTTCGACGGCGGGCGACGCGCGGCCAACGTCAAGTTTGCGAGCGAGGGCTATAAGGCAACCGAGGCGAATTATCGGCAGACGGTGCTGGGCGCGTTCCAGCAGGTGCAGGACGGCATCACCGGACTGTCGGTGCTCGATGGCGCGGCGAAGCAGTCGCGCGAGGCGGTCGAGGATGCGCAGCGGCTGCTGTCGCTCGCTAACGATCGCTATTCGGGCGGCCTCGTCGCGTATCTGAATGTGATCGACGCGCAGGAATCGCTGCTGACCAGCGAGCGCACGGATGTGCAGATTCACGGTCAGCAGCTGACGTTGTCGGTGGCGCTCGTGAAGGCGCTCGGCGGCGGCTGGGATGGCGGCGCGCAAGGTGGTGCGATGGCCGCGAACGAGGCGAACGCGGCCAGCGCTACTGCGAACGTCGCCAGCGCTACGGCGATGCCGCAGCAGACCCAAACGGGTGGCGCGCAGAAGGAGACGCTGGCTCCTGCACGCTGAATCGCCAGCCGAGCTTCCATGCCGACACAGTGGGATCGGTGGGAAGACTTCGAAGGCGTTTCGTATAATGCAGAGTCGACCGCCGCAAGCGGCATGGGACCTGAGTAAGCGCTAAAGCGCTAACTCAGGTCGACCGCCACAAGTGGCATGGGACGGGAGTAAGTGCTAAAGCACTAACTCCCGTCGACAGGGGACGCGGATGAAATTGCTGATTGTTGAAGACGAGCACAAGGTAGTGGACTATCTGCGCTCCGGCTTGACAGAGCAGGGCTGGGTCGTCGACGTCGCACTCGACGGCGAGGAAGGGATGCATCTGGCCACCGAATTCGATTACGACGTGATCGTCCTCGACGTGATGCTGCCCAAGCGCGACGGCTTCAGCGTGCTGAAGGCGCTGCGCATGCGCAAGTCGACGCCGGTCATCATGCTGACCGCGCGCGATCACGTGAACGACCGCGTGCGCGGCCTGCGCGAAGGCGCCGACGACTACCTGACCAAACCGTTCTCGTTCCTCGAACTCGTCGAGCGTCTGCATGCGCTCGCGCGCCGCACGCGTTCGCAGGAGTCCACGTTGATTTCCGTCGGCGATCTGTTCGTCGATCTGATCGGCCGCCGCGCAACGCGCGACGGCGTGCGCCTCGACCTGACCGCGAAAGAGTTTCAACTGTTGAGCGTGCTGGCGCGCCGTCAGGGCGACATCCTGTCGAAGACCGCGATTACCGAGCTCGTATGGGACGTCAACTTCGACAGCCATACGAACGTCGTCGAAACCGCGATCAAGCGCCTGCGCGCGAAGCTCGACGGTCCGTTCCCGTCGAAGCTGCTGCACACGGTGCGCGGCATGGGCTACGTGCTCGAGGTGCGTGAAGAGGCCGAGTCATCATGAACCGCTCGATTGCCCGCCGGCTTGCGTCGATGTTCGCGCTGGTCGCGCTGTTCGTCTTTACGCTCGTCGGCTCTGGGCTCTTTCTGGTGCTGCGCACGCAGCTCGAACATCATCTGCGCGAGTCGCTCGACGATCGCACGCAGATCGCGCGCATCATCGTCTATCACGCGGTGACGCCCGACAAATGGCGGATGGCCCGCGAAAAACTCACCGACATGACGCCGCACGACAGCAGCACCGTGTACTCGGTGACGAGCGCGGACCCAAGCTATCACTTCGGCACGCCGGTGCAGGGCACCGTCACGAAGAGCTGGTCGGGCGGCTACGCGCGCATCACGCCAGAGGGCGGCGGCCCCGACATGCTGACCTCGACGGTGACCTTGCCCGCCAATGCCGCGCGGCCGCCGGTGCAGTTGCAGGTCGCGGCGAGCTATTCGCCGAACCTGCGCACGATGCGCGTGTTCGGCTCGGCACTCGCGGCGCTGTCGGCGCTCGGCAGTCTCGCGGTGCTGCTGCTCAGCTACTCCGTTACGCGCATCGGCCTCGCACCGCTCACGCGTTTGACGCGCGACGCGTCGGCGGTCAGCCCGAACAACCGCTCGCAGCGGCTCAATACCGCGTCGCTGCCGCATGAACTGAACGATCTCGCGAACTCGTTCAACGGCGCGCTCGAACGGCTCGACGGCGCCTACGGCCGCCTCGAATCGTTCAACGCGGACGTCGCGCATGAACTGCGCACGCCGGTCACGATCCTGATCGGCCAGACCGAGGTCGCGCTGACGCGCAACCGCTCGGTCGACGACCTGCGCCACACGCTGCAATCGAACCTCGAAGAATTCGAGCGGATGCGCGCGATCATCAACGACATGCTGTTCCTCGCGCGCGCCGACCAGGGTGAACGCGCGACGGGGCTCATCGAGGTGTCGCTCGCGGCGGAAGTCGCGCATACGCTGGAGTTTCTGGAGATTCCGCTCGAAGAAGCGCGCGTGCATGCGAAGTTGCAGGGCGATGCGTTCGCGCGCGTGAACCGCTCGCTGTTCGGCCGCGCGTGCACGAACCTGCTGATGAACGCGATCCAGCATTGCGAGCCGGGCGCGTCGATCAGCGTGACGATCGCGCGCGGGGAAGGTCCGCTGCGCGACCAGGTGCGCGTCGTCGTGGCGAATCCGGGCGAGCAGATCGCGCCGGACGTGCTCGAACATCTGTTCGACCGTTTCTATCGCGCGGAAGTCTCGCGCACCAATAGCCGCGAAAACCACGGGCTCGGGCTCGCGATCGTGAAGGCGATCGCCGAGATGCATCGCGGCACCGTGTCCGCGCACAGCGCGAACGGTGTCAATACGTTCTCGTTTTCGGTGGCGGCATCGGCGCTGTCCACCTCGGGCGACGTGCCGGCCATGCGCGCGAACGCGAATGCAAACGTGACTGCGACTGCGACTGGCATCGCCAGCGACACCGCCTATTCGTCGCTCGCGAAAGGCAAGTCGGCCTGAACCGGCAGGCGCGGTTTGCGCGCCTGTTCGCTGGCCGAGCTCAGCGTGCTGATGCGCACGCCCAACAGCCGCAGCTTGCGGTTCAACTGCACGCGTCGCAAACATTCGGTCGCCGCGCGGCGGATCTCGGTCGCGTCGGCGGTCGGTTCGTCGAGCGTCAGGTCGCGCGTGACGGTGCGGAAATCGTCGTAACGCAGCTTGATGCCGATCGTGCGGCCCACGTAGCCCTTGCGCACGAGATCGTCGGCGACCCGCACGCACAGCCCCGTAAACGCGCTCGATAACGCCGGCCGATCGTGACGCGGATGCAGATCGCGCTCGAACGTAGTCTCGCGGCTAATCGACTTCGGCTCCGATTCGACCACCACCGGCCGCTCGTCGTGACCCTGCGCGACCTCCATCAGCCACGCGGAATAGCTGCGCCCGAAGTTGTCCTGCAGCAGCCCGGCGTCGGCGGCGGCCAGATCGCCGACCGTCGCGAGGCCGAGCGCGGTCAGCTTCTCCGCGGCCTTCGGGCCGATGCCGTTGACCTTGCGCACCGGCAGCGGCCACACGCGCAGCGGTATGTCGGCCGGTGTGAGGATCGTCAGGCCGTCGGGCTTGTCGAGCTCGGAGCCGATCTTCGCGAGCAGCTTGTTCGGCGCGACGCAGATCGAACACGTGAGACCGGTGGCCTCGCGAACCGCCTCCTTGATGCGCCGGCCGAGGTCGGCCGCCTCGCCCGGCAGCTCGGTCAGGTCGATATAGATCTCGTCGATGCCGCGATCCTCGATGCGCTCCGTGAAGGTCCTGACGGCCGCCTTGAAGAGTCGCGAGTAATGGCGGTACGAATCGAAATCTGTGGGCAGCAGGATCGCGTCGGGCGCGAGCGCGGCGGCCTTCATCATGCCCATCGCCGAAAACACGCCGAGCGCGCGGGCCTCGTAGGTCGAGGTGGTCACGACGCCGCGGCCCGCGTAATCGCGCAGCTTCGCGAAGCGCTTGCTGCCGTCTTCGAGCACCTGCGGCGCGCTATTGCGCCCGCCGCCGATCACCACCGCGCGGCCGCGCAGCTCCGGATAGCGCAGCAGTTCGACGGAAGCGTAAAACGCGTCCATGTCGAGGTGCGCGATGCGGCGGAGTGGCGAATTCATGGGGTTTGAAGCGGGCGATGGCAGTAAACGAAAACGGTGACGGCGCGCGGCGCGACGCCGCCAGGCCGTAATGGTACCTTGCCGCGCCCGCCGCCGGTCGGGCTCGCGCGGTCGGCCGCATGCGTGTCGATCAACGCAATGTTGAAAAAGCGGCTTCAGTAACTATCCTTGACTCTGACATTCGCCGATTGCGTACTGGGTCCATGCAGGGCCGCAGTCGCTGCCGGCGGATTTCGCCGCGACCGTTCACCACGGGGCTCGATAAATGCTCAAGCGCATGTCGCTGATTTCGGCGTATATCGCACTCGGCTGCGCCGCAACGGTGCTGCCGGTCCTGATCAGCATCTATGTCGCGAACGAAGACGTCGCGCGCCGCGAGCAACGCGATTTGCGCCTCTACGCGGAAAAGGCCGTGATGCGCACGGAACTCGTCACCTATCAGGGATTTGCCGCCATCGCGGACCTGCAGGCCGAGCACGGCGCGCCATGTTCGCCGGAATACCTGGAACGGGCTGCCCACGTGATTTTCAACTACCGCTACGTCCGGGACGCGGGCGCGTACGGCGACGGACGCTATCTTTGCTCGCCGCTGTTCGGCGACGTTCGCACGCAGAATCTCGCATTGCCGCCGCCGCGCTGGCGCAGCAACGACGGCTACCTGCTCTGGTTCCAGCAAAAGAACCCGCTCAGCGACGTGCGTGAGGATATACAGATCGGGCGCAACGGCCAGTACGTGTCGATCGATCCGCAGTCGTACGTCGATGTGATGGATCCGGCGGGAAGGCCGATCGCCACGATCAACACCGACGTGAACTCGATCGTCGCGCTGTCGACCGGCGCGGACCCCGACGAGATGCTCGATGCATGGAAGCGGGCGGGGCGCGTCGATAGCGGTGAATGGAACTACGCGGTGGCACGCTCGGCGACGCGGGCCCTCGGCGTCGTCGTGAAGGGCCGGCGCACCAGCCTGCTGAAAGACTGGCCCGGCCTGCTGGCGATGTGGGTGTCGATGGGCGTGGCGATGGGCGGCGCGTTCGGCTGGTTCGCGTTCAAACGGATCTCGCGGCAGGTGTCGTTCCAGGCCTCGCTCGAATGGGCGATTTCGCAAAGAATTATCGACGTCGAGTATCAACCGGTCGTGAGTCTCGCGACCAACGAATGCGTCGGTGTCGAAGCGCTGGCCAGATGGAATCTGAACGGGCGCGAGATCTCGCCGAATATCTTCATCGCGTTGGCCGAGCAGCATGGCCTGATCCAGGCGTTGACCGACCTCGTGCTCGATAAGGCGCTGCACGACCTGACGGATCTGTTGCGTTCGCGGCCGTCGTTCTACGTGTCGATCAACGTGAGCGGCGAGGATCTGCGCACGCCGCGCTTTCTGAACCTGATCACCGCGAGGCTCGCCGGAACCGGCCTGCGTCCCGCGCAGATCAGGATCGAAGCGACCGAGCGCCATTTCCTGAACGCCGATGTAACCCGGCAGACGATCGCGGCTTTCAGAAGCGCCGGCCACCCGGTCTATATCGACGATTTCGGCACCGGCTATTCGAGCCTCGCCTATTTGCAAACCTTCAGGATCGACGTGCTGAAGATCGACAAATCGTTCGTCGATACCATCGCCCAGCAGGCGGCGTCGAGCATCGTCGCGCCGCATATCATCGACATGGCGCACGAATTGGGGGTGGAAATCGTGGCGGAGGGGATCGAGCGCAGCGAGCAGGTCGAGTATCTCGCGCGCCGTGGCGTGCAGTACGGACAGGGCTGGCTGTTCGCGAAGGCGATGCGCCGCGAGGAGCTGGTCGCGTGGCTGGAGGCGCGCCGCGCGTCGCACGCGCCGGCGCAGCCCGCGGTCCAGTAGATCGGCGCCCGGCCGTGCCGGGCGCGAGGCGATGCGCTTACTGCTTGATGCCTTCGGCCTGGATATTCAGCGTGGTCTTCATGTTGAAGCCGTACGCCTTGCCGAAGTCGATGCCGAAATCGTCACGATTGAACGTCGCGGTCGATTCGGTACCGCACACTTCGCGCTTCAGCATCGGGTGCTGGATGCACTTGAACGATTCGATCTTCAGGTTGACCGGCTTCGTGATGCCGTGCATCGTCAGCGTGCCGATCACTTCGACCGGCTTGTCGCCGTCGAAGCGGATCTGCGTGCCCTTGTAGACCGCAGTCGGGTACTTCGCGGCGTCGAAGAACTTGTCGCCGAGCAGTTCCTCATTGAGCTTGCTGTTGCCGATGTCTTCCGAGCTCAGGTCGATCGTTGCATCGACGGTGCCGGTCTTCGCCGCACGGTCGAGCACGACGGTGCCGCTGCTTTTCGTGAACTTGCCGCGCCAGATCGACAGGCCGCCGAAGTGATCGGCCTCGAAGCTCGGCGACGTGTGGGTCGGATCGAGCATGTAGGTTTCGGCGGCGGCCATCGCGTTGAACGACAATGCGGCGGCGAGCGCGCCGGCGGCGAGCAGGAAGGATTTCTTCAAGGTGGACTCCAGAGGTCTAAGGTTATGCGGTGCTGCGGCGTCGTGCGTTATTTCTTCGCCGCGACCAGATGAAATTTGATGACGACTTCGTCGGCGACCACCGACGTGTCTTTCCATTCGCCGGTGCCGACGTCGAATTGCGTGCGTTTGATCGGCAGCGAGCCGTCGAAGGTTTGCGTGGCGCCCTGGCTTGCAATCACGACCGGCACGACGACCGTTTGCGATTTGCCCTTGATGGTCAGCTTGCCGGTCACCTTGTACTGGTTGCCGCCGGCCGGCGCGATCGAGTTCGACACGAAGGTCGCGCTCGGGAACGCGCCGCTGTCGAACCATTCCTTGCCTTGCGCCTGCTTGTTGTAGTCGTCGGCGCCGAGGTCGTAGCTGGCGGTGTCGATCGATACGTTCGCGCTGCCCGCGGCCGGCTTGGCCGGATCGAAGTTCAGCTGCGCGGAGAATTTTTTGAACTTGCCGTCGACGGGCACGTTCATCTGTTTGGTCGTCGCGATGACGCTGCTTTTCGCGAGGTCGACGTCGGCGTGCGCGAGGTTCGCGCCGAACAGCGCAAGCGCCGCGAAAGAGGCGAGCGACGCGCGATGAGCGGAGTGATAAAACGGTGTTTTCATAATGGTACGCATCCTATCCGAGCTTCGCGGCCTGATTGCACACCGCGAGGAATTTGATTGCCAACCAGTCGTAGCCAATCGACAAAAGTTATCGCTGTCTTCAAGCCGTCATGTCGTTATGCGCGGCTCTTCAGAAACGGCACCATGCGCGCGAGCAAGCCGTCGCGATCGACGAACTGATGCTTGAGCGCCGCCACCACGTGCATCAGCACGAGCGCGAGCAGCGTGTAATCGAGCAGCACGTGCACCGTGCGCAGCGTGGCCTTCAGCGCCTGGTCGGGACCGATGATCGTCGGCAGCGGCACGATACCCAGATACACGACCTGAATGCCGGCCGCCGAGCTGTAGAAGTAGCCGGACAGCGGAATCGCGAGCATCAGCAGATACAGCACACCGTGCACCAGATGCGCGGCGGCCTTCTGCCACGCGGGCGTCGCGGCATCGAGCGCGGGCGCGCGGTGCGTCGCGCGCCACAGCACGCGCAGCAGCGCGAGCGCGAACACGGTCACGCCGATCCATTTGTGCCACGAGAAGTATTTGAGCTTGGTCGGCGTGAAGCCGGGGATATCGGTCATGATCCAGCCGATATAGAAGCCGCCGATCATCAGCGCGGCGATCAGCCAGTGCAGCGCGATGGCGGCGCCGTGGTAGCGCGTGGGAGCGGAAGCCTGTATTTGCATCGTGTTCTATCCGTTGCTCGCGAGAAACCGCGTGAGAATGCGGATAGTAGGGATGCCAATTCAAACTGAAAAGGGGGCGATCGGGAACAGATTGTTTCCCCGTTGTCGTTAATTGTGTTGAAAGACATGCGGGCTGAAAGGCACGAGCATGAAGGCACGCGCACTGCTATGGAGCGCTCGCCGTGGTACCGCTGTGGTAACTTGTTGCCCCGAACAACAAAGGTTGCGCGCTTTGCGCAGCCACCAACATCATTCATTTTCCGGGCTTAAGCTGTGAATCCTGTCTTTCTTTCATGGAGCATTGCCGCGCTCGCCACCGCCGGCGTGATCACGCGGCCGTTCAAATGGCCCGAAGCCGTATGGGCGGTTGCCGGCGCGGTGCTGCTCGTCGCACTCGGCCTGTTGCCCTTGCATCTGGCCATCGAAGCGATCGGCAAGGGCACCGACGTCTATCTGTTCCTGTTCGGCATGATGCTGCTCTCCGAAGTCGGCCGCCGTGAAGGGCTGTTCGACTGGGTCGCGGTGCTCGCGGTCAATCATGCCCGTAGTTCGCCGCGCAAGCTGTTCGTGCTCATTTATGTGTTCGGCGTCGTGATCACCGCGTTTCTTTCCAACGACGCCACCGCCGTCGTACTGACGCCCGCCGTGTTCGCGGCGGCGAAGAAAGCGAAGACGCCGCCGCTGCCGCTGCTGTTCATCTGCGCGTTCGTCGCCAATGCGGCGAGCTTCGTGCTGCCGATTTCGAATCCGGCCAACATCGTGCTGTACGGGAATCACACGCCGCCGCTGGGACCGTGGATGCTGCGTTTCACGCTGCCGTCGGTGCTGTCGATCGCCGCGACCTTCGTGATGCTGCGCTGGACCCAGCGCGAGGCGCTGGCGGGTGTCTGCGAGGCGAATCTGGAGGCGGTCGAGCTGTCGGCGAGCGGGCGCGTCGCGCTCGCGGGCATCGCGGTGACGGCCGGCGCGCTGCTGACGGTTTCCGCGTACGACATCCAGCTCGGCCTGCCGACCGCGATCCTCGGCACGCTGACCGCGCTCGTCGTGCTGATCAAGGAGCGCAAATCGCCGCTGCCGATGATCCGCGAAATCTCGTGGAACGTGTTGCCCCTCGTCGCCGGGCTGTTCGTGCTGGTCGAGATGCTCGATCACACCGGCGTGATCAGCGCGTTCGCGGGCGCGCTGCGGCGCGCGACCGAACACAACGAAATGGAAGCGGCTGGCTGGGCCGGCGCGAGCATCGCGTTCCTCAGCAATCTGATCAACAACCTGCCGGCCGGCTTGATCGCGAGTTCGACCGTGATGCAGGCGCATAGCCCGGAGCGCGTGATCGACGCGTTCCTGATCGGCGTCGACCTCGGGCCTAACCTGTCGATCACCGGCTCGCTCGCAACGATCCTGTGGCTCAACGCGATTCGCCGCGAAGGCGAAGACGTCGGCTTCATGAAGTTTCTGAAGGTCGGCGCGCTGGTGATGGTGCCCGCGCTCGTGCTGGCGCTGGGGGCGCGGATCCTAACCGGCTGAACGGATCTGCGAAACCCGTCCGCCATCAAACGGATCGTTGACCCGTCCGTCATCGGCGCGGGCTGGCGTGGTGCCGACGGGCGTCGCGCCGGCGAGCGGGTCCAGTCGCGCGCCGATCGAGCGCAGCCTCGCTTCGAGGTGGGCGACGCGCTGGCGTTGCGCGGGCACCATCGACGAACGGTTCAACGCGAGCAGCCGGCGATGCCAGTACGAGAGCGGAAAACGGTCGCGCGCCGAAAGTGCGTTGAAAACGACTTCGAGATGGGCAATTTCCTTGTCGATATCTTGGTAACTCATCACAAAGGTCCGGGAAAAGGAAAGCTGGGGATGGGCGCGCGCGCGAACGTAAAAGAGCGACAGCAAGCTTCGTTCCATCCCGCCTATTTGTAGTCAAGATCAGCCGTGACGGCACAAAACGCCACATCGAGCGCGCGCCGGACGCGGTGAGCGATGGTAAGAAGCGGCAAACTCAATGCAAGCTTTACGCGCAGCGCCCGACGCGCCGCGGCGGCGCTGCACCTTTCAACTCGACAACGGGAATTCACCAGGCGTGCGTGCCAGGCGCTTGTCCTATGCTGAGTCAACGGCGTGGCGAGCCTCGAGGCGGTCGGAGCGGCTCTGCCCGACGGCCCGAAGTGCGTGGTCAATGCGGCGCGGTCACTGCGGCGCGGTCGCGAGCGGTTGCGCATAGCTGACCGTCGGCACGGGCATCACCGCATAGTTCGGTGCGGGCGGCACCACCACGGTAGCAGCGGCCGTCGTGACCGGCAGCTGGTTAGGCGGCGCCGCGACGATGGTCGCGGCCGCCACTGGAATGGCGACAGGCGGCGCCGATACGTACACGGGATTGATCGGCACAGGGTAGTAGACCGGTCGCGGCGGCGGCGCATAGACCACGGCGGCGGGCAGATACACGACGATTCTGGCGTAGGCGGCGGAAGAACAGGCGAGACCGATGGCGGTGAAAGTCGAGGCGCAGGCAAGACGGATAGTCATTTGGGACTCCTGATACGTAGAAAGCCGACGGACGGCAGACGGAACGATACGCAGCAGGCCCGCGCAACGGAATCGCAAACTCATTTCATTCGATGTCACGCAGCAGCGGCACCCGGGGCCGTGACATGATTCGACATGATTCTTGAATTGCGATCGCGCGGCGTCTGGCCAAGAATTCGGCCTGTCATCGAAACGGATCGCGGCACCCAGCCAGGCGACGGTCGATGTTCCAACCGAAGGAGTCAGTCATGAAGAAGTTGCTCGCCACCGTGTTGCTGTGCTGCGCGTCCACCGTCACGTTCGCTCAGGCCGCCGCGCCGCAAGGTATCAACCCGCAGCGGATGGCGCAGATGGAGCAGCAGCTGCAAACGCGCTTTTCGAACGCGAACACCACGCACGACGGCAAACTGACCCGCGCCCAGGCGGCGGCCGGCATGCCGATGGTCGCGCGTCATTTCGACGAGATCGACACGCAGAAGGCCGGCTACATCACGCTGTCGCAGATCGAGGCATTCATGCAGGAACGCGGGGCCGCACGCTGAGCGGCGTGAATATCGAGGAGCTTGCGGATGGAACGCCCCGCCAGGATCATCGTGCTCGACGACGAAGCCGAGTTGCGCAACATGCTGCTGCGCTTTCTGCGCGGTCACGGCTTCGACGTGCGCGCGGCCGAGGACGGCAAGCGTCTGAATCGCTACCTGGAGCGCGAGCCGTTCGACCTGCTGATCCTCGATCTGATGATCGGCGAAGAGGACGGCCTCGAGATCTGCGCGAAGCTGCGCGCGCAAGGGCAGACCTTGCCGATCCTGATGCTGACCGCGAAGGGCGATCCGCTCGATCGCGTGACCGGCCTCGAAACCGGCGCCGACGACTACCTCGCGAAGCCGTTCCTGCCGCGCGAACTGGTGGCGCGAATCAATGCGCTGCTGCGCCGCCAGAAAATGGCCGCGGGCGACCCTACGGTGACGTCGCAGTGCGTGCGTTTCGGCGACTTCACGCTCGATGTCGGCAAGCAGGAGCTGTCGCGCGCGGGCGTGCCGCTCGAGATTCATTCCGCGCAGATGCTGCTGCTGGTCGCGCTCGCGTCGTCGCCGAATCGCGCGGTGAGCCGCGACAACCTGCTCGCGCGTGCGCGGGGGCGCGACCATGACGCGCTCGACCGCAGCATCGACGTGCAGGTACTGCGCCTGAGACAGACCGTCGAGGACGATCCGTCGAAGCCGCGTTTCATCCGCACCGTCTGGGGCGTCGGCTATATGCTCGTCGCCGATGTCGAATCATGATGCGCTCGCTGTCGCGCACACTGCTGCCGCGTACGCTGCTCGCGCGCAATATCGCGCTGCTGATCGCGCTCGTGATGCTGAGCCAGATCTGCTCGATCGTCGTGCTGCTGCATTACGTGCAGCGGCCGCGCGTCGAGCGCGCGGCCGCTGTGTTCGCGACCTACGTGACGACGCTCGACAACCTGCTCGCCGCTACGCCGCCCGCCTCGCGCGCGACGCTAACCGCGCGTCTCGACGCGCGCGAGCAGTTGCCGCCTGAAGCGGCCGACACATCGCCGCACGATCTGTTTCACGTCTATACCACCTATCAGCGCGGCGTGTTCGTCGACAGCCTGCGCAAGCACCTGCCCGCTGATATGCCCGTGCGGTGGCAGACCGAGGGCGCGCAGCGGCTGTGGATCCGCATGCATGCGCCGGCCGCCGGCTCCGACAACGCGGCGGGTTCCGTGGCGAACGCGCCGTACTGGATCGCGCTGCCGATTCCCGCGGACGCGCAGGGCAGCGGCCTCGAAGCGGCGATCTTCCTGTCGTTGGGTCTCGGCGTGCTCGCCGCGCTCGCCGGCTACGCGATCCAGTTGCATCTGAACGAACCGTTGCATGAGCTCACGCAAGCGGCCCGCCGCGTCAGCGCCGGCGACCTGCCCGCGCCGCTGCCGACCGACGGCCCTGCCGAAATCGCCGCCGTGGGCAGCGCTTTCAATCAGATGACGCGCGCGTTACAGGACGCCGAGGCGACGCGTGCGTTGATGCTCGCGGGCATCTCGCACGACATCCGCACACCGTTGACGAAGCTGCGTCTGTCGATGGCGATGGCGATGCCGGCAGGGGCCGACAGCAGCTTCGTGATCGCCGCCGAGTCGTATCTGGATCAGATCGAGACGATCCTGCAGCAGTTCATGGATTACGCGGGCAGCGGCGAGCGCGAGGAAGCGCAGCCCGGCGATCTGAACGCGCTGATCGAACGGCTCGCGGGCGACTTCGCGGGGCTCGGGCACGAGTTCGAACTGTCGCTGGGCAGCTTGCCGGCCGTTCGATATCGGCCGATCAGCATGATGCGGCTGCTGATGAATCTGATGCAGAACGCGATCGTCTACGGCGGCAGCGGGCTTGCGGTGCGCACGTGGGCGACCCAGGATGCGGTGACGGTCGCGGTCGGCGATCGCGGCAAAGGTTTGACGGCGGAGGAGTTGGAAAAGCTGAAGGCGCCGTTCCAGCGCGGCCGCAATGCGCGTGCGCACAGCGGCGGCACGGGGCTGGGGTTGTCGATCGTCGAGCGGATCGCGCGGCTGCATGGCGGCGGCCTGCAGTTTCATGCGCGCGACGGCGGTGGCCTCGAAGTGTGGGTCGTCTTGCCGGTCAAGGCGGCTTGACGGGTTGAGGGCGCGGCGCTCGTGCCGCTCACTCCCGATCGAGCCACGCGTCGAGGCCGACGCGAAACGCGACGCCCGCGATCACCGGCACCGTCAGCATCAGGATGATGCCGAAGTTCGGGATCTCGTCGCCGTACATGATCGGGTTGTACAGCACGACGCCCGACACGATTGCGAACATCGCGACGCCGATGGCGACCATCAGGAGATTGCGCACGGACAGGGACAGCGTCTTGCGCTTCGGCTTGTCCGCCGTGTCGTGAGTGCCGGGTGCTTCGTCGTGTTGGGCAGGCATGATGGTTCTCGTGGCAAGAAATGCGGCATCGGAAGCGGGCGCGGTGGGTACCGCGCCCGGCATCATACCCGCACGCGTGCGGCTGATGCAGATCGGGGCCGCGCCGTTGCGGGCACTCATCCTTACCAACAATATATGCCATTCCAGGCCGCGATTTCAGGCCTCGGCGTTGGACTCGGCCGCAGGCGCCGAATTCGCGCAAGATGCCGGGTCAAGCACGCAACCGCTCAGGCCGAGCTCGTCGAGAATCGCGTTCATCAAGCCCGTGCGGCGCCATTGCAGCCACCTGATGTAGCACGTCTGCGACGGCGGAAAGGTGCCGGGCAGCCGATGCCATTTCTCGTTGCGCGTGACGACCCACAGGATCGCGTCCAGGATCTCGCGCGGCGGACGCGCGGGCCGGCCCAAACGTTTCTTCGGCTCCGGCTCGAACAGATGATTGATGCGCGCCCAGGCGTCATCGGAAAGAGGAAGATCTACCATGTTGCCAACACCTGACTGACCGGTTCATGGCGATCTTACGGTTTGGGCGGTTCCTTCTAATTCCGGATTTACGCGTGGTTTGCCGCGCTGAACCGCGGATTGCTTCGCGTCCGATGCTGCTAGCGTTGCCTTCCGGGATCGGCGATGCAGGGCCGATCCGTACGCTTACACCTGCCGGTCGAGCCGCAACCCGGCCGGCCTCGCGCGCGCGGTCGACGGCAACACCAGCACGCCGACGATGCCGATCGCCACGCTCGCCTGCACGTAGTAGATCGGTGCGAGATTGCTGCCCGTCACATGCACGAGCCAGGTGTTCACGAACGGCGCGAGGCCGCCGAAAATCAGCACCGCGAGGTTGTAGGTGACGGCCGCGCCGGTCGAACGGACGCTGACGGGGAACACTTCGGTCAGTACGATCGGCGTCGGGCCCCAGAAGAAGCTCATGAAGCACGACACGCCGATCTGCACCGCGAGCAGCGAACCGAACGTCGGCACGTTGACGAGTTGCCGGAACAGCACGTACGAAGCGATGCCGTACGCGACGATCGCGGGCAGCAGCACGGCCTTGCGGCCGAAGCGGTCCGACAGATAGCCGGCGAGCGGGCAAAACACCAGGATGATCGCGGTGCCGATGAAGGTGCTCAGGTTCACATCGGCGGCCGACATGCCGAGTTGCTTCTTCGCGAAGATCGGCAGGAAGAACACGAACACGTAGGCCGACACGGTACCGACCACCGACATGCCGATGCTGCCGAGCACCGCCCGCGGATAGTCGCGGAACACCGTGCGCAGCGGCGTATTCACAGGCTTGATCTTGCCGCGCCGCACTTCGTTCGCGTAGGCGAGGAATTCCGGCGATTCGTCGACGGTCGAGCGGATCAGCCAGCCGACCGGGCCGATCAGGATGCCGAGCAGGAACGGCAGTCGCCAGCCCCACGACTCGAGATCGTGCGGCGCGAGATTGACGGTCAGCGTATAGGCGACCAGTGCGCCGAGCGCGAATGCGAGCGCTTGCGAGCACATCTGGAAGCTGCCGTAAAAGCCCCGGCGATTCGCGGGCGCGAACTCGACCAGCATCGTCGTCGCGCCGCTGAATTCGCCGCCGACCGAGAAGCCCTGGATCAGCCGCGCGAGCACCATCAGGATCGGCGCCGCGATGCCGATCGCCGCATAGGTCGGCAACAGACCGATCATGCCGGTGCCGATCGACATCAGCACGATCGTCATCGACAGCGCTTTCTTGCGGCCCACCCGGTCGCCGTACAAACCGAGCAGCACGCCGCCGAGCGGACGGACCGCGAAGCCGACGCCGAACGTCGCGAGCGTGAGCAGCATCGACGCGAAGTCGTTGCCGCTCGGGAAAAACAGCTTCGCGATCATCACGGCGAACAGGCCGTAGATGGCGAAGTCGAACCATTCGAATGCATTGCCGAGCACCGAAGCAATCACAACTTTTCGCACCATCGCCGGCGAGGGCGTCGGTTTTCCGTTCATTGCTGTTCCCCTCTGATCGATTGCGTGAATGTGGATTAGCCGAGCCGCTGGCGCACGATTTCGATGAACACGGCCGCGCCGGTGGGGGCGGTGTCGTCGTCGAAGTCGAATTCCGGGTGATGGCAGGTGAGGCCGTCGTGGCCCAGGAAGAAGTATGAGCCGGGGCGTTGCTGCAGCATGAACGCGAAGTCTTCCGAGGCCATCAGCGGGGCGACGTCGACGATCACGTTGTCCGCGCCGAGCACGCGCTCGGCGGCACGCCGCACGGTGTCGGTTTCGGCGGGCGTGTTGAGCGTCGGCGGCGAGGTCTGCAGATGCTCGAAGCGCACTTCGCAGCCGTACATCGTGGCCGCGCCTTCGCAGATCGCGCGCAGCCGCGCGAGCGTGGTTTGCTGGGCTTCGAGCGACAACGTGCGCACCGTGCCTTCGAGTACCGCGGTGTCGGGGATCACGTTGATCGCGGTGCCCGACAGGAACTTGCAGACGCTGACCACGGCGGTGTCGAGCGGATCGATGTTGCGGCTCACGATGCTCTGGATCGACTGCACGAGCGTCGTGCCGACGATCAGCGGATCGATCGACTTGTGCGGCATGGCCGCGTGGCTGCCGATGCCAGTGACCGTGATCCGGAACAGATCGCAGGCCGACAGGATCGCGCCGCTGCGCACGCCGACCTTGCCGGCGGGCAGTTGGTTGTTGTTATGCAGTGCGTAGATCTCGTCGCAATGAAAGCGCTCGAACAGGCCGTCGCTGATCATCGCCGAGCCGCCGCGCAGCGTTTCCTCGGCCGGCTGGAAGATCAGATGCACGGTGCCGCGAAAGTCGCGATGCGCGGCGAGGTGTTTCGCGACGCCGAGCAGGATCGCGGTATGACCGTCGTGGCCGCAGCCGTGGAACACGTTGTCGTGCGTCGAACGGTGAGCGTGCGTGCCTTTTTCACTCATCGGCAGGGCGTCCATGTCGGCGCGCAGACCGATCGACGGACCGTCGCCGCGTGTGCCGCGAATCGTGCCGACTACGCCCGTGCCGCCGATGCCGGTCTGCACGTCGATCGCCCAGCCGGCGAGCAGCTTCGCAACCAGTCCGGCGGTGCGATGCTCGTCGAAGCCGAGTTCGGGATGCTGGTGAATATCCCTGCGCCATGCGCGCATCTGTTCGCCGAGCGCGTTCAACTCGATGTCCCTTTGCATACCGCCAATCCCCTCTGTGATGAATGAGTGCATGGTCCGCCTGCGCGACCCTCAGACGGCCGGTTGGTGTCAAAGAATAATTCATTAGTTGAAGTTTGCAACTAATGCTTTTCCCTGATGACCGGTCAATGCCGATGGTCTGGGCTATCATCTTCGGTGAGCCGCCGGCGCGGCGTGAGGCCCGTGGGTGCTGGCGTGAGCCCAACACGCAAGCACTTGAGGTAAGGCGCGCCGGCTAATCGGGCTTCAATTAAGCAAAGCCTTCAGACAGGACGCGAAGAGATGCGAGCAGGAACGCCAGTGGCGAGACAGAGGGGAAACGCGAAGGACCGCGCGAAGAAGGAAGCGAACGGTACGGCGGGGGACGCGGATCGGGCGGTGGTGCGCGACGACGCCCATGAGAAAGCCGCGGACCAGGCGCAACACGGAGCGCAGAAGCCCGCTCAGACTGCGGCGAGCGACAGCGCCGTTGCCCGCGATACCCAGTGGAATTACTTTCTGACCTTCAAGCTCGACCTCGTCAAGAGCGAAATGATCAGCCGGGCCAATGCGTCGTACAGGAGCGCGGTGGGACTCGACGTGCGTTCGCTGCGCGTGCTGCGGGTTATTTGCCACTCGGAGGGAATTACCGCGACCGAGTTGAAGGAGCAGACGTTGATCGAAAAGACGCTGCTGTCGAAGCTCGTCGCGGACCTGATCGAGCGCAAACTGGTGCGGCGCACGATCCATCCCGACGACGCGCGTCACTTCCAGCTGTGGGCCACCGCGGCCGGCAAGCGGCTGCGCACGACGGCCGACGAACTCGGTCAGTCGATGGAAACGGAAATGCTGTCGATGCTCTCGGCGCAGGAGCGCAACGATTTGAACCGGATCGTCGACAAACTCGTCGACGTGTTCCGGCGGACGGGGCGGGGGTAGGGGCGGGAGTACCGGATTGCGCGGCGCACGAAACCGCTGTTGAAAACGAGCGCCGCTCGCTTTCCTACACCCGCAGTCCGCGGCTCTTCAACCGATAAACCAGCTGCGGCCGCGTAATCCCCAGCGTGCGCGCAGCCGCTGACAGATTGCCCTGCGCGCGCTGCACCGCGCTTTTCAGCAACGCGGTTTCGATATCGTCGAGCGAGGTCGGGTCGATGTCGCCGCTCGCGCCCATCAGCAGATCGTTCACTTTTCTGACCACGCGCTCCACTTCGCCGTTGCCTCCCGCCTGCTGATCGAGCAGCGAGCCCGACGGCGTTAGCGAGCCGTTGGTGCCGAGGCCGAACATCTGCGCGTCGATGGTTTCGCCGCTCGTGAACAGATGGCCGATGTCGATCGCCCCACCGTCCGGCGCGAGAATCACGCCGCGCTCGACGAGGTTCTCCATCTCGCGGATATTGCCGGGCCAGCCGTAGTTCAAGAGCGCATCGAGCGCGCGTCCGGTGAAGCCGGTCACGTCGCGCCCGTGACGTTCGCGGTATTTGTGCAGCATGTGATTGAGCAGCACCGGCAAATCCTCGCGCCGCTCGCGTAGCGATGGCACGCGAATCGGAAACACGTTGAGCCGGAAATACAGATCCTCCCTGAAACGTCCCGCGCGAATCTCGTCCTTCAGATCGAGATTCGTCGCGGCGATGACGCGCACATTGACGCGGCGCATCTGCGTATCGCCGATCCGTTCGATCTCGCCCTCCTGCAGCGCGCGCAGCAGCTTGCCCTGCGCGGTCAGGCTCAGAATGCCGATCTCGTCGAGAAACAGCGTGCCGCCGTCGGCACGCTCGAAGCGGCCCGGGCGGCTATGCGTCGCATCGGTGAAACCGCCGCGCTCGACGCCGAACAGCTCCGACTCGACCAGCGCTTCGGGAATCGCCGCGCAATTGACCGCGACGAACGGACCATCGCTGCATGCGCTGATCCGATGCAGCGTGCGCGCGCACACTTCCTTGCCGACGCCGCTTTCGCCGAGAAACAGCACGGTCGCGCGCGTGTTCGCGACGCGCCGGATCATATGGCACACGGCATTGAAGCCGGGCGACGCCCCGACCATGTTGTCGTCGCCGAAGGCGGTCGGGGTGGACGCACGGGCGTCGCCGAGCACGGCGAGGGTGGCGTCGGCTGCGACGTCACGTTTGATCGCCGCCGCCGACAGCCCCTGCGTAAACGACTGCGCCTGCATGAAGCGCAGATCGTCGGCGGCTTCGTCGCCCCATTCCTCGACCGGCTTGCCGACGATCCGGCATTGCGACTGCCCGAGCGCGCGGCACTCGACTTCGCGATAGACAATCGGCCGTCCCATGAACACGCTCGTATAGCCCGACGCATAGCCGATCTGCGTCCAGCACACCGGCTCCGCGCCGATCCCGTAGATGCGGATATGCTCCTCGTCTTCCGCGCAGTTCTTCCAGATGAATTCGCCGTAGTACTGGCCCTTCTCGACGTCGAGCTCGAGCCGCACCGGCTCGACCACGGTTATGCCTTCGAGCATGTGCAGTTGCGGCCCGACCGCGAACATCTCGGTGATCGAACTATCGGGGCGTGTCTTGCGCGCAAGCTCGGCGTCGCGTGCACCCGAGTTGTAGCCCATGCGCGTGAGCAGGCCGCGCGCCGCATCGATGCCGAGACTGTCGATCAACTCGCGGCGCATTACGCCGACCGAGCCCGTATGCATCAGCAGCATGCGCTGATCGCCGAGCCAGATGCGCCCGTCGCCGGGCGAGAAGTGCAGCCTCGACATCAGGTCCGCGATGTCCGGATAGCGCAGGCTGTCCACGCAGTCGCCCTTGGGCGAGACCATCGACATGCGCGGGTTCGCCGCAGGCTTGCTTTGGGTGGCCATCGGAATTCGTCTCCAGCTGCTTGTCTGTGTTTTCTCCGGCGGATGCCGGCCGTCAGTATGCAATGCCGCGTGCGCGGCTGCATCGCGAATCGCGTGCGGATCGTCTTCGGGTGTTCCCTGATGACGATTTGATCGGCTGCGCCACGCGTGCAACCGCTAGGTTTCGATCATTTGATCTAGCGCAAGCCTGCGCGCGTTTCGCCGCGCAGGCGTCGCGCAAATTTCCGTTTGGCGTTTGGGCGTTGATTCACAAGGAATTGTGCGCCTTTCGCCGCGTGGCGCGCGGTCTGTCCGGGTTCGTTGGCATAGCGGTTGCATTAATAGGCGCGCTGCCGCCGAGTTCAACCAAAGCGTGCAGTGACGGATAACGCAAAACCATCTGGAGACAGTGATGCCCTCGCATTCACCCCACGCCGAACCGGTCTCGCGAAGCTTCGACGTCACGCGGCGCTATGTGCGCGTGCGCGAGCGTCGCGACGACGGTTTCGTCGAGTTCGATTTTTCGATGGGCGATCCGGGCCTGAGCGTCGAGCTCGTGATGAGCGCACCAGACTATGCGTCCTTTTGCGCGAGTCATCGCGTGTGTCAGTTGAGCGACGACGAAGCCGCGGCGCTCGATCTAGAACAGCTGAAGTGGCGCTACGGCGAGCCGGGTGTCACTGAATGAAGCGCGCATAACCATCGAAGCCCTCGCATCAGAGACAAAGGAGACACCCCATGCAGATCGACATCAAGACGTCCTCGGTCGAGCAGATCCGCCAGACCTTCTCGCATGTCGCGAGAAGGCTCGGCGCGGACAAGCCGGCGTCGCGCTATCAGGAAGCGACGCTGGAGCTGCAGCCCGAAGACAACTTCCATTACCGGCCGCTGTGGCAGCCCGGCTTCGCGCTCTACGACAAGGGTCGCACGGCAATCCGCATGAACGACTGGTACGCGTTCAAGGACCCGCGCCAGTACTACTACGGCGCGTACACGATCGCCCGCGCGAGGCAGCAGGACGCAATGGAGAAGAACCTCGAGTTCGTCACGCGGCGGCGTCTGCTCGCCGATCTGCCGGACGACGCGAGAGCGCGTATCGCCGCGCTGATGGTGCCGCTGCGCCATATCGAATGGGCGGCCAATACCAACAACTGCTTCGTGACCGGCTACGGCTGGGGCACCGCGATCACGCAGGCGACGATGTTCCACGCGATGGACCGGCTCGGCATCGCGCAGTACCTGTCGCGTATCGGTCTGCTGCTCGATGGCAATTCGGGCGCGTCGCTGGTCGTTGGCAAGACGCAATGGCTCGACGATCCGATGTGGCAGGGCCTGCGCCGCGTGGTCGAAGACATGATGGTCGTGCAGGACTGGTTCGAAACTTTCGTCGCGCAGAACGTCGTGCTCGATGGCTTGCTGTATCCGCTCGTGTATCGGCATATCGACCAGCGTTTGTCGCGCGACTACGGCGCGGCGCTCGGCATGCTGAACGAGTTCGCGAGCAGCTGGTACGACGAAACGGGTCGCTGGGTCGATGCGACGTTGAAGACCGCGGCGGCGGAGTCGACGGACAACGCCGTGTTGCTCGGCCGGTGGATCACGAAGTGGCGCTCGCGCGTGCTCGACGCGCTGTGTCCGCTTGCGGTCGAGGCGCTTGGCGCGGACGAGGCCGAAGCGGCGTTCCGCGATATCACGCAGGCGTTCGATGCGCGCGTGCAGAAGCAGGGCGTGCCGCTCGCGGCTGAACCGGCGGAACAGGCAGAACAACAGGCACAGGAGGCCCACCATGGCTGATTCGGTATTCATCGCGTTTCAGGCCAACGACGACTCGCGCCCGATCATCGAAGCGATCGAAGCGGACAACCCGCATGCCGTCGTCAACGCGTTTCCGGCGATGGTCAAGATCGACGCGGTCGGGCGGCTCGTGATCCGGCGCGAGTCGATCGAGGAGCGCATTGGCCGCGACTTCGATCTGCGCGAGCTGCAACTCAATCTGATTTCGCTCGGCGGCAACATCGACGAGACCGACGACGAATTCATTCTCGAATGGAAGGCCTGAGCGGCCGCGAACAATCGCATGGGAGACGCACGATGAGCACCACGAACACGACGCCGAAGAAGCTGAGCATCAAGGAAAACTACGCGATGCTGACGCGCGGCCTCGGCTGGGAGACGACCTATCAGCCGATGGACGAGGTCTTTCCGTACGACCGCTTCGAAGGCATCAAGGTCCACGACTGGGACAAATGGGAAGACCCGTTCCGTCTGACGATGGACGCTTACTGGAAATATCAGGGTGAAAAGGAACGCAAGCTCTACGCGATCATCGACGCGTTCCAGCAGAACAATGGCCAGTTCAACGTGACCGACCCGCGCTATATCAACGCGCTGAAGCTGTTCCTGACCGGCGTGAGTCCGCTCGAATATGCTGCACACCGCGGCTTCGCGCTGGCCGGCCGCAACTTTCGCGGCGCCGGCGCGCGCATCGCGTGTCAGATGCAGGCGATCGACGAACTGCGCCACGCGCAGACGCAGGTTCACACGATCAGCCACTACAACAAGTTCTTCAATGGCTTTCACGACTTCAAGCACATGCACGACCGGGTCTGGTATCTGTCGGTGCCGAAGTCGTATTTCGAAGACGCAATGAGCGCCGGCCCGTTCGAGTTCGTCACCGCGATCTCGTTCTCGTTCGAGTACGTGCTGACCAATCTGCTGTTCATGCCGTTCATGTCAGGCGCTGCATTCAACGGCGACATGGCGACGGTGACGTTCGGCTTCTCCGCGCAATCCGACGAATCTCGCCATATGACGCTCGGTCTCGAAGTCGTGAAGTTCCTGCTCGAACAGGACCCGGGCAACGTGCCGATCATCCAGAAGTGGATCGACAAATGGTTCTGGCGCGGTTACCGATTGCTGACGCTCGTCGCGATGATGATGGACTACATGCTGCCCAAGCGGATCATGTCGTGGCAGGAAGCGTGGGAAACCTACTTCGAGAAGAACGGCGGCGCGCTGTTTCATGACCTCGAACGCTACGGCATTCGCATGCCGAAGTACCACGAGGTCGCCTCGAAGGAGAAGGACCGCATTTCGCACGAGGCGTGGGGCATCTTCTACAACTACACGCACGCGGCGGCGATGCACACGTGGATTCCGTCGGATGACGAAATGGACTGGCTCGCCGACAAGTATCCGGCGACGTTCGACAAGCTGTATCGTCCGCGCTTCGAGTACTGGCGCGAGCAGCAGAAAGCGGGCAAGCGCTTCTACAACAACACGCTGCCGATGCTGTGCCAGATCTGTCAGATCCCGATGGCTTTCACCGAGCTCGACGATCCGACCAAAACCTGCTACCGCGAAAGCGATTACCTCGGCAACAAGTATCACTTCTGCTCGGACGGCTGCAAGGACATCTTCGACAACGAGCCGGAGAAATACGTGCAGGCCTGGTTGCCCGTGCATCAGATCTACCAGGGCAACTGCTTCGAGAAAGACGCGGACCCGTCCGCCGCCGATTTCGATCCGCTCGCCGAAGTGCTGCGCTATTACCACATCAACGTGGGCGCGGACGGCCATGAATTCGAGGATTCGCCCGACCGAAAGAACTGGCTGCGCTGGACCGGCAAGCCGAGCCACGGCGGCGAAGGGACCACCGAAGGGACCACGGAAAGCGCCGCCGCAGCCTCAGCGCAAAGCACGCCTGCCGCGCAAGCCGCGTGACGCTCGCCCACGCCAATCGAATCCGAAGGAGACACATCATGTCAGTTATCGCGCTCAAAGAAGGCTACACGGGCGAAGTGAAGGACCGGGAGGAGAACTTCCACGGCAACCGGCTGCTGTTCATCGGCTGGGAAGATCATCTGATGTTCTGTGCGCCGCATTGCATTCCGGTGCCTCCGTCGATGACATTCGCGACGCTCGCGAACGACGTGCTTCCCGGCATCTATTCAGCGCATCCCGATTGGGAAGAGGTGAAGCTCGACGACATCGAGTGGTTCCGCTCGAACGAGCGCTTTACGCCCGTGTTCGATCGGACGCTTGAAGAAAACGGCTTGCGTCACAAGGCGCTGATCCGTTTTCGCACGCCGGGCCTGACCGGCCTTCGCGGCTCGTGCAGCTAGGCCGCGCATTCACCCGATCAGAGAAAGAGGAGACGCTGACATGAGCTACCAGCTAACCATCGAGCCGATCGGCCATACGATCGAAATCGGCGACGATCAGACCATTCTCGACGCGTGCCTGCGCGCCGGCGTGTGGTTGCCGCACGCGTGCTGCCACGGTTTGTGCGCGACCTGCAAGGTGCAGGTGGTCGACGGCGAGATCGAGCATGGCAACGCGTCGCCGTTTGCGTTGATGGATTTCGAGCGCGACGAACGCAAGTGCCTCGCCTGCTGCGCGACCGCGCAATCGGATCTGACGATCGAAGCCGATATTGACGAGGACGTCGACGCGCGCCACTTCCCGGTGCGCGACTTCACGGGACGCGTGAAGGACAGCGTCGATCTGACGCCGACGATCAAGGGCATCTTCGTCGAACTGGACGGCGACGGCATCGAGTTTCAGGCGGGGCAATACGTGAACGTGCGGATTCCAGGCGAAGACATGCCGCGCGCGTTCTCGCTCGCCGGCAAGCCGGGTTCGTCGACGCTGATCGAGCTGAACGTAAGGCGCGTGCCGGGCGGCAAGGGTACCGGCTATCTGCACGAAGCGCTGAAACCCGGCGACGCGCTGCGTTTCAGCGGGCCGTTCGGCCGGTTCTTCGTGCGGGCGTCGGACCCGCAGCCGGTAATCCTGATCGCGGGCGGCTCCGGGTTGTCGAGCCCGCGCTCGATGCTGCTCGATCTGCTCGACGAGGGCGACACCCGGCCGATCACGCTCGTGTATGGCGCGCGCGATCGCGCGGAGCTGTACTACCACGACGAGTTCGTCGATCTCGCCGGGCGGCACGCGAATTTCACCTATGTGCCGGCGCTGTCGAACGAGGCCGAGGGCAGTGCATGGGAGGGCTTCCGGGGCTTCGTCCACGAGGCCGCGAAGGCGCATTTCGGCGGTGATTTTCGTGGCCACAAGGCCTATCTGTGCGGACCGCCGGTGATGATCGAGGCGTCGATTCGCGCGCTGATGCAGGGGCAGCTGTTCGAGCGCGACATCTACACGGAGAAATTCCTCAGCAATGCGGACGGCGCCGAAGCGCTTGCGAAAAGCCCGTTGTTCAGGTCGATCTGACGCACCATGGCGACACGTCAGCTACGGCGGCTCAAGCTCGCGCATTGGAGCAGGACGCCGCTTCAGTGTGGTCGAGCCATTGCGCGAGCTCGTGTCGCAACTGCGCAAGATCGAGCGGCTTGCCCAGCATCCGCGCGCCCGGAATCGCCGCACCGATCTCCGCGCTGTGACCGTAACCCGACACCAGCAGCACGTGTATCTCCGGCTGCACTTGCCGCACCGCGCGCGCGAGTTCGTCGCCGGACATACCGGGCAGTGTGAGGTCGGTCAACAGCACGTCGAAGTGCTGCGTGTTCGCGAGCGGCAGCGCGGCTTCCGCGCTCTCGACCGCGGTGCAGGCGAGGCCGAGCGCGCCGAGCAGTTCGCCGAGCGCCTCGCGCGATTCGGTGTCGTCCTCGACGAACAGCACGCGCGCGGTCTCGGCGGTCGCGCGCGAGCGGCTCTGCTTGTGCGGCTCGTTCTTCGATTCTTTTTTCAACTCGTTGCGCGGGGCCTTGGTGGCGTCGTACGTATTGGCGCTTTCGTACGCGACGGGCGGCACGCACGCGGCGATACGCGCTTCGCGCATCGCGGCCGCCTGGTCCGCGCGTGCGGCGCCCGCGCGTAGAACGTTGCGCACCAGACGAGCAAGATCGTCGCGCCGATAGGGCTTCGACAGCAGCGTGATACCCGCGTCGAGCTTGCCGTGGTGGACGATCTCGTCGCGCGTATAGCCCGAGGTGAACAGCGTAGGCAGCGGCGGCGTGCGCGCGGCCGCGCGCTGCGCGAGTTCGACGCTCTTCAGTTTGCCGGGCATCACGACGTCGGTGAACAGCAGATCGATCGGCACGTCGCTGTCGATGAACTCGAGCGCCGCGTCGCCGTTCGACGCGGTCAGCACCTTGTAGCCGAGCTGGGCGAGCATGTCGACCGCGGTCAGGCGCACGTCGGCATCGTCCTCGACGACGAGTATCGTTTCGCCGCCGCCGACCGACGCCGCGGTGCCGTCGATGGCTTCCGGCGTCTCCGCCTCGCAGCAGCGCGGAAAGAATAGCGATACCGTGGTGCCTTGTCCCACTTCGCTTTCTATCGTCACATGCCCGCCGCTTTGCCGCGCGAAGCCGAACACCATCGAGAGGCCGAGGCCGGTGCCGTGGCCGTCGGGCTTGGTCGTGAAAAACGGCTCGAACACGTGTTGCAGCACTTCGGGCGGCATCCCCGAGCCGGTGTCGGCCACCGAGAACTCCACGTATTCGCCCGGCGACAGCTCCGGCTTGCCGCGGCAGAACGCGGCGTCGAGCGTGCGGTTGGTCGCGCGCACGGTGAGCACGCCGTCGGCGCGCATCGCGTCGCGTGCATTGATCGCGAGATTGAGCAGCGCGTTTTCGAGCTGATTGCGGTCGACCTGCACGTTCCACAGATCGTCGCTGAGCACGGTGTCGATGCGCACCGTTTCGCCGAGCGCGCGGTGCAGCATCTCGCTCATGCCGGTCAGCAGGCGGCGCGGATTCAGCACGGTCGGCGACAGCGGCTGACGCCGCGCGAACGCGAGCAGGTGCGCGGCGAGCTTCGCGCCGCGTTTGACCGCATCGGTCGCGGCGGATAGACGCCGCTGCGTGACCGGGTCGTCGTCGGCGTCGGCCGCGAGCATCTGCAGATTGCCGTTGATCACCTGCAGCACGTTGTTGAAGTCGTGCGCGACACCGCCCGTCAGGCTGCCGATCGCTTCCATCTTCTGCGCCTGGCGCAGCTGCTCCTCGGCGAGCGCGCGCGCCGCGATCGAATCGGCGACGCGTTGCTCGAGTGTTTCGGTTAACTGAAGAAGCTGCTGTTCGGCGATCTTGCGCTCGTGAATGTCGATCAGCACGCCCGGAAAACGCGTCGGCTCGCCGTGTTCGTCGAACTGACAGCGTCCGTTCGCCTGGACCCACATATAGCTGCCGTCAGGCCGCTGGATTCGGTACTCGGCGCGAAACGGCTCGCCGCTGCGGATCGCTTCGGCCGTCAAGTGGTCGTTGAGCGCCTGGTCGTCGGGGTGGATCATCTGCGTTACGGCATTACGCGCGACGCCTTTCGACGCTTTGTCGCGCGCGAACAGGAAGGTGCGCGCGAAGCGTTCGTCGCCCGTGACTTCGCCGGTGCGCACGTCGAGCACCCAGGTGCCGAGCACCGCGCCGGTGTTCAGCGCGAGCTGCAGGCGTTCGTTGGTCTCGTGCAGTTCGGCTTCGGCTTGCTGGCGCAGGCGCTCAGTGAGCACGCGACCGGTGGTCTCGACGACCATCGCGAGCACGCCGGCCGGCGCGCCGCTGTCGCCCGCGACCGGGCTGTAGTACAGATCCATCCACACGTCTTCGGGCTTGCCGTCACGCAGCAGCACGAGTTCCTTGTCGCGATACGACAGCGTGCCGCCCGCGAGGCAGGTGACCATCACGTGATGGTTGAAGTCGGCGACTTCGGGCCAGCCGTCTTCGACCGGACGGCCGAGCAGATACGGATGCCGGCCGCCCGCGAAGACCGCATACGCGTCGTTGTAGATCATGTAGCCGGGCTCGTCCCACAACAGCACGAGCGGCATCGGCGACGCGAGCATCATCAGGACCGTCGAGGTCAGGCTGCGCTGCCAGTTTTCGATTGCGCCGAGGCTGGTCGCGCGCCAGTCGAATTCGCTGATGCGTCGCGCCATCTCGCCGCGCCAGCCGGCGCAGCCGTGTTCTTGTGCCGGAAAAGGCATGCAGCGCTCCACGTGCAATCAGGTCGAAAATGGTGGGCTCTTGAGCGAAGCTTCGAGGGTTTCGCGCGGCCTCGCGAGCTGCAATTATTGTAGGGCACAACGCAGTGCGGTTGACTTCATCGCAGACGCTATTCGGGTTTTGCCGGGCATGCAGCAATGTCCGAAAACGTACTGATTCGGCATGTCGCTCGATGTGCGGGCAACATTTACCTCGGGGTGCGATTGTCGCGCGGCAAAAGCGGAAGAAGCGCCCGCAATGTCCGCCTGGATCGATATCCTCGTGTAAGGGGGAGTCGTGCGGACTGTCAGGTGCGAATCGTGCTGACGTCGCCGATTCCTGCGCGAGCATCGAACGTCAACAGGACGCACCGGACGATGGCGAACAAAAACATCACACGATATCCACTCCCCAAACCCGCCGCGCGACAGCCGCGTCTGATCCGGCGGCGTAACGCGAAAATGGCGCGCTCCGCGCACGCGTACGTACGCGGCAATACCAGCAAGTTCTATGAATGGCTCGACAGCATCGAGGGCCATGCGCTACCCGAAGGCCCGGCGATCTGGATCTGCGGCGATTGCCATACCGGCAATCTCGGTCCGGTTGCCGATGCGCAAGGGCGCGTCGAAATTCAGATTCGCGATCTCGACCAGACCGTGATCGGCAATCCCGCGCACGATCTGATCCGTCTCGGTCTGTCGCTCGCCACCGCCGCGCGCGGCTCGGACCTGCCCGGCCTGACGACGCTGCGCATGATGGAGGCGCTCGCCGACGGCTACGAGCGCGCGTTCGACGAAGCCGCCGGCGACGCCGACATTCACGCCGAAAAACCCGAGGCCGTACGCGTCGTGATGAAAGAAGCGGTCCGGCGTTCGTGGCGCCATCTCGCCGAAGAGCGCATCGAGGATCTCGAGCCGACCATTCCGCTCGGCCCGCGTTTCTGGCCGCTCGCGAAAAGCGAGCGGCGCGGGATCGAAGCGCTGTTCGAAAAGGGCTCGCTTGCGCGGCTCGCGACGCAGTTGCGCGGCGCGGGCGACGACACCGAAGTCGAAGTGCTCGACGCCGCGTATTGGGTGAAGGGATGCAGCTCGCTCGGCCGTCTGCGCTACGCGGCGCTGCTCGACATCGACGGCGCCGCGCTCGACGGCGACGACCTGTGCCTGATCGATATCAAGGAAGCGGCGCAGGCGGCCGCGCCACGCTACGCGGGCGCGCGCATGCCGCGCGACAACGCCGAGCGGGTCGTCGAGGGCGCGCGGCATCTGGCGCCGTCGCTAGGGGAACGCATGCGCGCGGCGCGGCTCGACGGGCGCGCGGTGGTGATCCGCGAGCTGTTGCCGCAGGACATGAAGCTGACGATCGAACAGTTGACCCGCGACGAAGCGATGAAAGCCGCGCGCTTTCTCGCGCTGGTGGTCGGCAATGCGCACGCGCGGCAGATGGACCGTGGCGAGCGTGCCGCATGGCTTACCGAGCTGCGCCGCAAGCGCTCGAAGACGCTCGACGCGCCGGGCTGGCTGTGGACCAGCATCGTCGAGCTCGTGAGCAGTCACGAGGCCGGCTATCTCGAGCATTGCCGGCGCTATGCGATGGAGTGCGAACGAAAGTGAGGAACGGGTGAGCCCGACGCTTGCGGCTTCTCAGGCGCAAGCGTCGGGCTCAGCCGTGGAGCGCATCCGTCAGTTGGACAACGACAGATACTGCGACGTCAGCGGCACCGGCGGGAACGGCTGCAAGCCGGTCTGCCTGTCGAAGCTGTAGCGCACGTACACGGCCGCGAGCCACTCACGATATTCATAGGCATTGCCGAACGATGCGGTGGCCCCGACCGCGAGTTGCGGCGCGAGCTGATATTCGCCGACGCCGCTGATCGAATACGACACGCCCGTCTTGCTCTGGCCGGGGTAAATCTGATTGCTCTGCACGCCTGTCGGGGCCTGGTTGCTGCTCGCGAACGCCGCCGCGTTGCTTTGCCGGGTGGGATCGGTCGGGAAGTAGTTCGACGGATCCTCGCGGTAATGCTGCACACCGATCGAGCCCTTCACGTCATACGTGAAGAGGCCTGCGCGGCCCGCATATTCGACCGGCAGATTCAGGATCACGTACTGCTGCGGACTGAAGTAGCCGCCCTGGCCGTACGTGAAGTACGACAGATTGCGGTTGTAGCCCATGATCGTCGTGTTCACGCCGACCGTCAGCGTCTGGTCGGCGTCTTTCAGCAGACGCGTGTACACGCCGCCGCCGCCCTTGACCGCGTTGTTGCTCGGGACGTTGGTGCCCATGTAGTGCTGATACGACGCGTTCGCGTATACGCCGCTCGTGCCGTCGTCCCACGACAGGCTGGCGAGCGCGCCGTTCGACGTGACGCCGCCCCATTCGAGGCCGGACGCCGCATCGCGCGCGCCCGCGTACGACAACAGGCTGTCCGTCACCGCGCGCCGTGCGACCGCGATCGAGTACGAGACCTTGTCGGTGATGCCGCCGTTGTACTGCGCGCCGCCGACGATGTTGGTCTCGCGGAAGCCGATCGGCGTCACGCCGATGTCGCCGCTGATGTTGCGGCTGTCGTAGCCGACGGACAGGCCCACGCCGCTCGCGGTCTGGCTGCCGTAGGCGTTGTTGCCGGCCACGACGTTGGACGCTGACGGCAGGGTCGACATCCCCGCGCCGAAGCGCGCGAGCGTCGTCGGGCTGTTCGAGGCGGTGCCGGCGTCGAGCGTGACCGGGGTCGCGGTGACGACCACATGACCGTTGCCCGCCTTGATGCGCCCCTGGATCGGCGCCTCGATGTCGGTGAGCGACGACAGGCCGTCCTCGCCGACACGATTGCGGAAGATCAGGCCGCCCGACACGGTGCTCGACTGCTCGCGATTGATCTGCGCCAGCTCTTCGGCGACGCCGAGGGTTTGCGCGTTCGCGACGTTCGAGCGCGGATTGTTCTGCGCGCCGCTGCCGGGCGGGTAGTACTGCTGCGCATAGCCGGCGGGCGGCTGCGGGATGTAGGGTTGCTGCGCGTAGTAGCCCTGGTTCGGGTAAGGCTGCTGCTGATAGGGTTGCTGCTGATAGGGCTGCTGCGGCGGGTACGGCTGGTACGGCTGCGCGTAGCCCTGCTGCTGCTGATACGGCAGCGGCTGTTGCGCGTAGACCGGCGCCGGTTGGCTCGTTTTAGCGGTGCTGTTCTTTGCGCTCTTCTTCGTGCTCGTGCGTGTCGATCCGTACGGCAGCGGCGTCGACGCGGCGTTGGCCTGCGCTTCGCGCGCGGCCGGCGACATCGGCCATGGTGTGGCCGCATAGCCGTCCTGCGCGCCGTAGGGCTGCTGCGCGTATGCCGGCTGGCCGTATGCCGGTTGCTGCGGGTAAGGCTGCTGCTGCGGATACGCCTGCTGCTGCGCATAAGGCTGCGGCTGCGCGTAGCCCGCGTTGTACTGCTGCTGCGGCATCGGCTGCGTGGGCGCCTGGCCTTGCCCCGGATAAGGCTGCAACGGCGCGCCCGACTGGCTCGATCCGTAGGCTTCCTGCCCGTAGCCGCCGACCTCGGCGGCGGAGCGGGGCGCGCCATAAGGTGCGGCGACGGGCGTGGGCGGTGCGGCGGGCGGGTTATAAGGCGTCGTGGCGGGCGCCATATAAGGCGCGACATACGGCGCGGGCTGAGGGGGCGGCGGATAGTTCGGCACGGTCTGCGTCGGCGAGGAGGACTGCGTATTCAGGAAAGGCGCGGCACTGTCGGTGTCGCCCGAAGGGACGATCGCGGTTTTGCCTTCGAATGGATTGGTGCCCGGCAGCGGCGTCGCGCCGATCTGGCTCATCGCCGCTTCCCAGCCGCGCGGCACGTTGCCGCCGGCGTTGCGAGGCGCGTTCGCCATCAGCGGCGTATTGGCCGCGACGAGCGAGCGTTGCAGATAGGTCGCCGCGAGCGACAGCTTGCCCTGGGCGCGATACATGCGGCCCACGGTCGCGAGCACGCCGGGGTCGTTGGGCGCAAGGGCGAGCGCCTGGTTCGCGAGCGTTTCGGCGTAGCTGAACTGCTTCGCGCCGGCCGCGGCCGAGATCGCCGCCTGCAGCAGGTTCAGGTCGTCGGGGCGGCGCTGCAGCGCGACGCGGAAGCTCGTGAGCGCGTTGCGGTCGTCGCCCGCGCTCGCGTACATGCGGCCGAGCGCGGCCTGCAAGTCGGGGTTGTCGGGCATCGCGGCGAGCCATGGCGCGATCACTTCGTAGGCGCTGGCGAGGTCGCCGCGCTGGCGCACCGCATCGGCCTGGCGGATCACGATGCCGAGATTCAGGTTGTTGAAGTCGGTGCGCTGCTGCGGCGTCAGCTGCATGCTTTGCAACTGGCGCATCACGGTGCCGAGCTCGGCCTGCTGGTTGGCCGCGGACAGAATGCCCGCGTACTGCAGCAGCAGATCGGTGTTGCCGGGCGCCGCGCTCATCGCGCCGCGTATGAGGCTCAGCGCGCGGGCCGGATCGCCGGCCTGCTGGTACGCGCCGGCGATCACGCCGATCAGCTCGGGGTTGTTGCCGGCCACCGGCTCGGCCGCGCGCAAGGTCGCGATGGCCTGCTGCGTCTGGCCGTTCTTCGCCATGCGCGTCGCCAAGTCGGCCTGCTGATGCACCCACAGCCGATGCTGCAACGTCGTCATCGCGTCGGTGCGCTGCGCGGGCGCAATGCGGTCGAGCTGCGCGAGACCGGTCGACCAGTCCTGGGTTTCCGCCGACAGCAGCGCGCTCGCGTACAGCGCATCGGTCATGTCGGGATGGGTGGCGAGCAGTCCGTCCATCATGCTGCGCGCGTTCGCGACCGCACCCTGGCGCACGTAGATGCGCGCGAGGTCGAGCCGCAGCCACGGATCGTCGGGCTTGTTGAGCAGCGCGTCCTCGAACAGGCTGCGCGCGGTGCCGAGATCGCCGCGCGCTTCGGCGGCGCGCGCCTGCGCCGCCTGCGCGTCGCCGCGCAAACGGTCGATACCGCCGACCTTCGCCTGTTGCTCCGCATTCAGCTGATTGGCGAACTGCAGCGCTTCGTCGGCGCGGCCCTGCGCGGCGAGCGCGCCGACGAGGCCGCGAATTGCGTCGGGGTTGTCGGCCTGACGGCGCAGCGCCATCCGGTACGCCTGCTCGGCGCCGGCCGGGTCGCCGGTCTGAAGCAGCATTTCGCCGAGTTGCACCTGCGCGGTCACGTCCGACGGATTCAGCGCGATCGCCCGCTCGAACAGCGCCTTCGCCTTCGCGAACTCGCCGTTGCTGCGCGCGCCGATCGCCTCGCTCGTGTAGGTCCAGTAGGTCGCGCTGTCGAGCGCGCTCTTCCAGCGCGCCGGATTGGGTCCGCGCGACGCGCGCTCGAGATAGTTGCGCGCCTCGGCGAATTGCTCCTGCTTCAGCGCGGCGATGCCCATGCCGCCGAGCGCGTCGGTATCGTTAGGACTGGTCGCGAGCACCGACGAGAACTTCGCGCGCGCGCTCACGAGGTCGTCGCGGTCGAGCGCGGCGAAGCCTTCGGCGATCACGCGGCCGCGCGCGTCGGCGGCGGCGTTTTCCTGCGCGCGGGCGCGCGCCGCGCTGTCCTGTTGCACCATGGAATCGAAGCGCGCCTTCACGGCGGCGTCTTCACCGGCGGCCTGGAAGTACGACTCGTACAGCGCGGCGTCGGAGGGCCGCGCGTCGAGCCACAGCAGCGCCTGGCGCCAACTCTTTTTCGCCGCCGCGCCGACCGTGGAATCGCCCGCGAGCTTCTGCAGCCGCGCGATCCCGTCGCGCCGCGTGACGTCGCGATAGGTCAGATGCTGGGCGTACGCGAGTGCGAAGCGCGGGTCGTTCGGGTTGTCGTGCGCGAGCTGTTCGAGGCCGCGGCGCGCTTCGTCCCAGCCCTGCGGCGTCGCCGACAGCGCCTGGTAATACTCGAGCTGCAACTGGGGCGTGGCGGGTTTGCCGGCCAGCGCGCGCTGATACTCCTGCACCGCGCTCGCGCTCTGGCCGGCTTGCGCGAGCCGGCGCGCGTCGTTGATCGTCTGGTCGCGCGGGCTCGATTCGCCGAGGCGGCGGCCGAGCTCGTCGAGATTCGGATAATTCGGCGCGACCGCCTTCAGCCGCGCAAGGTACTGTTGCGCGCCGGCGCCGTCCTTGCGGTCGGCGAGCACCATGCCCATGCCGAACAGGGCGTCGGGCTGCTTCGGATCGATGCTGAGCACCTTCTGCCACGCTTGCTCGGCGAGGTCCCCGCGTTGATGCGACTGCCAGTACTTGCCCTGATCGATCAGCACGGTCAGCGGATCTTTGGTCGCCTGCGCGAGCGCATCGGGTGCGGCCGCGGCCACGCAGAAGACCGCGCCGACGGACAGCGCGATGCGCAGCGACACGGCGAGAGCGTTCAATCGCATGCGGTCCTCCAGGCGGGCACGAGGCTGCCGGCTTCATCGAAGCGGTAGCGGCCGTCGATGAATCCCGTGCCGAACAGACCCAGCACACGATCGTAGTACACCGGTTCGCGGCCCGGCACGCTCGCGTCGAGCGCGGCGAGCCGGGTGCGCGCGAGGCCGAGGCCGTGCTCGTCGCCCAGTGCCTTGAAGTACGGCGCGAGCGCGCCCCAGTAGCTGAGCGGGCCTTCGCCGCTCGACGCGCCGGTGGTCGACGACACCTTCTCCGGCGGGAAGCCGTTCTGCTCGACCTTCGCGCGCATGCCGCCGAGCGCGCCGAGCCAGGGCCTGGCGAGCGGATCGGCGGGCGACGCGAGGCCGGCCCACAGATAGACGCGGATCGCGTCGTAGCTGCCGACGTCGCCGTTTTTCGGATCGACGACGAAGCGGCCGTTCTGCCACGCCGCCCAGTCGGGTGCGAAGCCTTGCGGCGAGACCGTTTTGACGAACTGGAACGTGTTGTCGGCGAGCTTGGCCCACGGGCCGTCCGGCACCTCGTGCGCGAGCGCGCGCAGCACCGGCAGCGGCAGATAGCTCGGATTCAGGCGCGTGACGTTGCCGTTCCTGAAGCCCTGCGCACCCGGCAGCAGCATCGGCCCGAGGCCGGCCAGGTTCGCGACTTCGTCGTGCGCGATGCGCTCGGCGAGTGCCTGGCCGAGCTGCGTGTAGGCGGGGTTGTGCCACAGGCGGCCGGCTTGCAGCAGATCGTAGGCGATCCACAGGTCGGAATCCGATGCCGAATTCGGATCGAGCACGCCGTACGAGCCGTCCGGCTTCCTGCCCCATTGCCAAGCGGGCAGGCGCAGGTTCTGCGCGTCGAACTGGTTGCCCGCGAGATTCGCGCGGGTCCAGCCGAGCAGCTTGTCGAAGGTCGCGCGGTCGTTGGCGACCAGCGCGAAAAAGAGCGCGTAGGACTGGCCTTCCGAGGTGGTCTGCTGAGCCGGCGTCGAGTAATCGATCACGCGGCCGTCGGCCTGCACGAAGCGTTGCACGAAGCTGCGCCACGCGCTCCAGTCGCCGCAGGCAGCACCGTTCTGGGCGGCCTGAGCGGTGCCGCTCAAGCCCGCGAGACTCGCCGACGCCGCCATGCCAATACCGAGCGCCAGCGCAAAAGAAGTTCTTCTGCCGATCCGAAACCGCATACGAGTCATGTCCGTTCCATCATTCCTTCAGTCGACGCGCGGCGATCGCGCGCAGCGTCCGGTAGCACAGGCCCGCGATGATCAGCGCGGCGAGCACGCCGCCGAGCAGCAGCAGCAGCGGATGCGACGACAGCGCCCAGCGCAGATACTCCTGCGGCGACAGACGGCCGACAAAGTACGCGGTGCCGTTCGACGTAATGGTCACGTCGCGGCCGTGGATCACGGCCATCGCGCCTTGAATCTTCGGCAGCACGTCGGCGTCGAGCAGCGCGGCGGACAGATCGGCGTCCGACGGGCCGGCCGCGCTGATCAGCGCAACCGCGCTGCGGCCTCGTTGCAGCGGCGACTCGAAGCCGGTCAGCAGGGCCGCGCCGTTCGAGCTGACCATCGTCAGATCGGCGCGCGCGGGCGAGCGCTCGACGCCGCGCTCGCCGTGCCACCAGTCCTGCAGCTTGAACACGAGATCGGTGAGCTGGAACGTGTGCGCGGCGCCGTCGCTGGAGAACGGCATCGACTTCGACCAGCGCTGCAGCAGCGGCTGCTTGCCGGGCGCGCCGAACAGCAGCAGATCCTTGTCGGCGAAGCGATCGACGTCGGCCGCATGGGTGACCGTCACGCCGGCGACCGGGTAGCCGGTCGATTCGCCCATCCGGCCCATCGTCAGCAGATACAGGCTGTAGTCGCTCGCGGTGGCGTCGTCGGGCAGCACGACGGCGGTCTCGGAGAGGTCCGCCATCCGCGTGAACGGGAAGCCGCTATTGGCGAACGCGGCCAGATCGGGCAGCGCCATGTAGTGCGGGAACGACGACAGGTCGATCGTCGAGTTCGGATCGATTGCGCCGACCACGTTCTGCAGCAGGCGGCCCGCGCATTCGCCGGTGTTCGGGATGTCGTAGTAGAAGTGCAGGCGCAGTTGCGTGCGCGGCGTCATCAGCAGGGACGGGATGCGGATGTTGCGGCGCGCGTCGGCGGTGCCGTCGGGCATGATCAGGTTGAAGTAGCGGCTCAGCTCGAACACCGACGCGGCCCGCGCCGGAATCGGCAGTGCCTGCACGAAGCCGTTGTTCACGCTGATGTTCAGCGACGAGCGGTCGCGCGTCGGCCGCACCGTGTAGCGGTAGCGCAGATCGATCGGCGCGCCGCGCGTGTGCCACATGAACAGATCGGGCGGCACGCGCATGTTGATGCGCACCGCGTCGGCGTCGTAGCCGAACACGGTCAGGTCTTTCGGATCGGCGAGCTCGCCGAAGCGCACCGCGCGGTCGGTCGGCAGCCAGTTCGGCGCGTCGTACGGCACGCGCGGCGTGAGCTCGGTCAGCGACGTGATCGTCGCGCTCGCGCCGGACAGCGTGCTATGGCCGATCCCGAGCGACTTCGCGGCGGTCTTCAGCTCGGCCTCGTTGCGGCCGAGCACCAGCAGCAGCTTGCCGCGCGCGCTCGGGTCGCGCTCGACCACCGCGATGGTCGGCCCGGTGATCTCGGGAATCGTGACGCCGGCCGGATGCTGGTCGGGGGTTGCGAACACGACCGCGTTGCCCGACAGCGGCGGGTTGTCGAGCTGGGTCGGAAACACCGCGCCGCGATAGCCGGCCAGCGAGCCGAACCACGACGCGACGATGCCGGCGGCTTCGAGCGTGCCGTTGCCGGGTTTCTGCGCGAGCACGAACGGCAGTTCGAGGCGGCGCACGTCGCGGCGGTCGAAGAACGGCTGCGGCAGCGCGGCCAGCTCCGGCTTCGTCGCGAGCGACGAGTAGGTCAGGTCGAGCGAGCTCGCATTGCTGATCGTCGCCCACAGCGACGAGTTCGCGGGATCTTCGCAGGCCGTCGTGTAATGGCCGATCAGCTGCAGGTTCAGGTGGTTGAAGTCGGTGATGAAGCGCGGATCGATCGTGATGTCGCGCGCGACCAGCATGCCGGCCTGCTCGTGCGGCAACGGCAGCGTCGCCGCGACCTCGCCGTTGACCAGCACCTTCAGCTGCGACAGGTTCGCCAGCAGCGCGGGCGAGTAGCTGTAGATCAGGTGCAGCGTCGCGCCGGTCACGACCTCGTCGCCGCGCACCGAGAACGCGATGCCGTTCTGGCCGTCGACGCCGCGCAATTGCAGCGGATCGAGCGCGCCGAAGTCGGCGAACGTCAGCGTCTGACGGCGGCCTCCGGGCACCAGCGTGCCCGGCTCGGCGGTGGTCGGCGTGCGCATGCCGAGCGCCTTTACCGACGATGCCGCGAGCGCGGGCGTCGGCGTGGCGAGCTGGCCCTGGGCGATCGCGTTCGGATCGAACGGCACCGCCGCGCTCGGCGCCGGCACGTTGCCGACACCGGTTGCGACTTGCGCGGTTTGCGGCGCGCCGGCGGTCGCCGGGCCCGACGCTGGTTTGGCCGCAGCGGTGGCTGCCGGGGTGGCCGCTTCAGCGAGCGGCATCAACGACGCCAGCGCGGTCTGCAGCGCGAGCCAGCAGGCAATGCCGCGCATGACTCGCCGCGAGCGCCGCGAGGGTCGTGAGCCGCGACGGGCAATCGGGCTCGATTGGGGTCCAGTGCTGCTGCGCCCGTGAGCCGGGCGTTCGATATTGTCCTTCGCCATCCTGTTGCCCATAGATCAGTCTTTCGTTTTCAGCTTCTTGACGTCCGCAGGACGGCTTTTGATCGAACTGCGCAAGTCGTCGTACAGATGCTCGAACAGACCCGCGATCCCGCGCGCGCCCACCTTCAGCACGTGCGACAGACCGCGCAGCGGCGTGTCCGTCTCGCGACCCTCGGCCCAGCCGGTCCACGCATCCGCGCGGGCGAAGGTGGTCTTCACGAACTCGTACTCCTGTTCGCGCGACATCGACGAAAAGCGCAGGCCCACGCGGCCCGGCTCGCTGAAGCTGACCGTGGCGGGGAACGCGTACTCCTCGTCGCCGCGGAACAGCGACACGCTCACGCGCTCCTGCATCGGCACTTCGATGTTGCTGGGCAGCTTTACACCGACGCCGCCTTCCGAGTAGTCGATCGTTTCGCACGCGAGCGTGCGGCCGGTTGAGAACTTCAGCATCACCGGCATCTTCATCGCGACGCGCGGCACCGCGCGGATCTGGCGGCGCTCGCTGGCGGCGGCCACGCTCGCGCCGAGAATCAGCATGTTGTAGCTGGTCCACGCGAGATTGAGCAGCGTGGTCTCGACGATGCTGCGTACGTGCCAGTTCAGATAGATGTGCACGAGACCCGCGAGGAAGCCGAGCAGGTTCAAGAGCAGCAGGAACAGATACGGCCGCGAGATCGACCAGTCGAAATAGCTCTTCTCGATCACGCCGCCCTTGGCCGTCACGTTGAACTTGCCGAGCTTCGGGTTGATCAGCGCGAGCAGCGTCGGCGCGGTGATGTACGACGCGAGCACCGACTCGTACACCTCGGCCCAGAACGAATGGCGGAACAGCCGCTGCATCCGCGAGTTCGTGATGCTCGCGTGCATCATGTGCGGCAGCGCGTAGATCGCGATCGTGCTGGCCGCCGCTTCGATCACATGCGCGCCGAAGAACAGGTACGACAGCGGCGCGGTCAGGAACACGAGACGCGGCACGCCGTAGAAGAAGTGCATCATCGCGTTCAGATAACAGAGCCGCTGGCCGATCTTCAGCCCTTTCCCGGTGAGCGGATTGTCGATGCGGAAGATCTGCGTCATGCCGCGCGCCCAGCGGATGCGCTGGCCGATGTGGCCCGACAGGCTTTCGGTCGCGAGGCCGGCGGCCTGCGGAATCGCCAGATACGCGGTGGTGTAGCCGAGGCGGTGCAGCTTCAGCGCGGTGTGCGCGTCCTCGGTCACGGTCTCCACCGCGATGCCGCCGATCTCTTCGACCATGCTCCGGCGCAACAGCGCGCACGAGCCGCAGAAGAACGTCGCGTTCCACAGATCGTTGCCGTCCTGCACGAGACCGTAGAACAGCTCGCCTTCGTTCGGCACCTTGCGGAAGGTGCCGAGGTTGCGCTCGAACGGGTCGGCGGAGAAGAAGTGGTGCGGCGTTTGCAGCATCGACAGCAGCTTGTCGCGCAGGAACCAGCCGAGACCGATCTGCAGGAACGAGCGGGTCGGGATGTGATCGCAGTCGAAGATCGCGAGGTACTCGCCGCTCGTGATCTTCAGCGCCTCGTTGATGTTGCCGGCCTTCGCGTGGCGGTTGTGCGTGCGGATCGTCCAGTTCACGCCGACCTCTTCGCAGAACGCCTTGAACTCGGGGCGGCGGCCGTCGTCGAGCACGTGGATCGACATCTTGTCGGCCGGGTAGTCGAGCGCGAGGGCCGCGTAGACGGTCGGCTTCACGACGGCGAGCGGCTCGTTGTAGGTCGGGATGAACACGTCGACGGTCGGCCATGCGTCGCGATTGGCGGGCAGCGGCATCGGCTTGCGCTTGAGCGGCCACGCGGTCTGGAAGTAGCCGAGCATCAGCACGAGCGTCGAGTAGAGCTCGGCGGATACCAGCAGCAGACCCCAGGCGGCGTCGAGCGGATGCTCCCAGTACGTGGTTTCGGTCAGGCGCCAGTACATGTAGCGGCCCGACGCGACGATCGATAGCATGATCATCACCATCGTCGCGTAGCGGCCGGGCAGACGGCGAAACAGCAGCGCGAGCACGAAGCAGAGCGTCGCGAAGGTCAGCTGCTGATAGAACTCGAGCGGCACCGTGAACACGAAGTACAGCATGTACAGCGCGAGCAGCGTGACGAGCCCGGTGACGATGCGGCTGTTCCAGAAGCTCGCTTCGATGAAGCGTCCGAACCGCGACGGCTCGCCGCCCTCGGGTTCGCGTGAGGAGACTGGGCTGCTCATGCGACGTTCCTCGGCTGGGCGGCGATCGCGTCGAGCGCCGCCGTGAGCCACGCGCCGCACGCGCGGAAATCGGCGGCGGCCTGGCTCAGTGGATCGTAGTGGATCAGCGTGGTGTCGCAGGCGAGCGCTTCGCTGACACCTTCGTCCAGATGGATCACGCCGGGGAACACCTTGCCGGCGAGCATCTGGCGCAGCACCTTCAGCACGTCCTTGGTCAGCTGGCGGGACTGGTCGATCTGGTTGACCACGTAGCCGACGCCGCCGAAGTCCGCGCGCGGCGCGGCGTAGGTTTCGATCAGTCGCTCCATCAGCGGGATCGCCGCGTACGACGCGGCGTCGGCGAGCACGATGTTCAGCGCGAAAGTGGCCGCGCTCAGCGCGGTTCGCACGTAGGCAGACGTGCCGGGCGGCGTGTCGACGATCACGATGTCGGACGGATCGAGCCGCAGGTTCTGCAGCGACTGTGCGAGCCATTGCGGATGCTGGTCGATATGCGCCTCGAAGCGGCGGCGGTCGTCCTCCAGCAGCGCGCCATACGGCAGCACGGTCACGCCGTCGATGCCGTCGAACATCACCGTTTGCCACGGATTGCCGGAGAGCGTTGCGCGCGACAGGCCGTCGATGCTGTCGAGCGGCACGCCGAAGTGCAGACGCAGCGCGTTTTGTGGATCGAGATCGAGCGCGATCACGCGCCGGCCGCTGCTGGCGAGCACGGACGCGAGATTGGCGGCGAGGGTGGTCTTGCCGACCCCCCCTTTGGCGGACACCACGGCAATGACTTTCATGAGCGGCGCGGACCGTTGGTGAGCCACGAGCCGAAGCCGCCGCGCACGGAGCCGCCGGGTGCCGGCGTGCCCTGGGCGGGCGTGCCGCGCAGGCGGTCGAAGACCGAGTTCAGCGGCGCGGACTGGGCCGCGGGCGCGGGCGCTTGCGACGGCGCGGAAGGAGTCTGCGCGGCAAACAGCTTGCCGAGGATGGATGGTGGTTGGGTCGGTCCTGCGGGCTGGGCTGGATAGGTGGGTTGCGTCGCCAGTCGCGATTGCGGCGACGGTGCCGGTGCAGCGCTCGCGCCGCCATAAGCCGGAGCGACGGCGCGGGCCCAGGCCGGCGCGACGGGTGCGGCGGGCGTGGCACGGGCGGCCGGCGGCAACGGCTGCGGGGCCGGAGCGCGGAACTGGAACGCGGACGAGAAGCTCGCGGGCGGCACGGCAGGCGGGGGCGCCGGGGCTATCGGTGCGGTGGGCGCAGCGCTGACGCTCGGTGCGACCCATGCGGGCGCGGTCGGTGGAAGCGAAGCTTGCGCCGATGCCGGTGCCGGTGAGGCAATCGGCGGGATCGGCGCCGAGGCTGCGGCAGCAGACGCAACCGGAACGCCCGACGCGACCGGAACGCCCGGCGCAGCAGCGACGCCCGACGACGCGACGCCCGCCGCTCGCGCGGCCGCCTCGTCGAGTTCGTCGGCCGTACCGAAGCGCGAGGCGCCGCTCGGCGCCGCCGGCTGGGCCGCAGCCACCGGTACCGGTGGAATGTCACGCCGGTGCGAGCGCGTGAACAACGGCGCCTTCGCGCGCGTCACCGATGCCATGTCCTTCGGGGTCGTGTCCTCGTGGCCGGCGGCCCGTGGCGCTACGCTCGCCGGCGGCTGCGGTTTGGCGTCGCGCAGCTGACCGATTGCCGGAATCGCCGGTTGCGTCAGATCGAGCGTCACGAGCAGCGGCCAACGAGTGCGCGCGGTGCGCGCGTCGTTTTCGCGGCCGATCTCCTGGTACGCGTTGGCGTCGCCGCCAAATTGCTCGAACAGTTTTTCGATGTCGCTCGATGAACTCATGATGCCGTCGTCTGTTACATACCGTGCATTGCCCCGAACCGACTCCTCGGGGTGCTGTTTATTTGAACTGCCTTCCCTGATTCCACGCGTCGGCTGTAACGACGTCGCACACTTATTGCAGTACTACCGCGCAATCTTGAAATTGGCATGTCGTTCGCGCGTTATGCATCTCGAGTCGTGCCGCTGATTCGCACGCTCGTTCGTACCTCTGTGTGTAGAGCCGCCGGTGCTCAGGCGGGATGACGGCCGAGGCGGAATTCGAGCGAGCTGTCCTCGCCGAACGCGCTCGTCTGCACGACCGACAAACCCTGCGCGCCCAGCGCGCTCAACCACGTCTGATAGACGCCTTCGAGAAACGCCGGCGTCCAGGCGAGCGCCGCTTCGCCGAAGGCCGGCAGCGGCGCGCAATAGTGAACGATGCGCAATGAGTCCGCCTCATCGGCGAGCGCGACGTAACCCCAATCCATCTGATGCCAGTAAAAATTCAACGCCTGCTCGAGCTCGGCCGTCGATGCGCAGGCGGGCAGCGGATGCGCAAGCGCGAAACGGCTGCCGACGCGATGCATCAGTTGACGCAACTCGTCGCGTCCGATTTGCGCTTCGAACTCGCTCGCCAGGGCGCCGAGCATGCCGCGCCATTGCGGCGAGATTTGGCGTTCAAGCAGATAGTTGAGGATTGGGACCATGGTTTCCGGAAGTGGTCGCTGCCCGTTGCACCTTCGCGAACGTGACAGCCATTGAGCATGAAGTCGGTAGGCAATCGCGCGCCGCGCGTCGTTTACGTCATTTCTACCGGGTTGTCCAGGGTGTCCGGCACACACCGTGAGAAGTCTACTTAAGACACTGGCTTTTAGCCACTTTCCATTGCTCAGCTTATACGTTAATTGACGCGCATTCGAGACACATGAATTGCGTAATTTTTGCTGATTCAAGGGAATTGAAACGTTTGCCTTCTCCGTTGCGCGAAAAAGCTTGTGCGGCAATAGGTGTATTAGCCGACAATCCCGGCATGCTTTGAGCTTTGCTTTTTTTAATCATGCATTCGGCGGGTGGTGAATCGTGCGAAGAGTCGCGCGGCGTGTTTGTCACACCTACCTTGCAGAATCTTGAACGGCGCGGGGCGAGGGCGCCCGGCGGCGGATTGGTGCGCGTATTAATCGCGCATATTGAATTGCGCAATTGCGGCAAGCAGTAACGAAAGTCATCGTCAATCGCGCGGCGCGGCTGGACCGATACAACACGAAGAAGCAAACGATGCAAAGCGCGCGGCTTGCGCGGCGTCGTTCGATTCAAACAATTTGCAATGCTCAATCCACTCACTATTCTGCTGGTCACGATTCTGGCTGACGCGATGGCGATGGCCGTGCTGCTGTCGCTGATGCGCGCGGAGATTCCGGGTGTCGGCTACTGGATCGCCGCCAACGCGCTCGCGGTCGTCGCGCTTCTGGGCGCTGCACTACAGGGACATGCGTCGCCCTGGCTGACGCTCGTCGTGGCCAACGGGCTGTTCGCGCTCGCGCTGCTGCTCCTGCTCGAAGGCTGCCTGCGTTTCCTCGGGCGCCGCGCGCGGCCGTGGCCCGCTTATGTGGGGCTGCTGTTCGTGCTGGTCGGGATGGTCTACTGGACCTTCGTGGTACCGAACTTCAATGCGCGCGTCGCGCTGGTGTCCGCCTATCACGCGAGCCTCTATGGGGCGCTCGGTGTTCTGATGCTGACCGGACGCCCCGCCAACCGGCCGCGCTACAGCTTCTACTTTCTCGCGACCGCGGCGCTGCTGCTGTGTCTGGGCCACACGACCCGAGGCGCCATGTACGGCTTCCATCTGCTCGAGCAGACGAGCCTGATGCAGGTGTCGATGCCCAACATCGTGTTTCTCGCGCTCGGCATTCTCGCGCCGCCGTTCCTGTCGATCGGCGTTGTGATGCTCGCGCACGACCGGCTCGCCGAGCGCCTCGAGCGGCTCGCGAACGTCGACGATCTGACCGGCGCGCTGTCGCGTCGCGCATTCCTCGAAATCGGCGGCGCGCTGCTGAACGCGTCGTTGCGCACGGGCTTGCCGGTCGCGATCGCGATCGTCGACATCGATTCGTTCAAAGCCGTCAACGATACGCACGGGCATGCGGCCGGCGATCAGGTGCTCGCGCACTTCGCGGCGTTCGTCGCACGCGAGCTGCGGATCGGCGACGTGTTCGGGCGATTGGGCGGCGAGGAGTTTGGCGTGCTATGCCCGGCGACCTCGGCCGGCGAGGCGGTCGTGCTGCTTGACCGCCTACGGGCGCGCCTTGCGGCCATCATGCCGGGCGAGCGGCCGCGCGGGCTGCGCTACACGTTCAGCGTCGGCGTCGACGAGCGGCGGGGCGGCGAATCGCTCGCGCAGATGATGGCGCGCGCCGACCGCGCGTTGTACGCGGCGAAAGCGGCGGGGCGCGATCGGGTGGTGGCGGCGTAGCGCAGAGCGTCGCAACGGGCATGACCCGGCGGATCGCCGAAGTGCCGATCCACCAAACCGCATAGTGGGACAGCACGACATCTTGCAAGCACGCAGCCGCCAAATTTATACGTCATCTGACGTTAGCCATAAATGTTTATCGAACGTTTGCCGATAACCATTGGCGGAGTGACCGGAAACCCAGCCTGATCAGCCTTCTATGTCTGCCATCCCAACGCAGCACCTACCCCAGTTGAGCATGCGTGAGCGCTTTCACCGGCGCTCGCTCGAGCATCAGCGGCCGCTTGCCCTCATGAAGCTGGGCTTCACGGTGCTTGCGTACCTGTGCATGGTGGTGGCGCGCGAACTGGTCGGCTCATCGGCTACGCCGCTCGTGTACCGGCTACTGTGCGCGCTCGTGCTTGCGCTGCTGGTACTGGCGATCCCGTACGTGAAGTCGACGGCGCTGTTCGGCGCGATCTGCGTCACGTACGAGCTGGTGCTGACCGGCGGGCTCGTGCTGATTGTGCAAGGCCTTGCACATCCGTTGCCGTGGCTCCTGCCGGCGTTCGTCGCGATACCGATCTGCGCGGCGCCGGTATGGCTCACGCCCGCGCATTTCGCTGCCGGCAGCGCGTTGTTCTACGCGGTTGCCATCGGGCTGCTGCGCGGCAATACTCATTCACCCGAGGTCGACGTGGCCGTGTGGACCTCGGTCATCGCGATCGGCGCGCCGACGGCGGCGGTGTTCCATTTCGCTTTCTACCGTTTCCGGCGCAATCACTTTCTGCTCGAAAGCCAGCTCGCGCAGCTCGCCGCAACCGATTCGCTGACTGGCCTGCAAAACCGCCGCTCGTTCGTCAAGCACGCGGAGGGACGACTCGGGACGCTGGCGCCGGGCGCGCCGATCAGCGCGATCTTTCTCGACATCGACAGCTTCAAGTCGCTCAACGACCGCTTCGGCCATGCGGCCGGTGACCATTCGCTGTTTCAGGTCGCCCAGGTGCTGAAGGACGCGGTCGCGCTTTACCACAGCGCGAGCCGCATCGGCGGGGAAGAGTTTGCGTTGCTGGTCGACGATGACCTCACCGGCGCGCTGCAACTCGCCGAGCGGCTGCGTCTCGACATCGCCGCGATCGAGCGGCCGGACGGCCATCTGACCGCGAGCTTCGGCGTCGCCGAGCACCGGCGCGGCGAAAGCTTCATGGTGCTGCTCGATCGCGCGGACGAAGCGCTGCTGCGCGCGAAGCAGACGGGCCGCAATCGCGTCTGCGCGGAGCGCGCGCTGCCGTTCGACGCGCTGCAGCCACCGTTCGACGACGTATTCGCGCCGTGCGCCGACAGCACCGGCCCGAGCGCGGGCGCGGCGCGTTATCGTTGGGAAGACTTCTATCTGATCTCGCACTTCCAGCCGCTCTACAGCCTGTCGCATCAGAAGCAGGTCGGCTTCGAGGCGCTGCTGCGCGGTGAGCAGGACGACGGCACGCTGGTGCCGCCGGTCGTGATGTTCGCGCCGAAGCCGTCGAGCGACGAAGGCGCGCTCGACCGCGCGAGCCACGCGGTGCATCTCGGCAATGCGCGTCGCGCGCTGCCAGACGACGCCTGGCTGTTCCTGAACATCCTGCCGGCCACCTTCGTCGCCGACGGCTATGCCGACCAGTTGACGAAAATCGTGCGCGCCGCGGGGCTCGAACCCGAGCGCGTGATTCTGGAGATTCTCGAATCGCACGGCGGCAGCGTCGACGAGATGTCGCGCGCGGCGGCGGGCTATCGCCAGCACGGCTTCCTGATCGCGGTCGACGACTTCGGCGCGGGCCAGTCGAATCTCGACCGCCTGCTGCGGATCCGGCCGGACATCGTGAAGCTCGACGGCGAGCTGATTCGCGCGACCACGCACCGCACGCAGCAGCCGATCCTGCCGAAGCTCGTGTCGCTGTTGCACCAGGCGGGGATGCTGGTGGTCGTCGAAGGCGTCGAGACGGCCGACGAGCTGATCCTCGCGGTCGAGTCGAATGTCGATTTCGCGCAGGGCTATCTGCTCGGGCGGCCTGCTGTCGAGATCGCACCGCCCGAGTCGGTGCACCGCCAGATCGACGATGCGTTCGACGTGATCGCGCAGGGCCGCGCGCATCAACATGCGTTGTTCGAATCCGAAATGGAACCGTACCGGCGCGAACTGCGGTGCGCGGCCGACGGGTTGCGCGCCGGCGTCACGATGGACGACGCGTTCGCGATGCTCGCCACCTTCGAGCGTTCCATCAGCTGCTTCATTCTCGACGATACCGGGCGCCAGATCGGTCACGAGGTGCGCGGGCCCGCATGGTGCGAGGACGCCGCGTCGCTGCAGCCGGTCGCGAATCCGCGCGATGCGCGCTGGGATCATCGGCCGTACTTCCGCAACGCGGTGCTGCTGCCCGGCGAGGCGATCACCAGTAATCCGTACCTGTCGCTCGCGAGCGGGCGGCCGTGCATCGCGGTGACACTGGCCGTGCAGCTGGCGAGTGGGCGCTGTGTGATGGGGGTGGAGCTGGATTGGTCGGCGCGCGGCTTGCCCTGGCCGGCGGGGGAGTAGGGGAAAGTGGAAGGCCGCGAGCGCGGGTAAGTCGGGCGTCTCGCGGCTTTTGTTGGCTTTCGGTTTGGCTTTCGTTGCGGATTTTCTTGCCTCAATACCCGCCTTTGACCTGCGGCGCCATCGCTGCCGTGTTCTTGTACGACGCGGCGAGATCCGCGGCTGCGCGGCTCAGCAAGCCGGTGTCGGTGCCGACCGCGACGAAGCTCGCGCCCGCCGCCAGATAGTCGCCCGCTAGCGCGGGATCAGGGGCGAGCACGCCCGCTGCCTTGCCCGCACCGCGCACGGTATCGATGCCGCGACGGATCGTGTCGCGCACGCGCGCGTCGCCCGGTTTGCCGAGCAATCCCATCGACGCGCTCAGATCGGACGGCCCGAAAAACACGCCATCGACGCCATCGACGCGCGCGATCTCCGCGAGATTGCCGAGGCTCTGCACGGTCTCCGCCTGCACGATCACGCACAGTTCGTCGGCCGCGGTGGTCAGATAGTCGGGCACGCGATTCCAGCGCGAGGCACGCGCGAGCGCGCTGCCGACGCCGCGAATGCCCTGCGGCGGATAGCGCGTGGCCGCGACCGCATCGAGCGCTTGCGCGGCCGTGTCGATCATCGGCAGCAGCAGCGTTTGCGCGCCGATGTCGAGCAACTGCTTGATCAGCGCGGCGTCGCTCTTCACCGGCCGCACGACCGGATGCGACGGATACGCGGCGACGGCCTGCAATTGCGACAGCGTGCTACGCACGTCGTTCGGCGCGTGCTCGTTGTCGATCAGCAGCCAGTCGAAGCCGGCGGTGGCGAGCAGCTCGGTCACATAGGCGTCGGCGAGCGCGGCCCACAGGCCGAATTGCGGTTTGCCTTCGGCAAGCGCGCGTTTGAAGGGGTTGGTCGGCACGGACATAGCGATGCTCTCAGATGAAATTCAAACCGATGCCGCCGAGCGGGCCATAGTCGACGTGGAACGTGTCGCCCGCGCGTGCCGGAATCGGGCTCGTGAACGAGCCGCTCAGGATCACGTCGCCGGCGTTCAATGATTCGTCGTACGGAGCAATTTTGTTCGCGAGCCACGCGACGCCGGTGGCCGGATGGTTGAGCACCGCCGCCGCGAGCCCGCTTTCCTCGACCGCGCCGTTCCTGTACAGCAGCGCGCCGACCCAGCGCAGGTCGACGTCGAGCGGCCGCACGGGCCGGCCGCCGAGCACGACGCCCGCGTTCGCGGCGAAATCGGAGATCGTGTCGTAGACCTTGCGCGGTGCGCGCGTATCGCGATCGAACTGCTCGATGCGCGCGTCGATGATTTCGACGGCCGGCGTCACGTACGCGGTCGCGTCGAGCACGTCGAACAGCGTCACGCCGGGGCCCTTCAGCGGTTGGCTCAATACGAACGCGAGCTCCACTTCGACGCGCGGCGCGATGAAGCGATCCGTGCGAATGTCCTGGCCGCTGTCGATGAACATGCTGTCGAGCAACGGCGCGTAATCGGGCTCGTCGATCTGCGACGAGCGCTGCATCGCGCGCGACGTCAGGCCGATCTTCCTGCCCTTGATCACGTGCCCTTCGGCGAGCTTCAGCTTGACCCACTCGCGTTGAATCGCGTAGCCGTCCTGTACGGTCATCTGTGGATACTGCGCGGAAAAATGGCGCAGCTGCGTGCGGCTCTTTTCCGCTTGATCGAGTTGCGCCGCGAGGTCGCGAATGGTTTGTTCGTCTAGCATGATGATGTCAGCCCTTCAGCCGCGCGTGCAGATTGTTGTGCTTCCACGTGCCCGCTTCGCTGAACTCGTTGATTTCGAGCGACAACGCGAGTCCCTGCCGTTCGAACTCGGTGGCGAAGCGCTGCTTGATCAGCGCGAACAGCGCGTCGCCGGTCGCCTTCCTGACAGCCTCGGAGCGGCCTGCGCCGATCTTCAGGTTGGCGTGCAGAAACGCGGCGTCGGGGCGCCCATCGGCGATGCAGTACTGGTCGCAGCGCAGCGCGCGCACGCGAATGCCGCCGAGCGGATAGACGCGCTCGCCGTTGTCGCGCTGCGCGTCGAGGCACTGCGCGAGGTCTTTGCAAAGTTCGCCGACGCGTTGCGCATCCGCAAGGTTGGCGCTGTATTCGAGTGTCAGGTGAGGCATGGCGATTCCTTCGCGAGTGTCAGACGGGAAGCGGTGTGACCGGGAAGATCGCGTTGATCTGGCCGGTGCCCGAACTGCCGAAATATGGCGTGACGACTTCGACCTTGCCGTCGTAGCGATCCCAGCCGAGCGCGCCCAGCAGCATCGCGGTATCGTGCATGCCGCCTTCGCCCCAGCATTTCTCGTTGTAGAGCGGCAGCATTTCGCAGAAGGTCTTCCAGTCGCCCGCTTCCCACATGCGCACCACGCTGCGATCCATCTGTTCGAGGAAGGGGCTCCAGACTTTGTGCATGAACTCCTCGGCGGTGCCGTTGTTCGCGAAGTGATGCGACAGCGAGCCGCTCGCGAGTATGGCCACGGTGCCGTCGTAGCGTTCCTCGATGGCCTTGCGCACTGCGAGGCCGAAGCGCGCGCTGGTCGCGAGGTCGTGCCACATGCACCAGCCTGCAATCGACACCGTCTTGAAGTGCTGGTCGCCGTTCATATAGCGCATCGGCACCAGCGTGCCGTATTCGAGCTCGAGCGTGGTTTCGCTGTGCGCGCGGCTTTTCACGCCCATTTCGTTGGCGACGTCCGCGATGATCTGACCCAGCCCGACGTTGCCGGGGTACGCGTACGGCATGTTTTTGATGAAATGCGGCAGCTCGTTGCTCGTGTACACACCTTCGAACTTCGGCGCGCAATTGATGTGGTATTCGCTGTTCACGAGCCAGTGCACGTCGAACACGACGATTGTATCGACGCCGAGTTCGCGACAGCGTCGGCCGATCTCATGGTGTCCGTCGATCGCGGCCTGACGGCAACCCTTGTGCGGTCCGTCGAGTTCCGACAGATACATCGACGGCACGTGGGTGATTTTTGCTGCCAATGCGAGCTTGCCCATCGCGGTCTCCTCGATTAGACGCCCCAGCGCGGAATATGGTGCGAGCCGAGCGACACGCAGACGTTCTTCGGTTCGAGGAACACTTCGTAGCTCCACGTCCCGCCTTCACGCCCCACACCCGACGCCTTGGTGCCACCGAACGGCTGACGCAGATCGCGCACGTTCTGGCTGTTCACGAAGCACATGCCGGCTTCGACGGCGGCCGCCACACGCAACGCGCGGCCGGTGTTCTCGGTCCAGATATAGCTCGACAGACCATACGAAATATCGTTGGCGAGACGGATCGCGTCGGCTTCGTCGTCGAACGGAATCAGGCACGCGACCGGTCCGAAGATCTCTTCCTGCGCGATGCGCATACGGTTGTCGACGTCGACGAACACGGTCGGCGTGACGAAGTTGCCACGGCGCAGCGCCTCGGGCAGATCGGGCGTATCGAGCCCGCCGCACGCAAGCGTCGCGCCTTCCTTCGGGCCAAGCTCGATATAGCTGCGTACTTTCGCCAGATGCCCCTGGCTGATCATCGGGCCGACGATCGTGCTGTCCGCAAGCGGATCGCCGACCGTCAGGCGCTTCGCGCGCTCGACGAAGCGCTCGGCAAACCGCGCGTAAATGGAGCGCTGCACGAGAATGCGCGAGCCCGCGGTGCAGCGTTCGCCATTGTTCGAGAAGATCATGAACACCGCGGCGTCGAGCGCGCGTTCGAAGTCGGCGTCATCGAAGATCACGAACGGCGACTTGCCGCCAAGCTCCATCGAGAACTTCTTCAGGCCGGCGGTTTGCACGATGCGATTGCCGGTCGCGGTCGATCCGGTGAACGACACCGCATGCACGTCGCGATGCGCGACCAGAGGTTCGCCCGTTTCCTTGCCATAGCCGTGCACGACGTTCAGCACGCCCGCCGGAATGCCCGCTTCGAGCGCGAGCTTGCCGAGCATCGAGGCAGTGAGCGGCGACAGTTCGCTCATCTTCAGCACGGCCGTGTTGCCGAACGCGAGGCAGGGCGCGACCTTCCAGGTGGCCGTCATGAACGGCACGTTCCACGGCGAGATCAGCGCGCACACGCCGACCGGATGAAACAGCGTGTAGTTCAGATGCGAGTCGGTCGGGTACGTGTGGCCGTCGACGCGCGTGCACATCTCGGCGAAATAGCTGAAGTTGTCGGCCGCGCGCGGCACCAGTTGCTTGCGGGTCTGCGAGATCGTCTGGCCGGTGTCCTTCGTTTCGGTCTCCGAGATTTCCGGCACGTGTTTCGTGATCAGCTCGCCGAGCTTGCGGATCAGCTTCGCGCGTTCCGCGGCGGGCTTCGCGGCCCAGGCGGGGAAGGCGCCTTTGGCCGCCTGCACGGCCGCATCGACTTCCTTCGCGCCGCCGCGCGCGACTTCGCCAAGCACTTCCTGGGTGGCCGGATTGACGGTTTCGAAATAGTCACTCGAGGCGCACGCCTCGCCGTTGATCAGATGGTCGATCGGCATTGCCTTGTCCTTTCGCGGTTCGCTGGGTTTTTGCTGTCCATCAGGCGGGACGGAAGTCCGCGTCCGATGCGATCGTATTGACGAGACGGCCGAGGCCGTCGATTTCGCAGACGACTTCATCGCCCGCGTTGACGTTGACGATGCCTTCGGGCGTGCCGGTCAGGATCACGTCGCCGGGCGCGAGCGTCATGAAGCCGCTCAGGTATTCGATCAGCGCCGGGATGCCGGTGACGAGGTCGCGCGTATTGCCGCATTGCTGACGCGTGCCGTTCACGTACGTGCGCAGTTCGAGTTGCGTGACGTCGGCGATGTCGGCGGCGTCGACGAACCAGGGACCGAGCACCGTGCCGCCGTCGCGATTCTTCACACGCAGATTCGGGCGATAGTAGTTTTCGAGGTAATCGCGAATCGCGTAGTCGTTCGCGATCATGTAGCCAGCCACATGCTGCATGGCGTTTTCACGTTCGACGTTTTGCGCGGTTCGCCCGATCACGACCGCGAGTTCGCACTCGTAATGCATGAACGTGACATCGGCGGGGCGGCGCGTGACGCCGCGATGGCCGAGTACCGTGCCCGGTCCCTTCAGAAACACCAGCGGCTCTTCCTGCTTGCTGAACTGCAGTTCCTTCGCGTGCTCCGCGTAGTTCAGGCCGAGCGCGAAGATCGTGCCGACTTCGATCGGCGCGAGCCAGACTACTTCGTCCTCGCGGCGTACGCGGCCATCGGCGAGACGTACTCCCTGCTCGTGCGGATACGCTTCGTGAATCGCTCCCGCATAGGCGACGCGGCCGCGCATCATGACTGTTCTCCGTTGTGTTGATCGAGGCCCACGAACGATACGGTTAGAGGCGGCAACGTGCCGATCGACAGGGTGGCCGTATCGCCGATGTGCGCGACCGGCGAGCCGTGCCGAACGCCGAGTGTGAGCACGTCGCCCGCGTTCAGTGTCATGAAGTCGGTGACATCGGCAAGCAATTGCGCGACGTTGCGCACCGACGTTGCGGTGCTTGCCGTGAACGGCTCGGCGCCGTTCAGCGAGACCGCGATGTCGAGCCGATCGGGCGCAGTGACATGGCGCGCGGCGACGAGCGCCGGTCCGATCACGCAGAAGCCGTCGCGTGCGCGCAGCCGCACGTTGGGGCGATACACGTTGGTATGCGGCACGCTCAGGTCGCCGACCAGCGTATAGCCGGCGATATGGTCCGCCGCGCGCTCGACGCCGACGCGCGTCGCGGTCCGGCCGATCACGATGCCGAGCGACGCGCCGACCTCGACGCCGAGCGTGTTGTCCGGCACGACCACGCGCGCCCGATGCCCGGCCAGCGTATTGCGCGGCTTCAGATATAGAATCGGCGCGTTCGGCGGCGCCTTGTACGGCGCCGCATGCATGGCGTCGCCCAGCGCGTTCAAGGCGGCGCGATCGTTCAGCAAGGTGCCGTACACGGCGCCGCTGACCGGCGCGCGACACGCGACGCCGCGCGCCAGCAACGCGGCCGCCGTGTGCGCGTCCACGTCGCGAGGCAGCGCGTCGCCTTCGGGATGCAGCAGATGATCGGCAAGGGCAAACATAATTGCGCGGCCTCGTGGCGAAAGTTCGGCGAAAACACTAAGATGTTAGTAGTATCCCGCTTGATATGATTGACGGTCAATAGGCTGTTGGTCGATCGCGGGTTTTCCCGTAAGCTTCGACGGCCGTTTTTTTCTCATTCCTTGCCAACATGTCCGCTGCGTCCACCCGAGTCTTACACCGCAACCTGCCGATGCTGTTGTTGCGCGCCCGCGAAAAAATGATGGAGCGCTTTCGTCCGTTGATCACCGCGCACGGACTCACCGAGCAGCAATGGCGAGTGATTCGCGCGCTCAACGAGCACGGCCCGATGGAGCCGCGCCACATCTCCGACATCTGCACGATTTCGAGTCCGAGCATGGCCGGCGTGCTCGCGCGCATGGAGAGCATGGAACTCGTGACGAAGGAGCGTTTCGCGGAGGATCAGCGGCGCGTGCTCGTGTCGCTGACCGACACGAGCATGGAACTGGTGCGCGTGATTTCGAAGGATCTCGAGGCGCACTATCGCGAACTCGAGCGCAAGGTGGGACCGGAGATCGTCGAGCGCGTCTATCGCGCGGTCGACGATCTGCTGGCGGGGTTGTCGGAAGAGGACGAGTGACGCGGTGGCTTACCAGCCGTAAAAGCGCTGCCATTCCACGCTGCTGCCGTCCGGTGCCACCGCGTGATACTCGGGGAACTGCGCGCCGGTCGCGCACGCGTGGTTCGGCATGATGCGCAGTTTCATGCCGATAGGAAAGCGCTGCGCGATGTCGTCGGGCTGGGCATCGGCTTGCGGATCGGCCTGAGCCTGAACTGCCGCGAGAATCCCATGCTCCTGATTGGCGCCGCTAACGACATAACCCGGAAGCAACGTGCCATTGAGCAAACAGGGTTGCCCATAACCGAAATCGTGCGGCTGCCGCGACGTACCGCGATCGCGGCTCAGCGCCATCCAGCCGGCGTCGAGAATCGCCCAGCCTTTGTCTTCCTGATGACCGATCACGGTCGTGAGGACGCTGAGCGCGATGTCGTCGAGCGTGCAGACTCCCACGTTGTGCATGACCAGATCGAACAGCACGTAGACGCCGGCCCGCACCTCGGTGACGCCTTCCAGATGCCGCGCGGCGAGCGCGGTCGGCGTCGAGCCGACACTGACGGCCGGACACGGGATGCCCGCTTCGCGCAAGCGTTCGGCGGCGCGCACGCAGCCCGCGCGTTCCTGTTCCGCGAGCGCGGCGAGCGCTTCAGGCGTATTCAACTCGTAGCTCGAACCCGCATGGGTCATCACGCCGCCGACCTTCACGCCGTTCTCATGCAGAATCCGCCCGATGTCGAGCAGCGTCTGCTGTTCGGGCTGGATACCCGAGCGATGGCCGTCGGTATCGACCTCGATCCAGACTTCGAAGGTTTCGCCGTGCTGGTCGCCGAACGCGGCAATCGCCGAGGCGGCGGTCGGATTGTCGGCCACGAGCTTCAGATCGCAGCCCTGGCGGCGCAGCGCGAGCGCGCGGGGCAGCTTCGACGGAACCATGCTGACGGCGTACAGGATGTCGTCGACGCCGGCCGCGAAGAACGCTTCCGCTTCCTTCAGCGTCGACACCGTGATGCCGCGCGCGCCGGCGGCGATCTGCGCACGCACGACGTCGATGCACTTGGTGGTCTTCACGTGCGGCCGGAACGCGACGCCGAGCGCATTCATCCGCCCCTGCATCCGCGCAATGTTCTTCTGCATCCGCGCGACGTCGATCAACGCGGCCGGGGTTTCGATCTGTTCGAGTTTCATGCTTGCACCTGAGGAGCGGGGTGAGGTTGGGGATTCAGTGCCGGCGGTCGCCGCCAAAGCCCGCGAGCCACGCAACGAGCCGGTCGAGCGACGGCGCTTCGACCTCGGGCGGCTGCGCGCCCGCGACCAGCGGCAGGCCGATGTGGTTGTGCCAGTAGGTGCGCAAACCGACGGCCGCGGTACCGAACATGTCGTAGCTCGACCCGGCGACGAACGCGGCGCGCCGCGCCTCGACCCCGAGCTTGCCGAGCGCGAGGCGGTACGGTTGCGGGTCCGGCTTGTAGACGCCGGCTTCCTCGGCGGTCACGATCGCGTCCCAGCGCACCGGCAACAGCGCGGCTGCCTGTGAGCCGAGCCGCGTCGAGCAGTTGGTGACGACCGCGAGCTTGCAATGCGGCGCGAGCGCGCGCAATGCGTCGAGCGCGCCGGGCCACGGCGTCAGGTTCAGCCAGTCCGCTTCGAGCGCGTTCGCGGCCGATTCGGACAAACCGACCTGCGTGGCGGCCTCGCGCACCAGTTGTTCGTAGGGAACATAGCGGCCGCAGCCGTACGTCAGACGCAGATAGGCGGCACGCCATGCACGGCCCGCTTCGTCGGAGCCTGCCGCGCGGTTCCACGAGGTCCACGAGTCGAGCAAGGCGGTTAGCAGGTCGAACAGGACCGCGTCCGGATAGGCGGGGGTGTCGGCGGAATGGGCGGCGGCAGTCATGATTGCAATTGGGCCGGCTGTTGAGGATGAATCGATTATAGGTTTTGGTGCCTACGTCAGCGTTGAGGTCAACTGACTCTTAGATTCACGCAGACTGAATCATCGCCGCCACGGCGGCGACGGCCTGAAGTGTCCTTGCAGATACTGCATGAAATGGCGGGTGCGCGCGGGCAGTCCCGTCCTCTGATGCGTGAGCGCGATCACATTCGCGTCCGGCGCTTTCCAGCCCGGCAGCAGGCGCACGAGTTTGCCTTTGGCCAGATCGTCGGCGACGTCCCATTCGGAGCGCAGAATCACGCCGCGTCCCTCGCAGGCCCATTGGCGGATCACGTCGCCGTCGTTGCAGCTCAGATGCGTGGACACGCGCACGCTGCGGCGCGTGCGGCCCTTGCTAAACTGCCATAGCGACACATCCTCGTTGTTTTCGCGCAGCACGATGCAAGGCAGCCGGCTCAACGCTTCCGGCGATTCGGGTTCGCCGATTCGCCTGACGAGCGCGGGCGCCGCACAGACGAAGCGCGCGTTCGGCGCGATCGTGTAGCCGACCAGGTTCGACAGCGGCAACTCGCCGATATGCACGACGATATCGAAGCGATCGAGCGTTTCGGTCAACGGCCGATCGGACAGCGTCAGCGCGACGTCGATATCGGGATTCTGCTGCTGGAACTCGCCGATCAGCGGCGCGAGGTGGCGTCGTCCGAAACCGAGCGGCGCATTGATCTTCAGCGTGCCGACGAGGCCGCCGCGGCGCGTTTGCAGATCGTCGAACATCGCGTCGAACTGCTCGATCAGATCGGCGCCGCGCTCGCACAGCAGCAGGCCTTCGTCGGTGAATTGCAGGCGGCGCGCGCTGCGGTTCACGAGCTGCGCGCCGAGCTTCTTTTCGAGTTGCTGCAGACGCTGCGTGACCGCCGACGGCGACAGCGCGAGTCGGCGCGCGGCGGCGATCAGACTGCCGCTTGCGCGCAGCGTGAGCAGGAAGCGGATATCGGCCGATTCGTTCATGGGGCGAGGGAGATGGTGCGATGCGATGGGTCCGGAATCTCGCAGCATAATGCGTCCGGATCGCCCACAGGGTAAAGTGGCGCTTCCGGTCTATCGATTCAATCATTGGAAGAGAAGTCCCATGTCGCTGTCCCATGATGCGTCCGCGAACGACGCCGCGCCCAACAGTCCGCTGAAACAGGCGGTTTTTCTGCACACGGGCTGGCGCAGCGCGGGCACGTGGGTGTGGTCGCGGCTGCGTGAGCTCGAGCGCGCGGCCGGCTTCTACGAGCCGCTCAGCAACGTGCTCGCCGATCTCAAACTCGCCGACGTGCCTGCCTCGCGGCCGACCTTGACCTCGGGGCACCCGCCGCTCGCCGCACCGTACTTCGACGAATACCGGCCGTTTCTGCGCGAAGACTCACGGGGCGTTGCGGGTTACGACAAGCGCTTCAGCATCGATCGCTTTACGCGCGAACCCGATGCGACATTCCCGTCGCTGCAGGCCTATCTGCGTGCGCTGAGCCAGCACACGATCGGGCAGGGCCGCGTGCCCGTCTTCAAGTTTTGCCGTACCGGGGGACGTCTGCGGTGGCTGAAGCGCGCGTTTGCCGACGCGCTGCACGTGGGCGTGCTGCGCAATCCCGCGTCGCAGTTCGCGTCGGGCTGGCTGCTGAGGCAGCAATGGAGCAATGCGTTTTTTGTCGCCGCGCCGTTTCGCGTGCTCGGTCTGAATCAGATGAACCCGCTGGTGCGCGAAGCGATCGGCGTGTGCGGCGTGCGTCTGCCGCCGCTGCCGTCGATGCCCGATGACGCGTATGCCGTCGCGTGTGAGCAATTCGCGCGCACCGTGGACAGCGACAACGCATACCGCGCGTTCATCGCGTTGTGGATCCTCTGCGCGCTGCGCATGGGCGAGGGCGTCGATCTGCTGATCGATATAGAGCGGCTCGGCGAGTCGCGCGACTACGCGGCCAGTCTGCGCGCCGCGTTCGACGCGCAATGCGGCTTATCGCCCGACTTCACGAGCGCGCGCGATCTGGTCGTTGAAACCCGGCGCAGCGCGGCGCGTATGACGGGTATCGACGGCGGCGCGCTGCGCGCCGTCCATTCCGCCGCGCTGAAATTCCTGAAGGCGCAGGCGGGTATCGACGCGGCCTTCGTCGAGGTGGTCCGCCAGAAGATGGTGCTGGCCAACGAGTTGACCGAAACGTGGCGCTAGCCGTGCGCCGCCACCACCGCGCGGCGCACTCTCAGGACTAGCCCGCCGCCGACACCGCCGCGCGCAGCCCAAGCAGATAGCTGTCCACGCCGAAGCCGCAAATCTGTCCTTTGACGATCTCCGCGAATACCGACTGATGCCGGAACGCTTCGCGCGCGTGAATGTTCGACATGTGGATCTCCACCACCGGTACCGTCAGGATCGCGAGTGCATCGCGGATACCGTAGCTGTAGTGCGTCCATGCGCCGGCGTTGATCAGCACGCCGTCGGCGTTGTCGGTGAACGCCTGGTGGATGCGCTCGCACATCGCCGCTTCGCTATTGGTCTGAAAGCTGTCGACCCGCACGCCGAGCTCGTCGCCGAGCGCGCGCAGGCGTGTGTCGATTTCTTCGAGCGTGATCGTGCCGTATTGCGCGGGATCGCGCTTGCCGAACATGTTGTGGTTGATACCGTGCAGCATCACGAACGTTTTCATCTAGTGATCCTTAGTAATCGATTGAAGAATCTCGAAGCGGATTCGACATGTTTTAGTGGACGGCCGCCGCGACGGAACGCGTCGTATCGACCACCGCGCCGGTGCGAGCCGCTTCGACGATCGCCTCGGTGATGCGCAGATTCTGCAAGCCGTCCTGCGCGCTGACGAGCGGCGGCTCCTCGCCGTGAATCACGCGCACGAAATGCTCGATCTGCAGCTTCAGCGGATCGTCGCGCGTCAGGTCGGCGACGCCGACGTCGAACGGCTTCCACCACGAGCGGTTCGCGGCTTCGGCGTAGGTCTTCAGGCGCATCGTCGGTATCGCGAGCGAGCCGAACGTGCCCGCGATCACGTAGCAGTCTTCGTCCGGATACGACGGATAGGCCTTGTTTTCTTGCGACGTCTGCTCCCAGCTACGTGCGCTCGCGGCGGTATCGGACAGCATGAAGCTGCCGAGCGCGCCGTTCGCGAAACGCAGGTTGATCGCGACCGTATCCTCGACCGCGAAGCCGCGCGTCGCATGCGACGAAAAAGCCTGCACGGCGACGATGTCGCCGCACAGCATGCGCAGGTTGTGCACCTCGTGAATCATGTTCAGCAGGATCGGACCGCCGCCCGGCTGGCGTCGCCAGTCGGCATCGGCGAAGTACTCGTCGGGTTTGAAGAACACCGCGCTGCCCATCACCGCGACGAGCTTGCCGAGCCGGCCCTCGTCGATCAGCTGCCGCGCGCGCGCCATGATCGGGCTGTGCGCGCGGTGATGGCCGATCAAGAGCGGCACACCGCTGCGCTCTGCCTCGGCGGCGAGCGTTTCCGCTTCGTCGACGCTCGGCGCGATCGGCTTTTCGAGCAGTGTCGGCACGCGCGCCGCAAGGCAACGCGACGCGTGCTCGACGTGCAGCTGGTTCGGCGTCGCGAGAATCACACCGTCCGGGCGATCGCGTTCGAGCAGTTCGTCGAGCGTGCGGTAGAGCGGCACGCCCGCCTCGGCCGCGACCGCGGCGGCCGCGGGCGACGGATCGACGATCGCCGACAGCGTGCACGTGTCGCTTTGCTGCGCGACCGCCATATGAGCGCGACCGCCATATGAGCGCGGCCGATATACCCTGCGCCAGCGACGGCGATCCGGGTGCTGTTCATGAGTAAGGTCCCTGAAAGCCCTTGTGAAATTGCGTCAATCAGCAAACGAACTCAGGCAACGGCCTTCTTTGCGTCGGCCATGCTCTGTGCGCGCATTGCGTCGTAGCTGAGCTTGTCCATCGGCACGACGTTCTTTTCGCCGAGGTCGCTAAGCCGCACGCGGAAGTTTTCACGCGCGCTCCATGCGGCGATCGCGCAGATGATCGTGATGGCGAACGTGATCGTGCCGATCGTCAGCGGCACGTTGTTGGATCCCGGCGGCGCGACGTAGGCGAACAGAGCCGGCAGCAGCGCGGTGATCGTCGTGCCGATGTTCTGGCCGATCGCCATCGCGGAGACACGCGAACGCGTCGGGAACAGTTCCGGGTAGAAGCTCGGGAAGATCGCGTTGTAGCCCTGATAGATGACGCCCCACATCAGGATCGACATCACCATCGCGAGCGGCACGTTGTGGATGCTGATCGCGTACAGATACCCAAAAGAAAGCAGCCCGGCGCCAAGCGAGCCGACGATGATCGGCAGACGCCGCCCGATCCGGTCGGACAGATTGCCCACGTACGGAATCACCAGCACCGCGACGATATTGCCGATCACCGGAATCCACAGATACAGGCTCTTCGAAAAGCCGATGCCGTACGCCGGTTGCACCGCATACGCCGCGCCGAAAATCGTCGCGACGACCGGAATCACATTCATCAGCGAGCACAGCACGACGCGAATCATGTCGCCCCAGTTGTACTTGAACGCTTCGACGATCGGCGAGCGCGGCACGCCGCCGCTCGCGTCTTCCTTCTCGAACGCGGGCGTTTCGTGGACTTCGCGGCGGATGATGTAGCCGGCGATCAGCACGACCGAGCTGAGCAGGAACGGAATGCGCCAGCCCCATGCATTGAACGCGGCGTCGTTCATGAAATACGCGAGCGGCAGAAAGATCGCGGCGGCCAGAATCTGGCCGGCCTGCACGCCTTGCAGCGTGAAGCTCGCGTAGAAGCCGCGTCGCCCGAATGGCGCGTGTTCGAGGATCATCGAGCTGGCGCCTGAGATTTCACCGGCGACCGCGAAGCCCTGGATCAGGCGCAGCACGACGAGCAGCACCGGCGCGAGAAAGCCGACCTGCTGATAGGTCGGCAGCAGACCGACCAGCATCGTCGACAGACCCATCAGGAACATGCAGACCAGCAGCACGTTCTTGCGTCCGTGCGTATCGCCCCAGTGGCCAAGCACGACCGCCCCGATCGGTCGCGCGACATAGCCGACGCCGTAGGTCGCGAGCGACGCGACGATCGCGATCTTGGGGTTGCCGGAAGGGAAGAACAGCTGAGGAAAGATCAGCGCAGCGGCCTGCGCGTAGATGAAGAAATCGTAGTACTCGAGTGCCGAGCCTATCCAGCCGCTGGCGGTTGCCTTGCGAGCCTGCGAGCTATGCCCACTGCTTGCCGATGCGTTCGTTTGCATGACGTCTCCTGAATTGGAAATGTTTTTGTCAGCTTCTACGGCTGAGTCATTGGCGCCTTTAAACGGGCGCCGCGCAAGCCAGGATTTTCCTGGTCTCGTTGCCGCAGTGCGGCATAACGGCTTGAATCGGCGCCTCGTGCCGGTTGCTGCGGCGCACTACGGGTTAACCACGGGCCTGAGTGTGCCGGGCATTGCATTCGAGCCGGCATCCAAACGACTGCACCTTGCCCAACCAATCCGTTGGAGCTAGGGTAATAGCGTTATGCGCCGACACAATGCGTCCAGATGCAAAATCAGAATGCGCTCACAGCCACGAATGAGTCCTTCCTGCGCGATTTGCAGCTGTTCTGCCATATCGCGCGACGCGGCAGCTTCGTTGCGGCGTCGACGGAGATGGGGCTGTCGCCGTCGCATGTAAGCAAGCGCATCGCCATGCTCGAAGCCGGCCTCGGCGTGAAGCTGTTCCAGCGCACCACGCGGCGCGTCAGCGTGACGAGCGACGGCGAAGCCGCCCTGCAGTGGGCGCAAAAAATTCTCGACGACGTGCAGGGGATGGCCGACGCATTCGCCGATCGCCGCACCGAGCTGAGCGGTCTGTTGCGCATCAGCACGAGTTTGCGGCTCGGCCGCAAGCACGTGTCGCCGATTCTCGCGATGCTGCGCGAGCGCCACCCGAACCTCGAAATCTGGCTCGAGCTGCTGGATCGGCGCGCGGATGTCGTCGGCGAGAACTTCGATATCGACGTGCGCGTCGGCGAAGTGCAGGAGCCGCATCTGATCGCCCACAAGATGGTGGAGAGCGCGCGCATTCTGTGCGCGTCGCCGGCTTACGTCGAGCGGCACGGCGCGCCGCTCGAACTCAACGATCTGACCGGCCACGATTGCCTGCTGTTTCGCGGCCGCGACGACCGCTTCGGGGTCTGGCGTCTGAGCGGGCCGCAGGGGGAAAGGAGCGTGAAGGTGACGGGCACGGTCGCGTCGAATCTGAGCGACATCGTCGTGCAGTGGGCGAAGGAAGGTTACGGGATCGTGATGGTGTCGATCTGGGACGTGGCCGAGAGCCTGCGCGCGGGCGAACTGGTGCGCGTGCTGCCCGACTATCAGCAATCCGCCGATGTGTGGGCGGTGACGGCCGAGCGCCTGTCGTCGTCGGCACGGATTCAGGTGTGCATCGAGTTTCTCAGGGAGCAGCTGACGCGCGGGCCGTATGCGCTGGTGACGCGCGGCGTGGGCGGACTCTGAGCGGTGCGAGCCTCCGCTTGGCGCTCACAGGCCTGCGCTTTTACACGCTAGAAGCCGTGTCTTCTTCCGCCTCGTCGAGTGCGCTGCGCTGAACCGTCGTGACCGAGTCCGGAATGATCGTGGCCGTGACCGGCTGCGGGTCTTCGATGCTGTAACGCAGGCGCCAGCCTTCGCGATAGAAACGCAGTTCCCGGTATCGCATCAGATAGACGAGGCCAACGAGCGCCGCGCCGAAGCCCGATGCCGCGCCGACGCCGAGCGCCCAGCGCGGGCCGAAACGGTCGGCGACCCAGCCGACCACCGGCGCGCCGAGCGGCGTGCCGCCGAGCGCGATCGCGAGCAGGATCGCGATCACGCGACCGCGCATCGCGGGCTCGGTGGTCAGTTGCACGAGGCTATTGGTCGAGGTGGTGAAGGTTTGCGTCGACACGCCGATCGCGATCAGCACGATGCCGAACAGCACGTAGTTCGGCATCAACGCGGCCGCCGTGCAGCCGACGCCGAACATCGCGCCGGCGCCGAGCAGCAGCCCCATGGTGGGCCGCGCGCGGCGCGCGGCGAGCAGCGCGCCGGTGACGGAACCGATCGCCATCGTGGAACTCAGCACGCCATATTCGCTGGCGCCGGCACGGAACGCGGTGACGGACATCGTCGAGATGAAGATCGGGAAGTTCAGGCCGAAGGTGCCGATCAGGAACAGCATCAGGAGCGCCGCCTTCAGATCGGGGCGCGTCCACACATATTTGAAGCCTTCGACGAAGCTGCCGCGCGAGCGCACGTTGCGCGGCTTGATATGCAACTGGTCGAGCCGCAGCATGCGCAGCGCGCCGAGCACCGCGACGAACGACAGCGCGTTGATCAGAAATACCCAGCCGGTGCCCACCGATGCGATCAGCAGACCCGCGACCGCCGGCCCGAGCATGCGCGCGGCATTGAACGACGTGGAGTTGAGGCCGACCGCATTCGCGAGATCGCGCTCGCCGACGAGGTCGGATACGAAGGTCTGGCGCGCCGGGGAATCGAACGCGGTCACGCAGCCGAGCAGTCCCGCGAACACGTAGACCTGCCATAGCTTCACGAGGCCCGTGACCGTGAGCAGACCGAGTGCGAGCGCCAGCGTGCCCATCGCCGCCTGGGTCGCGAACAGCAGCTTGCGGCGGTCGAAGTGATCGGCCGCATAGCCGGTGAGCGGCAGCAACAGCATCTGCGGCCCGAACTGCAGTGACATCACGATGCCCACCGCCGTCGCGTTGTGATGCGTAAGCTCGGTGAGCACGAGCCAGTCCTGCGCCGTGCGCTGCATCCACGTGCCGATGTTCGAGACGATCGCGCCGCTCGCCCAGACACGGTAGTTGAATATGCGCAGCGAACGGAACGTGGTGCTCACGGCAGGGGTTTCCTCAACGCGGGGGTGGGCCGCATGCGGGCAAGGGCTCGCTTCAATCAAGTCTTTAAGCGCGCGAGCTTTCGAGCAGATCGAGCACTTCCTGCGTCGTGCCGGTTTCGCCCAGGCGCGGGAAGATGCGCGTGATGCTATTGGTGTGCGCGTCGGCGTTCAGGTCGGTCATCGCGTCGACGACGAGCGTGACGTGCAGGCCCGCCTCGTTCGCGAAGCGCGCGGTCGATTCGACACCGATGCTGGTCGCGATCCCGACGAGCACCACTTGCGTGACGCCTTGCTGCTGCAGATGCTCGGCCAGATTGGTGTTCGTGAAGGCGCCCCACGTGCGCTTCGTGACCAGATGGTCCGACGGCTGCTGCTTCAGTTCAGGCAGCAGATCGGCGAAGCCGGCCGGGAAGTCGGCGGAGTGGCGACCCTGGTCGGTGCGGCCCGGTGCGCCGGCGGTAACGTTCACGAGCACGATGGGCAGGCCGTGGCGGCGGAATGCGTCGAGCAGCTTAACCGAGCGTTCGACGATTTCGCCAGCCGGGTGGGGGGCGGTGGGCAGCGCGACGATGCCGCGCTGCAGATCGACGACGATCAGTGCGGTCTTGGCGTCGAGGGTGGTGAGTGCCATGGAGTGCTCCTGGGAGTGGCGAGACGCGTGTGCGCGAATCGCGAGTTACAGATCGACGAGGCGTTTCAGCAGATCGACGCCCGTCGCGAGTTGTTGCTGTTCGGCTGCCGTGAAGTCCGTTTGAATCGTGCGGTACAGCCAGTCTTCGCGTGCCGCGCGGCTTGCCTTGACCTTCTTGCGAAAGGACGGTGTCAGCGACAGAACCGTCTGCCGTCCATCATTAGGGTCGGGCGCGCCGCTGACGAGCCCCGCGGCTTTCAATACCGCGAGCGTTTCTCCCATCGATTGCGGACGCATGCCGTGAGCGCGCGCGAGCGTGGTGACCGTGGCCGGGCCTTCGCGTTCCAGCAAGTTCAGCACCTGCACCTGCGACGGCGTGAAGTCGCCGACATGCGACTCTTCGCGCAGACGCCGGCGCAGCTTGCCCGCCAGCACGCGCAGATCTTCGGCCAGCGTATGAAGTTCTTCCGGCGTAACCTGGGGAGGGGATTTGCTCATGCGATGAGCTCGCGCGATGACATGATGTGAAGGTTTCCTGATAAGGTTACCTTCGTATCTTGCCCGGGTCAAGTTTTGAGGTGGCGGGAGGCCGTGCGCCGGGGCGTCGCCACGATGCCCTCAACGCGCCCGCATGCGCCGGTTGAAAAAGCGCCATACCGCTCCGCCGACCAGCATCGCTCCGCCCAGCGCGAGGCCCAGCAACACCAGCGAACTCAGATGCTCGCGGACCACCGGCACGTTGCCGAACAGATAGCCGGCCGCGATCAGCGAGACCACCCACAGCGCGGCGCCCGCGGTGACGAACGCGACGAAGCGTGAGAAGGTCATGCGCGACACGCCTGCGGCGAACGGCGCGAACGTGCGCACCACGGCGATGAACGGTGACAGCAGGAAGGTCAGGCGGCCGCGGGTCTCGCTGAACGCGTGGGCTCGACGCAGCGCGTCGCGGTTGAGCCAGTAGTAATTGCGGGTGTAGACCTTGTCGCCGACCGCGTGGCCGATCGCGTACCCGACGATGCTGCCGCCCACCGTCGCGACGAACAGCACCGGCGCGACGATCCACACGTTCAATTCGCCGGTGGCCGCGAGCGCGCCGCAGATGAAGATCAGCGGATCGCCGGGCAGGAAGAACAGCGGCAGAAAGCCGTATTCGACGAACACGACGACGAACAGCAGTGCGTAGATTGCCGTGCCGAATTGCACGATCAGCGCGCTCAGGTGCTGGTCGAGGTGCAGCGCGATCTGCAGCACATTCATCAGGTTCATCTTGGCACGGGCCCCAGTTGGCGTTCGGATGTGATGAGTGTAGTCCGGCGAGCGTGCGTGCGGGGCGTTCGCGCGAGTTTATGTCGTTTGACGCTTGTCGATGTTGCGGCGCCGATGTCAAACTCGGGCAGTCTTCACCAGATGCAACGCCATGTCGCACGACTCTGCCATCACCTTCCGTTTTGCCGCGCCGCACGAAGCCGAAACGATTCGTGCAATCGAATTCGAAGCGGGCCTGCGTTTCGTCAGCGTCGGCATGACCGGGATTGCCGACGCGCCGCCGATGGCGCGCGAGGTCGTCGAGCGCAAGATCGAAGCGCGCGAGATCATCGTCGCTATCGACCAAGACGCGATTTGCGCGGGCTTCGTGATGTTCGAGCCGCAGCCGACGCGCATCTACGTTCAGGAACTCGATGTGCTGACGTCGCGCGCGGGAAGGCGCATCGGTGCGGCATTGATCGAGGAGGTCGCGAGAATCGCGCGTGCACGACAATTGACGCAGCTCGTGCTGTCGACGTATCGCGACGTGCCGTGGAACGCGCCGTATTACCGGCAGCTTGGGTTTCGCGACCTCGATACACCGGAACTCGACGAGGCGTTACTCGCGCGGCGCGATGCGCATATCGCGCGCGGGCTCGATGAATCGAAACGGGTGTTCATGCGGCGCGAGCTCGTCTAGCGCGCAAAAAGCGGCGGGCGTGGCTGAAAATTCAGTCATGCCCGCCGCTTTGTCATTTCACACAGCGGACCAGAGCCCGCTGTCACTACCGGTTACACCGTTTCCAGTGCCGGATAGTCGGTGTAGCCGACTTCGCCGCGCGCATAGTACGTCGCCGGAACCGGCTTGTTCAGCGGCGCATCTTCAGCGAAGCGGCGCACCAGATCCGGATTCGCGATGTACAGCTGACCCCAGGCCACCGCATCCGCTTCGCCCGCGTCGAGCACATGCTGCGCGGATTCCTTGGTGAACTTTTCGTTCGCGATGTACGGGCCGCCGAACGCCTGCTTCAGTTGCGGGCCGAGGCGGTCGTCGCCGAGCGCTTCACGTGCCGCGATAAACGCGATCTTGCGCTTGCCGAGCTCACGCGCGACATAGCCGAACGTTGCGGCCGGATCGGAATCGCCCATCGTGTGCGCGTCGCGGCGCGGCGCGAGATGCACGCCGACGCGGTTCGCGCCCCACACGCCGATGCACGCGTCGGTGACTTCGAGCAGCAGGCGGGCGCGGTTTTCGATCGGGCCGCCGTAGGCATCGGTGCGCTTGTTGGTGCTGTCCTGCAGGAACTGGTCGAGCAGATAGCCGTTCGCGCCGTGCACTTCGACGCCATCGAAACCTGCGGCCTTGGCGTTTTCCGCGCCCTTGCGGAATGCTTCGACGACGCCGGCGATTTCATCGAGCTCGAGCGCGCGCGGCGTCACGAACGGACGCTCGGGACGCATGAGGCTCACATGACCACCCGCCGCGATCGCGCTCGGCGCGACCGGCAACTCGCCGTTCAGGAACACCGGATCGGAAATACGGCCGACGTGCCACAGTTGCAGGAAAATCTTGCCGCCCGCGTCGTGCACGGCCTGCGTGACGAGCTTCCAGCCTTCGACCTGCTCCTGCGACCAGATGCCCGGCGTTTCGGCGTAGCCGACGCCTTGCGGCGTGACCGACGTCGCTTCGCTGAGGATCAGGCCGGCGCTCGCGCGTTCGGCGTAATAGCGCGCCATCAACGCGTTCGGCACACGAATTTCCTCGGCGCGCTGACGGGTGAGCGGCGCCATGATGATGCGGTTCGGCAGCGTGATATCGCCAATTTGCAGCGGATCGAAAAGAGTCGGCATGAGAGTTCACCTTTGGCGGCGGGCAGGGCCCGAGCCTCAAAAAACTGCGTGAAAAAGGAAGCGCGGCGATGCGAATGCGGCGCTCAGAGCTTGGCGTTCATGTATTCGAGGAACGCCTGAATGACCGGCTCGTTGCGTTTGAAAAACACCCATTGACCGACCCGTTTCGACGTGACGAGCCCCGCGCGCTGCAGCGCGGCGAGGTGCGCCGAAACGGTGGACTGCGACAGACCGCAGCGCGCGTCGATCTTGCCCGCGCACACACCGTGGTCAAGCGGCAACTCCTGATCGGCGAAATGCGCTTGCGGCTCGCGCAGCCAGCCGAGAATCTCCCGACGGACCGGGTTGGCCAGCGCTTTATGGATCGCGTCGAAATCAGGCGTCATGTGGATGGTTTTCGGGTGATTCGGCAACCGGCACGCCGCATGGCGTGCGCGACATGCATCGCTACAGAACGAATCATATATCGTAATTTTACGATATATGTGAAAGCACTACTTGGAATGGGGCGATAGGTATCGACGTACGAAGAAGTCTGCGCTTACGCGCAGACGAAGTCCCTCGGCCTGATTGACGGCCAGAAGCCTGCGCGGCGCGCCCAGACGAACAGGCTCGAGACACCGGGAGCGCACGGGAGATAGTTTGCCGGGGCGCCGCGGGGACCTGCAGCGCGTCGCGCGGATCCAGGCTGAACGTCGACTGCTCGAGCAACGAGAACCGTCCTCGCGGCCAAACACAAGACATCGTGCAAAGCGGCTGTAAAGCCATTGATTCGATTCAGGTGGCCGGCGCAACGGAAAGGCTGTGGCCCTGGTGGCTGGAGACCGCGTCCAGAGAGACACGACGAAGATTGCTCGCGGTGCGTCCGGTACATGGCGATCGACCAGTACTCACACTTTTGGGTACTGGAGATCCACCGGCTTGGAAATGCCCGAAATACGTTGTTCCTTCGTGAGCGCGTCATCGAATTTTCGCTCCGGCGTAACCAGACCGATGGTGGCGGCGCGGCCGGCACCATCGGCAATGAAATCCAGATACGTGCAAACCAGTACGATCTCTTTTCTGAAGACGAAGAAGAGGTACGACACAGGTCTGATTTGCAGCATGGAGAGTGGCGCGTTAAACCCTGGTTTGTATCGGGCCGAGTTCAGTGTCGGACCGAACGTCGCGAGCGCAACGAAAGTCCTTGAAACCCATCGCCGACCGGTTCGGCGTTTGACCGCTCGATGGACGTGTTCATCGATGTTGTCTGGGTACTCGACCCGACGTACCTAAGTGAGTTTTTCCCGCTTAGCGGTGACGGCATGGAAGACGGCAGACTCAGTTCTGGTTTTGTCCATGGTAATGGCATCAGGTGTGCCGTTTTGATCAATAAATTCTTCGAAGTAGCGACGAGTTGCAGCATCGTCCCGATCGGCTCAAAGCAGGGGGCGACGGTGAGACGGCTTCAGCATCCGCGCGGCGCAGCTCTTGAGGAGCGCGCCCCGTGGTCGTCATGAGGAATGCCACAAGTTGCGCGTGGAAACGGCCTTCGGTGCATCCGGCACTCGCCAGGTGAGAAACCTCGACTCGAGCGCTGCACGCTGTGCTATGACCGGTGGTCGGCAGATCGCGCGGAAAGTTCGGCAGTTCGGGCGCAGAAACCTACGTTGAACGCGCTTTTGTCGCCGCGCATTGCAATATGGCGAAGTTCCGGTGATGCAATCGCCGTCGCTGGCGCCGATTATCTCAATAATCAGATTCGGCCGATATTCGCGGCTTACCGTAGTCCTTACATTGCAGTGATGCTGCTGGTTTTGGGCTTCATGTGGCTGCTTCTGTTGATGCTCGATCACAAGCTGTTCAAGCCCGACTATGAACGTTCACAGAGAGTATTCGAAAGTGAGGCCCTGAATCGCACGATGGTCGCGGCAGCGCCGTCCGGGTTTGCGCTGCTGTCTTTCGATCAGGGCGAGATTCTGTTGCAGAGCAACCTGATGCATACCTACGAATCGAACACGCCTCCAGACGAACCAAGCTTGCACGAGCGTTTGCTCAGTCTCTATGACCGCAGCCCTGACGCACCTGCGTGGCAGTCCGATCTGGAAATGCCACTCAGACTCGCCGACGGCCGCGTGGACGATCTACTGGTGAGCATGATGCGCACCAAGTATCGCGGGAAAGATGTAGTCCTATGCAGTTTTTCCGACGTCACGACGTTGAAGAACACCGAACGCAAGCTGGACGAGGCGCGTGCAGCAGCGGACGCCGCCAACGAGGCGAAGTCGGCGTTCCTCGCGATGATGAGCCACGAAATACGCACGCCACTCAATGCCATTCTCGGAAACCTCGAGTTGCTGGGCCGCACGCCGTTGTCATCGTTGCAGGAAGAGCGGTTGGGGGTTGTCACGTCGTCATCCACTGCGCTCCTCGGAATCATCAACGACATTCTCGATTTTTCGAAGGTAGAGTCGGGGCAAATGACGCTGGAGTCGATCAGTTTCGATCTGGGTCATGTGATTCGTCAGGTGGGCGCGATGTTCGAGCCAGTCGCACAGGCGAAGGGGCTCGAGTTCGACTGCGTGATAGACGATGCGCTAGCGCCGCACTATCTGGGTGACCCAACGAGAATCCGGCAGATTGCGATCAACCTGGTCAGCAACGCAATCAAATTCACCGCCACGGGCGAGGTCCTGCTCGAGGTTTACCTCAAGGACGACACGGCCGACGATTCTCCGATCGTGATTGGCGTGAGCGACACCGGCATCGGCATGACGCCTCAGCAGCAGGAGACGCTATTTCATGCTTTTACACAGGCGGATTCTTCGATTGCGCGGCGCTATGGCGGAACAGGACTCGGACTCGCGCTGTGTCTGCGGCTGACCGAATTGATGCATGGCACGATCCGGGTGAAGAGCGAGTTGAATGCCGGCAGTACCTTTATCGTGACCTTACCCATTCCGGCGAGTGCAGCCACACCTATCGGCGCACCAGAAAACATCAAAGCCGAATCGAAGCCCACCGAGATCGACACACACGCCATACACATCCTGGTAGTCGACGATCAGCTCGCGAACCGGGAGTTGCTGGTCGCGCAACTCGCCACGCTGGGATACGAGGCCGAGATGGCCGATAGTGGCGGGGCGGCATTGCGGCGCTTCAACGAGCGCCACTACGATCTGGTGATGACCGACATCAATATGCCGGGGATGGACGGGTACGCGCTCGCACGGTGCCTGCGAGCTCAAAGCGCGACCGTGCCGATCATCGCGGTGACTGCGCACGTCGCAGCGGAAGAGCGCGCGCGATGCACGAAAGCGGGAATCGACGAGGTCCTGCTCAAGCCTGTCCTGCTTGACGCCATGGATGCGACGGTGCGGCGGCTGGTCAGCGAGGCCGGAAGGCGCCCCGCGAATAATATCGCGGCCATGCGCGACATCTCGCAAGGGCCGCTGCCCGAACACATCCACGCTGCGATGATCGAAGCACTCAAAGAATCACTTCGTGAACTGCATGCCGCTATTGAACTAGGCGATACGAAAACGGTGCTCGCCCAGCTTCATGCGGTTCGAGGCTCCTTCGCGATGATTCAGGAGGCCGAAGTGGCGAATGCGTGCGCTCAGATGGAGCAGCAAGCCAGAAGTCACGACATTCCCGCCGTCAAGAATGGGCTCAATCGTTTCGAGCCACTCGCTTATTCGACGCTCGCGCGGCGCGTTATGAGCGCACAGCCGGACACGTGACATTTCGGCTTCAGCCATGAATCGACGTGAAGAAAAGCAGGAACCGCGTGTCGACTTTCCTGACGCCGTTCCCCCCGTCGGCCAGCATCACCGATGCCAGGGTCACCGACGCGCTGCGCGGTGCACCCGTCCAGTTTCCCCTTGATGCCCTAGCGCACGCGACAGATTTCCCACCTCGCGTTTGAGCAACTCCGCGAACTGCGCGACGCGCTCATCGGTTACGCGCACGCTCGGCCCGAAGATGCACACCGATCCCGCCACCTGGTTCGCGCCGTTGAAGAACGGCGCGGCCACCGCGACGGCACCTGCGATCAACTCGTGATGACTGGTGCCGAAACCCTGTGCGCGGACTGCGTCGAGATCGGCGGCGAGCGCCGCGACGTCCTGATTCGGATCGGTCACATAGCGCCGCAGATCGTCGGCCGACAGCGGCATCTGCGAAAGAATCGTGCGGCCGCTCGCGCCGAGTACGAGCTTCTCGCGATAGCCGACCCCGCGCCGGAAACTGAGCGGCTGCGGGCTTTCCAGTTCGGCCACGCAGATCCGGTAGGTCCCCTCCGGCACGAACAACGCGACCGTCTCCGAGGTCGCTTCCCAAAGCTCGCGCAGCATCGGCTGCGCGAGTTGCGCGATCGTATTGTTCGCCATCCACGCATGCGCGAGTTGCGCAACCGAACTGCCGAGCCTGAAGCGCTGCGGCTCGCCCGACGACGCAAGAAAGCCGTTCTGTTCGAGCGTGTTCAGAAGCCGGTACAGCGTCGGTCGGCTCAGATCGACGCGGGTCAACAACTCCGCGACGGTCAATTCCTTGTCCCCTGGGCGGAACGCCAGAAGAATTTCTAGCGCCCGCTCGACTGCTCGCACATTTTCGTGCGGCTTTTTTTCTTCCATTTGAAATTTCCTTTCTACGTCGATCCGCGTCGATTGCACATTGTAGTGAAAGTCCCTACCGGGACGAACTTGACGTGGATCAATCTGTCCGTACAATGAGACTACATTCTCACACAACGGACAACTGGATTCGGAGGAATGATGGACAAGAACATGTCGGAGACCCTGGTTCGCACTGGCCCAGGCACGGCGATGGGCAATCTGATGCGCCGCTACTGGGTGCCGGTGCTGCTCATGAGCGAAATCGCGGAGCCCGATTGCCCGCCGGTGCGCGTGCAGATCCTTGGCGAAAAGCTGCTCGCGTTCCGCGATTCCGACGGCCAACCGGCGCTGATCGACGAGTTCTGCTCGCACCGCGGCGTGTCGCTGTACTTCGGGCGTAATGAAGAGAACGGCATCCGCTGCTCGTATCACGGCCTGAAATTCGACCGCGACGGCAACTGCGTGGAAGTTCCGTCCGCGCCGCAGGCGTGCAAGCACATGGGCATCACCGCGTATCCGTGCATCGAACGCGCGGGCATCGTGTGGGCGTACATGGGACCGAAGGATCGCCAGCCGGCGCCGCCCGATCTCGAGTGGTGCAACCTGCCCGAGAGCCACGTGTTCGTGTCGAAGCGGCTGCAGGAATCGAACTATCTGCAGGCCATGGAAGGCGGCATCGACACGAGCCATGTGTCGTACGTGCACCGCTACGAAGTCGACGAAGACCCGATGCACCAGGGCACGAAGGCGCTCGACTACATCAAGGCCGACGGCAACGTGATCTTCGAGATCGAGAAGCAGCCGTTCGGCCTCACGCTGTTCGGCCGCCGCAACGGCGAGCCGGATTCGTACTACTGGCGCGTCACGCAGTGGCTGTTCCCGTGGTACACGCTGATCCCGCCGTTCGGCGATCACTCGCTCGCGGGCCACGTGTGGGTGCCGATCGACGATCACAGCTGCTGGGCGTGGAGCATCAACTTCCGCCCGGACCGTCCGCTCGACGAGCAGGAACTGGCCGACCTGAACGCCGGCAAGGGCATTCACTGCGAGTACGAGGAAGGTGGGACGTTCCGCCCGAAGGCGAACAAGGGCAACGACTACCTGATCGACCGCCAGGCGCAGAAGGACAAGCGCGCGTACTCGGGCGTGTTCGGCTTTGCGATGCAGGACGCGTCGCTGCAGGAAAGCATGGGTCCGATCCAGGACCACAGCAAGGAAAAGCTGCTGCCGACCGACCGCGCGATCGTGATGGCGCGCCGCATGATGTACGAGGCGGCAACTGCCCTGGTGCCCGACACCGATCCGCCCGCGATCGACGCCGATCAGCAGCGCGTGCGCGCTGCCGGCGTGCTGCTGCCGCGCGATCAGAAGCCGCAGGAATGGGCGGTGATCCATCTGCACGACGGCAAGGACCAGCCGATCTACTCGATCTGATGCACGGCGGGGCCGGACTTCGCTCCGGCTCCGCGTGCTCGTCGTCTGGTCCGACTGGACCTTCTGCCCATTCCGCAAAAGGAGGCCGGCTGCGCGCCGGCATGCAATGCAGCAACGTAAAAGACTCGAGGACAAGGTCGCGCTGATCACCGGCGGCGGAGGCGGCATCGGTGCCGCGACCGCGCGCGTGTTCTGCGCGGAGGGTGCCGCGGTAGTGCTGGTCGATGCGAACCCGGAAGCGCTCGCGCGCGTCGCCGACGAACTGAAGACGGCCGATCCGTCCGCGCGTGTCGAGACCTTCGCGGCCGACGTGTCGCAGGAAGGCGACGCAGTACGCGCGGTGCAACTCGCCGCCGATTCGTTCGGCCGGCTCGACGTGCTGGTGAACAACGCGGCGATGCGCAACTACAGTGCGCTCGCCGACGCGACGCCGGCCGAGTGGCAGGCGATGGTGTCGGTCAACCTGGTCGGCACCTCGAACTATTGCAGGGCGGCGCTGCCGTTCCTGCGTCGCGCGGGCCGCGCGAGCATCGTCAACGTCTCGTCATGCTACGCGGTGACCGGCCGCAAGGGCATGGGCCTGTACGACGCCACCAAGGCCGGCATGCTCGCGATGACCCGCACGCTCGCGTTCGAGGAGACCGCGAACGGCGTGCGCGTGAACGCGGTGTGCCCAGGTTCGACGCTGACCGAATTCCACGTTAACCGGGCCATTGCGTCGGGCAAGAGCGTCGAAGCGCTGAAGACGCAGCGCCAGGACACGTCGCTGATCGGCCGCTGGGCATCGCCCGAAGAGATCGCCTGGCCGATCCTGTGGTTTGCGAGTGACGAGGCGTCGTACATCACCGGCACGACGCTGATGGTCGACGGCGGCCTGTCGGCGATGTGAGCGGAGGAGGTGGCATGAACATGACCGATTCCACACTGATGGTGCGGGTCGCCGCACGGCGCGACGAAGCCGACGAAATCGCTGGCTTCGAATTCGTCGACGTCGACGGCCGCGACCTGCCGCCGTTCGAGGCAGGCGCGCACATCGACGTCTACGTGCCGGGCGGCCCGGTGCGGCAGTACTCGCTGTGCAACGCGCCTCACGAACGTCACCGGTATCAGATCGCGGTGTTGCGCGACGCCGATTCGCGCGGCGGATCGCAGCGCATGCACGACGCGGTGAACGACGGCGACGCGATTCGCATCGGCGTGCCGCGCAATCACTTCCCGCTTGCGCGGCATCACGCGAAGCCGCTATTGCTCGCGGGCGGCATTGGCGTGACGCCGATTCTCTGTATGGCGGAGCACCTGGCCGCCACGGGCGCAGCGTTCGAGATGCATTACTGCGCGCGCTCGAAGAGCCGTGCGGCGTTCGTCGAGCGGATTGCCGCGTCGCCGTGGGCGCATAACGTGCAATACCACTTCGACGACGAGCAAGGCATGCTCGATCTCAACGCACTGCTGACAGACGCCGATGCGGATCGGCATCTGTACGTATGTGGTCCGCAGGGCTTCATGAACGCGGTGCTCGACACGGCGCGCTCGCTCGGCTGGAGCGACGATCGCCTGCACTACGAGTACTTCGCGGCGGCGCAGCCTGCCGGCGATGGCGCGTCGTTCGACGTGCGGCTTGCGCGCTCGGGCCGCGTCGTGTCGATTGCGGCCGATTGCACGGTCACGCAGGCGCTCGCCGCGGCGGGCGTCGAGGTACCGGTGTCGTGCGAGCAGGGCATCTGCGGCACCTGCGTCACGCGGGTGCTCGAAGGCGAACCCGACCACCGCGACCTGTACCTGTCGCCGGAGGAGCAGGCCCGCAACGATCAGTTTCTGCCGTGCTGTTCTCGTGCGAAGACGAGGGTGCTCGTGCTCGATCTCTAACGGTAAGCGCCGGCCCGGCCGCCAGGCGCGGGCGGCGCCATCCATCAGAAAGAAAACGGGCGGCCGCTGGCACGCCCGCCATTGGAGGAGTCATGGAGAAAAATCTGGCGTCGACGGAGGGTATGCCCGCGAGCGTCTGGACCGCGAACGGTGCGGGGGCGGCGAGTGGCGCCGACACCAGCCCGTATCGCTGGGTCGCGCTGTTCATCGTGTGGGCCGCGTTTCTGCTCAGCTATGTGGTCCGCGTCGCGTGGAGTACGGTCGCCGCACCGGTCGGTGCGTCGCTCGGCATCAGCGTGTCGATGCTCGGTGCGTTCGTGACCGCGTTCTACGCGGGCTATGTGCTGGCGAACGTGGTCGGCGGCATGCTGACCGATCTGCTCGGCGGTCGCGCGATGCTCACGCTCGCGCTACTGCCGCTCGGCGTGCTCACCTTCACGTTCGGCTATACGCATTCGCTCGCCTTCGGCATCGTGATTCAGGCTGCGATGGGCTTCGCGGCGGGTGCCGACTACTCGGCCGGTGTGAAGATCATTCCCGCATGGTTCACGCGCGACCGTGGCCGCGCCATGGGCCTCTACACGACCGCGACGTCGCTCGCGGTCGTGATCGCGAATGCGGTCGTGCCGTCGTTTTCCGCGCGCCACGGCTGGTCGAACGCATTCCATATGCTCGGCATCGTTACGTTCGCGTGGGGCATCGTCACCTTGCTGCTGCTGAAGAACCGGCCGTCGAACGAAGCGAAGCCCGCGCGCAACAGCATGCAGGAAATGCTCGGCCTGCTGCGTAACCGTAACCTGATCGCGCTGTCGATCGCGGGCTGCGGCGGGTTGTGGGCGACCGTCGGCTTCGGTGCATGGGGCAACGCACTGATGACGCGGCAATACGGCATCGCGCCGATCGTCGCCGGGTCGATCGTCGCCTCGTTCGGCATCGGCGCGGTGATCGCGAAACCGACGCTCGGCTGGATCTCCGACCTCCCCGGCGTGTCGCGACGGATGATGTCGATCGGTTGCCTGATCGCGTTCGCGATCACGCTGCTCGTGTTCGGCTGCTGCTCGACGGTGCATCAGTTCTATCTGGTCGCGCCGATCCTTGGTGCGTTCTCGTTCGGCTATCTGCCGGTGCTGATGGCACAGGTCAGCGACGCGTCCGGCAAACGGCTCGCGGGCGCGAGCGCCGGCTGGACCAATGCGATCTGGCAGTCCGGCAGCGCGGTGTCGCCGATGGTGGTCGGCTCGCTGTATGGCGCGAGCCATTCGTTCATGCTCGCGCTCCTCACGCTCGCGGTCGGACCCGCTATCGCGGTCGTCGCGATGTTCTTCGTCAACCCGCACATCGCACGCGAATGACCGATTCTCCTGAGGCCGGCGTGGCCACGCGCCGGCTTCATCGACGAGATGCGTCGAACTAAAACTATTTCGCGTCACAAAACAACTCACTTTCCAGCAGGAGACACATGGTGAAGCACAAGCCTCTCGCCAGGCCGTCGAAGGTCCTTTTTGCATGTGGTATTGGTATCGGCATCTGTGGCACGGCGCACGCGCAGTCGTCGGTCACGCTGTATGGCATCGTCGACTCGGGGGTGACGTACGTGACCCACGCTGCCACGCCGCAGGGATCGTCGGGCACGCAGGTCGCTCTCGGCACCGGCAACCGGCTGAACTCGCGTTGGGGTTTCACGGGCAAGGAAGATCTCGGCGGCGGACTGCGGGCGATTTTCACGCTCGAATCGGGCATCGCGATGAACACCGGTGCGCTGCAGCAAGGGGGGCGGCTGTTCGGCCGGCAGGCGTTCGTCGGACTGGAATCGGACCGCTACGGCGCGACGATGCTCGGCCGGCAAATGACGCCGATGTATCGCTACTTCCTCGCGCTCGACCCGCTCGGTTATTCGAGTTACGGCTTGTCCGCGCAGGACGCGCAGTTCGTCGGTCGCGCGGACAACTCGGTTTCGTATCTTGGCCATGTGGGACCATTCGAGCTGAATGCGCTCTACAGCTTCGGCTATGACGCGGTCACCTACAACGTGCCGGTGGCGGGCTCGTTCCGCGTCGGCAAGCAGTACGACATCGGCGGACGCTATGTTCAAGGGCCGCTGAATCTCACGTTCGTGTACGAGCAGCGGCAAGGTTCGTCCATCGCGTCATCGGGTGACAGCGAGCGGCGCTACGTGGCCGGCGGTTCGTATGAGATCGGCAACGCGACGCTGTATGGCGGCTACGAATTGCTGCTGAACGACGTCCAGTCGACGCTCGCCGCATCGCCGCCGCAGTCGATGGGGTTCGCCGGCGTGCGCTACAGGGTGACGCCGGCGCTGGACCTCGGCGCCGCGACTTACTACCACGCGTATCGCCACGTCGACGCGCACGCATTGAGCACCGGCGTCAACGCGGACTACTGGCTGTCGAAGCGCACGGCGCTTTACACGGACATTACGTATGTGATCAACAGCTCGAAGGCCGCGCTGAGTGCGACGGGCTGGGCGACATCGGTCGCGACGACGACGGTGAAGACCGGCGCGAATCAGTTGGCGATTGCGGTCGGCGTGCTGCATAAGTTCTGAACATGGCGGTTTGCGTTGCCAGCGGGATGGCAGATAGCAACACCGCTGGGCCTTTTTCCATCCGACGCACGACGATGCACGTTTCATCGCCGTGCGTTTTCGTTTTGGAAACGATAAACAGAGAGAATGCATCGATCTCTGCGTGGATTTGCCGGCAAGACTCGACACATTGAGGTGCTATAAGTCAAGAACGTCAGCAATTGCGGTTGGCTTCCGTTGAAAAGACGAGCAGTCGCGCTCTATATCGCGGACATTAGAATGATCGGCTCTTTTTTGATGTCTCCGAGAAATATCTGGTAACATAATTCGCCTCATGCTTCGGATGTTATCTTCTTGCAAGGTGACCGGCCATGGCAGCCGGGATGGCAAGTGTGCAGTTTGGGAAGATGCCCAGACCATAGTCGCGTCACTAAGCCGACGCCTCGAATAATTCGTTGTGGTCGTTAAGGGATTGGAGGGGAGATGCTGAGCTTCTTGACACATGCCGCGTGTCTATTGGTCGGTGTGGCGATTGGCGTCTTTGTGTGTGCACTTTGCGTTGCGCGCGCGCGAGAGTCGACAGACGAAAGTCTCAAACCATCAAGCAAGCCGGAGCACGGCAGCGCGACAAAATAACTATAGCGGCTGGCTTTACTTGATCGGCGTCAGGTAAGAGCCCGATAGAAATCGCTGCCCTTGCGGAATGGTCGCCGTGTATGCCTGAATAGCGGCGGCCAGCTGCGGACGAATCAGGTTGCGGTTGTAGTCGTAGATCGAGTAGGTGTCGCCTTCGCCGTTGCTCGGGGCCCCGTTACGCACGACATACCAGAACGCCTTCGCTACTGAACCGTTGTTCATCAGAATCTTCAACTGATTGAAAGCCGCAAGTTGTCCGGCGTCCGTAAGGTTCGTGCCATTGTTGGTTTCCGTGAGCCAGATCGGCTTGGAACCACTCGCTGCCAGATTCGAAACGGTCGTCATGAACGATTGCATCAATATGTCGAAGTCCGCGCCGTTGAAATACGGGTGAACATCGACGACATCGATCGTCGTGTTCAGCGGGCTCGAAGCGCTCTTCGTATTGTTGCCCATCGCCTTGATGTAGTCGGTTGCCTGGATCAACTCCTTACCTGCTGGCGGTTTCCAGCCGCGGTTCGGGTAAGCCGAGTTGTAGAAGTACGAGATACCCTGGGTGTGCAGAACCGTCTTGTAGCCCAATTTGTTTCTGGTGTTCAGTACGCTCTTCGCTTCCGAATACAGCGTCTTGCTCCGAGTCAAAATGTAGCCCGAGATTCCGTTCGGATCGCCGTAAGACGGGTCGGTTGCGGAGAACGACCAGTTGGTCTCGTTGAACAGCTCGATGTCGGCCGTGAATGGAAGGACGACGTCCATCAGCGAGCCCAGATACTTCGTGAAAGCGGCATCGCAGAAGTCGAGTCGCGACGAAGCAGCCGTCGGCGGATTCCGGGTCGCGGGGCAATGGTATGCGCTAGCCGGCGCGTACATACCCACCTGGAAAAGAATCTTCATACCCCGCGTACGTGCGGCATTCAGAAGCGATTTCAGGAAGGCCACCCTGTTGGGGTCCAGCGTGCTGCCGTCAGCCAGCGTCATGAACTCCCACGAAGCGCCGAGGCGAACCGTACCTACACCCAATCGGGCAATCAGATCGAGGTCTTTCGAGCATTCGCTCAGTGCCGTCTGATCCGCACTCCATAGATCGCAGTTCACGTCCATTGCGAAACGGTCGCTGTCGCTTCCGGTAGGAGGCGGTTGGCGCGCTGCGAGTTGTTGACCCATGGCGGTGGTCGTATTCGCAAGAGCGGCGGACATTGGCTGCCCGCACAGAAGAGTCAAAACGGCGAATAAACGGAACAGTATTATCCGAGGGATCAATTGCCACTCCAAAACTTTCTCGCCCGACATGTTCGCAGGACCCGAAGCCATGCAGCGCAAAGCCGCAATATCAGATATCCAATGTCGAATAACTTTTGGCGAACTTCGCAATGAGCAGATTCTACCGCGACATGCAAATTCTACCGTCGTGTGCGGTAGAGCGCATTAGCAAAAGGGGTCACTCCAGCATACTTCTACTGTGGATGACCGGCGCGTACTCGCTAAACGTCGTTCCATCGGAATAGATTTGGGTACGACCAGTAAACAAATCGTCCTTTCATCAGAGCTCCACTTTTAGCCTTCCTTGAATGCGTAAATTTGTTTAAGGCGAAAAGCGTCTTTCCTGTTTAGCCAAAAGAGAAATCGGGAAGTACACAGGCAAGTTAAACGTTTGCCAGCAGCAAACGTCTGACGTGACTAATTTGCCGTGATTTTTGCGTGTGACAGTCGGCTATAAGACGAATCAAGACCTTCAAGGGGATAATATGTTCGATTCCGACGCCGCCGCGGATCCGGAACTGGAAGGCGCGTGCATCAAAGTGATGTCAAAGCAGCTCGCCTCGGATGACTCTAATTCGATAAGCGCGAACCCCCGGGGCACCTGGTGGGGTGACGCCGTGAAGAGAGCCATGGATGTCTGCGGGGCATCTGTTCTGCTCATTCTGCTTTTGCCGGTTCTGCTGACCATTGCGCTGATCGTCATGCGCGATCGCGGAAGCGCCGTCTATGGTCACCCACGAATTGGCCAGGGAGGACGTACTTTCAGGTGCCTGAAATTCCGCTCGATGGTGAAGAACTCGGATGAAGTTCTTGCCAAACTTCTCGCCACGGACCCGCAGGCCCGTGCTGAATGGGACCGCGATTTCAAGCTGAAAAACGATATTCGCATCACTCCGGTCGGTCGCATTCTGCGAAAGACGAGCCTGGACGAATTGCCCCAGCTCTGGAATGTGCTGCGCGGCGATATGAGCCTGGTTGGCCCCCGTCCTGTCGTGCAAAAGGAACTGGTTCGATATGGCCACGATGTCCGTTACTACCTCGCACTGAAGCCTGGAATGACGGGCTTGTGGCAGGTTAGCGGCCGCAACGACGTGGACTATCCGACACGAGTTTCGCTCGACGTCAAATACGCAATGAACCGCTCGCTGGCATTCGACGTATCGATCCTTTTGAGAACCGTCAAAGTCGTATTCGCGAAAGACGGCGCCTACTAAGGCCGGTTGAGGTTCTCTTACCGTGTCGGAGATTGGATGTCGGCCCGATCGCCTTGACGAAACGGCGACGTTTCTCGCCGGTGCTCATCAATACACGAGGAAAATGCTATGAGAGTGGTTCATGTGGTCGAATCGACTGCAACGGGAACGCTTGCGGTTGTAAGTACGCTTGCCACTCGGCTGGCCAAGGAAGGTCACGAGGTTTATGTCATCTATTCCGAGCGCGAAGAAACGCCGAAGAATCTACGCGCGATGTTCCACCCGGACGTCGTGCTGCAGCATCTACAGATGAAGGGACCGTCATTGCCGAGCGTGCTGTCCGACCTGCGCCGGAAGATCATTGAATTGAAGCCGGATATCGTCCATATGCACTCGTCTTTCGCGGGTTTCCTCGGACGAATTTCGACTCTGTTTGCGCTACCGGAAACGGCATTTTTATATAGCCCTCACTGCATTTCCTTTATGCGGAGGGATATTGGCAGGATGAAACGATACTGTTTCGTCGCGCTGGAGTTGCTCGCCAGTATAAAAAACTGCACCTATGTAGGCTGCTCGGAAAGCGAATGCGCCGCGATCAGCCGCCACCTGCGGCGGGAAGCAGTGCTGGTCGAGAATGCGATTGACCGGGCCGTCGCCGTTCAGCGCGACAATCGTCGGTCTAGCGAGGACAAAGCCAACACGACAAGCACGCGAAAAATCGTGACGGTGGGCGGCATTCGTGTGCAAAAGAATCCCCGGCTATTCGCGGAGATTGCCCGTTTGTTTGATAGCGGAGGCGCCGAGTTCGTGTGGATCGGCGACGGCGACGCAGCTCTGAAGCAGACGCTCGAGGACGCCGGTGTGCGCGTGACCGGTTGGCTTCCACGTGCGAACGTTCTCGATGCGGTCGCGCAAGCGGATATCTATCTGTCGACGGCTACGTGGGAGGGAATGCCGATCTCCCTGATCGAAGCAATGACGCTCGGCACGCCCGTTGTGGCTTCACAGTGCCCCGGCAATATCGACACCATTCGTCATGATTCGACCGGCGTCCTTTACCAGACGGCGCCGCAGGCGACCGCGCTGATCGCGAGAATGATGACGGACGATGACTTCCGTGAACGTCTATCGCGCCGCGCCCAGCAGGAAGCACACGGCAGATTCAGTGAAGATCGCTTCTTCAACAACATGGTGCTGCTTTATTCGGCCGAGCTAAACCGCATTCGCCAAGGCGGTCCGGTTGTGAGCGAATAATTGCCGGAAGCTGCGTGGCCTGAAGCGCGGCTCGTGCGGGCCGCGCACTTTCGAACCTGTGCGCGACCGTCCTCCCCGATGAATGCGGAGGAGGGCTCGCGCTGTCAGTGTTTGAATGCTAAATCCCCGCGAGATAACGCTCGATGCCAGAGGCGCCGATTACATTCGTCCACCGCAGGTGCAGCAGCGTGGACGGATCATTCTTCGGCACCATATCGCCGTGGAAATTGCAGATGCTGGAGAACACGTCAGGACCCGTTACCTTGCATTGAATTCCAAACTCGGCGGCAGCGTTCAGATTCGACGGAGAATCATTGCAGATGATTCTTTTGCCGAGCGCGGCATACTCGAGGAGCTTGGTCGGCGTCTGCACGTTATACGGGCGCTTGTAAGGGATGGTTGAAATAGCGATTTCGCAATTGCGAACCACCGCGAGCGCATCGCGTTGTGCGAGTCGCCCCGTGAACAGGATGCCCGGCGATTGAAGATAGGCGTCGGAGATCTCTTTCTCAGCCGGACCAACCAGAACGAGCGTATCCGAGTTGCGTCTGGTGGCGAGGAAGTCTGCGATGAACCTGACGAAGCCGCGTTCCCGCGTGATCTCGCCCAGGTAACAATAGGTGCCTGTCGGCAGCATCGGATTGCGCTCGGCCCCCGTCGCGAAGATCCAGTCCGGCACACCCATCGGCAGGTAAATGGTATCTACGCCATCGTTGAAGTCCATCAGTGCGCGCATCGACTCGTTCTGGAAGATGCGAAGGTCTGGCCGCGGGCTAAGCCTCCTCTTGATGCTGTCCTTCCACGCGCTGTTGCGGCCAACCGACAGCGAGCGGTAATCGTGGATCACGAACCTCGCAGTGGGGCTCTTGGGATAAAAGCCCATGATGCACCACAGAACATAATTCTCGGGATTAGCGATCTTTTTGTAGTCAGCCAGGGTTCCTGACGAAACCTGGCACTCAATGCCCGCGAAATACTTCGTGTAGGCATCGATCTCCGGATAATTCGCTTTGCCTGGATGAAGAATGAATATTTGCATTTCAATGCCACCGTTCAAGTGTGGTCAAGGCGACCGGACTCCTTGCGGATAGCGACCGCGCGAGTCCTGCTTGTTGTCGTGTCAAAGGCCGATATCGTCGGTCGGGATATGCCTGGTTGGATATCCGTCGTCGGCAGCGCTATTCCTGCTTCAATGAAGTGGGACCACCGCTGAAGAGGCGTTCAGCAAAACGCCGGATTCGCCCCAGTCGCAGATAACGCGGCACTAACGTCAGACCGGTAAGCTGTGCGGCGAACCACGCCACGGAGGACTCGTCATCGATGTCGAACGCCTTGAGCCGGAACGGATCGCTCTGTTCGTCGTTCCAGCCTACATCGGTCGTGCGTGCGCTTTTGTAACCGGCAGCCCTCAGCAGTTCGACTTCGCGCGGCCCGAAAATGCCGTAGGGATACGCGAAATGCTCACACGGCCTGCCGACAATCCGTTCGACTTCGACTTTGGATACCGTGATCTCTTCAAAGCATTCGTCATCGTCACAGCAGGTCAGTGTCGGGTGATAGCGCGTGTGCGACTGGAAGTCGACGTACGGTCGCATCACTTCGATCTGGGCGGCGCTGAGGCCGCTAATGGTCGCCGACTCATCCAGCAGTTCCTGACGAAAGCCTCGTGCCTCCAGTTCAGCCACGCGCTCGCCGTTTTTCAGGCGAATCAGCCGCCTCACACCAGCCTCCCTGGCAACGGGATGCAGAAACCAGTGCGTGCGCTCATGCGCGACGATACTGCTGCAGACGTAAATGGTGGGACGCACGCCGTACTTGATGAATATCGGCAGCAGTTCCGCATTACGCGCATGTCCGTCGTCGAACGTGACCGCCACGCGCGGGCGTCCGTTGCCGCGTGAATTCGACTGCGACAACGGCACGAATTCGACCTTATCGCGAAGGTACTCAAAATGAGCCTCGAGCGTTGCCGGCGCCGGATCATGATAGAGAAGAATTGCCGTGCGATCGCGCCAGAACAACGCTCGAACCGCTCTCGGGGCACCGCTGAAAAGAAGGGCGCGCGTGACTATCTCACGCATCAAGGGCTTCATTCGGATATTGGTCCGCAATTAATGACGTGTAAGGATTTTGCCGCTGCGGCTAGAAGTTTGATGTGCGGCAGCGAACAGTAATAGGGACAGCTATCAGTTAACCTGAGCTAACTGCCGGCGAATAGATTGTTCTCTTTTCTTGAGCGCGGCAGGCGACGCGTAACGCCGGGCGATCATTCGCCCATTTACGTTGCACCGCGAACTGACGCGATCGGCGCCAGCGCGGATTGTCTGGTTTCCAGTGACGAGAAGCCAGAATTGGCGACGCGGCTTCGCTTGTGCATCCAATCAAAGTTTCAACCCTTTTCTTAGACCAGCCCGGGGTTTAGATGAATCAAAGCTCTCCGCTTGCGAATGCTGCCGTTCTCCGAAGTGACGACGTCAGTCTTTCACGTTATTTCGACGTGCTCGTGGCAAACCGTTGGCTGGTCAGTGGGATTGCCGGCAGCGTTCTCACCCTGGGTGTTGCGTACGCCTTTCTCGCGCCGCCGGTATATCAGGCCAATATCCTCGTCCAGGTTGAAGACAGCATCCCGAGCAATAATGCGAAAAGTCCTCTGGGCGACGTCTCCAGCATGTTCGACGTCAAGACAGAGGCTGCGGCTGAAATGGAAATTCTCAATTCGAGAATGGTGATTGGGAAAGCCGTTGACGCGCTGGGGCTCGATATCAGTGCAAAGCCGAAGCGCCTTCCGTTAATAGGAGGCTGGTTGGCCCGGCATGCTAAAGGCCTTTCCGAGCCGGGTATCCTTAAAGGAAGCGGATATGCGTGGGGCGATGAATCGCTGAAGGTTTCCAGTTTCAATGTTCCGGAAACTTTCGAAGGCGAGAAGTTCATCCTGACCGCCCTCGATGGTGGCCGTTACCGGCTCGCGCAGGCCGACCTCGATAAGGCGGTGGAAGGCCGGGTAGGCGAAACGCTCGAGCTGAAACAGCCCGATGGCGCGATCACGCTGCGCGTGGATTCGCTGAACGCGAGGCCGGGCACCGAATTCGTGCTGAAAAAAGAGTCTCGCGAGAAAACGGTGGAACACCTGCAAAAGACGCTGATCATCGCACAGAAGGGGAGCAAGGACAGCGGCATCATCGGTGCGTCCCTTACGGGTTCCGATCGGCTGTTGACTGTCCACACGCTGGCCGAGATTGGCAATGCCTATGTCGACCAGAATGTGAAGCGCAAAGCGGCAGAGGCCGAAAAGTCGCTCGCATTCCTGAGCGATCTGCTTCCGCAACTGAAGGCCGAGTTGGAGCGCGCCGAAGGCCGCTACAACGAGATGCGCAACCGCAGGGGCGTGTTCGATCTCAGCGAGCAGGGCAAGGCTTATCTGGAGCAGAGCGTTGCTGCGCAGCGCACCCTGCTCGAGCTGAAGCAGAAGCGCGCGGAACTGAGCGCGACGTACGCGCCGGGTTACCCGGGGATCCAGGCGCTCGATCAACAGATTGGCATGCTGACCAGTACGCTTGGCACTCTGTCCCAGAAGCAGAACGCGTTACCGGACCTGGAGCAGGACGCGGTGCGCCTGACCCGTGACGTGACCGTCGACAACGAGCTTTACGTCGGCATGTTGAACAACCTGCAGCAACTCAAACTGGTTCGGGCCGGCAAGGTGGGAACGGTGCGCCTGATCGACAGCCCGGTGGTGCCGAAGGACCCGATCAGCCCCAACAAGCTTCTGGTCATTATTTATGCTGCGTTGGGTGGTCTGATTCTGGGCGCGGGCGCGGCGTTCGCGCGTGCGGCGCTGTATAGAGGCGTGACCGATGCACAGGAGATCGAGGAGCAAACGGGCCTGAACGTCTACGCGACCGTGCCGCTGTCGCAGGCGAAACTCGCACGAATTGGCAAGGCGTCCGGTGCTGTCGAGGACGACAGGTTCCTGCTTGCCAGCGAGTTTCCGCGCGACCCGTCAATTGAAAGTCTGCGCCGCCTCAGAACCGCACTGCATTTCGCGATGCGCGAATCGGAATCGGAATCGGGCAACAACCGTGTGTTGCTGACCGGTCCGACGGAACAGGTGGGCAAGTCGTTCCTTTCGGCGAACCTGGCGGCAGTGGTGGCTGCAGGTGGGAAGCGGGTACTGTTGATCGATGCGGACCTGCGCAAAGGTCATCTCGAGCAATACTTCGGCGTCGATTCCAAACCGGGACTGGCGGACTACCTGTCGTCGGACGTGATGTCGGACTCGGTAATCATGCGTGACGTGCGTCCGGGCCTCGATTTCGTCCCGCGCGGAGCGATTCCGGAGAATCCCGCCGAACTTCTGCTGAGCGAACGCATGCAGCAATTCCTGGCGAAGACAGGCGAGTACGACATCGTGCTGATCGACACGCCGCCCGTGCTTGCGGTATCGGACGCCACCGCGCTCGCGGATAGCTGCGGCACCGTCATGCTGGTGACGCGCTTCGAGACGACTTCGATCGTCGAGGTCGTGGAGGCGGCCAAGCAGCTCAAACAGGCAAACGCCCACGTGAAGGGTGTGATATTCAACGGAATCGACACCGAAGCCTACCGCTATAGCCGTGGGGCGCGCGCCGGTCTGTATCGCAACGCGTCCTATCTGGACGCGTTGCCCTCTAGCACAGAGACGCAGAAGGGCTAACGCTTAAACGGAACGCCTCGTCGTAGCGATAGAAAACCTCACCGGCTTTCGACGTCGATATATTGTGAATATCAAACACTCGTTCGTAAGTGTCGCTGGAGTCGTACTCAGCCAGGCGCTCAATTTCGTTTCGATTCTATTGATCGGAAAGTATTGCGGACCCACGGAGCTTGGGTACTTCAGCCAACTCATGGCCGGCGGACTCTTCGCCGGCACGTTAATCGGCTTGCGCCTGGAGGTTGCGTGCCTGGCGGCGGACAAGACGGTTGCCGTGCGCGCAATGACGAGTGCCAGCGTGGTCGCGATCGGCATCGGCCTCGCGCTGGTGGTCGCCACGATAGTGGCGGGCCACGCGGAATACGTGCCGGTTGTCGGTCTCGCGTTTGGCGTATTCCTGCAGCAGGCGTTGTGCGCAGCCCTCACCAGCGAAAGAAAATACACGAAGATCGCAACGATCCGGTTCTTTCCGAATGCTGTGTTCGCGATCTGTTTTGTCTGCCTGATGGCGCTTTCGAAAGGCGTGTGCACCGGCACAAGCATATTCAACGTCTACAGCTGGATCTTTCTCGCGTCGAATTTTGCATTGGCGGCGGTCTACCTTTACTCCGCGCGACGGATGATCCCGGCGACCTTCATGAAGTTCTCGGCGCTGCAGATTCAGTACGCCAAATATGGCGTGCCGACCATCACGCTGAATTCTTTCGTGATCTATGCGCTCGCGATCCTGATCCCGATGGTCTTTGATCATCGCGACGCCGGCATCTTCGCGCTCGCGTATCGCGTGGGTTACTTCCCCGCGTCCCTGTTGTCGCAAAGCCTGGGCGGTGTCTTTCGGCGCGATATGGTCGATTACTTCGACGGCGAGCGAACGGATGGCGTGAATCCGTCGAGGCAGTTCTTCACGATGCTGACGTTCATCAGTCTCGCCCTCGTGGCGGCGTGCTATGCCGGCCTCAGCCTGATCATCGACCTGAAGATGGGCAAGGAATGGGAGACGTCGATGTCGGTGTATGCGCTCTTCGTTCCGTATTTCATCACGATGGCGATCTACAGCTCGATGTCGCAGGTATTCCTCGTCGTGAATCGGCAGAAGATTGACCTGGTGAATCAATCCGCCAATGCCGCATTGATCGTGCTCAGCCTTGCGACGGCGCATTTTTTCGGCGTCAGCTTTATCCACACGGTTCTGCTGATCAGCGTCGGCGGCACGATCGTGGCCAGTGTGGGTACCTACCAGGCGCTCAAGATCGGTGCGGGGCACGACGCTTATCCAGTTCGCGAAGCCGGCCTGGGAACCCAATGACATCCGCGCTCAAGAATCCGCCGTGCAGTAGACATGATTGCTCGACGGCGAGGCGACGTGCCCAGCCGTGCAAGGAACGAAAATGCGCATTGTAAAAATCCCCGGCATCATCGGCAGGAGTGCGAGTCCCGGCGTGTCAGCCGCGGTCTGGTTCATGCTGTTCATCGCGCTATATGTCGTTTCTGCTGCGCACGAGAGCACGTTGCCCGCGCGCTTCCTGTTGGACGAGGCCGAGATCCTCGATCGGATGAAGAGCGTCACGTCGTTCAAGGCGTTTGGAGACTCATTCGACAATCTCGCATGGATCTTCAACTTTTTCGGCCTCCAGACCTTCACCATTTCGTTGGCGGGATTTCTCGCGTCGATTTTCGGCATGTTTTTCGCCATCTGGCGTTCCAAGGTTTCTTCGCTGAAGCCGGCCGAGTTCTGCCTGGTGGCCTTCTGGCTGGTCAATCAAACCATCTACATCGGTGTTCCGTCGAAAGAGCTCGTCATTTCGGTTCTGGTGCTGCTGTTGTTGTTTTTCAGTTCGTCGCGCGCCATATTCGCGCTGTTCGTAGTGCTGGCGGCGTTGGTAGCTGTGTTCTTCAGGTCGTATTGGGGGATTACGCTAATCGCCACCGTCTGCCTTTATCTCGCGCCAAGCGCGTTCAGACGGCCGCTCTCCCTGTTGTTCTTTGCGCTTCTGGTGTTCGTGGCTGTCGCTTTCGCATTCCAGATGGCAATGGGTGAATCACTGGATTTCGCGAGACAGAGCGCGAATGAATGGCGCGACGCGAAGGAAGTCGCTTCGATCATCGTACCGTTCATTCCAGGCAGCGGCATAGCCGTCGGCGTGGCGAACGCAGCCATTACGCTGGCGACTTTCATGTTGCCGCTGCGGCTGATTCTGTCGGGCTATGCGCTGCAGATGCTGGGTGGAATCGGGTTGTTTTGCACCTTTTCGATGGTGTTTTTGCGCTATCGACCGCTTGCATCACTGTTCCCGGCGGTGGGTGGATTCGACAAGCTTTGTCTTTGCTTTCTGGTCAGTTTCGTCGTGACACAAGCCATTTTCGAGCCGGACTACGGATCATTCCTGCGACATCTTTCACCTGTGTCGCCGCTGATCATGTTTCTCGCCCTACGGCTCAGGCTCGATCCGACTCGTGGAAGCACCGCGATGGTGCCTGATCCTGTGCCGTGCCGCCGGTAAGTCGGCACGCGGATCGAAAAATTCCAACGCTACCAACGGGGTCAATCATGCTGAAAGTGACGAAAGCGGTATTTCCTGTGGCCGGATTGGGCACACGTTTTCTGCCCGCGACCAAAGCCAGTCCCAAAGAGATGCTGCCGGTCGTCGACAAGCCGCTGATTCAGTATGCCGTTGAAGAGGCGATTGCAGCCGGCATCACGGAAATGATCTTCGTGACGGGCCGAAGCAAGCGAGCCATTGAAGATCATTTCGACAAGTCGTATGAGATCGAGGCGGAACTCGAGGCGCGCGGCAAAGAGAAGCTGCTCGAAGTCGTGCGGGGCATCAAACCCGCCAATGTCAACTGTTTTTACGTCCGTCAGGCCGACGCGCTGGGTCTCGGACACGCGGTGCTGTGCGCGGAAAAGCTGGTGGGCAATGAGCCGTTCGCCGTCATTCTCGCCGACGACCTGTTGCATGGCGAGCGGCCGGTGCTCACTCAAATGGTGGACATATTCAACCACTATCACAGCTCGGTAATCGGTGTCGAAACGATCGCGCCGGAACACAGCAGTTCATATGGGGTGGTCGGCGGCCGAGAATGGGCCGATGGTTTGCTGAAGGTCGCCAGAATCGTCGAGAAGCCCGCACCGAAAGATGCGCCGTCGAATCTCGGGGTCGTGGGGCGCTATATCCTCACGCCCGCAATCTTCCGGCATATCCGTGAGCTTGCGCCGGGTGCGGGTGGCGAGTATCAGCTGACCGACGCGTTGCAATCGTTGCTCGCGAACGAGCAAGTGCTGGCGCACCGATTCGCCGGCACGCGGTTCGATTGCGGCAGCAAGCTCGGCTATCTGAAGGCGACCGTGGCGTTTGCGCTACGGCATCCGGAAGTCGGCGAAGCGTTCCACGCGTATCTTCGCGAGCAGCTCGCTGTGGGGGCGGTGTTGCAGGAAGCGCTGGAAGCCGAAACGATCTAGCGCGCAGACCGCGTTTATTGCATGCGTGGTCATCGTTGCGCAGGCACATCGAGTTGACCACGTACCACGGCACGCGCTGCAGGAATACATCGAGCGGCTGGCGCAGTCCCTTGAGCGCTTTGCCGGCGACGAGTTCCGGCGCCTTCTTCGACGCGGTCAACCAATAGTCTTTTTATACATCCCGGCTCTACCCACCGAAGTAGGCCGACGCGCGAAAAGTACTTCCTGTGAGGTGCCAGTGGCTACTACAAGCGTTCGTTCGAATCCTTCCGAAGTGGCGGAAATCCGTCCGATGACCGGTGTGCGAGGTATCGCGGCAATCGCGGTGGTCGCATACCACTTCTTCAATACTCCGCAGCACGGGTATCTCGCTGTCGATCTGTTCTTTATGCTGAGCGGGCTGGTTCTGGCGCTGAACTATGCGTCGACCGTCACGCTCAGCGCAGGGAATCGAACCTACATCACCTTTATCAAGAAGCGCATTGCGCGTGTCTTTCCGCTTTACATCACGGTCACGGTACTGCGCGCCATTTACGATCTGACCATTCACTTCGGTCATGGCGCCGCGTTGCCGGATACCTGGGAGCCGAAAGCAATACTCGCGAACCTGTTTCTGGTTCAGGCGTGGGGCTTCTCGGGAAGCTTCGTCGGACCGGCCTGGTCTTTGAGTACCGAGTTGGCTGCGTACGTGCTTTTCCCGGTTCTGATTGCGTTGACGATAGAGTCGAGGCGGTCACTCGCATGGGGCGCGGTGCTTCTAAGCGGGGCGCTGCTTTTCGCTGCCGCCTATGGCAATCGCGACTGTACCGATTGCGATGGCGTCCTCGATATATTCCATGGATACACCCCTTATCCAGTGATGCGTTGCGTGGCAGGCTTTACCCTTGGACTGATCGGCTACCGGCTCGTCAACCTGCCGCGAATCCGCGCGATCGTATCGACCAATCTGTTCGCGGTCCTCTCGGTTCTCGGCGTGGTGGCAACGTACTACGCGGGCTCGCCTGACCTCGTCGTCTACGTCTTTCTGTTTCCAACGGTGATTGCCTGCTTCGGGAATTCGAAAGCCGCCAATCTGATGTTCGGCAATCGCGTCGTGTTCTTTCTCGGCAAGATCTCTTTTTCGATCTACCTGGTTCACGTTCTATTCAAGCCGATAGTCAGATTCGTGATTGCCCAAGACAACGCGCATTTCGGCCGGTTCGCGGAGCTCATTTCGGTGATGTTCGCTTTTGGCGCCGTATTCGCTGCGTCTACCGTGTTCTATCACTTTGTCGAAGTTGGGGGCAGGCGCTTCATGATGGGCCTGATGTCGCCGAAACGGCGGTTCGTCGCGAAGCCGCCTGTGGCGCCGATCGCAGCTTCGGTGGATGAGGTCGATCCGGCCTGATTGCAAAGCGCGCGCGGGTTGCGTCGAAGCAGGAGCGGGAGTGGCGCCGCAAGAAGGGCGCCCGATGCCACCCGCTCAATCACTCAGCGCATCCCGATGATCACGCAAGCCTTTCGCCGACGCGTAATACCGCTGCAACGCTTCGGTCGAGCATGCCGCCAGCGCGCGGATCTGCGCGAGCCAGTCGGCTTCCACGGGCCACTCACCGGCGATCACCCGTGGATAGATCTGCCGCGCATAGCGATGCAGTTCCTTCGCACCGATGTTGCCGCTGACCCCGAGCAGTGCGTGCAAGCTCGCGTGCGTCGCCTCGATATCGACGGCCGCGCTGCTGCCCGCAAGCCGCGCGACGAGCGAGTGGATCTGTTCGATGCCGTTCAGGAACGATTCGTCGAGCAGGTCGAGCGAAACCAGTTCCTCGAGGTGCGCGTCGTCGAGCAGGCTTTCTTCAGCGATGGCCGCGACCGCGGATGCGCCCGCAGCCGGGGCCAATGCTACCGGCGTTGCCGCAAAATCCGTGTGCGCGGTCGCGCCCGCGGTTTCCGCGATTCGTTGCGGAGCGTCCGCAACCGGCGCGCCGCGCTTGCCGAACTGCCTCGCGAGGCACGCGTATAGCGAGCCGGCCTGCACGGGCTTGATCAACACCTCGTTCATCCCGGCCGCAAGGCAGGCCTGCACCGCGTTGGAATCGGTGTGACTGGTCAGCGCAATGATCGGCAGCGTCGCGTAGGCATCGGTGCGCGCGCGGATCGACTTCGTCGTCGCGATGCCGCTCATGCCCGGCATGTTCACGTCCATCAGGATCGCGTCGATGAAGCCGTCTTCGTGCAGTTTGGTCAGCACCGCCTGGCCGTGGTCCGCCTCGACGACGCTCGCGCCGCAGCGTTCCAGGTACGCCTTCGCGACGAGCCGGCTATACGTGTCGTCGTCGGCGATCACGAAGGTTCTGCCGGCGAAGCCTTCAGGCGGCTCGCCCGGCTGATGTCGCGCGCCGTTGTCGAAGAGGGCCTGCACCGCGGTAAGCAACTCCTGCACATTCGACGTCTTGCTGATGATCTCGTCCATGCCGGCGCGCCGCGCGCGCAGCCGCACCGCATTGCCCGGCTCGGCGGTATAGGCGACGATCAGCACGTTGCGGTTCGGGCAGTCGCGCTCGGCGCGGATGCGCTCGGTCGTCGTATAGCCGTCCATCTCCGGCATGCTGATGTCCATCAGCACGAGGTCGTAGAGCGGCGCGCGCCGCAAGGTGGCGAGCGCAAGCTCACCGCTCGACGCCTCGCTGACATAGGCGCCGGCCTTCGTCAGCACGCGGCGGGTGCGGGCGCGCAGCGTGTCGTCGTCGTCGACGACCAGCACGCGCTTGCCCTTGAACGCGGGCATCGCGCGTTCGAACAGAAGCCGCTCATGTTCCGCGACCTCGTCGGCCGCCACCGGCGGAAAGCGCAGCGTGAACGCGGTGAACTTGCGGAGTTCCGATTCACACTCGATGCTGCCGCCGAACGCGCGCATCGCACGCTGGCAGTAGGCAAGCCCGAGCCCGGTGCCGCCCGTGTTGCCGGCCGTGCGAAACGGCTCGAACAGATGCTGCAGGATCTCAGGCGCGATGCCGGGGCCGGTGTCGCGCACGATCACCGAGTCGTGGTCGACGGTCAAGGTCAGCGTGGCTTGCGGATACGCGACGATGTGATGCAGCGCGTTCTTGATCAGATTGAACAGCGTGAACAGATAGACCGTCTCGTCGACCTTGAACACGAAGTCGCGCCTGACGACGACGCTCACCTTCGCGCGCTCCTTGTCGTTCTCGAAGCCGTATTCGGCGAGCGCCTTGCGCGTGGTCGCGCCAGCATGCAGGTAGCTGAGGCTATCCGGACGGATCGATTTGGCGGCGACTTCGTCGAGCGTCATCGCGATGATGCGCAGGCCGCGCTCGATCGACAATTGCCCCTGCGCGAGATGGTTGTACATCAGCGAAGCGGTGCCGTCCGTCAGCATCGGCGCCGAGCCGGCTTCGCTCGCCGCGGGCAGCGCTTCCTCGACGCGGTCGAGCACGTGCCGCAACTGGCTCAGCGGATTGCGCATCTCGTGCGCGATGGAACCCGCGAGCGCCTGCAACGCGCGGTTCTTTTCGACGAAGATGCGCCCCTTGCTGATCGCGTGACTGAACGCCATGCTGCACAACACGACCACCGGCAGCAGCGCGAGATTCGACTTGTCCTGCGCGCTGAGAACGAGCGCCGTCGGCGCGCTCAACACGCCGGCAAGCCCGCCGGAAAACACGCCGATCCCGATGCACGTTATCAGCAGCAGGGGATTGTCGATACACAGCGCCAGAATGAAGATCATCATGACCTCGGTCATCATCCACATGGTGGAGAAACCGTTTCTGACGGTCAGGAACGTGCAGACGAACGGCAGCACGTAAATCAGGCAGCAATGCCAGTAGATCAGCAGCGCGGGGTTGTAACGCCTCGGCCAGCGCGCCTGGAACAGCAGCGGCACGCAGACGGCCGCCGCGCTGAGCCGCAGCAGCAGGTTGTCGTAAGGCTGCGGAAGGATGTAGGTCCAGACGACGTAATAGATGGGGTGACACAGGAGGCCGAGTGCGCCTCCCCATCGAATCGCGAACCTGCTTCTTTCCAGCATATCCCGCATGCTTTCGCGCGGTATCGCCATCAGGCCTCCGAGTTCATCAGGAACCCATCATTTCATGCGTATTGAATTGCTGTGCTTCGACGCCTTCGGCGAGCGAATCGCCGTTCTTGCCATGGAACGGTCCGACCGAAAAGCCGTACTTCTTCAGCAGACCATGAGTATAAGAGACCGACCACACGGGCGGGCTGCCGATGATGAAATCGGATGCGATTCCTTCCTGCCACGCCGAGTAGCCTTCGGCAAAGCAGGTGTAGCAGTCGCGGGTGGACGGCAGTCTGAACGGGAACGCGGTGTCGAGTCCGGCGGGTCCACGCGCGAAGCATTCAATATAGAGCGTATGACCGCGAGAAGCGAGTTCCGCTTCGACGCTTGCCGCGCGCGGATGCGAGTCGTCGATCCAGAATTGCGCGCGTTTGAGATCGGCGGCGCTCAGGTAAGGCACGCTCGTGCTGCTCGCGAGAATCGCGCCGTCGAAAGCCGGCAGCGGGGTGTCCGGGCTGAACGTATGCACCGAGACTTTCGATTTGCCGAGCAGGTCCGACGCGAGCAGTTCCTTTGCCTGGTCGATCAGCAGGTTGAGCTTGTCCGGCAGGTCGATCAGGACCAGTTCCTTCGGCGCATCCTTGTACAGCAGATACTTCGCGACCGTCGTGCCGAGCCGGCCGGCCGCGCCGAACAGCGCGAGCTTCGTGTTGCCGAACTCGAGGTCGAGCTGCTCGCAGCAATGCATCGCCCAGTCTTTGAGCATCGCCGCGGTCGCCGCGTGGCCGGTCGTGATGTGAGGCGGCTTGACCGGCCGGGGCAGCGCGCCGTAGTTGCACGCGTACGGCGTCGACGCGCCCATCGCGACCATGTTCAAGCCTGCCTTCCTGGCAAGCTCCAGCGCCGGAAAAAATTGCGTCTCGCGAAAGCGCTTGATGCCGCGCGGGCTGCCAAGCCACATTTCGAGCGGCACCGGGCAGGCGATATTCGCGCCGATCACCTGCGAGCCCGAATAGATCGGCGATGCAATGAAAGGCTTCGTATTCCACAGCTCCTCTTCGAACGATTCGCTGCGTTCGCGAACGTTGTGAAACGAAAATGAAAGGGTCTCCCAGTCGGTCGCGTGGAACAGAAAGCCGACTCCCCCCTGACGGGCCGGCAGGCAATCCCGGATCTGTTCCGGGTGAATTTCGTGCTTGAGCGCAAGCGGTGCACTATTCCGATGCAAAAGAAGTCCGTTTGGCTCGTTTGAAACGGTCGACACGTCTTTAAGGAGAGCGGTTTTCATTGGTTTTTCCTTGGTTTTGAATAGACGCTGGAAAAGTCAGCGTGCGGCGTGGCCAGCCGGTTGGACCGGCGGCCCTTCAACTCTAGAGAAATTCGCACCGATATGCCCGTCTGTTCTTGCACACTGTATTCAAGGGCGGTTTAAGACGGGCCGCCCGCCGGGTGGCGGTCGGCTTTGGGCGAGCCTCTAAAAGAATTACGGCAGAACTTTCGATATATTGCGTGACGTGGTGCGCCGTCATCGAATGGCAAAAAGGGCCGCTCGGCGGCCCTTTTGCTTGCATCTACAGCGAACTGCGGATTAGCGGGTGATGCTATAGCCGATTCGCGCAATCCAGCGATGCTGGTTGTAGTCGAGAATGTCCTCGCCGTAACCGCTAAAGAAGCCGAGCCACAGGTAACCGCCCCAGCGGCTGTTGATCAGCTTCGCCAATGGATAGGTGAACTGCGTATCGATGCTGCCTTTGCCGCCTTGCGTTCCTTTGCGCAGCGTCGTGTCGAGTTGCGCACCGTCGGGGCTGCCGTAGATGAACCGCAGATCCACATAGCCGCGGTAGTCGGCGATGTCGTGGTTCTCGCCGGCGATGTGCGTATAGTAATAAATCTTCGGCTCGACGGTCAGATGGTAGCCGTGGATGTCGCCGAAATCCCAGATCGGCTTGATGAACACAAAGTCGATGCCGCGCGATTCGGGTCCGTCGCGCCCATTCGATTCGTGTTCGTAACCGGCCATCAAGCCCATCCTGCTCCACCACTTGCTCTTCCAACCGGTGTCTTCGAGGTAATAGAAGAGTTGCGGCATATAGCTGGTGTCGCGGAACGGCGACGAGTACTCCTCGATATCCCACAGCGAGGTTTGCGTATAGGCGAAGTACAGGTTGTCGGCGAAACCACGGGAGCGCGGGTCGTCCGGAATGACGAGGCGGAACTTGAAGCTCAGCTGGAATTTGGCGAGATTGTCGCCATTCGAGCCCCAGCCATCGGCGAAGTACATCGGCTCGTAGGAGGAGAAGCGGCTCAGGAACGTGTTGATTTGCGGCACCGACGCATCCGGTCGTGACGGCGCGGGCGACGACGCGATCAGGCTCGTCGAAGACGGCGCGCCGCCCGGCGTGCCCGCCGCCGTCGTTCCATTTGCGCTCCCGGCCGACGCGAGCGCCGCGTCCTTGCCGGAGTGCGGCGGCCGCGTCAGCAGCACATACGATGGCGACACGTCGAGGTCCGGCACGTCGATCTGCATCGCACCGCGCGCCCATTCCGGCCACGTGCCGGTATAGCGGACCGCCTTCAGTTCGCCGGCGGCGAGCTTCAGATGCTCGGGGGCGCCGCTTTCGCGCGTGAGCGCAAGCTTGTGCGGTACCACGTCGGTATTGCTGAGCGCGATGGTCAATTGCGCCGGCACGTCTACCTCGGTGCCGCCGGGCTGATCGCCGGCATAGACGATCGTCACTTCGAGCGGACTATTCGATAGCGCTTCACGCGGCGGACGCAATACGGAAACGCCGGCGACGCTAGACGCGGAGTAACTGCCGAGCACCAGCACGCTGATGCAACGCGATAAGCGGGGGATCAGTCGGGAAAACCTGCCGGAAAGCGGACTTGAAGATAATCGGGAAACACGCGAGCGGTGGCTGCGTACGGCGGACTGGCGGTCTTTCTTCACGCGAGACATCAATCGATTCCGCACACGGAGCTCCTATTGGTCTTCGAGTTCTGGTCGCAATGAGACGATAGCGTTAAAGCGTGTAATTGAGCAGCAACTCAGGGTCCGTATGTCTCGTCGCGGAAGCGGCGATGCATGCCGGTTTCCGCTAACTGGTTTTTTTACCCATTCTGCCAGTGCCATTTCGGATTGCGTGAGTGGAAAAATGAATTAGGAGCGCTATCGGTGCAAACAGCGGGGCGGAAGCTGGGGTAATGCGGGGTGTCGTTGCATTTGCGCAACGAAGGTTTAAATGTTAAATCGCGTGTCATTCGTGAGTTGGCGTATCCCCGTATTCGCAGCAGCCATTTTCTTTATGGAAATTACGCATCAATTGGCGGTTCACTTTCGTGACAATTCGTTGCGCGGTCAATGCGGCAACTGAATGCATTCTTCAATAGGCGAATTGCCGGTATTGCTCCGGCGGGGGCACATCGCAATTATCGCGTCACCGAGTTCCATCGTGATCGCCTGCAACGGCAGGCGGCCATCGCGCGATGCGAGCAGCGTCGCCTGCGGGAAATGCCTGCGCAGAACGTCCATGCCGTCGCGTTCGAATGTCGCTGCGTATTCATCGAGTTGTTTGGTCGAGAAGCGGCCCACGGTTGTCTCCGATATCGAATCGTCGAGTCGGGGATGCCGCTCACTCCATCGGCGACACCAGCAGCGACACCGGCACGCCGTGACAATCGACTTCCGCGAGCACCGTCGCGCCGAGCCCGGCGCCCGACCGGGTGCGCGCGTCGGACGGGCTCGCGGCGCGGTCGATGCGCAGAATGTTCAGCGGCCAGGACGGCCGCGTCAGCCGCTCGTGCGCTAACGCGCCGACCCACAGCGGCGCCGCGGTGGTGCCGTTGTCGACCGCGTAGCCGCTCGGCCAGAAGCGCAGCACGTAGCGTTCCTCGGGCGATTCGCCCGGCCGCATGAAGACCAGCGACGACGGGACGCCATTGTTCAGTTTCGGCAGCACCGGCAGCGCCACCGCCGCGACGTCGGGCGAAGCGAGCGACAGCAGGCTGTGCGCGGACACGTCGGTGCCCTCGACCCAGCCCTGCGCGCGCAACTGCTCGCGGATCGAAGCGGGCTCGGAGACCCATTGCAGCGTCAGCGGCTCCTTGTGATCGCCGCCCATGTCGGAGCGAAAGCATGGCAGGCGCTTCCACCCGGAGAGCTTCCACTGCGCCTGGGTGAGCTGCACCGGCGGAGGTTGCGGCGCGCTGTCCGGCGGCGTAGGCATCGCGATGCCGAGCTGCAGGCCGACACTGACCGCGATGATCACGAGCACCACGAGCGGCATGAACGGGCGCTGCGGCGGCGGCTGCGGATGCCGCCAGATCGCCGTCAATGCGATCAGCGCGACCCATGCATACGCGAGCGCCGCGCCGCCAATCGCGTCGGACACCCAGTAGCGGCCGAAGTAGACGCCTGCGAGCGCGACCACGATCACGACGATGATGCTCGCGCCGGCAACCAGCACGCCTTCGCGCTTGCCGACCCGGCGCGCGAGCAGAAACGCGAGAAAGCCATAGACGGTCACCGTGGCGGCGACGTGATTGCTGGGAAACACGAAGTGACTGGTCATCAGCTCGTTGGGCGGCGCGCGGCGCATCGCGAGTTGCAGGCCGAGTATCAGCAGTTGCGAAAACACCACCGCCGCGAGCCAGTAGCTGATCGTGCGCCAGCGCCGCTCCCACGCCATCCACAGGGCCAGCGTGACGACCAGCGAGAGCAGCGTGATGCCGCTGCCGAGCGTCGCGAGCGCTGCCAGCACCGTGTCGCCCCATGGCGTGCGCACCGACTGCAGAAAGTGATAGACGGACAGGTCGATGGTGGTCAGCGGTTCGCCGCTGACGACATCCTCAAGGACGCCGAAGAAAAGCGCGCCCGCCACCAGCACGACCAGCGAGGTCACGAGGAGGTTGGTCGCATCGGGCGTGTCGGGGTCGAGCATGCGGCGCGCGGCGCGCCCGAGCGGACCCGGGTGGCGGCATGCCCAGCTGCCGAGATGACGGCCCGCCGCGCTCGACCATGCGTTCGCGTGCGACACCAGAAACCCCGCGCCGCGAAAGCTGAGCCACACGATGCACACCAGCATCACGATGATCACGACGAGCCGGAACGACACCGCGCCCGCGAGCAGCACCGACGCGCCGAACACGACACCTGGCAGGATGTGCGCGGGCGCCCACAGCAACGCGGAGAGCACGTTGATCGCGAAGAAGCGCAGCGGCCGCATGCCCATCATGCCTGCGACGACGGGCACGATCGCCCGCAATGGGCCAATGAAGCGGGCGAGCACGACGCTCTTCGCGCCATGCTTCAGAAAGAACCGCTGGCCCGCGTCGAGTACGCCGGGGTGCGCGCGGAACGGCCACCGAGTGACGATGCGTTCCTTGTAGCGATCGCCGAGCCAGAAGCTGATGCCGTCGCCGGCGACCGCGCCGACGATCGCCCACCCGAAGACCCAGGCCAGGCTCAGCGAGCCGGTGCCCGTCAGCGCGCCCGCGAGGAACATCGCGGTGCTGCCGGGGATGAAGGTGCCGATGACCGCGATCGCTTCGAAAAACGCGGCGAGGAACACGACCGCGAGCATCCACGTCGAGTGGCCGGCGAGCAGATGCAAAAGGTTGATGTAGGCGTGCTCCATCGTGCGCGATCGGCCGTTCGGGCGTAACGACCGATCATAACGCGCACCGACACGCCGTGTGCACGGGCCGGAACTGCGCCGCTGCATCGCTCGGACGATCGGCTCAGAATAGATGTCGTGGCTCGGCGGATCGATCCGGTGGGAGGTGGGTATGAAGGCGGCAACAGATGGGATCGTGCGGTGGGCGTTGCTTGCGGCGCTGTCGATGGTGGGGGCCGCGGGGACGGTGGACGCCCAGCAACTGGGCAATCCTGGCGGCAGCCAGAACGGAACTCATGCGGGCACCGGCGCAGGCACCGGCAACACGGCTGCCGGCGGCGCGATGGGCATCGGTACCGGCGTCAGTCCGAGTGCGATGCCGGGGCCCGGCATGTCGGCGGGCGGCTCGTATGGCCTCGGCGCCGGTGGCGCGACCGGCTCGGGCGACGCGCTCAACAACATGCGCGCGAACGGCACGGCGCTCTACATGAGTCCCGATCCGCGCGCGCCTAACGTGACCGGCCGCGCGGCGCCGCCGCGCTAGTAGGGCGCGTATAGAATGCAGGTCCAATCCGACCACAGGGAAAGCGAATGGCACACCGTGAACACAAGTACCACGTATCGGTGCAGTGGACCGGCAACCGCGGCAGCGGCACCTCCGGCTACCGCGACTACGGCCGCGATCACGTGATTTCTTCCGACGGCAAGCCGGACATTCCGGGCTCGTCGGATCCGGCATTTCTCGGCGACGCGACGCGCTGGAATCCGGAGGACCTGCTGGTCGCGTCGGCGAGCGCGTGTCACAAGCTGTGGTATCTGCATCTGTGCTCGGACGCGGGCATCGTCGTGCTCGACTATCGCGACGACGCCGAAGGCACGATGCTCGATACCGCGGAGGAAGGCCGCTTCTCGCAGATCGTGCTGCGCCCGCGTGTGACGATCCGAGCGGGCGGCGACGTCGAGCGGGCCACGCATCTGCATCACGTTGCGCATCAGAAATGCTACGTCGCGAACTCGGTCAACTTTCCGATTCTCTGCGAGCCGGTGGTGGAGACGGAGGCGGGCTGAGCTGCATGCGGCGGCGCGCGGGGGGGCGAGCCGGGTGGCGAGCGGGGTGCGGGCCAGACGCCGGCAGGCCGCTCGCCGGCGCTCAACGATTGCCGTCGAGCAGATCGCCGAGCAATTCGTCGAACGCGGCCTGCGCGTCTTCGAGTTCCTGCAGCGCGGCGTCGAATGTCTGCAACGCAAATTGCGAGGGTTTGCCGCTGCCTGCCGGCGGGAATTGCGATTGCAACGACGCGAACGCCGTCTGTACACGTTGGGTCGCGGTCAGCACGCGTTCCATTGCGGCGGTTTCTTCGGCTCGCGCCTTGTCGTGATCCATGAGAACTCCGGGTCTTCGGGTTGCGTCGGAACGGCTCGCGCCGCTTCAAAAGGGGACTAAAGGCGTGACTATGCCACGTTCGCGCTCAGGAGAGCGGCAGACCGCCAAACGCTTTCACTTCACGCAACGACAAGGCCGATTCCATCGACGTCACGCCCGGCAGACTGCGCAGTTCGTCGCGCATGAACGTGCCGTAGTCGTCGAGGTCGCGCGCGACGATCTGCAGGATGTAGTCGGCGCTGCCCGACACGTTGTGGCACGACAGGATACGCGGGATCGCCTGCACCTCGCGCTCGAAGCGCGTCGCCACCACGCGGTCGTGCACCGCGAAACGCACCAGCACGAACGCGATCACGCCCAGACCGAGCCCGGCGCGCGATAGCACCGCGCGGTAGCGGTCGATATAACCGTCGTTTTCCAGGCGCTTCAGACGCCGCGCGCATGGCGTCTCACTGAGTCCGACCATTTCTGCGAGACGCGCATTCGACATGCGGCCGTCGTTTTGCAGCGCGGCGAGTATCGCGCGGTCGGTTTTGTCGAGATCGTCGGCGGGCATGGTTAGGAGGTGGTTTTTGCGGTTTGGTGGAATGCGCTACTAGATCGATAAATATTAGCGTACTCCGCTATTTTATGGGTGGCCGATACAGAAGATCGCCAGAAAACCCTCCGCATCCGATAGCAATATGGAGCCTCGAAAAACAAGGAGGCTCCGATGATTTCCGCTCACCTGCTGGCCGTCTATGTGGCGGCATTGATTGTCGTTTATGCGGTGCCTGGGCCGGACATGGCGCTGATCCTGCAAACCAGCATGGCGCGCGGCGTGCGCAGCGGCTTCGCGGCCGCCGCGGGGCTCGGCGTGTCGCGCGCGACGCACGTGACGCTGTCGGCGTGCGGCATGGCGGCGCTGCTGCGCAACGCGCCGTGGCTGTACGACGCGGTGCGCTATGCCGGCGCGGTCTATCTCGCGTGGGTCGGCATCCAGATCTTCCGCTCGCCCGGGTTCGCATTGCCGGCCGGTTCACGCGACCAGCAAGCGGCCGGCGCGTCGCGAGTGGAATCCGCTACTGCGAGCGATGCGGGTAGTGCGGTGCAGCCGTTGCGGACCGCGTTCGTCAAAGGTCTGCTGACGAATCTGCTCAACCCGAAGGCGCTGCTGTTCTGCTCGGTGCTGTTGCCGCAATTCGTGCGGCCGGAAGCAGGGCCGGTGGCGTGGCAGATGATCGAGCTCGGCGCCGTGCTGCTCGTGATCGGCGCGTGCTTCGACGGGTTGTATTCGATCGGCGCTGCGCGCATCGCCAACTGGATGCGCGCCCATCCTTTGGCGCAGACGCTGCAACGGTGGACGTTTTCGGCCGCGCTGATCGGCTTCGCGCTGCGGCTCTCGCTGGATTGAGATTCGGGCCTGGCGTGAGTTTGCGTGGGTTTGCGTGAGCGGCCGACCGGCGCCACCCGCCGCTCACTTCTTCAGCTTGCGCTCGCGGCGCGGCCGGTCCTCGATGATCTTCCCGCGATGCTTGTCCTTCATTTTTTTCCAGCTTTTGCATTCATCGCGCGTGCGCAGACAGCCGATGCAAAGGCCGGTTTTGTCGTCGAACTTGCAGATGTCGACGCAGGGTGACTCGATGCTCATGACCGGTGGCCGTCGGAGTTGAAGAAGCGCGACTGTCGCACAGCTGCGCGCGCGCTGCCAGGTGATTGTGTTAATAAAGCCGATAGCGCTGCCGGCCGCGACGCCGCTGTGCCGCTGTGCGCCAGAACAGACGGCCGCACGCCCGCGGCCACACAACCACCTTCTCACGTCCGTCGATGAAAACCTTCCTGCTGTATGTCGTGACCGCTGTCGCCGAGATTCTCGGCTGCTACCTGCCGTGGCGCTGGCTGAAGGAGGGCGGCTCCGCATGGCTGTTGCTGCCGGGCGCGGCGAGCCTCGCGCTGTTCGCTTGGCTGCTGACGCTGCATGGCACCGCCGCGGGCCGCGTGTATGCGGCCTACGGCGGCGTGTACGTGGCGGTCGCAATTGCGTGGCTGTGGGTCGTGGACGAGGTGCGGCCTACGCTGTGGGACGCGGCAGGTGTCGCGCTGACGCTGGCCGGCATGGCGGTGATCGCATTCCAGCCGCGCCTGCACGCGTGAGCGCGGCCGCGCGATCGACGACCCGCCCGCGCGTTATTGCTGCATCCCGCCCAGATAGTCGAGCTTACCGAGTTCGACACCGTTATGACGCAAGATGTCGTACGCAGTCGTCACGTGGAAAAAGAAGTTCGGCAGCACGAACCCGAACAGATACGACGCCCCCGTGAACTCGATGGGACCCGGCCGCATTTTCAGCGTGATCGTGCGGCTTTCCGAGCCGTCGATCTGCTCCGCGTTGAACTCCTTCAGGAAATCGATCGTTTTCTGCAGACGGGCCCGCAGTTCGTCGAAAGTCTGCTCGACGTCGTCGAACTTCGGCGGCTCGACGCCGGCGAGGCGCGCCGCGCAACCCTTCGCGGTATCGCTCGCGATGTACACCTGGCGCACGAGCGGCAGCATGTCCGGCGCGAGCCGGGCATTGGTGAACACCGACGCTTCGATCTGCTTCGCGGCGGCGTGCGCCTCGGCCTTGCCGAGGATGGCTTGCAGGTTCGTGAGGCCGCGAATCAGCACAGGCAGTGATGCTTGATACATCGAAATTGACATGGGTTCCTCTGATTTCTCGATCGTGCGCGCAGGCGGCGCGCGCGGCAATGAAACGGCGGGAATGCCGCTTCAGCATCATAGCGTGTCGGATCCGGGCCGCGCATTAGCCATTCGGACGACTGCCGCGCGCGCCGGAACTGTGTTCGAATGCCCTGGTCGGACGGTTGGACGAAGTTCTTGAACAACCCCTGCCGCGGATCGCGCAACGATGCGCCCGATGCAGGAGCGTGGCGTGCTTGCCCGTTGCCGGGCCGCGCGGTCGTGCGTGATCGTGGGCGCGCCACCACGCCAACAGGAGAGTCGACACCATGGTCACCAGGCATCCCTTGCCGGGCAGCGAGCGTAAGGTCGCGCAGGGCGCGACGGTCATCGGGAATTGCGATCCCGCCGAGCGGATCGAGGTCTTCGTGATGCTGCGCCGCCAGCAGCAGGCACAGTTCGACGCATTGATGAAACGCATCGAAGCCGGCGACGCGAGCGTGAAGCCGCTGTCGCGCGAGGCGCTCGCCCAAGACTACGGCGCCGCACCCGCGGACATCGCGAAGGTCCGCGCGTTCGCGGCCGCGCATGGGCTCACCGTCGCGCGCGAAGATCCGGCGGCGCGCTCGGTGCTGCTGAGCGGCACGATCGCGCAATTTCAGAGCGCCTTCGAGGTCAAGCTCGAGCGCTACCAGCACCACACGGCGGGCCAGTTCCGTGGCCGCACCGGCACGATCAGCGTGCCGGACGATCTGCATGGCGTCGTCGAGGCGGTGCTCGGGCTCGACAACCGGCCGCAGGCGCGGCCGCATTTCCGGATCCGGCCGCCGTTCGTGCGGCGCGCGCGCAGCAGGTGTCGTTCACGCCGCCGCAGCTCGCGTCGCTCTACCAGTTTCCGCAAGGCGACGGCGGCGGTCAGTGCGTCGGCATCATCGAGCTCGGCGGCGGTTACAACACGTCGGATCTGAAGACCTATTTCGCGAGCCTCGGCGTGAGCGAGCCGAGCGTGACCCCGGTCGGCGTCGATCAGGCCGGCAACCAGCCGAGCGGCGACCCGAACGGGCCGGACGGCGAGGTCACGCTCGACATCGAGATCGTCGGTGCGATCGTGCCGGGCGCGGCCATCGCCGTGTACTTCACGCGCAACAGCGACGCCGGCTTCATCGACGCGGTGAGCCGCGCGGTGCACGACACGACCAACAAGCCGTCGGTGATCTCGATCAGCTGGGGCGCGCCGGAATCGGTCTGGACCAGCCAGTCGATGCAGGCGCTCAACAGCGTGCTGCAATCGGCGGCGGCGCTCGGCGTGACGATCTGCGCGGCCTCGGGCGACAGCGGCTCGAGCGACGGCTCGGGCGGCGGCGACGAGGTCGACTTCCCGGCGTCGAGCCCGTACGTGCTCGCCTGCGGCGGCACGCATCTGAGCGCGTCCGGTTCGTCGATCACACGCGAGGTGGTGTGGAACGACGGCCAGCAGGGCGGCGCGAGCGGCGGTGGCGTCAGCACCGCGTTTGCGGTGCCGGTGTGGCAGCAGGGTCTGTCGGCCACGGCGACGGGCGGCGGCAGCCAGCCGCTCAACGGGCGCGGTGTGCCGGACGTCGCCGGCGATGCCTCGCCGTTGACCGGCTACGACGTGCTGGTCGACGGAACGCAAACGGTGGTGGGCGGCACCAGCGCGGTCGCGCCGCTGTGGGCGGCGCTGATCGCGCGCATCAACGCGGCGAAGGGACAGCCGGTTGGATTCGTCAACGCGAAGCTGTACAAGGCGCCGGGCGTCTGCAACGACATCACGCAGGGCAACAACGGCAGCTTTGCGGCGTCGACGGGGTGGGACGCCTGCACGGGACTCGGCAGTCCCAATGGCGCGAAGGTGGCGGGCGCACTATAGTCTGCAACACAGCGCATGTCACAACAGCAAGAGGTAGGAACGAGGACGCACGGCACGTAAAACGAACCCTTGGAGCGATCATGACCAATACAGAATCAGCTTCCGGTAGTCAGCATTCGCCGCACAACACGCATGCCACGGCCTCGGCAGGCGCGTCCACCGCTACCAGCGCGCCGCACAAGGCCGGCGACCAGCCGTTCTTCGATCCGGTCGCCTATGGCAACGGCCCGGACGATTCGGTTACCGATACAGTCGAGACGGCCGCGATCACGCATCATTCGGTGACGATCGGCGGGAACAGGATCAACTACACCGCGACCGCGGGCCATCTGGTGATCGTCGATCCGAGCAGCTCGCAGCCGTCGGCGAGGATGTTCTACGTGGCGTTCACGCAGGACCAACAGAAGGAAGAAACGCGGCCGGTCACGTTCTTCTACAACGGCGGGCCGGGATCGTCGTCGGTATTCGTGCTGCTCGGCTCGTTCGCGCCGCGCCGCATCAAGACGTCGATGCCGGGTTTCACGCCGCCAGCGCCGTATTCGCTTGAAGACAATCCGGACAGCTTGCTCGACAAGAGCGACCTCGTGTTCATCAACCCGGTCGGCACCGGCTATTCGGCGGCGATCGCGCCGAAGAAGAATCGCGACTTTTGGGGCGTCGATCAGGACGCGGATTCGATCAAGCAGTTCATCAAGCGCTTTCTGACGAAGAACAACCGCTGGAATTCGCCGAAGTATCTGTTCGGCGAGTCCTACGGCACGGCACGCAGCTGCGTGCTCGCGTACCGGCTGCACGAGGACGGCGTCGACCTGAACGGCGTCACGCTGCAATCGTCGATTCTCGATTACGCGCAGGCGGGCAATCCGGTCGGCGCGCTGCCCACCGCGGCCGCGGACGCGTGGTATCACAAGAAGCTCGGCGTCGCGCCGCGGCCGACCGATCTCGGCACGTTCGCCGAGGAGGTCGCGCAGTTCGCGCGCACCGACTACCTGGCCGCGCTGCGCAAGTTTCCGACCACCGATTCCGCCACCGTCGAAAAACTCAGCGAATACACCGGCATCGACAAAACGACGCTGCTCGCGTGGAGCCTCGATATCGCGGGCTACGACAGCCGCGGCAATTCGCTGTTCCTGACCACCTTGCTGAAGTCGCAAGGCCTCGCGCTCGGCTCCTATGACGGCCGCGTGAGCGCGATCGACACCGGCATCGCCGGCAAGATCGACCCGAACTCCGGCGGCAACGATCCGACGATGACCGCGGTCACCGGCGTCTACACGACGATGTGGAACGTGTATCTGAACGAGCAGCTGAAGTACACGTCGAACTCGTCGTTCACCGACCTCAACGATCAGGCGTTCAAGTACTGGGATTTCAGCCATATCGATCCGACCGGCGCGCAGAAGGGCCTCGACTCGAAAGGCAACATCATTCTGTACACGGCCGGCGACCTTGCGGCCGTGATGGCGCTCAATCCCGATCTCAAGGTGCTGTCGGCGAACGGCTTTTTCGATTTCGTCACGCCGTTCTATCAGACCGTGCTCGATCTGCAGCAGATGCCGCTGGTCAGTCAGCAGGTGCGGCAAAACCTGTCGGCACGGTTCTATCCATCGGGGCATATGGTGTATCTCGATGGCGGTTCGCGCACCGCGCTGAAAGCCGACCTCGCGAAGATGTACGAAGAGACGGTGTCGAATGTGCAGGCGCTCGGGCGGATCCGCGCGTTGCAGGCGCGGGTGGCGAAGTAGCGGCGTTGGCGAGGCGTCGCGACTTGTCGCGACTTGTCGCGACGCCTCGCTGCGTTGGTTTGCTCTGGGTCGCGGGAGCCGCCGGGAGCCAGAGCAAACCGCGCGCTGCCTTGTCAGGCTTTTGTACTCATTCATATTGAATGTGTTTTAATTGCCTTGCGAATTGAACAACCGCGTGCCGCCGCCGGCGCGCCGAAGAATGAACGCAGGCATCGCAGTCACGCATCGGCGCGGTCTTTCCCGCGACACAACCAGCAGCAATCACACGGCCAACGCGCGGCCGCTCGGGCGCAGGCGCGTCCTTCGTCCGCGCGTGCGCATCACGCATCGTGCGCTGCTCGTCACCGTCGGCACATTGCTCGCGCTGCGCATCGGCGGCGCCGCCGCGCAACAAAGCGCCGTGCTCGACGACCGCGTCACCCAGCAGTCGATCGGCCGGACCATTTGCCGCCCCGGTTATGCGGAAACCGTCGCCCCGCCGTTCGACGAACTGATGGCGCACAAGGATCGCATGCTTGCCGCGCGCGGCATCGATGCCGATGACGGCGCCGCGTTCGCGCTCGACCGGCGCGTGCCGATCGTGCTCGGCGGATCGCCCGATGCGCCGGCCAATCTCGATCTATTGCCGTGGGCCGGCCCGCAGGGCGAGCGCCGTAAGGCACGCGCGGCGGCGATGCTCAAGCGCTGCGTTTGCGAAGGCAAGCTGAGTCTCACGCAGGCGCAAGCGGCGATCGTCGGCAACTGGTCGGCGGTGTATGCGGGCTTCGGCCAGGCGTCCTGCGACGTGAGCCGGCTCGACGCCGCGTCGGGCGATGACGACGGCGTCGACGGCGACGACAGCCGGCGCGGCGACCCACACGAGCGCCAGCGTTGAGCGCGTCGTGAGGTTGCGCATTCGCGCATGTGCGGATCACGACACGGCGCGACGATCACTGCACGCACTCATTCGCGCGGACCTGCTGTGCACGTTGCCAGTCAGTTCGACACGACACGGTTCGCCGCCCCTTACTTTTTTCGGAGAAACACGATGACCCATTCCCGTCTCGCCGCCCTTGCGCTGACGATCGGCTGCCTGAGCGGCAGCGCCGCCGCGCTTGCCGCCGCGCCCACGCATTGCGCGCGCAACGACGCGCTAGAGATTCGCGGCGACGTACCCGGGGCGCTCAGCTTCGACGTGTACCGGCAACTGCGGCCGCTGGATGCGCAGCGCATCGCGCTGTTCGAGGCCGCCGGCGAAGTGAAACGTCTGCCCGACGGCCTGCCGGTATGCCAGATCGCCGACGATGGTGTCGACGATCCTTCCGCTGTGCTGGTCCGTGTGCCGCAAGGTAAAAATGCATGGTGGGTGAGCGCGGCGAACGTGCAAGCGGCGGACTGATCGACGCAATCGGACCGCCTTGGCCCACGTCCCCCGCACGATGACTCCGCCGATACATCTCGGTGCGGGCCAGGCCGAGTCCGGCCAGGCATGCAAGGTGCCGAAGCAGCCGATGTTTTTCTAGGGTTGGCGCGACTGATTCAGGTACAGTGCATCGACGGGGACGTTTTGCCATTGCCTACGATACTGCGTCACAGTGTGTCCACTGTCGAAGCGGGCTATCCTGTCAACGGGATGAAATTCGCACAGGAGATTTGAACGATGGCCTTCTACTTGTCATTGCTCGCTATGGGGTTGGCCGGCGCGACCGGCATCGTCGCGCTTCGCGCGCTCGCAGCAGCTCAGGCGAAACAGCGTGCCGCGCTGCGGCCGGTGCGCATCGCCAGCCCTGACCGACGGACGGACCGCCAGGCGCGGCGAGGGTAGGCCGCATGAACCTGACCGTGCGCAATATCGCCGAATCGTGCAGCGAGCAGGACGTGCGGGAATTTTTGAAGCGCGAACTCGGCCATTACGCGAAACACGTCGAGGTGGTGGACGCCGGCAAGCCCAGCGCCTATGCGACGGTCGAACTCGACGCGAGCGTGCCGTATGTCGGCGACGTGATTGCGCGGCAGATTCACGGCAAGCATCTGGGTGGCCAGGCGCTCGAAGCGAGCGCCGATCTGTTCAGCGACGAACCGCCGGCCGAGCACTGAGCGCGGTAGGCGGTGCGGTAACTCCGACTTTTCTGGAAGGCGGTGGGCATGCGCGACAACGCGCGCATGCCCACCGCCTTCGTTCATTTCAGAGCGCCGCCCGCGGCCTCTTCATTGCGCATCCGGCGACGCCGGCCAGTCGAACGGCGTGTACGGCAGCGCCCGCTTGTGACGCGTCGCGTTGTAAAACTGCAGAACCACGTCACGCACGGTATCGCTGACCGGCTTACCTTCGAGGAAATCGTCGATCGCGTCGTACGGGATGCCGTACGCGTCTTCGTCGGGACGAAGCGGCCGCAGCATCTCGAGGTCGGCGGTCGGCACCTTGTGCGCCAATGCGTCGGGCGCGCCGAGCGTGTTCGCGACGGTGCGCACGCGGCGCTTGCTGAGCCCGGCGAGCGGCAGCACGTCGGCGCCGCCGTCGCCGAACTTCGTGAAAAAGCCCATCACCGATTCGGCCGCGTGGTCCGTGCCGATCACGACGCCGGAGCGCGCGCCCGCCACCGCGTATTGCGCGATCATCCGCTGGCGCGCCTTGATATTGCCATGCACGAAATCCCGCTGCGATTCGTCCTTGAACGACACGCCGCTTTTATCGAGCGACTCGAGCATCGCATCGGCGGCGGGTTTGATATCGATAGTCAGATTTTCGTCGGCGCGAATGAAACGTAATGCCTCAAGCGCATCCGCTTCATCGCGTTGTTTGCCGTAAGGCAGACGGACCGCGATGAAGCGCGCGTCGTAATGGTTCGCGCGCAAACGTTCGACCGCGAGTTGCGCGAGACGCCCGGCCGTCGTCGAATCGACGCCGCCGCTAATGCCGAGCACATACGTTCTCAGGTGGCTATGGCGCAGATAGTTCGCCAGAAAATCGACCCGGCGCTCGATTTCGCGGCTTGCGTCGAATTCGGCGGCGACGTGCATTTCGGCTGCGATGCGGGCCTGGCGGTCGGCTGAATCGGATTGAGCCATGATCGTCGTTGTCCTCGCGAGAGAAGAATCGATTGAAGTGGGTTGAAACAGCCTGAAAGCCGGTTGAAAAACGGTCTGGATATCGGGGCCTCGCGCGGTTTTCGGCGGACCTTTCGTCGAATGAAAAGGTGTTCCGATGTGCGGGCCTGATTTTCCGATGCGCGTTTTACTTGCGTATTAATCGCATTTTCGCTGATACGTCGATTGTCGAAAAATGGCCAATTATTTCTGTAGAGAGCGTGCGCTCGACGGTATTTTCATCGACACGCCTCAATTCGCTGAGTAATATCAATTGTTCCGAACGCCGTAGGGACCCGGCGTGCAATCAATAATAATCATGTTTGCTCCAAGACGCGATGACATACCCAGATCGGCCTGGCCAGCCTGGATTGAACCGCCTGAGGATTTGCGCATGGGTTTGCGCAGCCGTCGTATCGAGTACCGGCGCGCTGGCGGCGCAGGTACATGCGGCGGCGCCCGGTTCCGCACCGTTGCCTGCATCGGCCGCATCAGCGGCGCATGCGGTGAATCTGGCCAATCCGGCCAAAGCATGGAATGGCGCGAGCCGGCCACCGGCCACGATCGATGCCGCCACCGTTGCCGCGCCCGACGCGGCCGGCATCGTCGATCCGCGCCGCGCGTTCCTGCTGCGCGACGTATTCGCTCAGGACGTGACGCGCCGGCTCAGACTGCCCGCCGCCGAGCAGCGCGCGTACGCCGACCGTCTTGAAGCAGCGCTCAATCAGAACGAGCTTGGCAATGTGTCGGGCGAGTACGTGGTGCTCGTCGATCGCAATCCGAATGTGCAGGCGCTCCTGATTTACTTCCGTCCGGCGCCCGCCGACAACTGGCAGATGATCGGCGCATCGCCGGTATCCACCGGACGGCCCGGCGAATACGACCACTTCGTCACGCCGCTCGGCGTGTTCGAACATACGCCCGACAACATGGATTTCCGCGCCGAGGGTACGGAGAACGAAAATCACATTCGCGGCTACGGCCGGCGCGATATGCGCATCTTCGACCTCGGCTGGGCGCAGGGTGAACGCGGCTGGGGCAAAGGGGGCATGTCGCAAATGCGCTTCCAGATGCACGCGACCGACCCCGAGCGGCTCGAACCGCTGCTCGGTATTCGCCATTCGAAGGGCTGCGTGCGGATTCCCGCGTCGCTGGACACGTTTCTCGATCACTACGGGATTCTCGACGCGGAATATGCGCAGCTCGTCGATTCCGGCCGGTCGCTGTGGGTGCTGAAAAGCGATCGGCAGATCATGCCGTGGGCGGGGCGTTTTATCGTCGTCGTCGATTCGCAGCGCAAGAGCCGGCCGGTGTGGTCGCCGGCACCGGGCGCGGTTGCGCGCGCGAAAGTGCCCGCGCACGCGGATACGGCCGACTGACGGGCGCTGTGTCGCAATGCCGGCACGCGGCGCCTCTCATGACCTCGCCAACGATACCCCGGCCAGCGCGACCGCAAACCCGGCGATCTGCACCGGCAGCAGCGTTTCGCCGAACCCCAGATAGCCTTCGAGCGCGGCGAACGGCGGCGCGAGAAACAGCAGCGCGGTCGCGCGCGCCGCATCGCCGCGCCGGACCATCCAGACCAGCAACGTGACGCTGATGCCGGACAGCATCACGATGCCCCACGCGAGCGAGGCCCACAGCGTCGTCGACACGATCCAGCGATGCTCGCCGAGCGCCAGCGCCAGCACGCCCGCGACGATAGCCGCGCCGACGTTCTGCACGGCGCTTGCGCTGCGAATATCGGCCTTCGCGAGCGAGGTCTTCTGGAACAGCGTGCCCGCGGTGATCGCCCCCACCGCGACGATCGATATCAGCACGACCAGCCACGCGGGTGCGTTGCCGTGCGTGGGCGGGGTCGCGGCGGCGAGCTTCGGCGCGAGCACCAGCATGACGCCGGCGAGGCCGAGCGCCATGCCGCGCCAGCCGCGCCGCGACAGGCGCTCGCCGAACAGCGGCGCGGCGACGGCGGCGGTCGCGAGCGGCTGCAGCGCACCGAGCAAGGCCATCACGCCGGCGCTCAGACCCTGCGCGACGGCCCAGTAGCCGGCGCCGAGATAGACGCCTTGCAGCAGCGCGCCCGCGGCCAGGTGCTTGCCGAAGTCGCGGCCGGTCGGCCACGCCGCGCGCGCGATGAGCGCGGCCAGCGCGAAGATCAGCGCAGTGCCGCCGAAGCGGGCCAGCAGAAACAGATTGGGATCGGCGTACGGCGTGATCGCGCGGGCGACTACGAAACCGGTCGACCACAGCACGACGAAGACGGCGGCAAGAAAGGAAGCGAGCATCGAGGCGCGAGGTTTGAAAAAGCCGCCATGTTGGCGGCATGGCCGGCGCGCGTCTTGTTCAAAGCTGCAACGCGCGCGGGACCGTCACCACGCGAGCAGCGTCATCCCCGCTCCGAGCACGCCGCCGCAGACGACGCACGCCCACAACAGCCAGCGCGTGCGCCGGTATTCGCGCGCGAGATCCGCGAGCAGTTGCGCGTTCTGCTGCGGCGTGCCGGTGCGAGCGTGCTGCTGCAGATAGCGCACCGCCAGTTGCGGCACGCGCGGCAGCATATGCGCGAGATGCGGCAGCTCGTGCGACAGACGCTTGAGCCAGCCGCGATGATCGAGATCGCGTCGCGCGATATCGGCGAGCACGCCACGCGCGATGTTCCATGTGTCGACGCCCGGATGCAGCGTCCGCGCGATCATCTCGGCCTGCTGGAACGAGCGCTGCGCGGTCGCGAGCCGGGCGGACACCTGGCCGTCGAACGGTTGCACGCCGTGCAGCAGATGATGAAACAGCGAACCCGCTGAACGATCCTCGGGCGCCGCCGCGAAGTGCGCTTCGGCGCGCGTGCGCAGCTCGGCTTCGAGCATCTCGGTGCGCGTGTGGTCCGGCACGTGACCGGCCTCGCGATGCATGTCGGCGAGCCGCCCGTAGTCCTGGTCGAACATAGCGGTCGCGCCGTGCACGAAGAACTCGCGCTCGCCGCTCGACAGCGTCGCCATGATCGAGAACTCCGCGAGCACGAGGCGGCCGAGCGTGTCCGGCTCGATGCTGACGCGCACGCGGCGCGAATCGAGCGACGCGTGGAAGAAGCCGTGTTCGAATGCCTGCTCGGCGACCACCTCGACGATATGCGCGGCGAGCGGCGCCAGCTTGATGCCGTGCGCGTGCAGGCCGGGCAGGTCGTTCGCGGGCAAGGTGTTGATGCGCTGCGTCGTCAGCGTGTGGTCGGTGCACAGCTCCCAGATCACGTCCGGCACGACGATGCGCTTGTCGCCGTCGAAATGGTGGCCGGTCTGGCTCAGGTTCGCGGCTTCGGCGCGCAGGTCGAAGCGGCGCAGGATGTCGTCGGTGAAGGATTGAGCGAGCGCGCGCAATTGCAGCCGCCGCGCGACGCCCGACAGCTTTTCGAGCCAGCGCGCGACCCAGCGCAGCAGCGCGAGTTCATCGCCGATCTGTTGCAACTGCTGCGCGCGCACCAGCTTGACTGCGACTTCGTGGTGACCTTTGACCGGCACCGCGAGCCGCGCGAAATGAGTCTGCTCGGCGAAGCCGCTGCGTACCGGCACGAGGTCGACCGCGCTGAACAGCTCGCCGAGCGGCCGGCCGAACGCGCGCGTCAAGGCCAGCGCGGAGTCGTCCGGCGACAGCGGCACTTCCATGTGATCGACTGCATCCAGCGCGTCATGCAGCGTGGCAGTGGCGAGCTCGGGGCGCGCGGCGAGCGTCTGCGCGAAGCGGCCCGCGAGCGGACCGAGCGCCGGCAGCAGACCATGCAGCTGCGCGCCGCTGCGCTCCGACGCATGCACGCGGCCGATCAGCTCGATCATCCAGGGCAGTTTGTGGTCGGGCGGGGCGGCGAGCCAGATCAGGCGTGCGCCGTAACGCAGCGCATGGAACAGCAGCAGTAGACGGCGAAACAGTGACGGCATCGGCGGTTCGGTTGACGGGTCAGGCATTGTGCGCGGGACTCGGCCGGCCTGCGGCATTGCGTTTGCCGCCTGGCTGACGAGTCCAGCCGCCAAGGTTAGCAGGTCGGCGCGCTGGCTGGCGTATTCGTACGCAAGGGCGGTTCGATGCACTCCCAGCGCTGCCGTCGGCGCGCCCATGAGCGCCACCTGCATGGCAGCACCATCAACGAGTGATACGCGTACTACAATACGGCGGCCTTCCTCAACCATGGCGAAACCCACGCGTGCCGGCTTCCGGCCTCCACAGATGCTCGCAGAACAACGTCATCAATACATCCTCGCGCAAGTCGCCAAGAACGGCGCGCTGTCGGTCGCCGAGCTGGTGCGCGAACTGAACGTATCGCGCGAAACGATCCGCCGCGACCTCAACGCGCTGGCCGGCCGCGGCCTGCTCGTGACGACGCACGGCGGCGCGTTGTCGAGCGATCGGCGCGAGCCTGATCTCGATACGCGCGAAGCCGAGAACGCCGGCGCGAAGCGTGCGATCGGCGAGCGCGCGGCCGAGTTCGTGCCGGACGGCGCGTCGCTGATCATCGATTCCGGCAGCACCACTCAGGCGGTCGCGCGGGCGCTGCTCGACCGCCATCGTCTGACGGTCTATACGAACGACTGGCGCATCGCGCTGCTGCTCGGCCGGCGCAACGACAATCGCGTGACGCTGCTCGGCGGCGAGCTGTCCGATATCGAGGACGCGACCTTCGGCCTCGACACGGTCCAGCAGTTGACGCAGTACCACGCCGATTTTGCGTTCATCGGCGCGGGCGGGATTTCGCCGGACGGTTATCTGACCGACTACAGCCGCATGGCGGCCGAAGTGCGCAGCCGCATGATCGGCGCGGCCGACATGGTGGTGATCGTCGCCGATCATTCGAAGTTCGGACGCGTGACGCCGGTGCGCATCAACGGCATCGAGTCGGCGCGTTATCTGGTCACCGAACTGGCGCCCGAGCGCACGCTCGGCAAGGCGATCGTCGCGCACGGTCCGGAGATTCTGATCGCCTGAGACGGCCGGGCGGGGCGGTTCCCGCCGCGGTCGTACGCGACTCGTCTGGAGCGCCATTCCTCGCCCGCCAAAATCTAAATAAAAAAAGCCGCGAGTCTCACCGCAGGTTCCGAAGCGGGCAGGCACAATGCGCGCCGTTGTCAGCCCCGCGTCCGCCGCTATAACGGCAGGTGCTACGAGCGCCACGCGCACGGCCAGCGCGCCGTGCGAGCGCTGCTTCCGCGAGCACCGCCGCTCGCCGGGCACCTTCCGCAATTTCCCGACGCATCTTGCATACATCGTCATTTTCGCCGTGTACGATCCACACGGGATCGGCGCGCGGGGCTCCGCTTTGGGGTGGCGCGATGAATTCCGTTGGTTGGCTTGTGTTGGCAATTTGTGTCTTTTTTTGGAATTAGGCAAAATCGTCACGGCCTTGTCATCGAAACCTGTGATTCTTGCCGTGCCCGCTCAGGCGGGGCCGGCAGCGCGGGTGTCGTAGGCGGGCTGTCAGTCAGGCTGGGCGAGAAGCGGAAAAGTTGTCGGCAATCTGCAATCCATTGGAGACCGGCGCGGCAACCGCAGCGGGCAACGCCAGCGGCGCATGCCGCCGTTCAATCACTACAGGTATGGGGTTATCCCGACCGTCTGGTTTTTAGCCTTTCGGAGAGAGCGACATGAAAAAGACGAATTCCCTTCACGCCGCAGCGGGCCTCGCGCGCAAACTGCTGCCGGCGCTGGTCGCCGCGGCTGCTTTCGGCGGTGCCGCGATGCAGGCTCATGCGGCCGATGCCGTCGTGCTGTACACGGCCGACGGCCTCGAAAATCTGTACAAGGATGTGCTGCCGGCCTTCGAAAAGAAGGAAGGCGTGAAGGTCAATATCGTCACGGCGGGTAGCGGCGAAGTCGTGAACCGCGCAACCATCGAGAAGGATCAGCCGAAGGCCGACGTGATCGTCACGCTGCCGCCGTTCATCCAGCAGGCTGACCAGAGCGGTCTGCTGCAGGCGTACCAGAGCGCCAACTACAAGAACGTGCCGGCCATCGCGAAGGCGCCGAACGGCGCGTGGGCGACCTTCGTGAACAACTACTTCTCGTTCGCGATCAACCCGGAAGTCACCAAGACCCAGCCGAAGACGTTCGCGGACCTGCTGCACCCGGACTTCACCGGCAAGGTCGCCTACTCGAATCCGGCGACCGCCGGCGACGGCATGGCGGTGATCATCCTGACCTCGTCGCTGATGGGCGAAGACCAGGCATTCGACTATCTGAAGAAGCTTGAGCAGAGCGCCAAGTTCCACACCAAGGGCACGGGCTACCTCGACGTGCTGCTGTCGCGTAACGAGATCGCGGTCGCCAACGGCGATCTGCAGATGGACCTCGACGACGCAGCCAACGGCGGCCTGTCGCTGAAGCCGGTGTTCCTCGCGGCTACCCCCGGCGGCCAGCCGACCACGTTCCAGCTGCCGTACGCGATCGGACTGATCAAGAACGGTCCGAATCAGGCTGAGGGCAAGAAGCTGATCGACTATCTGATGTCGACGGAAGTGCAGTCGAAGGTGCCGGACATCTTTGGCATTCCGGGGCGCAGCGACGTGCCGCTCGCCGGCAAGAACGGCGAAGCGGTCAAGCAGGCGATCAGCGGCGTCAAGCTGATTCCGGTCGACTGGAACCACGTGATGGCGAAGAAGGCCGACTGGACCGCGCGCTGGAAGAGCGACGTGATCGGTTCGTCGGGCAAAGAGACCGAAGTGGTCAAGCCGAAGTAAGTGACCCAGGTAAGTGACCCAGGTAAGTGACCCAGGTAAGCAACGTTTGACGTTGTCGATTCAGGCGGCGCTTCGCATGTAGTGCGCGGCGCCGCATCAGCATTAATTCTGTTGGAGGACGACCCCGGTGAATACGGCCAGTCTCGCTCACCCCACCGCGCCCGGCGCACCGCTGGATGCGCTCGACGCCACGCGTTCGGACGTGCCGGGTGGCGTGCAGATCGATCACCTGACGGTGCGCTTCGGCGCGCGCACGGTGCTCGACGATCTGTCGTTGACGATCCAGCGCGGCGAGTTGCTTACCGTGCTCGGCCGCAGCGGCTGCGGCAAGACGACCTTGCTGCGCTTCATCGCGGGTTTCATCGAGGCGGACGGTCTGGCTGGCTCGCTGACGGTAGCTGGCCGCGATCTGACGCACGTGCCGCCGCACAAGCGCAATCTCGGTCTGCTGTTCCAGAGCTACGCGCTGTTTCCGCATCTGACGGTGTTCGAGAACGTCGCGTTCGGTTTGCGCGCGCGGCGCATTCCGGCGCGCGACGTCGCGCGCCGCGTCGCCGAGGCGCTGAAGCTCGTGCAGCTCGGCGATGCCGGTCACGTGATGCCCGCGCAACTGTCGGGCGGCATGCAGCAGCGCGTGGCGCTCGCCCGCGCGCTCGTGATCGAGCCCGACGTGCTGCTGCTCGACGAACCGCTGTCCGCGCTCGACGCCAATCTGCGCGCGTCGGTGCGCTCCGAACTGAAGGCGCTGCATGAGCGCCTGCCGAATCTGACGATCGTCTGCGTGACCCACGATCAGGACGACGCGCTCGTGCTGTCCGACCGCACGCTGCTGATGCGCGACGGCCATATCGCGCAGCTCGGCACGCCGCAGCAGCTGTACGACACGCCGGCCGACGGCTTCGTCGCGCGCTACCTCGGCGCGGCCAATCTGCTGCCGCCGCAGGTCGCGTTCGGCATGGACGACGCGCGCTACAACGAGCGCGATCGCGTCGCGTGTCTACGGCCGGAGGCGCTGCGCATCGTGCCGCTCGGCGAGGGGCAGTTGCACGGCGCGATCGCGTCGGTCGAGTGGTATGGCGCGGCCTTGTCGGTATCGGTCGTACTCGACGCGCTGCCGAACGACCCGGTGCTCGTCACGATGCAGCGCGGTCACGGCATGACGCCGGAGAAGGGCGCGCGTGTTTCCCTGCGTTACGAGGCTGGCGATGTCGTCCTTATCAAGCCCTGATACGTCCAATCCGCTCGGCCTTGACGCGCAAGCCGGGGCCGAGGCCGCCGCGCGCCGTCTCGCGAGCGCCGCGGCGCATGCGGCCGCGGTGAAGCGCCGCGAGCGCCTTGCGCAATGGCATCTGCTGTTCATTGCGGTCGTGGTGCTCGGACCGCTGGTCATCTATCCGCTGGTACGGCTCGTGATGCTGAGCCTGACCGGCGCGCATGGCCTGTCGGGCCACGCGTACGTGACGTTCTTCGGCAACCCCGAAACGCGCGGCGTGATCGGCACCACGCTCGGCATCCTGTTCGCGAGCGCGAGCCTCGCTTCGCTGCTCGGCGTGGCGCTCGCGTCGCTGCTGTTCTTCAAGCCGTTTCCGGGCGCGCGCATGGTCACGCGCTTTCTCGAGCTGTTCGTCGCGTTCCCGTCGTTTCTGGTCGCGTTCACGCTGATCTTTCTGTACGGCTCGCAGGGCTCGGTCAGCATCGGGCTGCAGCGGCTGTTCAATCTGCAGGCGCCGCCGCTCGATTTTCTGTTCGGCATCGGCGGCGTGATTCTTGCGGAAGTCGTGTTCTATACGCCGTTCGTCGTGCGTCCGACGCTGGCATCGTTCGCGCTGCTCGACCAGCGCTTGATCGAAGCCGCGCGCAGCCTCGGCGCGAACGGCCTGATGGTCGCGTTCAAGGTGATCCTGCCGCTCGCGTGGCCAGGCATCGCGGCGGGCACGATTCTGTGTTTTCTGCTGACGCTCAACGAGTTCGGCATTTTGCTGGTGCTCGGCAGCGCCCATCTGATCACGCTGCCGGTCGCGATCTATAGCGCCGCCACCGTCGATCTCGATCTGCCGACGGCCGCCGCCGGCGCGGTCGTGATGCTGCTAATGTCGTTGTCGCTGTACGCGTTGTACCGGCGCGTCAATAGTCGCAAAGTGAAAGGAGCCGGTCATGGCCGTTGAACTCGATCCGACCGTGCTGCCGGTCATGCACAAGAAGGGCCGGCCGGTGCGGCACAGCCTCGCGGTGCGAATGCTCGGCGGTCTCTTTCTCGGCTTTGCCGCGCTGCTGAGCTTCTGGCTGTTCGTGCTGCCGGTGCTGGTCGTCGCGCTATCGAGCGTCGCGTCGCACTGGTCCGGCACGATCCTGCCCGACGGCTTCAGCATGCGCTGGTTCGAACGCCTCAGCTCGAGCGACTTCGACGCGCTGACCACCAGCCTCGAAGTCGGCATGGGCGTCGCGGTGCTCGGCACGATCCTCGGTTTGTGGCTCGCGCTCGCGCTCGAAGGGCGCGACCGGCGCGGCCTCGGCGCGGTCGTCGACACGATCGCGATGATGCCCAACGGGGTGCCGAGCGTGGTGCTCGGCCTCGCGGTGCTGATCGCGTATCACAAGCGGCCGCTCGACCTGTCGAGCTCGGCGGCGATCGTCGTGTTCGTGCAGCTCGCACTGGTGCTGCCGTTCTGCTATCGCTGCGCCGCCGCCGCGCTGCGCCCGGAGCTGACCGTGCTGCGCGAAGCGGCCGCGAGCCTCGGAGCGCCGCCGTCGATGGTGCTGCGCCGCGTCGTGCTGCCGCAACTGGTGCCGGCGATCCGCGCGAGTCTCGCGCTCGGTTTCGCGCTGTCGCTCGGCGAACTCGGTGCGACGCTGACCGTGTATCCGCCAGGCTTCGCAACTGTGCCGATCGTCGTCGTTGGGCAGGTGGAACGGGGCTATTACCTGCCGGCGTCAGCGCTGTCGCTGATTCTGCTGATGGTCTCGCTGGTCGCGCTGTTGCTGATCGCGGCGCGCGCTCCCCGCCGCCGGATCGACTGATCCGACTGAGCCGACCGACCGGCGGGCGATTGCCTTGATCTGGAGCAGTCGCGCCAACTGGGGAGCATCGATGTCGATGTGGCAAAATTTGTCAAAATGACCGAATATATGCGCTCTGCTGCTGTCGATCCGATCGAGGTCGTGCGCCGCCATTCTCTGACGACGCTGGTGCGCGACGAGATCGAGCGGCATATCGTCGACGGCACGCTGACGCCGGGCGACAAGCTCAACGAAGCCGACTGGGCTGCGCGGCTGCAGGTGTCGCGTGGACCGGTGCGCGAGGCGTTTCGTGCGCTCGAGCAGGCGGGGCTCGTGCGTACCGAGAAGAATCGCGGCGTGTTCGTGCGGACGGTGTCGCTCGCGGAGGCGGACGAGATTTACGCGGTGCGCGCAGTGCTTGAAGAGGCGGCGTGCCGGATGCTGGCCGCGCGCATCGACGCGGGCAAGCTCGCGGAACTGCGCGGTTGGGTCGATACGATGCGCGCCGCGCTCGCGTCGCACGATCACGATGCGTATGCGCGCGCGAACGTCGCGTTTCACGATGCGCTGGTCGCGGCGGCGGGTAACACGAAGTTGTACGACACGTATCGCAGGCTCGTCAGTGAGTTGAGCCTGTTCCGGCGAGCGGCGCTGGTCGTGCAGGCCGACGCGATGAAGCGCTCGCTCGCCGAGCATCGCGCGATTCTGACCGCGCTTGCGTCGCGCGATGCCGAGCAGGCCGCGCAGTTGATGCGCGCGCATGTGCAGGGCGGGTTGCAGCGCGCGCATGCGGCATGCGCGGTGCCGGGCGAGGCGGCGCAGGAGCAGCGCCTCCCGGCGAGCGCGGGCGCGGTCGGCTCGCGCGGGCGATGACGGCGCGGCGATGAGGCCTTGGCAATGACAACCCCGGCTATGGAAAACCATGCGATGACACACCCCGAGCAACGCACGATCGAAGTCAACGGCCGCAGCTACCGGCTGCCTTCGCAACCGACGGTCGTCGTCTGTGTCGACGGCTGCGAGTTTGCGTATCTGGAAGCGGCGGTCGCGGCCGGCGTCGCGCCGTTCATCGGTTCGATGCTCGAGGGCGGCGCGGCGTTTCGCGGCGACTGCGTGATCCCATCGTTCACGAACCCGAACAACCTGTCGATCGTGACCGGCGTGCTGCCGTCCGTGCATGGCATCTGCGGCAACTACTTCTGGAACACCGACGCGAACGACGGCGCGGGCGCGGCGGTGATGATGAACGACCCCGCCTACCTGCGCGCGCCGACGCTGCTCGCGGCCGCCGCCGACGCAGGCGCCGCGGTCGCCGTCGTCACCGCGAAGGACAAGCTGCGCGGGCTGCTCGGCTGGCAGTTGAAGGGCATCTGCTTTTCGGCGGAAAAAGCCGACAAGGTGACGCGCGAGGAGAACGGCATCGAAGACGTGCTCGATCTGGTCGGCTTGCCGCTGCCGGACGTGTATAGCGCGGGGTTGTCGGAATTCGTGTTCGCGGCCGGGGTGCGGCTCGCGCAGACACGCAAGCTCGACCTCATGTATCTGTCGACGACCGACTATATTCAGCACAAGTGCGCGCCCGGCACCGAAGGCGCGAACGCGTTCTACGCGATGATGGACGGCTATCTCGCGCAGCTCGACGCGCTCGGCTGGGTGATCGGTCTCACCGCCGACCACGGTATGAACGCGAAGCACGATCCGCAAACCGGCGAGCCGAACGTGATCTATCTGCAGGACGTGCTGGATGACTGGCTCGGCGCGTCGACGGCGCGCGTGATTCTGCCGATCACCGACCCTTACGTCGTGCATCATGGCGCGCTGGGTTCGTTCGCGACCGTCTATTTGCCGCGCGAGGTCGACGCTGCGTCCGTGATCGCGCGGATCGGTCGCCTGCCGGGAATCGAAGTCGTGCTCGATCGGCATGCCGCTTGTGCGCGTTTCGGGCTGCCTGAGGATCGTATCGGCGATCTGGTCGTCATCGGCACGAAGCACGTCGTGCTCGGCACGCGGCGCAACGAGCACGACCTGTCCGGGCTCACCGTGCCGCTGCGCTCGCATGGCGGGATTTCCGAGCAGGAAGTGCCGCTGCTGTTCAACCGGCGGGTTGCGGTTTCCGCTACCGGCAGCGAAGGCAATCGGCTGCGCAACTTCGATATCTTCGACGTCGTGCTCAATCGCGTGTCGACACCATGAACACGGTGCTGCGGGACCATCCGGCGTTCCGCGCCGAAGCGCTGCGGCTCGCCGGCGAGCGCGCGATGCGCGCACGTACGCTCGACGTGCTCGATCCTTATACCGGCATGCGCGTCGGCACGGTGCCGCTCGCCAGCATCGACGATGTGCGCGCCGCGTTCGACTACGCGCTCGCCTATCAGCCGACGCTGTCGCGCTACGAGCGTTCGCAGATTCTCGAGCGCGCGGCGGGGCTGCTGCGCGAGCGCAGCGAACAGGCGTCGGATCTGATCTCGCTCGAGTCGGGTCTGTCGAAGCAGGACTCGCGCTACGAGATCGGCCGCGTCGCCGACGTGTTCCGCTTTGCGTCGTTCGAAGCGTTGCGCGACGACGCTCAGAGCTTCTCCTGCGATCTGACGCCGCATGGCAAAAAGCGTCGCGTGTTCTCGCAGCGCGAGCCGCTCGCGGGCGTGATCGTCGCGATCACGCCGTTCAATCATCCGATGAACCAGGTTGCGCACAAGGTCGCGCCGGCCGTCGCGACAAATAATCGCGTGGTGCTGAAGCCGTCGGAGAAGGTGCCGCTGTCGGCGCTGTATCTGGCCGATCTGCTGTATGAAGCGGGGCTGCCCGCGCCGATGCTGCAGGTGCTGACCGGCGATCCGCGCGAAATCGCCGACGAGCTGATCACGCACGCGTCGGTCGAACTCGTTACGTTTACGGGCGGTGTCGCGATCGGCAAATACATCGCGTCGAAGGCCGGGTATCGACGCGTCGTGCTGGAACTGGGCGGCAACGATCCGCTGATCGTGCTCGACGACGCCGACCTCGAGCGCGCGGCGACCCTCGCGGTGCAAGGCTCGTACAAGAACTCGGGCCAGCGCTGCACGGCGGTCAAGCGGATGCTCGTGCAGCAGCGCGTGGCGGCGGAGTTCACGGAGCGGGTCGTCGAGAAGACGCGCGCCTGGACGTTCGGCGATCCGTTCGATGCGTCGAACCAGATGGGCACCGTGATCGATGCCGCCGCCGCGCAACTGTTCGAGGCGCGCGTGAACGAGGCGGTCGCCGCGGGCGCGCGGCTGTGTCTCGGCAATGAGCGCAGCGGCGCGTTGTACGCGCCGACCGTACTCGACAACGTCGATCCGTCGATGACGCTCGTGCGCGAGGAAACGTTTGGGCCGGTGTCGCCGATCATCGCGTTCGATACGCTCGACGACGCGATCCGGATCAGCAACGGGACGCCGTTCGGCTTGTCGTCGGGCGTGTGTACGAACCGGCAGGACGCGATCACGCGCTTCATCAATGAGCTGCGCGTGGGCACCGTTAACGTGTGGGAAGTGCCGGGCTACCGGATCGAGTTGACGCCGTTCGGCGGCATCAAGGATTCGGGCCTCGGCTACAAGGAAGGCGTGCAGGAAGCGATGAAGAGTTTTACCAACCTGAAGACGTTTTCATTACCTTGGGAGTAACAGGTGGCATTGAGTCTCGACGATATCCGTGTGCTCTTCGAGCGACACGGCAGCCTCGCGTATAGCGGCGAACCGGTAACCCAGCTCGAGCACGCGTTGCAGAGCGGGGCGCTGGCCGAGGCGGAAGGCGCGAGCGACGAACTGGTCGCCGCGGCGTTTTTGCACGACCTCGGACATCTGCTGAATCTGCAAGGGGAGACGCCGACGGAGCGGGGCGTCGACGATTTGCACCAGTACTTCGCGTTGCCGTTTTTGCGGCCTGTGTTGTCGGATGCAGTGCTGGAGCCGATTCGTCTGCACGTCGACGCGAAGCGCTGCCTATGCGCGATCGACGCCACCTATTTCGGTCAGCTGTCCGCCGACTCGGTGCGCAGCCTGCAATTGCAGGGTGGGATCTTTAGCAGGGAAGAGGCGCAGGCGTTTATGCAAAAGCCGTATGCGGAAGACGCGATGCGTTTGCGCCGATGGGACGACCGCGCGAAAGAGAAGGATCGCTCGACGCCGGGGATCGACCATTACTTGGTCGTGGTCGAACGGGCGATGCGCGCGCATGCGACCGCGTGAGTCGAGGTGCTTCGGCTTGCGGTAGGGTGTGGGCCCGGCGCGTCAAAATATCGCTTGCAAGTCCTGATGGCGGCGACTAGAATTCCGCTCTTTCGCGCTCCGGACACCGGGGCACGGAGAAGCGGGAAGCCTTGGATGGCGAGGGTTTCAGCGGCGTGGGCAGGTTAAGCGAGTGATAAAAACCTGTTGACGATCCGACGAAAGTTCTCCATAATCTCGTTTCTCTGCTGCAGACGCAGCGACGCAAACGAAGCAGTGCCGGTGGTTGTGGTTCAGGCGCTGCGGGTTGGGCGGATCGATCTTTAAAAACTAACAGCCGATAAGTGTGGGCGCTTGATGCGGAGTGCGGCGGCGGA
>NZ_SELS01000079.1 GCF_004197395.1 Paraburkholderia sp. UYCP14C | reverse complement strand
TCTTCAACATCAACTACTCCAGTTTGGATCACACGTTTTACCCCAACTCTGTGTCCAGAAAAACCGGAGCCGCCGCATGAGGCAAAGAAAGAAACGAGCCGCTGCCTGGCGAGCGACGCCCAAACGCGACTGGCGACATACGACGCTGATTCGGTCGCTTGCCGATCATGATCGTGATCGATCGGTAATCCTGAGGGCCTCGATGCCGTGGATGGTCCTGTTCGCGATGGGCATGATCGCCGTGGAGGTGATCCCCGAGGATTCATGCGAGCCTCGCAATGCTGACGTGACTTCCGGCTTGGTTGCGACTTCTACCTCAAATGCGGATGCTCCGGGGAGATTGTCCCAACTGTCGGGTCCTGCCTCGATTTCTTCAACGCTCAGGAAACATGAATCAAGTTGCTCCTTGAGCATGTCGCAATCGATGGCCTGTCCGATGAATACGATTTCCTGCCGGCAGTCTCCTGCGTGCTCGTCCCATTTCTCCCGGATGCCTCGCCGACGATAATCGTCTCGTGGCCAGGCAGAAGGGAGCATGAATCTTCACCATGTACCCGACATACCCCGTTTGAATTTGCCAGCGCTTTGGACAAGCATGCCGGTATCGAGGTAACGGTTGGCCATCCAGATGTAGCCTTTGCAGCGAAGCAGACGTCCGTTGCGCCACGTCCGATTGAGGAAATCGTGGAGATGTCCCGGATGAAACGGCGCACGTTCGCGATAGACCTACGACGAGATGCCATAAGTGTCCGACTCGGCTGGACGTTCCTCAGTATCCATCTGATGCATCCAGCCCGGCGATTGTACTAAGCTCGGCAAGTCGAATTTCCGCGTGTCAAGAATCTCTTGCAGCTCAACCCGACCGTATGACATCGGCAGGATCTCCGCGGACGGATTCTGCCTGAGGCAGATCAGCGACGCCGCTTTCCGGCCTGCCTCCACGGTCGGCTGGATGACGGGTGGCGGATACACGCACCACGAATCGTCGCAGTGTCGAAAGAAGACAATCACAGGCGAACCCGATGGGCGCGACACGCTCACGCATCGGTAGCGCGGTCCGCCGGGAATCCGTCAGAGCGAAGTCACGTTCGACATCGAATCGCCACATGCGCGAGGCGCGAGCGGGCGGCTTACTGCTGATCGCGCCGGAGCAGCATGCCCGTCTGGAAGCGCGTTGCCAACGTGGCGACCAGGCGTACGTCCGCGGAAGGCTCGATTGCGAGCCATTGCGCGGCATCCTCGATCGCAAGCAGATCAACGTCGTCTCCGCCATGCCTGAGTAATGGCGTACTAACGTGATGCACCAAAGTCGAATCCATGCCCGCATCATGCCGGGATGCACCTTACACGTCTGTAAATTGATCATTCAATTAACTTAAATCCATACCTGACATGGATCTTCGGAATCGGTTGTCGTTTCTGCGCAATTGCCCGTCGCAATTGCTACGTTAGTCCGCTTTTTTCCGGGCAACCATGTGTCTTGGGATGCACGCATCGGCCCGTCAACATACGAATCTGACTAGCCGCGCACCTTCCGCTACGTTCGAGGCGATTTTCATGGACCTGACCATCGACGCTGTTTAATGCCCGAGGAGACAACGATGTACCGATTCCCCCTGCTGCAGACAGGCGCGCTCGCGTGCGCCGCCATCCTTTGCGCCAGTGCGTACGGAGCCGATCCTGCCCAGTGCAAGGACGTGCGGTTCGCCGACGTCGGCTGGACCGATATCGCGGCGACCACCGGCATCGCGTCGACCATCCTCGGAGCCCTCGGCTATACGCCGACCAAAACGATCGCTTCCGTGCCGATCACGTTCGCGGGCCTCAAGAGCAAGCAGATAGACGTGTTCCTCGGCTACTGGTCGCCGACGATGGACCCGATCATCGCGCCGTTCACGAAAGCGGGCTCAATCAAGGTCCTGGCAACGCCGAATCTCACGGGAGCCAAATATACGCTCGCGGTTCCAGACTACGTCTACCAGGGCGGCCTGAAATCGTTCCAGGACATTGTGAAATACGCCGACAAACTGCAAGGTCGCATTTACGGCATCGAGCCTGGCAACGACGGCAACGCGCTGATCCAGAAAATGATCGGCGCCAACCAGTACGGTCTGGGCAAATTCAAGCTCGTCGAATCCAGCGAGGCCGGGATGCTTGTACAAGTCAACCGGGCGATTCGCGAAAAGCAGTGGATCGTGTTTCTTGGCTGGGAGCCGCATCCGATGAACGTTCAAATGAAGATCGACTACCTGGCAGGCGGCGATGATGTGTTCGGCCCCAATTACGGCGAGGCGCGGGTGCTGACGGCGGAACCGCCAGACTATGCTGCACGCTGCCCGAACGTCGCGAAGTTCGTCTCCAACCTTCAGTTCACAACGGCCATCGAGAACCATCTGATGGTGCCGATTGCCAACAACCAGGACCCCAACAAGGCGGCCGCCGACTGGCTCAGGAGCAACCCGCAGGTGCTCGACAACTGGCTTGCAGGCGTCACGACGCTGGACGGCAAGCCGGGCCTGCCTGCCGTGCGCGCCTCGCTGGGTGTGCATTGACATAGCTTGGTCGGTGCCGTTGGCCGCCGCCGAACGATCTGTGCCGGGCAATGACAGGCGAGAGTGCGACGCTCGCGAACATCCCTATTGGCGCGGCAATTTTGGATGATTAGCGTTCAAAACAGGAGGGGCAGATGGAGCAGGCGGGAATCGGTACGAGCGGCACCGAGGAGGGCGCCGCACGCGTCGGTCACGGCAGCGGGCTGCAGCGCGCGCTCACCTGGAAAGATGCGTTCTGGGTGACGAGCGGCGTGCCGGCTGGCGTGCTGTTCACGATCGGTGGCGTTTGCGCGACCATCGGGCAACCGGCATGGGCCATCTGGATCGCATCGATCACGATGGGCCTCGTGCAAAGCGCGACTTACGCCGAGATTTCAGGACTCTTTCCGCACAAGTCAGGCGGCGCTTCGGTCTATGGTGCGATCGGCTGGGTCCGCTACGGCAAGATGATCGCCCCTGTCTCCGTATGGTGCAACTGGCTCGCGTGGTCGCCGATGCTCGCACTCGGCTGTGGTCTGGCAGCAAACTACGCGCTCGCCACACTGTTTTCGCCTGACGCCGCCGTCATCCAGTGGCACTTGACGCTTGTCAGCCTCAACTTCATCAAACCGGGCCTCACCCTTCGCATCAACGCCACGTTCCTGATCGCCGCGGCTTTTCTGCTCGTCACCTTTTGGCTTCAGCATAGCGGCGCGTCGAAGGCTGCGAAAACGCAAAAGATTCTCGGCATCGCTTCGCTCACGCCCCTTTTGATCGTCGGCCTCGTTCCGTTCATTACGGGCGACGTGCCTGCGGAGCATCTCTTTCCGCTGCTTCCGCTTGGGCGCGACGCGCAGGGCAATCTCACTGCATCACACTTCGGCGCATGGAACGGCCAAGGCGTGGTCATGGCGCTGGGAGCGATGTTCATGGCAGGATGGGCATCGTATGGCTTCGAAACCGCGGTCTGCTATACGCGCGAGTTCCGCGATCCACGGCGCGACACGGCAAGGGCGATTTTCTGGTCGGGCGCGCTGTGCCTCGTCGTGATGACCCTCGTGCCGCTCGCGTTCCAGGGCGCTTTGGGGATGCCGATCATGCTCGATCCGCGCATCGGCGACGGCACGGGTGTGGGCACCGCAATGGCCACGATGGTGGGCGGTGGCGCCTGGGTGGGCAATGCCGTCGTGGTCATGCTGATGCTCTCGATTCTGCTGATCGTGATGACATCGATGATGGGATCGTCGCGCACCCTCTATCAGGCTTCCGTGGACGGCTGGCTGCCGCGCTACCTTTCCCGTGTGAACGAGCATGGCGCGCCGACTGCGGCGATGTGGACCGATCTCGGCTTCAACCTCGTCCTGCTGGCGATGTCGGACTATATGACGGTGCTATCGATCTCGAACGTCTGCTACATGCTGTTCGTGTTCCTCAACCTGCAGTCTGGCTGGATTCATCGCATGGACCGTGGTGCGTGGGCGCGCCCGTTCCGCTGTCCGACCTGGCTGCTTGCGCTGGGTGCGCTGTGCGGCTACGCGAACCTCGTGTTCGTCGGTGCTGGCGCGGATCTGCAAGGCGAGGGGACCTTGCGCAATGGTCTTATTGCCATGTTGCTCATCGTGCCGGTGTTCGTTTTCCGTCACTATTGGCAGGACCGCGGGCGTTTTCCCGCAGGCAGTGCCCTCGACATGGAAGTCAGCGTGCCGGCGCGCAGAAGATGGCTGAATCTCGCGCCTTATGGGGCACTGGTTGCGGGGGGGCTGGCGATTGCCGTGTCCCACCGGCTGGCGGGCTTGGTCTGATTTGCTTCAGTGTTGGCGGAATCACGCAGGTAGTCGTCTGGCAACGGGTTGAATACATACTGCCAGGTATTTACCTTTGGGCAACCCCAAGGGTAAGGCGCGCACGCGGTGTGAGTTCTCGGTGCAAGTATCGATCGCGACGACGCCAGGAAAGGCCCGGTCGTTGGCATGCGTTCGACGCCGGGAAATCCGTACGCGCCGTGGAGCATCGAGCGCGGATTACGCGCGATGATCAGACACCGCGCGGCGATTGAGCACGTCATCGGCGACATGAAGACAGATGGCGAACTCGATCAGAACTGGCCCAAGGGAGCGCTCAGTGACGCGACGCACGCGGGGGGCTGTGCGGCGCTGGTCACAACTCATCAGCTCCTCAGGAAGCGGAAGGTTTTCTACGACCTGGTTTTTCCTTCTTCTCTCGCCGCTCTCGCGCGATCCGCTCCCGGCACGTGACGCCAACGCCGGGCAAAGACGCATCATTCAGGACCGCCCAAACAAAGAGGCCAGGATCGTCGCGCGGATCATCGCGTTTCGACGCTGGCCCATATAAATGGACTGTCTGCGCGTTTAAAGTGTCACGCGAGGCGCACGCCCTTTGCCTGCACTTGACGCGACATTGCCCGGCGCTGCTCCGACACGCAGATTCGCTCCTCGCGCGGGCGCGCCATCGGCCACATAGTACGGCGCCGTGGATCGCACAAGAGGCTCGCGTCCACGAATTCGGTCTGCGATCTTCTCCGCGAGCATGATTGTCGGCGCGTTGAGGTTGCCGGTGGTGATGCGCGGCATGATCGACGCGTCCACCACGCGCAGGCCGTCGAGCCCGTGCACGCGGCCCTCGGCATCCACCACGGCCATGGCGTCAAAGCCCATCGCGCACGAACAGGACGGGTGAAAAGCGGTTTCCGCGCGACTGCGCACGAATGCGTCGATCTCCGCGTCGGTTTTGAGTCCCGCGCCGGGACTTAGCTCGCGGCCCCGGAAGCGATCGAGCGCGGGTTGATGGATTATCTCGCGCGTGATGCGGATCGCGTCGCGGAACTCGCGCCAATCGAGCGCTTCGGCCATGTAGTTGAAAAGGATCGACGGATGCTCGCGCGGGTCACGCGAGCGCAGCTTCACGCGTCCGCGACTTGGCGAGCGCATGGAGCCGACGTGCGCCTGGAAGCCGTGCATCTTGATCGCGTTGCTGCCGTTGTAATTGATCGCGACGGGCAGAAAGTGGTACTGGATGTTCGGCCACGGGTCGTCGTCGCGTGTGCGGATGAAACCGCCTGCCTCAAAATGATTGCTTGCGCCGATGCCGGTGCCGCGCAGCATCCACTCGATGCCGATGGCAGGCTGATTCCGCATGAGGAGCGCAGGGTAGAGCGAGACGGGCTCCTTGCACTCATACTGCATGTACATTTCCAGGTGATCCTGGAGATTCTGCCCGACGCCGGGCAAATCGAGCACGATCGGGATGTCGAGTTCGCGCAGCCATGCTCCGGGGCCGACGCCCGAGCGGTGCAGGATCTGCGGTGAGGCGATGGCCCCCGCACAAAGGAGCACTTCGCGGCGCACATAACGCGTCACCTGCGCGGGTCCGTCCAGAAAGACGACGCCGTGCGCACGCTTGCCACTGAACAGGATGCGGTCGGTGACGGCATGCGTCACGATATCGAGGTTCGGTCGATGTTTCGCCTGGTCCAGATAGCCGCGCGCGGTGCTCGCGCGTCGGCCTTTGGCCGTCACGGTGCGGTCCATCGGGCCGAAGCCCTCCTGGCGATACCCGTTGAGGTCGTCGGTGCGCGGATAACCTGCCTGCACGCCCGCCTCGATCATTGCCTCGAAGAGCGGATTGACGCCGGGCTTGCTCGTGGTCACATGAACCGGACCATCGCCGCCGTGATAGTCGTTCGGGCCGACATCTCGCGTTTCGGCTTTGCGAAAATAAGGCAGGCAGTCCGGATAGCTCCATTGCTCGAGGCCTTGGCGTTGCGCCCAGCCGTCGTAATCGAGCGCATTGCCGCGGATATAGCACATGCCGTTGATCAGCGAAGAACCGCCGAGGCCCTTGCCGCGTCCGCATTCCATCCGCCGGTTGTTCATGTGCGGCTCGGGATCGGTTTCGTACGCCCAGTTATAGCGGCGGCCCTGCAATGGGTAGGCGAGCGCCGCGGGCATCTGCGTGCGGAAATCGAAGCGGTAATCGGGGCCGCCAGCTTCGAGCAGCAGCACCGTGACGTCGGGATCCTCGGTGAGGCGCGTCGCGAGCACATTGCCCGCCGATCCTGCGCCGATGATGATGTAGTCGTACTCTTGCGCTGCCATGCAGGACTCCCTCAGTAGACGGGCAGATACGGTCCCATCTCCACCTGGACCGATTTGATGCGCGTGTAGTGTTCAAGTGTCGTCATGCCGTTCTCGCGGCCGACACCGGACTGCTTGTAGCCGCCCACGGGCATCTGCGCAGGCGATTCACCCCACGTGTTGATCCAGCAGATGCCCGCTTCGAGTCGATGAATCACCCGATGCGCGCGCGCGAGGTTCTCGGTCACCACCCCGGCAGCGAGGCCATAGAGCGATGCGTTGGCGCGCGCGATCACTTCGGCTTCGTTGGCGAACGTAAGAATGCTCATCACCGGGCCGAAAATCTCCTCCTGCACGATCCGCATGTCGTCCCGGCAACCGGAAAACACGGTGGGCTGGACGTATTGGCCGTGCGCGAACCCGCCTTCAATGAGGCGAGCGCCGCCCGCTAGCAGCCGCGCGCCTTCGCGCTTGCCGCTCTCGACATAGCCGAGCACCTTGTCAAGTTGTGCCGCGCTCACGAGCGGCCCGAAGTTGGTGGCAGGATCGGTGGGGTTGCCCACACGGATACGCGCGACGCGTTTGAGCACGCGCGCCTCGAATTCGGCAATCACGGACTGATGGACGAACACGCGCGTGCCGTTGGTGCACACCTGACCAGAACTGAAAAAATTGGCCGTTACGGCGATATCGGCGGCGCGGTCGAGATCGGCATCCTCGAAGACGATCAGCGGCGACTTGCCGCCCAGTTCCATCGTCACTTCCTTCAGCGTGGAACCGCCCGCGGCCGCCATGACTTTTTTGCCCGTTTCGACTCCACCCGTAAACGAAATTTTTTCGATGCCGGGATGCATGCTCAGCATTGCGCCAACGCGGCCGTCGCCATGGACCACGTTTAGCACGCCAGGCGGCACGCCTGCCTCGATATAGATTTCAGCGAGTTTTGAGGCCGAAAGCGGTGTGATTTCGCTCGGCTTGAAGATCATCGCGTTGCCGGCGGCGAGCGCGGGCGCCGATTTCCAGCAGGCAATCTGTAGCGGATAGTTCCACGCGCCGATGCCCGCCGTGACGCCCAACGGTTCGCGCCGTGTGTAGATGAACGACGTCTCGCGCAGAGGAATCTGCTGGCCTTCGAGTGCGGGCGCAAGACCGGCGTAGTACTCGATCACGTCGGCGCCCGTGGCGATGTCCACGGTGCTTGTCTCGGCGATCGGCTTGCCCGTGTCACGTGTTTCGAGCGCCGCGAGGACGTCGTTGCTGGCGCGCAGCAGTTCGACCGCACGCCGCATCACGCGCGAGCGCTGCATCGCTGTCATGGCCGCCCAGGCGCGCTGGCCGGCATGGGCAGACTGCACGGCGCGGTCGATATCGGCGGCGCTTGCCTGTTGCACCGTGGCGAGCCTGGTGCTGGTGGCGGGATCGTAGGTGTCGAATGTCTCGCCGCTGGTGGCGTCGGTGTAAGCGCCGTCGATGAAGAGGCGCTCCAGGGGATAAACAGGCATAGCAGTAACTCCGGGCCGGGTTATTTGGCCGACTTGCCCGCGCGCGGCTTGGCGCGCGCCTCGAGCAGCAGGTCGATGTAGTCGTTGGCGACGCGCAGCGCGGCCCTCGTGTCGAACGGCTCGCCCGTGAGCGCGCCGCGCAGCCAGAGGCCGTCGATCATCGCGGCGAGGCCGCTCGCGGCGCGCCGTGCCGCTGCGGCCGGCAATACCTTTTCGAACTCCGCGCAGAGATTCGAATGGAGCCGACGCGTGTTGACGCGCTGCAGTCGGCGCAGCGCGGGCTGATGCATGCTCTCGGTCCAGAACGCGAGCCACGTCTTCATGACGGGCGCATTCACCTGCGAGACGTCGAAATTGGCCGCGACGATTGCGCGCAAGCGGGCACGCGGCTCGTCCTTCGCGGCGAGACGCCGGCGTACGGTGGCCTCCCAGAGGTCGTGCAACACGTGGCGCATGGTGGCTTCGAGCAGACCGTCCTTGCCGCCGAAGTAATGGCTGACGATGCCAGTTGAGGTGTTCGCGTACTGCGCGACGGTCGCCAGCGTCGTGCCAGAGAGGCCGGACTGATCAATCGACTGCAGGGTGGCGTCAATGAGTTGCGCGCGACGCACGTCGCGCATTCCGATCTTGGGCATGGTAACTAAGGGCGCTCCACTAAAGTTTTCACTCTAGGCATTTTTTATTGAATGTTCAATCGATAAAAATGCCGCTGTGGCGGGGTCGGCGGAATTTCTACGATCCACGTCGGATTGCCGATGATCGTGCTGACGGATCCCCTTGCGAAGCCCGCCACGTAACGGATAGCGCCTGTTTTACGGGACTTTTTGCGGGTTGCGCATGTCGCGCTGGCGCCATCTCGCGTCGTATCAGCGCAAGTCGGCCGCTATTTGGACTTGTACGTTTTGTCGACCGCGCAGGTTTCGTGATCCGTTGGCGCGGCCCCCGACAACCTGTACCGCGAGACTGGAGAGATCCGAAATCATGAGAAAGATGAATGTTGCGTCACTCACCGGCGTTGCGCTGGCATTGGCTGCTGTCTCGAACGCAGGCCATGCCCAAAGCAGCGTCACCCTGTACGGGATCATCGATGCAGGCGTAACGTACGTGAGCAACGCAGGCGGCTCGTATCAAGTGAAATTCGACGACGGCATTGCCCAGGCGAACCGCTGGGGACTCAGGGGCATCGAGGATCTCGGCGGCGGGCTGAAGGCGGTGTTCGAGCTGGAGAGCGGCTTCCATCTCGGCAACGGTCAGATCGCCAACGGCGGTTCACTGTTCGGCCGCGCCGCGTATGTCGGACTCCAGAACAATTGGGGAACGCTTACGTTCGGCAACCAGGCCGACATGACGCAGGAGTTCGTCTACCTCTACAACGTCACGGCGTGGGCGAGCGGCTATGCGATTAACCAGGGCGACTTCGATCGTATGAACGGCGATCATCTGCCGAATGCGGTGAAGTTCATGTCGACCACATTCGGCGGATTCCAGTTCGGCGGCATGTACTCGTTCAGCAACAAGCCCGGCGATTTTCACACCGGGAGCGCGTGGAGCGTTGGCGCGCAGTACCAGAACGGCGCGTTCGCGATGGGCACCGCGTACACCCAGCTGAACAATCCGTCGGGCATTTACGCGTTCGACCCCTACGCCATGATCGGGGTGCGCACGTTCTTCGGGCAGCCGACGGTAAGCGTAGATCCGGCAACGGGCGCCGTCACCTCTCTGTATGCGAACACGCCGTTCCCGGTGGACAAGCAGGCGACCTTCGGCGTAGGCGCGAGCTACGCGCTCGGCAACGTCACGCTGATGGGCGCCTTCACGTACACCCAGATCAAGGCGTTCGGCGAGAGCGAGCATATGCAGGTTGGCGAGGGCGGCGCCAACTGGCAGGTGACACCGGAAATGAGCGTGGCTGGCGGCTACCAGTACACGCACTTCGACGGCCACCACTGGAATCAGCTTTCGGCGGGCCTGCATTACCTGCTTTCGAAGCGCACAGACGTGTACATCTCGGGTGACTGGCTGCGGGCGTCAGAAGGTGTGGACGCGGTGATCGGTTACAGCTTCACGCCTTCTTCGACCACCACGCAGGCTGACGTGCGAATCGGCTTGCGTCATCAGTTCTGAGCAGGCTGGTGGGTTCCTCACCGTTGCCGCGATGTGCGTATTTCGTCACCGGGGCGGCGGCTGGCGGAGCCCTCCAAGGCGATGGCGCTCTTGTTCTTTCGGTTATGGCTGCCCGTTTGGTCTACTGGCACTCAGCCTCATCCATGCTGGCGGCGTGAAGGGAAGCAGGATGAATGTCAGCGTTCGACGGGTACAGGTCACCCGATGACATGCAGAACCAGGTACGGCCTCATGCCGCCGCGACAGCAGCCGCGAAGTATGCAGCTCAAGCAGCGTCAATGCCTGTAGACATAGATCAGGGGATCGGCACCTATGACGAGATGGCGGTTTCGTTCAACACCCGTTATCTCGCAGTTCGGCGATGTCAGTGAATCACACACCTCGAGTGAATTGCCTTAATTTATCCGGCTGTGCCCGCTTGGGGTTCAGCCAGACTTCATCCTCCAATTCCCTGCGTCGCTCGTGACCAGCGCCGCGGATAGTACACCCTCGCTTGTACATATTCGCCGTGTCGCGACCGATCCTCCCGGTCCGGCGTTCAAGCTGATTGAGGAAGCGGCGAACATCTCGCGACGTATTCGCGACTGGCCGGTTCGGCAGAAACCCGCGGCATGAAATCGACAGTCCTGGTGCTGCCCATACAGCGCTCCCGACATGAGCTCAGGGATATCTCCGTGTGGGTTGCTGTGATTATCCCGCGGCGCCTGACGGACTTTCCCGCCGCGGCATGTTTATACCTCCCCCCGTGGAGGATTATCTTCACTCCTGCTTTGATAAAACCACGACATTACCTGGAGGAACATGATGCAATCTGCCTACGGACACCAAACCCCACCAGCTGCTTCCGAACTTACCAGCGTCGAGCCGGGCAGCCCAATGGGTGAGCTGCTGCGGCGCTACTGGCAGCCTGTCTGCACCTCGGATGAGGTAACGGACCGGCCGCGCAAGGAAAAGCTCCTCTGCGAAGAGATCGTCCTGTTCCGCGACGGTTCAGGGCAGGTCGGTGCGTTGATGCCGCATTGCTCGCATCGCGGCACTTCGCTCGAGTGGGGGCGGGTCGAGGAAAGGGGGTTGCGCTGCTGCTTTCACGGCTGGCTCTACGACACCCAGGGCCGCTGCCTTGACATGCCGTGCGAGAGCGAGGAGTTTCGCGAGCGGATGAATGTCTGGCAGCCGGCCTATCCGACGCTTGAATTCGGTGGGCTCATCTTTGTCTACATGGGCCCGCCCGGCACCGAGCCGGTATTCCCGGTCTACGACATCATCGACCCGAACGTGGTGGGCGAGGTCGAACTCCGCGGCATGCGGCTCTGGGGCGACCAGGGGATCGGTTACGTCAAGGACTGCAACTGGCTGCAGCATTACGAGAATGTCGTCGATCCCTGGCACCTCATCATGTTGCACCAGGTGATCAGTGGCAACCAGGGGCATAACATGCTCGAGGGCCTGGCGGACGACGCGACGGTGCGGGACATGGCCAGGATCGATTTTGAAAAGACGCCGTTGGGGGTGCGCTTCAACATGGTTCGAGAGTTGCCGAACGGCAATTACTTCATTCGCCATGCCGAATGTATCGTGCCGAACGCCTTCCTGGTCCCCGCCGTCTACGACAGCGGCGCTCGCAAAACGCGCGCCACCGAACTGTCCTGGGTGGTGCCGGTAGACAACGAGCATGTTCGCGGCATCAGCATGGTCGCGTGGCCGTTGCAGGACGGCCAGCCGAAGCCCGGCTGGCGCCCCGGGACCGACATCAGCGACGACGTGGTCCGGCCGGGCGCGGCTTTGGAGCGGAGCTATGAAGAGCGCCAGCGCAAGCCCGACGACCGCGAAGCGCAGGAGGGCCAGCGCACGACTGCCGTGCATGCGCTTGAAAACCTTGGCACCTCGGACACCGGTGTCGTCATGTTGCGACGTATCTTGCGCGAGCAGTTGAAGCGGCTGGAGCGAGGACTCGACCCGCTTAACATCGTGCGCGACAAGGCCGCCGCGCGCGGCATTCCGACTGGGACCTGGAACGCGGTCCTCACCTCCGCCGAAGCGGCCGCCCTTGGCGAAAATGTGGGACGCCTCGCCTGATTTGCCGGAGCCACGTCCCTGGCGTTCGACGCCAGGGGGGTATCGCGTGGCCATCGACGGCTTCGTCGGCATCGCAGGCGAGGGCAGTTGGGTGGCGATGTGCGACACCTGCCTCGTCTATGCCGCGGACGGTGGTCCCGGCAGCACCCCAAAATGGAGCGAAAACGAGATGCTCGAATTCACAGCCTGTGAGCGCCGTTCGAACGGCCGCCTCTCGACCCGATTGGTAGCGTCCGCGGGGAACGGTGGACCCGGCGTGCACCTGATGGACACCCGGATATGATGCCGGACTCGAAGGTTGTCATTGTCGGCGCCGGCCAGGCCGGCTTCCAGGCGGCCGCCTCGCTGCGCAAGGCGGAGTTCGACGGCAGGATTCAGCTGATCGGAGACGAGCCCTGCATCCCCTACGAGCGACCACCGCTGTCGAAATCCTACCTTGCAGGCGAGACCGGGCTCGACGGCCTTTCGCTGCGACCGGAGATGTTCTATCAAAACGAACGTATCGAGCTGGAACCAGGCGAGACCGCGATAGCGATCAACCGGCAGGCGCGACATGTCGAGCTGGCCTCTGGCCGCAAGATTGCCTACGACCGATTGATCCTGGCAACCGGTGCGCGCGTGCGCCCCTTGCGGGTCCCGGGCGCCGAACTTGACGGTGTCTTGCCGCTGCGCACGCTTGCTGATGCCGACGCTTTGCGCTCGCGGCTCGTGCAGGCACGCGACGCCGTCGTGATTGGCGCCGGCTTCATTGGCCTCGAATTTGCCGCCGTCGCTCGTCAGGCCGGGGTGGGGGTACACATCGTCGAAGTCACACAGCGCCCGATGGGGCGCGCCGTCTCCGAGGAGACATCTCGCTTCTACGCGAGGGCGCATCGGGACTGGGGCTCCGAGGTGCTGCTCGGCACCGGCGTCGCCCGTATTCTCGGCAGCGGGCGGGTCAGCGGGATCGAGACCATCGATGGCCGTAGACTCCCGGCCGACCTCGTATTGATTGGCGTCGGCGTCCTGCCAAATACCGAAATCGCTGCGGCAGCGGGGCTGGCGATCGACAACGGCATCGTCGTCGACCAGAATCTGGCGACCGCCGATCCAACGATCTTCGCGGTCGGCGATTGCGCCAACTTCCCCAGCCGCTTCGCGGGCGGCCGCTGCCGCCTCGAGTCGGTGCAGAATGCCGTTGATCAGGGCCACGCCGTCGCTGCGTCGATCGTCGGCAAGTCGATACCCTACGACAAGGTGCCATGGTTCTGGACCGACCAGGCCGATTTGAAATTGCAGATCGCCGGCAACACGGTTGGGCGTGATCATGCGGTGCTGCGCGGCGACCCAGAGAGCCGCAGTTTTTCGGTGTTCTGCTTCCGCGACGGCACCCTGACCGGCGTCGAGTCGATTAACCGGCAGACCGACCACGTGATCGCGCGCCGGCTGCTGCACGCCGACCCGCGTCTCTCGCCGGAACAGGCCGCCGACCCCGATTTCGATCTGCGGGCGCACACCACCAGCCTTCTGCGGCGCGAGCAAGCGCACACATGACCGTCGAGGCCCAGCTCCTGCTTGCCGGTGTGCTGGCGTGGTTAGCCGAGCCCGGCAATCTTCCGCGGGTCGCTGGGCGGCTCGACTGAATGGTGGCGCGGACGGAAAGTGAGGACTCCGGTCTTACCGATCGGGTAAGGCATCAAGCCAGCGCCGCTCGTCGGTGAACCGCTCGATCAGCATGTCGAGGAGCAGCCGGACCTTGGTGCTCACCTGCCGCCGATGGGGGTAGAGCGCGACGATCTCCAGTTCCTGTGTGCGGTAGTCGGGAAGCAGCGTCACCAGCGCGCCAGAGGCCAGAAGATCAGAAACGAGAAACGGGGGGCACAGCCACAATCCGAGTCCTGCAGTGGTAGCTGCGCGCATGATGGTCACGCTGGCGGTAACGAGGTTGCCTGAGACGCGCGTGCTCGTTGGATTGTCGGCGGGATCGATGAAATGAAACTCGTTGCCGAAGATCGAATGGGCGTAAAGCAGGCAGTTGTGGTTGGCCAGATCTGCCGGGTGGCGGGGCGTCGCATGCGTTTCGAGGTAAGCCGGTGCACAGCACAATACATAGTGCCATTTCGCCAGGGTCCGTCTGACCAAGGTCGAATCAGGCGGTGATGCCGGCATGATCGCCAGGTCGAACCCCTCCCGCGCGGGGTCGGGGGGGACGATCATGGTGTCGGTCTGCAAATCCAGCGAGACGCCCGGGTAATCGCCGGAGAAGCGGGTAGCGACCGGCGCGATGAAGCGCACCAGCGCCTGGTGGCAACGCAGGCGCAGCCGGCCGCGCGGGGTCACCTGCAACGCGCTGGTAATCTCGTCGGCCTCGGCTAGTTGCTGCAGGATCTGTGAGCAGCGCTCGTAATACTCGCGACCGATCTCGGTCAGACCCACACGACGGGTGGTGCGGTTCAACAGACGCACACCGAGGCTGTCTTCGAGCGCCTGGACCTGGTTGCTGATCGTCGTTGTCGACAAGTCGAGGCGGCGCGCCGCTGCACTAAAGCCGCCGCTCTCGACGACGCGGACAAAGGAGGTGAGACTGGCCATCCGATCCATGCGTTTCCTCAATCATCAAGTCACAGTTGAACGTCACTCCAATGCTGGAACGCCAGTGCTAATGCGCGACTGCGCAGGAGCGACGCAACAGGCGCTTGCTATGTACATCGATTCTCCGGTCCGCGGATTTTCTGCAAGTGAATGCGCCCAGCGTCAGCCGCTCGAGGCATTTTTCCGGAAAGCACGCAGAAACGTCGTGACCGCATCTTTTGCCCATCGGTCCCGTTGGGCGGCAGACGCTGGATATTCAGGGTGCGTCAGGCTTTGCATTTGTGCTTCGCCACGCACCATATTCACAAAGAGCGAGGCTGCGGAGTCGCGTCCGACGCTACCGAGGTCGAGTTCCCCGCTAGCCTCGGCGGCTTCCAACGCTTCCGCGACGGCATTATTCATGGCACCCGGCCCCGCCAGATAGAAGCGTCTTCCAAGCTCGGGAAATCTCTCGGCCTCGGACACGATTGCCCGATACAACGCCAATCCATCACGCGAAAGCACAATCTCCAGGTACGCCTGCGCTATCGCATTCAAAATGCCTTCAAGGCTTCTCCCAGGGAATCTGCGCTGACGGACAGTTTTCAGAAACAGCTCGCATTCGGCTTCGACGACCGCCACGAACAAAGCTTCCTTGTTGGGATAGTGCGAATAGACAGTCGCTTTCGATACCCCGGCGGCTTGCTGGATCATGTCGGTCGTCGCGGCGCTAAAACCGTTGGCCAGAAAGACAGCTCTTGCGCCGGCAAGAACAACTCGCGCCTTGTCGGACGGAGTCGCTGCTCCATCGGGCGAGGGGCGGTTGCCAAACGTGGTCGTCTTCGAACGCGCTAACAGAATATTCATTTATTCAATGGTTGCTGAAGTAAGGCAGCACGATGAAAAGAGGCTAAACCGATCGGTACGGTACTGTCAATCGAGCAATGTACGAACCTTGTATCGTTTGGTATTGAATCGAATACTGAGTTGAACCGATCGGTTCGAATCTCGCTTTCTTGATGACGGTGGCTTACCCGCCATCCAAGGTGGTGACGGTGCGATCCCGGCTGGCTTTCCGACCTGGCAATCGAGCTAGGCCCACGTGACAGTCATTGGGATACCAAAGCATTTGAATCGCTGAGACAGAGCGTCGCTCGTGCGGATTTGAAGAGGGTTTGGGTTCGCACTGCCGGATGCGCAACGCCCTTTTCGGCCCGTCGATCCGCGCTGGATGCAGATACCGCCAACCTGTTCGAATAATCGTGGGATGCCGGGGCCGGGTGCTCCAGGCGAGGACATGATTTATCCGATTCGCCTGAAGGTCTATCAAGATTGAGGGGGGTTATCCGGTCAGGGAAAGGGATTATCTTGAAGTCAATGCAGACCGGGTGCCACATTAATTTGACCTCCGTCGACTCTGCAGATCGGAATAAATGTCAGGTGAATCAGACGAAAAAAGGTGAAGCATGCCCAAAGGTCAGGATGTTTGTAGCGTGACGGAATTAAAGCCAGGCGACATGAAATGTGTCTTCCTGGGAGCCAGGCGGATTCTGCTCTCTAACGTGGACGGCCAGGTGTATGCGACCAGTGATCTCTGTTCGCACGCATTGGCCTATCTCTCGGATGGTTTCCTCGAGGGCGCTGTCGTCGAATGTCCGCTCCATGGTGCGCAATTCGATGTCACCACAGGAAAGGCGCTGTCGGCGCCGGCAGACGGGGACATCGATACCTACGAGGTCACGGTGACGGATGGCAGGATCTTCGTAGCATCTGAGGAGCAGGTGCCCGCGAAGAGTTGAGGTGCATCCCTGAACTCGATAAGCGCTCGATCCGAGCGTGGGAAATGGTGGATATGTCTTTCGAAACAGCATTGACCCAGGCGCTTGATTTGCGTGTTCCGGTCCTGGCGGCGCCTCTCGGGCGGGGCACAAGCGCGGAGTTTCTCGGAGCGATGGCCGGTTGCGGCAGCTTCGGCTTTACTGCGCTGATGCATATGCCGGAAGAGACGGTAGGCGACGAGCTTGCAAAGATGAGTCGAGCGACGAACGGCCGGTTTGGTGCAAACCTGACCTTGGTCGTTGATCAGCGCAAGAGTTGCCGCTGCAATTGACGCGGGTGTGCGCGTCTTCTCCCTGTGGCAGGGAGATATTGAGCCCTATGTTCAGATCATCAAGGATGCCGGCGGGCTTGTGTTCTGGACAGTGGGTAGCCCCGATGATGCAGCGCGGGCAAAGGATATGGGCGTCGACTTTATCGTCGCCCAAGGGCGCGAGGCAGGCGGTCATCTGGTAGGAAGCGCGCCTGCGATGCCGCTCCTGCCGTCCATCGTTGACGCTGCCAGGGGAGTCCCCGTGGTGGCTGCGGGCGGTATTGCAGAGGGGCGGGGCCTCATCGCCGCGATGGCGCTTGGCGCGTGCGGAGTCTGGATGGGAACGCGTTTTGTCGCGAGCAAGGAGTCGGCCAACCATCGCGGTTACAAGGAGCGCGTTGTTGCAGCCCGGGCGACGGACCTTGTAGAGACCGAACTCTTCGATGCAGGGTGGCAGGAGTCTCCCCATCAGGTGATCCGCAATTCCACGTACTCCAGATGGGAGGAGGCCGGGCGTCCGGCTAACGGTCAACGACCAGGGGAAGGCGAGCGCATATCGAGTTTTCCGGATGGGAAACCACTCTATCGCTATGACATTGCGGCTGCGTGGGACGGCATGGAGGGGGACTGGGAGGCAAGTCCGCTCTATGCCGGCGCAGCGGTTGAACTCATACACGATGTGAAGTCTGTCGCGGAGATCGTTGGGGAAATCGAGGCAACGGCACAGGCGGCGCTTGAAAGAATTGCGGATTTGCGTTCGCGCTTCGTTCGACGCGTTGCGGCTGCTTGACTTGGAATCGCAGCGGGAAAACACCAGCGAAAATGTTAGAGCTGCAGAATAAACAGGAAAGTAAAAGGAGAAGTTGGGAAATGATTTAGAAAAATTAAATTATGATCAGGAGACGATATGAGGTGGAGTGTCAAGCTGCGTGGTGTAGCCGCGCTGTCTGTCTTCGCAAATGCTGTGCATGCGCAATCCTCCCTTACGTTATACGGCGCAATCGATAACGGACTTTTGTATCAGAGCACTTCGGCTTCATCTTTTTCACCCAAGGCACCTGACAACGGGTCGATATGGCAGAACAAGGACGCAGGTTTATATGCCAGTTTTTGGGGAATGAGAGTGATCGAGGACATCGGCGGCGGATACGATGTCAACGTCAAACTGCAAGGTGCCTTTAATAGCGGCAACGGCAAATTCCAGTTATCCGACACGACGGGGGTGACAGCAATCTTCAATCAGGTCGCGTCTGTCGGGATCTCCGGTCCATTTGGTACCGTCAACGCGGGTCGACAGTATTCGCCAATGATTTACGCGATGGTGGACACGGACGTCCGGGCGGGTGCATATTTTGGCAGCATCTTAACCGCGTGGCTGTCGATGAATCAGGCGGCTGGCTGGTCAGGAGCAAACTCGAATCTGCCGATCGGCGCGTTGTTCGACAGCAATGCGGTTGTTTACCAATCCCCCAAATTCTATGGCGCATCGCTTGCGCTCGAGTATGCGTTGGGTGGGGTTGCGGGTCAGGCCCAGGGCGGCTCTCGTGAATCCGCTGTCATCAGGTATTCGAATTTTGGTTTGAATGTGTCTGCTGTTTACTATAACGGTCACGACACAAACCCGACGTCTACGAGCATACCGACGGGTCTCAACAACAACCGGTTCTACTACCTTGGCGCCATGTATCGATACCTGGGGGCGTCCGTTTCTGCGTCATACAGTGTTGGAAAGAATCCATCAAATTCAGCACATGTCGATATCGAGATGATATCGGGCGGACTTGGATATCAATTCAACCCGTGGTTTTCGGTGACCTCCGGTTATTACTATCTGCGGGATCGCAACAACTCGGCCAATCACTCCAGCGCATATTCAATTGGAGCGGACTATTTCCTGTCGAAGAGGACCACCGCATATCTGCAGGTTGGCTACGTCGATAACAAGGGGACGATGAGCCAATGGATCGCCTATGGTGCGCCTGTTGCTCCGGGAGTATCGACGACCGAGGCAATGATAGGGATAAGGCACTCTTTCTGATCTGATTGTTGTATTGAATGGATACTTTTATGAATAGTCACGTGATGCCGAAAGTGCTGCTAATTGTCGTAACTTCTGCCGTATCGATTAGCGTGTGGTCCCAGACCAGCGAGAGTCGCGAAATCTCATCGGGTCATGGCGAGCCTGCTTCCCGGAAACAGATCGTTCAAGCAGAGGGGCGTGCAGATCGCGCCTTGAAAAGGAACATCTATAAGGCGCTGGCAAAGTACGCAGAAATAGACGCCGGCAATATCAGCGTGGTGGCCAGGAACGGGCTGGTCACGCTGGGTGGGACAGTGCGGGATCCGGACCAGATCGGCACAGTGGAAAGCGTCGTGAATCGTGTCCCTGGTGTCCAGGCCGTGGCAAACAAGCTAACGGTTCAGCGTTCGTTTGACGAGTAACGGAACATCGACGGCGTCTGAAGTGGTGCGAACTGCTGACGAAGTTATCCTAACACGTGCACCTCACGCGACGGTTAGCAAGTAACAGGTTCTTTCTGTAGATACCGTAGCTTCGATTGAACGTCTTTCCACTCGTCGGCGTCAGGAAGCGGCGCCTGTCGGGCGTCGATCGCGGGCCACTGTTTGGCAAGCGCGGCGTTCAGTTCAACAAACGCGAGCTGGTCTTCGGCGATGTCCTCAGACGACACGATGGCGTCGACGGGGCACTCCGGTGCGCAAACTCCGCAATCAATGCATTCATCCGGATCGATCACCAGAAAGTTTGGACCTTGGCGGAAGCAGTCGGTAGGGCAGACCTCGACGCAGTCGGTATAGCGGCATCGGATGCAGCTTTCGGTTACCACGTAAGTCATTTGCAGTCCCTTTCAATACAAGTTTATGAAACGCCGGCCCTCCTCGAAGACGGGCCGGCTGGTGATCGTTTACGCGCTGGCCGCTACCACGGGCATCTCGACCGTCGACTCGGGAACATGCCGGCCAGAGTGCCGCGACATGATATGGACAGTCTTATGCGGCGAGTCGTCATCGCTCTCGAAGAAAAATTTCTTTTCGCCGAAAGCGGGAACGAGATCGTGGAGCCACGTCGCGGTCGGATCGAACCTGGCATAGAAGGGGCGGCGCACCCAGTCCGGGTTGCGTGCCTGGAGGAACTGCAGGGCAAACACCTTTTCGCCGGCAATCGTGACGATGCCGTCGATGACCACCTTGCCGGGAAACGCGCTCATCGACGGTCCACGAACCGTACGCGCGAGGCCTGACACCTGCTGATAAGCAGACTGGAAGATTTCGTATGCCTTGGCGAGGGGCAGTTCAAAATAATGGCTGGGCCCGGTATCGCGTTCGACGAACATGTAATAAGGAATGGCGCCAAGCCGCACGCCCGTCGTCCAGAGTTCCACCCACCCCTTCGGATCCTCGTTGATGTGCCGGATCAACGGTGCCTGCATGCGCAGGGTGGCGCCTGTCGAGACGATCCGCTTGACCGCGCGCTGTGCGATCTCGGTTCGCAGCTCCGCCGGATGATTGTAGTGGCCCATGATCGCGAGGTTTTTGCCGGACGCCACGACCTTTTCGAACAGACGCAGCAAGTCGTCGGAGTCTTTGTCGGTCACATAGCGTTGTGGCCAGTACGCGACCGACTTCGTGCCGATGCGGATATTCTGGATGTGCGAAAGCTCGGGTACCAGCAGCGGTTCGATGTACCCGGCCAGCGAACGTGTGTTCATGATGAGCGGGTCACCACCGGTTATCAGAACGTCGGTCACCTCCGGATGCAGCTTGAGATACGCCACAAGCTCGCTCGATTCGCGAGCGTCGAACTTGAGATCGTCCATGCCCACGAACTGCGGCCAGCGGAAACAGAACGTACAGTACGCGTGGCACGTCTGTCCGGCGCTCGGGAAGAAAAGCACCGTCTCCTTGTACTTGTGCTGAAGGCCGCTCACTGGCTGCCCGTTCATGAACGGCACGTTGTGTGTCATCTGCCCGGCCGGGTGCGGATTCATCGCCAGCCGAATGCCGCGAACGGCTTCCTCGATCGCGGCCTCGTCCTTTCTCACGAGCACCAGGTCTCGCAGCTTCGCATAGTCGGTGGGCGAGAGCATGTCCTGATGCGGGAACGTCAGGCGATAGATGGGATCGTCGGGCACCTTGGTCCAATCGATCAGTTCGTCCATCACATACTGGTTGGTACGAAACGGCATGACACGCGATACAACCTGCACGGCCTCCCGCAGCGCTTCGGGAAGGCTTTGCCACTGCGGCGCCTGGCTGATCGTCTGGCGGGTATAAGGTTTGAACTTGGCGGGGAGCGAGTCGGAAGTCATGGCCTGATCCTTCGTGAGGTTTGGAAAGATGCTGACGAACATCGCCCCTGTTACAGGGCGACGACGAATCGAAGCGAAAAAGCTTTCTGCAATGGGAGGCCAATCGAACGGGTGGGTGCGTTCGGCGTTGTGCGTCCCTCGGCAAGTTGGAATTCATTGTGGCTTCGTGGGTCGCGGGCCCGCAAACGATATAAACTCGCAACGTTGTGCGTTTGAGGAAGGAACGTGAGGCGAAGAATTCCCAGTATCGAAGCATTAATTGCATTTGAGGCCGCGGCCCGGCATCTGAGCTTTACGCGCAGCGCCGACGAACTGGCCTTGACGCAGAGCGCTGTCGGCCGACAGGTGGCGAGTCTGGAGGAGTATCTGGGCGTGCCGCTTTTCAATCGCGTCAAGAAACGACTCAGCCTGACGGAGATTGGCCAGATCTATGCGAAGCAGGTTCGCGAGAACCTTGCAAGGCTGGAGCGCGACACGCTGGCCGCGATGGCTCACCGGGACGCCGGTGGCGTCCTCGAGATCGCTGTGATACCGACGTTCGCCACCCGCTGGTTGATACCGCGTCTTCCCCGCTTCTATGCGGAACACGAGAGGGTGACGGTCAACCTGACGACCCGGGCGGAACCCTTTTTATTCACCGACACGCCGTTCGACGCAGCGATCCATTTCGGCGATCCTGTCTGGCCGGGATCCTGTGCAAAGTATCTTTTCGGCGAAGAAATGACGCCTGTTTGCAGCCCTCAGTTACTAAAAGGGCGGGCTGATCTGCAGCCGGACGAAGTCGCGAACTACACGTTGCTCCATCAGTCGGCGCGGCCGGATGCGTGGAGGAACTGGCTCGCCCAGGCGGGCATCCACGACGCCGACTGCATGAGAGGGCAGCGCTACGAGCTATTTTCAATGCTGGTGGAAGCGGCGCGTGCCGGCCTTGGCATCGCGCTTGTGCCGCGATTCTTCGTGTCGCACGAATTGGAGCTGGGTGAATTGATTGTGCCGTGCGATTTGTCCTTGCGCAGCGACAAGGGGTATTACCTCGTCTATCCGGAGTGCAAACAGAATATGCCGCTGGTGCAGGCGTTCGAGCGATGGCTGCTTTCAGAAGCAGGCCGATATGTTCAGCTCGGCGGATGCGGGTAACCGACGCCTCGGCACCGTTAGACCAGCAGACACCACAGCGCGAGCAGCGGCGTTGTTCCCGAACGCATTGCGTGCATGCTATTGCGGGTGTTGTGCAGGCCGCCGCCGATACCCGGATCGAACCAGTCTCCGTCACGTTGCCGGAATTCCCCTGCCGTGAGCAACACGTAAGCCTCTTCCGGCGGATGGTGATGATCGGGGTACCGGGTGTGTGGCGCGAGCAATGAAAAACCTAGCTGGACGTCGTAGCGGCTTTCCATCCCGCCGGGGCCGCAAATCATGCCATGCACGTGCTTCTCGACATAGTCCGTGCTTCCATTCAGTCCGGTAGTCCGCCGCTGCCAACCGATGGCGGGTTCGAGAATCCTGATAGCGCGTGCGGCGTCGCCGAGACCGGATGTGTCATCGAGCAGTGGCGCAAGCGTCGAAGCGAGCAGGTCACAGGCGGGATAGCGTGCGCTGTTTCGCTTGCCGTCGTCGGAAGGTTGATCGAGACGCTGGAATACCTTCGCGGCCAACTGGCGGCCTGCTTCCGGCAGCGTTTTTGCCTGAAACAGATCGCGGGCAACGCGGATGAATAGCTCGAGGTCTTCAGGTCGCTGGTACATGGATGTCCTGTTGAGTTCGTTGCAGAGTTATCGCGCTGATCATTCAAGAGTCACGGCGCTGCGAACGGGCACCGCATCGCTTTGCCTCGCGCGCTGGCGCCCGATCTCGAGTATTGCGATGCTGCCGAGTATCAGAAACATCGCCGCGATTTCCATTTGACCGATCTGTTCTCCCGCAGCCCAACCTATCAGAAGCGCAATCACGGGTGTGATATAGACCGCCCCAGAGGCGGCGACGGCGCCTAGTTCCTGCAGCAGGAAGTAGTAAAGCAGGAACGATGCGCCCGTGCCCAGGAATCCCAAACCAATCACCACGCCTGCGGTGGCGCGCCAGTCCTGCAGTATCTGGCCCATGCCATGGAAGTCGGTCAGGACAAAGAGTATCAGCAATGCGAGGCCCATCTGCCATGTCACGATGACCACTGGGGCCAGGTTGATTGGAGAGAGAAAGCGCCGGACGTAGATATACGACAGACCAAAAACGATCGCGCCCGCGATCATCCAGGCGACGCCCGCGAGGCTGATAGGATCGTCGCTGCTCAGGGCGGACCATGGTCGTGCAATGAGCAGAATGCCCGCCATCCCCAATGCGACGCCGCAGACCATCGAGCGGTTCATCTTCTCGTTGCGCAGGAACAGCGTCGATGCGATCGACGTGAAGATGGCCGGCGAGCCTCCGAGCACGCCGGCGATACCCGACGGAAGCAGGGCGGTGCCCTTTGCCATCGCGAAGTAGCAGAAGGCCGTTGCGAGCGCGGCCATCACCAGGAAGTGATGCAGGTAGCGCGCCTGGGCAAGCCTGCACGCGGCCTGACGCTTATAGCCAATCGGTTTCGAAGCGGAATGTCGAAAGAGGCTTGCAGCCGGAATCGGTCAGCAGCACCTGTTGCTCGAGCTTCACGCCTTCATGGCCGTTTTCTTCGCCGATATAGCTCTCGACGCAGAGCGTCATGCCGCTTTCGAACATGCCGTCATAACCTCCGCCGGACCAGTCCTTGAAATAGGCAACGTTGGGATACTCGTCGACCAGTCCGATGCCATGGGCAAGACAGCTGTAGCGATTCCGGAAGAATTTCTCAGGCATATCCCAACTGCGTTCGGAAAACTCGCGGAACGTCATGCCGGGCTTGATGAGCGCCATATTCGTTTGCAACTGGTCGTACGCGGCGGCATAGAGTTGCCGCTGATTGTCGGTGGGTCGCACGTGGCCGACCGTCCACGTGCGGGAAATATCGGCGCAGTAGCCATAAGGTCCGACGAGGTCAGTGTCGAACGCCATGAGTTCGCCTTGCTTCATCACGCGTGAACTGCATTCCTGCATCCAGGGATTGGTCCGCGCGCCCGACGCCAGCAGGCGTGTCTCGATCCATTCGCCGCCAAGGCGAATGTTTTCGTAGTGCAGGTGGGCCCACAGTTCCTGTTCCGTCATGCCGGGCCGCAGTGCTGCATGCATTCGTTCGATGCCTTGTTCACAGACAGCGATCGCCGCCTTCATGACGGTGACTTCATCGGGCGATTTGATCTTGCGTGCGTGTTCCATCAAGGCCTGACCGTCGATCAGTTCGATACCTTCCTCGCGCAACGCATACGTGCCTTCGGGGTCCAGCCGGTCGACGGCGATGCGGGTTTCCGATGGTGCGTGTTCGCGAAGCAGACCGGCGATCTCGCGCGCCCACTGCCGTGCCCGGCTAGCCGCTTCCGGGCCTGCATTGAAGTAGTTCCAGCAGGTGGCCCCACGAATTTCCGCTTTGACCGCCACGTCGTTCCAGACGTGCTCGCAGTTGTGAAACTCGAATGCGACGACCGGTCCATCGGCGAACACGACGACATAACGAGTCGGATTGCGCCCCGTCCAGATCTGCATGTTCGACGTGTCCGTTGCATACCGGATATTCACGGGGTCGTACATGATGATGGCGGGCACCTGCTGCAAGCGAAGTTGCTGCCGCACTCGTTGCAACCGGTATTCGCGCAAGCGATTCAGAACGCCGGCCGGAAGCCGCTCGACGCCTTCCGTTTCTACGTCCGCTATCGCGTGAATGGTGGAAACCACCGACATGGCTCATCTCCTGATGTTGCTCACGACAGAAGGCAATTCAAACGATGTGCAGCGCCTTCGTCGAAGCGAGCTGAAGTATTCAAGGCACGTGATCGTGAGGCGAGCGCGGTGTCGAAGGTGGGTCTGGCCTTACTCCGGTCGTCCTCGAATTGAAGTATCGAAACGACGGAGAGTACGGTCAACTGCCTTTCTTTTCACGGTCGCATGACTTTGAATCATGCGAAGAGCCGGAGTCGGAAAACGCGCCGAAGAAGAGTGCGGCCTGAGAAGTCAGCGCGGCGCCGGATCGCCCCGCAGCCACTCGATTAGCTGCGTAATCACCGGCGTGATCGTCCGGCCATGGGGAACCACGACGTAATAGGCATCGCTTGGCCGGAACGTCGCGACGTCCATCCGGACCAGCTCTCCAGAGCGCAACAGGTCATCCACGAGGCGGCTCCACCCCAGCGCAATTCCCTGCCCATATCTGACGGCTTGAATCGCATCGGTGTAGAGACTGCATCGCAGCACCTTGTTGAGACGGGCAGGCCGGTAGCCGACGGCGCGAAACCATTCGTTCCAGCCCATCCAGCCTTCGGTCGTGGCATCGGACTCGACGAGCGGCAATTTCGCCAGTTCATCGAGTGACCGAGGCGTGCCATATTCCCGCAGGAACTCCGGCGAACAGACGGCGAAGACTTCCACGTCGAACAGCAAGGTCGAGGTTCCGTCCGGCCAGTTGCCATCGCCGTAGCGCACGGCGACGTCGACTTCTACATGCCGAAGGTCCGCGGTAAACATGTCAGTTGACAGCCGCAGCTGCAAGGGGGGATTCAGCTTCTTCAGTTTCGCGAGCCGCGGCAACAGCCGGAATTGCGAAAAGGCGGCCGTTGACACCAGCACCAGTTCTCTCAGTTCGGTTCCCGTCACCAGACGATCGAACACGCCGGCGATTTTTTGCATGGACTCGGCGACGACCATGTACAGCGCTTCGCCTTCACTTGTCAGACTAATCGAACGGTGCAGCCGGTGAAACAGCTGAACGCCGAGCGTCTCTTCAAGGAATCGGACCTGTCTACTCACCGCGGACTGCGTGACACCCAGTTCGCTCGCCGCATAGGTGAAACTCCCGAGACGAGCCACCGCTTCAAACTCGACAAGGGCGGTCAGCGACGGAACGATCCGACGGTAGCCTTTCGTTGCTTTGGTAGTTTTCATCAGCTGTCACATCTGTCGACGGGTGCACGAAGTGGGGCGGAGCTTGCGGTGAACCTTCTTTTTCTCAGGCGAAACCCTCATTTGGGAACCGGTACTTGAGACGCGGTTCGGAAGCCCGATCCCACGTCCATTTTCGCATGATTTAAACGAATGTGAACCGGCTTATAAAGCGCGTTGACGGTGCGTTTTGACGGTCCAATACTCAACGCCATACCAGTGCCGCAGCGCTACGAAACGTTCTCATCAAGAGGCCAACCATGTCAGAAGTTCAGATTCAAACGCATCGCGAACTAATCGATTGCCGCAAGAAGGGACACGGAATGCCCGGCGAGTTGTTCGGCCG
>NZ_SELS01000078.1 GCF_004197395.1 Paraburkholderia sp. UYCP14C | reverse complement strand
CGCTTCTACACGCGCTACAAGAGCGTGACGCAGCGCTGGCCCGACAGCATCGACAAGGGCGCGGAATTCGCGATGCCCGCGTCGAAGTAAGCTAAGCGCGGCGTGAATACGCCGCGCGCTCTTAGATAGCCGGCCCGGGAATCGCCGGCTATCGCTCGCGCCCGCGGATGCGTTCACTCGATTTGGGGAGAGTCGTAGATGGCGTCGTCGGCGTAGATGTCGTGTCCGGCTTCGAGATTGCCTGCCGCGGACGCTTACCAGTGCACCTTCAGCGCTTCAGGCACGTTCGCGTGATGCATGAACGACCTCCGGGATAAAGTGCGGCAGCACTTCGCTGTGCAACTCGTCCAGTACGTCGGCATACGGGCGCGGTGTGATTTTCGGATTCAGCGCGACATGGCTGACGCCCGCTTCGCGTGCCTGCTCGAGAAAATGCCTGAGCGAGCGGCTGCCGATGGCGAATCCGCCCTTGACGGCGCGGAACGGATAGTCAGGCTTCCGATGTAGATAGAGGTAGCCGCCAAAGGCAATCGGCTTGAAGGCTTCGCGGCCCATCGAGCGCGCGACCTGCTCGTTCCAACTGCGCACGAATGCATCGAGCGCGTCCGGGCCGGGCACGAAGCCGAGGTAACCGTCCATCTGTGCCGCGATCCATTCAAGACTCTGCTGCGCCCGTCCAACCGCAATCGCCGGGGTGCGTCCGTACGGCGGCTTGGGCAGCATGTCGAGCGTACCGCCCGATTTGCCGAAGCGGGGCGACGAGAACACCGGAAAAGGCTGCTCGCTGACCGTGCGGTAGGTCTGGAACGCGTCGCGAAACCGCTCGCCGCGCGTATCGAAGTCGATGCCGAAGACGGGATACTCGGAGGGTCGATCTCCCGAGGACATGCCCAGCAGGAGCCTGCCATTCGTCAACTGGTCGAGCGAGTTCACCTGCTTGGCCAGCAAGAGCGGTTCGCGCATCGGCAAGACGATGCCGGTCGTGCCGAGCGCGATCCTGCTCGTCACCGCCGCGAGGCTGGCGATATACACCAGCGGTTCGAAAATCTGGCCGGCGTCGCCATATGCAGGGTCGTAGAACGGGATGTCGCGCATCCACAGCGCGGCCACGCCCATCGACTCGGCGCGCTGTGCCATGGCGACGTGATCGCGCATGGTCGGGACGGGCGAGTCCGGATGCGTTTCGAGCGGCAGGATCAGTCCGACCGTGAGCGCACCCTTGTGAAACACGCGGCGCCACGCGGGGTGCTCCGAAAGCGCATGTTCGATTGGCGCGGAAGCCTTCATCGCGGTGATTGCTGACATATCCATTGCGTTTCCCCAAGGTACGAGCCAAGGTTACGCACGATCGACGCTGACAAAAACCACCTGCAACGAACAACAGTTGATACTCGCGCGCAATAACGCGGGGAATTCAATCGGCGGACATGCGCGCCTTGAGCCGTGGCGACATGAAGTCGAGAAACGCGCGCAGCTTGAGCGGCAGCGGCGTTTGGCCGGCATGGACGAGATGGATCGGCATCGGCGCCAGCTGGTAAGCCTCCAGAACCACCCGCAAGCGGCCTTCATGCACGGCGCTCGCGACCTGATAACACAGAACTCGCGTCAAACCGGTCCCGAGCGTCGCGGCGTCGATGGCCGATTCCGCCGTGTTCGTCACGAGCCGCGCGTGAATCGGCACGCTCTGCTCCGATTTTCCGCCGGTAAAGGTCCACGCGCGCGACGAATTGATTCCCTCGAAACCGATGCATGCGTGCTTGGCGAGATCGGCCGGGTCCTGCGGCGTGCCACGCTCGGCCAGATACGCGGGGCTCGCGCACACCACGGGGCGCGTTTCGCCCAGGCGTATCGCAACGAGGCTGCTGTCCGGCAACTGGCCGATGCGCACCGCAACGTCCACATGGTCCTCGAGAAAATTGACGTTGCGATCGGTCAGCACGAGGCGGGCGTCGATCTCCGGATAGTGCGCGAGAAATGCCGCCATGACGGGGACGACGTGCAACCGCCCGAAGACCACGGGTGCGGTGGCCACGAGCGAGCCTTTCGGCGCCGCATATTCGCCGGTCACGGCGCGTTCGATTTCACCGATGTCCTCGAGAATGCGCCGGCACGACGCGACATAGGCTTCGCCGGCCTCGGTCAGCCGCAGGTGCCGCGTGGTGCGATGGAGCAGGCGGGTCTTCAGGTGCGCTTCCAGATCGCCGACCTTGCGGCTGACTGTCGCCAGCGGCTGGCCGAGGTGCCGGGCCGCGGCTGACAAACTGCCTGCATCGACGACTGCGACCAGGATGGACATTCCTTCGAGGCGGTCCATGGTCTCCTCGGCAACTGGAAGGGAGATTCCCGATGTTAGCGGATTCTCTTGCGGCGCGAGCGCGCAGCGCCTTCAACGTGCGCGGCTTGGCCATGAATTCGAGGCGATTCATGGACCCTATCGAATAGTGGAAGGATGAATCTTGATCGTGAGGGATTCTCTTCGTAAATGCGAGCGCGTAACGTTTGACCTCAATCTGGATCGCGGTCACTGGATCGGTGCGAGCCTCACGAGTCTTCAAGCCGAGTCCCATTGAACGCAACTTGACACAAGGCATCGAGAATCTGTTTGCTGGAATCCGCCACGGTTAGGGGCGATGCCAGCCTCAATACTGGAATTATCATGATTGGCATCGTGCGCATTGCGCTGAAACGGCCTTATACATTCGTTGTTCTGGCCGTGTTTATCCTGATCGTTGGCGTTCTGTCGGCGCTTCGTACCCCTACGGATATTTTTCCTCGGATCAATATCCCGGTGATTAGCGTGGTATGGCAATACACGGGGCTTTCGCCCGACCAGATGGAAGGTCGCGTGATGGCTCCGTACGAGCGGGTGTTGACGACCACCGTGAATGGCGTGCAACACATCGAAGGCACTTCACTCACTGGCTACGGCATCGTCAAGATCTTCTTTCAGCCCGGCACCAATATCGGCACGGCGAATGCGCAGGTTACGGCGATTTCGCAGGAGATTTTGAAGCAGTTGCCGCCCTCCGCAACGCCGCCTTTCATCATCAACTACAACGCGTCGACCGTTCCGATCATCCAGCTTGCGCTTTCGGGCAAGGGCCTGTCGGAACAGAACCTGGCGGACCTCGGCAAGAACCAGCTGCGCCCGATTCTGGCGACAGTGAACGGCGCCGCCATCCCGTTTCCGTTTGGCGGGAAAGACCGGCAGGTTCAGATCAACATCAAGCCGTCCGAACTCGAAGCGCGCTCATTGTCCGCGCAGGATGTGCTCAATGCGCTGGCGGCGCAGAATCTCGTGACGCCGGTCGGCAGTGAAAAGATCGGCAACTACGAGTACACGCTCCAGTTGAACGATGCGCCGCCGACGATCGCGGCGATCGCGAATCTGCCGATCAAGTCCGCCAACGGCACCGTGGTGCATATGCACGACGTCGCCGACGTGACCGACGGCAGCCCGCCGCAGCCCAATATCGTTCACGTGGAAGGCAAGCGTTCGGTGCTGCTCACGGTGTTCAAGAACGGTTCGGCGTCTACCTTGTCGATCATCGGCGGCATTCGCCAAAAGGTTGCCGATGCGAAAGCGTCGTTGCCCGACGCGCTTCAGATCGATGCGATCGGCGACCAGTCGATCTTCGTGCGCTCCGCGATCAAGGGGGTTGCGCGTGAGGGCCTGATTGCCGCCCTGCTGACGAGCGTGATGATTCTGCTGTTTCTGGGCAGCTGGCGCTCGACGATCATTATCGCGACTTCCATTCCGCTTGCGATTCTCGGGTCGATTGCCGCACTCTCGGTGCTCGGCGAGACGCTCAACATCATGACGCTCGGCGGGCTCGCGTTAGCGGTGGGCATTCTCGTCGATGACGCCACCGTGACGATTGAGAACATCAACTGGCACCTGGAGCAAGGCAAGGCCGTCGAGAGCGCGATTCTGGATGGCGCCGCGCAGATCGTCACCCCGGCGTTCGTCTCGCTGCTTTGCATCTGTATCGTTTTCGTTCCGATGTTCTTCCTGGACGGCGTGGCGAAGTTCCTGTTCGTGCCGATGGCCGAGTCGGTGATCTTTGCGATGATTGCGTCGTTCATTCTGTCGCGCACGCTGGTGCCGACGATGGCGAAATACCTGCTGACGTCCCACGCGCATGAAGAGGGGCAAGCTGAATCTTCCAGTTTGTGGGCGCGCTTTCACCGTGGCTTCGAGCAGCGCTTCGAGCGCGTGCGCTCGAGCTACGTCGCGATGCTCGAACGGGTGCTGGAACGTCGCCGCACGTTCGTGGTGGGCTTCTTTGCATTCGTCGTGGTGTCGTTCGCGTTGATGCCGTTGCTCGGGCGCGACTTCTTCCCGGACGTGGACGCGGGTCAGGTCCTGCTGCACGTGCGTGCGCCGGTGGGCACACGTGTGGAGAGAACCGCGGAGATTTTCGCCGAAGTGGAAGCTCAGGTGCGCGCGACGATTCCGCCGTCCGAACTTGGCACCGTGGTGGACAACATTGGCCTCTCCACCAGTTCCATCAATACGGCCTACAACAACACGGGCACGATCGGACCGCAGGACGGCGACATTCAGATCTCGCTGAAGGAAGGCCACCGGCCCACGGCCGCCTACGTACGCAAGTTGCGCGAATCGCTGCCGCGCGCGTTCCCCGGCGTGACGTTCTCGTTCCCGCCGGCGGACATCGTGAGCCAGATCCTGAACTTCGGCTCGCCTGCACCGATCGACCTGCAGATTCGCGGCAACAATCTGCCTGGCGACTTTGCCTACGCGAACTCGCTCTTGCGTCAGATCCGGCACGTGCCCGGCGTTGTCGATGCGCGCATCGAGCAATCGCAGGCCAATCCGCAATTCAACATCGACGTCGATCGCGACCGCGCTTCGCTTCAGGGACTGACCGAGCGCGATGTCACCAATAGCCTCGTCGTGCACATGGCGGGGTCGAGCCAGATCAACCCGACCTACTGGCTCAACGCGGCCAATGGCGTGGAGTATTCGATCGTTCTGCAGACGCCGCAATACAGTGTGGATTCGCTGTCGTCGCTGGTGAATCTGCCGATGAGCGGCGCGGCCGAAGCGAACGATGGGCAGATCCTTGGCGGCGTGGCCAGCATTCACCGCACGGCGAGCAACGAAGTGGTGAGCAACTACAACGTGCAGCCCATGGTCGAGGTGTTCGCCACGACCCAGGGCCGCGATCTCGGTGCGGTTGCCGCCGACATCCGCCATATCGTTGCCGCCAATGCCAAGGCCGCGCCCAAGGGTGCGAAGGTCGTCCTGCTTGGCCAGGCGCAGACGATGAACAACGCTTTCGGGGGCTTGTCGTTCGGGATTCTGGGCGCGGTCGTACTGATCTACCTGCTCATCGTCGTCAATTTCCAGTCGTGGTCCGATCCGCTCGTGATCGTGGCGGCATTGCCCGGCGCACTTGCCGGCATCGTATGGATGCTGTTCGCAACGGATACCACACTCTCGGTGCCCGCGCTGACCGGCGCAATCATGTGTATGGGCGTGGCAACCGCCAACTCCATTCTGGTGGTGAGTTTCTGCCGCGAGCGTCTGGCCGAGCACGGCGATGCCTTCAAGGCAGCCTTGGAAGCCGGCACGACCCGGTTCCGGCCGGTCCTCATGACGGCGCTCTCGATGATCATCGGCATGGCGCCGATGGCGTTGAGTCTCGGCGAGGGCGGAGAGCAAAACGCGCCGTTGGGCCGAGCGGTGATTGGCGGACTGCTGTTCGCCACGTTCGCAACGCTTCTTCTCGTGCCCGCTATTTTTTGCATGATCCATTCGCGTCGGGGTCGCACATCGACGGCCGCGCAGATTTCCGGAGATTCGATCCATGTCCTTTGAACCCACAACTCGCGCGGCAGCCGCGCAACGTCAGCTTTCCTTTGCCGGCATCGTCGGTGGTGCACTCGCCGTTCTCGTCGTGGTGAGCGGCGTCTCGTTCCGCATGAAGCATGAGCATCAGCTCAAAGGCTGGACCGAGGCACAAGCTGTTCCGTCCGTGAATGTCGTGATGCCCGCGCAGCAGGCGCCGGGCGGCGCGCTGGATCTCCCCGGCAGACTGGAGGCCTTCGAAAGCGCTCCTATCTATGCACGCGTGAGCGGATACCTGAAATCGTGGAGCGTCGATATCGGCTCCCCGGTAAAGGCAGGCCAAACGCTTGGCGAGATCGAGACGCCCGAACTCGATCAGCAGTTGATTCAGGCGAAGGCCGACCTCGCCAGTGCGCAGGCCGAGGCCGCACTCGCAAAAACGACTGCCGCGCGCTGGCAAAGTATTCTGGACACCGATTCAGTGTCGCGCCAGGAGGTGGACGACCGCACCCAGGACTACGTGGCGAAGCAGGCCCGCGTAGCGGCGGCGCAGGCGAATCTGGACAGGCTGGTCGCGACCAAGGGCTTCGCCCGGATCGTCGCTCCGTTCGACGGCGTGATCACCGCGCGCAACACCGACGTTGGCGCGTTGATCAATGGCGGCGGCGGTACGGGGCCGCAGCTCTTCTCCGTATCGAGCGTGGACAAGCTGCGCGTGTACGTGCACGTGCCGCAGGAGTACGTGCCGGCGGTCAAGCCGGGCGGGACCGGCACCTTCACCGTGCCGGAGTATCCCGGCAAGACCTTCACGGCTACGGTCGTGGGTCTGGCCGACTCGGTCAACGCCGCGTCGGGAACCTCGCTCGTCCAGTTGATGGTGGACAACCCGGGTCATTTGCTGTTGCCGGGCGACTTCGTGAATCTGCACTTCACGCTGCCGGCTCGCGCCGACGCGTTGCGGGTGCCGGCCAGCGCGCTGATATTCGACAACCGGGGGCTGCGGCTCGCCACCGTCGATCGCAACGACACCGTGCACTTCAAACCCGTTTCGATCGTGCAGGACCTCGGAAATGCGGTGGATATCGGCTCGGGGCTGATCCAAAGCGACCGCGTGATCGACGCGCCGCCCGATGGACTCGTCGACGGCGACCATGTTCAGGTGATTGCGCCCGGGGATAAAGGGGAGAAGCATGACTAAGTATCTGAAACTCGCCACGCTGGTGAGTGCCGTGGCGCTTGCCGCGTGCTCGCTCGCGCCGCACTACGAAGTTCCCGACGCACCCGTTGCGGCGCAGTACCAGACCCAGGGGCCGTGGACCGAGGCGAGCCCCGCCGACCAGCTCGACCGCGCGGGATGGTGGAAGCTGTATAAGGAGCCCGAACTCGACGACCTCGAACAACAGCTGATCGCGAGCAACCCCGACCTGAGTGCGGCGCTGTTTCACTACGAGCAATCCCAGGCGTATATCAGGCAGGTCAAGTCGCAGATGTACCCGCAGGTTGCCGCTGCCGGCAATATACAGCGCGACCGCGAGTCGGACACGCGGCCGTTGCGCAGCCCGACTGGACCGAGCGATTACAACTCGGCCACGCTCGGTGTCGAAGTCGATTACGAAGTGGATCTGTGGGGGCGCGTACGCGATTCCGTTGCCGCGAGTAAGGACGAAGGCCAGGCATCGAAAGCGGATCTGGCATCGACGCAGCTGAGTCTGGAAATCGAGCTGGCCCGAAGCTACATCGACCTGCGTGGCCTCGATCAGCAAATCCAGTTGATCGAGGGAACCGAGGCGTCGTACCAGAAGGCGCTCGATTTGACCCGCAGCCGGCACGGCGCCGGAATCGTCTCGGGTCTCGACGTGGCGCGAGCCAGCAACCAGTTGTCGTCGGTTCAATCCGAACTCACTCAGGTCACGGCGAGGCGTGCGTTGCTGGAGCACGCGGTGGCGGTGCTGGTCGGCGCTTCGCCCTCGGAATTCCAGCTCGCGCCGGCGACCGATGCCATCGCGCTGCCCGTCATTCCGGTCGGCGTGCCGTCGACGCTGCTGCAGCGGCGGCCTGACGTCGCCGCAGCCGAGCGCCGCATCGCGGCGGCGAATTCGAAAATCGGAGTGGCACGCGCGGCGTACTTCCCGACGCTCACACTCAGCGCGCAAGGTGGCGTGCAAAGCTCGGTGCTCGGGAATCTGCTCAGCCTTTCCAGTTCGTATTGGGCGGTAGGACCGTCTCTGGCGGTGTATCTGCTGGACGGCGGCAAGCGCCATGCGCAGCTGGATTCCGCGAAGGAGGCGACGGCCGAGGCAGGCGCACGCTACCGCAGCGTGGTGCTGACGTCGTTCAGGCAGGTGGAGGACAACCTGACCTTGCTCGACGATCTGGGCACCGCGACGAATCAGCAGCAGGACGCCGCCAGTGCGGCCCAGACCGCGCTCAACCTGGCGCTCACGCGTTATCAGCGCGGCGTGGTGAGTTATCTGGACGTGGTCGAGGCGCAATCCGCCCAGCTCGAAGCGCAACGCAGCGTCATCGCGCTTCGCACGCGGCAACTGGATGCGAATGTCGACCTCATTCACGCACTCGGCGGGGGCTGGACCACGGACGACCTGAAAACCAACTGAGCTCAATACATCAAGGATTGGAACGTCATGAAGCAGCTGCTTGACTTGATCGATTTCCCGGGCAAGTTGCGCGATCTGAAGGAGAGTAAACTTCAGAGCCTGGTGGACGAGGTTCGAGAATTCGTGATCGAAAGTGTGTCGAGCACTGGCGGTCACCTGGCATCGAACCTCGGTGTGGTGGAGTTGTCCGTTGCGCTTCACTATGTATTCGATACGCCGAACGATCGCCTGGTGTGGGACGTCGGGCATCAATCCTACCCGCACAAGATATTGACCGGCCGAAAGGGGCGAATGGCAAGCTTGCGGAAGGCCGGCGGGATGGCCGGTTTTCCCACGCGGGAAGAGTCGCCTTACGACGCGTTCGGTGTCGGGCACGCCGGTACGTCCATTTCGGCGGCAGTCGGCATGGCCTTGGGGCTGCGCGGTCGAGACGCCCGCGTCGTGGCGGTGATCGGCGACGGCGCGCTGTCTGCCGGTATGGCGTATGAGGCGCTGAATCACGCAGGGTGCTGCGAGGCGCTGCCGCTGACGATTGTTCTGAACGACAACCGCATGTCGATTTCACCGGCGGTGGGCGGACTGAACGATCATCTCGACGCGCTAGTTGCGCATTGGCGCGACGAAGCGAACGTGCCTTTATCCACGCTATTCGAAACGCTGGGTCTGGATTACGTCGGTCCCATCGATGGTCACGATATTCCGTGTCTTCTCGCCGCGCTGCGCGACGCGAAGACGCGCTCACGCCCGCACGTCGTTCACGTGGTGACGAAGAAAGGAAAGGGTTATCGACCCGCGGAACTGGAGCCCGTTGCGTACCACGGGCCCAGTCCGTTCAAACCCGCGACAGGGCTGGTGCGCCCGCAAGGCGGCAAGCTGACCTATAGCCAGATATTTGGCCAGTGGCTGTGTGACGCGGCTGCGACGGATGAACGAATCTTCGGCATCACGCCCGCGATGAGCGAAGGATCCTGTTTGACCGAATTCGAGCGTCGTTATCCGGACCGCTACATCGACGTGGGCATCGCGGAACAGCACGCTGTCACGCTGGCGGCCGGCCTCGCCGCTGAGGGGATGAGGCCCGTTGTCGCCATGTACTCGACGTTTCTTCAGCGTGGGTATGACCAACTCATTCACGATGTTGCCCTGCAGAATCTGCCGGTTCTGTTCGCGCTGGATCGCGCGGGGATTGCCGGGGGCGATGGTGCGACGCATTTGGGTGCATTCGACATTGCGGCCCTGCGTTGCGTGCCGAATATGGTGGTGATGACCCCGTCCGATGAGAAGGAATGCTATCGCATGCTGAACACCGGCCTTGCGTGGCCTGGACCGTGCGCCGTGCGATACCCGCGGGCGACGACCGGATCTGAAGTCATCGAGCAGACGAAAGAGACGTTGCCGCTCGGAAGAGGCGTGATTCGCCGGGTGTCCGGCAAGCGGGGTGGCGCGCGGGTGGCGTTTCTGGCGTTTGGCCCCTTGCTCTCGGTCGCGATGGAAGTCGCAAAGGAGATCGATGCGACTGCGGTCGACATGCGCTTCGTCAAGCCGCTCGATGAAGATTTGTTGCTGACGGTTGCAAACGAGCACGAGGTGATCGTGACACTGGAGGAAGGCACCGTGCTGGGTGGAGCGGGTGCCGCATGCGCCGAACGGATTGCGGCGGAGGGGTGGCCTGTACGGATGCTGCGGCTCGGCCTTCCCGACGCGTTCGTCCCGCATGGCGACCGTTCTGAATTGCTCCGCTTGAATGGCCTCGGTGTCGCAGGTGTGAGGGAAGCGGTGCTGGCCTTCACCGAGGCGGAAGATCTGCTCGACGAGGTTTGATGATCGGGTCGGCTGCCCCGCGCCGACGGACCATCCAGGCCTCGGCGCGGGCGATACTCAAGCGCTTATTGACCTGCGCTCTGGCCGCCGTCCACGTGCAGGATCTCCCCCGTCACGAACGGTGCCGAGTCGAGATAGAGAATCGCATTGACGATGTCGCTCATTTCGCCCATGCGGCCGACCGGATGCATCGCACCGAGCGTGGCGTGCGTTTCGGGAGCATGCATCGGCGACTTGATGATGCCGGGCGACACCGCGTTGGCACGGATTCCCGCGCGCGCATACTCGATTGCGAGCGACCGCGTCGCAGCGTTCAGACCGCCCTTGGTGAGCGACGCGAGCACCGACGGAACCTTGCTGTTCGCCTTGTCGGCGAGCGTCGTCGTGATGCTGAGCACGTGACCGCTGCCGTGCTTCTGCATCGCGTCGATCGCGTACTGGGTGATGTAAAAGAAGCCGTTCAGGTTGACGTTCAGGATTGCCGCATAGTCTTCGGCGGTGTACTGCGTGAAGGGCTTCGCGATGAAGATGCCCGCGTTGTTGACGAGCGTATCGACACGGCCGAAGTGCTCGATGGCAGCGTCGACGACGCGGCGAGCCGTAGCGGGGTCGCCGATGTCGCCGGCCACGGCGACATAGTCGGCCTCGGCGGCCGGCGTGATGGAACGGGCCGTGGCGACCACCCGATGGCCCTGCGCGCGGAAGGCCTTGACGGTTTCGGCGCCGATGCCTTGCGATGCGCCAGTGACGATGACGACCTTGGAAGTGCTCATTGTGTATCCCGCAGTAAGGGTAAGTCGGCCGGGTGGCCGTTCGAATCGATGGACCCGATGGAGAAGAACTGTAGGCGCATCGGTTGCGAATGCGAACAGACATCATGGACAAAGAGTCTTTCGTCGCGAGAACAAATCGCGCCGGGATCGCGAGGCTGCGCACGCGGCGATGATTCAGGCGGCGACCTCGGTAGTGTGGGACTGTTGGCGGTATTGCCGGGGGGTGAGCTTGAGGCGCCTTTGAAACACCATGCGCATGTGAGCGGCGTTATGAAAGCCACAGTCGAACGCGACGGTTTTCATCGGAATGTCGCGTTCCTCCAATAGTTTCTGTGCCGCCCCGACACGAACCTGATCGACGAATGCGGAAGGGGTCGTGTGGAGATGCTTTGCAAAGATCCTCGATAGCGTGCGCCGGCTTACGTAGACCGCGTCGGCAAGTTGCTCGATTGAAAGCACATCGGAAAGATGGTTGTCGATATGGCGTTGTACTTTTCCGATAATCGAACTTTCATCGACTGGCGTCGCAACGCAAGGATTGGGTTGGTAGGGCTCACTATGCAGATTGGCGCCAAGACGTCTTGCCACCTGTTCGGCGAGCCTCTGGCCCCAGTCTTGCGAGACGAGCGAGAGGCCGAGGTCGAGTCCGGCATTCGCGCCGGCAGATGAAACCAGGCGTCCATCGCGGATCAGGGTTTGGTCGGGACGGATCCGGGCGCGCGGGAATTCGCCGGCCATCTGACTCGCGTCGGTCCAGCGCGCGGCAATTTCCTTGCCGTCGAGCAGACCTGCGCGCCCGAGCACCCATGCGCCGTTGCAAACGCAGCCGTAGCGCTTCGAGTCGAATGCGCGTCGCCGCAGCCAGTCCAGGAAATCCTGCTTCGGCCGGACGTGTCTTGCGTGAGAGGCGCCTGTCACCAGCAGGACATCGACGTTTGCGCGAAAGTCCGCGTAGGTCCATGGCACGCAAAGCTGCATTGCGTTCGAACAGGCAACCGCGCCTGCGTGCTCTCCAATGAGGGGCACCTGATACTGGCGCGCCTCGCTGAGCAAACGGTTCGCTTCGGAGAACACGTCGAGCAGGCCGGCCATGTCCATGGCCTGTACACCATCAATCACCACGATTGCGACTTTCATTTTGCGCACCCAACCTGGCCAATGATCACGATAGCGCGACGACACGCTGGGAAAAGGTTAGGCGTGCAACGGCACGCTGACCATTCTCCGAATGGCTGAAGCTGCATCGTGCCGGCATGTGGTCCCTCATACGCCGGTATGACCCGTGTAGTTCTCAGGCGTGGTGCGCCAAAATCGACCTGTCCGAAGAGCACGATTTATGGGGCGCCTGCTTCAAAGGAAGGCAGTCCTCACAGTGTGCAAACGGTAGCGATAAATCTTGCGATTGCTTACCATATCGCGAGCATCGGCACTTTTTTTCGCAACACGAACTTTTCGAAGATCGAGCGATGGCACACGATGGCGTTGGGACGCGAAGTGAACACCTACCGGACTCGCTCGTGTACGTGATCGACGACGACGAGTCTATTCGAGGCGCGCTAACCAGTCTGCTGATGTCAGTGGGCATCGAGGTTCGGGCGTTCGAATCGGCTGACGAGTTTCTCGCCGTGAAATTGCCGGACGTGCCGAGCTGTCTCATTCTCGACATTCGACTACGCGGCGAGAGCGGTCTTACGCTTCAGCAGGAAGCCTTTAAAGAAAGCATTCGATTTCCCATCGTCTTCCTGACGGGGCATGGCGACATAGGCATGACCGTCAAGGCGATGAAAGCGGGAGCTTTCGATTTCATGACGAAGCCGTTCAAGGATCAGGATCTGCTCGATACGATCGCCGCGGCGCTGAAGCGCGATGGCGAATTGCGGCGCCAGGCGAAGCTCGTCGCGGGCATCCGTCAAGCGTACGATTCACTCACCGCCCGCGAGCGCGAAGTGATCGGGCTGGTGGCGGAAGGTCTGTTGAACAAGAAGATTGCCGACCTCCTGTGCCTTAGCGAGGTTACGGTCAAGATCCATCGGGCGCAGGCCATGCACAAGCTCAACGCGCGCTCGGTGGCCGAACTCGTCAAGATGTTGCAGCAGGTGCAGCCGGCTCCTCCGAGCGCCAGATAGGCGTTTGCGCAGTCGCCGCGTGATGGCTGCCTGCGTCAGCGCGCGGATCTCGCCGCGCTAATACGGACTGTCACGAAGATCATCCGAAGGTGTGATTGCTGCCCCTTCGACGGGCTTGTATTTTGCAGAAAGATTCTACATTTCTGCATCATTTCGATGGCCACCGGATCCCAGATAAAACCAGCGCGCTCGTCAGCAACGATCGCCATGGTGGACGACGACGAATCCGTTCGAATGGCGCTGTCCAGTTCGCTGCGTTCGGCAAGCTGGAAGGTCATCGACTACGCGTCCGCTCAGCACCTTCTAGGCGATCCTTGCCGCTCGTCACTGACGCTCGTCGTCGCCGATATCCAGATGCCGGACATGGACGGCTTTGCGCTGCTCGAGTCGATCAAGCTATGGCGGCGTCCTATCCCCGTCATTTTCGTTACCGCGTACGCAAGCCCGGACATGCTCGAGCGCGCAAAGCGTAACGGCGCCGCAGGCTTCTTCCCGAAGCCCGTGGATGACGCAGGACTTCTCGCACTGGTTAGTGAGCTGCTGAAAAAGTGACGCGGGCGAAGGTCCGAACGTCGGGTGCTGCCGGGCCTGACGAAATTGCCTTTATGCCGGCCGCTCGTTCAGGCCATCCGAATGTATTAGACGCGCACGCGCGTGCATCAGGCGTCACACCACATCGGACGATACCGTCTCGCGGCTTGCGCGCTTACGCTTGAAGCGTCGATCAGAGCAAAGAAATTTGTGAGGTGCGAGATGGATCAGCTTTACATGTTGCGTGCATTCGTCGCTGCCGCGCGGTATCAGAGTTTCAGCAAGGCCGCCGAATCGTTGAATGTGACCACCGGGTCCGTGTCGAAGGCGATCGCCAGGCTCGAAGCATGCGTGCAGACGAGAGTCTTGCTCAGGACCACGAGGTCCGTTTCCCTGACGGACGCAGCGCAATCGTATTACCTGATTTGTTGCCGTTTGCTCGAGGAGCTCGACGAGGCGAACCGGCGCATCGCGATGGAGCACGAGGTCAATGGCGGGAAGTTGCGGCTTGTCGTGCACCCCATACTGGTGAACGGAGCGTTCTCGCGGTTGGTACGGCGCTATCGCGCCATCGCGCCTCATGTGAGTCTGGTGGTTTCCGTTCAGGATCACGCGACGAATCTGTTCGACGGCCGTTTCGATATCGCCATTCTTCCGCCTCAACTGGTCGAGCAGTCCACCGTGATTCGCCGGACGCTATCGCGGTCGCCTCGCATTCTGGTGGCCGCTCCCGCGTATCTCGAGCAATATGGCGTACCGGAATCCGCTGCGAAGCTCGCCAATCATTTTCTGCTGATCGATCCGGAAACCAGAAAGAAGAGTGCGGAATTCATCGATCTGCATGAGGGCGGCCGGAAAGTGAGCATTTCGCCCATGTCGTCGATGGAAGGCAGCGAGGTGCTGCTTCGCGCGGCAGCGCTCGACGGCACCGGCATTGCCACGCTGCCTGAAACCATGGTTCGCGAAGATATCGATGTGGGACATCTCGTGCACGTCCTGCCGGAATGCACGGCATCGGATAGCAGCGTTGAAATGTGCCTTTTCTATGCTCACCGGGAATTGATCCCGGCACGGCTCAGGATGTTCGTCGACTTCTGTACCGAGTTCTTTCGGGCGCCGGCGAAGGCGGGTGCCGATGACGTGATACGCGTCCCGCGACCGATGAAGCGGAGCGAAGATCTGGCGATGATGTCATGACGCCTTTCCACGAGATCCAAGCGGAGTCGTTCAACGCCGAAGTGGTAGCGATGTCTCACGGATTGCTGTGAGTGCCCGCGCGTTCTGCGCAAGCCGGCTTTCCGATATTCCCATGAAATGGAAAGATCATTCCCGAGACTACGGGATTCTCTTGACTACTGAAAGTGATTAATCTGGCCAGGCTGTTTCCCCGGAGGCGTCGCCTCCATCACCTTGCTAGAGAGATTGAAATGAAATTGCTTACTGCTGTCCTTTTTGCGGGTTCGCTGGCGGCCAGCTTCGCCGTCCACGCTGAACCCCTCGCTCCCGCGCAGACGGATGCTCAACAAACGGCCCAGGCGGATACGTCCGGCGCGAATACGTCCCGGACGAATACGTATCGGGCGCCGCACCGTCGAGATACGGCACCGGCAAGGGACGCCAATGCCTGTGTGGGCCCGGCGAGTTTCTGCAACCTGTTCTTTGGTAGTTAAGGTTGTTATGGGTTGGTGCCCGCGCGCATCGATTGATCGTGATTGAGCACACGTCGATGCGCGCCGACCATGATTGCCCGTAGTTGGACCGCCATGGCGCCTTCATGGATTGCTTCGTTCGACAACGCCGGCGTCATGCAGATCATCGAGATCGCGTCCCCGTGTTTCCGGCAGATAGAAGGTGGTGACCACGCCAATCAGACTCAGAATCGCCACGTAGACGGCCAAAGGAATCCACGAAAGGATCGTTCCGCCTCGCCCACCCCAATGGCTCGTCGCCCACGCTATGATCGACGCGCCGACCAGCGGCGCCACTCCGCCCGCGATGACAGCCGACAATTCGCGTCCGACAGCCACGCCGGCATATCGATGCTGCGCGCCGAAAAGTTCGGGAAGAAGCGCGCCCTGCGTGGCGAACATACCCCAGACGCCGGCGAGCGCGACACACAGCATCGTGATGCTCGCGGTTGGACTGCCCAGGCTCAATACCCACCAGGTCGGAAACGCGAGCAGCAATTGATAGAGCGCGAAAGCGCGATAGACGGGTACTCGTCCGAAGCGGTCGCTGAGCATCCCTGCCAACGGAATGATGATCGCGCCCGAGGCACCCGCCAACAGCAGAGCAATGGGACCGATCTGCCCTTTCAGGCCCGTCGCCGTGGCGATGTAGCTGATGGCGAGAGATTGATAGATCGACGAGCCGCCGTTTTCCGCCATGCGCAGGCCGATCACCTTCAGCACCATCGGCTTCGAGTGCCGCATCAGGTGCGTCAATGGGCTGTCCTTCACCTGCTGACGGGCTTCGAGCTTCGCGAACGACGGCGACTCCTTGAGCCGCAGGCGAATCCAGATCGCGATCCCGACGATCAGCACGCTCAACAGAAACGGCACGCGCCACAGCCACGATTGCGAAAGATCCTCGACGCGCACGAGCACGAAGTAGATCGTCGCCGCCATCACGGTGCCCAGCAGCACGCCCATGAACGGCAGCGCTGCAAAGTAGCCGCGGCGTTTGGCGGGTGCGTACTCCGCCATCAGCACGGCAGCGCCCGCTTGCTCCGCGCCGGCGCCGAGCCCCTGCAAGAGACGGCAGGCGACCAATAGAATCGGCGCCCAGATGCCGGCGCTTGCGTACGTGGGTAGCACACCGATCAGCGTGCTGGCTATGCCCATCAGCAGGATCGTCGCCGTCAGCACGAACTTGCGGCCGTAACGGTCTCCCAGCGCGCCGAATACGATCCCGCCGACAGGCCGGATTGCAAAGCCGAGGAAGTAGGCACCGAAGCTCGCGATCAGACCCATCGCGGGATTGCTCGACGGAAAGAACAACGGCCCGAAGATCAACGCGGACGCCAGGTTGTACAGCGCGAAGTCGTAGTACTCGAGCGCGCTGCCGAGCGAGGCGGCCCACGCAGCCCGATACAGGTCGGCCGTCGTCACGTCCTGGCGGCTCGCGTTTTCGTTGACCGTCGCCGGGGATGCGCTGGCGACGGGATTGACGGCCGGGTTGGCCGCAATGCTGTGCTGGTGCTTCATTTCGTCTCCTTCAGATCTCGATGCCGCGGCCATGCTGTGCAGCCGGTGCGGATCATCATCCTTCCAATCGACCGGGCCTCCTCTGACGTGAGGCTCCAGACGCACTCACGCGCTATGCTTCGCTTGTCGCGCACTCGCGTGCTTCGGTTGCTTCGACCCTTGCGATCTCGTCGAGCAGTGCGGCACTCATGACGTCGAGCGGCGCCGGCTTGCCGGTATAGAGTTCAATCTGTCCGCAGAACTGATGCAGCAGCATGCGTGTTCCGTTGACGACACGGCACCCGGCCGAAGCGGCATCGCGAATCAATTTCGTCTGCACGGGCAGGAACGCCGCATCCATCACGAACAGATGCGACTGAAGCTGCCGCACGGCCAACGGATTGACGTGCGGCGCGCGAAAGCCCGCCGCTGTCGCGTTGACTACGCCGTCGAAATCGCCAGCTTCGAAGTCGGCAAGACTGCCGCCGAATTCAATGCCGAAGTCGCGAGCAAGCGCGTCGCCGCGCGACGCCGTCCGGTTGAACACCGTCACCTGCGCACCCGCGCGTTTCGCGCCCCACGCGATCGCGCGCGCGGCACCGCCCGCGCCGAGCAGCGCGACGCGCTGGCCCGCAAGCCGCGTTACCTCTTCCAGTGCGCGCACGGCTCCGGTGCAGTCCGTGTTGTAGCCGGTGAGATGGCCGTCGCGGTTGTCGATCGTATTGACCGCGCCGATCTCGCGCGCGGTCTCATCGAGCGCGTCGAGGTGTGCGATGACCGCCTGCTTGTGAGGCATCGTCACGTTCATGCCGCGTATGCCGAGCGTGCGTATCGACTGTACGGCGAGCGCCGCGTCGTCCACGCCGAAGCTCACGAATGTGTAGTCGATGCCGAGCGCGCGATAGGCGGCGTTATGCACCTTTACGTTGAACGTGAACGGCTGGCCCGCCAATGAGCCGCATAGGGTGGGAATCGAATGAGGCATGCTGGGTCTTCCGTCAGATCGTGGAGAGGTCGAAGGCCGCAACAGGCGTGGCGCCGTCGAGCACGCGCAGCAGGTTGTCGGTCGCGAGTTCCGCCATTGCGCGACGCGTTTCGTGCGTGGCCGAGCCGATGTGAGGCAGCGCAGTGACCTTCGGATGGTTGCGAAGCGGCGAATCGTGCGCCAGCGGTTCGACGGCAAATACATCTAGCCCGGCCGCGCGCAAGTGGTCACTGTCGAGCGCGGCGAGGAGTGCGTCTTCGCGCACGATCGCGCCGCGTGAGCCGTTGACGAATATCGCGCCCGGCTTCATCGCCGAGAAAGCCCCGGCGTCCATCAGTCCGCGTGTCTCGTCGCAGAGCGGCAACGTCAACGCGACGATGTCGGCGCGCGCCAGCACTTCGTCGAACGACGCTCGCTGCGCGCGGCCGGCAAGAGCGGCGGGCAGGGTCACGTCGAACGGATCGTGAAAGATCACGGGCATGTCGAAGCCGAGCGCGGCACGCCGGGCCACAGCCTGGCCGATGCGCCCGAAGCCCAGCACACCGAGCGTCTTGCCGTGCACGTCCCAGCCGAACAGGTCCTCGCCGATGTTGCGCGTCCAGCGGCCTTCGCGGACGTGATTCGACAGCTCGACGAGCCGCCGCGACGTCGCCATGACGAGCGCGAACACCGTGTCGGCCGTCGTTTCCGTCAGCACACCCGCCGTGTGGCACAGCGTGATGCCGCGTTGTTTCAGGAAGGGCAGCTCGTAGTTGTCCACGCCAACCGAGATGCTCGATATGACGCGCAGGCTATTCGCTTCGCGAAGCTCGGAGGCGCCCAGCTTATAGCTCGAACCGATCAGGCCGCATGCGCCGTGCAGCGCATCGCGAAAGCGGGGCAACTCGTCGGCGCGCCGCGGATCGGCGACGGTCACGTCGTGCCGTTCAGCGATGCGTCCGAGCAGATCGTCGGGGATCTTGCGAAATACGACTACGTGCTTGCGTGCAGCGCTCATTGCGCGTCTTCCACTGAAAAAGGCATGATCGATGTCTCCGTTTCCGGTCTTCTAGCGTTGTCGTCGGTCAATGTCATCCATGCGCGCATGTCAGACCACGCTGGTGAGGCCACCGTCGACGAAGAGCGTCTGGCCGTTCACGAAGCTCGATGCGTCCGATGCGAGAAAAACCGCGGCTCCGCACAATTCGTCGACGTTGCCCCAGCGCCCGGCCGGCGTCCGCTTGCACAGCCATGCCGAGAAATCCGGGTCGTCGACGAGGGCGCGATTCAGATCCGTCGCGAAGTAGCCCGGAGCGATCGCGTTCACCTGTATGCCGTGACGCGCCCAGTCGGCGCACATCCCTTTGGTCAACATGCGCACCGCACCCTTCGATGCGGCATACGGCGCGATGGTCGGCCTCGCCAGTTCGCTCTGCACCGAGCAGATGTTGATGATCTTGCCGTGCCCACGCCGCAGCATGTGACGCACGACCGCCTGCGAGACGTGAAACACGCCGTCGAGGTTCACCCTCATCAGTTCGTTCCAGTCCTGCGCTGCAAACGACTCGAGCGACGCCCGGCGCTGAATGCCCGCATTGTTCACAAGAATGTCGATGGGGCCCGTTTCCGACTCCAGCGCCTCGATCGCGGCCGAGACATCGTCAGCACGCGTGACATCGAAAAGCGCCGCCGTTGCGTCCAGCCGTTCTTCACGTAGCAGGCTCTGTGCGGTTCGAGCGCTGGCCTCGTCACGCGCGTTGATAACCACGGCCGCACGCGCGCGAGCAAGACCGCGTGCCAGCGCCAGCCCGATGCCGCGGCTGGATCCGGTGATCAGTGCGCGCCGGCCGGACAGATCGAATAGATTGAGTGCTTGATTCGTCATTGCGTGTGCGGCGCGTGGCATCGTCTGATTCGCGCCGTTCCTCCATGAGACGTAGTTCACAGCAAAGGCAGACAGCGAGCCAATAGTCTTTCATGACGCTGTTATCATGAATCGTGATTACCGCGACAAGCCGACACCGCGCCCGACCCCGCAATCCGAATGGACGTTGGAGATGACCATGGAGCTGAAACATCTGCGCGCATTCGTCGCGTTGGCGGAAGAGTTGCATTTCGGGCGTGCGGCTGAACGGCTGTGCATCGTGCAGCCGGCGCTGAGCATGCAGATAAAGTCGCTCGAAGAGGAGTTGCAGGTTCGTCTGTTCGAGCGGGACCGCCACAAAGTCGCGCTGTCGGAGACGGGCGCGCTATTCCTGCCCGAAGCCCGCGCGACGCTTCATCAGGCACAGCGCGCCGAGCAGACCGCGCGTCTTTCGTCCCAAGGTGAAATCGGCACGCTGCGGATTGCGTTCGTATCGTCGGTGCTACCGGAGTTGCTGCCCAATCTCATCCGCGCGATGCACGCGCGTTACCCGCGCATCACGCTGGAACTGAAGGACATGCCGACGCCCGACCAGATTGCGGCGCTGCACGACAACAAGCTCGACTTCGGTCTGATACGCCTACCCGTGCATGCTGCCGGAGTTGAAACCCGCGTGGTGCTGGAAGAATCTTTCGTCGTGGCCGTACCTGCACGTCATCCGCTTTCCCGATTGAAGCGGATACACCCGACGGATCTGCGCGAGCGCCCGGTCTTCATGCTCGCGCGCCGGTATGCGCCGGGCTTTTACGACGATATTCTCGTCGCCTTCAAACAGCAGGGCGTGACTCTTCAGATCGAGAGGGAACTCGGTGAGTTCACGACGATGCTCGCACTGATTGCGGCCGGGCTGGGAATCGGGGTGATCCCCGCGCAAGCGGCGATAGCGCTGCCGCCCAAAGTCACGGCAAGGCCGCTCGACCTTCGCGATCACCATACCGGCATTGGCATTGCGTACACGCAACTCGACAGCGCGACGAAGCGTGCATTCGTCGACGTGGTCGATCGAAGCATCGGCAGCGGAGCGGCATGAGCGGGCTGGGGAGGGGGGCGGCTGGACGGGATGCAGCCGGGTCGGTCCGTCCTGACTGCGCCGATACTGTGCGCTTCCCTGCGAACGCGGATCAGTGCAGCGCGTAAGAGAGGTCACACGCGATCTCGTTGGATAAAAAAACACCAACCCATATGGGTTGGTGTTTTGCTTGGAGTATTGCTGGTATCAGAACTGATTCATCGTGTTGTCTTTACCCGCCGCTTTCAGGGCCGCTTCGCCGCTGAAATACTCCTTGTGGTCGTCGCCGATGTCCGAGCCGGACATGTTCTGGTGCTTGACGCAGGCGATGCCCTGACGGATTTCCTTACGCTGCACGCCAGCCACATAACCCAGCATGCCCTGGTCGCCGAAGTACTCCTTGGCGAGGTTGTCGGTCGACAGCGCCGCGGTGTGGTAAGTCGGCAGCGTGATCAGGTGGTGGAAGATCCCTGCTTCGCGCGCAGCGTCGGCCTGGAAGGTGCGAATTTTTTCGTCGGCGGCGATCGCCAGTTCGGTCTGGTCGTATTCCGCGCTCATCAGCTGATTGCGCTCGTATGCCGACACATCCTTGCCTGCGGCCTTCATCGCGTCATAGGCCTGTTGCCGGAAGTTCAGGGTCCAGTTGAACGACGGGCTGTTGTTGTACACCAGCTTGGCGTTCGGGATGACTTTGCGAATCTCGTTGACCATACCGGCGATCTGGGCGATATGCGGCTTTTCGGTTTCGATCCACAGCAGGTCGGCGCCGTTTTGCAGCGAGGTGATGCAATCCAGCACGCAGCGTGCTTCGCCCGTGCCGGCGCGGAACTGGAACAGGTTGCTAGGCAGGCGCTTGGGACGCAGCAGCTTGCCGTCGCGCTTGATGACGACGTCGCCATTGCCCAGTGCGTCGGCCGAGATTTCGTCGCAATCGAGGAACGAGTTGTATTGGTCGCCCAGGTCGCCCGGAGCGTGGGTCACGGCGATCTGCTTGGTCAGGCCGGCGCCCAGCGAGTCGGTACGGCACACGATGATGCCGTCGTCCACGCCAAGTTCCAGGAACGCGTATCGGATCGCGCGGACCTTGGCGAGGAAGTCCTCGTGCGGTACGGTGACCTTGCCGTCCTGGTGGCCGCACTGCTTCTCGTCGGACACCTGGTTTTCGATCTGGATGCAGCACGCGCCCGCTTCGATGAATTGCTTGGCCAGCAGGTAGGTTGCTTCGGCGTTGCCAAAGCCCGCGTCGATGTCGGCGATGATGGGCACGACGTGGGTGACGTGGTTATCGATCTTTTCCTGGATGGCCGCCTTCGCGGAGCCTTCGGCCGCGTCGAGCTGACGGAACAGGCCGCCCAGTTCGCGGGCGTCGGCCTGGCGCAAGAAGGTGTACAGCTCACGGATCAGCGCGCTGACGGAGGTTTTTTCGTGCATCGACTGGTCCGGCAGCGGGCCGAACTCGGAGCGCAGCGCGGCCACCATCCAGCCGGACAGGTAAAGATAGCGGCGCTCGGTGCTGTTGAAGTGCTTCTTGATGGAGATCATTTTCTGCTGGCCGATGAAGCCGTGCCAGCAGCCCAGCGACTGGGTGTACTTCGACGGGTCGGCATCGTACGCGGCCATGTCGGCGCGCATGATCTTCGCGGTGTACTTCGCGATGTCCAGGCCCGTTTTGAACTTGTTCTGGGCACGCATGCGTGCGGCAGATTCCGGATTGATGGCATTCCACGCGCTGCCTTGTTTCTCCTTCAAACCAGCAACTGCCTTGATGTCGTCTTGATATTGGGACATGAGAATCTCCTTGAGAGCAAAGCACGATTGAGTAGACGGTTCAGCGTGCCGCTAGGTATTTCGAGCGCACTGCATGACTAAATGGTAGCGCCGCCTGGATGCGTTTTGGCAAAGTCTTATATAAGACATAAGACATAATTTTTGCTTAGTTTTCAATGAGATAGACAGCTATTTTTGCGATGCAAAACGTGGTTTCAAGCGACAAAAAGATGGTGCTGAAGAAATTCGAAGTGAATTCCGCAATGTGAAACGTGCTTTCGGGTGTTGGAGGCGGGGCAAGCACGCATGCCCGAACAAGGGATTGCTGGCCTCACAGGCGGGCCAGCAGATTCTGTGGCTGGTTGTTGCCGCGATCAGGCGATGTCCCTGGCGGGACCAGGGAGCGTCACGAGGCAAACACGTTCAGGGTGGAGTCGATCGCATCGCCGAGCGTGTCGAAGGCAGGACCGATGTCTTCATCGGGTACGCACGCGTAACCGAGCAGCAATCCCGACGAGTCGAGTGACGGCTGCGCGTAATAACCCGACAGCGGCCGCACGATGATATTGCGCTCCAGCGCGGCGGCCGCGACCAGACGGTCGTCGCTGCCCGCGGGCAATTGCATGACCAGGTGCAGGCCGGCGTCGCCTCCCACCGCCGGCAGTGCATCACCGTAACGTCGCGACGCTGCGTCGAGCACAATCTGCCGACGCTGCCCATAGAGCGTGCGCATCTTGCGGATATGCGACGCGAAGTGCCCCTCGGCGATGAACTCCGCAAGCATCGCCTGCTGCAGCAACTGTCCCTCGCGATACAACTCGGCGCTCGCGGTGGCGAAGCTCTCTGCCAGCGCTTCCGGCACGACCAGATAGCCGATCCGCAAACCTGGAAACAGCGTCTTGCTGAAGCTACCCACGTAAATCACCTGGCCCGACATATCGAGCCCTTGCAGCGACGCCAGTGGGCGGCTGCCATAGCGGAATTCGCTGTCGTAGTCGTCCTCGATGATCCAGCATGTGTGCTGCCGGGCGTACTCGAGCAACATGCGGCGGCGCGCGAGGCTCATCACCATGCCGAGCGGATACTGATGCGACGGCGTGACGAGCATCAATTTGGGAGGCTGGGCGAGATCGTCGGGTGAAGGATTGATGCCTTCGGCGTCGACGGCGATCGGCCGCGTTTGCAGGCCGGACACGTGCAGCACACTGCGCACGCCCCAATAACAGGGGTCTTCGGTCCAGATCACATCGCCCGGATCGGACAGTAGCCGCACGGCCAGATCGACCGATTGGTGAATCCCGGTCGTGATGATGATCTGCTCGGGTGTGCAGCGCACTGAGCGCGAGGTGCGCAGATAGTCGGCCAGCGCGTGCCGCAGCGAGGCCAGGCCTCCGCCGGGCGCATACGTGAGCAGGTCTGGACGAAGCCGCCGCCAATACTTGTTATGCAGGCGGCTCCATTCACGCGCCGGAAACTTCGTGACGTCCGGCACGCCCGGCATGAACGCGCCCCACTGACGCTTCGACACGCCTGCGCCGGCGATCAGCCGCGCGCCGCGCGCCGAGAGCACACGGGTTGCCGGTAGCTCCAATGGCGTGCGATGTGTGCCGGATGACTCCACATCGAGCGCACCGACGATCTCGTCCGGCGCGCTGTCGGCGACGAAAGTGCCGCGCCCGGTCGCTGAACTCACATAGCCTTCGAGCACCAGCTGCTCATACACCTGCGTGACGGTGTTGCGCCCGATACCCAACTCCTGCGCAAGCAACCGCGACGACGGCACCTTGCTGCCCGCCGGCAATTCCCGCGACAGGATCGCCTGCTGCAGTAGCCGGTGCAACTGGCGATAGATTGGCTGGCCGTTGCCCCGGTCGAGGCGCTGCGCCAGCCAGTCCGACAAAACGCTCCTGCGCACGATTGGCTCCTACATTCTTATCGAAATGGATCTGAAGTTGCGAGCCAAATCTCATTATAGTCGCTGCATGTGCCACGCCGTGGGCGCGGCATCCGTCAAAAACCGGGAGCGAAGGAGACGTCGATGAAGAATGCAGAACTGAAGAGCCGCAAGGACGCCGCCACGCCGCGCGGCGTCGGGGTCATGTGCGATTTCTATGCCGCGCGCGCCGAGAACGCGGAGCTATGGGATGTTGAAGGCCGCCGCTTTATCGACTTTGCCGCTGGCATCGCGGTGTGCAACACGGGGCACCGCCATCCCCGGATCGTCGCCGCGATCCGCGACCAGCTCGATCATTTCACCCACACGGCGTACCAGATCGTTCCGTATGCGTCGTATGTCGAACTGGCCGAGAAGATCAACCAGCGCGCGCCGGGCGACTATCCGAAGAAGACCGCTTTTTTCACGACCGGCGCCGAAGCCGTCGAGAACGCGATCAAGATTGCGCGCGCCGCGACCGGTCGTCCGGGCGTGATCGCCTTCACCGGCGGCTTCCACGGCCGCACCCTGATGGGCATGGCGCTGACCGGGAAGGTTGCGCCGTACAAGATCGGCTTCGGCCCGTTCCCCGCGGACGTGTTCCATGCGCCGTTCCCGAATCCGTTGCACGGCGTAACCACCGAGGATTCGCTGAAGCACATCGAGTACCTGTTCAAGGCCGACATCGATCCTAAGCGCGTGGCCGCGATCATCTTTGAACCGGTTCAGGGCGAAGGCGGCTTCTATCAGGCGCCCGTCGAGTTCGTGCGCGCATTGCGCAAGCTGTGCAACGAGCACGGCATCCTGCTGATCGCCGACGAAGTGCAGACGGGCTTCGCCCGCACCGGCAAGCTCTTTGCGATGCATCACTACGATGTGGTACCCGATCTGATGACGATGGCCAAGAGCCTCGCCGGCGGCATGCCGCTGTCGGGCGTGGTCGGCCGGGCCGACGTGATGGATGCGGCCGCGCCCGGCGGCCTCGGCGGTACCTACGCCGGCAATCCGCTGGCGCTGGCCGCGGCGCATGCCGTACTCGACATCATCGACGATGAAAGCCTGTGCGACCGGGCCACCGTTCTTGGCAACCGGATCAAGGCCAAGCTCGCGGCACTGCAAAGCGAAGTCCCTCAAATCGCCGACGTGCGCGGTCCCGGCGGTATGGTGGCCGTCGAGTTCTGCAAGGCGGGCGGCTCGGAGCCGGACGTCGATTTCACGAAGCGCGTGCAGGCTCGCGCGCTCGAGCGCGGTTTGCTGCTGCTCGTGTGTGGGGTCTATTCCAATGTGGTGCGCTTCCTGTTCCCGCTCACGATCCAGGACGCCGTGTTCGACGAAGCCATGGCGATTCTGGAAGCGGCAATCAAGGACAGTGTCGCGGTCGCGGCATGAAGTCCACTGACCCGCGCCGGATGCTTTGACGCGTGCGGCGCGACCCGACACGCACGATCGAACTCGAAGAGCTCAAACACATGACTACATTGACGCTGAAAGATCCGTCTCTCCTCAAGACCCGCGCGTTTATCGCGGGCGAATGGCAACACGCCGACAACGGCGCGGCCTTCGAAGTGCGCAATCCCGCGACCGGCGAAACCATCGCCACGGTGCCGCGCATGGGAGCGGCCGAAACGCGCCGCGCCATCGACTCGGCAAATGTCGCGTGGCCGGCATGGCGCGCGACCACGGCGAAGCAACGCGCGGCGATCCTGCGCAAATGGCACGATCTGATGCTGGAAAACGCCGACGATCTGGCGAAGATCCTGACCACCGAACAAGGCAAGCCGCTCGCCGAGGCCAAAGGCGAGATCCAGTACGCGGCGTCCTTTCTCGAATGGTTCGCTGAAGAAGGCAAGCGCATCTACGGTGACACCATTCCTACCCCGGCGGGCGACAAGCGCATTGTCGTCACGAAAGAGCCGGTCGGCGTGTGCGCGGCGATCACGCCCTGGAATTTCCCGGCCGCGATGATCACGCGCAAAGTCGGTCCCGCGCTGGCCGCGGGCTGCACGATCATCGTCAAACCGGCAGGAGCGACGCCGTTGTCCGCGCTCGCGATGGCCGTGCTGGCCGAACGCGCAGGCGTGCCACGCGGCGTGTTCAGCGTCGTGACGGGCGAATCGAACGCGATCGGCTCCGAACTGACCGGCAATCCGGTCGTGCGCAAGCTGTCGTTCACCGGCTCGACGCCGCTTGGCCGCCAGTTGATGGCGCAGTGCGCGCCGACGGTGAAGAAGGTGTCGCTCGAACTCGGCGGCAATGCGCCGTTCATCGTGTTCGACGATGCCGATCTCGACGCGGCTGTCGCCGGTGCCATCGCCTCGAAATATCGCAATAGCGGGCAGACCTGCGTCTGTACCAACCGCTTCTACGTGCACGACAAGGTCTACGACGCGTTCGCCGACAAGCTGCGGGTCGCTGTGGGTCAACTGAAGGTGGGCAACGGCACGGAAGACGGGGTCACGCAAGGTCCGTTGATCAACGAAGCTGCGGTGCTGAAGGTCGAGTCGCATATCGAAGACGCGCTCGCGAAGGGCGCGCGCATCGTCGCCGGCGGCAAGCGTCACGCGCTCGGTCAAAGCTTTTTCGAGCCAACCGTGCTCGCGGATGTCACGCAGTCCATGAAAGTCGCGAGCGACGAAACATTCGGACCGCTCGCACCGCTGTTCCGCTTCTCGTCCGACGAGGAAGTGATCAGGATGGCCAACGACACGGAGTTCGGCCTCGCGTCGTATTTCTATAGCCGCGATATCGGCCGTGTCTGGCGCATCGCCGAGGCGTTGGAGTACGGCATGGTCGGCATCAACACCGGCCTGATCTCGAACGAAGTGGCGCCGTTCGGCGGCGTCAAGCAATCGGGCCTGGGCCGTGAAGGCTCGCACTACGGTATCGACGACTACGTGGTCATCAAGTACATGTGCGTCGGCGGGATCTGAGCGCTGCGCACTGGGTATTCAACGCGCGCTTGTTGCAGCGGCGCGTCGCGCAGCAGTGATGCCGGACGCCAGGCGGCGCGCCGGCATTGATGATCGCATTACGATTCACCGTTTGCGGGAAGGTGCGCCTTCGTCAAGTCTTCGAGGAAAGCCGTGACGATCGGGCTTTGGCGGCCACGCGCCTGGGTGACCACGTGAAACGTCACTTCATAACGGAGCACTTCAGGGTTGAGAGCGGCAAGCAGGCCCTGTTTGACGTAGGGATCCGCGAAATGCCGCGGCAGGTATCCGAGGTGATGACCCGAGAGAATCAGCAGCGAGACGGCTTCCATGTTGTCGGCTTGCGCAGTGACCTTGCCGGGCGTGGTGGAGAGCTGCACCTCGGGCAGGGGATAGGTGCGCCAGGCCCACTCGAAATCCGCAACCGTCGCGGCATCTAGCCGACCGGACCGCTCGAACAGCGGATGGCCCCGGCCGCAATATGCGATCTGCTGCTCGCTGAAGAGCGGCGCATAGTCGAGCGTGGGCACCCGGTGCCAGAAATAGCCGACCGCGATCTGGACCTGCCCGCTGAGCAGGTGCTCTTCCAACTCCCCTGGCGACCTGACCGAAATAGAGAAGCGCACCGCTTCGTCGCGTTCCCTGAAAGAGGCGATTGCCTGGCTGATACGAGCATTCTGGCTAACGGGCGTGTGCCCGATCAGACCGATGTTCAAGGTGCCGACCAGCTTCCGGTCCATGTTCCGCGCATTGCTGCTGAACTCATCCACCGCTTCGAACAGTTTTTTGCCAAGCTCGTAGAAGCGCTCCCCGCGGGACGTGAGCCGGAATCCGCTTCGGCCGCGCTCGCACAGCCGATAGCCAAGCCGGGTCTCGAGCGTCGATAACTGCGTGCTGATGGTCGGCTGACCGACGTTCAGGGTGGTTTGCGCAACGCTGATTCCGCCGGCGTCCACCACGGCGAGGAAGACGCGGATCAGGCGCAGGTCCAGATCGGTCAAGCTTCCTGGCACGCTGCCTCCACCGCGCGCAGCGATACATTGCAACTCATCAATGTGAACATTCCGAATTCGAGATTCATTTCTGACTTTTGAACGCTTACAAATGTACGTATGCCGAGATTCAATGATACGGCAGTCTAAATGAAAGCGGAGATTGGATATGTCAGACAGCTATTTTCATCCGTTGGGCGGCAACGAGATGCCGCGCTGCGGCGGCATTGCGACGATGATGCGTCTACCGAACCTTGCGTCGGCCGAAGGTCTCGATGCGTGCTTTGTTGGCGTGCCGTTCGACCTCGGTACCTCGAACCGCACCGGTGCGCGCTTCGGGCCGCGCCAGATTCGCAGCGAGTCGGTGCTACTGCGTCCGTACAACATGGCGACGCGCGCCGCGCCATTCGATTCGCTCCGCGTGGCCGACATCGGCGACGTGGCGATCAATCCGTACAACCTGCTCGATTCGATCACGCGCATCGAAACCGCGTATGACGAAATCCTCAAGCACGGCGCCAAGCCGATCACGCTGGGTGGGGACCACACCATCGCGCTGCCGATTCTGCGCGCGATGCATCGCAAGTACGGCAAGGTCGGACTGATTCACGTCGACGCCCACGCAGACGTCAACGACACGATGATGGGAGAGAAGATCGCGCATGGCACGCCGTTTCGCCGCGCGGTGGAAGAAGGGCTGGTGGATTGCGAGCGGGTCGTGCAGATTGGTCTGCGCGGCACGGGCTATGCGGCCGAAGACTTCGACTGGTGCCGCAACCAGGGTTTCCGCGTCGTACAGGCAGAGGAATGCTGGAACCAATCGCTCGCACCGCTGATGGAAGAGGTGCGACGGCGCGTCGATGGCGGGCCAGTCTATTTGACTTTCGATATCGACGGGATCGATCCCGCGTATGCGCCGGGAACCGGCACGCCGGAGATCGCGGGGCTGACGGTGCCACAGGCACTGGAGATCATTCGCGGCTGCTGGGGTTTGAACCTGGTCGGTGCGGATCTCGTCGAAGTGGCGCCGCCCTACGATCCATTCGGCACGACCGCATTGCTCGGTGCGAATCTCGCGTACGAGATGCTGTGTGTTCTGCCTGGCGTGAAGCGTCGTGACTAACCGTGGTGTTAGCCGGCCTGCGATGTATTGATGAGTATTACAACAACTAACGTGGATTTTTCCAATCCGGAAAGCCAATAAAAGGGCGGTTTCAAGCCGAAGTGCAACAAGGGGGTTAATGTTTAGCGTCTTGGGGTTGACTTGCTGAGGCGAGCGTAGCG
>NZ_SELS01000077.1 GCF_004197395.1 Paraburkholderia sp. UYCP14C | reverse complement strand
GATGTCCGGCGCTCAAACTACCCAGAACACGACATTTCTATTTAGCGGAAACCCGACATTTCTATTTGGGACCGACATCGTTTCGGGTGATAATTAACATTATGTCAATCAGCTTTGCGCATCGACACCGGTTCGGGCGACGGCTGCGGCGTGTCGGCCACCGCGTTCGCGGGGTCCGCGAGCAGCTGCTTGAACAGCTTCTCCATCTTCAGCTGCGCGAGGCGTTGTGACCAGCCGCAGATGAAGTGAGCCGGGGTGTACCAGACATCCCGCTGCTGCATCGTCAGCGAATTGCCGTGAATGACGATCGCACCGATCCCGAGAAGCGAAAGCTGGAGATACGCCATGTACACGCAGCGCGGGTCCACGTCGATGCAGGTCGCGTGCATGTGGTAGGGGTAGTTGAGTCCGGCTTGATGCATGGCTTCGGCGGTTGCCACCACCATCCCCGCCGATTCGCATGCCGGTTCGTGCATCTCGGAACCCCTGCTCGCGGATGCCCTTAGCGCGCCTCGACGATCTTGGGACCGAGCTTCTTGCCGGCTTCGCGTGCGGCCGCGATAGCTTTATTAGACAGCGCCATGAATCGTCCTCCACTTCGGGTAGGTCCAGCGTCTTTTACAGCACCGCCTCCAGGCCCTTCCTCTCGATGAGATTCAGGAGCTTGGCTGCCGTGCCGTTCGGCTTCTTCGCGCCGCCTTCCCAGCTGCGCACCGTCGACGCGCTCGTGTTGATTGCTGCGGCCAGAACCGTCTGGCTGAGCTTCAACTTCTCCCGAAGTGCACGCACTGCATCCGCATCGTACTCGGGGACGGGCTCGAGGCAGAGTGCGTCGTATTCCGCCATGCGGCGCTTCGTGATAAGGCCAGCGTGGTGCAGATCGCCAGCCGAATCGTGTACAGCCTCGAGCAGACGGCTGCGCGGTTTTGCCTTAGTTGCCATTGCAAATCTCCGTTATAGCTCCGTCCGCCACCGCAACATCCAGTTGCTGTGAGGTCCGGCTCAGATAATCATGGGCCAACTTCTGAAGCGCTTCCAGTTCGGCCGCGCTGATGTTGTCCCGCTCGTTCTTCTCAAATCCGAAGACGAAAAACCATCGACTTCCTCGGTTCGTGGCAACCAGCGTTCGAGTGCCGCCAGATTTTCCACGCCCAGGTAATGCGACCCTCTTTTTCACTACGTTACCGCCGAGGTCCGCGTCGATCAGTCCCGCCACCATCTCCGCAACTGCGGCGCAGAGCAGCTGGTCGGTGAGTCCTGCTTTGCGCATCCAGCGGTTGAAGTGTCGTGTTTTGAAGACTCGTCTCATGGAGAAAAGTATAACACTGAGTAGCATAGTTTGCACACGGTTGTGCCTCTCTCTCTTGCATCGTGTTCGGCAGACGAACATCGGGTCCATCACTCCAGCACGTAATGTAGGTCTGAGATATTTTTCGATCGTTAACGAGACGGCATAGAGGCAGGCCCGCAGGCCTCCCAGACGCCCTGTTAGGGGTAACGTCCCTTTCGTGCCGAATCTGGCGGTACCGTCGCGCAAAGCCGCTCGCAGCAAGGCTCTGCGTCTCGGCAACCGCCGAGAAAACCACGGTTGCCAAGTCATTGAACAGGAACGACTTTCACGATCAAAGCGCCAGATTTAGCACGGACGGGAACGATTACCCCAGTTCGGGGATCACCGTTTGCGTCGGTCCCCACCGTCGGCCGGCGGTGTGACCAGTCGAGGCTCCTTCTGTCCGACGTCTTCCTTGCATTTCCAGATGGCTGCACGGTGAACAAAGACAACCCGCGATATAGGCCGGGAGTCGCCGAACGAAGGGGAATGGCGAAGGTCTACTTGCGCGATGACGAGAGCCGCAGCGGCGCGCTGGAACCCGTGCACCGCCCGTTCTTCGCTCAGCGGAGCGTTCGCGACGACGTTGATGAACAGCCGCGCGCCGCCGTCTGCGATCAACTGCTCCAGATCGCGGCGCTCGAGCGACTGATCCCAAATTTCTGGGACCACTGGATCTGTATTGAAGTCGAGATCTGTTGCCAGATTTGTGGTGCGTAATTGGGGTGACCAACTTACCCGCTAAGCGCGTGTGGATCGGCTTGGTCGACGCGACGCGGCAATTGAGGATCGCTTCAAGACCGCATCGCTGGAAGGTGGCGGACTCATGCGCGACCGCTCGACTCAGAGCTGCCGCCGACCCGGCTACCGATCAAAGTCGACTATCGTTGCCTTTTTCTGTGAGCGGCTCCGTCAAAGACCGTCGCCCCGGCTGCGCTCGAACTGGGGACGACGGACCATCAGATGCACATCCTCAGAACTTACGCGAGTTCACGACCCTGAAATCCGACTTCATGCCACCCACGGCATACTGTTCGTGCGCGTCCGGATTCGAAATCATGATGCTCACCGCCTTGCCTTGCGCAATGCTGGCGTCCGGCGAATCGTGCATGAGCGCACGCACACCTGGAGTGAAGCGCCAATAGACCATGTTGCCGTCTATCTCCGATCCGCTCTCCCGCAGGTCTTTGACCGGGACGGCACCATCAATGTCCCACCAGTAGCATGGCGGCCTCAGGGTTTCGCCGTCCCGGATGAACAGACAGCGAAAGTGTTTCGAGTCCCGATAGGGGATGTCCGTCAGGAGCAGCGTCATGCCCGATCCCTGCTGTTGCAAGATCTGATCGTAGTCGATTGATGCAACCGTGTGGGACACGGCCATTTTATCGTTCTCGGCGAGAGACCTCGCCTGCGACACAGCACTGAATGAGAACAGCAGAAGCAGGCTGGCGAAAAGATGTCGTTTCATTCTCTTAATGGTCCGAATAGAAATCATGCATTAATGGGCGCTCCAAAAATCGCCTTGCAGGCGCCCACCCCATGCGCTCACGCGGTCAATGCCACTCCACGTCATTGGGCTCGCCTTTGTTGTTGAACTCGAAGACGGTCGACGAGCCATTACTGTCGTAGTAAGTCGGCGTTCTAACCGGCTCCGCCCCCCCACTACTGCTGTTGCTCATGCTCTCGCCGCTGTCGGACTGTGCCGCCCGGCCGCCATGCACGATCGTGGGAGTGTTCTGAAACTCCTGCGGCATCTCAATGATGCGCCCCGTGCGGTACTCTTCCGCGATTATCTTCGCGCGCTGACGCGCTTCCTGCGCGAACGGCGAGTTGTCCTGTTCCTTCTTCACGAGCGCCGCGATATTCGCCTTTACGGAAGGAATCCTGTTTTTCGGGTCCATGTCGGCATAGTTGACCACGAACTGGCGCGCGGCATACGAGTCCACCGTCGCGCGAGCATAGTCGGTGTCGTACTGGCGCAGTCGCGACGCCCTCGCGATCGCGTGGATCTGCTCCACGCCGATATCGTCCACAACCGCGACAATCTTTGCCCGCTTGAATTCATAGGGATCCATGTTCGTCGGTGCGTCCTTGACGAAAATCGAAACCGCCGTGGCGGCGTAGTTCCTGCCAATCAGCGAACTCGCGCAGATATCCTCGGGCGATAAATTGCGGTGATCGGTGCACCCGAACAGTCCCGAGGCACTTCCGCCGGCCGTAGACCGACGCAAAAGTGTCAACGTTTCGGCAGTAATTGTGTCACTCTGCCTAAGTTTCGGGCAGCGAGGGTTTGGTTGTCTCTTGACGCACGCCAGCAATCGTACGGACGACGTCGCCACCCACAAGAAGGGCATCGGCGGCGGAACTCCCTTGGGCGTCACCACGGTCCTCGATGCAAAGTGGGGCATCAAAGCTCGATTCGGCCGCGCTACACTAACCCCCGCTCGATATACGCCCGCGTAATCGCCCGTCGATCTTCCCACGACATCGGTTGCAGCCTGTCTGGTGACCATTTCTTACTCGCGTACCTTGCTCCGCAATTTGCACAGCGATATGGTGTCTCGAGAAGCCGAACGTTTAGCAGATACGGCGCTTCATATCCGCATTTCCGGCAAGCTGACTCAAGGGGCAACGAATGCGCCGGGCAAACGGCGATCCTTTCTATCTGGTACAGAGCGCTGTGATACCCCCCAGCGATGCATCGACGGCAGTAGCGCAATGACTCGCTGCGAGGCCGGTGCTGAAGTGCGGGCAGAAGCGCAGCACGCACGACTTTCGCTGGCAAACCAAGTGTGCTTCGTAACCGCTCAAAGTCGATCGCTTCCACTTTCGGCACCACCCCTTCGTACGGGTCAACGCGCGGCCCCATCAGTCGTGCGAGAGCATACCCGGGAAGCGCGTTGGCCGTCTTGAACTTCCACAGGATCGAAACGATGGACTCGTATGGCTCTAGCCATTTCCTGTTGAAAACGTAGCCGAGGGCGGGCGTTAGCGAGCGTTCCTCGAGCGTGAGGATTGGAAAGCGCAACGGCGGGAGCATCGCCTCGCTAGGCGGCGGCGATGAGGACGCGACCGGTTGCATGGCGAGACTGAACATAACCGCAGTGATGTACTGCATACGCCCACAAACCAGCTTCCGGGCAGTAACCAGGTTCGTCCTTCAGTTCACTCTCCTTCAGTACAATTTCAACGACGCGTGCGAACGAATCCATCGGAATTTCCAGGCGCCCCGGTAGAGTTGCCTTGTGATGCGCCGCTTCGAAGGCTCGCCAAAGCGTGTCTGCATCACTGACAAGACGATACCCGGAGTCGAACGCCTGCGGAATATAGAACCGGGTAAAGCTCCAACCGCTTGCCTCAGGGTAGGCGGTCTGGTCGTATCCGTTCAGGCATGTTGCGACATCCGCGGCGTTGCGGATGCCGTGGAATGACAGTTCCTCGACCATCAGGCGCGCTACGATCTGCGTTTTTGCCGCAATCTGCAGCCCGGTTTTCTGTGCAAGCAGTTCCTGCTGCCCAACGAGAAAGGTGAACAGCTTGATCTGCTGCCGGTCGAGCGCGTCGTGAACATCCCGCAACCACTCGTACTCGTTTTCGTTGTAGCGCTGTGCCTCGTCGCAGAAGAGGAGCACCGTGCCGCTGCCAGCGCGTGCTGCTGCCTCCCGTATCCTCAGCGATAAGCGCATGCGTTTCGATGGATTCGTACCGGCGTTGGGATCGGGGTCGCCGACGGCCTCTAGCAGGTTTGCAAAGAACGGCCCTTCTGCGTGCCGCGGTTTGTGTTCGCACTGTGCGTGGTAGCTTGTCATCTTGGGATGGTTCTGAGCTAACAGCAGGCGCACGTATTCGATCGCGCGTGTTTTCCCGATTCGGGAGGGGCCGTAGATCAGCGCCCCCATGATTCGGTAGCGCAGACAGCGGGTGATCAGTTCATAAAACGACTCAATCGCGGGCGTGGCGATACGATAATTGCCCGTGACCACCGGATGCAGCGCCGGATCAATCGGACGTGGTACCTGAAGTGACATCACTCACCTCCTAAAGCAAACCTTAGGCTAAAAGACCTGACCTGTTCCGATTGACAGTTTACGGGGTCGCGCCGCGGTACCGACTTCGCGATCGCGATCCACGCCGCCATCGGCAGGGACTACCGACGTCGTCGGAGCGTCGAGTCCGCGAGGGTCAGTCGATCCAGGCTGACGGAGCGGACCTGGCGGAGTTTTCACCGCGGTCGACGACGCTATCAATCGGCTGACGTTGGCAAGTTCCGTCGCTGCCTTCCGTGTTGTCTTGGCACCTGCCAGCTTCTCCTCGACGTAAGCTCCGATCGGATCTGGTGCACCCGCTCCACGTTGGCGGCGTTGGCCTGCCTGCTTGAGAATCTGCTGGCGGAGCTTGAGATTGTGTGGGATCAGACGCCATGACCCTTGCACATCGAGCACGCCGAGCTCCACGCCATTGGACAGAAACGCCCGGACGCAGCGCAGATCGTCCGTGTTCATGTAGACAAGCAACTGCTGGCCGATGAGATTTGTGCTTGTTGCCAGCACCCCGTTGGTATAGCGGGCACCGTGCAGATTGATGTGAGGACGCACACCCTGACCGAGATACGCCCGCACACGGCACCGCCGCGCCGATTGCATCAGGCACAGGGTCCGACGGTGGTGTTCCGCAAGCCACGTTACCATTGACTGCTTGCCTCGCACGAAATACCCGATTGCTTCAAGCGGCGTAACGTTGTTCAGGCCGCCGTGTGGGGTACCGTTGTAGCGAGCGATCGCAAACTCGACCAGATCTTCAAGCTCGTCGAACGAGACAAACAAGCGGAGGTTACCCTTGGGATCGCTCAGCGCTCTACGCAGATCCCTCGGGTGAGACCCGGTGTAGCCTGGCAGGCGGGATGACAGTCTACTCGCGATCGTGCCGAAGAACCGTTCGATATAAGGCCGTTCATCTGGGCTATGTTTTGGTCCGGCATCAACCAGACAACCGATAAACTCACACAACGCCGTCAATGTCTCGCTCGCGAGGTTTGCCCTCCCGTTGTCGATCTTCATCCATTCCCAGGTGGCATACGCCAGCTCCGGCAGACGCTGCGATGGAAAGCCATCCTGCGGACCGTATCCCAGACCGACAATGGTGAAATTTCGCTCACGGTGCGGCTCTAACGCATTTTCGATCGTCTTGATGACGTCGTAACGGCTGTATTCCTTTCCAAGTGCAACATGATAGCCGAGCACGGCGCGTGTACAGACATCGATGATGACGAGGAGCCACGCCCGGTCGATCTCGAACTCATGCGCAAAGCCTAGCGGGTCACGCGTGACCACCTTGAGTCGGATATCAAGCCGGTGGCCGTCGAATTCGACCACCTGATACGCTCGTGTCGCTGCAGGCACGCCCGCTTCGCTCGCGCGTGGCAGACCCTTCAGATGCGAAGCACCTGCTGACCGCGCAGCAGTATCGAAGCCACGCAATAACTCTGCTTTCACGCGTCGTGACAACGAACGGATCGCGTGGTCTGAGCTGTTGAATGGGTAATCGACGACAGTCAATCCGACCGCGCGACATTGGCGGAGAAATTCGTCGTGCAACACCCTCAGACCGCTGAGACGCGTTCGCAGCCCAGAGTCCGTGCGCATCTGTATCAGCAGCACCTTACGTTGCTTGAGCCTGAGCCGCAGCCAGCCGGCCAAAGCGGGGTACTGCGCGAACAGGAAGGATAGCGCTCCCGCCGCACCATAACCGCCGCGGTCGCGACCGGTCCCGACAGCTTTTACTCGCGTATATTCCGCGATGCGCGTATAACGCACGAGAGCCCGGAAACCGAAGGGCCTTCCATCAGGGTGCGGCAGCGTAGCGCGTTCGAGCAGGCGGTACAGTTGACGGCGGTCTACCCCCGTTGATAGCTCAATCGAATTAACCGTTTCACCGGAAGCGTAGCGCAAAACGGCCTGTCGGCGTCGTTCAAAATCCCGACGCGCGATCTCGTCGAGTTCCGTATGCGCAACCGTCGGCCACGCACTCACGTCGATCGCCTGCAACTCCGGTTTCCACTGTTTCATGCTCTTGCCTCCGCCTTCACAAATGACGTCAACAGAGACAAAGGCTGACTGTGAAGCTCCGGTGCTACGACCTGCCCGCTGTACAACAAGTCGAACAGCGCCGCACGGGGCAGTACTGGATCGCCGGCCGAAAACTCTCGCTCGATGGCAAGCAATCTTTGAGGCGCAGCAAGGAAGCGGACGATCGCCTCCGACAGTGTCGGCGGAACAAGTCCCCGGTTTGTGACAAGATACGGCAACATGCGCTGCCAGTTCTCGATCCACACCCGTGCGGCAGCCAGATCAGCCGGGCCAACTCGACGGATGGATAACGCATCACGATCAAACGAACGGTGACACCCCGTAGTCTCGCCCATGCTACCGTCTAAATCTTCGACCGTTAGGATAACCAATTCATCATGGTCGACGTAACGAATCAGAAAATCCGCGAGCCGGGAGTTTCCCTCTATCTGTATGTAACCGGGACGCTCGCAGAAAGTGACCACCGCGGGATCGGTCTCGAGCAGCATCCACAATTCAAGCAGGAAACGTCGATAGAACGTGATCCGGCGCCGCAGCTTGGGGCTGAATGCTTCGATCCGATGCGCGCCTGGTGGTCGCACAAGCGCGATTGGCTTGACCTGCGAAATGGACGATTCCATGAGGTTCCACGCCGACGAGACGGGATTCGAAGTGTAGGAGGCGAATTGACGAATTTAATACGGACATATGCGAATTGACACTTTTGCGCCGCTCGGACCGAACGCAAAAATGTCAACCTGCTCGTTTAAAGCCCCGCCCTTGGCACCCCGATCAGTGACAGATTTGCTTCGCTCTACGCCTGCGCGGCAAGGATCCAGTAAAGTTGCAGAAATACTGGGCCGCGTTCGAGACGCGGGAGCGCACAGTCAACAGGCTGGCCGACGAACTGATTCGTAAGCTTCCAGCGGGCGAAAGCCGCGACCTTTTAGAGCGATTCGCGACCGCGCATGTGGCGATGGGCGTAGGCTACCGGCGAGGATTAGCGGATTTCAAGGCGGCAGGTTTCGAACCTGCGGCGGGGGATAACGCCGTAGCAGGCGTCGACCGGGAGCCAGCCGCGCTGCTCGAGGAGGCCGCGGCGAAAATCTCTGTGGACAGCGCGCAAGTTTCCGCACGGGCTGACAGCGACGCACGACGCGCATCTGTTATCAGCATCGTCCTCATGCTCGTGGTGCTCATGCTCACCATGATCGGTGGCTACGTGTTCAGTCGAACGGTGTCAATTCCACTTGTGCGTGCAGTGGACTGTGCGCGGGCCGTTGCAATGGGTGATCTTTCCCTCGAATTCGAGACTCGCGGAAAGGACGAAATCGCCGAGCTGCTCACAGCGCTCAAGCACATGCAGACAAGCTTGGCACAAGTGGTCGGAGAAGTACGCCGCAACGCCGAAGGTGTGGCGACTGCAAGTGCGGAGATTGCCTCGGGCAACCTTGACCTGTCATCGCGTACCGAGGAGCAGGCGGCATCGTTGCAAGAGACGGCGGCCAGCATGGAGGAATTGACTACGGCCGTGCGGCAAAACGCGGATCACGCGAGCGCCGCATCCTCGCTTACCCAGAGCGCATGGCAAACCGCCACTTCTGGCGGCCAGATAATGAAGCGGGTCATCGAAACCATGGATGGTATCGCCGAGAGCTCGGAAAAGGTTAGCGAGATTATCTCGGTCATCGACGCGATCGCTTTCCAGACCAACATCCTTGCGCTGAACGCTGCGGTGGAGGCGGCGCGGGCCGGCGAAGACGGACGCGGTTTCGGTGTCGTGGCCGCCGAAGTTCGCTCGCTGGCACAACGTAGCGCGGCCGCGGCCAGAGAGATCAAGGAGCTTATCGAAAGCTCCTCCGGACGAGTTCAAAGCGGGTCGGCCCTCGTCCACGGCGCAGGGACGATCATCGCGGACATCGTTGATTCGGTGCAGCGCGTGACGCAGGTCGTCGGCGAGATCTCGGCGGCATCGGAGGAGCAACGCGGTGGCATTGAGCAGGTCAGTCTCGCCGTGACTCAAATGGACGAGGCCACGCAGAGAAATGCCGCGCTCGTCGAGCAGGCGTCCGCCGCCGCGCAGGCACTCGCAGTTCAAGCTGTGTCGCTCCGTGACGTTGTAGCTGTTTTTAAGCTGCGCGGTGACGCCGTGAAGACCGTATCGTTCGGCTGACGCCTGCTCCTCCAACCCGGCGCGGACATCTTGGTAGCGCCGGCCTCCCGTTGGTCGCTGCTCGAGGGCTCGTTGGCTTGCGCCTGAAGCGCAGACCGATTGCAGTTGCGTTCAGCCACAGAGAAGGCCGCCAGGATGATTTCAGTCGAGCGCGATGATTGCTTCCACTTCCACGCGTACGCCTTTGGGCAACGCTACGACTTGGTAGCACGCCCGTGCTGGGAAGGGCTCGGAGAAGAACTGGCTATACACTTCATTGACCGCACCAAATTCGCCCAAGTCAGTGAGCAGGACGGTGGTCTTCACGGTCTTTTTAAGCGATGTGCCTGCCGTCTGTGCAATAGCGCTCAAGTTCTTGAGGCTCTGCTGAATCTGTTCTGCCGCGTCGGCCCCTACGATCTCGCCCGTCTTCGGGTCGAGCGGAATTTGTCCGGATACAAAAAGAAACCCGTCTTTTGCAATCGCCTGTGAATAGGGGCCAATGGCGGCCGGTGCCAATGCTGTTTCGATCTTCTTCATTAGTTGTTTCAGGGCGGTTAAGTAGTTCGTGGGTGCGAGAAAGTGTGAATTGCTTGCCGCATAGAGGGCTCAAGGGGTGTCTCGCGATGTGACAACAACAGGAACCCTCCGCGCTAACGCACACATCAGTTCATATCCAATGGTCCCCGCAGACGATGCGACGTCGTCGATTTTCACTGCGTTACCCCAAAGTTCGACCTTCGAGCCAATACCTGCGTTGGGGCACGGCGTCAAATCAACCGTCAGCATGTCCATGGAAACTCGCCCGACCGTGCGGGTCGTCACCCCATCGACTGAGATCGGAGTGCCGGTGGGCGCATGCCGCGGGTACCCGTCGGCGTATCCGCATGCGACTACGCCAATTCGCATCGTTACTCCGGCTTGAAAAGTTCGCGCGTAGCCGACCGTTTCTCCGGCGCTCATTGTCTGGACGCCAATGATTTCGCTTTGAAGCGTCATGGATGCACGCAGTGGAAGGTCTTTCACGTCCTGCGAGAGTCCAGAAGGCGAACCGCCGTAGAGCATGATTCCTGGTCGGACCCAGTCGCGATGAGCGCGCGGGTGCCACAGTGTTGCTGCTGAATTCGCAAGGCTGCGCTCACCACGAATGTCGCGGGTCGTCTCATCGAACCGCTCGAGCTGCCAATCGACGCTTCCCTGGTCAGCATTCGCGAAATGGCTCATGAGAGCGATTTTGCCGATGCCATCCGTGGCAGAGATGCGCTCCCATGCTGCCCGATATTTGTCCAGTGTGAATCCGAGACGGTTCATCCCGGAGTTCATTTTCAAGAAGACGTCGATTGGCCGCGTGGGTTTGGCGGCTTCGATTAGCTCGCGCTGCTCGTCACAGTGAATCGCTGTTGCAAGGCTGAATTCTTCGGCGATGCTTACGTCGGCGCGTGTGAATACGCCCTCCAGGAGGAGAATCGGCTTTTTCCAGCCGAGTTGTCGGACGCGAACGGCTTCGTCGAGGTCGAGTAGAGCAATGCCGTCTGCATCTTTCAAGGCCGAATAAACGCGTTCGATTCCGTGCCCATACGCGTTCGCTTTCACAACAGCCAACGTGCGAGAATTCGGAGCGCGTTGGCGGGCCACCTCGAGGTTGTGCCTTACAGCGGAAGGGTGGATATAGGCTCGGATCGGGCGCGGCATAGGATCGGTTTTCAGGGAAGAAGTTGGAAAGAGGGACCTGTCTCTTCTGAACATAAAACCGCTCGTGCAGGTGTAGTGCTCACCGGTGTGGTCGCGATGTCGAGTGATTCTCGCCCGCGGACGAGCGGCTCCCGTTAAGAGTGTGGGGAGCATCAAACTGGAGCACAAAATGGGCGTTGACGGATCACCTCCGGACTCTTCCCGTCAGCAGCTTATGCAGCGGGTTGCCGCCGAGCTAGACACTAGTAGTCCGCTGATTGGTAGGCCGCTCTCTCGCGGACGAGAGGAGTTCAATGGCTCGGTCAATAATGCCGTTTCGTCTCCATTGCAGCGACTTTATATACGCAGTCTGCGGCGGGCCGAATTCGACCGGTAAATGACGCCAAGGCTCGTTGTTGTCCTTGATCCACAGCATTGCGTCGACCAGGACCCGTGGATCTCGTGCCGGGCGTCCCCACCCATGACGCCCCTGCGGCTCAAACAGGTGAGCTACGAGGCGCCATTGTTCATCAGTGACGGGGTACTTGAGCAAAACGTATCCAAGATTGCTGAGCAGGGGTTGACGTCCGGACTCGAAGGACGTCGTGATGGAAAGAGAACTGTACCGTGATGGCTTGTCGCAGAAACGGCTTTGTCCGCGGCTAATTGGCTGAAAGTCTGCGCGTATCGCCATCCGGATGATGAAATTCGGCATCGCACCCGGCATTCGCCTAAGTGCGCTGAGGCGGTATCCCGCGTGGGCGAGCTACGGCACTTTCCAATCCGATGCGTCCCAATGAACGACAACAAGAAAATTTCGTCATTACTTCGTCCATGAACCCTTTCCAAATGGAGTGAGTTTTCTGCAGCACTCGCTTGAATGAGCGATTCGCGCGAGAATTCGAGTTGACGATATAGCGTTTTAACGTTATCCATGCCTTGTTACACGTCGACTGCGCGAAAAGCCACCGACGTTAGGGCCACCTCTTCCGACCGAAGAGCTTCGATGGTGACCGCTAGCATGGACGGGTTTGGACCGGTGGCACGCTAGGGATACCCGACCACGGGGGATGGGTCCTGAGACCACCGGCGCGCTGGCGAAGCTAGAGGCGCGGGACCCGAAGCGTTAGCTGTTCGATCGAGCGTGTGGGGTCGGGCCAAGATGACGCGCATAGGGCCAAAAAGCCCGCCTTCGTAACGAAGTTTGGAGCGCATCAAAAGGGCTCGCTGCGGCTGCTTTCATCACCGGCGTGAAAATCGCCGCATCACGGCGCATCGGAGATGCTCATCGGATAATGCCTTTCGAACTTTTAAAAAGTCGATCTGCGTCGCCTGGTTTTGAATGGCATAGCGCGTTGCGCCGTTGTATGATTTTTCCGCACGCGTATGCGATGCGGGGTGTCAGTGTCACATTAAAACCAGAGGAAGACCATGAGTGTTATCGAGGGATTTGAGCGCTAGGCGCTCTTCAATATCACGCGCGCTGTTGCCTTGGTGTGCGTCACAGTGTTTTTGCTTGCAATTATAGGTGGTGTTATTTTCGGGGCTTCGGTCTGGCAGGACCACGTCGACATTCGCGTGCCTGCGCAGGAAATCGTCGAGCCACTCAAGCGGGTCGAGCAGTCACCAGCGAAGAGCGACCAAACGCAAGGTAGTCAGCCTCCGACTGGACAGGGCGCCGCACAAAGCCCGCTAGCTGGCTATCGGATTCCGTTCGCGCTGCAAAAGTATGTGTCTGACGACAACGCTCAAGTTGTTCGAAATCATCTGGACGACCTACCGGTGGCAGATAGGCAGGCCTATCTTGACGAACTCGGTGCTGTAGTCACATCTGCAGAAGCAAGCAAGGTCGACGTGATTGCGGCCATCAACTCCTACATGCGTACGAAGAGCGAGCGCTATAAGGAGGCTGCTGCAAAGACTGCCCAGAAGTGGGAGACACTGAAGCTCGTCGCCGCTGGAACTGCCAGTGGGCTGCTGCTTGTGGCTCTGTTTAGCCTCGTTTTGGTACTGCTTGCCATTGAGCGGAATACGCGACCTCTCCGGCAACCGGTTCCTGCTTCGTCTAAGCAGTCGGTTGGCGAGGTGGCACAAGCATGAACTTCTTTGTTCTTAGGGCTCGGACGCTTGTTGTCCATGGACTTGCGATTGCGGTGGCCACATGCGTCGTTGCGTGCGGAAAAGACGGCGCGGCTGGCACGTCGCAGGTCACGGACAAGAAATTCCCGGGATATCAGCAAGTTGGCAGCTCGGGCGACGCCGCGCAGTTGTGGTTCAATCCAACTGACATTGCTCGCAGCGGGAGCGGCTACGTTGTACATACGCTGAAGACCTTCCCTGATGGGTACGCACGCTTCGACGTGTCAACAAATTGCCGCGAGACGACGAAGCGCCTCGCCGGAACGCAATATCGATCCGACGGAACTGCTGGCACGGACTACCCCGGCAATGATGCCCCTGTATCGGCGAAGTCGGAACCGGGCATGGTCGAACTCATGTCGACGTCGTGTGGAATTGCAATGGCGGCGCGGGCGATCCAAGGTGAATTCAACGTCCCGGCGGCCCTTGAGCTCCTCTATGGTCCCTACGACGCGCAATCAAAGGCCTCGACGTGGGACGACGCGTCAGTTCCATCGGACCTTCCTTGGCGAGACAATCTTCAATGGTCGCCCGGCAAACCTTTGATTGTTACGGGCGTGGCGTCCTTCGGGTTTTCGGAAGGTAGTCAGCAGAAGAAGGTCCTCGTGACCAACGCTGTTTCAGACGGTGGCGGTTGCCACGCCTGCACTGGACTGCTAGGCGTCGCCATTTTCAGGCACGAGGGTGATGCATGGAAGATTGACTCCAGCCAACCTTATGTCGCTTCTATGGGGGCGATGGGTTCTGTCGGAGCTAACTTTTCTTGGGCTCCCGCGGGCGATGACAAGTACGCGCTGATAGTGACGGACGGAGACATGCATCAAGGTTATCAGACGGCGTACACGACTCCTTTCGTGCGTGGAAAAGACGGGAAATTTGCTCAAGTCGTTGACGACGCAGATACTGGTGCGACGGACACGGAGGCAGTGGATGTCGAGACGAGCTTCGTGAAGGGCAAGGATCCGGCGCACTACGACGTAATAATGCGCAGCGGCAAATTACGCGGAGCCGTTCGTTGCCGATCGATGCTGTGCGAGTCGCCGGGCCGGTTCCCGAGGATTTTCGGTCCGGCGAACTACGCATAATTACAGCGACTCCAGGAACTGAAGAAGACGGTCTGGCGGCCGATATCGACGGTTCTTCACGTGCGGCGGTTGAATGTTGTGGAGCGCGCGCTCTTTCATGGTGAGATCGGCTTCCATGTATCCATGTGTAGTCGACGGACTTTCGTGCCCCAGCCACAACGCGATGACGGACAGGTCAACGCCGGATTGAAGTAGATGCATGGCTGTCGCGTGCCTCACCAGGTGCGGTGATACGGATCGTTTGGCGAGTTGTGGGCATTGGCTCTTTGCCCGCGTTACAGCAATTCTCAGCCTGTCAGCGACGTTGGAGCGAGTCATCGCGTTGCCCGACCGGTTCGGAAACAGTCGTTGACTTGGTTCATCCTGGATACGTGGTAACCATCGCTTGATGAGCGTGGCCGTTGAACGCCATAGTGGAACCGTGCGTTGCTTTCGACCTTTGCCAAGAATACGGACAAAGGGTGCCGGGCCCAGGATGACGTCGCCGACACGCAGAGCGAGTATCTCCGATACCCGCGCCCCGGTGTTATACATGGTGGCCAGCAGGACCCTGTCGCGTTGGCCGAACCAGGTGTCAGGATCCGGCGCCGATATTAGCTGCTGGATCTCATCGCGCGACAGGAATCCAACCATAGGTTTCTCGCACCGCTTCATTGGCACCGCAAGTACACGCTGGATAACGTCCATCGATGCAATGTCACGATAGGCGGCATACTTCATGAACGACCGAACCGCCGCAAGTCGAACATTGCGTGTGCGCGCGCAGTTATGCCGATCAACCTCGAGATGTCGTAGAAAGGCCAGCACCGTCGGTGCGTCGATGTCGGCCAGCGTCAGATCGGATGGACACTTGCCGATGCGCTCAGAAGCAAATCTGAGAAACAGGCGAAACGTATCTCGATAGCTGGAGATAGTCTCCGGGCTGACGGCGCGTTGGTCCATCAATCGTTCGACGAAGAAGTCCTGTATGAGTGTGGCGAAACTCGGTGACGGGCGGACTTTACTCATGGCTCACTCCTTCAGCAAAGGACGCGAATTTCTCGCTCACCATTTCCATGAGGTCGGGCACAGCGCTCAGATACCAGTAGGTATCGCTCGGCTTCACATGCCCCAGATAGGTCGACAGGGCAATCATCCGGTTGTCGACATTCACGCCTTCCTGATGCCATTTCAGAATCCGCCGACAAACGAACGTGTGACGCAGATCCTGAATTCGAGGCGATACGTGGTCGCCTCGAGTGACCCACCCCAGTCGATCACGGAGACGAGCGAACGTCCAGTGAACTGTTCTCGCATCCAACCTTCTGCCGGCAAGACTCACGAAGAATGAATCGCACGGCTCAGCGACGATGACCAGTGTACGGCGGGCTCTGTATCGCCTCAGCGCGAGAGTCACCGTTGGGTGCATCACAATAAGGCGCGACTTTTTGAACTTCGTCTCACGCACAATCAGCGTGCCCTGAGCAAGGTTCACGTCGTCCATGGACAGATTGATAGCTTCCGAGATACGGAGTCCAGTTGCCGCAATCAGGCCGAACAGAGTTTCGTAGGTGAGCGGTCTGATCGAACCGGTGGGCAACATCGCGGCTGACGCTGAGAGGAGTTCGACGATTTCTTGCTCCGTGTAGATATGCGGCGTGAGCCGACGATGAGGCCGCCCGCACAGATCACGTGGCGGAATAGCAGTGGCTGGAGCGAATTGCCTGAGATACTTCGCGAAGGGGCGAATAACCTCAATCCTGCGCGCCCAAGTAATGGCCCTATCGCTCGGCGTCGAGTGCGCCCAATCAAGGACCAGCCTCTCACTGATTGGACCGCAATGCCCCGTGGCATCTGCGAAACGAGCGAAGTTCATCAGCGTTTGCCCCGAGATCTTAAGATCGAAACCGAGGCAGCGTCGTTCAGCCAGATACGCTTCCACCAGCGATACCATTGTGTCTGCTGACTTGACGGTGCGCTTCATGATGTGCTCCCCGGCCAGGGAAGCGCCACGATCTTCAAGCTGTTCTCGTCGATCTTCGTGTAGATCGCGGTGGTGTCGATGCTTTGATGGTGGAGTACGTCGGCGACTTCCTTCAGCGAAGAGCCTGACTCGAGAAGTCGTCGGGCAACGCTGTGCCTCAGTAGATGGGTCCCCGATCGATCAGTCCAGCCGCAACGAACGTACGCGGCATGCACTGCCCGATGAACGCAGCCCGTCGCTATCGGAACATCAGCCGGCGCATAAAGACGGACGAAGACAGCGCGAGATGTCGTCGTCACCTTCCTGGTCAACCGGATGTAGTCTGCGATTGCTTGACCAGTCGGTTCGGGCAGGGGGATGACGTATTCCCGTCGCGATTTGGTACGCTGGATGCGCAGCGTGCCTTCCCGCCAGTTGATATCGTCGAGCTGGATCTGCACGACTTCGGCTGCCCGTAAGCCAAGGTCCGCCAAACAGCGAATCATGGCGTAATCACGCAGGCCGCAAGCCGTATTGTGATCGAAGGAACTCAGGAGCCGCGCGATCTCGGTGTCCGAGAACGTTTCGGGCAGCGCTGCTAGCCGCCATCCGGCTACGCCCGGAACTGCCGCGATCAGCTCTTGGATGCAATCGCCATACTGCATGGCCCTGAATCGCAAATAGCTGCGCAGCGTTACGCCAGCTACATGAGCTGTTCCCGCCCCGCACCCATCAGGGTATCGCGTCACGAACCTGAGAATATCCCGATTCGATATCCGCGCCAGCTCAATGTCCTTGCGACCAAAGTAGTGGCCCAGGAAATCGCGAATGATGCGACCGCGCTGATATCGCGTGCACTCAGCAAGACTACAGACTTCCTTCAGGTATTCGGTGAAGCGGCACACCTCATGCCGTACAGTGTCTGGCTCTGACCATAAAAACCGAGGAACGGTGCTCGCGTTGAGCACAACCAGAAGATGTCGAAGTGCTGCACTCACATCTGCCCGACTTCTCGGAATGGGATCGGGGCACGAGCATCGCGGCAGATGGTCGTTAACGAACGTGCAGACAAGTCGATCGTCAATCCGGGCTGCGGCTATCCGATGTACATTGAGCCAATGCGCGAAGTGCGCGACGCACCTGACATAGTGATTGACGGTACTGGCTGCGTAGCCGGTATCAACGAGGTATTTGCAGTAGTCCTCTGCGAAGTCAGCAAGGACGCTGTGCCACAACCATGCCTGTGGTTGCGGTCGTAGTGGAACCAGGGCGATCATGATACTCTCCTGAAACGGATTACTACCCGATCAGGAAAGCACGCTTTTTTATGCGTAGTTTGTTCCGATACGCGGCGCTCCGCATGGCGAGTCGCACCAATGCTCGTGGCGCTCTGAAGAATGCAAACTCCGCGTAATTTGCCGCTGTGCATTATTCCGGCTACGCAGAATTGTGCGTAGCCGGAAAAATCGCATTCTCGTACACCGTCCCGGGTCAAGCGGCATACATCGCCGACCATATATATCAATTCTCAGGAGGCAAGTACGTGCTTGTGAGGAAGGACGATCCGCCGAAGGTTATTGCTGCAGGCGGTGCTTCTGACGGGGGCGCAATTGCCCCAGCCGTTGCCGGTGCGAGTGCCGCTATCACTCGTGTCAATCAGCTGCAAGCGACGGCGAGCCCCAGCTTTGATTGCCTGAAGGCCAGGTCGGATGCTGAGCACTTGGTCTGCAGTGACGGGGATCTGGCGTCACAGGACGTCGCGCTGGCGAATCTGTTCGTGCAAGCGAAAGAAGCTGTGACCGACAAGGCTGGTTTCCGGGAGCGAGTGCGCCAACAATGGAACTATCGCGAGTCGGCTTGCCACGATCGCGAGTGTCTCGCGCGGTGGTACGCAGCTCAGCGCGCGTACCTCTCGCAAGTCGCACAGACGGGCCGATTGGACTAAACCAGGCTGTGGGCACGTTCGGGATACAGGGCCGTGCTCGAATGTTTGCCCCAGCATTGATCGGAATTTGCTAGAAAGGTCCAGGAGAGTCGGCGCATAGGGAAGAAGCTGCACAACTTACGAACGCCGCAGGCGGACCCGACAATGCGGCGTGGGACCAAGTTTCCTGAGTGTTGGTGATGTCTTGAGGAACGCTCACGTCACGCGCTTATTGCCTGTTTGAATGGCCGCGTATCGGTGCTCCGTTCGAGATTGAACTGCGTCGGCTGTTCAAGCGACGCCTTCCCCTTTGCTTCAGCCTTCGCGATGAAGTCCGAAAGCTCCCGCTCCATCACTGAAACTTTGGCACCAAACTTTAGCGCTACAGCGCCGTGCCGGCGGCGCGTGATGCGAGCCAGCGCGAGAGCGGACATTGCGGCCTTAGAGCATTCGTATTCGACCTGCTCGCAAACGTCGATCGGATCCGCGAACTCCCTGAATGCATCGACGTACTCTCTCGCACTGTGAACGATAGCCGGATACTCACGCAGTTCAGAAATGGCCTTGCGGCTAAGGACGTCCCAGCGGATCCTTTCTGGGTACGAAAATGTAGGAAGAGACACGCCTTTGCTCGCTTCGCCGGTTGTCGGTCCAACGGGTTCCGCGGCTGCCCAAGCCGCCTTGTGCATCATTGTCCGGCAGCTAGGTGCGTAGCTTTCTAGCGACAAGGCCAAGTCTAGCGCAGTGTCCCACCTCTGCCGCCTGCGCTGCCGGGAATGCGATGTCGTGATAGCCGCGAGTGTAACGATCGAGCCGACGGCCGCTGAAGCCAGCGCCAAGGATAGCGGAGTGTCCCAGCCAAGTTGCTGGAGATGTTGAAGCAATTGTTGCGACATGCGATGCGCCTCGGGAGAGCGACGTGCCCATATTATAGGCAATTAGTGCAGCCGCGCGAGGCGTCGGCGCGCCTTTTCGCGGTTGGCCGAGCCGTTTACCTTGCATGAGAGCGCGCGGCTGAGCCGCCGTACGCGGTCCAGCAGCTTCGCGAGGAAACTCGGCGGATCGATGGGTTCGCGTTCGTCGGCGAAGGTCAGGAAGTGCGTCAGACCCAGGTCGGCCGCCGCCACGGTGTCCGCCGGCGGCAGCGGCGCGACCTGCTCCTCGCACAGAAGGCTCACGAAGTAGCGACCGGCCGCAGCAAGCGAAACTGTCAGGCTCGACGGTGTACCAGGCAACTCGCGACTCCACCGGACATCAAGCGGCTCGTTCATCTTTGCCAGCGTGAGCTTGCCATCGCGCAGCGTAAAGCCATTGCGCGTCAGCGAATAGCTCTACGCAGCGCGTTTGCGCTTGAACCGGGGAAAGCCTGCGCGGCGCGCGAAGAAGTTCCGGTATGCGTGGTCGAGATGCCGCAGTGCCTCCTGCAAGGCGAGGCTCGACACTTCGTTCAGCCAGTCCGTGGTGCATTTCAGGCGCGTAAGCTCCGCCGAGTCATTGACGTAGCTGCTGCGCAGGCCAACGTTGAAACGCGCCTGACGTCGCGCGAGCATATGGTTGTAGTCGAAGCGCGTGCAGCCGAAGTGTTTCGCCAGCAACTGCTCTTGGGCAGGTGTCGGGTAGAAGCGAAATCGTTAGGCGCGCTTTACGGGGATCTTGGCCCGTGTAGCGAGCCCGATTGAACGCGTAGGGGCGCCTGGATGCCAGCGAAAGTCGCGCCTTATATCTCCGCCCTGAAGGACCAAGTTTTACGGCGCTGCCGGATAACCATTGTCGTAGCGGTCCAGATGAACATCTTCCTGCGCTACTGCGTGCGTGCCGAAAAAAACAGGAAGCGTGGCGCGGTAGTCAGTATTCGATATGCGTCTGGGAATTTGGATCGAGCACATTCGAGCGGCATAGGCTCAGTGATATGCTCGATCGAAAAGCCGGCCGTGTGGAGCGCTCCCAGCATTGCAGAAAGAGGGTGGTGCCAGAAGCGCATCGTGACCTTGCGACCATCTCGTTCCCAGCTATCCTCAAATGCGTACGTCGCAAAATAGTCTTCGCCCTTGGCGAGAACATGATCCATGAAAGGGTGGTGGACCGAAAACACAAGCCTGCCGCCTGGTTTGAGAATCCTTCTGAACTCCCGTAGGGGTGTCGACCAGTCTTCGACATAATGCATGACCAGAGCCGACAGTACCAGGTCGAAGCGCGCATCAGCGTAAGGCAAGGAGGCACGCAAATCTGCTCGTACTAACGGAACCTGTGTGCCTAGTCGCAGCCGTGCGAGGGCTAGCAACCGTTCGCTGAAGTCAAAGCCGGAGACGAGAGCGCCACGCTCCACCAGGGCAGCGGCATGTGCCCCGCCGCCGCAACCGGCATCGAGCACGTGCAGGCTCCTGACGTCGCCGGCCAGCGCAAGAATGGCGGGCCTCTCGTAGAGCGCATTCCATGGGTTGCGCTCATTGTCCTCCGAATACGCTGCTGCCATCGCGTCATAATCGTTGACGGTCACGGATACACTCCTCGTAGGCGATCAATGAAGAATCAATGATAGACGAGGCGGACATGCGGCGCGCATTTCGAACTGTCCGGGCCAGTGTCGTGAACCGCTTACGCCAAGCCTTGAGCACCAAGATCGATGCCCTCCTGGGCACGAGCGCTTTCTGGGGTGTTCGGTACTCAGGGGCGCGGCGCGCCTGCACAAAATGAAAAACCGTTGCCAGGGACTTGTGCGAAATGCGGTCCCGGCGTTACGGTATGCGGTCGGTAGATTTGCTCCGGATCACCGTTTCTGGAAACGATACCGACTTTTTCATCGACAGAGGACAGATCTCATGAATAAGCAGGAACTGATTGACGCTGTAGCCTCGGCAACTGGCGCGAGCAAGACCTTCACTGGCGAAGCCATCGATAGTGTCATCGGCGCGATTACTCGGGCTGTGGCTAGCGGCGATGCCGTGCAACTGGTCGGTTTCGGTTCCTTCAGTCAGGGGAAGCGCGCTGCTCGCACCGGCCGGAACCCGGCGACGGGTGAGGAAATCAAAATTGCAGCGGCAAAGACAGTGAAGTTTGCGGCGGGCAAGGCTTTCAAGGACGCGGTCAACGGCGTGCGAAAATGATCCTTTCGGCGTCGCGCTGGAGTGCTCCAGCAGGCACTGGTCTTTGGAGCTACCGGCGCGGGCCGGCGTGCCGTCAGTTGGCTCAGCGATAGCATGGAACATGGTAGGGAGCATCGATGCCGGTAACACAAGATGAGAAGGAATGGCGAGCGCGCGTTGAAGCGTCGATTTCTGCTTGTCTACGCGACAGATATCGCATTCGCGGCGCCGTCTCCACCGTCGTCAAAGGTGCGAACTGGACTTTCGCAGTCGATGATGGCAATCGTTGTGTGGCCTTCGTTCGCCTGTACCGTACTTCGGGCCGTTCTTCGGTCGAAGTGGCAAGCGAACTGGAACTGCTATGCGCCGTTCGAGCCACACCTGCGCTCGAGGTTGCCCGGCCGCGCCCGGACCGTTTTGGCGAGGTATCTTCGGAAATTGAGTTGCCCGATGGCACGCGGCGCCTCATCGCAATATTTGCTCCTGCAGAGGGCCGCGAACTGGCTCCAACGATCGAAGATTATCGTCGTGCAGGGGCTGCACTTGCCGATCTGCACACGCAGAAAGCTCTCACGAATCTTGCTCCCGACAGGGATATCCTGTTCGGCGAACGTCGGAATGCGGAAACGATCGCGATGATTGCTGACCGGTCTCCACCGGCTGCACACGCAGTTAAAGACGCATTCGATGAGTTCAGACGTTTGGGCGCCAACGTGCCTATCGGTCCAGACGGGTTTTGTCACGGAGACGTCAGACCGGCGAACATGCGGATCGAGGGCGAGCGCGTGACGTTCATCGATTTCGACGATTGCGGGCGCGGTCCCCAATTACTCGATGTTGCGGCAATGGCGCTGTGGTTGGAAGTCGGTACCTATGAAAACGCTGCCGCTTTGTGGCGGGCCTTCCTCGCTGGGTATGGCATGTGCAAAAGCGTACCCTCCTATCTGTCCGTGCGCTTTTTCGTCGTAGAGCATCAAGTGCGCATTATCAGGTTCCTGTTCGACTACTGTGAACTGGATGACGGGCTGTGGGACCAGACTTTGAACATGACTCGGGCAATTGTGCACAAAGCAGTGCGTGGCGAGTTGCGAACATTGCGCGAAGCTGCGCCAGCTTGAAATACACGCAGCTTCTGAGAGGTAATCCCCTCACGGCGGTAAGTTCGCATGAGCTGCCGGACGGTATTCAGCTTCTCAGGCCCCATTAGGCGTGCGCTGGAATTGTCACGGTCGGAATCGCGCTGACATGCGCGCCAGAACCTGTGTCGATACTCAAACACTTCGAACCTTCTCCGGCAAAAAGCCTGAAGGTATCTTGGTTGCGGAAATTCGAAATACGTCTCGGGCTCCCGCCCGACACAACACTGAGCCCGCTACGTGGCTCGATTGCGCCGATCCTGAGGTGGCTCCAATATGCCGATCATCGATTGGCCCGATGGCGCCGATTGTGCGCTAGTGATCGTTAATCGAAGGCTATTGCTGTGCATTGCGCGAGAAATCGATGACGTCGGTGTGCTGTCTGACCTTCGCATCCACCAGCAGATGCAGGGCACTTAAGGTCTTCGCGAATGCCTCTTCGCGTGTACTGAACAACATGTTGACACGCGGAACGTGCGTCACGACGCCCTCGACTGTCTGCCGGATCGGCTGGCGAAGGACATACGGGCCAGTTCGGATTTCGCCAGAAATTTCGACAACCAGTTCGTAGCCCCGATAGGTCTGCGTCCTGGACTCCTGCATATGCCGCCCTCGCTTTCGAGACGCTCAGATCGTAACGCACATCGAGAAAACAGGTTTCGGGCCGCCCCCAGGTTCAGACACGTCAATCATTCGCTGGACGCATCGTATGAAATTTCCCCCCGGCGAACAGCATCCCAAATCGCCCATTGTGTGGCGGAAGATCCTGCGCATCGTTTTGCGGCATCAGTATATCGGCGTCACGAGGTTATCCCCGGCCAGTCTTCATCACATGGTTAGCGACGCCGACGTGCGGAAAATGCCAGACGCTTGACAGGAGGGCGCCGGAAGGTGCCGGTTGATCTCCTTGACGAACACTTCCGGCGTGATGATCGGCTTTTGCACAACGATCCTGAAAAGAGGGCCCATCGTGACATGTCACTCAAATGAACCGCCCCACGATTCGGCACCGGCCTGCCACAGGCGTTGCCAGCAACAGATCAACGTTTTGCGGCTGCGCCTCATCCGCTCGATGGCCGCTCGACGTCGGCGGCGACCGGCCCGACGACAACGCTTCTCTGCACTGCGCAGGGACCCGTTTTCCGGCAAATGCCTTTACGGCAGCGGTGGCGTCGACGCAGTGCAGTGGGCACCTGTCACCGCCTGCGACGCGTGTGCGCCACAACGAACGAACGTAATCCGGAGCGATGATTTGCGTATGGTATGTTGCTGGCCTGCAATATCCTGATCATATGAGGTTGACATGCACGGTGAGCAAGTTGAAAGGTGATGAGGAGCATTCGCGGGCCACGCGCAGGCCCCTGCGGCTGGGCCTGACCGGGCCGCGCGTCCTCTTCTGCGTGGGATTGCTGGTCGCGCTGTGCATGCTTGGCGTCTGTGCGACGATCCTCTATCAGGCCCGGGTTGATGCCTTGAACCGTGCGCGTGAAACCTCGAGCAATCTCGCCCTGCTGGCCGAACGCGACATCGAGCGCAATTTTGAACTCTACGATCTGTCGATGCAGGCTGTGGTCGAGGGACTGCGCGATCCTGAAGTGCGGGGTTCTTCCGCGCATCTGCAGCGCCTGGCGCTTTTTGACCGGGCGGCCACCGCCCGATATCTCGCCGCAATGCTGGTGATCGACGCATCCGGGCGGATCATCCTGGACGCAGCCAATGACACGCCCCGGTCGGGCAACTTTGCTGACCGTCCATACTTCACGGTGCATCGGGACAATCCGGATGTCGGCCTCTATGTCAGCGATCCGTACCACTCGAGATTGCGTGACGCCGCGCCGAGCATTGCGCTGAGCCGGCGCATCTCGAATCCTGACGGCTCCTTTGCCGGCATTGTCGTGATTGCCGTCGACCTGGGCTATTTCCGCACGCTGCTGGGCGGTCTGTCGCTCGGCCCGCATGGTGCGATATCGCTGATTGGCCGCGACGGCATCATGATCATGCGCCAGCCCTACGACGCAAAAATCATCGGCCGCGATATCAGTCAGGCGAGTACGTTCCGGCGCTTCCGCGCCGCTCCTGAAGGCAGTTTTCCGGAAACCGCGTCGATCGACGGCGTGCGTCGCCTGTATGCGTTCAGGAACTTCCCGAACCTGCCCCTGATCGTGATGGTGGCTGAAGCCGAAAACGATATCTACGCGGCCTGGCGTGCGAGGGCGATCAGGATCGGTTCAGTCATGGCAGTCTTCGGTGCAGCGTTCGTGGCAGTCTCCTTTCTGCTGGGGGTGCAGCAACGTAACCGGATACGTGCCGAGGCGGAACTGAAGATGCTCGCACGCACCGACGGGCTCACCGGCTTGCATAACCGCCGCACACTCGGCGAGATCCTGGAGCAGGAGTGGCGCCGGGCGCGTCGCAGTCACCGCGCCTTTTCGCTGCTTTTTATCGATATCGACTGCTTCAAGTCCTATAACGATACCTACGGTCACCAGGCGGGCGACGACACGCTCGCTGTAGTAGCCCGATGCATCAGCAGCAATATCCGCAGACCGGGCGACAACGCGGCACGCTACGGTGGTGAAGAATTTGTCGTTGTACTGCCCGACACGGATGAAGCAGGCGCAATCACAATGGCCGAGAGCATTCGCCGGCAGATCAGCGATCTGGGCATCGCGCATGCCGCTAGCCCCTTTGGGCATGTGACCGCAAGTGTCGGCGCCGCGTGCGTGCAGGCGGATAGCGGCAACGACGTCGACGCAGTGGTGCGCGCCGCGGACCGGGCGCTATATAACGCCAAGCATGCAGGCAGAAACCGGGTGGCGGTGTTCAGTGAGGAGACGGAGACACCAGCGTAGAGCGCATCATGATCAGGTCGGCTGTGCACCGGTTTCCCTATACACGGTCGCAGCGACTGCGGCGAACCTGCGATGTCACGCTCAACGTTGCACGGTTCGATTCCGGGGTGTTCGCCTATGAAGCGTGGGTGCACCATGCCGGAATCTTCAAGGGCAATGGCCTGGTGTTTCCGCTTACGTCAGGCAATGCAGACGATGCGGCAGCAGAGGCCCGTAGCCGTATTGAGTCCGATATTGAGTAGCTGGCCGGCATAAGCGAATGACACGTGGTCGCCATTCTCCGGTGATCGGCGACCGGACGGGTACTTTATGGTATTCGTGAACACGCGGAGATCGCCGGCATGAGCGAGGGGACGCCTGACCAGCGCTATCTGGCGTGGCGCCTCGCTGCGCTCGGCCCGGGCGCGGTTGTGATGCCGCCCAACAAGACCGTTTATAGGCATGCAGTCTGTCACGCCGCAAACCGTTGTCGTTGTAGTCCTCACCGATACGGGAATCAAGCATATGAATCACTAAACCCAGCTTGGAAAAAGCTGGAAGGTCCGTATAGGCAGTTTTGTATTTGTCTGCGGGCACTGGGTGATTACGCGGCAGAACGGCTGTTGAAAGACAGTCAGCCCTTCAGAAAACAGCCGTTCGATTCGCAGCCCTTCGACGCTACGTCACAAGCATGCATCGATTGCCGGAAGATCGAACAGGTGCATCTTTCTCCAACGACCAGACGAATTTTCCAGCAGAGTTACAGAACTGCAGCACGTTCGAATTGGCGCGAGCTCACCAAGTCGGTGTTCCAGTTCGAGAGCGGCAGAATCTGCGATTTCTGCATTTCCATGCGCGACAGTCAGATGCGGAACTATGCCTGCGTGTGCTCCCCCATATGCGCGAAATATGGGGAAGCGTTCGACAAGCGCGGTCGTCAAGGCGACGAATGGTTCCGAAGGATCCGGGGCAAGATAGGTCGTGATCGCAAATCGCCCAATGCTCGTCAACGAAAACTCGAATGCTTTTACGGAACTCAATACGGCTTGTGCCTGGCGAAGTATGTCGGACGTAATTTCGTCCGGCGACAGGAAGGGAAAGAGAACGGTGACATGCGCTGGAACGCCCAAGGCGGCGCTTGCGTCAAAACGACTTCGCAATTCTGCTACTGCCGACTCGGCTGCGGGAACCTCAACGATGAATGCCGACGTGGACATGGAGAGACGCTCTTCGCCTGATCGTTGGACGCGACAATAGGATTGTCGCGATTCTACTATCGCAAGTCCAACGGCCGCGGGCCTTTATCAATTTCGGGCGCGCGCGTGAATCAGGCCCAACCGCGGGCGCCTGACCCATGTCTGTTTTAGTGCGTCGGCGTGAAAGAAACACCGCGCAGCACTTCCGCAAACCCTGCGCTACGGACCGTGACGAACTTTTCCTGGGCGGCGCCCGCAGCGGTCGTGTTCTTCAGCAAATCACGGATTGCCACCAGCTTGTTCGGATCCGCGCCCTGGTCGCCGCTGCCGCTGACGGTCGACGTGATCGCCCACACCATCACTGTGCCGTCGCTCCCGACAGTGCCCATCAGGTTACGCAGGCCGTCTGTTGCTGGTGCCCACGGCAGACCGGTTGCCGTGTTCGCTCCGGTCGGATAGCCGTTCACCATGTATGGCTGGCCGAGGTTCAGGCCGTTCTGCAACGTGTACGCCAGCGTCCAGCTCTGCGTCGTCACGTTGTACACCCACTTCTGCAGGCCCGCGAGCGACTGCGCGGCCGCATGCGTGTACAGGTCCGAACCGCCCGCACCGTCGCCTTCGTCTGCCACGTACAGCGTATTCGCATCCGCGAACCACAAGCCGAATGGGAAGTGTGTCGGATTCGTCGTCTTGTTCGACGAAGTCGGGAAGCCGCGGAGCACACACATGTTGCTCGGCAGGCCATTGGCCTGCAACGTCGCGGGGCTATAGGTGAGCGGTTGGGTAGGCAGCGTCGCGTTCGGTGCCGGCACACCCACGCCATTCGGACACGCGGTACCCGTCGTATCGAGGAAGTACACGGTGTTCACGCCGTTGCCGCCGCTGCCCTTCGTGTAGTACAGCACGTTGTTGAAGATTGTCAGGCCGCGGAAGTTGTCGTCCTTGCCGATCTTGTCGGGCTTCGCGCCCAGTTCGGTAACGGAAAAGCTGCCGACGGGCGTCGGCGTCCCCGGTGTTTGCTGCGCTTCGTGCTGGCTCGATCCGTCGATCACCTGCGCGCCAGCGCCGAGCACAATGCCGTTGGGCTGCGGGTTCCCGCCGTTGCCTGCATTGCCGGCCGTGTAGATGATGTTCTGGCCATTGCTGTCGTTGAGGATCGCAGCACGGCCGTTATTACCGCTGTAGGCGTTGGTTTCCGTGAACTTGAACTGGCCGTTCTCATCGACACGCGCCACTGCGCGATAGACGCTCTCGCCGACGGGATTGGTCGGATCGACCGCACCCGGCGTGTTCGAATTGGACACATCGATCCCGTTGACCGGAGCGACATAGCCCATGAACGTCAGGTACTTGCCGTCCGTCGACAGGTTCAGCGCCATTTCCGACTTCGACGAGAAGCTCGTCACCATCTGGTCGCCACCCTGACCCGGATTCATGCTGTTCGGCACCTCAAGCGTGTTGACGAGTTGGCCGTTCGGCGTGATCTGGTCAAGGAAGGCGCGTGCAGTGATGCCGAAGCTCGGGTCATAGAGCGCGTTGTTAAAGACGTACGGAAACGTACCGTCGTTCGTCGCGCCGGTCGCTGCGGAGCAGCCTCCTTGTGTGCTCGCACAGTTCGGCGGCAGCACCGTGCCGGGTTGAACATTGCTCGACAGATTGTCGTAAACGCCGCGGCTGACGACCAGATTGCCGGGCTGGAACTGGCTTGCATGGGCCGCTTGTGAAGCCACGCCGGCGGCGATCAGGGTGAGGGCAATCGCGGGCCGAAGGAAAACATTTTGCATCTACAGACTCCGTTTGCTTTGAAGAAACCGGTTGAGTTCTCTGGCGCTCTGTATGGCACAACGTGGGGAGCTGCTGCGACTTTAACGATGCTTGATGAAAGTAGGATTGCGGCGACCTTGCAATTTGCCTGTTCGATCAAGTGCGCGCGTGCTGCTCCCTTATATGACGCGAAAGCAGGCCAACCGGACTACTTCTGGCGCACGGACAAGACCGCATGGCGTGGCACTACGTTTGTTTCTGATTCTTTAATGTGGGCCGTCCCCTTCACTCTGTCGCTCCGCGACAGGGCGAGGCATGAAGGCACAGCAGAATGCCGGGGATGAGACGTTCACCACCGATGGTTCCTGGTCTTCTGATGAATGCACGACGGTGGGTGTGACGTCAGTGCAGGTGAAATGACCTCCCGGAAAGAGCGCACAGACGATTGACAGCAGGTCCATGGGAGGATCTGCGCATTTCGTTCGGTGTCGAGACCGGATTACATAATTGACTTTCAGTGAGAGCCCTTCGGCACGATGGTTTCGTCTCGGTTCACTAGTCGGCGTTGCCTGATCCGGTGTCCGGCGATTTATTCGTCCTCGGTGGCTACGTCGTAGCACGTGTGGCAGGCGGTGCAAACCATGGGTTGGAAACCGCCTCGCACCTTCAGCGGCATCAATGGCTGTTCCTCGCCGGCGAGAAAGCAGGCCGGGCAGGGGAAACTTTCGTGTGGCCGAAGCCGATGCCAGCGCTCTACAAACCGCTGCACCTCCCTCGGCGGCGCGCCGACCGATTCCAGATGATCGAGAAGAACGTGAAAGAGCGCAGGGTTTTTCATAGAGCATCTCCGTTTCACCGCGCGTCAGAACTGCGCGATGGTGCTTTATTTATCCATCAAAACCTGGATTGCGGGAGAGAGTTGAAGCTGATCGAACCCGCAATGACGAGGAGCGCAAGCGACAGTATCGTGGAGATATGTACAGGTCAAAGCCGGAAAAGAGACGGGACACCGGCAGCGCCGGCCCATCGAGTTCCGACCTACAGCGGGCGGGCCATGTCATGGCCAGATCCAGATGTCCCATGTTAGAAATTCGAGTTGTACGTTTTCGGATCATCGGGCCGTTCTGCTTCGCGACCTCTGCATTGAAACATTGGCTGCAAAGCAGCCTCTAGCCGCTCGCGATGAAGGTGGAAGGAACGGCGTCGTAAGCCGCGATAGGTACTGCGCACTGATCACATCGATCCTTTTTCATGTTGGTTTCCTTTGCCGGTCATGCGGCATCTTCTGCGCGGACAGGGGGACGAAGGCGATACAGTTCACAAGATTCGCAGCGACCATCATCACGTACTTGTCACTGTCTTCCGAGACGATTCGTTTCAGCCAGTTTGCCGTCTCCGACCACACGCAGGCGAGCAGGTTCTTCTCGGGATGGCTCCCGATGTATTGCTGCATCAGGCGGTCCCGGAGCGGTGGACTCAGGTCTTCGCCCAGCTTGACGGTGGTCACGTAGGTCCGCTGCTGCCGCTCCTGCTCATCTTCCGAAATCAAAGGCCATGTCAAGCCCGATTCTTTCATGGCTTGAAAGCACAGAAGGAGAAGTTCGAAGGCAAACTCCATTTTCCCCAGCGACACGCCCAACTCCTTGAGCACGAGAACCGAGCCGAGCATATGAGGTTGGGCAAGATGTATTTCATCGATCAGGTCCTCCTTCTGCCTCAGATTCATCGCCTGCACCGCTCTCATGGCTCGGGCGACAGCGTCCAGCGAAATACGGTTCATTGTGTTTCCCCTGTAATCGACGGGGTTGGATTCCACGGATCCCCTGTCCGTCGTGGCGTGTTGGGGCCGTTCGAAGGACCAATCGCAGGTTCACACCAGTCGCGGGCAGGCGGCCTGTTCGTTCACCGGGCGGTTTGCCGATCGGCCCGTGCGCGTATGTCGGCGGCCGTGGCGATCGGCAACGCGATGAAGTCACGTTCGGGCATCTCGCTGTACGACCGCGGGAACGGCAGATAGAGTCGGACGCGCCATTGCGAGCCATCCTTGCGACCCGCGTACGGATGCAGAATCTCACCGTCCAGGGTACGCCGGTCGAAGCGCAGTACGCCCTTGTGCGGGTAAGGCGCGTCGGCGCCTTCGAACCGAGCGCGCATCATGTGATTGACGACGTCGTTCGGATATCCCGGGTGTCCCGACATGTCCGCCGCCTGGATCGCGGCCCGGATCGCGTCCTCATCCGTCAGATGGCACCGTGCAAGCTCGTGTTCATCGAACACGACTTCCTTCGCAACGTACGGCGGCCCGTGATACCAGTTTGGATCGTCGTTATCGAGCAGGATGGCGATTACGGTGCGCGTGCCGAGGTCAGTGCAACGCCAGCGGAACCCGGCGGAGCCGAGAAATTCAAGTCCAATGTGAAAGTCGGAATGCTCCATGGCAACGTGCGGCGTCGGATGGTTTACTCATAAGTCAGGAATTTTGCGGACAGATGATCTATGCTTGAGCGATAGCTATTGAGAGCATCGCCCATGAAAC
>NZ_SELS01000076.1 GCF_004197395.1 Paraburkholderia sp. UYCP14C | reverse complement strand
TCGTGGAAACCCGATTCTCTCGGATTCCCAACGGGGAACCGCCGCCTTCAACCTTCAACTACGCCTGGGACATTGCCTTCATGACGAATCTCCTTCAAGAATTGGAGATTTCATTGTCGGCTCGAACCGGCGCATTACCTTGACGCATGTCAACCCGACCGGCACCTTCGCGGCGATGCCAGCAGCGCTCCTCATCCTCGGCCTCGTCCGTGTTAATCCGCGGCTTCAAGGTCGTGCATATTCAGGGCTGCTGGCCAGGCCACTGTTACATGCTGTCGATCCGATCGAGACGGCATATAGGCGCACGTAGACGTTGAACGTGGAGACATTTTTGTCCTGTGCCCCCTTTTCAGCTTTCAGCACAGGCTCAACGGAACTAGCATTCACCATCGCAGCGTGAAAGTGTTCGTGCACGCGTCACGCTTCACGTCCACGCCATAGCGGCTGCTTTCGCGTGAAAGCGTCGCATGCAGCCACGATGCGCCGTCGTCCGGCGCACGCCCTGTACGAAAATGCCGGATCTGCATCGGCACGGCCGTGAATTCTACGAGATTGCCGCTTGCCGGATTCACGACCGGAAAATACATGAGCGTGAGATCGGGCCGATAGCTCTCGTGTCCGGGAATGCCTTCATAGTCGTTCAAGAAATCGCCGCAGCCGTAGAGCACCGGCTTGCCATGATAGATCTCGATGCCCTGAATGTGGTGTGACGAATGTCCGTGAATGACATCGGCTGCGCCCTCGTCGACGAGCCGCCGTGCAAACGCTCGCGCCATGCTCGATACGCCGAAGCCCCAGTTGCCGCCCCAATGGAGCGAGATCACGACGACGTCGCCTGCGCAGCGCCCTCGGGCGACATGGCGTGCGATCGCGTCGGCGCGCTCCAGCGAATAGTCGGGAAGGTAGTTGACGCCTGCTCGTCCCGCTCTGGCCGCCCACGCTTGCGGCACCCCGGCCGATTCACACCCATATGCGTAGACGAGCACCCTCCCGCGGCCCGCGATGTCGACGATAGCCGGTGCGGCGGCCTGCGATGCATCGCGTCCGGCGCCGGCAGTGCGGATTCCCGCTTCATGGAGCGATCTCAGCGTCTCGTCGAGCCCCGCCCTCCCCCAGTCCAGCACGTGATTGTTCGCCAGAACGCAGCAGTCGATACTCGCTTCCGTCAGGCATGCCAGATTGGCCGGATGCATGCGATAGTGAATGGCCTTGTTGGGCCAGTGAGCATCGCTGGATGTCACCGCCGTTTCGAGATTGATGATGCGCGCATGAGGCCCACGCTGTGCCAGCACGGTGAGCGTGTCGCCCCATGGATACGCGTAGCCGGCGGGTAACGGCAGCTTTCCGCTAGCGCGCTCTGCGAACTTCACATACTCCTTTGCCGAGCGGACATAGGGTTCGAAGAGTTGCGGCCTTCCCGGGTGCGGCAAGATCCGGTCGATACCGCGCCCCGGCATCACGTCGCCGCACAGGAACAGGCACAAAGGCTGCGTGTGAGACGCAGCGCTATTTCCGAGGCCGTCGCCCATAGACTGGATCTCAGGTTTCCTTCGCCCTGCACGCGCTGGTGCGGACGATCGTGCCGCTGCGCCAGTATCGGCTACTTGCGGAAGCGTTGCTCTTCGACTCTTTGCAGCTTGCTGACCTGTGCAATTCCGCCGAGCAATGAGGCGAGGTATTCCACGATATCGTCGAGTGTGACGATGCCAGTGAGACGTCCCGAATCGTCGACGACCGGCAGGCGGCGTATGCCAGAACGACGCATTTCGTCTAGCGCCACTGTCATCTCGTCGGTTTCCGACACTACGACCAGGCCGCGCGACATGATCTGCCCGGCCGTAAACCGGTCAGGATCCTCACGGCTTGCCATGACTCCGACGACGAGATCGCGGTCGGTCACCAGTCCAACAGGCACGGCCTCGCCATCGCGATATTCGACGACCACGATGTCACCTACATGGGCATGGCGCATGCGTTCGGCCAACGCAAGCGCGCTGCAATCGGCAGTGCAGGTTTCGACAGGCTGGGTGCTGATGCTTCCAATGTGCATGATTTTCCTCCAGTTCGACGGGTGGGAGCAGTGCGCTGTACGGGCGCGTCGCCGCCAGTCGGTCTCCATATGGCCAGACGGCGCCTCGTTGTTTTGCATCTCTTAGCAGTCCGCCCTGATTGTCCAGTTGCGGTTCGTACTGAATCTCCCCTTCGCTGCGCCGTTGATTCAGGTCAAGCGCAAACGGGGGCGGACCAGTACGGATGGACATGGCAACCGCGAAAAACGCGGCGAGTGCTCATCCGGAATCGGAACGCCAACGTGCACGCCTGCGTTTGCGTCCGTCGTGACACGCTCTACACGGTGATGGTCCGCGTTGTCTTCAGCGCGATCCAGGTCATGCCTTCACGCAGCCCTTCGAGCACCGCTTCGCGCTCAGTGGCGAAGATTTTCGCGTGGTGGAAACTATGTTCAAAGGCGCCGTCTGGCGAAGAATGCTTGACATGGATGGTCGACTGGAAGCCGCCGTCTTGCGCAGCATCCGTCTGCACATTCACGGACCAGGTTCCTTGCTGCACGTCTGCCGATAGGGTCATCGAAGACTCCTTGAGTTTTCACGGGCGAATCCTGACCAAGCCACCACGCTGTGCCAGGCGAGTTTTTCCTCAGTCTGCTTGTGGTGTATCGTCTTCGACGAATCGTGGCTCAAGACGACACGAAACAGATTCGTCCCGCGGCAGCGCGAGACCTCTGATGCAGATCAACGGTGCGCGTGTTCGTAGACGTAATCCGATCTGAAGCCCCTTCGCTGATTTGCACTGTCGCCCGAGGTCGCCGAACAGTGACGCTCCTCTTGATCGCCCTGAATGCGCTTGTGTTCGGACTCGAGGCGCTCCGGCGGCCCTCCTTGATCGACCGCTTCGCGCTGTGGCCGCTTCGTTCGGCAATCGCCAGTGCTCCCGCGTTCCACATCTGGCAACTGTTGACCTATAGCGCGGTTGTCAGTAGCTGAACGGCCCCGCCGCACACGACGGTCGCTGCATAAAAAGGCAGCAGCAGAGCAGCAGGATAAGCTTCGACGGGCGGGATAAAAGCACGCTTAAAAGACAAAGCGCAAGCGAGTCACGCACCGCGTTGGCGGTCGCGAGATCCGGACCGGAGAGGCCATCGGGGCTCCCGCCCGACGCGCGCGCGGCGGCGTCGTCTGCGTGCGCGGCCTAGGGAAGCGTCATCACGTGCACGAGTGCATCGCGGGCCGCCCATCCGCAGGCGTAATCAACCAGCCAGATGGGAACCCGCGCCGGTTGCTCGAAGCAGCTTGCGGCGGGATTGACTTGCGAGATAGTCGTCATCCATCGGTGCCTCCTTTGACGACGCCCTTTGCGAGGAGCTGCGCCGCAAAACAAGTGCATCAACACGGTCACTGCAGAAGTGAATGTTGAAAGCTCGTTGTTGGGCGATGCGTCAACCAACTCACTGAGTACTGCATCGAAGAGCGTTGACGGATACATCGCAGCGCCACGCGCACAGAAAATCGTGCAGTTGAAAATGTTGCCTCTTTCAATTCAAGAGGCGTTGACCGAGATCAACGCCGCGTCCCAATGTCGGCTCCTGCTATTGCGGAAGAGTTAATCTACGAGAAAGACAGCCAGAAGGCCGAAGGCACCCAGATTACGGTTCATCCTCCAACCCGCATAAGACGGGTTCGACGCCGATCGTGCCCGTTGTGTCCGCACCTGAGAGCTGAGCAGGAAGTCGCGGCTCGGCCAAATCCCGGCGAGGCTTTATCAGCCGGGGATGGCGACGAGCGTGCTGGGAGAGCTCTGGAAAGCTATCATCGCTGCCCGCAAGATCAGAAGCGCAATTTCTTCCTGATCGTGATCAAGTTGAAGTTCACAAACTGGTGCTCTGCTATGAGTGTGCCTAAGCGTCCTCATATTTGTCCGGACGTAGGCAAGCGATGCGCGCACGGGAAGAAAATTGAATCCGGAGGCGATATGTATAGCCGGTTGTGCAAAGCGCTTCTGCTGTCGATAACGCTAATTTCAGGAGCACTGGCACAGCCTGCAAGCCCTCCCGTACGTGTGGCTACGTTCGCTCTTCCGCCATTTGTCGTCGAGCAGCAGGGTTCACTCACCGGGTTCAGCATTGATCTCTGGAAGGCGATCGCAGCGAAGATGAACGTTAATAGTCGCTACCAGATGGCACATGACGTCAAGGATGTCTTCGATGACTTACGCTCCGGCAAAGCGGATGTAGCCGTTTCCGGCCTTTTTTATACGACCGAGCGCGATCTCGAATTCGATTTCTCATATCCGATCATGGAGGTGGGCTTGCGTGTCATGGTACTGGATACCGGAAAGCCCGCGACGCCCAGGCCGCTACGCGACTTGTTGAATCTGGTGTTTTCGCGGGTTAGTGTCTATTGGCTCGGCGCTGCGTTGCTAATTGTCGTAGCTGCAGCGCATCTGATGTGGTTCGTCCAGCGCTGGCAGGGAAACAACGCCACCGGTTCCACTCTGAAATACTTCCCCGGCATATTTCGTATGATGTACTGGGCAGCCACGACGCTGATGACACAGGGTGATGAGCCTCCGCCTCATTGGCTGGCCCGAATGCTCGCTGTCCTGTGGATGTTCGTGGGCATTGTGTTCGTCGCGTTCTACACCGCACAGTTGACAACGACGTTGACGGTGGAACAGATCCAGGGCGTCGTCAATGGTCCCGATGATCTGCCCGGAAAGCGGTCGCCACACTACACGGTGGTTCCGCCATCGGCTATCTCCGGGAACACAATGTTGAGGTGCGCGAATTCCCCGACCTCGGCCATGTCTATCTGGCACTGCAGCATGGTGACGTGGATGCCGTGGTGCTGGGCGCGGCGGGCCTGGATTACCGTGCAGCCCATGAAGGAAAGGGACTGGTGCGGATGGCGGGCCCAGACTTCAACAAGAACGATGTGGGCTTTGTATTTCCGATGAACAGCCAGTTGCGCAGGCGTGTGGACAGTGCGCTAATTGCCTTGCGCGAGGATGGCACATACCAGCGGATCCCATGACAAGTGGTTTGGCACACAGTAGCCTGGTTGATTGCACGCTGTTACCGCCATAGCAGCCGCTCGGCCGCCTCGCGGGTTTCAGCATGGTCCAGCCGGGATAACCGACGCCACGGAGCCGCCGCCCGGTGGTCCCTGCTGCTCGACGATGCAAGTCTCTCAAACCAGGATCGCGCCTGAACGGCGGTGCTGCAGAGCCCGCATCAGTGTAGCGGTGTCGGTATCGTATGAACCCCTGCACGCGACGCAAACGCCGACTCCTCGACCGGAAAACGAAATGCCCGATTTCAGCAATGCCGATCTGCCCGCATCGGTTCGGCATCATCTGCCGCAGCGCGCGCAGGAGATGTATCGGGCTGCATTTAACGCGGCGTACAAGGGCTACGCCGCCGATGCGCGTCACGAAGAAATCGCGCATCGCGTGGCATGGGCGGCGGTCAAACGGTGTTACGTCAAGGACGGCAACGAGTGGATTGAGCGGCGTTGATCTGCACGATCGCAGCGTCCCTTTCTGCTGGCGAATCCCGTGGTGCTGTGAAACCCGCCAGGCCCTGAATCCCATTGACTTGCGTCAACGCGGTGGTGCCCTGTCTTCCTAGACTGGTTCAGTCACGTGCGAAGACGCCTTGTGCATGCCGACGGAGTCAATGCGATGAACTACCGCAATTTGCTGGTCCATCTGGACGATAGCCAAGCCGCGCAGCAGCGCCTCGATATCGCGTTGGGCATCGCCCGCCAGTTCGATGCCCAACTGGTGGGGCTGGACGTCGCGCCGATTCCAGAAGCTCACGTGGTCTCCGCGATCCCGGGCGCGGCCGGGATGTACGCGGAAGTGATACGACAGAGCGACCAGCGGCGCGCGGCTTTGCGCGATTCATTCGAGGCAGCGTGCGGGCACGCGGGCGTCGCCGGGCAATTCCGGTGCAGTGACACGAGCGACAGGCGGAGCATCGTACGGTACGCGCGTCTGGCCGACCTGTTTATCGCCGGCCAGTCAAACCCGAACGCCCCCGAAACATATATCCACGATCACGTTGGTGAGCAGCTGTTGATGACAGCCGGATGCCCCGTGCTGTTCGTGCCCTACACGGGCGTATTCCCGAGCGTCGGCAGCCGGATCCTGATCGCCTGGGATGGAAGCCGTGAGGCGACCCGTGCCATTCACGACGCCCTGCCGTTCATTTCCCGTGCGCAAAAGAACATCATCGTGACGGTGCATGGCCCGGCGGACCCACCGCTTGGCGCTCGCATTCCGGGCGCCGACATGGCGCGCACGCTCGCCCGTCACGACGCGGTCATCGACGTGCTCGAACTCGAGGGCGCCACCGAAGCGAGCGCGGGGAGCATGTTGCTGTCGTGCGCGCAGGCTCACGGCAGCGACCTTATCATGATGGGCGCATACGGTCACGCGCGCTGGCACGAAGCCGTGTGGGGCGGCGTGACGCGTACGCTGCTGCAATCGATGGCTGTGCCGGTGCTGATGTCGAACTAAATCCGCGCGATTTACGTGAGGGACGTCATGTTCTCGCACGTAGCAGGTTGGCCTGGACGACATGTATCACCGGACAGCGCATCGTTCCGGTTGCGCTGCGCTGCACTATTACGATCGCGGTTCTGCCGCCTGTCGCACCCGATGGCGCCGACTTTGCCGCGACGGCGCGCTTGCTGGAGCGCGTGCGTGCCTCCATCCTCGAGCACTGCGGCGAGCCGGATGCGGCGGCCCACTTGTTCTCATCCGTGAGATCGCACCAACCCGCCTCCGCAGTCACCGGCGAGACGTAGCCGCAGGGCCGCCGCAAGCGCCACGGTCGACGATCTCTTCGGGCGGACTCCGGTCCGCATTTGGTCAGAGCAGGCGCGCTGCCGTTCCGGCCAGTGATGGAAATCAAGAAACACGCGGGCATGCCCGATATCACCGCAGAGCGCATCGAGGCAGCGTGCGGACAGCGCTGACTGACAGGTCCCGTTCAGTCGCCAGACGACCGTTCAGGGTTTGTCTTCAGCGCCTTGATTTCGTCGAGCAGATCGAGCGCGAGCGCAATGCCCGGTGCGTTGATCTGAAGATCGCGAGCCAGCCGGAAAGCGGTGCGCGCACGGCACAGCGAAGCGCCGCTGAACCGCCATTCCTGTGGACCGGCGCCTTTCGGCTCGAAAGCGCCTTCAGCAACCCAAAGGATTATTTCTTCTGCCGATGCACCAGTTATCCGACTCATGTCGACGAGCGTGAATTCAACGGCTTCATCGACGATCTGTCCTGCCAGATAGGTCATCCCGGAGTTCTTCATCATGAGTTACCCATAAAGCCGCGCACGCGGGTCAAAGTTAAACGCTTGCCGCATCTTGTCGTAGGCGGCTTTGGCCGGCTCGCTGTCGGCCGGCGGCAATACGATGTTCAATATCACATACAGATCCCCGGGGGGCTTGCCGGGAATTCCCTTGCCCTTGAGCCGCAGGCGCCTGCCGCCCGCCGAGCCCATTGGTATCGTCATGTCGACCTTGCCATCGGGTGTCGGCACCGTGACATGGCCGCCGAGCGCCGCTTCCCAGGGCGCCACCGGCAAGTCGAGCAAGACGTCGGAGCCATCGACGCGAAAGTGCGGATGCTCGCGAAACGCGATTTCCAGGTAGAGGTCCCCCGCCGGGCCGTTGCCCACGCCGGTCCCTCCCTGCCCTGCGAGCCGCAGGTGCTGCCCGGCCCGCACGCCCTTCGGGATGGAAACGTTCAACGTACGTGCCCGCAGCGATACATGGCCGTGCGCATCGACGGTAGGCAATTGCAACGAAATCGAGCGCTGTGCTCCCCGATAGGCATCTTCGATATCGATGAACACCCTGGCGTGGTGATCCTGTCCCATCGCATGCGAGGGCCGCGCATGTGCCGCTCGTGCACCGCGAAACATCGCTTCGAAAAAATCGTTGAGGCCGGCATCCGTGCCGGCTTGCTCACCCGCGCCGCTGAATTCGAAACCTTCGTCCCAGTTCGGCGGCGGCTGGAAGTCCTCTCCGCTGCGCCAGCCCCTACCCATGCGATCGTAGGCTGCGCGCTTTTCCGGATCCTTGAGCACTTCATAGGCCTCACCCAATTCCTTAAAACGATCCTCCGCGTCGGCATGCTTGCTGACGTCAGGATGGTATTTGCGCGCAAGCTTACGATACGCGCGCTTGATGTCGTCCTGAGCCGCCGTGCGCTCCACGCCCAGGATCGCGTAATAGTCCTTGTATTTCATGTTGGCAATCTCATCAGGAAGGAAACCACTCTGTTGCTCTTCAGTCGAGAGACTTGCGAAAGCGCATGATGCTGAGCCCCATCAAGGTGACACCGAGTATCGCCAGCGCGGCGAGCTGCGGCCACAGCACCTGTATGCCCGCTCCTTTCAGGAACTCCGCGCGCAGTACCACGAGGAAGTAGCGCAGCGGATTGAGGTAAGTAAGCCAGCGCAAAACCGCGGGCATTGCCGGAATCGGAAAGGCGAAGCCGGACAGGATGAACAGCGGAAAGACGAGGAAGAAATTCAGCGCGAACGCCTGCTGCTGCGTACGCGAAAACGTCGACAGCAACAGCCCCATTCCCAGCGTCGCCAGCAGGAACAACGTCACGCCGGCCAGCATCACGAGCACGCTGCCCACGAACGGCACGCGAAACCACGCGACGCCGATCGTGGTGACGATCGCCACGTTGCCGACGCCGATCAGAAAAAACGGGACCGTCTTGCCGAGAATGAACTCGAACGGCCGGATCGGGCTCACCATGATCTGCTCGAGCGTGCCGATCTCGCGCTCGCGCACGACCGCGAATGCCGTCAGACTGACGACTTGCATCAGCGTGAGCGTTCCCACCACGCCCGGAATGAAAAACCAGCGATCGTCGAGGTCGGGATTGAACCAGGGACGCTCGCGCAACGCGACCGTAACGGCCGGCGGCGCCGCGCCGGCGCTGACCGGCCACGCGCGTGCCATCCAGTCGCTCTGGAATTGCGCGACCACCTGATTGACGTACCCGAGCGCGATCAGCGCCGTGTTCGAATTGGAGCCGTCCACGATCACCTGCAGCGGCGCGCTCTGTCCATTCTGCAAATATTGCGCGAAACCTGCATGGACGACGATGGCAAGCGTCGCGCGGCCGGTGCCGACCGAGTGCTCGATCTGCTGCTGCGTCGCGGCCTCGTCGACGAGCTGGAAACGCCCGGTGGCGATGAAATGCGATACCAGATCGCGGCTCGCCTGGCTGCGGTCGAGGTCGAGCAGCGCGACACGAACATGATTGACCGTGAAGGTCGCAGCGTAGCCATAGATCAGCACCTGGATGATCAGCGGCACGACGAGACGAAACAACGCCCATGGGTCCCGTTTCAGTTCGAGAAACTCCTTGACCAGCATCGCCCGCACCCGCTCGAACATGATTGGCTCTCCGGTTTGGCGCTTCAATCCAGACTCTTTCTGAACGCCCGCACGCTCAGCACGATGATGACGAGCGCGTACAACGCCAACGCCGCGAGCGGCACGACGAGGTCCGCGAGCGGGCTGCCCTTGAGAAAGATCGCGCGCAGGATCGTGACGTAGTAGCGCGCATAGACGAGCAGCGTGATGGCCTGGATCGCCTTGGGCATCTGGTCGATCGCGAAGGTGTAGCCGGAGAGCATCGTGGTGGGCAGCATCGTCAGCAGCAGCGCGACCTGGCTCGCGCCGAGCTGGCTGCGAATGTGCACCGACATCAGATAGCCGATGCCGAGCACCACCACGGTAAACAGCGCGGTCGTGATGAGCAGCGTCAACACGCTGCCGCGAAACGGCACGTGAAACCAGTACACCGCGCCGATCAGGCAGAACGCCGCGTCGACGAAGCCGATCGCGAAGTACGGCAACAGCTTGCCCAACAGCACTTCGAGCGGCTTGACCGGGGTCGAGATCAGTTGCTCCATCGTGCCGCGTTCCCATTCGCGCGCCACCGTGAGCGAGGTCAACTGCGCACCCACGAGGGCGAGGATCACCGCCACGACCCCGGGGATGATGAAGTTGCGGCTGTCGAGCCCTTCGTTGTACCAGACCCGCGGTTCCAGATCGACGACGCCATACTGCCGCGGCCGCAAGCCATGCGCGTCGTTCCAGCGCGCGGCAAACAGCGTCGTCACCTCGGCGACGATACCTTGCCCATAACCGATGGCGATGTTCGCCGTGTTCGTATCGCTTGCATCGGCGATGGTCTGCACGGACGCTGCGCCCGTCGTCGTCAGCACGCGCGAAAAATCCACCGGAATCGTCACCGCCATGTTGCAGGTGCCGCGATTCATCGCATCGCGCACTTCGCGCTCGCTGTCGGTCAGCGCGACCGTCGAAAACCATCCCGACGCGACGAAGCTTTGCACCAGCTCGCGGCTCGTCTGGCTGCGCTCCTCATCGTGCACGCACAAAGGCACGCGCCGGATGTCGAGGCTTACCCCATAACCGAGCAACGCCATCTGCATGAGCGGCATCAGGAGCGCGATCGCAAGGCTGCGCCGGTCGCGCCAGATCTGCAGCGTTTCCTTATAGGCCATCGCCAACAGGCGCCGCACGCTCATCGCCGGCTCCCGCTGCGCGCGTTGCGCGTCACGAGTTGCACGAACACATCCTCGAGGCCCGGCGCGATCTCGACCGGCGTGGATGCCTCGATGTGCGCTTGCGCGAGTCGCGCCGGCAACGCCGATGCATCGCCGCCACGGCTCATCAGAACGTGTATCTGGTCACCGAAGATCGCGGCCTCGAGCACGCCGGGCGCCGTGCGCAACGCGGCGACCGCCTCGCCTGGCGGCGTGCACGCCAGTGCGTACAGCGCGCCGCCGAGTTCGCGCTCGCGCAATTCGCCAGGACTGCCGATGGCGACGAGCCGACCTGCATCGATCAGCGCAATGCGGTTGCAGTACTCGGCTTCATCCATGTAGTGCGTCGACACCAGCACCGTGACGCCCTGCGCGGCCAGCTCGTGAATGAGATCCCAGAAACGCCGGCGCGCCTGTGGCTCGACGCCGGAGGTCGGCTCGTCGAGGAACAGCACGGGCGGCTGATGCAGGATCGCGCAGCCGAGCGCGAGGCGCTGCCGCCAGCCGCCCGCGAGGGTGCGCACGAGCGCATCCTCGCGGTCTTCGAGTCCGGCCATGCCGATGACGAAGCGGATACGCTCATCGAGCGACGCGTGCGGCACACGATAGATGCCGCCGAAAAAGCGCAAATTCTCACGGCAAGTCAGATCGGCATACAGCGAGAACTTCTGCGACATGTAGCCGATGTGGGCGCGCACGGATTCCGCCTCGGTCGCGACGTCGAAGCCGGCGACCCGGGCGGTGCCCGCGCTTGGCGACAGCAGCCCGCACAGCAGCCGGATCGTCGTCGACTTGCCCGCGCCATTGGGGCCGATGAACCCGACCACCTCGCCGCGCGCGATGCTCAGATCGAGCGCGTCTACCGCGGTGAAGTTGCCGAAGCGCCGCGTCAGCCCCTGGGCAAGCACGACCGGCTCCTGCGCCGCGCCAGCGTCGGCGGCGAGCGCGCTCACGCCGAATCTCCCACCAGCGCGACGAACACATCCTCGATACCGGGTTCGACCGCAACCACCGGCTCATGCGGCAAGCCTCGCGCGGCGAGCCGCCGCGCGAGTTCGTCGCGGCGCGCGGACGCATCGTCGACCCGGACATGCACGCGATCGCCCATCAACAGCACACCGGCGACGCCAGGCGCATCGGCAAGCGCCGCGCCATTGCTGCGCGGATTGCCACCGGCCACCGCGAGCAACGAGCCGCGCACGAGATCCTTGAGCCGCTGCGGCGTGTCGCAGCAGCGCACCGTTCCCGCGTGAAGCAGTGCGAGCCGCGAGCAGCGCTCGGCCTCGTCCATGTAGGCCGTGGACAGCACGATCGTCACGCCCTGCTCGCGCAACCTGTAGAGAATCGCCCAGAAGTCGCGCCGCGACACCGGATCGACCCCGGTCGTCGGTTCGTCGAGCAGCAGCACGCGCGGCGTATGAATCAACGCGCAAACGAGACCGAGCTTCTGCTTCATGCCGCCCGACAACTGCCCCGCCAGCCGCCTCCGGAACGGCGCGAGGCCGGCCGCGTCGAGCAGCTCGGCCGTGCGTTCGCGGAATTTCGCGCGCGACAGCTCGAATAGTTCGCCGTAGAAGAAGATGTTTTCGTCGACGGTCAGATCCTCATACAACCCAAAGCGCTGCGGCATGTAGCTGAGCACGGCCTTCGCGCGCTCGGGCTCGCCGACCACGTCGATGCCATCGAGTTCGATCGTGCCCCCGTGTGGGCGCAGCACGCCGGCTAGCATGCGCATCAGCGTGGTCTTGCCGGCACCGTCGGGGCCGACGAGCCCGAAGATCTCGCGCGGCGCGATCGCGAGGCTCACCGCGCGTACCGCCTCCAGCGCGCCGAAACGACGCGTGAGGCCGTTCACGACGATCGCCGGCTGCACGTCAGGCGTGCTCATTTTCCGCTTGCGACCGGCGCGATCGACGCGTCTGCCGGCATGCCCGGCAGCAACTCGTGCGTCGGATTGTCGATGTCGATCCGCACCCGGTAGACGAGCGTGACGCGCTCGGCATGCGTTTCGACGGTCTTGGGCGTGAACTCCGCCTGCGGCGAGATGAAGCTCACCCTCCCGTGATAGACATGGGTCGGCCACGCGTCGGTGCTCACATCGGCGGCTTCGCCGAGCCGGATGCGGCCGATGTCGGGCTCGTTCACATAGGCGCGCAACCACACGTGATCGAGCTCGTCGAGCGTGAACACGGCCACGCCCGGTCCAGCCAGCTGGCCGAGCTCGGCTTCCCGGACCGCGATCACGCCATCGAACGGCGCGCGCAGCTCGGTGTACGACAGCGTCGTTTCATCGAGCTGCAACTTCGCGCGCGCCGCCTCGACGTTGGCCTGCGCGAGCGCCACGTCGTTTTGCGCGACCTCGACCATCGCGTTGTCGTGCGCGAGTGTCGCCGCGGACTGGCGCTCGGCGGTCCGGGCGAGATCGCGCGTCTGCTGCGAGACCACGTCGTGTTGCGCGAGCACTTCGGCGCGGCCGTAATCGAGCTTTTTTTCCGCGAGATCGAACTGGTCGCTCTTCACGCTGTGTTGCGCGGCGCTTTGCGTGCTCAGGTTCGCCTGTACCTGGGCGAGCTGGACGTTCAGATTGGCCCGGTCGATTTCCGTCTGGCGCCGGTAGATGCGGTCATCGACTCGCGCGAGCACGGTGCCGCGCGCGACGTAGGCCCCCTCGTCGAAAGGCAGGTAGACGAGCGGCGCCTGCACCTGCGTGACGCTCAGCACGCTTTGATGCGCCTCGATGTTGCCCGACACGACGATGCGCTCCACCGCCTCGTGTCGGCCGAACAGCGCGGGCAGACGCAGCGCGGCATAAGCCGCGGCAGCGATGCCGAGCAGGATGCCGCCGAGCACGATCCGGGTCCGCATCTGTTGGTTGGCCATGTTGAGAACACGCGTTTGCGCAGTTCGACACGGCTACTGTAGAGAACGACCCAGCGACCCGTTTGACATGCGTCAATCGACGGGCATTCGCGACGGCCGAACATGGCTTCGAAGGACAGCGGGTGCTGAGCCGCCGCTCCGGCCTCACCGGTTCACGCAGCTGGATGTCAGCGGATATGTCAGGGGATTGCAGTCATGCCGGACTCCGTCATCGAGCAGGATAGCAAGCGGCCAGCCGCGGCCCCAGCGGCGGGACCCGCGCAGGCGCAGCGCGACACGCGGTCCACGCCGACGCGTGGCCGCGCTCGCAACCGGAGGGCGTGGGCCGCCGCCGCGGCGCTCGCGACGCTTGCTGCATTCGTAAGGCCTCCGGTCTAAACCCGATCGAAGCGCTGCGCTACGAGTGATCCCATGAATTCCATCCTCCATGCGTCCTGCCCTTCCGCGAGTCGCTGTCCGCTCGTGCTCCTGCCAATCATCTTCGTGATCTTGACCATGCTGGGCAGCTGTGCCGTCGGCCCCGATTTCTCCAAGCCCGCCACCTCGCTCGAGGCCGGCTACCGGTCAACGCCGATCACGCTGCCGGGCGCCGGCCCGACGAGTCCGCAGCAGCATCTGCAGTTCGGCGAGGAAATCGTCGGCGAGTGGTGGTCGCTCTTCAGATCGCGCGAACTCGACGACACGCTGTCGCTCACCGTCGCGAACAGCCCGACGCTCGATACCGCCCGCGCGACGCTCGCGCAGGCCCAGCAGGCGATCCTCGTCGCGCGCGGCGGCTACTTTCCGCAGGTGGACCTGAACGCGGGCGCGCAACGCGAGCGTGTGAGCGTCGACGGGTTCGGCAGCGCCGCGCATACGAGCGGCACGATATTCACGATCGGCCCCGCCGTAAGCTATGAGGCGGACCTGTTCGGCCGCGTGCGCCGCGAGGTCGAGGAGAATACGGCGCTCGCGGAGGTCCAGCGGTACGCGCTCGCGGCCGCCTGGCTCACGCTGACCGGCAACGCGGTCAACACGGCGATTACGGGTGCAAGTGCACGCGAACAGCTGCGGGCCGTGCAGGACATCATTGCGCTCGACCAGCACAACCTCGAGCTTGTCGAAATAGAACGCAGCGTGGGCCGGGCCGCACGCACCGACGTGCTGACGGCGCAAAGCCTGCTCGCCGCCGACGTTGCCCTGGTGCCTCCGCTCAAGCAGCAGCTGAGCGCCGCTCACGACGCGCTCGCGATTCTCGCGGGCAAAACGCCTGCGGAATGGGCCGCGCCGCGGTTCGACTTCGCGATGCTGGTCCTGCCGGTGGAACTGCCGGTTACTCTGCCATCCGCGCTCGTGCGCGCTCGACCGGACATCCTCGCCGCCGAGGCGCAACTGCATGCGGCCAGCGCGGCGATCGGCGTCGCGACCGCCGAACTCTATCCGTCGATCACGCTGAGCGCATCATGGACACAGCAAGCCGCGCACATGGGGCCGCTGTTCGACTCCGCCAATGGGCTGTGGAGCCTGGCGGCGGGTCTCACCGCACCGCTATTTCATGGCGGCGCGCTGAGGGCGCAGCGGCAGGAAGCTATCTATGCATTTGACGCCCAGCTCGGCATCTACCGGCAGACCGTACTGGCGGCGTTCGGCCAGGTTGCCGACACCCTCAAGGCGCTCGAACACGACGCCGAGGAAATCGCGGCGCAACGCGCCGCGCTCGATTCCGCCCAGGCCACGCTCGCCCTTTCGCAGGAAAGCTATCGGGTGGGATCGGCCAGCCTGCTCGACGTCCTGGTGGCCCAGCGCCTCTATGCGCAGGCGCGGATCGGCTACGCGAAAGCCACGGGGCAGCGCTACCTCGATACCGCGCAACTGTTCGAGGCCACCGGAGGCGGCTGGCGAGCCTCGGTCGCGGGCGAACCCGGAGCGGCGCGCTGAGCGGCTTCGGCAGAGCTGACGAAGCACTGCTTCAGGCTCGCCTCTATACCGGCCAATCTGCGCCATCGTTCCCTGTCATTCAGGAGATCCCATCAATGTCATCCGCAAACCCCTCTCCCTCTTCCTCGGCCGCGCCGTCGGCGAGCAGCCTGTTCGACCCGGTACAGCTGGGCACGCTCACGCTCGCGAACCGCGTGGTGATGGCGCCGCTCACGCGTTGCCGCGCAGGCGCTGACGGCGTGCCGGGAACCCTGCTGGTCGAACACTATGCACAGCGCGCGAGCGCAGCTCTCATCATCACCGAAGGCGTGAACATCTCGCCGTCCGCGCGCGGTTACGACCTCACGCCCGGCCTCTACACGAACGAACAGGCCGAAGGTTGGCACCGCGTGACCGAGGCCGTGCATGCGCGCGGCGGACGGATCTTTCCGCAGCTCTGGCACGTAGGTCGCATCTCTCATCCGGACCTGCAGCCGGGTGGTGCGTTGCCGGTCGCCCCTTCGTCGCTCGCGGCCGTTGGCGCGACGTCCTATACCCCCGGCGGTTTCAAACCCTGCCCGACACCGCGCGCGCTCGACACCGACGAGATTCCGGCCATCGTCAGGGATTACCGGCGTGCGGCCCAGCGCGCGCTCGACGCCGGCTTCGACGGCGTCGAGATTCACGCGGCCAATGGCTATCTGCTCGAACAATTCCTGCGTGAGCACAGCAACCGGCGCACGGACCGTTACGGCGGCAGCCTCGAAGACCGCGCGCGGCTCTTGCTCGAGGTGGCGCAGGCGGTGGCATCCGTATGCGGCGCCGGGCGCACCGGCATCCGGCTTTCACCGGTGAGTCCCGTGAACGGTTCCGAACCGGATCGCGAGCCGTTGCGGACGTATTGCCATGTCGTCGAGCAGCTCGATGCGCTTGGACTCGCGTACATCCACATCATCGAAGGCGTCACGCAAGGCTCGCGCGAGGTGCCGGGCGGCTTCGACTACGCAGCGCTGCGCAACGCGTTCCACGGCCGCTATATCGCGAACAACGGGTATGACCGGCGCCTCGCTATCGAGGCTTGCGCGCAGGGCCGCGCAGATCTGATTGCGTTCGGCCGGCTGTACATTGCGAACCCCGATCTCGTCGAGCGGCTACGGGCCGATGCGCCGTTGAACACGCCCGATCCCAGCACTTACTTCGGCGGCGGCGCGGCGGGGTACAACGACTATCCTGATCTGGCCGGCGCGGCGCGCTCGCACGAAACTGCGCAACCCGACTGAGGCGGCCTTCATCGGCAGCGGCGTCGGGGAGCTCGTGTGCTCGCTCACCCGGGCGCCGCAGCATTCGCGCTTCGGTATCAGTGCTTCGCTCCAAAACCCTCGGATCTTTCTGACACGGCCGGCAAAGATCGGACGCCAATCCCGGCCGGGGCTGATTGTGACCGCCGCTGCCATCGCCGATGCTTAAGGCGTGACGGGAACGCAAGCCTTCGGCGGCCACCTGGCGAGCAGAGTCAAGCTCCACGACGCTGTTCCAATGGACCCAGTGCCGCTGCAACGTTCGGGAGCTAGCCATGAGCCTGCAGCAGACATCCGCATGCATCGACCATGTGTCCATGCGCGACTTGCCGGTCGGCGCCCATCTCTGCACGAAGCGCGCAGGTTACATGCATCACGGCATTTATGTCGGAAACGGCCGGGTGATTCACTATGCAGGTCTGTCCAGCCGACTCTGCGGCGGTCCGGTCGAAGCGGTGTCGATCGAACGTTTCGCGGCGGGCCACGAGATCGAACTCATCCAGCATCCTCATGCGCAATACAGCGGCTTCGAGGCTGCGCACCGCGCGCAATCGCGACTCGGCGAGCGCAACTACCGGCTGCTCACCAACAACTGCGAGCATCTGTGTCTGTGGTGCGTGTCTGGACACAGCAGAAGCGTCCAGGTCGATGCCTGCATCCATAATCCCGCCCGCGCCGTGCGCGTGCTCTTCGCGCTGGTCGTCTGCAAACTCGTCCGTGACCTGATGCCGGCACAGTCGAGCAGGACACGCGAGATCGCCGTTGCTGCGCTGGGCGGTTAGGTCGCGCGAGCGAGCGGCCGCGCCGCGATTCACGCGTAGTCGGCGCGTTGCCCAGCGCGCTAGACTTGTGCCGCCGGTGCCGCTGCCTCGCGGTGGTGCCAGATACCGGGCGGCGTGAGCGGTTCGAGAGCACTGGTTTCGTCGAGATGAAACACCGCGTCGAATTGCGCGGCCAGCGACGCTCCGAAATAATGACTTTCCCTTTCCGTGTCGGGCAGATACAGCACGCCGATCGCGCGCTCGTGCAGCACTTCACGCAGCGGCGCGGCAGAGTCATCCTGCAGCGGCAGGAAGAAGCGGTCGTAGCCAGTCGTGTGAAACAGGTGCTCCCAGCTTCCATCGAAGGCGGGCCGTACCCACTTCTGCTCGACATCGCCATCCCAGCGTGAGGCTGCGGAAACATGGCCCGTATAGGTGGTGAACCCCACCAGCAACGCTTTGTCTCCCACCTGTTCGCGCACGATCTGGCCAAGATTCCATTCGCCTCGCCAGTACGACTCCGTGGCTCGCGCGTCGCCCAGATGGGAGTTGTGGGCCCACACCACGATCCGGCCGCTGCCGCCCCGCCGGACGCGGTAGCGGGTGAGCGCGAATAGCGTGCGGGCCATATGCGCATCGCGCAGGTTCCACGTGTTCAGCCTGCCGCCGAACATCGCCCGGTAGTAGACCTCGGCGTTGACCACGACCTGGGCATTCTGCTCGGCGAAAAACTGCCCATCGAGCGCATCGAGACCGTCGCGCGCCAGGAAATGCGCTTCGTCCGCACGCAGTTGCATCAACTGCTCGACCACTGCGTCGCGGGCGGACGGCCGAGCCCCCATCGCCACGGCGTAGCCGTACGCCTGCGGTTCCCGCACATGGTCGAGTGCCGCGTAGCGCGCCCGCGCGAGCTCGGCTTCGCGCGGATCGTTCGCGTCGAGATAGCGGATGACCGCGTCGGCGGAACGATAGAGGCTATACAGATCGAGCCCGTAAATCCCGACGCGTTGCCCGGGCGGCCTGGCCGCATTGGTCGCCCGCAGCCATGATGAAAAGTCGCGCATTTCGCGATTGCGCCACATCCACGTGGGAAACCGCGTGAAATCGTCGAGTGCCGAATCGGCGTCGTCGGCGCTCTCGCCCTGCACGAAGCGATTCACGCGCCATGCATCCGGCCAGTCGCCTTCGATTGCCACGGCGTCGAAGCCGCACTCGTCGACCAGACGCTGCGTGATTTGCGCGCGCAGGCGATAAAACTCCGCAGGGCCGTGTGTCGCTTCGCCCAGCAGCACAATATCCCGGCCGCGCGCCATGTCCAGCACTGCGTCGAAGTCGGAGGGCCGATCGGCGAGGCGCTGTCCCAGATCCCGGACAGCGAGAAACGGAGTCTTTGAAGCGTGCATGAAAGCTCCCCAGCGGCGGCACGGCGCAGGCGTCGACGGCTAAACGTGCAAGGGTGCCTGCACGCTGCCGATTTTTTCGCGGTTGAGCTCGCTGCGCAGAATGCCCGTCAGCAAACTCCAATCGCGGCCGAAGGCATCGATGACGTCGTCGAGCGACAGGATGCCAACGATGGAAGCGTCGTCCCGGACGACGGCGAGGCGCCGCACACCTTGACTGGACATGACTTGCATCGCGTCATCCAGATCCGCCATTTCGTTGACCATCGCGACACCTTTGGTCATCACTTCGCCGACCGCCATCTCGTTCGGCGATTTGCCGAACGCTGCCGCTTTCAACACGATATCGCGGTCGGTTATGACCCCAACCATCTCGCCTGGCATAACGTCGTCGGTCACGATCAACGCGCCGACGTGCTGCGATGCCATTTGCCGCGCCGCTTCCTGCAGGTTGCAGGACACCGGGATGTGAACAGTCCCGCGGCTATAGCACTCATCTACTCTCATGATCGTTCCTCCTTCGGAATTGACCGACCGCGCGGCGAACGCACGCAGTCATGCCTTCAGTTCCGAGGATAGATAAGCGAGCCGCCATGCAATTGACGTCGATCAACTAGCGCTTGGGTCATGGCAACGGGTCGTCGCGGCGCACGGCTAACGCATCCGGGCCGCCGCCAGGAGCACAGAATTGCCGCGCGGGGTCAGACTTGCGCGAGCGCTCGCGCTATCGCGCCGTTCCACGACTATCAGCTGCCGGGTTCGCAGGGTTTCCAGTTCGGCACGTTCCAGATGTTCGACCGCGTGACCGTCATTGATCAACATGAGTGTGGCGAATTCGTGCGGACTCAGCATGATCCGGCTCCTGTGCAAATGGTCTGCCTTGCGCGGCAGCGCCTCGAATCGCGGCCTCACGCCGGGCAAGACGCGCAAATTGACACGCAAACCATGAATTGATCCGACCATCGTCTTCGGTTGACGTGGAGGGCGACAAATATTCAAGTTTCCGCCCAGATCGCATCGCGTCACTTGACGCAGATCAACGGGCGCTCTGGCGAGGACATCCGGGAAAGATTCTTCAGCCAGCTCAGGCATTCCCTGCGGCGGCACGCCGTCAATCCCCTGCAGCGGTCCTTGAGCCATGTCAAAAACGGCACGGCACCGATACAGCAGTATGAAACCGGTGCGGCAACCGGTTCCATTTGCCATCACCGGCAAACGCCGCGACACGCAGTAACGGAGTACCGCAATGAAAGTCGAAGACAGGCGAGCGCCGCAACGGCGGCGCTACACGTGGTGGTACGCGGCGTCTTTGAGCATTCTGGTGGTGACGGCCATCACCTGGCTGAGCGCCATCGCCGATCATCCGGTCGACGATGCAATCGTCGCGGGAATGACGGCGCCACAGTGCGCAAAGGTCGGCAGCATGCCTTCCGGCTCGGTGCTGCTCGCTGCGCTACCGGACGACGCCATCTGCCGCTCCTTCTTTCTCTACCGCGCAACGACACAGAACGCCGCCATGGATGCCCCTTCCTACACGAACATGATCATGCAGGAGCGGGTCGGCGAGTTCTGGAAGATGATCGGCTACGTGCTTCTGTTGTGGTTGTTGGCGAGCGCAGGCGTCGTCGGACTGGTGCGGCTGCTCAAACGGTTTTTCTCAGGCCGCCTGCATCGCTCGTAGGAGCAGACGTTTGCGCACATGAGCGCTGCTGGCTTCATCCGTGGATTTCAGCCATCCGGACGAGCACTCCGGCGTTCATTTCGCTCCCGTCCGATTGGCCAGCAGCAGCTGCTCGCACGAGCCCATCTGGTTCAGGTCCTCGCAAACAAACGCAAACGGGAAGCCGGCATTCACGGCGTCCTGCGGCACGAAATCGGGCAGCGACACATCCCCGAACCGGTGCACTACGAGAACCCCTGCGCATACGATGGCCGATGCGGTCACGATCCCGAACGCCAGCCGTTCGAATCTCCGGAAGAAGCGATACATGGCACTGCTCCCTGCATGGCGGCCACATGTGGCCATTGACCTGTCGTTCACGCCGCCGGCACCGACGCGAAATGCCCGCGAACGAATTCACGCACCTGGGCGAAATGCGTGGCGGCCATGGCGTGAGGCATCGCCGGGCCGACTGCGTCGAAATGCAGGTGCCCGATCGGGTCGAAACCGGATGCGCGGAACACATGGGTATCCTGCAGCAGCTGCATCGCTTGCCATCGGCCGTCCTCCACGAACCAGGCCAGCGGTGCTGCGGAGATGGTCACCACGACGGCACGGCGCCCCGACAGCAGGCCGTGAACGCCGTCTGGTTGCGTCTCATACGCGAACCCCCGGCTGAATACGCGGTCGATGTAGCCTTTCATCATCGCAGGCATCGCCATCCACCAAAGGGAATAGACGACCCTCACGACATCCGCCGCGAGCACGTCTTTATGCGATCAGGACGTCGGCGATGCGAAGGTGCGCGTCGCTTCCCTCGGTCGATTCCTGTGCGGAAAGCACCGGATCGAACCCCATCCTATACAGGTCGTGAACGCGCAAAAGGCGCGCCGCGCGGCGCCATTGCGCACGGACAGGATCATCGTGCGCGTCACGGCAGCCATCCGATCGAGGCACCTCAATAAGGTGGGGAATGCCCTGAACGTGCGCCGCACCCCGGCTCCTTCGGCAACGAGCCTGCCGATCACGCGGCATGACGAGTCGTGCACCGCATCTCACATCGACGAGAAGAAGCCCGGATATTCCATGTGGTCCTTCACTCCTTTCACACCTGGCACGCGCGCTGCCGCCGCGAGGATTGCTTTGCGTTCTTCCTCGGAACGCGCCACACCCCAGCAATGCACAACACCTTCGGTGACGATCAGGCCGTCGGAGGCCATCGCCCAGCGATGTCCATCGAGATCCTTCGCAATTGCACGACGAATCTGTTCGTCCGACGGTTGCGCATCGAGCTGCGCAGGCGCACAACTCGCGAGAGCGCGCACCAGGTTGGCCCTGCTGACGATGCCGACGAGCTTGCCATCGCGCAACACCGGCAGGCGCTTGATATGTTTGCGCCCCAGCAGTTCGGCGACCTCGGTGAGCGGGGCGGCGTGATGGACGGTGAGCGCCGGCGCGCTCATCACGTCGCGCACCTGGATCGAATGTTCCTTCAGATACTCGGCCGCGAGTTCACGCGTGGGCGCCATGAATTCGGCAAGCCACGAGCGGCGCTGCGTTTCGGTACCCGTTTCGACGCGTCTGAGCAAATCGCCCTCGCTGACGACGCCGATGACGTCGCCGTTGTCGTCGACTACCGGCATGCCGCTGATGTGGTGCTCCGTCAGCAGCTTCGCCGCGTCGTAGACCGACCTGTCGGGTGCGATGGAAACGACCGGAGTGGTCATGATGTCCGAGGCTTGCATAGTGAGTCTCCATATCGAGGGCCCTACCCTGTTGCAGATGAGTGTAGGCACGAGGGGGGCCATTCAATTGACGAGCGTCAAAGAGAACGTCACTTCGATCCCGCACCGCGAACGTGGTTGTGCGAAAACCGGGCTGCGGGGGTTGAATTCCGCACCCGTGGCTGCATATGCGCCCGGTGACGGCGGCGCCGGTATCGCCTTCCCTCCCTGCACAGTGTGTGCCGGCCAACGGGGCTCGAACCCCGTAACCTGCGGTCGATCCGCCAATGCCATGATGACGAAGGACCGTGCCCGAGACACGCACAGGTCCGGCCTCAGTCTCGCCGGACTTCTCGAACTGGCTACCCAACGGGGTTATCTCCTCTACGCGGATATCGTCGACGCGCTGCCCGGTGACGCGGCATGCGAGGACACGATCGAAGTCGCCTGCGCGACGCTCTCGCAGTTCGGCGTCACCGTGCTGGACGCGCCGCCCGCGAGCAGCGACGCCCGCTTGAACCAACCCTGCTGCGCCGAGGCCGCCGCCCTCGGTGACGAGGATGCCGACACCGGCGTGTTCGGCTCGGCGCAGACTGCCTCGACCGACCCCCTTGCGCTTTTCGCGAGCCGTATGCATGCGGTGCGGCTTCTCACGCGCGAGGAAGAGGTGGAGATCGCAAAGTCGATCGAGAGCGGCCGCAGCGAAGTTCTACACGCGATTTCGGGCTTGCCATCGATCGTGAGCATGACGCTCGACGATGCGGCGGCGGCGACGAGCAAACTTTCTGCCGCCGCGCTCGCCGAGATGCGGGAATGCGTGTCGGTGCTGCAGCACGCGCGGCCGCACGGCAAGGTCACCACACCCGCCGTGCGCGATGCGCGCATGCGCGTCGCCGCGCGACTCATACAGGCGGGCTGGGAGTCGCCCGTGGTCACGCGGGCGCGCGAACTCGCAAACGCGGAGGCCGCGACCGCCCTGCGAGAGAAATCCGCGAGCGCTGCGCATGCTGCCGATGAGGACACGCAAACGTCACTTTTGGGCGTTGCCACCGGCGAGGCCCGTATTGCAACGGAAACGGCCCGCATGGTCGAGGCCAACCTGCGTCTCGTGATGTCGCTCGCGACCCGCTATCCGAACCGCGGGATGGATCTGGCGGATCTGCTGCAGGAAGGCTGCATCGGTCTGATGCGCGCGGTGGAAAAGTTCGACTACCGCCGCGGATTCAAGTTTTCGACTTACGCGACCTGGTGGATCCGGCAAGCGATCCGCCGCGCATTGGCCGACAGGGCGCGCATGATCCGCGTGCCCGTGCATGTCGGTGATGAGCGCGCTCGCGTGGGCCTCGCGCTCGAACAGCTGAAGCAACAGCTCGGACGCAAGCCCACGACGAAGCAGATGGAGCACGTGACGCGCTTGCCGCGCGCCCGGCTCCAGAAGCTGCTCGATCTGCCCGTCGAGGTCGGTTCGCTCGATACGCTGTGCGGCGAGGACGACACCGCGCTCGTCGATCTGGTCGCGGATGACTCGGCGCTCTCGCCGCTCGCCAACCTCGCGAATGCACGCATGCACGAGTTGCTGAGCTCGGCGCTGTCGCGCATGGGGGCCATCGACGCTCAGGTGCTGCGACTTCGTTTCGGAATCGGAGGCGGGGAGCCGCAGACCTACGAACGTATCGCCACGGAGCTGGGCGTATCCCGCGAAAAGGTGCGCCGCATCGAAACCGCAGCGCTCGCCTCGCTGCGCACGGATACGGCGACGCGCCATGCGCACGAACTGCTCGACGCGGACACGTAGGCGGCCTCGCAGGCGATTCGAGCCGCGGCATGCCGCCGGTTTCACTCACGAATCGATTGTTCCGGCGTCCTGATCGTCAGCGATACGCTTGCGCAATAGCGGCCATAGTTGCGCGATCGGCCTCGTGTTGAGAACGTCCACCTTCGAAAGACCCGCGCGACGCGCCTGGGCGACACCCCACTCGAGGTTGCCGAGCGCGCCGCGGCTGTGCGCGTCCGATGCGATCGACACCAGCACGCCCGCCTGCTTCGCCGCGCGACATGCAACATCGTCGAGGTCGAGCCGCTGCGGCTGGGAATTCAGTTCGAGGCAGCAGCCTCGCTCAGCCGCGCGGGCGATGATCCGCTCGAGATCGAGCGCCATCGGCTCGCGCTCGAGCAGCAGCCGTCCGGTCGGATGGCCCAGAATCGACACATACGGATGATCGAGCACGCGCAGAATCCGGGCGGTCTGCTTCGCGCGCGCGAGGCCAAAATGGCTGTGCACCGACGCGACCACGATATCGAGGCGGCTCAGTAGGTCATCGGGAAGATCGAGCCGGCCGTCTTCGAGAATATCGACCTCCACGCCCTTCAACAGCACGATGCGGTCCAGTTCGGCGTTCAGCCGATCGATCTCGTCGATCTGCCGCGCGAGCCGTTGCGCGTCGAGGCCGTGCGCGATTCCCAGCCGCCGCGAATGATCGGTGATCGCGAGATATCTCAGGCCGCGTGCGCGAGCGCCGAGCGCCATATCGCGCAGGCTGTCCCGCCCGTCGGAGGCGTTCGTGTGAGCGTGCAGGTCTCCACGCAGATCCCCCAGCTTGACCAGCTCGGGCAATCTGCCCGTGCGGGCCGCCTCGACTTCGCCACGATCCTCGCGCAGCTCCGGAGGAACCCAGGCAAGCCCGATCGAACGATACACGGACTCTTCGGTCGCGCCCGCGACACGGCGCTCGCCGCGATACACGCCATACTCGTTGAGCTTCATGCCCTGCGCCTGCGCGATGCGCCTGATTGCGATGTTGTGCGCCCGCGAGCCGGTGAAGTACACAAGGGCGGCGCCGAGACGTTCCGGCGCGACCACCCGCAGATCGACCTGCAGTCCGCCGCGCAACACGACGCTCGCGCGCGTCGTGCCTCTCGCCAGGACCGTTTCGATGTCGTCGTAAAGCACGAATCGCCGCATCACGGCGGCCGCGTTCGACGACGTGACGAGTATGTCGAGATCGCCCACCGTCTCGCGCCTGCGCCGATAGCTGCCCGCGCAGACGGCCTCGACCGTTTCCGGGATCGCGTTGAGCCACCCGAGCAGCGGCTCGAGATTCTGGCGAGCATCCGTCAACAGGAAACGGTGCGACTTGCTGCGGCGTGCGTCGATCGCCTCGAGGATGCGCGACTCCAGTCTCTCGCCGAATCCCGGCACCGCGTGAAGCTTGCCCGCGCTGGCGGCCTCGCGCAGCGCGTCGAGCGAATCGATGTGCAGCGTCTCGTGCAGCATCCGGGCGCGTCCCGGGCCGACGCCAGGAAGGGTCAGCATCTCCGGCAGGCCGGCCGGAACCTTGTGCCGCAACTCGTCGAGCAAGGCGCACGTGCCCGTCGCGGCAATCTCCCGGAGTTTCGCGGCGAGGTCCGCGCCGATGCCGCCCACGGCGTGGAGATCCTCGTTGCGCGCGATCATCGTGGCAAGGTCGCGGCCCAGCCCCGACATGTTGCGCGCGGCGCGCCGATACGCGCGGATTCTGAACGGATTGGTCTCGCCCTGTAATTCCAACAGATCGGCGATTTCCTCGAACGCCGCGACAAAGTCAGCATTGTGCAGCGGCATGGCCATTCTCCCCAAAGCGTTATCCGTGCGATTCGTCGAGCGCATGGCGCGCAGCTTCGCGGCCGCGTCGCTGCAGCGCTTCGATCGTGCCGGCCGAGAAGTCGAAGTCAGCGGCAAAGGGCAGCTCGTCGCGCAACGATATCCGCGACAAGTGAATTGGCGTACGGTTACCCATCAGCCGGATGTAATTGGGCCGCTGCTGAAAGCGCCTTGCAGTCCCGGCGTCGACTTCGCGTAGCAGTTCGAGCACGAGGTCGCTGAAGTCGTTCGCGTATTCCTCGAAGCGCAGATCGTTTCGTGTACGATCGGTGTACACGATCTCGTCGCGTCGGCGCATCACGTCGATCAGGTTCGACGGCAGCGGCCGTCCGCCGGAAAACAGGTCGAGCGCGAACACCCGTGCGCCGATGCGTCCACACCGCTCGATGACGAGCTCGAGGGGCGAATTGCTGACGATGCCGCCGTCCCAGTAGGTATGCCCGTCTATCGTGGTCCACGGCATTGCGGGCGGAAGGCTGCCGCTCGCGAGCAGATGGTCCGGGCTCAGACGATCGACGTAGCTGTCGAAGATCTTTTGTTCGCCGGTTTCGACATCGACCGCGCCGATCAGCAGACGCGTCGGGCTGCGCGCCAGCGAGTCGAAATCGACATATCGGCGGATCAGCGTCTTGATCGCGCTGGGGTCGTAGTAGCTCGTCCAGCACCACGGCAGCGCGTAGGCACCGAGTTCTCCGTTCCACCAGCGCGGCCGCAAAAAATTCGGTATGCCGAACCAGAGTGTGTGCCAAAGCACCAGCATCTCATGCGCCGCCGAGGCGGCGCGGCCTGGCAGGCCAATCGAAAGATCGCGCCAGAACTGCGCCAGAGGCTCCGCGGCCTTCCCCGGATGACTCGCGACGATCGCCCCGTTGAAGGCGCCGATCGATACCGCCGAGATCACATCGGGCCGCACGCCGCTCTCTTCGAGCGTCTGGATCGCACCACACTCGAATGCGCCGAGCGCTCCCCCGCCCTGCAGGATCAGCACGGTTTGCGTAGGCAGGTTCGTCAACGAGAAGGCGCGGTCCGCGAGCCGCGCGCGCGCCGCATGCAGCCCAACGCGATGGCGAATGAGTTCTTCGGCGGCGGCGGCTTCCTCGGCGCTGCGGCCCACCGAGAACACCGCGCGCAGGATGTTGTGCCGCAGATAAAGCACGGACCACGCACCATCGGACCGTGCGCCGCGTTCGACGGTCTCGGTCTCGGTCTCGGTCTCGTTCGCCGGCTCAGCGTAGCCCATGAATGTATAGGTCGTGCCGAACGCGTTGCCGTAGAAGATCGACACGTCACGATACGGCACGCCGTTGCCGAGCATGTTGCGCGCAGCCACGCGGCCTTGCCGCAACGCGTTGTCCCAATGCTCGATGCGCCTTCTGACCGCAAACACGGGATCGTAGAAATTCGCGACGTCGCCGGCCGCGTAGATGTCAGGGTCCGACGTGCGCAGGAATTCGTCGACCAGCACGCCGTCGCCGAGCTCGATGCCGCTGCCCTCGAGAAACGAGCAGTTGGGCGACACGCCGATAGCCACGACCACCAGTTCGCAATCCAGCTGCAATCCGGTTTGAGTAAGCGCACCGGTCACATGACTGTTGCCCAGAAAGCGCGTGACGGTGCAGCCGGTCAGCACGCGAACGCCCTGTTCCGCACAACGATTCGCGAACCAGGCGGATAGCACCTCAGAGTGCAGTTGCGGCATCACCTGCGCCGTGCGTTCGAGCAAGGTCACCTCGAGGCCCGCCGCGCGCAGCGCCGCCGCTACCTCGATGCCTACGAAGCCCGCGCCGAGCACCACCGCGCGCCGGGCCATGCCCGCGGCTTCGCGCAACGCCGCCGCGTCGGCGATGTCGTGGATGAACTGGATGCCGCGCAACTGATGTCCCGGCAGCAGCGGACGCTGCGGCGATGCGCCAGTCGCAATCAGCAGCTTGCCGTAGCCGACTCGCCGCCCGTTCGCGAGCGAGACTATGTGCGTCTCCGGCTCGACGCGCATGGCCTGCGCGCCGGTCATCAACTCGATACGCTGTGCTTCGTAGAATTCGAAAGGATGCAATGCGAGCTGGAGACCGCTGAGTGCGCCGTTCAGAAAATCCTTGGTCAACGGCGGCCGCGAATAGGGAAGCGCCGTTTCCGCGCCAAGCAAGGCGATACTGGCGTCCGAGTTTTCCCGGCGCAACGCGCGGGCCGCGGAGACGCTCGCCGCGCCACCACCGAGCAGAACGAAGTCATACGTGCGCATGGGCTCCGCTGAGAGCGCCGCGTGCCTGCTCGCCACCGGCTGAGGCGTCGTTTCGTTCCACCAGTCGACGCGGTGCGCATCGTTCATCGGCTCATCCCAGGTACGGTGAATCCAGGATCGGCAATCGGTATGGCTGCGGCGCAAAGCGCGACCCGCCACGTGAGCAACGATGTCACTGTAGCGCTCCCCGGTGCACGACTCATGATCCACGTCAAAAGCCCGGAGCCCAAATCGGCTGAAATGAACCCGGCGCCAACCGATCGCGGCGCCACCGAGGAATCATGAGGCTGACCTTTCTCGGTGCAAGCGAGACCGTCACCGGTTCGAAGTATCTGCTCGAAGAATCAGGTTTGCGCATCCTCGTCGATTGCGGCTTGTTTCAGGGCGTTAAGAATCTGCGACTGCGCAACTGGGCGCCGCTGCCGGTGCCGGCCGATTCGATCGACGCGGTGATCCTCACTCATGCCCATATCGATCACAGTGGCTATCTGCCGTTGCTCGCGCGAAACGGCTTTCACGGTCCCGTCTATTGCACGCCGGGCACCGCCGCGCTCTGCGAGATCATGCTGCCCGACAGCGCGAAACTGCAGGAAGAAGAAGCGGACTTCGCGAACCGGCACGGGTTTTCCAAACATCGCCCCGCACTTCCGCTCTACACGCGCGACGACGCGCAGCGCGCGCTGCGTCTCATGGCGCCGCGGCGCTTCGACACGCCCGTCGAGTTGCCGCATGGGCTGAGCTTCCGTTTCCTGTCGTCGGGGCACATCCTCGGCGCGGCGAGCGTCGTCATGTGCCGCAATCACAAGGTGCTCGTGTTTTCCGGCGACGTCGGCCGTCCCGACGATCCGATCATGCGCGCGCCCACGCCGCTCGCGCATGCGGATTACCTCGTCGTCGAGTCGACCTATGGCGACCGCCTGCATCCGGACTCGAATCCGCAGGACGAACTCGAGCGGCTTTTCAGCCGCACCTTTGCCAAAGGCGGCGTGGTGGTAATGCCGTGTTTCGCGGTCGGACGCGCGCAGGAGATTCTCTATTACATCGCCAGGCTGAAGGAAACCGGCCGCATGGTGCACGTGCCCGTCTATCTGGACAGCCCGATGGCGACCAGCGTGACCGAGGTGTATCGCAAGCACCTGGCCGCATCAGCACTTCTGCGGGACGACCAGAAGCGGCATGTCGGTCAGCAGCGTGACCGCGCTCGCGACGCTGCCGAACCGCCAGCGCGCCTGGCGTGCCGGATCGTGGGTGCCGAGCACCAGCAGATCGGCGCGCCATTCGCGAGCGGCCTGTAGGATCGCGTGCGCGAGCGTATCGCCGTGGTGGGTCGCTGCGAGCATGATGGTCGCGGACCCCGGCACCACCGGCGTGGCGGGCTCGAACGAGACGCACGCCTCGCGCAATTGCGCGTCCTCGCCGGCCAGCCTGCGCGCCTCTCCGAACGCGCCGCGGGCGCTCGCGCTCTCGTCGCTTGCGACGAAGATGCGGCGGGGAGGAATGCGGAACCGGCGCGAGCCGTCCGCGGGCAGGTACAGCACACTGCACGGCAAAACGTGCGCGAGATGAGCAAGCCCCGGGTAGCACGTCAGCACAACATCCGCGCCGAGGCTGATTGCCGCGTCCGCCACCGCGGAGGTGAATCCCTTGTCAGCGTTCGCGTAAGGCAGTAGCGCCGCGGTCGAGTTGAGGCCCCGCGCGAGCAGCGAGTCGCGCACCGCATTGGCTGTCGCGAGATCCGGGCCGCAAGCACCATCGGGGCGCGCGTGCGCGTCGCGCGCGGCGGCGGCGTCCGCGTGCGCGGCCTCGGGCAGCGTCATCACGTGCACGAGTGCATCGCTGGCCGCCCATGCGTATGCGTAATCAACCAGCAAGGCGGGGTAGCCGCCTGCGCTGCGCACGACCGCCAGCAGGCAGTGATACCGGCCGGGCGCGTCGGACATGCTTGCGACCGTGCTCATGCAAGCGCCGCCGGCACGGACTGCGACTCGCCGCGTGCAGTCTTCGCACTTTCGCATATCGGTACTTCATCGCGTGTCATCGTGCCCTCCTGTTCGGCCAGCGCGGAACAAAAGCAGCATCGCAGATCCCGCGGGCGCGCCGTTTGATACGGATCAACCGCCAGCGATCTCGCGAGCATATGCGGGGCTTTGCGAGATCACTCCGTTCTCGTTGATGCACGTCAAACCGGCGCCCCGGCGCAATGGTTGAAATACGCTGACGGCTGCGGCGTTCGCCTGATGGCGCGGACACGTCATCGAGGAGGTCTGCCGTGTCGCACGAGACGAGCGGATTTCACCACGATGTCCGGCAAGTACTGAGCAACGGTGTCAACGCGCTTGCCGAAACCGCGAAGATCACGGCTGGCCCCGGGAGGCCGCACCGTGATCGTCGAGCGCCCGCCCGGCGCGCGGTTGTTGCGCGGAATCCGGAGTGCGTATGAAGATTGCCTCTCGCATTCACTGCCGGTGCGGCTCGCGCCTGGCACCTCGCACCGTGGCTGCGGTATCCCTGCTCGCGTGCACGCTGTCGTTCAACGCTCAGGCTGGCGGAACGGCGCTCGGCGCAGTGCCGGCCGCGGGCGATGCCGCGCCGTGCGTCGCGGTCCTCGTGTATCACCGCGTTGCCGATGCGGCGGACGATTCCATGACCGTGCGCATCGCCACCTTCGTCGGCGAGGCACCGCTCGACCTCGTGTATGTGATCAATACGTCGCGTCTGCTGCACATGCCGTTGCAGCAAC